>NZ_JBVHEG010000020.1:0-16154 GCF_055562975.1 Streptomyces sp. NPDC014907 | reverse complement strand
GCCACGCGCCCTCGGCCTCACGCCCGGCGAACACCGGCAGGTCACCCGGCAACTGCGCCGGACGCACCCACACCCACGACCCCTCCCCGGCCGGGAGACCGTCCTCGGCAGGGTCTTCCGCGGCGGACGGCGTCTCTCCACCCGGTGCGTCGAGGGCCACGCCCCCGTGAGGCGCGGCGGCGGGTGCCGTGCGGTCCCGTTCCTCCGGAGCGTCCGGATCATCACCGTCCCCGCTGCCGGCCGCCGATCCGTCCGCACCGCCCCCTCGCGGGGCGCCGCCCACCGGCGCCACCGCACGTCCGGTGTGCGGCAGGGTCAGGGGTGGCAGGTCGTGGCGGAGGATGCCCTCGTGCAGGGCGCGCAGCGCGGGGCCGGGTTCGAGACCCAGCTCGCCGGACAGGTGCCCGCGCAGGTCCGCGTAACAGCGCAGCGCCTCGGGATGCCGCCCGGCCAGATACAGAGCGCGCAGCAGCAGCGCCCAGCCGGTCTCCCGCAGCCGGTGCTCCGCCGTCAGCTCCCGCGCCGCTTCCACGGCCTCGGACGTCCGCCCGCCCAGGAGCAGGGCGGTGGTGCGGATCTCCCGGACGGTCTGCCGCAGCTCCTCCAGCCGTGCGATCTCCTGGGCGGCGAACACCTGGTCCGCCGCGTCGGCGAGCGCCGCCCCGCGCCACAGCCCCAGAGCCCGCCCGGCCTCCTCCAGGGCGTGCGCCGGACGCCCCTGCTCCAGCAGCCGCTGCGCCCGGGTGACCGACCCCTCGAAACGCACCGTGTCCCGGCTCTCCGGCGGCACGCGCAGCGCGTAACCGGCCGGCTCGGTCACCAGCACCTCGCACACCCCCCGCGCCCGCAGACGCCGGGGCTCCAGAACCGCACGCACCTTGCTCACGTGCGCGTGCAGGGACGCCGTCGCCCCGCCCGGCGCCCGCCCCGGCCACAACTCCTCGCACAGCGTCTCCGCCGCCACCGCACGACCGTCCGCCAGCAACAACCGCGTCAACAGCAACCGCTGTCTACGCGGCCCCGGGTCCAGCGCCGCGCCCGCCCGCCGCACCACCAGCGGACCGAGCAGCCCGAAGTCGAGTTCGTTTCCCACAGTCGTCACCGTTCTCCGGCATCCTGCTCAACGGTGTCACCACCTCTGCGTCCCGCGTCCGGTGCGCGGACGTGCGCCGTCGGTCCCCGGTGCACGAGGTCCCGCGCTCCCCACGCGTGACCGGCAGCCGTGGACCGGGGCGTCGGCGTCCGCCCGATCCGGTGCGCGCGGGTTCCGTCGCGGCCGCCGGGCACGGTCCGGTACGGGGCACCCTCGGCCGTCGTACCCCGCGTCGCGGTGTCGTGCCCGACCGATGACGACCGACGGCCCCGGGTGGTCGGAGCGTGGTGGACTCCCTCGTCCGCTCCTCCTGCTCCGGCTGGAATTTTATCAGGGGGCGGGGCCGTGTCCGTGCTCCCACCGGCGCGGAAGCCGTCCGGCCCACCCGGTGGACGGCGCTTCGGTCCGGCCGGTTCCTCCGGTGGGGTGAACCAGACGCCCCTCCTCCGCGTAGAGCGGTTCGGACGCGTCCGGGTCCGAACCGACGGGCCCGGCGGCGACTGGTCCGTCCCGTCACCTCCCGGCCCCGCGTGCCCGGCGCATCGCGTCCTTGCGCGGGCCGGGCGACCCACCGGTTCATGCCCTTGTGACACGGCGTTCGGGGCGCGTGCCGAAAGTCCCGCCCGTTCACCGGGCAGACGACGCCGCTTTCGGCACACACCCCGGCGTGACGCGCCGGGGGCGGGCCGCCGCCGGTCCGAACCGCTTCCGCGTGCTGCGCGGGCCCTCCGGAACAGCGGGAAGTGGTCCTCCGCCCCCGGCCGGTCGGCTCCGGCCGGGCCCTTCCGCGTGTCCGCCTGCGCGCGGGCTCCCCGGGAGGGCCCGTACGGGACGCGGGAGCGGAAGGCGGTGCGGCATGGTCCGCGCCGCCTTCCGCGGTACCGCTCCGGAGCCCGGTGTCCCGCACGCCCCGCACGCCGTCAGGGTGCGGAACGCACCGGCATCGCGGGCGGCGCGGGGACGAGCGGCCCCGCGGCCTCCCAGACGAATCCGTCCGGATCGGTGAAGGGGTCCGAGGTGCCGGCGAGGACGACGCGGTGCGAGCCGGTGCCGTCGTCGGGGACACCGAGGTCCTTGGCCAGGCCGCGGCGCTTGTACAGCGCCAGCTTGACGGCGCCGGGCCCGCCGGAGGCGAACTCGGCGTACTTGCCGCCGAAGCTCTTGGCCACGCCCAGGCCCCGGCCGACGTAGAACTGCTTGGTGGCCCTGACGTCCTCGACGCCGAGCAGGAGGACGACCTCGTCGACCTCGCGGGTGGCCGGGCCGGTGTCCTTCTTCGCCGGGGTCGCGATCTTCCAGATCGTCCCGTCCGGGGCCCGGACGACGCCGCCGTAGCCCCACAGCGACTTCGCGGCGGGCTTCAGCACCGTGGCGCCGGCGTCCACGGCGGCCCCGACGAAGCCGTCGACGGTGGCCGGCCCGGAGACCGTGAGCGCCAGGGTGAAGCCCCGGAAACCGGCGGAGGGCGCCTCGGACGCCCGCAGCCGTACGTACGGGTCCACCCCGAAGGCGGCGTAGAAGCGGCGGGCGTCCTCGAGGTCGGGCACCTCGAGGACGACGGACACGAGGGACGTGCGGGACGCGGTGGGAGTGGTGTTCGCCATGCCCCTCACGCTAGGGGCTGCCCGGCGGCCGGGGCTTCTCGATTCCTGACCGTCTCGTCGTCCGCTTCGCCGCGCGGGGGCGTGCCGGGCGCACGCCCCGGCCGGGGCCGCCCGTGCGGCGGGATTCACCGCACGGACGCGGGAACGGTCCCGCGTCCGCGTCCGGCGCGGTGGTGCCGGCGGAAGCTCCGGCCTCGTGCCCGGCGCGGACGCGCACCGGGGCGTTCCCCGGTCAGCAGTTGCGGAGGGAGTAGACGGGCGTCCAGTCCACGGCGTACACGGCGTTGTCGGCGGGGACGGTCCTGATCACGTTGCCGCCCGAACCGTAGACGGTCGCGACGGCGCCACCGGTCTGGCTGTTCTTGGCCTCGCCCCAGCCGCCCCAGTTGGACAGGTAGTAGCGGGTGCAGTGGTAGAAGTAGAAGACGCGGAACCGGTTCGCCGTCGGGTCCCAGACGGAGGCGCAGAAGTTCCCCGGGGCGCAGCTGACGCCGGCGCCGGGCGGCAGCAGTTCCGTACGCGCGGGGGCCGGAGAGGACGTCGGGGCGACGGCGGACGGCGCCGCCTGGACGGGGCCGGCGGCGAGGACGGAGGCCAGCGCCAGGGTCGTGGCGCCGAGGACTCCGGACAGAGAGCGCTTGACGGGCATGGTTCGTGATCCCTCTCTGGATGCTCCGGGCGGGTCGGGGCAGCGGATCCACTGCCTCCACCGCCCATGGTCGCGGCCGGTTCCCGCGCGGCGCCACGGGTTTCGGGCACCGCCGAATACCACTGGTCATCCCGTGCACCGGCAGGTCCGCCCCGGGGCGGAACGCGGTGCGCGCGACAGCGGCACCGGTCCGCCGGCCCGACGCCCGGCCGGACGTCGTCGTGCCCCCCCGGCCCGGACGTCTCCTCATCCCCACCTGATCACGATCTCAAGGAAGCCTTAAGAATCGGCGCCCGCGCCCCCACGGCCTCCGTCCGGCGCCCGACGGGTGGTTAGGTTTCGGACGGCGGGCCGGAGAGGTCCCACCGCAGGCGAACCGCGCACCCGTCCTCCGCGCCCGCGGAGCACCCCCCGCCCGTCGCCGCCCCGTCCCAAGGCCCGGAAAGGAAACGTCGCCGTGGTCCTGTCCCTCCCCCGAGGCACCGCCCGCCTCGCGGCCGTACTCGACGCCCTCCCCGACGGCCTCGTGCCCGTCCCCTCCGACGGCACGGCCGCCACCGCCGCCGCCCTCCCCCACGGCGTGTCCGACACCTCCCGCGCGACCGGTGCGCTCCGCGCGTGGCCCCGGACCGAGGCGATCCTGCGGGCCACCACCGAAGGCATCGCCTGCACCGACGCCGACGGCCGGATCACCCTCGTCAATCCCGCCTTTACGCGCATCCTCGGATACCGCGCCGCCGAACTGGAGGGCGTCGGCCTGCACCCGCTGATCCTGCCCGAACGCCCGGACGGCACCCCCTTCCCGTACGAGGAGTCCCCGCTCGCCGACACCCTGCGCTCCGGCCGCAAACACCGGGTCCGCAACCAGGTCCTGTGGTCCGAGGGCGGCGAGCGGGTACCCGTCGACCTGACGACCGCCCCGGTCCGCGACGGCGACCGGCTCGTCGGCGCCGTGCTGGCCTTCACCGACCGCAGGCCCCACGAGAAGCTGGCCCAGCGCCACGCCGCCGAACTCGCCGCGTTCACCGGCCGGGCCGAACGGCTCGCCGCCGAGCGCGAGGCCCAGGCCGAGAGGTACGCGGCGCTCGCCGCCCGGCAGGCGCAGCTGACCGCCGTCCTGGACAAGGCGCTGCGCGGCGAGCTGGCACCGCTGACGGACACCCTCCTGGACCACCGGCGGCTGGAGACGGGCACGGCCGCCGTCACCCGGCACCCCACGGCGCTGGACACCCTCGTGACCGCCGCCGTCCACAAGGCCTCCCTGCTCACCGGCCCGCACCCCACGCGGTTCGCCGTGCACGCTCCCCCCGCCGTCGTCTCGCTCGATCCCGGACGGACGACGACCGCCCTGGCCCATCTGATCGCCGACGCCTCCGGGTTCACGTCCTCGGGCCCGGGCCTCCCGCACGACCGCACCGGTGCCCGGTCCGGCACCACGATCGTCATCACGGCGGCGCGGCACGACGCCACCCTGCGCGTCGAGATCCGTGGCCTCCACGCCGTGAACGACTCCGTCCACACCCTGATCGCGCGCGGGATCGCCGACGCGCACGGTGGCCGCCTCACCGCGCGGGTCCTCCCCGGCGGGATCGGCCTGGCCCACGTCGTCGAACTCCCCGACGTGCCCGTGCCCGTGCCCGCGCCCGCCCCCCGGCCGGCCGGCACCGCCGCGCACTCCCTGGTCCCGGTCCCCGCCCCGCGCCCCGCGCGGATGCCGGCACCGTCCCCGCACCCCGCACAGGTACAGGCTCCGCGCCCCGCGCGGACGCCGGTCCCCGCCCCGCGCCCGGACCGGGTGCCGGTGCGCGTCCCGTGCCCCGAGCCGGCTCCGATCGCCGGTTCCCTGATCATCGGCGCGGCGGTCCGCGCCCGTCGGGCCCGCGCGGCGAACGACCTCCCGGTCCGCCAGCGTCCCGTTCCCGTGTCCCCGCCGTCGGCGGCCCGTCCCGCCCCGTCGGCCGGGGACGAGGCCCAGCAGCGCATCGTCACGCTTCTCGCGAAGCTCAGGAGCCACCCCGTCTGACCGGTCCGGCGGCGTGCGGGAACGACGGCCGTCCGGGGCGGCGCCGATGGCGCCGGCCCGGACGGCGGGGTGGTGCCGGGGATCAGTAGCTGGTCGTGACGGCGGCGCCGGTGAAGCCGGCGGCGGCGTGGAGGCTGATGAAGTGGTTGCCCGCGTGCGGGTTGGTGATCGTCAGGGTGTGGCTGTTGCCGGCGCCGGTGGCGCGGCTGACGTACGAGGACGTGGTGGCCCAGCCGTAACCGCTGTAGTAGAGGTCGGCGTCGCCGGTGCCGCCGCTGACGGTGATCTTCAGCTGGGTGGTTCCGGCCGGGATGTCCAGGTAGAGGTAGACGTAGTCGCCGGTGGGGGCGGAGAGGTTGCCGCGCCGGCAGTTCTTGCCCAGGGCGCGGGTGTCCGGGCCGGTGCACTCGGGGACCGCGGACGCGACGGTGACCTGCCGGGTGGTGGTGGCCGTGGCGCCCTTGTCGTCGGTCACGGTCAGCCGGACGGTGTAGGTGCCCGCGGCGGCGTACGTCCTGGTGGGGTCGGCCTGGCTGGACGTGGCGCCGTCCCCGAAGTCCCAGGCGCGGGAGACGACGCTGCCGTCGGGGTCGGAGGAGCGGTCGGTGAGGGTGACCGTCAGGCCCCGGACCGTCGCGGTGAAGTCGGCGGTGGGGGCCTTGTTGCCGGGTGCCGTGCCGCCGCCGCAGTCACCGGCGGCGCAGCCCGCGAGCCAGGTGCGGAAGTCACCGTCGTAGCGGGTGCCTATGGTGGAGGCCAGGTGGGTCCGGGCGGCGTCCCACCGGCCGGCGCGGTAGTGGCCGAGCACCGTGTCCATGTCCCCGGGGTGCTTCTCCAGCATGTACCGCACGGCGAGGTATCCCCAGCGGTAGACCCGTGTGGTGCCGTGGTCGTAGTCGGTGGAGAAGAGGGTGCTCAGGGCGTACGTACCGAGGCCCGCCTCGGTCATCGCCGCCGTGTAGGGCAGGCCGCGGTAGGAGTACGAGACGTACTCGGCGAAGCCCTCCACCCACCAGACGGTGGGGGTGCTCATGTTGGCGGTGAAGTCGCCGTACATGGTGAAGCGGCCGTCGAGGTAGTGGGTGTACTCGTGGTTGAGGTTCCAGATCTGGAACTCCGGGCGCAGCCACTCGGCCTCGTAGGCGATGAAGCGCGGCTGGTTGCCGGCGGCGGCGGGGTCGCCCTCCAGGTACATGCCGCCGTTGTTGGTGTCGATGCCGTACATCGCGCCGGCGTAGGTCTGGTAGTCGGCGCTGGAGTCGTAGGCGACGACCTCGAGGGTGGTGTTGTGGTCGTCGGCGACCGGACCGGCGTCCCGTGCGACCCGGTGGAAGTACTCGTCCTGCTTCAGGAGGCTGGCACAGGCGGCGTCCAGTTCGGCGGAGGTCATCTGCTGGGCGAGGACGCGCAGGCTCGGGCCACAGGTGTGACGGACCGGCAGGACCGCGCTCTTGAGGCGCTCCTGGAGGTCGCAGGTGCCGTAGGAGGAGCAGTTCGCCCTGTCGTAGTGGTCGACCATCTCGGCGACGCCGACCCACAGGGGGGCGGTGCGTCCCGTCATGGAGCTCTGTCCGAGCAGGCCGGCGGCCAGTGGCCGGACCGCGCTCCGCAGGCTCGCGTGCTGGACGAAGCGGGCCAGTTCCCGGCCCGCGTTGGAGGTCAGGTAGGACGTGTCGGTGCCCAGCAGGGAGAGGTGGTCGGCGGCGAAGCGGTGCAGGGTGCCGAGGAGGCTCGGGTCCGCCTGGACCGCGCTGACGAACTCGGGCGTCTGGTGGCCGCGGAAGGTCACCGTGTACACGTTGTTGACCGCGTTGAGCATCCACCAGGACGCGTTCCAGGTGGAGTCGTAGTCGGTCAGCAGCCGCTTGACGACGTGGATGTACCGGGCGTTCTCCTGGGCGCTGTCGATCAGGGTGACCGCCTCGGCCAGCGTCTCGCCGTTGGCGTCGGTGACGTCGCGGGAGCGGGCGCTCGCGAAGAAGGCGTCGAGACCGGAGCGGGCCGCCGCCTTCAGGGTGCTGCCGTAGTCGCCGACGGTGTCCGGCTGGTACCACTGCACGTAGTACCCGGCGCGCAGGTAGAGCACGAGCTGCGGGGTCCCGGTGCTCGCGTCGCCGGGGTAGTTCGCGGAGTTGTCGCGGAGGGCCTGGGCGACGGACACCATCTGGGGCTCGCGGAACGCCAGCCGGGCGCCGTCTCCGGTCAGGTCGAAGAGGGTGTTGACGCACTCGGTGGTGGACGCCTTGATCTGCCGGACGAGTTCGCTTCCGGTGCGGCCGGTGAAGTCGGCGGGGTCGCACGCCGCCCCGGCGGTCTTCGCCGTCGCGGCGGGCCGGGGCGTGGCGCCGTGGTGGTCGTACGCCTGCCTGAGCGGTGACTTGTCGGCGCTCAGCGGGGGGAGTTGGGACGCCGGCAGCCGGGCTCCGCGTTCGTGGCCGGCGTCCGGGGCGGACGACAGCCGCGCCCTGGGCGCGGGGTCGGCCGGTCCCTCGGGGTGCGCCTGCCTCGACGCGTTCGGGGCCGCGGCGGCGGCCGGCAGGGCGTGGGCGGGCTGCGCGAGCGGCCCGGCGCCCAGGATTCCGGCGAGGGCCAGGGGCAGTACGGCGCCCATGCCTCGGCGGACGAGTGCGGTTCTCACGTGTGTTCCTCCCGTGGGGGATCGGGGCACGCGGTCGCGTGACCGACGGGGACGAACAGGTCGCGGACCGGGATCTCGCACCCGGCGACGGGCACGGTCCGGCCCGGTGGGCAGGATTGTCATGCTCACAACCTGTGCAATGTAAAATTGCACAGTTCACACGTCACATGGAAGGTGTGCGGCCGAATTCGTTACAACCACCGGGCGGACGGGGCCCGGAGCTCCGGCGAACAGGAACGGAATCCACGGCGGCGCGGCTCCCGCCCCCCGCGCGACCGGCGGCGCGCGGCACGGCGCGCACGGCGGGGCGGCCGCACGTCGGGGCGGCCGTCCGGCCGCGTCGCGCCGCTCCCGGCGGCGCCTTCCGCGCAACGTGACATTGTATGCTCCGTTCACATCTGGCTGGAGGGAAGCACATGAGTGAGACGAAGCCCCGCAAACTCATCCCGGTCCAGGAGCACCTGCGCGACCAGGTGGCCAACGCCCTTCGCGCGGCGCTGATCTCGGGAGACCTGCAGCCCGGCGTGATCTACTCGGCTCCCGCCCTGGCCGCGGAGTACGGCGTCTCCGCCACACCGGTGCGCGAGGCCATGCTGGACCTCGTCCGCGAGGGCATGGTCGAGGCGGTGCGCAACAAGGGCTTCCGCGTCACCGAACTCTCCGAACGCGACCTGGACGAGTACACCGAGATCCGCTCGCTCATCGAGATCCCCACCATCGGCCGGGTGACCCGGTCCGCCACGCGGGAACAGCTGGAGGCGCTGCGTCCCGTGGCGGAGGAGATCGTGGCCGCCGCCCGGCGCGGCGACCTGATCGGGTACCTGGAGTCGGACCGCCGCTTCCACCTCGACCTGCTCGCCCTGGCGGGCAACGCCCGCCTCGTGGAGACCGTGGCCGAACTGCGCAAGCGTTCCCGGCTCTACGGGCTCGCCGACCTCTCCCACTCGGGGTCGCTGGTCGGTTCGGCGGAGGAGCACACCGCGCTTCTCGACATCATGGTCTCCGGGGACGCGGAGGGCGCCGAGGAGTACATGCGCCGCCACCTCGCGCACGTGCGCACCCTGTGGGCGACGCGGAAGCTGCGGGACACGGACGCCTCCGCCTCCCGCCGGCTCGGCGTCCGCTGACGCGGGCCCGGCCCGGGCACCGGACCCGCCGGCGGGCGTCCCCCCACGCACCGCCGGGGGCACGCCGCCCGCCGGGGCGTCCGGGCCGGCGGAGGCGGCCCCGCGCGCCCGGTGCCGCCGCCGTTCAGGGGTTCAGAGGGTGAATCCCGCCGGATAGGGGTCCGTGGGGTCGAGCAGGTACTGCGCGGTCCCGGTGATCCAGGCGCGCCCGGTGACCGACGGCAGGACGGCGGGCCGGCCGCCGACCGTGGTCCCGCCGAGGATCCTCCCGGTGAAACGCGACCCGATGAAGGACTCGTTGACGAACTCCCGGCCGGTCCCGAGCAGCCCCCGCGCGTGGAGCTGCGCCATCCGCGCGCTGGTGCCCGTGCCGCACGGCGAGCGGTCGAACCACCCCGGATGGATCGCCATGGCGTGCCGCGAGTGCTCCGCGGTCGACCCGGGGGCCTCCAGGTAGACGTGGTGGCAGACGTCGATGGCCGGGTTCTCCGGATGCGCCACCGGGTTCTGCGTGTTGACCGCCTCCATGATCGCCAGGCCGGCGTCGAGCAGCCGCTGCTTGTGCTCGCGGCCGAAGGGGATGCCGAGGTCCTCCGTGCGCACGAAGGCGTAGAAGTTGCCGCCGTACGCGATGTCGTAGCGGACCTCGCCGTACCCCTCGACCTCCACGACCTGGTCCAGCGCGTGGCTGTAGGAGGCGACGTTCTCCAGGGTGACCGACTCGGCCCGCCCGTCCCGTACGGCGACCCGTGCCGTGACCAGCCCGGCGGGGGTGTCGAGACGGATCAGGGTCTCCGGCTCGACCGCCTCGACCATGCCGGTCTCCACGAGCACCGTCGCCACGCCGATGGTGCCGTGCCCGCACATGGGCAGGCACCCGGAGACCTCGATGAACAGCACGCCGAAGTCGGCGTCCGGCCGGGTCGGCGGCTGGAGGAGGGCTCCCGACATGGAGGCGTGCCCGCGGGGTTCGCACATGAGCAGGGTGCGCAGCCGGTCGCGCTCCGCGACGAACCGCCGCCGTTTCTCCGCCATCGTCGCGCCGGGCAGCACGCCCACCCCGCCGGTGACGACCCGGGTCGGCATCCCCTCGGTGTGCGAGTCCACGGCGTGGTAGCAGACGAGGGAGCGCACGTCAGTTCACCCCGGCGTCGATGAGGGTCCGCGTCGCGGCGCGCACGACGGCCTCGGTCTCCGGGTCCAGGGCGCGCCGCGGCGGGCGGCACGCGCCGCCGCGCCGGCCGGTCATGTCCTGGCCGAGCTTGACCGCCTGGACGAACTCGGTCCTGCTGTCCCAGCGCAGCACGGGGTGGAGCCTGCGGTAGAGCGGGAGCGCGGTGTCGAGGTCGCCGCGCACGGCCGCCTCGTAGAGGGCGAGGCAGGCGCGCGGGAAGACCTGCGGATAGCCCGCCACCCAGCCCTTGGCGCCGGCGACGGCGACTTCGAGGAGGGTGTCGTCGGTGCCGACGAGGAGATCGAGACCGGGCGCCAGCTCGCTGATGGCGTAGCAGCGCCGGACGTCGCCGGAGAACTCCTTCACGCCCACGATGAACCCCTCGGCGTACAGCTTGGCCAGCAGGTCCGGACGCAGGTCCACCTTGGTGTCGACGGGGTTGTTGTACGCGGTGACCGGAAGGCCCGCCGACGCCACCGCCTCGAAGTGCTCGAGCACGGACCGGTCGTCGGCCCGGTAGCCGTTGGGCGGGAGGCACATGACGGCCTGGCAGCCCGCGTCCCTGGCGAACCGCGCGTGCCGCCGGGCCTCGATCGCGCCGTACGCCCCCACGCCCGGCATGACCGTGAAGCCCTCGGGGGCGTTCGCCACGGCGGTCTCCACGACACGGTCGCGTTCGGCGTCGGTCAGGGTCTGGTACTCGCCCAGGGAGCCGTTCGGGGCGACGCCGTGCAGGCCCTGTGCGGCGAGCCAGGCGACGTTCTCCCCGAAGGCGCCGTGGTCCACGGCGAGGTCGCGGCCGAACGGGAGGCTCGTCGCGACGATGACGCCGTGCCAGGGCACGCGGTGGTGGTCCATGGGATCTCCTCAGTGGGTGTCGGCGGCGGATTCGCCGTGGCCGGAGCCGGGTTCGGGGGGCCCGGCGAGCGCGCCGAGCGTGACGGGGGTCGCGATCAGCCGTTCCGTGGGGACGTAGGGCCCGGCGGCGCGCGTGAGGCAGTGCACGGCGGGTCCGCAGATCCGGCCCTGGCACCAGCCCATGCCCGCCCTCGTCAGCTGCTTGACCTGCCGGTGGTCGGCCGCCGAACCGTCGGCGCACACCGACCGCACCGTGCCCGCGCCGACCTCCTCGCACCGGCAGACCGTCGTGTCGTCGGTCAGCCACGAGGGCCACGCCGGCGGGAGGGGATGCGCCCGGGCCGTCGCGCGGGCGAAGGCGCGGTGCCGGGCCGCCGCGGCGCGCTCGGCGGCCAGGCGGCGGCGGTTCGGGCGTCCCGGCGCCCGGAGGTCGGTGAGCACCGACACGGCGGCGAGGCGTCCCTCGCTCACCGCGAGCGCGGCCCCGCCCACGCCGCAGGTCTCGCCCGCCGCGTAGAGCCCGGGCACGGTGGTGCGCTGCCCGTCGTCGACGGCCGCGGCCGCGGTCCCGTCGCCCGCGTCGGCGAGGTCGCAGCCGAAGGGCAGGAGGAGGTCGAGCTGGGGGACGAAGCCCCAGCCGACGCCCACGGTGCCGGCCTCGATCCGGCGTTCGGTGCCCCGCAACGGCGCGCCGCCGGCGTCCAGGGAGGCGACGCGTACCGCCGTGACGCCGTCCTCCCCCTCGGCGGCGACGATCGCGGTGCGGGTCAGGAACGGCACGCGGTGGCGGGCGAGGGTGCCCGCGTAGCGGGCGGCCTCGGCCCACTTGGCGGGATCGCGCAGCAGCGGTACGGGGTGGCGCAGCCAGGCCGAGGGCGCGGCGGCCTCGCACACGGCGACGACCTCGGCGCCCCGCGCGGCCAGGGCGGCGGCGACGGGCAGCAGGAAGGGGCCGGTCCCGCCGAGGACGATCCGGCCCCCGGCGACGACCCCTCCGCCCTTGAGGAGGGCCTGCAGCCCTCCGGCGGTGAGCACGCCGGGCAGGTCCCACCCGGGGAAGGGAAGCTGGCGGTCGTACGCGCCGGTCGCCACCAGCAGCGCCGGGGCGCGCAGCACCACGGCCCGCTCCCCGGCCGCTCCGCCCCGGTCCACGGCGTGGACGGCGAACCCGTCCCCGTCGCGGGCGGCGGTCCACACGTGGTGGCGCGTCAGCAGGGAGAGCCGGCCGGTGCGCGCGTGGGCGGACAGCGCGGCGCACAGCGCCCGGTAGGTGCCGAGCCCGTGGTGCGGGCCGGCGTCCGGGAGGAACTCCCGGGCGTGGCACGGGGGGTGGCGCCAGAACTGGCCCCCGGGCGCGGCCCCGGAGTCGACGAGCACGACGCGCAGTCCGCCGTCGAGGGCGGTCGCGGCGGCCGCCATGCCGGCCGGGCCCGCGCCCACGACCACGAGGTCACCCGTCCCGTCCATCGCCGCCCTCCCCGGTCGTCACGGTCATGCCCGCGCGGGCCTCCACCAGGCAGGCGCGCTGTCCGCCCCGCCCGTCGACGGTCACCAGGCAGTCGAAGCAGACGCCGATCCCGCAGAAGATCCCGCGGGGGCGCCGTCCGGCACGGGTCGTCCTCCAGGCGACCCGGCCCGACGCGACGAACGCCGCCGCCAGCGTCTGGCCCGGTACGAACGGCAGCCGTTCGCCGTCCACGGTCAGTTCGGTCATGCCGGCGCACCTCCGGTGGTCAGGAATCGGTCGGGCAGGAGCCCGGGGTGGGCGGTCGGGTCGGCCCCGCGCCAAGGCCGGCCGAGGAGATGGGCGGTGACCAGCGCGCCGGTCGCGGGAGCGAGGCCGACGCCCGCGCCCTCGTGGCCGCAGGCGTGGAGCACTCCCGGGACCCGGGGGTCGGGGCCGACGACCGGCAGGTGGTCGGGGCAGTACGGGCGGAAGCCCCGGTAGGCGCGGATCAGGTGGACGTCGCGCAGGAAGGGGAAGAGCCGGCACGCCCCGGCGGCGAGCGCGGTGACGACGGCCGGGTTCGGGGTGGTGTCGAAGCCGACGCGTTCCCGACTGGCGCCGATCAGGATCGTGCCCGCGCGGGTCCCCTCGACCACGCACGAGGTCTCCAGGCCCGCGCCGCCGGAGGCGACGTTCGCGACGTAGTCGGCGGAGTAGACCTTGTGCCGGATCATCGGCGGCAGCGGCTCGGTGACGAGGACGAAGCCGCGCCGCGGCAGGATCTCCAGGGGCGCGCCGAGCCTGCGGCCGATCTCGCCGCCCCAGGTTCCCGCGGCGTTCACCACGGCGTCGGCGGGCAGCACGGTGCCGTCGGCGGTGCGGACCCCGGTGATCCTCCCGTCCCGTCCGGTGGTCCCCGCGACGACCTCGCCGGTGCGGGTGCGGGCTCCGTGCCGGGCCGCCGCGCGCAGCAGCGCGGCGGCCGCGAGGACGGGCTGCACCTGGGCGTCCTGCGGGTAGTGGACGCCGCCGGGGAGCCCGGGGGCGAGGTGCGGTTCGAGCGCGGTGACGCGGTCGACGTCCTCGGTGCGGACGCCGGCGGCCGTCTGGCGCGCCGCGAACGCCCGCAGGGCGGCGAGGGCGTGGGGGGTTCCGGCGACGACCAGGCCGCCCTTGGCCTCCAGTTCGAGGGCGTCGGGGCCGAGTTCCCCGCCCGCCTCGTCCCACAGGCCGCGGCTGAGCCGGGCCAGGTCCAGTTCGGGTCCGGGTTCCTTGTCGGACAGGAGGACGTTGCCCTCCCCCCGGCTGGTCGTGCCCGCGCCGACGGGGCCCCGGTCGACGACCGTGACGTCGAGCCCGGCGGAGACCGCGTGGAACGCGCACGCGGCGCCCACGATGCCCGCGCCCACGACGACGACTTTCATGCCCGCCCCCCAGTGCAATGTCACATGCCATTACCTAGGGTATGCACGCGGACGACCGGAGGACAATGCCGCCGGACCGGTGACTTCGGCCCGGAGCGGGTGCCCGGGACGCGTCGCGACGCGTCCCGGGCACCCGCTCCGCCGCCCGGCGGCACGGGCGTCGGCGCCCGTGCCGCCCGTACCGCCGAGCAGGTCCCGGATGCCCGGCGAGGGACGTGCCGACGGCGCCGTGCGATGACCCGTTCGCACGGCGCCGCGAGGACCCCGGAGGCGCTACCGGGTCCTGAACCGGCGGTAGAGGTTGCGGGCCACGTACACGCCCGGTCCCCCGAAGCCGATGATGTCGACGCGTCCGTCGCCGGTGACGTCGGCGAGGAAGCGGGGGTGGTGGCCGACCCGCCAGGCGCCGGCGGCGTCGTCGTACCCGAAGCCGCGGCAGACCAGTTGGGCCTGTTCGAACCGGCCGTCGCCGAGGTTGTGGGAGACCCAGACCCCCTCGTCGCCGAAGCCGACGATGTCGGGGCTGCCGTCGCCGGTGACGTCGGCGAGGAAGCGGAGGTGCTTGCTCGCCGTCCATCCCTGGGCGGTCCCGAAGTCGTTCAGGACGAGCTTCGCGGGCTCGAAGGTGCCGTCGCCGAGGCCGCGTGCGACGACGACGCCGCGGGGGCCGAAGCCGACGACGTCCGTCGCGCCGTCGCCGGTGGTCTTCAGCAGGAACCGGGGGTACTCCTCCGCCGAGGCCCACCCCTGGCCGGTCCCGAAGTCATCGAGGACGTAGAGCGGCTCGGCGAACGTCCCGTCCTCGTCCTGGAGGGAGATCCAGACGCCGTCGTCATGGCAGCCGACGATGTCGAGCCGGCCGTCGCCAGTGGTGTCGGCGAAGAAGCGGGGGTGCTCGTCCGCCAGCCACCCGCCGGCCTCCTCGGCGTGGCCGAACGCCCGGAGAACGGGCTCGTCGGACAATGGCGCGAACTTGCCCTCCTCGTCCTGGAGGGAGATCCAGACGCCGTCGTCGTGACAGCCGACGATGTCGAGCCTGCCGTCACCGGTGGTGTCGGCGAGGAAACGGGGGTGCTTCCCGACCAGCCACCCGCCCGCCTCCTCCCCGTGACCGAACGCCCGGAGGGCCGGTTCGGCGGCCGGGGGCCCGAACGTCCCGTCCTCGCTCCGGGGGGAGATCCGGACACCGTCGGCGGCCAGCACCACGATGCCGGGCCTGCCTTCGCCCGCGATGTCGGCCAGGGTCCACAGGTCCGCGTGACCGGCGGAGGGCACGGGCTGGTGCAGGACGCGTTCCTCGTCCTTGAACGTGCCGTCGCCCCTGCCGGCCGACGTCACGGCCCCCTTGGCGGGTTTCAGCCCGACGACGTCCGCCCGGCCGTCTCCCGTGGTGTCGGCGGGGAACCGCGCGCCGAGCCCGGCCCACCGGCCCGGCCGGCCGTCGGGGAAGGGGGTGGCTCCTTCGCTCTTCCATCCGCCGGCGTCCGGATCGCTCCCGAACCGGTCGAGGACCAGCAGCATGTCGCTGAAGGAGGGCACCGTCCCGGGGACGGGCCGCAGCGCGGCCGAGCGGGCCAGCCGCCAGGACCGGCGCCCGTTCCAATGACTCAACGGCGCCCAGTGCAGGGCGAGATCGCTGACGCGCTCGGGTTCGGCCGGGACCAGACGCCACCGCTGGGTCTCCGCGTCCTCGTCGTACGCGCGCAGGACGACCGGTGTGGCGTCCTCGCGGGGGTCGCCGAGGTCGAGGACGGCGTCGTCGGTCACGCTCTCGATGAAGCAGAGGCCCTCTTCCCCCTCGAAGGGGACGACGCGCCACTGCTGACTCCTGCTGCCGTCGGCGGCGGCCGACCGCCGGGCGACGCCGTCCGGGGCGGCGGGCCGGTCGAGGACCTTGCCGTCGGCGACGCCGCGGATCACGTACACCCGCTCGTCCCGCGCGGACGGCACGGGGGCGATCCGCCACCGCTCCGGGCCCGGGCCGCCGTCGGGGAGGTCACGGACGACGAGCGCCCCGTCCGTCCCGGGCACGGCTTCGGCGCCGAGGGGTCTCCCCGTGGCGGCGTTGACGATCTCCAGTTTCAGTTCTTCCGTGGGCACGGACATCGTGGTGCCTC
>NZ_JBVHEG010000019.1:0-27828 GCF_055562975.1 Streptomyces sp. NPDC014907 | reverse complement strand
CCGAGGCCGACGCCCAGCGCTCCCGCCTGACCGGTGAGGGCGAGAAGGCGCACCGCGCGGCGCTCGCCGACGCCGTGCGCATCGAGGGCGAGGCCGAGGCCGCCGCCATCGCCGCCCGGGGCTCCGCCGAGGCCGAGGCGATGCGCAAGAAGGCCGACGCCTTCGCCCAGTACGGCGACGCGGCCGTCCTGCAGATGCTCGTCGAGGTCCTGCCGCAGGTCGTCGCCAAGGCGTCCGAACCGCTGTCCGCCATCGACAAGATGACCGTCATCTCCACCGACGGCGCCCACCACCTCACCCGCACCGTCACCGACAACGTCACCCAGGGCATCGAACTCCTCACCACCACCACCGGAATCGACCTCCCCTCCCTCCTCCAGAACCTCACCGGCAAGCACGGGGCGTCCGAGCCCCGGTTCGCTCCGGGCACCACGGGCACGCCGGTCGAGATCAGCGGACAGGAGGAGGCGGAAAAGGCCGGCTAGGCGCGGCTCCGGGGTTCCCCGGCACGGGACCGGCCGGTCCCGTGGGACCGCCCGTGGAGCGCCCCGGGGGCCGGAGAAGCAAGGACACCCGATCCGCCCGCGCACGCGGGCGGGTCCGTCCCGACAGCGGGGGGAATCATGATCACGCCACCACACACGGAGGCCGGACCGCACCGGGAGAGCGGCCACATGGTGGTGTGCGGCGACGACGGACTCGCCCTCCGACTCTGCGCCGAGCTGCGGGAGGTCTACCGGCAGCGGGTCGTCCTGGTCACTCCCGGCGGCCCGGCCGGGGAGGGGGCGGATGAGCGGCCCGCCGTACTGATCCGGGCGATACGGGTACCGCGCCGTTCCGGCCGTCCCCCTGCGGCGGAGACCGCCGGCGCCGTGTCCGCTCCCCCGCGCGACGTCGTGTCGGCGGCGCCCACCGAGGCCGCGCTGCGGCGGGCGGGCGCGGACCGGGCCGCCGCCCTCGCCCTGCTCTACGAGGACGACGAGACCAACCTGCGCGCCGCGCTGACCGCCCGCCGTCTCGCCCCCGGCCTGCGGCTCGTGGTCCGCATGTACAACCGGAAGCTCGGCCGGCGTCTGGAGGAGATCCTCGACCAGGCCGCCCTCCTGACGGCGCCGGAGACCGACCGGGCGCTCCTGGAGGCGTCCACCACGGTCCTGTCCGACGCGGACACCGCCGCTCCCGCGCTCGTCGCCACCGCCGTCGCGGGCACGAGCAAGGTCGTCCAGGCCGACGGCGTGCTGCTGCGCGCCGCCGAGCGCGTGCCGTCCGGGCACGGCGAGGTCCCGGACCCCGGTCTGTGCACCCTGGCGCTGCTGTCCTCCACGGCCGACGACCCCTCCGGCGCCGAGGGTTCGGACTCCAGCGGCTCCCAGGCCCCTCACCTCCTGCCCGACGACCGGACCGTGGAGGAGGCGGCCGGTCGCGGGAGCATCGTCCTGGAGACCCTCCGGTACGCCGGTCCCGCTCGGCCCCCACGGCGTCCGGCCGGACGCGGGGTGCCCCTGCGCGAACTCTTCTCCGGCCGTTTCCGCCGGGCACTCGTCGCCGTCGCGCTCTCCGTACTCGTCCTGACGCTGGTCACCACCCTGCTCACCGACGCGGGTCCCGTGCGCGCCGCGTACGTGACGCTGCTCGACCTGTTCTCGATCAACGACCCCGCGATCGGCGCACCGGTCACCCACCAGGTCCTCCAGCTCCTCACCGGTCTGGCCGGCCTCGCCCTGCTCCCCCTCCTCGTCGCCGGGGCGCTGGAGGCGCTCGGCACCTTCCGCGCGGCGGGCGCGCTGCGCCGGCCGCCCCGCGGCCTGTCCGGCCACGTCGTCCTGCTCGGTCTCGGCAAGGTCGGCACCCGGGTCCTCGCCCGCCTGCGGGAACTCGGCATCCCGGTCGTCTGCGTCGAGGAGGACCCCGACGCCCGCGGCATCCCCCTCGCGCGCGGCCTTCGCGTACCGGTCGTCCTCGGTGACGCCACGGAGGAGGGCGTGCTGGAAGCGGGCGGAATCCACCGGGCACACGCCCTGCTCGCCCTGACCAGCTCCGACACCACCAACCTGGAGGCGGCGCTCCACGCCCGTACCGTCAGGCCCGACCTGCGCGTCGCCCTCCGCCTGTACGACGACGGCTTCGCCACCGCCGTCCACCGCACCCTGCGGGCAGCCCATCCCGGGGCCCTCACCCGCAGCCGCAGCGTCTCCCACCTGGCCGCGCCCGCCTTCGCGGGCGCCATGATGGGCCGGCAGATCCTCGGGGCGATCCCCGTGGAGCGCAGGGTCCTGCTGTTCGCCGCGCTCCCCGTGGCCGGGCATCCGGAGTTCGAGGGCCGGACCGTCGCCGCGTCCTTCCGTCCCGGGGCGTGGCGCGTGCTCGCGCTCGACACCGCCTCCCCCGAAGCCCGCCGCCCCGATCTCGCCTCGTCCCGTCACCACGGCGAACGACCGCAGCTCCTGTGGAGCCCGCCCCCGGGCTACGTGCTGCGGCCGGAGGACAGGGTCGTGATCGCGGCGACCCGCCGCGGTCTCGCCGGGCTGCTCGGGGAACGGCCCGTGGGGAACCCCGTGCCGCCGGCGGCACGCCGGCCGCGGGCGGTACGGCGGCACCGGCGTCGCGGTACATGATCACCACGCCCGGCAGGACATGTGCGACGATCCGGTCACCGGTCGCCCCGCGCTTGATCCGGACGGGGAGCCGGACGACAATGCGCCTGGTCACAGGACCCGTCTCCCCCGCCGCACAAGAGCTCCGTCCCGTCCCGCGGACCGCGTGACCGCACGTCCGACACGGGCCGGCCCGTCGAACGGCGGGGGCACCCGCGCGGATCGCACGACGTCGTGAGGACGCGCTCACCGATGCGGAACGAGCCCGCCCCCGCGACCGTGCCCCGGGCCGGGCCGGGTCGTGACCGCTCACGTCTCATCCACTAGGGGGAACCGGTGAACACCACCACCCTGCGCGGGGTCCTGATAGCGACGGCCCTGGCGCTTTTCGGATCGGCGCTCGTCGCGCTCCCGGCGAACGCCGCCGGATACGAATCCTGTCCGGAGAAGTCGCTGTGCCTGTACAGCGCCCAGGACGGCGCCAGCGACGAGGGCGACGCCGTCCACGCGTACGACCTGGCCGCGAACGCCGACGCCCAGTCGTACGGAGCCTGGGACGGCCGCGCGGCGTCCCTCCTCAACAACTCCCCCTACTGGGCCTGCCTGTACGGGGAGGCCCGCTACGGCGGCGAGGTGAAGCCCGTCCCGCCGGGCGCCCGGGCGAACCTCGCGGCCGTGGCACCCGGTGTGGACGGCACCCTGAGCTCCCACAAGCTGGCGCCCTCCCAGGGCCACTGCTTCACGGGCTACGAGCGCTGCCCGGACGACACGCTCTGCCTGTTCCAGGAGGCGAACGGGCGGGGCCGGATGACCAGCACCACACAGGACTACCGCGCCTACCACCCCGACCTCTGGGCGAACCAGATCGAGTCGGTGCTGAACCGGACGGGCCGCTCCGCCTGCTTCTTCACCAAGCACCTCGACCAGCTCACCGCCGCGGACCGGCCCTTCCGGGTCCTGCCGGGCGACGGCACCTCGGTCGTCGGCAGCCAGGCGAACACCTTCAACTCCCACCGCTTCAGCGACACCGAGGACTGCTCGTGACGACATCACGCCGCCACGCGGTCCTCGCCGGCGCGACCGCGCTCTCCCTGGCCCTCCTCCTCCCGGTGCCGGGTGCGCGAAGCGCGGGCGCCGACACCTCCGCGCCGCAGCTGACCGGCTGGGAGGCCATCGTCGAGACGGACCCCGCCAAGGTGCTCGCGCCGGGCGTGGAGCACTTCCGCTACCGCGAGGCCGCCGTGCCGGAGGGAGACCTCCGCCACGGCCTGCCGCGCCGCGAACTGAACGTCCTGCGCATCGATCCGGCGAAGGGCTCCCTGCGGATCGAGAGCACCTACGGCAGGGCCTCGGGCGACGCCGAGATCGTCCGCGACCAGCTGAACGCCAACAGGCACCTTCCGGTCGCCGGGATCAACGGCAGCTTCTTCACGCCCGAGGGCCGGCACCCGCAGGCCGCCGCGGACGAGGAGGAGTCCGTGCAGAGCTACGGGGCCACCGTCCGCGACGGGGTCCTGCTGGGCGCGGCCTGCAACCCCGACAAGGCGAGCCGCCGCTCCCTGGTCCTCCAGTACGGCATCCCGTACATCACGGAGGTGGCGACGTCCCTCGCGGTGACGAGCGACCGCGCCCCCTCCGGCGGAGGCTCCGCCCGGCAGGTCGTCGACGACGTCAACCGCAATCCGGGCGGCGCGCTGGCCTGCCCGCGCGACGCGGTGGACGGCGTCGGCGACAAGGACCCGGCCGATCCGGCGGACAAGGAGGGCAGGGAGTACAAGGACTCCGAAGGCCGGTCGATGACCGTGTACCAGGACCCCACGGAGTTCGTCCTCTTCAACGACCGCTACGGGATGAAGACCCCGAGGCCGGACCTGAACCCGGCGATCGGCTCGGACAACGCCGAAGGCTTCGAGGTGGTCGTCGAGCCCGACGGCGGCCTGACCCGCCCCGCCACCTGGACCAGCGTCCGCGGCGGCAAGGACGTCCCCCGGGGCAAGCACATCCTCCAGGTCGTCGGCGCGGCCCCCACCGCGTGGCTCAAGGAGATGTACGAGGCCGGGGCCAGGCTCACCATCGAGCAGAAGGTGACCGACGTCTCCGACGGCCGGGAGATCCCCCTGAACGAGTCCGTCGACATCGTGTCCGGCGGCCACCGCCTGATCCTCGACGGCGTCAACAAGTTCACCGGCAACCGTGACAAGGACGGCAACCCCACGTCCTGCGCCCGCCTGGTGAGCAGCGGGGACCAGATCATCTGCAAGGACTCCCGCACCGTCGTGGGCGTGGACGACCGGGGCCGCACCGTCATCGCGACCCTGACCGGGCCCCGCGACGAGAACCCCGACACCGGCGAGGCCGAGGTGACGGTCTTCGACGGCGGGTTCTTCGCGGACGTCACCCGGCCGCTCACGCAGCTTCGCGTCATGGACGCGATCAACCTCGACGGCGGCGGCTCGACGACCCTGCTCATCCGCCAGAAGAACGACAACCCCGCCGACACCGCGAAGAACTACCGGCGGTACAGCGGTCTGACGGACCTCAAGCACCGGCCGGTGTTCGACGCGGTGTACGTGGGCCTCGGCGGGGACGTCGTCACGCCGGGCGGCTAGGTGTATTGATCACGAGCGTTGTTGACGGTCGCGGTTCTTGATCATGGCGAAGACCTCCGGTGTGGTGGAGCTGTCTAGGACTGCACCGCACGGAGGTCTTCGTGTCCCACAGTAATGCCCGGCTTACCGTCTTCGGGAGACGGCTGCTGGTCGAACGTGTCCGCTCAGGCCGTCCGGTCGCGCACGTGGCGGCCGAGATGGGCATCCCACGGGCCACCGCCCACAAGTGGATGCGCCGGTGGCGGGCCGAGGGCGATGCGGGCCTGCACGACCGCTCCGGCCGGCCGCACAGGACACCGCACCGCACCCCGGCCGCACTGGAGACCCGTGTCCGCGACCTGCGCCGGACCCGCAAACCCGGCCCGGCCCGATCCTGGGCCCGCCCGACGAACGCCGGCACACCGCCATCGCCTTCTGGCAACGCGCGAACGCGTTCTTCCAGGCTCACGGCATCACCGTCGAACGCGTGCTGACCGACAACGGCTCCTGCTACAAGTCCGAGCTGTTCACCCGGACGCTGACCGCGGCCGGTATCCGGCACAAGAAGATCCGGCCCTACCGGCCCCAGACCAACGGCAAGGTCGAACGCTTCAACCGCTGCGTAACCCTGACTTGGTTGGCGTGGACGGCGAAGAGGGCGTGGAGGAGCGAGCCGGGCCGGACGGCCCGGCTCGTCGACTGTTCCCGGAGGGCTGGCGAATTACGCGAGACCAGAGCTGCCGGGAAGTACCAGTGTCGAGTGCGTGTGGAGCGTGATGCGCACCGGTGTGAAGGTGGTGGCGTCCACCGGCGACTCACCGGTGCCGGGATTGCGGGCGTAGCGTGGGTGGGCGCCTCCGCTGATCTGCCAGCGTATGCGGTGGCCGACGGGGAAGCGGTGGGCGGTGGAGCTCATCGGCACAGTGACCTGCGAGGGCGTCTGTTCGGCCGTCCGTAGCCGGCCGAACCCGTCGCAGATGTTGACGGAGCGGCCTTGTGGGTCTACGTCGCACAGGCGTGTGAAGACATCGGCGTGCCCGGTGTCCGTGGAGATGCTCAGCCGTGCGGAGACGGGGCCCAGGATGTCCATGGGCTCGGTCAGCGGTGGACCGGTGAATGTCAGGACGTCGTCCCGGGCCTCCAGAGTGGCGTTGTTCCGGGGACCGGCGGTGCGGGAGAGCAGTGGGCCGCCCAGCGAGGGGGTGGGGTCGGCCGGGTCGTAGCGGAACGCCGCCACGGGTGCGGAGTCTGCGGGGGCCTGCTGGGTGAGATGCCCGCCGGGGATGGGGTACCACGAGGTGGCAGCCGCGGTCGGCGGCCAGTCGTCGAGGTCCCGCCAGGTGTCTTCGCCGCCGATGTGCACACGTACCGCGGTGGGACGCAGGCCGGAGGGATCGGCGTACAGGTGGGCGCGCAGCCACGCGAGGCTTTCGGCGAATACCTCGGGCCATCCTTGCTGCAGGGCCGAAGTGTGGGTCCAGGGACCAACGAGCAGGGCGGTCTCACATCCGGCTTGACGCAGCCGGTCATACTGCTCGAAGGTCTGGTCGACCAGTGCGTCGTGCCATCCGGTGATCAGAGCCGTGGGCACGTGGAGCCGCTCCGCCGACTCCGTCAACGACGCGCCGTGCCAATAGGCGTCCTTGGCGTCCGGGTGTGTCATCACGTCGTCCAACCAAGGCAGTTCGCTGCCGAGGGCTGACACGTATGCCCTACGCAGGGGCTGCGCGGTGGTGACGTCGCGCAGGCGGCGCTGCAGGCGCAGCGTCGCCTTGAGGAACGGTGCCATGCCCTGGTGCTGGTAGTTCATGCCCACGCCCACGGCGAGGGCGTTCTCCAGGAGAAGCGCACCGCCTGCGTGGAACAGGGCGTGGGGATCGTGCAGCCCTACTTGTACCACCATTGCCTTCAGTTCTGGCGGTGGGTCCAAAGCGAGGGCCCATTGCACGTAGCCCAGGTAACTGGGGCCGACGGTCCCCAGTGTTCCGTTGAACCATGGTTGCTCGCGCAGCCAGGACACTGTGGCCTGGCCGTCGGCGGCCTCGTTGCGCCACAGATCGAACATACCGCCCGAACCTCCGGTGCCGCGGCAGCTCTGCAGGATCACGTGGAAGCCCTGTTCGGCGAAGAGCAGGCCGAACTGGGGTGACCACGGCAGGCCTCGGCCATAGGGCGAGCGGACCAGGATGGTGGGGAAGTCGCCCTGGGCGCGCGGGAAGTAGTGGTCAGTGATCAACGGGCTGCCGTCGGCGGCCGGCACCAACAGTCCCGGCTCCCATCCGACCTCGTGCCGTTTCGCCGGCAGGCCTCGCCAGGTCGCCCTCATCATCCGGGAGGACAGCGGCGGTTTTCCGGCGGGCGGCACCCAGGCTGGTCCGGCTACGACATCGGGCGCGTGTGATGGCATCGTTCCCCTCCCCTATTCTCGTACGAGGTACGAGAATAGGGGATGCTTGGATGACCTCGACAAGAGCCGCCTCAACAACCAGGGGAAGGACTGCGAGGTCATGTCCAGCGACGGAAAGTCCGGTGCCGAGAGCGTCGGTCCCGAACAGCTCTGGCTGCGCCCCACCGGGCCACGCAGGGGCCGCAGGCCCTCCTTCAGTCGGGAGGCGATCACCGCGGCGGCCGTCGCTCTGGCGGACGCGGAAGGAATCGGTGCGGTCACCATGCGGCGGGTGGCCGCCGAGGTCGGGGCGGGCGTCATGTCGCTCTACAGCTACGCCCCCGACAAGGAGACGCTGCTGGAACTGATGGTCGACCACGTCAGCGGCGAACTCACGGTCACGAACCCACCGAGCGGCGACTGGCGTACCGATCTGAAGACCGTGGCCCGCCTGCAGCGCGCCCACATGCTGCGCCACCCTTGGCTGCCCGTCGCCTTGTCCACCCGTCGCGTTCCGGGTCCCAACACGCTGGCCTTCCTGGAACACGTGCTCGCCGTCCTGCGGCCCACCGGGCTGGACGGTGCGGCGAAACTAGAGGTCTTCGCCCAGATCACCGCATTCGTGGCCGGGCACGTTACCCATGAGATCGCGCAGGCCGCAGTCCCACGATCACCGGACCAGGCCGCAGCCGAGGGCCGCTACCTCGCCGCTGTCGCCGCCGACGGTTGCCACCCGGAACTCGCCGAAGCCCTTTCCGCTCCCGGACGCCCCCTCACTCCCGACGCCACCTTCTCCCGGTTCCTCAACCGCCTGATCGACGGCCTCGATACTGACTGATGCGCCACAGCTGTGCCGGCGTCCCGCCCGCGGCGCCTCCGAGGAACAGACCGTCGGCTTGTCCACGGCCACGGCCACTACGAGGGCTGCCGCCAGCTCCGTTTTCGGCGGCAGCCCGACTATCCACCGAGTGGGGTCTGCGTGGGCAGTGCGCGGATCACAGCATGGCGATCGGCGAGCTGCTGACGAAGGTGAAGGTTCTCCATCGTGGCCTGGTGTGGGGCACCGACCAGTGCCTCGGCGTCGGCTTTTAACTGGGCGAGCTCCTTGGCGTCGGCGGCTCGTAGTTCCTTCAAACGCCGGGACGACCGTGCGCGGCGACCTGGAGGCCATCCGCTTCGACGCCCACAACGGATCGCTCCAGGCAGGCGGCGTGAAGGTCCTGGAGGCCGAGACCCACAACGGCTCCGTCCTCATCGACCGCGTCGAGACGGAGCTGGAGGCGAGCACCCACAACGGGTCCACCAGCATCGGCGCCTACAACGGCCACCGCGGCTCCGCCCGCACCCACAACGGCGACGTGACGATCAGCGCCACCCCGGCCTCCTCCGGCCGCCTCGCCGCCCGCACCCACAACGGCTCCGTCCGCGTGCGCGGCGCCGGTCACCTCGGCCTGAAGGCGTCCACCCACAACGGCCGCGTCTGGTGACGCCCCGGGGCGGCCGCCTACCGGCTACCAACCTCGCCGGCCACCCCGGGCCTCCCAACCCCGCTCCACGAAGGAGCAGGGGGCAGACACATCGTCCCTCAACTCCCCGGGAGCCCAACATGACCCCCCGCCCCGACGACCAGGCCCGCGCCGAGCTGCGCGACCTGGTCGCGAAGGCCAGCCAGCGCCGCGAGTCCAACCACGAGTTCTACGAGGTCGACGTCCCGATACACGACACCGCCAACCCGGCCCCGCGGGGGCTGCACGTCTTCACCGGCGAGGCGGGCTCCCCCACCACGGCCCTGCGCCGCGCCCACGAGGTCTACGACGCCGCGCTCGCCGCGCACACGGCCGGCCTCGAGGTCCCCGGCAGGCAGCCGGACAGCTGGGGAGCGCGCGGGCTGCGGCCCGGCTGGGAGATGGAGTGGACGGCCGCGAAGGCCGGCCCCTGGAAGAGCCCCTACAGCTGGACCACCCGCAGCGACCTCGCGCTGTAGTTCCGCCCCGGGACGGCCGCCAAGGCCGGAAAACCAGTCGACCGTCCCGGGTCACCCATCCCGTACGAGACGAGAGGGAGATCCCCAGTACGGACTCCGTCCTGCACCCCCGGGGCCGGTTCGGCCCGCGCACCCTCCTGATCACCACCACCGCCGCCCTGCCCCTGACCGGCTGGGCGATCCACGCCGTCGCCCCGCACAAGCAGCTCGCCGCACCCGCCGCCCTGCCCTCGCAGCGTCCGAGCCGCCCGTCGTACCGGCCCGCCTCCTGGACTGGCACGACGAGGCGCACTTCGCCCGGCCCGAGCGGTGGGTGCTGTGCCAGAAGACCACCCGCTGCGCTCCCACGACGACGAGCCCGTGCACAAGACGTGCGCGGAGAGCTGGAACGCCGCCAACCCGGGCGCGGCCCGGTTCGTCTCCGACCCGCCCAAGAGCGGCAAGAGCAAGGACCACGCCTGACCTCCTCCCTCCACCCTTGGAGGCACCGATGACCAATACCGACCGCGACATCGACCGCGCCCTGGCCTACCCCGAACCGCCGGCCTCCCCGCTGTGGCACCGCGACGGCTCCCGGGCCCGGCCGCTCACCCCCGAGCAGCAGCGCCGCAACCGCGAGCTCCTCCACCTCGCGCGGAAGCGCCCGCGCCCGACCACCGCCAAGGCCGCGTAGGAAACCGCCGTGTTCGACGACTTCGACCAGAGCGCCAAGGCCACGGCCCTGGCCCTGAACGCCGGCACCGACGCCGAACAGGGCGGCGCCGCCCGCACCGTCGCCCGCCGCGCCCGCCGCGCCCGCCGCGCCCGCCGCGCCCGCGACAAGGACGACCTCGCCCGGCTCCTGGATGCGGAGCATCACGATCCGCCAACCCTGGACCACCCGCATCCTCGCGGGCAAGCACATCGAGAACCGCCCGGTGCACTGGCTCATGTCTGGCTTGAGTGGTGAGAACCGCTTCTGACCAGGCCGTTTGCGTCAAGGACATGTACTTGACCTGTGCACCATTGCCTGAGCGCGGCCCTTGAGTCGTGTCAGGCTGAAGCCCCGGAACCCACTCCGGGATTTCAGCCAGGCCGGGGACCGGAAAGCCGCCACTGTTGAGGCGTTCCCGGCGGTGAGCGGACGTTGTTGAGCTACTTGCGGACCTGAGCGTTCGCTGTGGGATGCGCGTCGCCGCGGTCCGCGCCCAGGCCCGCGAGCAAGCGCAGCCCGTCCTCGGCGGGGCTGCCGGGGGTCGCGGACAGCACCAGCAGCTCCATGCCTGATTCGTCTGGTAGTGCGAAGTTTTCCTGGTGCAGTTCCAGCAGTCCGACCAGCGGGTGCCGGTACGCCTTGCGTCCATGTGTGCGTGCACGCACGTCCGCGCGGGCCCAGAGACGGCGGAAACGCTCGCTGCCCATCGCCAGCTCGCCGATGAGCGAGGCCAGGCGGGGGTCCCCGGGGTACTTGCCGGCGGCCAGGCGCAGATGCCCGACCACGTCGAGGGTGCACTTCTCCCATTCCGCGTAAAGGCCGCGCTCGGCCTCCTCAAGGAAGATGTGCCGGGCGGTGTTCAGGCCCGGCATCGGCCGGCCGAAGAGGAGCCCGGCCAGGCGGTTGCCAGCGAGCACGTCCAGGTGGTGGTCCATGATCAGCGCGGGTGCGTCGGCGACCAGGTCGAGGACGCGCAGCAGCTCCGGCCGGACCCGCCCACCCGGCGCCTTCGCGCGGCGACGGCGCTGCCGGGCGAGCCGGGAGATGTGCCCGCGTTCGGTCTCGTCGAGGCCGAGGACGCGGGCGAGCGCGTCGAGGACCTGCTCGGAGGGCTGGGTCGCACGGCCCTGCTCCAGGCGTACGTAGTAGTCGACGCTGACTCCGGACAGGTGCGCGACCTCTTCTCGGCGCAGCCCTTCGACCCGGCGGCGACTGTCGGTGGGGATGCCGACGGCCGCCGGGTCGACCCTGGAACGCCGAGTCCGCAGGAAGCTCGCAAGATCGTCCATGCCTCCCAGTATGGCCTCGCCGTTGCCCGCGGAGGTGGTACTGCCATTACCAGGAAGTCCAGTCCGACGGAAGCGGCGCCCCTGAACGCCGGGCGCCGCGGCGCCCAGGATCGAGGACATCCGATCCGAAGGAGTTCCCATGAAGACGCTGATCGTCTACGCCCACCCGGAGCCGAAGTCGCTCAACAGTTCGCTGAAGGACCTCGCGGTGTCCACATTGGAGAACGCCGGGCACGAGGTGCGGGTGAGCGATCTGTACGCGATGAACTGGAAGGCGGTCGTGGACGCCGCGGACTACGGCCCTCACGCCTCGAGTCCGCTGAAAGTCGCGCGGGACTCGGGCCGGGCCTTCGACGCCGGGACGCTCACCCCGGACGTCCGCACCGAGCAGGAGAAGCTGCTGTGGGCCGACACGATCATCTTCCAGTTCCCGCTGTGGTGGTACACGATGCCCGCGATCCTCAAGGGCTGGGTGGACCGGGTGTTCACCTTCCACTTCGCGTACGGCGTCGGCGAGCACAGCGACACCAAGTACGGCGAGCGCTTCGGCGAAGGAACCCTCGCGGGCCGCAGGGCCCTGCTGTCGGTGACCGTCGGCGGCCCGGAGTCGCATTACGCCGCCCGCGGGATCAACGGCCCCATTGACGATCTGCTGTTCCCGATCCACCACGGCATCCTCTACTACCCCGGCATCGAGGTGCTGCCGCCGTTCGTGCTGTACGGCACCGACCGGATGGCTGACGAGGAGTACCCGGGCGTCGCCAAGGCATGGGAGCAGCGCCTGCTCACCCTGGAGTCGACCGAGCCGATCGCGTTTCGGCGGCAGAACTTCGGTGACTACGAGATTCCCTCGCTGCATCTGAAGGAGGGACTGGAGCCCGCGGGCCGCACGGGTTTCGGGCTGCACGTGCGGGGCTGACCGCGGGCGATGGCCTGGACGCTCGTGGTCGGACCGGCCGGGTTGCTGCCGCGGGTCAGCCGCCGGCAGGCCCACCGCTTGGTCAGGTCCCGCAGCCAGGACTGCTGCCGCCGAAGTGCAGGCGGCAGCAGTCCTCGTTGGCCAGGTCGAGCAGCCGCAGATCCCAGCTGTCACGCGGGAACCGGTCAGCCCGTGGATCGTCGGCGCTCAACAGCCGCTGCGCATCGAAGCGGGTGTCGCGGATGAAGGCGTGGGACAGCGACTGGTAGCCCTTGCGCGCGACGTGGCAGAACTCCCACCACTGCGTCTCGTCCCAGTCCATCAGACCGTGCACGCCCGATTCGCGGATCCAACTCGGCGCGCGGGTCACCGGGCGCGGGGCCGTATGCCGGTCCCCGATGTCAGCCCGGTGCTGCAGCCCGAACTGCACCTCCAAGCGGACCTGGCGCCCCAGGTCGTGAAACCGGATGCAGGGATCGCGCCGCGGCTCCAGCCGCCCGAACCACTCGACCAACTGGTCGTCCGGCAGCTCGGGATGGCCGTTGTCGCACCAGCGGATGTTGTGCCGCCGCCACAACACCGACCCGGGCCCCGTCGTCCACCACGGGCAGTCGGGCAGCACACAGTGCCGCTCGCCGTGCGGAGGCGTCTCGTAGCGCGGTGGCCAGCCACGCGTCCATGGCCATCAGGTCGCCGACCGGGCCGGCGGAGCCGGACCATTCTGGACGCGTGCTCCGTCCATCGGCCACCCCGTCCCGGAAGGCCAGCTGACGATGACGGCGATACCTCTGCTCCTCGACGGTTACTTCGACGAGCTCCCGGTCCCGGCGACGACGGCCTCACCGCCCGATTTCGGAGGTCAAAAGCGAAGCCACTCGTCGCGTGCCCAGTCCCATACCGACTCCCAGCGGTCCTCCGTGAGGCCGCCCTCTCCGATGCACCTCCAGAGGACGACAGCGCCGTCGGGGCCGACGAGGTAGAAGTCGCCTTCGTCCTCGCACAGGACGACCAGGTCGTGTGGGACGCCCTGGTCCCAGGCGATGGCCATGAGCTCCGGCAGGTACGTGTGCGTGCCCTCGTCCGTGACGGTGACGGGTTCCAGGCGCCCGCGCTCGACGTCTCCGATACGGAGCAGGAATTCTCGGAGTCCGGCGGGCAGCTGGACGCCGTGCTCTTTTTCGATCTGCGCGAGGAGCTGCTCGTCGGGGAGCTCCGGCGGAGTCTCGTCCGGACCATTGGTGTCCAGGAGGTACTGGATGACGTCTTCCACGACTCTCCTCACGGCCGCCGCCTCGACCCCGCGACTGCGAGCCCTGGTGATCATTTTGGAACCAGGAGCCGCACGCAACCGCATCGGGGCGCGCGGGTTGGGCTGCCGCTCTTCCCGCCCGCACGGCAGCCCCCGGCGGACACCGACTCGCACTGAACGGCGGATCATCAAGGTCCGCGTCCTGCGCCGCTGGGGACCGGCCCGCATCGCACACCTGCTGAACCTGGTGCCCTCCACCGTCCACCGTGTGCTGACCCGCTACGGCCTGGCCCGCCTGACGCATCTGGACCGGGCCACGGGCCGCGTCGTACGCCGCTACGAACGCGAGAAGCCCGGCGAGCTCGTGCACGTCGACATCAAGGAACTCGGCAACATCCCCGACGGCGGCGGACACAAAGTCCTGGGCCGGCAAGCAGGCCGCAGGACCCGCGAGAACGCCGGCTACAGCTACCTGCACACCGCCGTCGACGACCACTCCCGCCTCGCCTGCAGCGAGATCCACGCGGACGAGAAGAAGGAGACCGCCACCGTCTTCTGGCAGCGGGCCCACGCGTTCTTCACCGGCGCCGGGATCACCGTCGAACGCGTCCTGACCGACAACGGCTCCTGCTACCGCTCACGCGACTGGCGCGACACCCTGGCAGCGACCGGGATCACCCATAAGCGAACCCGGCCCTACCGGCCCCAGACCAACGGCAAGGTCGAACGCTTCAACCGCACCCTGCTCGACGAATGGGCCTACGCCCGCCCCTACCGGTCAGAAAACGAACGCCGCGAAGCGTTCCCGGCTGGCTCCACTCCTACAATCACCACCGCGGACACACCGCGCTCGCAGGCAAACCACCCGCCAGCCGCGTCCCCAACCTCACAGGGCAATACACCTAGGGCGCGTGCCGGAGGTCCCGCCTGCCCGGCGGGGCCGTGACCGGCGGCGTCCGTGCGGCGGGTCCGGCGGCCCGGCGGGCGGTGTCGTTCCGTCCCGGGGCCTTTACGGCCGTGGCGCCGGGCACGGCCGTCGCCCGGGCGGCCCGGCGGCCGTGCCACGTCGTTCCGCCGTCGGTCCGGCGGTACGGGGCGCCGCGAGGGGCGCCGGGCGGGCGGCGGGTCCCCGGGCCCGCCCGTCCGGCCGAATTCGTGCCGCCGCGGCCGGGACAGGGCAGCATGGTGGGGAGAGCTCGCCCGGGCGGTGCTCCGTTCGATGCCCGCGCGGAGCGGAGGGAGCGGTCGATGGCTGACGATGCGCCGTCCGAGACCGGCGGTCCTGGAGCCGCGGGTCGCGAAACCGACGCGGCCTGGGAGGGGCCCGGCGGCCTGCTGGACTTCCTGAACGTCGCGGCGATCGTGGTGGACGCCGGGGGAAGGATCGTGTTCTGGAGCCCGCAGGCCACCGACACCTTCGGATACACGGCCGAGGAGGCGCTGGGGCAGTACGCGGCGCGGCTGCTGCTCAGCGAGGAGAACCGCCCGCGGGCGACGGAGCTGTTCGCCGAGGTGATGGGCACCGGGCGGGACTGGGCCGGGGTCTTCCCCGTACGGCACCGGGACGGCACGGAGCGACGGGTGGAGTTCCGCAACATGCGGCTGCTGGACGACCTCGGAGACGTGTACGCGCTGGGGATCGCCGTCGACCAGACCACGCTGCACGAGGTGGAGAGCCGGCTGGCGCTGTCGGAGCAGATGGTGTCCCAGGCGCCGGTGGGGTTCGCCCTGCTGGACACGGACCTCCGGTACCGGCTGGTCAATCCGGCGCTGGAGCGGATCAACGGGGTGCCCGCCGCCGACCACATCGGCCGCCGGCCGCGCGACATCCACCCGTACGACGGGCTGGAGACGGTCGAGCGGGCGCTGCGGCACGTCCTGGAGACGGGCGAACCGCTCATCGACCAGTACGTCGTCGGCCGCACGCACGCCGACCCCGGTCACGATCACGCCTGGTCCGTGTCGTACTACCGGCTCCACGGGCCCGGGGGGCGGGTGATCGGGGTGGCGTCCTCGGTCGTCGACGTCACCGAGCGCCACCTGGTCGCCGCCGAGGCCGAGCGGGCCCGGCGGCGGCTCGCCCTGATCGCGGACGCCTCCGCCCGGGTGGGCACGACGCTGGGGGTCGAACAGACCGCCCGGGAGCTCGCCGAACTCGCGGTCCCGGAACTCGCGGACATCACCGCGGTCGACATCCTGGACGACGTCCTGTCCTGCCGCAGGCGCGTGCCGTCCGCGGACAGGGAGGGACCCGAGCTGTTCCGGGCCCTGGCCGTCGCCTCCGCCTTCCCCACCGGCGTCACCGCCGCGGCCGACCCGGTGGGCGAGGTCGCCGCCTACAGCCCGGACCGGCTGATCACCCGGTGCGTGCGCACCGGGCAGCCCGTCCTCGTGGCCCGCTGCGACGAACAGGACCTGCGGCGCATCGCCCGCGACCCGGAAGCCGCCGGTGTCCTCGCCCGGGCCGGCGCGCACTCCTACCTCGCGGTGCCGCTCATCGCCCGCGACGAGGTCCTCGGCGCCTTCGACCTGCTGCGCTTCCGCAACCCCGAGCCCTTCGACGCGGACGACGTCCTGCTCGCCCGCGAGCTGGCCGCCCGGGCCGCCATCGCCATCGCCAACGCCCGCTGGCACCAGAACGTGCGCACCGCCGCCGAGACCCTCCAGCGGAGCCTCCTGCCGCCCGCCTCCCCGCAACGCCCCGGCCTGGAGATCGCCTCGCTCTACCGGCCGGCCCAGGCGGCCAACGAGATCGGCGGCGACTGGTACGACGTCATCCCGCTGACCGGCGACAAGACCGCCCTGGTCATCGGCGACGTCATGGGCAACGGCATCGACGCCGCCGCCACCATGGGCCGGCTGTGCACCGCCGCCCGCGCCTACGCCGCCCTCGACCTGCCCCCCGGCGAGATCCTCCACCACCTGGACGACCTCACCCATGGCCTGGAGCACTACATCGCCACCTGCCTCTACGCCACCTACGACCCCCGCACCGGGCGGTGCCGCATCGCCAACGCCGGGCACCTCCCCCCGGTCCTCGCCCGTCCCGGGCATCCGCCCCGGCTGCTGCGCCTGCCCGCGGGCGCCCCGCTCGGCGTCGGCGGTGTCGACTTCGACACCGTCTCCTTCCTGCTGCGTCCCGGCGACCGGCTCCTGTTCTACACCGACGGCCTGGTCGAAACCCGGGACGACGCCATCGACGAACGTCTCGGGCTCCTCCTGCGGACCCTCGGCCCCGCGGACTCCCCGCTCGGTGCCACCTGCGCCCGGCTCGTCGACTCCATGCGCCGCCCCGACGACCCGGACGACGTCGCCCTCCTCCTCGTCGAAACCCGGCGCGGTGACGATCCCCCCTCCCCCTGAGTGGGCGGGGGCGAAGCCCCGCGAAGGAGCCCGGCCCCCGGACCGCCGCCGGCCCGCCGCCGGAGCGGGGGGCGGAGAGCGGGGAGGCAGCGGGTTGGAACCGCCGGAGGTGGGGAACGCGAGGCCGTGTCCGGGGTCCGAGCCGGCGCCGACGGGTCCTCGTTCCGAAAAATATGCGGCTCGGATGCGTTTTCGCGGATATTTTTACGGTGATCCATTGACCGGGATCAAGACGCCCGGATAGAAAGATCGAGGCCGCGATCACGTGTCCGGTCCCTGCCGGGCGGCGCGCCGGCGCTCGCCCCCGGCGAGCCGTACCGGGCCCCGGCGGGCCGGGGCCCGCCCCCCGGGCACACCCGGGCGCGGCGCGGCGACGACCGGTCGGCCGGTCCGCGCGGTGCTCTTCGCCCCGCCCGGACCCGCCGCACCCCCCGTGGGCGCGCGGCCCGGAGAAGTCCCGCGCGCGGACGGGCCCGGCACCGGCCCGGCCGGCGCCCGTCCGGACCGTACGCGTCCCACCCCGTACGACCGAGACGAGTGAGCGAGCACCATGACCGTACAGCGACGGCACGACCCGGACGAGCGCGGCTTCGCCAGCGACAACTACGCGGGGGCGCACCCCGAGGTCCTCGCGGCGATCGCCCTGGCCAACGGCGGCCACCAGGTCAGCTACGGCGGCGACGTCTACACCGAACGCCTCCAGGAAGTGGTGCGCGGACACTTCGGCCCCACCGCGCACACGTACCCGGTCTTCAACGGCACCGGCGCGAACGTGGTCGCGCTCCAGGCCATGCTCGCCCGCTGGGACGCCGTGGTCTGCGCCGAGTCGGCCCACATCAACGTCGACGAGGGCGGGGCGCCCGAGAAGGTCGCCGGGATCAAGCTCCTGACGGTGCCCGCGTGGGACGGCAAGCTCACCCCCGAGCTGATCGACCGCCAGGCGTGGGGCTTCGAGGACGAGCACCGGGCCCGGCCCGCGGTCGTCTCGATAGCCCAGTCCACCGAACTCGGCACCTGCTACACGCCGGACGAGATCCGCGCGATCTGCGACCACGCGCACGGCCTCGGCATGCGCGTCCACCTGGACGGCGCCCGGCTCGCCAACGCCGCCGCCACCCTCGGCGCGTCCCTGCGCGAGATGACCACCGACGCCGGCGTGGACGTCCTCTCCCTCGGCGGCACCAAGAACGGGCTCCTCTTCGGCGAGGCGGTGATCGTCCTCGCCGAGGACGCGGTGCGCGGCACGGCGCGTCTGCGCAAGACGAGCATGCAGCTGGGTTCCAAGATGCGTTTCCTGTCGGTGCAGTTCGAGGCGCTGCTCGGCGGCGACCTCTGGTTGCGTTCGGCGGCCCGCTCCAACGCGATGACCCGGCGGCTGTACGAGGCGGTCCGCGAACTGCCGGGCCTGGACATCCGCCGCCCGGTGCAGGCCAACCAGATCTTCGCCGTCCTGCCGCCGGCCGTCACCGAGCGCCTCCAGAAGCGTTTCCGCTTCTACACCTGGGACGAGCAGGCGGGCGAGGTCCGCTGGATGACCTCCTTCGACACCACCGAGGAGGACGTGGACGCGTTCGCGGCGGCGATCGCGGAGGAGCTGGCGGCGGAGCGGGGGCAGGAGCCGGCGGGCGCGCTGACCGCGGCCGAGCGCGAGGAGCTGGTACGGCTGCGCCGCAGGGTCGGCGAGCTGGAGGAGACCGTCGAGGCGCTGGCGAAGACGCCCGCCTCCTCCGCGGACCGCAAAGGGAGGTAGCCGGGAGCGGAAGCCCGGGGTCCGGGCGAACGCCCCGGCCCCCGGGCGGGAGGAGCGCGGGAAGGCCGTCCGGTTCCGGGACTTCCTGTTCGGCGGCGGGTCCGGTGATCGCGCGAGGAGGCCGTTCCGGCGCCGTGGCGGCCCCGCACTGCCACTCCGGGCCATCTTCGGTGGCCGCCGCCGCTGAGGACGAACGAGGGTTTTCGGCCCGCCGGGCGCCCTCCGCCGTTTCCCACCGGGAACTGCCGTGATGCCCGTGCTCCCAGGACCCACGGGTCACATGTGCTCCGGGAGTTTCGCGCACCGGGGCGCCGTCCCGCTCCGCCGGAACATCCGGAACCCTTCCGTTCCCGTGCCCACCTGCGGCGCGGGCACGGAAGAGGACGAAGCCCCGGGCGCCGGGCCGGCGGCCGGCTCACCGTCCGGGGGCGGGAAGGAGACGTTCGTCGCCCGCCGGCGGGCCCCGGTGGCGCCGGGGTGCGTGACCCTCACGACGCGCGGCCGGGCAAGACGGCCGCGGGACAGCTTCGTTCTGTCCGGAACAGGCCGATGTCCCTGGTGGGCCTTCCGGTGCCGTGTCAAGGTGTCGCCGCGTCAACCCGGCTCGGGCTGATCCCTCACGAACTGGTTCTCTCAAGGAGAAAGCATGGCCATGTGGTCCTCGACCCGTTTCCGCGGCGCGTTCACAGGGGCGGCCGTCTGCTCGGCCCTCGCCCTCGGAGCCGTGCTGGCCGGCCCCGGCGCGGCGGTCGCCTCGACGGAGACGGGGCGGAACTCGGCGGCCTCCTCGGCCGCTTCGTGCTCCGTCTACTGGAAGGTGGGCGTGGACTACGCGGGACTCACCGCGGGCTACAGCTGGGCGTGGAACGTCATCATCAGCCAGGGAGCCACCGGTGACCGGGTCCGGGAGATCCAGTGCCTCCTCAACTACCACGGTCAGAGCCTGACGGTCGACGGGCAGTTCGGCTCCGGGACCAAGAGCGCGGTCACCGCGTTCCAGCGCAACCGTGGGATCGGAGCGGACGGCATCGTCGGACCGTCCACCTGGCGCCAGCTGCGCAAGTAACGGTCCTTTCCGGGCCGTCGGCGCCTATCGCGCACCGGAGCGGAGACCAGCGGACCGCTTCCGGTCGTGGGGCCGCCCCGCCCGGGGGGGGCCCCGCCCGGGGCCCCCCCCCCGCGCCCCCGGGGGGGGCCCCGCCCCCCCCCCCCCCCCCGGGCCGCCCCGCCCCCCCCCGGGGGGGGCCCCCCCCGGGGGGGGGGGCCCCACGGCCGGGAGCACACCGGCGGCGCCCGGGAGGCGCCTCGCGCACCGGTCCGCATGACGGCGCCCGGGGGTACGGAACGTACCGGTCCTCCCGTAGCGCTCGGCACGGACGCGACGGATCACGGCCGCACGCGCGGCTTCGGCGGCCTGCCACTGCCGGGCACGGCCGCCTTCCGGGGGCGTCGGCGTCCCGCCCGACCGGGAAAAACGGGCGGCCGGGCCGTCTGCCGGGCTCGCCCACGGGCACCACGCGGCCATAGAGTGCGGGGCGTGGACATGCGGACGCTCATAGAGGACCTGGCGGAGGAAGCCGAACGGCAGATCCTGGAGAAGGCGTGGGTCGTCACCTCCGCCGACCGGGACATCGCCGGGAAGGCCAACGCCGACCTGCACGCCGCCGTCGGGGCCTCGTCGTCCTGCCGGGAACTGCCCGAGGTCGCCCGGCTGGCACACCTGCGCGAGGCACTCGCCGCCCTGGCCATCGCCCTCGCCCACGTGCACGGGCGCCTGGCCTGGTTCATCGGCGCGGCCGTCACCGCGCTCACCCCGATCCTGCACTGGCGCGCCCTGCCCGCCGAGGACGGCCCCACCTTCGGCGCCTTCACCCCCACCCTCCAGCAGTACGCCGAAGCCGAGGAAGCGGTCCGCCGGCTCCAGCGCACCCTCGCCCTCATCATGGCCGCCTGACACCCCCTCGGGCCGGGCCGGTCCGCACGCGGCCCGCTCGGCCCGGAGTGGCGTGCCGGCGGCCGGGCGCCGGACCGAGAAGGACCGGAAGGACCGGGAGAGAACGGAAGGGGAAGGTCCCGGCGGCACGGGCCGGTCCGGCGGGGCGTCCCCTCTGCCCGTGCCCGGCCGGGTACCGAGGCCGGTCAGCGGAGCAGTTCGGCCACCAGTTCGCTCACCTGTTCCACCTCGATGAGGAACCCGTCGTGGCCGTGGGGCGACCCGAGGACGCGCGGGCGGTCGGCCCCGGGAATGCCCGCCGCCAGCTCCGCCTGCTGGGACGGCGGGTAGAGGCGGTCGGAGTCGATGCCGGCGACGAGGGTCGGCGCGGTCACCCGGCGCAGTGCCGCCCGGATGCCGCCCCGGCCCCGGCCGACGTCGTGGCTGTTCATGGCCTCGGCCAGCACGACGTAACTGCCCGCGTCGAAGCGGCGGACCAGTTTGGCCGCGTGGTGGTCGAGGTAGGACTCGACCCGGTAGCGGCCCCCGCGCCAGGGGTCCTCCGCGTCCTGGGCGGCGCGGCCGAAGCGGACGGCGAGTTCGGGCTCGCTGCGGTAGGTGATCTGGGCCAGGCGGCGGGCGAGGCTCAGCCCGGCGTGCGGGCCCCGGCCGGTGTCGTGGTAGTGGCCGCCCCGCCAGTGGGGATCGGCGCGGATCGCGTGCAGCTGGACCGACGCCCAGGCGATCTGCTCGGCGCTCGCGGCGGCCGCCGTGGCGAGCAGCAGCAGCGCGCCGGTGCGCTCCGGGTGGGACACGGCCCACTCCAGCGCCCGCATCCCGCCCATCGAGCCGCCGATCACCAGCGCCCAGCGGTCCACGCCGAGCACGTCGGCGAGACCCGCCTCGGCCGCTACCTGGTCGCGGAGGGTCAGGAAGGGGAAGTCACCGCCCCAGCGGTGGCCGTCCGCCCGGCGCGAGGACGGCCCGGTGCTGCCCTGGCAGCCGCCCAGCACGTTGGGCGCCACGACGAACAGACGGTCCGTGTCCAGCGCGCGTCCCGGCCCGACGAGCCCGTCCCACCAGCCGGGGGTGGGGTGTCCGGGGCCGGCCGGACCGGCGGCGTGGCTGTCGCCGGTGAGGGCGTGCAGCACGAGCACCGCGTTGTCGCGGTTCGGCGCGAGCGTCCCCCAGGTCTCGAACGCCAGCCGTACTCCGGGCAGTTCGCCGCCCGCCTCGAGGCCCAGCGGCGTCTCACGCGCGTACCACCGGCGCCGCCCGGCCGGGTCCCCCTCCCGCCAGGCCCCGGAGGCCGGCGGGAGGGGGATCTCGGACGGCGGCAGGACGGTGCTCAGGACGCGTCTCCGGCCGCTCCCTTGGCCGCCCGGAAGCCCGCTTCCAGGTCCGCCTTGAGGTCGGCGAGGTTCTCCAGGCCCACCGACAGGCGCACCAGGCCGGGAGTGGCGCCGGTCGCCGCGAGCTGCGCCCCGTCCAGCTGGCTGTGGGTGGTGGACGCCGGGTGGATGATCAGGCTGCGCACGTCCCCGATGTTGGCCAGGTGGCTGAACAGTTCGACGGCGTCCACGAACCGCTTGCCGGCCTCGACGCCGTCCCGCAGTTCGAAGGAGAGCACCGCGCCCGCGCCGCGCGGCAGGTAGCGCCGGCCCGCCTCGTACCAGCGGTTGGACGGCAGGCCCGGGTAGTGCACGGCGGCGACCTCGTCGCGCTGCTCCAGCCATTCGGCGAGGGCCTGCGCGTTGGCGGAGTGCCGCTCGATGCGCAGGCTCAGCGTCTCCACGCCCTGCAGCAGCAGGAAGGCGGAGTGCGGGGAGAGGGCGGGGCCGAGGTCGCGCAGCAGTTGTACGCGCAGCTTGACCGCGAAGGCCCCCGGGCCGAGCGCCGGCCAGTACCGGAGGCCGTGGTAGCTGGGGTCGGGCTCGGTGAAGTCGGGGAAGCGGTCGGGGTGCGCCCCGAAGTCGAAGGTGCCGCCGTCCACGACGACGCCCGCGACGGTCGTGCCGTGTCCGCCGAGGAACTTCGTCGCCGAGTGGACGACGATGTCGGCGCCGTGCTCGAGGGGCCGGAGCAGGTAGGGCGTGGGCACGGTGTTGTCCACGATCAGCGGGACCCCGGCCGCGTGCGCCGTGTCGGCGACCGCGCGCACGTCGAGGACGTCGCCGCGCGGGTTGCCCAGCGTCTCGGCGAACAGCGCCTTGGTGTTCGGCCGGATCGCCGCCCGCCAGGCCTCGACGTCGTCGGGGTCGTCCACGAAGGACACCTCGACGCCGAACCTGGACAGGGTGTGCCGGAACAGGTTGTACGTGCCCCCGTACAGCGAGGTACTGGCCACCAGATGGTCGCCCGCTCCGGCCAGGGTGAGGATCGCCAGGGTCTCAGCCGCCTGCCCGGAGGACAGCGCGACGGCCGCGACACCGCCCTCCAACGCGGCGATCCGCTGCTCGAAGACGTCCTGGGTGGGGTTGTGGATGCGGGTGTAGATGTTGCCGGGCTCGGCCAGCGAGAAGAGGTCGGCGGCGTGCCGCGTGTCCCGGAACACGAAGGACGTCGTCTGGTAGATCGGCGTCGCCCGCGCTCCGGTCGCCGGGTCGGGCGTCGCGCCCGCGTGGATCTGCTTGGTCTCGAAGGACCAGGCCGAGGTGTCGGGCCCGGCGGGCTCGCCCTCGGGGGTGTGGCCGGCGGCGACGGAGTCGAGGGGCTGGCTCATGGGGTGCTCCTTGTACGTACGGGTGCGCTCGGTTTCGCGCCGCGTCCAGGACGGGCGGGACGGGGCGGCGAACGGGGATCGGGAAAGGTGTCCGGTGGATCGGCCCGAGGAGGCTGGTGGGCCGGCCCGAGGTGGCCGGTGGATCGGCCGGAGGCGGTCGGCTCAGCGCGCGGCGGGACACCGCGCGGCGAGGGCACGCGCCGGAGCAGCTCCGCGAAGAACGAGCGGGAAGGGTGCGGAAGGGATCACGCGTCCACGTAAACACGGCCACGCCCCGTGGACCACAGGTCTGCGGAGCGTGACACACAACGTTCATACACGGCCCGGCAGGAGGACTTCCGCGGGGCCCGTTGTCCCGCCCCGGCGAGGACGGGCGTTCTCACCGGGGCGGGTGGAGTGACGACTTCGGCGAACGGGGCCGCCGGCTCCCGGACGCCGCGGCCCCGTCGACACGAGGGGCGGTCCGGGAGCGCGCGGCCCTGGCGGCCTCCGCAGCCTGGAGTCGTGGCCCGGCCCCGGCACGGAGCGGACCGTCCGGGTCGGCTGACACAGGGCCACCCGACCCGGACGGATACCCGTCCGGGTCGGGTGGCCGGACAGGTCTGGTGGCCGGGTCGGGTGGCCGGAACGGACCGGTGGCCGACCGGGTCCGGTGGCCGGTTGGATGCCCGGCCGGGACCGGTGGCCGGATGCCGTACGGGCGCGTGCGGGACCGGGGCGCCCTAATCCCTGACCTTGAGGAAGCGCATCCGGGTGGCGCCGTTGCTGTCGGTGCCGCCGGCCTCGGCGTCGGTGATCTTGCCTCCGGTGGGGACGAACATCAGGTGCAGGCGGACCGTCCGGGGGCCGGAGGCGACGGCGTACTCGGTCATGATGTGGGTGGTTCCGCCTTGTTGCTCCTGCCTCGCCGCGTTGATCGCGGCGATCTGGGTGAAGCTCGTCAGGAGGGTGTCCGTGGTCTCGTCCCTGAGCCAGCCGACGATGTAGCCGCTGCCACCGGTGGCCGAACCGAGCGCGTACCGCACATCGCTGTCGATGTGGTACGTCCCGGCTTCCGGGAGCACGATGTCGGACTCGGGGATCGGCACGTCGGTGCCGGCCCGGGCCAGGAGGTCGGCGTGCTGCCGTTCGGCGTTGCGGAATCCGCTGACCGGCGTGAGGCGGGCGCCGATCCGCCACCTCTCGGGGCAGCCGTGCGTCCCGGTGACGTCGATGTCCACCGACCGTTCGACGCCGCTGTTGCCGCCGGGAGCGATACCCGTCAGGTCGATCCGCGGCACGAGCAGCCCACCGGTCGTGTTCCGTGCGGCGTTGCACGGGGACGGGTCCAGAGCGGGCGTGTCGGGCGCGTACAGGCACCCGTCGCTGCCCCGGGTGAGGGCGTTGCCCCGGTCGGTGGAGAGGCACGGGGGGAGGGCGGTGGCGCATCCGTCCTGGCAGGAGGCGACCGGGACGACCGGCGGGACCGGGGCGTAGGGGGTCGAGCCGTCGAGGGTGTCGGTCGTGCAGGTGACCGCGCCTTCGCAGGTGCGGCAGGTCGTACGGAGGAACGGCCTGCCGCACCCCGGGGCGGAGGCCTGGACGGTGAGGACGAAGCTGTCGACGGTCCACTGTTTGGGGCCGACCCGGCAGGCGTCGTCGTTGCCCGTTTCCAGGTTGAGCTCGACGACGACCTTCCCCGCGAGCACGTCCGCGAGGGGCACGGTGGTCGGCGGGATGACCCCGTTGTCGTCCCCGCCCGCCGGCAGGTCGGGCGGGCCCAGGAGGTCGGTGCGGACCGGGGTGGTGCCGTTCCACAGGGCGAAGCGGCCGTAGAGCCGGCAGGCGGCGCTGCTGCCGTCGTTGTGGACGTGGACGGTGGCGCCGATCGTGACGCTGGTGGGGTCGCCGCGCAGCGACGCGGGGTCGATGCGCACGACGCCGGCGAGCCAGGTGTGCTGGCCGTTGTGCGTTCCGTCGTCGGCCGGGAACGTGCCCGTTCCGCTGTTCAGGATGGTCTGGGCGACGACGGGGTCCAGCGCCGCACGGGTGTTGGCGATGGTGTAGTACGGCGTCGGGTCGGTGCTGGTCACGGTCGCTTCGACCCGGTACGGCGCGGAGTCGCGCAGCGGGGTCGTCTCACAGTGCTCGCACGGCTTGGAGCCGGGGCAGGGGACGGGCGGGCAGGCCGGCGTGGAGCCGGGACAGGGAACGGGCGGACAGGCCGGCGTGGAGGGGCGGCAGCCGCCGATGGTGATCGGGGCCTGCCCGCAACCGCATGCGCTCATGGGGCAACTCCTCTGTGGGATCGGGCGGGGGAAGTGACGGCGTGCGCCGTGCCCTTTCGCGCGGTGGGGGCACGGGGAGCGGTGGATCGGCTCGTCGGTTTGTCGGCCGGAAGGAAGGAAGGAAGGAAGGGCGGTCCGGCACAGGCGTGTCGAAGAACACCGGTGGCCTGAAACCGGCCGCGCAACCGGGGAAGGGAGGAAGGCCGCCCGGTGGGCCGGGCCGTGACTGACAGGACGCCGACCGGCACTCGGCTACGTGTTCCCGCAGCCGGTCATGTCCTTGGGGTGGGAAAGAGAAACGGCCGCGTCGGCCCTCTTGGCGATTCCGCTACCGGGTAATCCGAGTGGGGCGCCCGTACACAGGCGTGTCTGAAGCCCAGACACATACCTTCTTCGCCGTCATCCCTAAATGTACTATCCCGTAATCTGACGGGCATTCACCCGTTAGAGTGATCTGCTTCGCCGAGAACCGTCTCCTGCCCCACACCAGAACCAGAACACGACGCGGAGCCCGAGGAAGCACCGCCGAGCACTCTCCGCGCAGGCGAAGGCGAAGGCGGAGACGGAGGCGGGCCTATCGGGCGATCGGCGGATTCTGAGTGGATGTGACAACGGCTGCCAAGTCCGCGCCCGCGCGGAGAAGTTCCACGGTCCGCATGGCGATCCGGTCGAGACGTTGTTGCAGGATGCGTTGCGTTTCTTCCAGGCCGTCGAGCCGGTGCAGCGACCCCATGATGTCGCGCACCGCGGGAATGCCGTAACCGGCGCCGCGGAGGGCCGCGACGATCCGGGCCGCCCCGATCGCCGAAAGTCCGTATCGGCGTGCTCGCAGCGACGTGACCCGCTCGGGGACGACGAGTCCTTCCAGCTCCCAGAACCGCAGGGTCGAGGGGCGGACATCGAGCGCCGCGGCCAGCTGCGTGATCGTCATCGCGTCGCTCTCCGGCTCGAACTCCGGGGTGTTCGTCTCACCCTGGATCGCACGCAACGCCTCTTGAGCACGCAGAGCCTCGTCCCGTTCCCGCGCGAGCCGGACGTGCACCGCGCTGATCGCCGAGGCCGCCGTCGCGATCGTCTCCGTCCGCAGCTCCGCGAGCATCTTCCTGGCCGTGACGGGCCCGACAGCGCCGGCGAGTCCGCGATAGGCGCGAAGAGCCCGCACGTGAGCCGATGTGTACGAGCGGTAGCCGTTGCTCGATCGAGCGGCCGGGGGGATGACCCCCAACCGCTCCAGGTCGCGCACCTGTTGCACCGAGTACCCCGACTCCCTGGCGACTTCGACTGTCCGTAGCGGTGCTCGTCGCGAACCGTTCGTGGTCTCGTCCACCGGCCAACCCCACATAAGCACTTGAAGGTCATGCTTGAACCATGAGTATGGAACAGATCATCGCGACCGTGCGAGACCTCGACGGCGCGCTCGTGCTCGTCCCCGGGCCGGGGGGCGACTTCCCCGAACTCGCGTGGGGGGACGCGTTCTTCTACTACGCCCCCGACGGCCGGGTGCCCAAGAACGTTCAGCCCTACGGGACGATCGTCACCAAGGACTATCCCGACGACGACGCTTCCGACCTCGACCCTCCGGGCCGCTGGCGCGTGAACGTCCACGTCGACCGTGCGACGTTCCAGGAGCTCACCGGAGAGGACCCACGCGGCATCAGCCGTCCTCGCGACCACGCGGCCGCCGACCATGTGATGCCGCATCCGGTGTACGGCACGCTCGGCTGGATCTCCGTCGTCAATCCCGGCGAGAGGACAACGGACACGGTGGTGCGGCTCCTGCGAACCGCTCACGAGGCCGCTCGTGAGCGGTTCGCACGGCGACACGGGCCAGGACCCGCCTGACGCGGCACTGGCACCACAGGCACCGCACACGAAACCGTCGCCGCACCGACGCCGAGCCGCGTACAGTGCTCTCCGCCCGTCTCGCGCCACATCGGTGCTCCCGGAGAAGAGGGAGCCCTCGCCGGACACGCCGGCTCCGAAGCCGACCTCCTTCGCCGTGTCGCTCACGCGTTCATCCTGCCCGGCCCGATGCGCACCATGTGGTGTGCGTCGGCGCGCCTAACGTCCTCCCCGTCACCCCGCACGTC
>NZ_JBVHEG010000018.1:0-53529 GCF_055562975.1 Streptomyces sp. NPDC014907 | reverse complement strand
GCAGGGGGGACCCTGTGGGAGAGTAGGACACCGCCGAACAATCATTGTGGGAAAGCCCCGCACCTCATGGTGCGGGGCTTTTCTGCGTTCCGGGGCGGTTCGGCCCCCCTGTGCGGAACGGCCGGTGGCTGAAGGTAGGGTCGGGGGGCAACGTCGGCACCAGCCCAGCAGGAGGCCCCCGGGTGGAGGTCCAGGAGACTCGCGTTCAGACCGACCGGGTCCTCACCATCCCCAACATTCTCAGCATGGCGCGCCTCGTCGGCGTGCCGCTGTTTCTGTGGCTGATTCTCCGACCCGAGTTCGGCGGCCCCAAGAGCGACGGATGGGCGCTTCTCGTACTGGCGCTCAGCGGCGTCAGCGACTATCTCGACGGAAAACTGGCCAGGCGCTGGAACCAGATCAGCAGCCTCGGCCGGCTGCTCGATCCGGCTGCCGACCGTCTGTACATCCTCTCCACCCTCGTGGGCCTGACCTGGCGGGAGATCCTGCCGCTCTGGCTCACCGCGGCCCTTCTGGCGCGCGAGGCCATGCTTCTCGTCATGGTGGGAATCCTGCGGCGCCACGGCTACCCGCCGCCGCAGGTGAACTTCCTCGGAAAAGCTGCGACTTTCAACCTCATGTACGCGTTTCCGTTGCTCCTCCTCAGTGACGGAACCGGTTGGCTTTCGTCACTCGCTGAAGTTTTCGGGTGGGCCTTCGCCGGATGGGGTACAACTCTGTATTGGTGGGCAGGAATCCTCTACGTGGTCCAGGTCCGTCGACTCGTGAAGACGGATACCGAGGCCGATTGAGCCCGTCCCTCATGTGTCGAGCAGCGTCGCCGGCAACGACGAGGAAGTCCGCGGGTGACCGAGCGGACAGGTGAAGTCGGCAGGACCGTCATCTCTTGAAGGAGGACGCTTCCGACATGAAGGCCGTCGTGATGGCCGGTGGCGAGGGAACACGTCTTCGCCCCATGACCTCGAGCATGCCCAAGCCTCTTCTGCCGGTGGTGAACCGGCCGATCATGGAGCACGTCCTACGACTGCTCAAGAGGCACGGTCTCAACGAGACCGTCGTCACCGTCCAGTTCCTCGCCTCCCTGGTCCGGAACTACTTCGGCGACGGCGAAGAACTCGGGATGGAGCTGACGTATGCCAACGAGGAGAAGCCGCTCGGCACAGCGGGCAGCGTGAAGAACGCCGAGGAAGCGCTGAAGGACGACGCCTTCCTGGTCATCTCCGGGGACGCGCTCACGGATTTCGACCTCACGGATCTCATCGCCTTCCACAAGGAGAAGGGCGCCCTCGTCACGGTCTGCCTCACCCGGGTACCGAACCCGCTGGAATTCGGCATCACGATCGTCGACGAAGAGGGCAAGGTCGAGCGCTTCCTGGAGAAGCCCACCTGGGGCCAGGTCTTCTCCGACACCGTCAACACGGGCATCTACGTGATGGAACCCGAGGTGTTCGACTACGTCGAGGCGGACGTCTCGGTCGACTGGTCGGGTGACGTCTTCCCGAAGCTCATGAAGGAGGGCAAGCCGATCTACGGCTATGTCGCCGAGGGCTACTGGGAGGACGTCGGCACCCACGAGAGCTATGTGAAGGCCCAGGCGGACGTCCTGGAGGGCAAGGTCCAGGTCGACATCGACGGCTTCGAGATCTCGCCCGGCGTATGGGTGGCCGAAGGCGCCGAAGTACACCCCGACGCGGAACTGCGGGGACCGCTCTACATCGGCGACTACGCGAAGGTCGAAGCCGGCGCCGAGATCCGCGAGCACACCGTCGTGGGCTCCAACGTGGTCGTCAAGAGCGGCGCCTTCCTGCACAAGGCCGTCGTCCACGACAACGTCTACATCGGTCAGCAGAGCAATCTGCGCGGCTGCGTGATCGGCAAGAACACCGACGTCATGCGGGCCGCCCGGATCGAGGACGGCGCCGTCATCGGCGACGAGTGCCTGGTCGGCGAAGAATCGATTGTGCAGGGCAACGTCCGGGTCTACCCGTTCAAGACGATCGAGGCCGGCGCCTTCGTCAACACCTCGGTCATCTGGGAGTCCCGCGGACAGGCCCACCTCTTCGGCGCACGCGGCGTCTCCGGCATCCTCAACGTGGAGATCACCCCGGAACTGGCCGTGCGCCTCGCGGGAGCGTACGCGACGACCCTGAAGAAGGGCGCGACCGTCACCACGGCCCGCGACCACTCCCGGGGCGCCCGCGCACTGAAGCGGGCGGTGATCTCCGCCTTGCAGACCAGCGCCATCGACGTGCGGGACCTGGAGAACGTACCGCTGCCGGTGGCCCGCCAGCAGACCGCCCGGGGCAGTGCGGGCGGCATCATGATCCGGACCTCGCCCGGCGTGCCCGACTCCGTCGACATCATGTTCTTCGACGAGCGCGGAGCCGACCTCTCGCAGGGCGGGCAGCGCAAGCTGGACCGCGTGTTCGCGCGCCAGGAGTACCGGAGGGCCTTCCCCGGCGAGATCGGTGACCTCTCCTTCCCGGCGAGCGTCTTCGACTCGTACACCGGATCGCTGCTGCGGAACGTCGACACCTCCGGGATCGCGGAGGCGGGCCTGAAGGTCGTCGTGGACGCCTCCAACGGCAGCGCCGGACTCGTGCTGCCCAGCCTGCTCGGCCGGCTCCAGGTCGACTCGCTCACGATCAACCCGGGTCTCGACGAGTCGCGGCCCACCGAGTCGCCCGAGAGCCGGCGGGCCGGTCTCGTACGGCTCGGGGAGATCGTGGCCTCGGCCAGGGCCGCCTTCGGCGTGCGGTTCGACCCCGTCGGCGAGCGGCTGTCCCTCGTGGACGAGCGGGGCCGGATCATCGAGGACGACCGCGCGCTCCTGGTGATGCTGGACCTGGTGGCGGCCGAACGCCGCTCCGGGCGGGTCGCGCTGCCGGTGACCACCACCCGGATCGCCGAGCAGGTCGCCGCGTACCACGGCACCCAGGTGGAGTGGACGACCACCTCCCCGGACGACCTCACGAGGGTCGGCCGGGAGGAGGAGACCATCTTCGGCGGCGACGGACGCGGCGGCTTCATCGTGCCCGAGTTCAGCAGCGTCTTCGACGGCACCGCCGCGTTCGTGCGGCTGCTCGGTCTCGTGGCGCGGACCCAGCTCACGCTGAGCCAGATCGACGCCCGCATCCCGCGGGCCCACGTCCTGAAGCGGGACATCGCCACCCCGTGGGCCGTCAAGGGGCTCGTGATGCGCCGGGTGGTGGAGGCGGCGGGCAACCGCTCCGTCGACACCACCGACGGCGTCCGGGTGGTCGAGGCCGACGGGCGCTGGGTGATGGTGCTGCCCGACCCGGCCGAGGCCGTCACCCACCTGTGGGCGGAGGGCCCCGACGACACCTCCGCCCAGGCCCTGCTCGACGAGTGGGCCGAGGTGGTCGACGGCGCAGGTCGCTGACGGGTACGGACCGTCCGGTGGGGAGGTGCCCGAGGGGTGCCTCCCCACCGGACGGAGGGGCCATTCGGTGGTAGGCCGTACGACGTGCGACGATGTGCGGCATGTCGCAGCAGTCCCCCGTTCGGAGCACCGGTTCGCCGCCGCCGCGCCCGGACGCCTCCATGTCGCTGCTGAACAACGTCATCGACCACGCCCTCGACGACGGCTACGCCGAGGCCACCGCCCGGCGCGCCGCCGAGGGCGCGGGACTGCCCCGGAGCCTGCGGGCGAAGCTCGGCCTCGCCGCCGGCCTCGCGCTCGCCGCCGCGGTGGTGACCGTCGGAGCGGCCGAGGCGCGCGTCTCCGCGCCGGTCGTCGCCAAGGAGCGGCAGGAGCTGATCGGCCGGATCGAGGCGGACACGTCGAGCGCCGACGCCCTGGAGCGGGACGTCGAACGGATTCGTTCCGAGGTCGGGGAACGCCAGCGGCGGGCGCTGCAGCAGTACGGCGGCGACCAGGCCGAGCTGGTGGCCCTGCTCTCGGGCGCCACGCCGGTCCACGGCCCCGGGGTGCGGCTCGTCGTCGACGACGCCAAGGGAACCGGCGGCGGTGGTGGCGGGCCCCGGGAGAGCAGCGGCTTCTCCGACACGGGCCGCGTCCGCGACCGGGACATGCAGCGCGTGGTCAACGGGCTGTGGGAGTCGGGCGCCGAGGCGGTCGCGATCAACGGGCAGCGGCTGACGTCGCTGTCCGCGATCAGGGCGGCCGGCGACGCCATACTGGTCGACAACAAGCCGCTGGTGCCGCCGTACACCGTCCTCGCGATCGGGGACGGACAGCGGCTGAGCACCGCGTTCCAGAACAGCGCCGACGGGCAGTACCTGCACGTCCTGGTGGAGAACTTCGGGATCAGGAGCCGGATCTCGGCCGAGGGCGACGTGCGCCTGCCGGCCGCGCCCAGCCTGACCGTACGTACCGCAGAGCCGAGGAGGGCCGGGGCGACGCCGTCCGGCCGGGCCACGGCCGAGACAGGGAAGGGCACATCGTGATCGCCGTACTGGGCCTGATCGCCGGAGTGGTGGTCGGGCTGTTGGTCCGCCCCGAGGTTCCGGCGGTGTTCGAGCCCTACCTCCCGATCGCCGTGGTCGCCGCCCTCGACGCGGTCTTCGGCGGGCTGCGGGCCATGCTCGACGGGATCTTCGTCGACAAGGTCTTCGTGGTCTCGTTCCTGTCCAACGTGGTCGTGGCCGCGCTGATCGTCTTCCTCGGCGACAAGCTGGGCGTGGGCGCGCAGCTGTCCACCGGCGTGGTCGTCGTCCTCGGCATCCGGATCTTCTCCAACGCGGCCGCCATCCGGCGCCACGTCTTCCGGGCGTGAGGCCGATGAGCGAGAACCCGGAGAACTCCAGGAACCCCGAGAATCCCGAGAACGCCAAGAACCCCGAGATTCCCGAGGCTCCCCGGAAGGGCGAGAGCCCCCGGGAGACCGGGGAGTCCGGCCCCGGCGGCGTCCGGGGCGCCGGGAACGGCGGCCTGCCCGGCGAGGACCGGCCCGCTACGCCGGAGCCCCCGGGCGGGGAGCCGCGAGCGGACGAGGACGTCCGGAGGCCCGGTCCGCCTCCCGCGCCCGGGAGGTCCTCCGTACCGGGGCCGCCCCGCACTTCCCAGCCGCCTTCCGTACCGGCGCCGCCTTCCGTACCCGGGCCGCCCCGCACTTCCCAGCCGCCCTCCGTACCGACGCCGCCCGCCCCCCGGCCGCCCGGCGCCCCCGGGGCGCCGGCCCCCGCCCGGCCCGTCCGGGACGAGCAGGGCGGGCGGCGCAGGCTCGTCTCCGCGCTGTGGCCGCCCAGGGTGACCAGGGCCCAGCTCGTCGTCGCGCTGCTGCTGTTCGGCCTCGGCCTCGGCCTGGCCATCCAGGTCTCCTCGACCAGCGACAACAGCGCCCTGCGCGGCGCGCGCCAGGAGGACCTGGTGCGGATTCTCGACGAGCTCGACGACCGCACGCAGCGCCTGGAGGACGAGAAGACCCGTCTGGAGAAGCAGCGCTCCGAGCTGGAGTCCAGCTCGGACCAGGCCGAGGAGGCGCGCAAGCAGACCCAGGAGAAGGAACGCCAGCTCGGCATCCTGGCCGGCACGGTCGCCGCCGAGGGCCCCGGCATCACCCTGAGCGTCGGCGACCCCACCGGGGCGGTCGAGTCGGACATGCTGCTCGACGCCATCCAGGAGCTGCGCGCGGCGGGGGCCGAGGCCATCCAGGTCAACGGCGTCCGGGTGGTGGCGAACAGCTATTTCACCGGTGCCGGCGACGACATGCGCATCGATGGAACGAAGGTGACCGCTCCGTACGTCTTCAAGGTCATCGGCAAGCCCGAGGATCTCGAGCCCGCGCTCAACATCCCGGGCGGTGTCGTGCAGACCCTGGAGAAGGAGCAGGCCACGGCCACGGTGGAACGGGCGGCGAAGATCGTCGTCGACGCCTTGCGACCGGCGGAGCGGCCTGACTACGCTCAGTCGTCCTCGCGGTGAGAAGGAGCGCGAGGGGGGTCCCGCGACAAGCGCGAGAGGTTGCGGGGGGTCGGCGCATCACAACGGTGGTGCGTGGTGGAAACTGTCCGGAGGATACGGACGTTGTGAAGGTGTCCGGGTCGGCAGGTGTGATGGATCTCGGTTCGTCCTGCCCCACGGGCGGGTCTGTTTCGGTCAAGGGGAATCGCCCGTGAAGTTGTTTGCGAAGTTGTTCGGCAAGAGCGGACGCGAGGACGGCGGCAACGCCCGGCACCGCGCGTCGCGCCACCAGAGCGAGGATCAGGGGGACGAGCGCCCGCTGTTCCGCGATGAGGTCGAGGGCCGCCGGGGCGGTGACATTCCGGGCACACCGGGCGCGTCTTCTGTTGACCCCGCCGGGGCCGCCCGCATAGGTTTCGGAGAACCATCGACCTCGAGTACGGGTGGAGGGTTCTCTCCCGATCCGTACGCGACACAGACCTCGGCGGGGCAGCCGCGGCAGGAGGATGCGTCCATGCCGGTGTGCACGAGGTGCGGTCACCGCAACGCGGCCGACAGCCGCTTCTGCTCCCACTGCGGCACGCCGCTCCGGGGCGGTGCCGTCCCCGAGCGCGCGTCGGAGACGACGTCCACCATCTCCATCTCGGGCCTGGAGGCCTACGACGCGGAGGTCACCGGCCAGACCGCGCTGCCCTCGCTCTCTCCCGAGGCGCTGGCGGCCGTGGAGGCGCTCCCGCCCGGGTCCGCCCTCCTGGTGGCGCGCCGGGGGCCGAACTCCGGCAGCCGGTTCCTCCTCGACGGCGAGCTGACGACGGCCGGCCGTCACCCGCAGAGCGACATCTTCCTGGACGACGTCACGGTCTCCCGGCGGCACGTGGAGTTCCGGCGGGCGCAGGACGGCAGCTTCACCGTCTCCGACGTGGGCAGCCTCAACGGCACCTACGTCAATCGCGAGCCGATCGACTCGGTCGTCCTCTCCAGCGGTGACGAGGTACAGATCGGCAAGTACCGGCTGGTCTTCTATTCGAGCCAGCGGGGCGTGTGACGCCTCGGAGAAGCCCCTTCAGGGAAGGTCCATGCTGCGAACACCGACGGGCGGTGCCGGATTCGGCGCCGCCGCCGAGGGCGACAGGCTGGTCAGCATCGGCACGGTGCTGAACCAGCTGCGCGACGAGTTTCCCGAAGTGACCATCTCCAAGATCCGGTTCCTGGAGGCCGAGGGGCTCGTCGAGCCCCGGCGGACGGCCTCCGGATACCGCAAGTTCAGCCCGCAGGACGTGGAGCGGCTCGCCCAGATCCTGCGGATGCAGCGGGACCACTATCTTCCGCTGAAGGTCATCCGCGAGCACCTCGACGCCCTCGCCCGGGGAGAGCAGGTCCGGCTTCCGGCGCCCGGACGCCGGCGGGACCTCCTGGAAGGGCCCTGGGAGCAGGAGGCGGAGCCGCCGGCCGCCGCGCGGCTCGGACGGGCCGAACTGCTCGCCGCCGCCGGGGTGACCGAGGCCGAGCTCGCCGAGTGGGAGTCGTACGGCCTGATCGCCGAGGCGGTGGGCGGGGGCTACGACGCCGAGGCCGTCACCGTCGCCCGCCTCGTCGCGGATCTGGGCAGGTTCGGTCTGGAACCCCGGCACCTGAGGGCCGTCAAGGCGGGCGCGGACCGGGAGGCCGGGCTGATCGAGCAGGTGGTCGCGCCGCTGCGCCGACACCGGAACCCGCAGACCAGGGCCCATGCGGAGGCCACGGCCAAGGAGCTGGCGGCGCAGTCGGTACGGCTGCACGCGGCCCTGGTGCAGATCGCCCTGGGCATCCGGTCGCAGTGACCCGGGAGGGGCCCGACTATCCAAACCGGCCGGGCACGTCCTAGGGTTGCTGTGTGAACGAGCTCGACGTTGTGGGTGTCCGAGTGGAAATGCCCTCCAACCAGCCGATCGTGCTCCTGCGTGAAGTGGGAGGCGATCGGTTCCTCCCCATCTGGATCGGACCGGGTGAGGCGACCGCGATCGCCTTCGCCCAGCAAGGCATGGCGCCTCCGCGACCGCTGACGCACGACCTCTTCAAGGACGTGCTGGAGGCCGTGGGACAGGAACTCACCGAAGTCCGCATCACGGATCTGCGTGACGGGGTCTTCTACGCCGAACTGGTCTTCGCCAGCGGCGTCGAGGTGAGCGCGCGGCCGTCCGACGCGATAGCGCTGGCCCTCCGGACCGGGACGCCGATCTACGGCAGCGACGGCGTCCTGGACGACGCCGGCATCGCGATTCCGGACGAGCAGGAGGACGAGGTGGAGAAGTTCCGCGAATTCCTCGATCAGATCTCACCGGAGGACTTCGGGACCAACAGTCAGTGAGACCGGCGTCCGGTCACCGGCGGGGCCGGTGGCCGGCCGGACCGGGCGGTACGGCCGGAGGCCGTTCGCGGGGCGCCGTCAGAGCATTCGAGTAGCCTTTCCCCGGAGAGAGATACGGGAAACCACTCTCAGGGTGATTATCACTCGGCGTGCCGAGTGTGGCGATCGTTGACGCACCCCGAGTGACTGCCTACCTTCGTGTGGGCAGGTCAAGGACGGAGGGTCGGCGTGATGAGCAGCGCGGACGGTACGGCAGGCAGCTCCCTCGGACGTGTGTCCGGGGAGAGCGGTCCGTATCCGCTTCACGGCAGTGTGGGCGACTTCGGCACGGGCGCCGGTGAGGGCGTGCCGGACGAGGCGGTCGGCTACCGCGGTCCCACGGCCTGTGCGGCCGCCGGGATCACCTACCGCCAACTGGACTACTGGGCGCGCACCGGGCTGGTGGAGCCGAGCGTGCGGCCCGCGTACGGGTCGGGGACGCAGCGGCTCTACAGCTTCCGCGACGTCGTCGTCCTGAAGATCGTGAAGCGTTTCCTCGACACCGGGGTGGCCCTGCAGAACATCCGGGCCGCCGTGCAGCACCTGCGCGCCCGGGGCTTCCGCGACCTGGAGCGGATGACGCTCATGAGCGACGGGGCCACCGTCTACGAGTGCTCCTCGCCCGACGAGGTCGTGGACCTGCTCCAGGGCGGCCAGGGAGTCTTCGGCATCGCCGTCGGGGTGGTCTGGCGGGACGTGGAGGCTGCGCTGTCCCAGCTGCACGGGGAGCGGGTGGACACCGGCGAGACCCTCGTGGGGCACAACCCGGGGGACGAACTGGCCAGGCGGCGCAGGGACAGGGCGGTCTGAGACCGTCCGCCCCGCCGCGCCGGCCCCGGCCCGGTGGGGCGCTGTCAGTGGCATGAGGCAGCATCGGACGCGTGAGAGCCGCGCCGACGATCCTGCACCTCGACATGGACGCGTTCTTCGCCGCCGCCGAGCAGGCGGCGAAGCCCAGCCTGCGCGGAAAGCCCGTGATCGTCGGCGGTCTCGGCCCCCGGGGAGTGGTGGCCACCGCGTCGTACGAGGCACGCCGCTTCGGGGTCCACTCCGCGATGCCGATGGGACAGGCGCGGCGGCTCGCGCCGAACGCGGCCTACCTCGTACCGCGCTTCGCCTTCTACCGGTCGATCAGCGAGCAGGTCATGGGACTGCTCGGGCGTCTCTCCCCGCTCGTGGAACCCCTCAGCCTCGACGAGGCCTTCGTGGACCTGGAGGCGGGGGGCGTCGCCGGTGACGCCGCGAGCGCGCGGGCCGCGGGGGAGCGGCTGCGGGCCGACATCCTGGCGACGACCGGGCTCACGGGGTCGGTCGGGCTCGCCGGGTCCAAGATGATCGCGAAGATCGCCTCCGAGGAGGCGAAGCCGAACGGGCTCGTCCTCATCGAGCCGGGAACCGAACGGGAACTCCTGGGACCGCGTTCCGTGCGCATCCTCCCCGGCGTCGGGCCGGCGACCGGGGAGCACCTGCGGAGGGCCGGGATGACCACCGTCTCCGATCTCGCGGAGGCGGGCGAGGACGAACTCGTACGGCTCCTCGGCCGGGCGCACGGGACCTCGCTGCACCGGATGGCGCTGGGGCACGACGACCGGGCCGTGGTGGCCGAGCGGGACGCCAAGTCCGTCTCGGTCGAGGACACCTTCGACGTGGACCTGCACGACCGGACACGGATCCGGGCCGAGGTCGAGCGCCTCGCCGAGCGGTGTGTCGCACGGCTGCGGGCGTCGGGGCACTCGGGACGGACGATCGTCCTGAAGGTCCGGCGGTTCGACTTCTCGACGCTGACCCGCTCCGAGACGCTGCGGGGGCCGACGGACGCCCTCGGAGTCGTGCGGGAGGCCGCCGGGCGGCTGCTCGACGCGGTGGACACCACGGGGGGCGTGCGGCTGCTGGGGGTGGGGGTGAGCGGCCTCGCGGACTACACGCAGGAGGACCTGTTCGCCCAGGCGGAGGCGGAGGCGGTGGAGGACCGGGGCACCGGGGGGAAGGACGGCACGACGGGGGCGGACGCCGAGGCGGCGGAGGCCGCCGGAACCGGGCCCACCGGGCCCGTGGAGCGGCGCTGGACACCCGGGCACGACGTGCGGCACGCGGTGTACGGGGCCGGCTGGGTGCAGGGGAGCGGCATCGGACGGGTCACGGTGCGGTTCGAGGACCCGTGGTCGGCACCGGGACGGGTGCGGACGTTCGCCGTGGACGATCCGGAGCTGACGGCGGGAGAGGCGCTGCCGCTGGTGAGGGGAGGGACACCGGTGGCCGCCGTGCCGGCGGCGGCCGGGGAGCACGGGGACGTGCCCGGCCCGGGCTCCCCTCCGCGCCGCCCGTGACGCCGGGCGGAGGGGCGGGACCGTTCCTCCGGGCGGTCCGGTCCCCGGCCGCCGTACGGCGGCCGCGCGCCTCCCGGCCGGGCCCCGCCGCCTCGGCGGGGCGCCCGGGACGGGTCAGGCGCCGTCCCGGCCCGCCAGGCGGCCGAAGTCCTTGTCCGGGTGGTCCTCGGGGGACGGGGGGAGGGCGAGGTCGTAGTGGCGGTAGAGCTGGAGCTCCTGCTCCGGGGAGAGGTGGCGGCCCACACCGAAGTCCGGGGCGTCCCTGATGAGGGCGCGTTCGAACGGGACGTGGAGGCCGTCGTCGAGCAGGCTGCTCGGCTCCAGGGGGACGAAGGCGTCCCGGCTGAACAGGCCGGTGCGGACGGCGGCCCACTCCGGTACGCCGGTCGCGTCGTCCAGGTACACCTCGTCGACGGTCCCGATCTTGTTCCCGTCGCGGTCGAACGCCTTGCGGCCGATCAGGCTGCGCGGATCGATGTCGGTCTGCACGGTCCCTCCAAATGGTCGCAGCTCCTCTACCCCCTACCAAAGGGCACATCCGGGATGTCGGCCACTTGAGCGAAAGGAGCCACAATCGCGCTGGTAGGCTGGGCGTGGCTGTCGACCCCGTGCGGGAGAGTCCCCCGGAGAAAGCTTCCGGAGGGCGCCGAAGGAGCAAATCCTCCCCGGAATCTCTCAGGCCCCTGTACCGCGCGGACGAGGTCACTCTGGAAAGCAGAGCGGATGTCCGACGGCATGCGCTCTCACCGACGGTGAAAGCCGGCGGGCCGCGAGGCGCGCCGGTGAAACTCTCAGGTTGAGATGACAGAGGGGGAGGCCGTCCGGGCACCCGCGCCGTGGTGCCCCTCGCAGGTCGTGACGACCAGGAGGCCTCCGTACATGACCGCCAACCGCATTCCGCTCTCCGAGCTCGAGCAGGGCATCCCGTTCGAGCAGCGGCACATCGGGCCCGATGCCGAGGCCCGGGCCAAGATGCTCGCCCAGGTCGGTTACGGCTCGCTCGACGAACTCACCGCCGCCGCGGTGCCGGACGTGATCAAGAACGCCGAGGCGCTGGACCTGCCGGCCGCGCGCACCGAGGCCGACGTCCTCGCCGAACTGCGCGCGCTCGCCGACCGCAACCAGGTGCTCGCCCCGATGATCGGCCTCGGCTACTACGGCACCTTCACCCCGCCGGTGATCCTGCGGAACGTGATGGAGAACCCCGCCTGGTACACGGCCTACACGCCGTACCAGCCGGAGATCTCCCAGGGCCGCCTGGAGGCCCTGCTGAACTTCCAGACGATGGTCGCCGACCTGACCGGTCTCCCCACCTCCGGCGCCTCCCTCCTGGACGAGGGCACCGCCGCCGCCGAGGCCATGGCGCTGTCCCGCCGCGTCGGCAAGGTCAAGAACGGCGTCTTCCTGGTCGACGCCGACGCCCTGCCGCAGACGATCGCCGTCATCGAGACCCGCGCCGAGCCGACCGGCGTCGAGGTCGTCGTCGCCGACCTGAGCGGGGGCATCCCCGCCGAGGTCGCCGAACGCGGCGTCTTCGGCGTGCTCCTCCAGTACCCCGGTGCCTCCGGTGCCGTCCGCGACCTCAAGCCGCTGATCGACGCGGCCCACGAGCTCGGCGCGATCGTCACCGTCGCCGCCGACCTCCTCGCCCTCACCCTGCTCACCTCGCCCGGCGAGCTGGGGGCCGACATCGCCGTCGGCACCACCCAGCGGTTCGGCGTCCCGATGGGCTTCGGCGGCCCGCACGCCGGCTACATGGCCGTCCAGGACAAGCACGCCCGTTCCCTGCCCGGCCGTCTCGTGGGCGTCTCCGTCGACGCCGACGGCAACCGCGCGTACCGCCTGGCGCTCCAGACCCGCGAGCAGCACATCCGCCGCGAGAAGGCCACCAGCAACATCTGCACCGCCCAGGTGCTGCTCGCCGTCATGGCCGGCATGTACGCCGTCTACCACGGCCCCGACGGCCTGAAGGGCATCGCGCTCCGCACCCACCGCTACGCCGCGATCCTCGCCGCCGGTCTGCGCGCCGGGGGCGTCGAGCTGACCGGGGACGTCTTCTTCGACACCGTCACCGCCCGCGTCCCGGGCAGGGCCGACGAGATCGTCGCCGCCGCCCGCGAGGCCGGCGTCAACCTCCACCGCGCCGACGCCGACCACGTGTCGGTCTCCTGCGACGAGACCACCACGCGCGAGCGGCTCGCCGCCGTGTGGGGGGCCTTCGGCGTCACCGCCGACGCGGAGGCCCTGGACGCGGTCACCGGGGACGCGCTGCCCGCCGGTCTCCTGCGCTCCGACGCGTACCTGACCCACCCGGTCTTCCACGCGCACCGCTCCGAGACCTCGATGCTGCGCTACCTGCGCCGCCTCGCCGACCGCGACTACGCGCTCGACCGCGGCATGATCCCGCTCGGCTCCTGCACGATGAAGCTGAACGCGACCACCGAGATGGAGCCGGTGACCTGGCCCGAGTTCGGCCAGATGCACCCCTTCGCCCCGGTCGAGCAGGCCCGGGGCTACCTCACGCTCATCACCGAGCTGGAGGAGCGCCTCGCCGAGGTCACCGGCTACGACAAGGTGTCGATCCAGCCGAACGCCGGATCGCAGGGCGAGCTGGCCGGCCTCCTCGCCGTCCGCGCGTACCACCGGGCCAACGGCGACGAGCAGCGCACCGTCTGCCTCATCCCGTCCTCCGCGCACGGCACCAACGCCGCCTCCGCCGTGATGGCCGGGATGAAGGTCGTCGTGGTGAAGACCGCCGACGACGGCGAGATCGACGTCGAGGACCTGCGGGCCAAGATCGCCCAGTACCGTGACGAGCTGTCCGTGCTGATGATCACCTACCCGTCCACGCACGGCGTGTTCGAGGAGCACGTCGCCGACATCTGCGCCGAGGTCCACGAGGCCGGCGGCCAGGTGTACGTCGACGGCGCCAACCTCAACGCCCTGGTCGGCCTCGCCAAGCCGGGCCACTTCGGCGGCGACGTCTCGCACCTGAACCTGCACAAGACCTTCTGCATCCCGCACGGCGGCGGCGGTCCCGGTGTCGGCCCGGTCGGCGTCCGCTCCCACCTCGCCCCGTACCTGCCGAACCACCCGCTCCAGCCCACCGCGGGCCCGGAGACCGGCGTCGGCCCGATCTCGGCCGCCCCGTGGGGCTCCGCCGGCATCCTGCCGATCTCCTGGTCGTACGTGCGCCTCATGGGCGGCGAGGGCCTCAAGCGGGCCACCCAGGTCGCGGTGCTCGCGGCGAACTACATCGCCAAGCGCCTGGAGCCGCACTTCCCGGTGCTCTACACCGGTCCGGCCGGTCTGGTCGCGCACGAGTGCATCGTGGACCTGCGCCCGCTGTCCAAGGCGACCGGCGTCACCGTCGACGACATCGCCAAGCGCCTCATCGACTACGGCTTCCACGCGCCGACGATGTCCTTCCCCGTGGCCGGCACGCTGATGATCGAGCCGACCGAGTCCGAGGACCTGACCGAGCTGGACCGCTTCTGCGACACGATGATCGCGATCCGGGCCGAGATCGAGAAGGTGGCCGCGGGCGAGTGGCCCGCGGACGACAACCCGCTGCGCAACGCCCCGCACACCGCGGCCGCGCTCGGCGGCGCGTGGGACCACCCGTACACCCGGGACGAGGCCGTCTTCCCGGCCGGCGTCCCGGCCGCCGACAAGTACTGGCCGCCGGTGCGCCGGATCGACGGAGCCTTCGGCGACCGGAACCTGGTCTGCTCCTGCCCGCCGCTGGACGAGTACGACCACTGAGGCCGCGCACCGCGTGACGGGGGCCGGTCCGTGAGGTTCTCCTCCGGACCGGCCCCCGGTTCTCGTTCTTCGCCCGGACCCGTCAGGCGGCGGTCGTCACCCGGCCCGCCGCGAGCGGCCGGTGCGGGGCGATGACCTGTCCGTCCGGCAGCAGTTCACCGGTGTCCTCGAAGAGGAGGACGCCGTTGCACAGCAGGCTCCAGCCCTGCTCCGGGTGGTGTGCCGTCAGTCGGGCCGCCTCCCGGTCGGCGGAGTCGGCGGTGGGACAGGCGGGATGGTGCTGGCACATGGGTGGGTTCTTTCGCTGCGTCGTGGTGGATGTCCTGCGGCTCTGCGCGCTCATGGCCGCCCCCGTCGGTCGGTTCGGTTCCGGTCCCAGTCTTGCTCCAGGGGCGGGCTTCCGCAGGCATTTCGCGGCAGCTCGTCCCTTCTCGGGAGGACGCGTCACCCGCAAGGGCGGTTCGGTCCAACCACCCCGTCCCTTCGGGTGGTTCGGGGTGGCCCGGGCGGGCTAGTCCGTCGGGGAGGGGTGTTCGGGCGGCGCGTTCGGACGCGCGGTCCGGGCAGCGGCGCGCCCCGTGACCCGGACGGGCACGGGGCGGCGGGCGTGGGGCGACGGTTCAGGCGGGTGCCGGCGAGCCCAGGAGCGGCGGCGCGAGGCGCGTGCTGAGGACGGGCAGCAGGTCGGCGGCCGGGTACGGGTGGTGGGCGGTGATCCCCGGCGGCGCGGGGGCCAGCGGCACCAGCAGGTCGGCGGCGGCCGGGGCGGCCGTGGCGGCGTCCTCCTCCGGATCCGCCTGCAGCCAGAGGGTCAGCATGTAGAGCTCCGGCACGGAGAGCAGCCGCGGCCGGTACGCGACAGGGATTCCCTCGGCCTGCTGCAGGGCCCGTTCCGTGGAGGAGACGTACGGTCCCTCGAAGAAGTGCGAGAAGGACCAGCCGTCCGGGGTGAGCGCGGTGTCCGCGGCCGCGATCGTCCGGTCCCCGTGCCGGATCAGGAAGCGCCATCCGGCGAGCCGGGTGCGGGGCGGGTGTCCCGGGGCTCCGGTGATGTCCAGGACGTGGATGGGCAGGGGGAGTTCGGGGCTCAGCGGTCCCTGCGCGGCCCGCAGGGCGGGGGTCCGCGCCTCACGGACGACGGTCGGTGAGCCGAGCGCCGCGAGGACGCTGCGGAGGGCCGGCGCGGGGGCCGGGGAGGGTCGGAGCATGGTGGGTCGCCTCTCGCTCAGGAGACACGGTGACGCGTGGGCAGGTACGACGGCGCTGTCGGCGGCGGGGCCAGAGAGGGGCCGTGGGGCCATGGCCGGGCGCCAACACTCTGCCTCGTCCGCGGAGTTTATACGACACGTGTTCACACAGTGTTTCCGCTAGACGTCCGCGTTATTCCTGACAAGACGTCATCAGGACTTCGCCGCAGGGCATCGAAGCGGAATCAGAAGGACGATACCGCTCCCACCCGCATATACCGCTCGGGACCGGACGGCTGAATTTAGACCGGGGTTATCAAGGCAATATGACATTGGTATATGTCGGTCACCCGTTGCCCGTGGAATGTGCCATTGGGGTGCTGCATCCAGCCTATCTTCCGACAGGCCGGTTCCGCAGGCGTTGTGGATCAGCGGGGTGGGCATCATGGTCCGTGACGCGCGGCCGCCACGGCGGCCGCCCACCCGGGGAAGGACGCTTCGATGGGCGAGAAGGTCGTGGCCGACGGGTTCGGCCCGTCCGACCGGCAGCACTACCGGAGAAAACTCCAGCAATGTCTGGCGGGACTCGCGAGGCTCCTGGCGGAGAAGAGGTTCGACCGCCCGCGCAATCTCATGGGCGTGGAGATCGAACTCAATCTCGCCGGGGCCGACGGGCTGCCCCGCATGCTCAACGGGCCGGTACTCGAAAAGATCGCCAGCCCCGATTTCCAGACGGAACTCGGAATGTTCAACCTCGAAGTGAACATCACCCCCCACCAGCTCGAAGGCCGCGTATTCGACCGGCTCGCGGAAGAGATCGGGGCCGGCATCGGATACGCCGACCGCATGGCGGCGGAACTCGACGCGGGCGTCGTCATGATCGGCGTGCTGCCCACGCTCGAACAGCACGACCTGGTCCCCGAGAACCTGTCGGACAACGACCGCTACGCGCTCCTCAACGACCAGATCCTCGCCGCCCGGGGCGAGGACATCGTCCTCGACATCCACGGGGTCGAACACCTCCGGTGCACCTCGGAGTCGATCGTGCCCGAGGCGGCCTGCACCTCGGTCCAGCTCCACCTCCAGGTGACGCCGGCCCGGTTCGCCGCCGTGTGGAACGCGGCACAGGCCGTCTCGGGCGTGCAGATCGCACTCGGCGCCAACGCGCCCTTCGTCTTCGGCCACGAGCTGTGGCGGGAGTCCCGGCCGCCGCTCTTCCAGCAGGCCACCGACACCCGGCCGCCCGAACTGCAGTCCCAGGGGGTGCGGCCGCGCACCTGGTTCGGGGAGCGCTGGGTCGACTCGGCGTACGACCTCTTCGAGGAGAACCTCCGCTACTTCCCCGCCCTGCTCCCCATCCAGGACGAGGAGGACCCGCTGCTCGTCCTCGACCGGGGCGGGGTGCCGGGCCTCCAGGAGCTGGTCCTGCACAACGGCACGGTCTACCGCTGGAACCGGCCCGTGTACGGAGTGGTCGACGGGGTGCCGCACCTGCGCGTCGAGAACCGGGTCCTGCCGGCGGGGCCGACCGTGACGGACGTGATCGCCAACGCGGCCTTCTACTACGGCCTCGTGCGCGCGCTCGCCGACGAACCCCGGCCCGTCTGGAGGCGGATGGCCTTCGAGGACGCCGAGGCCAACTTCGACACGGCCTGCCGCCACGGCATCGAGGCGGAGCTGCGCTGGCCCCGCCCGGGACGCGCGGGCGGGATCGCGACCGTGCCGGCGGTACGGCTCGTCCTGGACGAACTGCTGCCGCTCGCCGCGGCGGGACTCGACGCCTGGCGCATCGAACCCGCCGACCGGGACTTCTACCTCGGAGTGATCGAACAGCGCTGCCTGCGGCGGGTGAACGGCGCCTCCTGGCAGGTCGACACCTTCCACCGGGCCCTGGAGGCGGGCCTCGACCGGCGGACGGCCCTCGCGGCGACGACCCGCCGCTACCGGACCCTCATGCGCGAGGGCGATCCGGTGCACACCTGGCCGGTGGGCATCGACTGAGGCGGACCCGTCCCCCCCCCCGGGACCCGCCCCTCCCCGGACCCGTCCCCCCGGGACCCGCCCCCCGGCCCGCCTCTCCCCGGGTCCACCCTTCCCCGGGGCCGCCTCCCCGCCGTCCCCGGACGCCCATGGGCGATCATGTCCACACGGTTCGGTCGTCCGGGGAAGTGGAGACAGGTGTGGTGTCTGAGCAACGAGTGAGGGAAGCCTCCCCGTCCCCCGGCGGGCTGCCGCCCCGGGTGCTGCGCTCCGAGACGCTGATCGTGCTCTCCCTCTCGCTCGGGGCGAGCGGCGTGTCCGCGCTCATCAGCTTCATCGGCTCGCTCACCAGACCCGGGGCGCTGAAGGAGCAGGCGGCGACCCTCAACGGCTCGTACGCGCCGGGGCGGCCCTGGCTCGACCTGTCCTGGCAGCTCTTCGGCATCGCCACGGCCCTCGTGCCGGTCGTGCTCGTCGCCCACCTCCTGCTGAGGGAGGGCTCGGGCCTCCGGGCCGTCGGCTTCGACCGGACCCGGCCGTGGTCCGACCTGGGGCGCGGGGCGCTGGTCGCGGCGGGGATCGGGAGCGCCGGACTCGCGTTCTACCTGGCGGCGAGGGCGTCCGGATTCAACCTGACGGTGGTCCCCGAGTCGCTGCCCGACGTGTGGTGGAAGTACCCCGTGCTCGTCCTCTCGGCGCTCCAGAACTCGGTCCTGGAGGAGGTCGTCGTCGTCGGCTACCTGCTGCGCAGACTGGGGCAGTTGGGATGGTCGCCGACGGCCGCGCTGGTGGCGAGTTCGGTGCTGCGCGGTTCGTACCACCTCTACCAGGGGATCGGCGGCTTCCTCGGCAACATGGTGATGGGCGTGGTCTTCGTCCTGCTGTACCGCCGGTGGGGACGGGTCGGGCCGCTGGTCGCGGCGCACGCGTTCCTCGACGTCGTGGCCTTCGTCGGGTACGGGCTGCTCGCGGGGAAGGTGGGCTGGCTGCCGACCGCGTGACGGGACGACGGGAGGGGCGTGCGGGGTTTCCCGTACGCCCCTCCCGTCGTCGCGGCGTCCCGTCGTCCCGGCGGGAGGCCGGGTGCGCGGGCCGCCCCTCAGGCGCGCAGGTCGCCCTCGATGACGGTGACGGCGTGACCGTTCAGGAGGGTGCGGTCGCCGCGCAGCCGGGTGCGGACGAGACCGGTGCGCGCGCCGCCCTGGAAGCCGGTCAGCTCGTCGCGCCCGAACCGGGCCGACCAGTACGGGGCGAGCGCGGTGTGGGCGCTGCCGGTCACCGGGTCCTCGTCGATGCCGACGGCCGGGAAGAAGCCGCGCGAGACGAAGTCGTAGCCGCCGTCCGGGCGTTCGGCGGCGGCGGTCGCGATGACGCCGCGCGACGACATGCGGCCCAGGGCGGCGAAGTCCGGGGCGAGGGATCGCACGGTGGCCTCGTCGCGCAGCTCGACGACGAGGTCGCCGATGTGGACCCCCGTGTCGTGGACGGCGACCGCCCGGGCGCCGAGCGCGTCCTCCAGGCCCTCCGGGACGGGGACCGGGGTGAGGGGGGAGGTCGGGAAGTCCATCGTGATCGTGCCGTCGTCCTCGGCGGTGGCGCCGAGGACGCCGCAGCGGGCCGCGAAGCGGACGGTGCCGGTCGCGGCGCCGGTGGTGTGCAGGACGTGGGCCGTGGCCAGCGTGGCGTGGCCGCACATGTCGACCTCGGTGGCCGGGGTGAACCAGCGCAGGGCCCAGTCCGCCTCGCCGCCTGCGGGCAGCGGATGGGCGAAGGCGGTCTCGGAGAGGTTGACCTCGGCGGCGACCTTCCGGAGCCAGTCGTCCTCCGGGAAGGAGTCGAGGAGGAGGACCCCCGCGGGGTTGCCGGAGAAGGGCCGGTCGGTGAAGGCGTCGACGATTCGGATGCGCATGGCGGCGACGGTACCGGGGCCGGTTTCCCGCGGGCCAAGGCCAATCGCGGAGAACTGGACCGCGGGGGCCGCGCCCGGGCGCGGCCCCGGCCGCCCGACGGCGTCACGGGCTCCGTCCGCGTGCCCGCCGGGCGGCCGGCGGGCGTTCAGTGCCGGTGGGCCGTCAGCTCCGCGGCGGCCGGGCCCGCTCCGTCGCCGACCCACCGGATCTCGGCCGTGTCGAAGCTGTCCGAGGCGCGCGGCGCCCCGTCCTCCTCGTGGCAGTGGAACGCGGCCCAGAACAGGTCGGCCGGCAGCGCCTCCCGGGGTGCGTACACCCGGTACACGTACTGCCGTCCGTCGAGCGCGAGCAGACCCACCGTCCAGAACACGTGCGTAGGACGAGCGGAGAGGGGGCCGCGGTTGCACCGGGAGGCGGGGCGGGGCAAGACGGCGCGCCCTCCCGGGCGGCGGAACGCGCGATCTCATCCGCGAGGAGGAGGAAACACGCGTCCGTGCCCCACTCCGGTGGGACGCGGGATGCTCCTCCCCGGCGATGTCCCGGACGCCGGAGCCTGATGAGGTGGGAGGGTGCACCGTCCCGTCCCCCGCCCTCCGTCGCCCGTCGCCCCGCGCGCGGAACTCGCGCCGTTCCTGACGCCGTCGCTGGCGGCGGTCGTCGCGGGCGCGCGGCGCAGGGCCCTGCGGGGCGGGGACCGCCAGGTCGACACCGCGCACCTGCTGCACTCGCTGGTCGAGTCCGACCCCGAGGCCGCCGCCGCGCTCGGGGACGGCGACCGGCTCGCCCGCGTCCTCGGCTACCTCGTCCAGCGGTCCATCGGCTACGGCCTGCGCTGGCAGCGCTCCGCCGAGGACACGGGGGCCGGCCGCCTGCTCCCCGCGGTGCGCGGGGACGAACCCCGGGAGGCCCGTGCCCCCGGCTGGTCGCCGGCCGCGACCGCGGCTCTGGAGGGCGCCTTCCGGCGGGCCGCCGGACGCGGCGAGTCCCGGGCCGGGGGCGTCGACCTGCTCGCCGTCGTCGCCGCCGATCCCGGGAGCCGGGCCGCCGAGGTGCTGCGCCGCGCCGGGGTCGATCCCGCCGGCCTGGCCGTCCGTGCCGACGCCCTGGAACCCGCCGGCGACGGCGCCCCCGGCGGGGCCCGCCCCGAGGGGTCGTCCCCACAGGAGCGACGGGGGTTACACCCCTGACGGGGGCCTGTCATCATGGCCCCATGCACGTGTCTCAGGGGAGAGGTGCCGGCCTGGGGCTCGCCCTCGTGTCGGCTTTCGCGTTCGGTGGTTCGGGAGTGGCGGCCAAGCCGCTCATCGAGGCGGGACTCGACCCGCTCCACGTGGTGTGGCTCCGCGTCGCCGGCGCCGCGCTGGTCATGCTCCCGGTGGCCTGGCGCCACCGGGGCCTCCTGCGCCGGCACCCCGCCCTCCTCGCGGGCTTCGGACTGCTCGCCGTCGCCGGGGTCCAGGCCTTCTACTTCGCCTCGATCTCCCGGATTCCCGTCGGCGTCGCCCTCCTCGTCGAGTACCTCGCCCCGGCCCTCGTCCTCGGCTGGGTCCGCTTCGTCCAGCGCCGCCCGGTCACCCGCGCCGCCGCCTTCGGCGTCGTCCTCGCCGTCGGCGGCCTCGCCTGCGTCGTCCAGGTCTGGTCCGGCCTGAGCTTCGACCTCGCCGGACTGCTCCTGGCGCTCGCCGCCGCCTGCTGCCAGGTCGGCTACTTCGTCCTCTCCGACCAGGGGACCGACGGGGCCGGGCGGGCGGACCCGGTCGGGGTCATCGCGTACGGACTGCTCATCGGCGCCCTCGTCCTCACCGTCGTGTCCCGGCCGTGGGGCATGGACTGGACGGTCCTGGGTGACCGCGCCCGCATGGGCGACGTGAGCGTGCCCGCCTGGCTGCTGCTCGGCTGGATCGTGCTGATCGCCACCGTCCTCGCCTACGTCACCGGGGTCGTCTCGGTGCGCAGGCTCTCCCCGCAGGTGGCGGGCGTCGTGGCCTGCCTGGAGGCCGTCGTCGCCACCGTCCTCGCCTGGGTCCTGCTCGGCGAGCACCTGGGCGCGCCGCAGATCGCCGGCGGCGCGGTGGTCCTGGTCGGCGCCTTCATCGCCCAGGCCTCCGCCCCGAAGGCGCCGCCGGCCGGACCCGTGGCCGGTTCGGGCGAGGGGAGCGCGGGGGAGGGCGGACCGCGCCGGTCCGCCTCCGCCGTCAGAGCGCGGTGAGGTAGCCGGGCAGGGCGACGGCCGGGTCGAGGTCGTCGGCCGGGACGGGCGCGCCGTAGCCGTTCCGCACGGGGACCACGCCGGACCAGTGGGGGAGGCCGAGGTCCTCGGGCTCGTCCGAGGGCCCGCCGGAACGGACCTTCGCCGACACCTCGTTCAGGTCGAGACGGATCACGGAGGTGGCGGCGAGTTCCTTGGCGTTCGCCGGGCGCGAGTCGGCGGAGCGGCCGGGGACGACGTGGTCCACGAGGGCGTCGAGGGCGATCCGCCGCTCCTCCGGGTCGGTGACCTGGTGGGCGGTGCCGTGCACGACGACCGAGCGGTAGTTCAGGGAGTGGTGGAAGGCGGAGCGGGCGAGCACGAGGCCGTCGACGTGGGTGACGGTCAGGCAGACCGGCAGGCCGGGGGCCTTCACGCCGTCGCCGGTCGCGCGCAGCGGTCGCGAGCCGGTGGAGCCGTGGACGTAGAGGCGTTCGCCGACCCGGCCGAAGAGGGTCGGGAGGACGACCGGCGCGCCGTCGCGGACGAAGCCGAGATGGCAGACGTAGGCCTCGTCGAGTATCGAGTGGACGAGTTCCCTGTCGTACGAGGCGCGTTCGCGGGAGCGCGTGGGCACGGTCCGGTCGGACGGGACGTAGGCGTCGGCGGGGGCACTCATGGCGTACTCCATTGCACTAGTGCATAATCGTTTTTGTGCTAGGAGAGTATCGGATCGAAGGTCGCCGCGCATCGGACATCGCCACCAGCGTCGAACGGGGGGTCGCCTCGGGCGCGCTGGAACCCGGCCGGCTCCTCCCCCCTCTGCGGGAGCTGGCGGCCGGACTCGGCGTGAACCCCAACACCGTCGCCGCCGCCTACCGGACCCTGCGCGAACGCGGGGTGATCGAGACGGACGGACGGCGCGGCAGCCGGGTGCGGTCACGTCCCGCCACGACCGCGCGCGGATCGATCCGGGTCGAGGCGCCCGCCGGGGTGCGGGACGTGAGCGACGGCAATCCCGACCGCGCCCTGCTCCCCTCCCTCGACGAGGCCCTGGCGGAAGCCGCGCGACGGTACGCCGAACGGCCCGGCATGTACGGGGAGTCCCCGATGGACGGGCGCTTCGGGCGGCTCGCGCGGGCCGCCTTCGACGCGGACGGAGTGCCGGACGGGCCCGTCGGCGTCGCCTCCGGCTCCCTCGACGCCATCGAGCGGGTGCTCATGGCCCGCCTCAGGCCGGGCGACGCCGTCGCCGTCGAGGACCCGGGCTGGGGCAGCCTCCTCGACCTGGTGCCCGCCCTCGGCCTGCGGCCGGTCCCGGTCGCCGTGGACGACGAGGGGCCGCTGCCGGAGGAGGTCGCACGCGCGCTCCGGCGGGACGGGGCGCGGGCGGTGATCGTCACCGACCGGGCCCAGAACCCGACCGGGGCCCGCGTCACCGGGGCGCGGGCCCGGGAACTGCGGAGCGTCCTCGCGGAACACCCCGGCGTCCTGCTCGTGGAGGACGACCACGGATACGGCATCGTCGCGCAGCCGCTCCACCCGCTGGCCGGGGTCACCGACCACTGGGTGCTCGTCCGTTCGGTCGCCAAGGCGTACGGCCCCGACCTGCGGATCGCCTCCTTCACCGGGGACGCCGAGACCGTCGACCGGGTGCTCGGGCGGCAGCGGCTCGGCCCCGGCTGGGTCAGCCGGCTGCTCCAGTGGACCGTCGCACACCTCTGGGCCGCGGAGGCGGTGGACCCGGACGCCGTCGCGCGTTCGTACGGAGAACGGCGCGACGGCCTGGTCCACGCCCTCGCCCGGCGCGGCGTCCGGGCGCACGGCAGCTCCGGGATGAACGTCTGGGTGCCGGTCGCCGACGAGACGGGCGCGGTGACGCGGCTCCTCGCGGAGGGCTGGGCGGTGGCCCCCGGGGCGCGGTTCCGCATGGAGGCCGGCCCGGCCGTCCGGCTCACCGTCTCCGGTCTGGCCGTCGCGGACGTCGAGCCCCTGGCCGACGCCGTCGCCGGAGCGGCGGGACCCGCGCCGGCGCGGAGCTACGGGTAGCGGGGTGCGGAGACTTCGCGGCGCGGGGCGTGGAGCCTTCGCGGTGCGGGGACTTTGCGGTGCGGGGCGCGGGGGCGGGTGCGGGGGCTTCGCGGGTGTCGTCGGTTCGCCGGGGCCTCACGGGGCGGGGCGCGGAGACGGGACGCGGGCCGGGGGCGGGCTCCGGTTCCCCCGGCCGCGGCGGAGCGGTCGCGCGGCGGGAGGCGCGGGTCTGGGTGAGGGCCGCGCCCGCCATGACCACGAGCGCGCCGACCGGGGTGTTCCAGGTGAGCCCTTCGCCCAGGAGGGCGACGCCCGCCGCCGTGGCGATGACCGGGATGAAGTACGTGACCATGGAGGCCGTCGTCGGCCCGACCTCCGCGACGATGCCGTACTGGAGCAGCATCGCGTACCCCGTCCCGAGCGCGCCGAGCGCGATCACCGCGAGCAGTGGCAGAACCTCCACCGACTCCGGGACGGAGGTGAACAGCGGGGTGACCACGGCCAGTTGAAGCGTCGCGAGACCCACCTGGGAGCCGGCGAGCGAAAGGTGCGAGGCGCCGGTGCCGGCCAGCGTCCGGCGGACGTGGACCCAGCCGACCGCGTAACTGAGCGAGGCGAGGAGGGCGAGCGCGGTGCCGGTCGCGTCGAGGCCCGAGAAGCCCTGCCACGCGCCCAGCACGGTGAGCACGCCGACGAAGCCGAGCCCCAGGCCGGCCGCCCGGGCCCGGGTCGGGCGGTCCTCGGAGAGCGCGACGAGGGAGAGCAGCATGCCCCACAGCGGGGTCGTCGCGTTGCAGATGCCGGCCAGGGTCGAGGGGATCGTCAGCTCCGCGTACGCGAAGAGGGAGAACGGCAGCGCGTTGAGGAGGAAGGCCGCGATCGTCAGATGACCCCAGACGCGGGCGCCGCGCGGCAGCCGGTCGCGCTTCACGGCCAGGGCGACGGCGAGCACCGCCGTACCGAACAGGAGCCGTCCGAAGGTGACCTGGAAGGGCGCGAAGCCCTCCGTGCCGACCTTGATGAAGAGGAAGCTGAAGCCCCAGATGAGGGCCAGGGCGCCGAACCGGACGCGCCAGTCGAGCAGACGCGGCGCGGGAGCGGGGGGCCGTCCGGCCCGGTCCGCCCGGCCGGGGGCGGGCTCGGCGGAAGGGGCGGTGGAGGGGGCGGCGGGAGGTCCGGGGGGTCCGCCGGGAGGAGCGACGGAGGGTTCGGCGGGAGGTCCGGAGAGCTCGCCGGGAGGAAGGGCGGAGGGTCCGGCGGGAGGGACGGCGGGAGGCCGCACTGCGGGGCTCATGCCCTTCAGGGTGTCCGGAACGACTCCTTAGGACAAGTGAGAATTCCTCGACCCCTTGCCTTAGCATTCCTTACATGTTGAACCTGGAGCGCCTCCGCATCCTGGACGCCGTCGCCCGGCACGGCTCCGTCAGCGGCGCGGCCGACGGACTGCACGTCACCACCTCGGCCGTCTCCCAGCAGTTGTCCAAGCTGGAGCGCGAGGTCGGGCAGCGGCTGCTCGCCAAGAACGGGCGGGGCGTGCGCCTCACCGACGCCGGACTGCTGCTCGCCGAACACGCCGCCCGCATCCTCTCCCAGGTGCAGCTGGCCCAGGCCGACATCGAGGCCCAGCGCGGCCGGGTCGTGGGCGAGGTGCGGCTCGCCGGATTCCCCACGGCGGCCCGGGGGCTCTTCCCGGCCGCGCTCGCCGCCCTGCGCGCGGACCACCCCGAACTCCGGGTCCGCACGACGGAACTGGAGCCCGAGCCGGGCGTGCGGGCGGTGCTGCGCGGCGACGCCGACCTCGCGATCGTCCTGGACTGGAGCAACAAGCGGGCACCCGTGCCCGGCGGCCTGGAGCGCCTGCACCTCTGCGACGACACCGCCGACGTGGCCCTGCCCGAGGGGCACCCGCTGGCCGGGCGCGAGGCGGTGGACCTGGTGGACTTCGCGGGGGAGGAGTGGGTGTCCTGGCCCAGCGGGGAGTTCTGCCACGACTGGCTGATGTTCACCCTGCGCTCCCAGGGCATCGAACCGCTCATCGGCCACTTCGCGGGGGAGCACCACACCCAGCTGGCGCTCGTCGCGGCCGGGCTCGGGGTCTGTGTGACGCCCCGGCTCGGCCGGCCGGTGCCGGACGGGGTCGTCTTCGTGCCCGTGCGGCAGAAGATGCGGCGACACATCTACGCCACCTGGCGCGCCGACGCGGGCCGTCGCCCCTCCGTGCGGGCGGTCGTCGCGGCGCTGCGGACGGCGGCCGAACCGCTGGGGTGCTGAGGGCCGGGGGGAGTGCCGCCGTGGGGTCCGCCCCCCCCGGCCGGCCGGCCGGGTCCGGTGACGGTGGGCGCGAGGTGACGGCGCCGGCCGCGCGGGGCACGTGCGTTCCCCGCGTCCGGGTGACACTGGTCGTGTGATCATCGAACGCGCGTATGCCCATCTCTCCTCGCACGACGACGAGGAGGCCTGGCCCTGGTCGGTGCCCTGCGTCCGGCAACTCATCGAGGAGGGGCTGCGGTTCACCGCCCCGGTGACCTTCCTGGTCGGCGAGAACGGCTCGGGGAAGTCGACCCTGGTCGAGGCGCTGGCGGAGGGGTTCGGCCTGGACTCCTACGGCGGCTCCCACGACTGGCGCTACGCCTCCCCGCGCGGCAGATCGGTCCTCGGCGAGCGCGTGAAATTCGACGCCGCCCCGGGGCGCGGGCGCCGCATGGCCACCAGCTGGTCGGCCCGCAAGGGCTTCTTCCTGCGCGCCGAGACCGCCCTGGACGCCCTGGACAGGGAGGGGTTCTCGCCGGACCGCGTCAGCCACGGGGAGGGCTTCCTCGCGGCGTTCCGCGGGAAGTTCCTCCACGCCGGGCTCTATGTCCTCGACGAGCCGGAGGCGGCGCTCTCCTTCTCCTCGTGCCTCGAACTGATCGGGCACATCGACCGGTTGGCCAAGGAGGGCGGACAGGTCATCTGCGCCACGCACTCCCCGCTGCTGACCGCGCTGCCGGGCGCGGACCTCATCGAGGTCGGCGAGCACGGCATGCGGAGGGCCGCCTGGCGGGAACTCGGCGTCGTGGACCACTGGCGCCGCTACCTCGCCGACCCGCACGCCTACCTGCGGCACATCGTCGAACCGTAGGCGGATCTCCCCGCGACGGCGCGGTCCCCTCGGCGCAAGGCCGTGGGTGCTGCCACCGGTCCCGTCACGGTGGGGCTTCGTGGTCGGCGAGGGCGCGGCGGGCCGGCCGGCAAGACCGTTCCGTCCCCCCGGAAAGAGCGTCCCGTCCCCTCGGCCGTGCCTTCGGGACGCGCTGACACCCGTGCACCGCCGGGCCCGATCGGGACCCGTCCCGCGGGTGACGCGCGGTGAGATCCGGTCGCCGGTCCGGAGGTGCCGGGGGGCTTCGCCGATCACGGCCGACGCCCGGGCGGCCCGGTTCCGGTCCGCCCGGGCCGACCGGGACGCCGAAGACCGCAGTCCCCCGGCACATCGCGGTACTCGGGGGATCAGCCCGGGCGGACGCCGTCGGCCGGTTCGGTGTTCCCCTGCCGGTGCGGGCCGCCGCCGGACAGGAGCTTCCGCCCGGCTGGATGGCCCAGATCGATCCGGGCGGTCCGCCCGAAGACGAAATCGGCCTCGACGAGCAGGGCGGCGTCCGCCAGTCGTCGTGGCATCCCGGCGGCGAGCAGCGGCCTCTTCGGGATGCCGAAGCGCGTGTACCGGTCGTCGGTCTCCTCGTCCCAGGTGAACAGGTAAGGCCCCCGGTCGAGCGTGACCGGGCAGTGCGTTCGCGGGCACTCCTCCGGGTCGTCGTGGCAGATCCAGTCGAACCATTCGGGGTGCGACGCCTTTGCCCGGGCGGTCGCGCCGTCCATGGCCGCCACGTGGGCATGGGCCGCGGCCGGGACGGGGCCGAAGGCGGACTGGAACAGCCCCACCTGCCCGGACCGGTCCACGGCCCACCAGTGGAACTGAAGCCCCCAGCGGGGGTGCACGAAGGCGCTCGACGTCGTCACGGGACCCAGCGTAAGGAACGGGGAACGGACTCCTGGCGGAGGAGGGGGTTCCGGCCGGTGACGGGGCGGCGCCGATGGCACCCCGGACGTCCCGCCCGAAGCACGCGAACCGATCCATGAGCCGGGCACCGGGCGGGCCCGATGGAGCAAGCCCGAGCGAACGGGGCTCCCGTCGCCCTCAGGTGGGGAGGCGCCGACCCGTCGCACGGGTCGCGTCGTCGCACCTCGTCGCACGAGCGACGCGGAGGACCCGAGGAGCCTTACAGTTCTCATGGGAGTGTCCGAAACTGGACACTCACCGTGAGAAGTGTCTCGGCGCGGTGGGCGCGGGGCCCGACGCGGCCGGAACGGAGGCGACGCGCATGCCGACGGAGACGACGCACGCGCCGGCACGGTCGGTCGGCGTCCACCACGTGCGGGCCGCGCTGTCCGGCGCCGAGCGGCGCGGAGTGGCCGCCGGACCGCTCCTCGCCCGGGCCGGACTGTCCCCCGCCCTCCTGGACCAGCCCCGGGCCCGGGTCTCCGCCGAGGAGTTCGGGCGGCTCGTCCGGGTCCTGTGGACGGTCCTGGACGACGAGCTGATCGGCTTCGGCGGCGCGCCCAGCAAGGTCGGCACCTTCGGGATGATGGCCCACGCCGCGGTCCACGGCAGCCGGGACCTGCGCGAGGCGCTGAGGCGCGCCCAGACCTTCTACTCCCTCTTCCCGGCCGGCCCGCGCTTCCGGCTGGTGGAGCCCGCGGCGGACGGGGAGGCCCCCGGGGCCGGGGACCCGGACGAGGCCCGGATGGAGTTCGACGTCTCCGGGTACGACGACCCCCTCCACTTCGCCGCCGAGTCCACCGTCCTCGTCGCCCACCGGTTCGCGGGCTGGCTCGTCCGGCGCCGGATCGGGCTGCGGCGGGTCGAACTCGCCCACCCCGCGCCCCGGCACGCCCGTGAGTACGCCCTCCTCTCCGGTGCGCCCTGCGTCTTCGGTGCCGGGCGGACGGCCGTTGTCTTCGACCGGGCGGACCTCGGCGAACCCGTTCTCCGCGACGGGGCCGCGCTCGAGGCCTTCCTGCGCCGCGCCCCCGCCGGTCTGCTGTTCCCGGCCGGTCACGGCGGCACCGTGACCGGCCGGGTGCGGCACCTGATGGCGCGCGCCCTGCCCGCCGGCCCGGTGCCGGCGCCGGAACGGCTCGCCGACCTGCTGGCCGTCAGCCCGCAGACCCTCCGCCGCCGGCTGGCCGCCGAGGGGACGACGTACCAGCGGCTCCGCGACCAGGTGCGGCGGGACCACGCCATCGCCGAACTGGCCGGCGGGCGCGTCTCGATCGAAGGCCTCTCGCGTCGGCTCGGCTTCTCCGAACCCAGCGCGTTCCACCGGGCGTTCCGGCGCTGGACGGGGGAGACGCCCCGGGCGTACCGGGGCGGGGGACGGGCGGAGTCCCGGACGGCCGGGGCGGCGCCGGAACCAGGGGCCGGCCGGGACGGAGGGGAGAGCGGCCGCATCGGCGGGGGAAGTGGCCGGACCGGCGAGGGAAGCGGGGGGAACGGCCGCACCGGCGAGGGAAGCGGAGGGAACGGCCGCACCGGGGAGGGAAGCGGCCGCACCGGCGGGGAGAGCGGCCGGGCCGGGCCGCCGGCGCCGCCTCCGCCCGGACCGGCCCGCGCGGCGACCGGCACGCCCCGGGGGCCGGTCCCCGCGCGGGCCGGCTCCCCGGCGGAACCGGCCGCCGGTCCCGGACGCGCGTGGTCAACAACCCCGAGCGGTACGGTCACGGCCGATCCCCGCCGCCCGTCCTACCGTCCGGCCATGACCGAAACCGACCGGCCCGGTGCCGTGCGGCCCCCGGCTCCCGGTCCGCGCCGATGAGGGCGCGCCGGGCGGCCGGAGCCGTCCTCGGAACCGGAGCCGCGCTCTGCCTCCTCGCGGGCGTCGCCGTCACCGCCCTCGGCGTCCGGGTCGACGGCTCCAGCATGGCCCCCACCCTCCACCCCGGGGACCGCGTCCTCGCCGTCCCGGGCTCCGCCGGCGAGGCGCGCCGGTTCGACGTGGTGCTGCTGCGGACCACGGCGAAGGACGCCCTCCTGGTCAAGCGGGTCGTCGCGCTCCCCGGCGACCGGGTCGCGATCGTCTCCACGCCGGACGAGCCCTTCCAGGTCCTCCTCCAGGAGCGGGGCACGGGCCCCGTGTACCGGGTGGTGTCGCCCCGGTGGACGGCGCGGGCCCGCCGCACGGGCGCCTGCTGCACGGCGGAGGGCACCCGTGCGGGACGCGCCGAGCTGCGGACCGTGCCCGAGGGGGCGTTCTTCTACCTGGGCGACAACCCCGACCTGTCGGACGACTCGCGGACGTACGGCTGGGGCCGGATCGACCGGATCGAGGGCCGGGTCGGCATGCGGGCCCGGCCGCTCCCCCCGTCCCCGGACATCGGCGGCCGGCCGGTCCTGGAGGAGTACGGGGGGCCGGGTCCGTAGGGGCGTGCCCCGGCGGTCCCGCCCGGCGCCGCTCCCGGGCCCTACGCCGGGGGGAGCTTCTCGTGGCCCGTGCTCAGGGCGATCCGGACCACGGTGTCCGCGATCCGGCGGGCCGACGCCTCGGGGGACGGGCCGGCCTGGACGATGTGACTGGCGGTCAGCCGGACCGCCGCGTCCGCGGCCAGCTCGCGCGCCACCGGGTCGACGCCGGGCCAGGCCTCCGTGACGTACGCGTCGGCCATGGCGGTGGCCGTGGCGAACGCCGCCCCGGACCGGGTCGTCAGGTAGGGGAGGAGCCCGTCCTCGCCGGTGCTGGTCAGCATGGCCTTGATCAGGGGGTTCCGGCGGGCCAGCCGGAGCGTGAAGCAGACGGCGGCCTCGACGGCCGCCCGCAGATCGTCCCGGTGGGCGTCCAGGCCCGCCTGGATGCCGACGAGACAGCGCTCCAGCTCGCGCTGGAACAGGGCCTCGCCGACCGCTTCCTTGGAGGGGAACTCCGAGTACAGCGTCTGGCGGCTGACGCCGACCGCGCCGGCCAGGTGCGCCATGCGCAGCTTGTCGAAGCCGCGGTCCGCGACCGCCTCGTACGCGGCGTCCAGCAGGCGCTCGCGCAGCAGTGTCCGGACCGTCTCCCTGAAGCGTGGCATCGGCCAAGCGTAGTCCAGGAGGAATTCTCCTCAAGATGGTCCGAACTGTTGACAATTGATGGAGGACTGTCCAATTCTCGAACAAGCAGCCGCAAAGTGTCATCCGTCTCCGACCATCCGGCCGAGGACGCACGGCTGTGTCCACTCCCACCCGCGCGGCGCGCGGGACGACGGTTGGAGAGCACATGCAGGAAGAGAGCAGAGGGGTCACCCGCTGGCGCAGATCGGCGTTCCTCGCCCTGCCGGCGACCGCGGCGGTCGCCGCCATGGCCACCGCCATGGTGCAGGGAGCCCTCGCCGCGAACCTCTCGCTGACGAGCGTCCCCTTCACCCTCAGCTCCAAGACGGTGGCCGCGCCGCAGGGCATCGGCGCGGTCATGCACACCATCGACGCGGGCGGGGCCAAGGGCGCCGCGCAGGTCGGCATCGCCAAGGCGGGGCTCGACGGCATCTGCGTCCACGCCGTCCAGTCGGTCGGCCTCCCGGTGATCGGCAGCCTCGGCACCTGGTCGCTCAACATCTCCTCGCCGGCCGCGGCCACCCCGCTCACCAGCGACCAGCTCGTCGCCGGCTCCGGACTCCAGGCGAACAAGCTGATCCTCGACGCCCAGGCGCTCAAGGCGTCCACCGCCACCCTGAACGCGAGCGACGCCACCCCGAACGTCATCGGCGCGGCCGCCGACGGCGCCGGGATCAAGGGCACCGGCATCAACGACGGCACCCCCGGCCAGTTCGGCCTGGACGCCACCGGCGGCCGCACGGACATCAAGAACCTCAACGCCGACGCCAACGGCGCCACGATCGCCGGCGCGATCACCCTGCCGGACCTGGCGATCGGAATCGCCCACGGCGACAAGGGCTGCTGAGCCGTACGGCCCCGGCGGACCGCCCGCGCGGCGGCGCCACGAGCCGGGCCCCGCGCCCCCGAAGGACGCGGGGCCCCGGCCCCACCCCCTCCCCGACCCACCGCTGCGAGGCCCCCATGAGCACCGATCCGCCGCCCGAGCCGACCGAGGGGAACGCCACGGACGAGCCCCGGCCGTCCGGGCGGCCGCGCGGCGCGCGCGCGGCGTTCCGCGCCTGGCGCCGCACCCGGCCGTTCTGGGCGGCCGTCTGGACCGGAACCGGCGGCTTCGTCATCTTCTTCCTGCCGATGGCCCCCCTCGGCAGAATCCTCCAGGTGGGGGTCGGCGGGATCGCCGGCATGGCGGGCGGCGTCGTCCTGATGGCGATGGCCCTGCTCATCCTGCTGCTGCCCGGCCAGCGCCACACCGCCGGCGTCCTCGCGGTGATCGCGGGCGTCGCCTCCTTCCCGCTGTCGAACCTCGGCGGCCTCTTCGTCGGCATGGCCCTCTCGGTCCTCGGCGGCTCCATGGCCTTCGGCTGGCTCCCCGAGAAGCCCGCCGGACGGCGCGGTCTCCTCCGCCGCGCCCGGACGGCCCCCGAAACCCCCGAAACCCCCGTACCCCCCGTGTCCGTTGGGAGCGGCTCCGCATGAAACCCCTCATCTCCGGCGCCCGCGCGCTCGGCAGGTCCGTGACCCGGACGCGTACGAGCGGCGTCCGCGCCGCGGCCGACTGGAACACCCGCATGCTGGCCGAGGCGGCCGACGGCACCCGCCGCGGCACCCGCTGGGGGCGCGGCGCGTTCGCCCTCGTCCCCTCGGCCCTCGCCGTGGGCGTCCTCGGCACGGCGCTCGCGCAGGGGGCGCTCGCCGCCAACTTCAGCGTCACCGGCGAGCCCTTCACCCTGACCTCCAACGGCGTCCGGGGCAGCGGCTTCGGCGCCATCGTCAACGCCCCTGCCGTCGGGCGCCCGGACGGCACCACGACCACCGACACCGCCATGGCGCGCGTCGGCTTCGCCAGCGCCGGGCTCGCCGGACTGTGCGGCATCGTCCACCAGAAGATCGCCGGGCTCCCGTACTCGCTGCTCCTGACCGGAGGTCAGAAGGTGACGGCCGCCCCGCCCGCGGACTTCACCACCGACATCGACGCGTCGAACCTCTACATCCAGGCCACCGAACTCCAGGCGTACGGCCCCACCACCCTCCAGAACGCGGTGCTCGGCCAGTCCGCCGACCAGGTCACCGTCGCCGGCAAGCCCCTCACGGGCGCGCTGCCCGGCGGGTTCGGGCTCGGCTCGGCGGGAGGCGAGGGCGGCAGCTCCATCAAGCTGCACGGCCTGAACGCGACCGCGTACGACGCCGAGATGGCGGGCGCGCTCGTCCTGCCCGACCTGAGGATCAGGGTCGTTCCCGGATCGGCCACGACGTGCTGAGCCGCGCGAAGGCCGCGTGGACGTGGTTCCGGGCCTTCCGCCGCACCCGGCCCTTCTGGGGCGGGCTGTGGATGGCCGCCGGGGGCTGGACCGTCCTCAAGTTCTCCCTCAGCTCCCTGCAGCTGATCGTGAGCACGGGCTTCGGGGGAGTCGCCGGCTACCTCGTCGGCGGCGGAATGATCCTGTGCGGCCTCATCCCGATGGCGCTGCCCGGCCAGCGGTACACCTTCGGGATCATCGGCGTGGTGCTCGCGGTCGTCTCCCTCGTCGTCTCCAACCTGGGCGGCTTCCTGGCCGGCATGGCGCTCGGCGTCCTCGGCGGCTCCATGATGGTCGGCTGGGGCGTCAAGCGCCCGCGCCGCGAGGCGGTGGAGGGGTGACGGCCGGGACGCGCGCGGTACGGCAGGGGCGCGGGGCGCGCCGCAAGGCCCTCGCCGTGACCGTCTCCCTGGCCCTGGCGGTCGCCACCGCCCTCTGGTCGGGGCAGCCGAGCAGCGCCTCCGGGGCGAGGGCCGCCGTCGAGCCGATGGGCGTCCCCTTCCTGCCCGCCCCCGACCCCCTGCGCGTCACCATCGACAGCATGGTCGCCGTGTCGATGACGGTGGACAAGGACGTCACCGTCCGGCTCTCCGACGGCACGACGCGGACCACCACCAAGTACACGTTCACCAAGCTCAAGATCCGCTCGCACATGAGGGTGGTCCAGAAGGCGGACGGCCACACCGTCACCATCGACGTGCCCGGGGAGGGCTCGCTCGGCGGTTACGACAGCGCGGGGAAGCCCGAGACGACGACGATGTGGGGGAACATCACCCACGTCTGCGTCCGCGTCCTCGTCAAGATCTGCGGGGTGCAGGGACTCCTCGACTTCTTCGGCTCCTTCATCCCGCTGACCGCCGGCGCCGAGGACTTCAGCGGGGACATCTACGCGATCCGGACGGTCGACGACCACGCGGCCCTCGACTCCACCGACAACCCCGTCCACCTCCCCGGAACCATCACGGTGACCTCCCCATGAACTCCGAGAGCAGCAGCCCCGAAGGGCACGCCCCCGTCCCGGAAGGAACCGCGGGCGACGACCGCGCGCGGGAGGGCCGCACCCACTGGCGCCGCGCCCTCGCCGTCGCCGTGCCCGCGCTCCTCGTCGCGGGCGGCGCCGCGACCGCCATGGCGAGCGGCGCGCTGGCCGTCGGCCTCCGGATCCAGGACCGGCCCGTCGACTTCACCACCAGCAGCCTGTACGGGACGCAGTACGGCGCCGCCGTCGTCGACCAGGCCGTCGTCCGGCCCGACGGCTCGGCCGGGACCGTACGGGTGCTCCGCATGGGCTTCGCGGACGGGGTGATCAACGGGCTCTGCCTGAGCCAGAAGCAGCAGATCGCGGGAGCCACGTACACCCTGATGCTCACCCTCGGCGACGACGACCCGGGCTCCTGGGAGATCAGGACGAAGAACACCGTCCTCGACCTCAGGAACGCCACCGGCGTCCTCGACATGGACGGCGTCGTCGACCTCAACACCAACGGCGCCGACGTGAGGACCGTCAAGGACGCCTCCGGGGCGTACGTCGTCAACCCGCTGGACAGCCCGCAGCACCGCTTCGGCATCCAGGCGCGCTACGCCAAGTTCGACAGGATCACGGGCACCGCCCAGGACTTCCAGCTCCCGGGGCTCCTCACCGCGCCCGGGCTCGAACTGAGCGTGCGGCCCGGCACCGTCGCCTGCCCCGCCCCGCCGGCGCCCACCGGGACCCCCGGCACGCCGTGAGCCGGCACGGCCCCGCCCGCCCCGCCGTACGCCGGACCGCGCCCGGGCCGGCCGGGTCAGGCGCGCTTCCCGGAGGGGACGGCCCGGTCCCGGTCCGGGGCCGGGTCCGCCGGGAGGCGGCTGAGCGCACCGGGCCACCACGCCTTCGGCCCGAGGTCCCGGACCAGCGCGGGCACCAGGAGCGAACGGACCACCAGGGTGTCGAGCAGGACGCCGAAGGCGACGATGAACGCGATCTGCACGAGGAACGCCAGCGGGATCACGCCCAGCGCGGCGAAGGTCGCCGCGAGCACCACGCCCGCCGAGGTGATCACGCCGCCGGTGGCGGTCAGACCGATGCGGACGCCCTCCCGCACCCCGTGGCGCAGCGACTCCTCGCGGACCCGGGACATGAGGAAGATGTTGTAGTCCACGCCCAGGGCGACCAGGAAGACGAAACCGTACAGCGGGACGGAGGAGTCCGTTCCCGTGAAGCCGAGGACGTGCTCGAAGACCAGCGCCGAAACGCCCAGGGTGGCGGCGAAGTTGAGCGCCACGGTGGCGACGAGGAGCAGCGGCAGCACCAGGGAGCGCAGCAGCGCCACCAGGATGACCAGGATGATCGCCAGGACCACCGGGACGATGAGCGCGCGGTCCCGGGCGGCGGTGCGCTGGGTGTCGTACTGCTGCGCCGTCGAACCGCCCACCAGGGCGTCCGCCCCGGGGACCGCGTGCACGGCGGTGCGGAGGCGGGCGAGCGTCTCCCGGGCCGCGTCGCTGTCGGCCGCGTCGGCCAGGGTGGCGTCGATCCGCACCCGGCCGTCGGCCACGAACGGCTTCCCGGGGGCGGGGCGGCCCGACGCGTCCACCGGGAAGGCCGAGTCGACGCCCTCGACGTCCTTCGCGGCGGCGGTCACGCGGGAGGCCGCCCCGGCGTCGGCGATGATCACGGCGGGGTTGCCGGCGCCGCCGGGGAAGTGACGGCCCAGGGTCTCCTGCGCGGCGACGGACGGCGCGTCGTTCACGAAGATCTCGTCGAGGGGCACGCCCCGGGAGTTCAGCGCGGGCGCGAAGGCGGCGCAGGCCAGGAGCCCGGCGAGGGTGACCGCCCACACCTTGCGGGGCGCGCGGTCGACCGCGGCGGCGATCCGGGTCCAGAGGGCGTGGCCGCCGCCGGTCCTCCTCGCGGAGTCCGTGCCGGCGTCCGCGGGGAGGGGCTTCGGGCGGGCCGGCCAGTACGCGGCGCGGCCCGTGAGGACCAGGGCCGCCGGGAGGAAGGTGAGCGCGCTGAGGACCGCGCAGACGATGCCGATGGCGCCGACCGGCCCCAGCGCCCGGTTGTTGGACAGGTCGCTCGCGAGGAGGGCGATCAGCGCCAGGGCGACGGTCGCGGCGCTCGCGACGATCGGCTCGACGGAGCGGCGCAGCGCCTTGCGCATGGCGGCGAAGCGGTCCGCGCCGGGGACGGAGAGCTCTTCGCGGTAGCGCGCGGCGAGGAGCAGCGCGTAGTCGGTGGCGGCGCCGATCACCAGGATGGAGAGGATGCCCTGCACCTGCCCGTCCACCCTGACCAGGTCGGCGTCGGCGAGCACGTACACGATCGCGCAGGCCAGGCCCAGGGCGAAGACCGCGCCCAGGATGATCATCAGGGGGAGCAGGACGCTGCGGTAGACGACGAGCAGGATCAGCAGCACCGCGATCAGGGCGACGCCGAGCAGGAGTCCGTCGATGCCGGCGAAGGCGCCGGAGAGGTCCGCCTGGGTGGCGGCGGGACCGGCGAGCCACACGGTCGTCCCCGGGACCCGGGCCGCCGCCTCCTCCACCGCGTCGAGGGCGTCCGGCAGGGCGTCGCCGAGGCCGGGCCGGAGCGGCACGACGGCCCGGAGCGCCTTCCCGTCCTCGGAGGGGAGCGCGGGGGAGGGGCGCTCGGCCACCTCCGGGCGGCCGGAGAGCGCGGTGAGGGCGCGGGTCGCCCCGGCCGCCGCGCCGGGGGCGAGGTTCCCGCCGTCCTTCGCCGTCCACACCACGATCAGGGGCACGGACCCGGAGGTGCGGAAGGCCTTCTGCGCCTCGATCACCCGGGTGGACTCGGCGCTGCGCGGCAGGAAGGCCGCCTGGTCGTTGGTGGAGACCTCCCCGAGCCGGCCGGCGAACGGGCCGAGCCCGCCGCCGACGGCGAGCCAGACGACGAGGAGGGCCAGGGGCAGAAGGAAGCGGGTCCGGCGGAGGGCGCGGGGCATCGGTTCTCCGAACTGTTACTCGACCATTAAGCATCTCAATGATTGAGAGAAGTATGCACGGTCCCGGTCCGGGGCGTACGGACGAGTACCCGGGACGGGCGGCCGCATCCCCCGGTAGGTGCCTTCGGGGGTGCTCTCGGAGCGCTTTCGGGTCCCTTCGGGGAAAGGAGGCCGTGCGGACGCACCGTTCGGCCGCCTTCGGGGACAGGGGGTGGCGCGGGCGCGCCGTTCCGCCGTCTTCGGGGAAGGGGGCCTCCGGGGAAGGGGGCCCCGGGAGAGGGGGCCGTACGGACGCGCCGTTGCGCCGACTCCCCGGTCCCGGGGCCCGCCGCGTCCGGGCCTCCTCAGCGCCGGGGTGCGCGCAGGGCGCCCAGCTCCTCGTTCAGGACGTTCAGGAAGCGCAGGACCACCGCGAGTTCACCGGCGTCGAACTGCTCCCGCGCCCGGGCGGTCGCCTCCGCGAGGGGGAGGAAGTACCGCCGGGCCGCCGCCCTCGCGCCGTCCTCGTAGCGCACGTGGACCACGCGGCGGTCGGAACTCTCCCGGGACCTGCGGATGTGCCCGGCCTTCTCCAGCCTGTCCAGACAGGCCGTCACCGCGCCGGAGGTGAGCCCGAGGTGCTCCCGGAGCCGCCCGGGCGTCAGCGGTTCGGGGCTGTCCAGGACGACGGCCAGGGCCTGTACGTCCGTGGGGTGCAGGCCCTGCGCCTGGGCGAAGCCGTGCACGAGGCGGTTGATCTCGCCCTGCGTCCGCCGCAGCGCGACGGCGAAGCCGTGCAGGTCGGCCGCGCCGTACTGCGGGGCGGCGGAAACGTCTCGGTCTTCTTCGCGGGCCACGCGTTCAGCCTATAGACAACACCCTCGCGCATCCGTTTGGGCCGGTATGGGGGAAGAATCGGCGTGGCGTCCGCCTCGCGCGGACGTCGCGGCAAGCCCGCCCCCGGGACGGAACGGAGCACCCCACCATGGCGACGCATCCCAGGGCCACGTCCGGTCCGCAGCCCGGCGAGCCGTCCGGCGCGGAGCCCGGCTCCGCCCCCCGTCGGGGGGCCGACCCCGTTTCCGCCCCGGCCCCCGACCGGGCGTCCGGGCGCGCGGGGGCCCCGGCCCTCTGCCTCGTGACCGGCGCCGGGGGCTACATCGGCGGGCGGCTCGTCCCCGAACTGCTCGACGCCGGCCACCGCGTGCGCTGCCTCGCCCGCACCCCCGCCAACCTCCGGGACCACCCCTGGGCGGACCGGGTCGAGATCGTCCGGGGCGACGTCACCGACGCCACGAGCCTGCGACCCGCCTTCGAGGGCGTGGAGGTGGCCTACTACCTGGTGCACTCCCTCGGGTCCGGCCGGGACTTCGAGGAGACCGACCGGCACGCGGCCCGCACCTTCGCCGCGGAGGCCCGCGCCGCCGGGGTCCGCCGCATCGTCTACCTGGGCGGCCTCACGCCGAAGGACCTGCCCGAACGCGAGCTCTCCCCGCACCTGCGCTCACGGGCCGAGGTCGGCCGGATCCTGCTCGCCTCCGGCGTCCCCACGGCCGTGCTGCGGGCCGCCGTCGTCATCGGCTCCGGCTCCGCCTCCTTCGAGATGCTGCGCTACCTCACCGAACGCCTCCCCGTGATGCTGACGCCCAGCTGGGTCAGGACCCACGTGCAGCCCATCGCCGTGCGCGACGTGCTGCGCTACCTCGTCGGCAGCGCGAACCTGCCGGCGGACGTCAACCGCGCCTTCGACATCGGGGGTCCGGACGTCCTCACCTACCGGGACATGATGATCCGGTACGCGACGGTCGCCGGTCTGCCCAGGCGCCTCATCGTGCCCGTGCCGATGCTCACCCCCGGCCTGTCCAGCCACTGGATCGGCCTCGTCACCCCCGTGCCCGCCGGCCTGGCCCGGCCGCTCGCGGAGTCGCTGCGCTACGAGGTGGTCTGCGCCGAGCACGACATCGCGGAGTACGTGCCCGGCCCGCCGGGCACCCCCCTCTCCTTCGACCGGGCCCTCGACCTCGCCCTGCGGCGGGTCCAGGAGGCGGGGGTGACCACCCGCTGGTCCTCCGCCTCCCTCCCCGGGGCCCCCAGCGACCCCCTGCCCACCGACCCCGACTGGGCCGGCGGCAGCCTCTACACCGACGAGCGCGAACGGACCGTCGACGCCGCCCCGGACACCCTGTGGAAGGTCATCGAGGGCATCGGCGGGGAGAACGGCTGGTACTCCTTCCCGCTGGCCTGGGCCGTACGGGGCTGGCTCGACCGGCTCGTCGGCGGGGTGGGGCTGCGCCGGGGCCGCCGCGACGCCCAGCGGCTCCGGGTCGGCGACGCGCTCGACTTCTGGCGGGTGGAGGAGATCGAGCACGGAAGCCTGCTCCGGCTGCGCGCCGAGATGCGGCTCCCCGGCCTCGCCTGGCTGGAGATGCGCTGCGAGCGGGACGAGGAGGGGCGCACCCGCTACCGCCAGCGCGCCCTGTTCCACCCGCGCGGACTCGCCGGGCAGCTCTACTGGTGGAGCGTGGCGCCGTTCCACGCCGTCGTCTTCGGCGGCATGGCGAGGAACATCGCCCGCACGGCGGAGCGGGCCGCGCGCGGCGCGTCCGCGTCGCCGCGCGCCGGGGGCGTACCGGCGCGCGCCGGAAACGCGCCGCGCGCCGCCGGTCCGCCGCCCCCGTGAGCGCATCCGCGCACCGGCCGTACCGGGAAAAGAGGCGGCAGACCCGTACGACCGCCCCAGCCCGCCGCGTCCCCGGCCCCCGTGGGGCCGCCCGGTGGTCGAACCCCAGGAACCAGGCGCCATGACCGTCTCCGTCGTCCTCTTCACCTCCGACCTCCGCCTGTACGATCACCCGCCGCTGCGCGCCGCCGTGGACGGGGCGGACGAGACCGTCCCGCTGTTCGTCCGGGACCCCGCCGTCGACCGGGCCGGATTCGCCGTCCCCAACCGGCTCGCCTTCCTCGCCGACTGCCTGGCCGACCTCGACGCCGGGCTGCGCGCACGCGGCGGCCGGCTCGTCGTGGGCGACGGCGACACCACGGCCGAAGTGTGCGCGGTGGTACGGCGGGCCGACGCCGACGAGGTGCACATGGCGGCGGACCACTCGGCCTTCGCCCGCGCCCGGGAGGCACGGCTGAGGCACGCCCTGGAGGCGGACGGACGCCGGCTCTACGTGCACGACGCCGTGACCACCGTCGTGCCGCCCGGCGACGTCACCCCGCAGGGCTCCGACCACTTCGCGGTCTTCACCCCGTACTTCCGGCGCTGGTCCGGCGAACCGCTCCGGACGCCCCTGGCGGCACCCCGGACGGTACGGGTGCCCGCCGGCCTCCGCTCCGCGGAGCCGCCGGCGCGCGCCTCCGTCACGGGCGTGTCCGAGGGCCTGGCGAAGGGCGGGGAGAGCGAGGGGCGGCGCAGGCTCGGCGCCTGGCTCTCCCGGCACGCCGACGCGTACGGGTCCGGCCACGACGACCTCGCCGGTGACACCACCTCGCGCCTCTCCCCGTACCTGCACTTCGGCGCGGTCTCCGCCACCGAGGCCGTCCACCGGGCCCGGCGCCGGGGCGGCCCGGGTGCCGAGGCCTTCGTGCGGCAGCTGTGCTGGCGGGACTTCCACCGCCAGACGCTCGCCGCGCGGCCCCGGGCCGCCACCGAGGACTACCGGCCCCGGAACGACCGCTGGCGGCGGGGCGAGGAGGCCGGGGCGGACCTGCGGGCCTGGAAGGAGGGCCGGACCGGCTACCCGGTGGTGGACGCGGCCATGCGCCAGCTCGTCCACGAGGGCTGGACGCACAACCGGGGCCGCCTGCTCGCCGCCTCCTTCCTCACCAAGACGCTCTACCTCGACTGGCGGGAGGGCGCCCGGTACTTCCTCGACCTGCTCGTGGACGGGGACGTCGCCAGCAACCAGCTCAACTGGCAGTGGGTGGCCGGTACGGGGGCCGACACCCGGCCCAACCGGGTCCTCAACCCCGTCCTCCAGGGCAGGCGGTACGACCCCGACGGGGTCTACGTCCGCCGCTGGGTCCCGGAACTCGCCGGGCTGTCCGGCGCGGCGGTCCACGAGCCCTGGAAGCTGAAGGGCGGCGACCGGGCCGCGTACGACTACCCCGAACCGCTCGTCGACCTCGCCGGGGCCGCCGCCCGCTTCCGGCGCGCGCGGGGCCGGGAGTGAGGAACGGGCGGGGGCGGGGAGAGCCGGTGGCCGGGCCGGAGTGGTCTTCCGCAGGGGCCTTCCTCCCCCTTCGCGGGCAAGACGACGCACAAACGACGCGAGTTGATCGCTCCCGCCCGCCGACCGGACGCTGAGGGGGCCGGGAGCACGGAGCCCCGGGAGGAGGAGGCCCGCCATGCCCGCAGTCCGCGCCACCGCAGCCCGCACCGCCGACGGCCTTTCCGTCCCCGGTCCTCCCGCCCTCAGCTTTTCCGCCCCCGGCCGTCCCGCCCCCGGGGACGCGGCCCCCGGCGCCACCGCTCCTCCCGTCCCCCTCTCGGACGGGGAGATCGGCCTCGGGCTCGCACGGGGCGACGAACACTGCCTCGTCCTCGCCCACCACCGCTGGGCACGCCTCGTGCACGCCCTGGCCTCCCGGGCCCTGGGCGATCCGCGCGAGGCGGAGGACGTCACCCAGCAGGTCTTCCTCGCCGCCTGGCGGGGCAGGGCCGGATACCACCCCGAGCGCGGTCCCGTCCCCGCCTGGCTCGTCGGCATCACCCGGCGGAAGATCGCCGACGCCCTCACCGCCCGCACCCGCAGGCTCGACCTCGTCGCCGCGGCCGGTGCCGCCCTGCCGGCTCCCGACGGCGTCCGGGAGGGCCCCGAACACGTCCTCGACCGGCTCGTGGTCACCCGCGAACTCGCGCGCCTGCCGCGCGTCCAGCGCGACGTCCTGACCCTCGCCTTCTTCGCGGACCTGACACAGACGCAGATCGCCCGCCTCACCGGCATGCCCCTCGGCACCGTCAAGAGCCACGCGCGCCGGGGCCTCCGGCGCATGCGCCACAGCCTCACCGCCGGGGAGGCGGCCACCGCCTGAAACCGGGCCCTTCGGACACCCCGGACCCCGGGCGGCCCGTTCCCGGCGTCCCGGCGGCCCCCGCCCCGGCACCCGGGCCGCCCCGGCTCCCGCGCCCGGCGCGCCCCCGGGGCCTCCCCGTCCGGCGGGCCCGCACCTGACGGCCCGTGGGACCTGGCAGACTGCGGCCCTCACGATCGTCTCCCCTCGTCATGAGCGGACCGCTCATCCTGGGAAGCGGCAAGCGACTCCTGGAGGTCCATATGGCGCAGAGGCCCGGACAAGCGGCCCACGAGGTCCGTACGAACGGGTGCTCCTCCCCGTCGTCGTGCTCGCCGTGCCGCCGCGCGAGCGGGACGGCCGCGCGGTGAACGGCTGCCGCACCCGGCGCGCCGAAGCCGGAGTCCTCCTCGCCCGCAGTGCCCCCGCCGCGCCCACGGCGGCCGTCCTGCTGCTCTCCGGGGGGCGCGAGGAAGGGTCCGGGCCGCCTCCCGTCCTCGACCTTCCCGCGCTGCGCATGCGCCCCTTCGCCGCCGCCGTGACCCGCGCCGTACGGGGCCGGGCCGTGCTGGTCGCCGAGGTCCGCTACCGCCACCGCGGCTGGAACGGCGCGCGCGCCGACGCCGCCCGGGACGCCGAGGCCGCCCTGGCCGGCCTCCGGGAGCGGATCGGCCCCGTGCCCGTCGTGCTCGTCGGCCATTCCATGGGCGGCCGCGCCGCGCTCCGTACCGCGGGCGACCCGGCGGTACGCGGAGTCGTCGCCCTCGCGCCCTGGTGCCCGTCCGGCGAGCCCGTCGACCACCTCGGCGGCCGGCGCCTCTACCTGCTCCACGACGAGGCCGACCGCGTCACCCCGGCCCGCGAGTCCTGGGACTTCGTCCGCAGGGCCAGGGCGGCGGGCGCCGACGCCGTGGGCATCCCGATGCCGCTCGGCGGCCACGCGATGCTCCGGGGCGCCGGCCTCTGGCACCGCCGCGCGGCCGAACTCACGGCGGCGCTGCTCTCGCACGGCTGAGGCCCGCCTCCGCTCCGGCCCGGAGTCGTCGGCCCGGAACGTCGCCCCGGCGCGCGTCACGCCGGGGACGGCGCCCGCGTCCCCGCGTGGTGGCGGGAGAGCGCGTCGAGCGCTTCCCGCAGACCGCCCGGCCGCAGCATCCCCGGCTCCACGCCCCGGCCCGCCCAGCCGGGACCGGCGAGCAGGACCAGGGGGTGCGTCCGCGCCCCCTTGACGCCGAACGAGCTGCCCGCGACGTGCCGGGCGAGCGCGTGGTGCGCGGTGGAGCGCGCCTGCGACCACAGCACGACGGCGGCCGGGCCCGTGCGCCGTACGGCGGCGTCGAGCGCCTCGGCGGGGACGGCCGCGCCGAACATCCGGTGCGGCAGGCCGCGTTCGGTGAGCCCGGCGGCCAGCGCCTCCAGCGGAAGGGTGTGCTGCTCGCCGGGGACGCAGGCCAGGAGCACCGGCGCTACGGAGGCCAGGGGGCCCCGCCCGGCGGGCGCGACCTGCCGGAGGGCGGTCGACACGTGCCAGGACAGCAGGTGCTCCACCTCGACGTAACGGTCCCCGGACGACTCCCACTTGCGTCCCACCGCGTGCAGGGTGGGGGCCATCACCTCCTCCCAGGCGGTGACGAGCCCGTGGTCCGCGACGGCCTCCCGCAGCAGCGCGTCCAGAGCGGGGCCGTCCAGCCGGACGGCGGCCCTGGCCAGCCCCCGGCACTCCCGCCGCACGGAGCCGAGCGGCAGCCCGTTCCCGGAACCGGGCTCCCGGGGCGGTCCCGCTCCGGGGACCGGCTCCGCCCGGACACCGGCCCCTCCGTGCGGGCGGGGGAGGGGCGCACCGGACCGGCGGTCCCCCGGCGCGCGGGGACGGTCCCCGGTGCCGTCCGCCTCCCGGCCCGGGGAGCCCGGGCCCCCGCCCTCCCCGGGGTGCGGCTCCGCCGCCCGGGCCCCCGCACCGGCGCCGGGGGAGCCGGCGCCCTCCACGTCCTCGGTGCCGCCGGCCCGCCCGGCCCCCGTCCTCGCCGCCCGCGCGATGCGGGCCGCCTCGGCGGGAGGGGCCCCCGAAGCCGTCAGCCGGCACATCTCCTCCAGCATCGCGACGTCCTCCGGCGCCCAGCGCCGGTGCCGCCCGTCCTCACGGGCGGCGGGGCCGATCCCGTACCGCCGGTCCCACGAACGCAGCGTGGTCGGCGACACCCCCAGGCGCCGTGCCACCGTTCCGGTCGTGATCCCGTACGCCACCGTGTCGGTCATGCGGCCAGGTTACGACGCACGAACGTTGCGAGCGACCCTCAGACGGTGGAACCGGAGCCCTCCGCGGCCAGGGGGCCCGCACAGGCCTCCCGGGTCGCCCGGTGCACGGCGCGGGCGATCCGCGCTCCCCAGAGCGAGCGCGGCCCCGCGAACGGCTCGGCCCCGTCTCCCGCGGGGGCGGCCACGCAGACGGCGTCCGTCGGGGTGCCGGACGCGTCGGCGCCCAGTTCCACCAGGGCCTGGGTCTTCGCCTCGGTGGCGGTGACCACCGCGTTCACGAGGGCGGCGTCCGTGAGCGGAACGGGCAGCGACACGATGATGTTGATCGTCCCGGGGCGCGGGACCGCGACCCCGCCGGCCCCCGGCGCGGCGGCCCAGCCGCGCACCCCGATCCCGGCCGTGACCACGGCGTGCGCGCCGCCGTCCACCGCGTGGCGCCGGTCCGCGACCGAGGCCGCCGTCATGAGTCCCACGCCCGCGCCCGACAGTCCCGCGCCCCCGGCCAGTTCACGGAGGTGGGCGACCGGGTCGAGCCGGTCGTAACCGGGCGGGACCTGGGCGTTGAGCACCCATTCCCGCTCGCCGACGCCCCCGCCGAGCACCGCGCTCGACACCATCCGCGTCCCGGGCCCGGGGACCCAGACGAGCAGGGGCCACTCCCGGCCCCGTTCCGTGTGGCCGAGGAGGGCGGCGTCGGCGAGCGAGGGGCGGGCGGGAAGGGTCCGGGGAAGCACGGCACACCTTAACGCGCGCCCCTCTTCCCGCTCGAACGGATGAACGGTCGCCCGGGCCTTCCGGAGCGGCCGTGAACGGTGCCGCCCGGCCCCGGTCGCGCGGTCGCCCGGCCGCCCCCGCGTCCTGTCGCGCCCGCGCCGCCGTCGCCCGCGCTGTCGTCGCCCGTGCCGCCGTCGCCCGCGCTGTCGTCGCCCGTGCCGCCGTCGCCCCCGGCGGGCGGCCCGCCGGCGGCCGGGCCACTGGGCCGACCGGGTGAGCCGACGCCCGGGACGGCCGCGCACACCCGCCGACGAGTGGGGCAAAGAAGAGGAATCGGGAACCATACGCCGGGTACCCGGCTCTCCGCGGGCCGGGGAGGCGCACCGGGCCCGTGCCGCGCGCCCTCCCCCGGGCCGTACCCGAAGGAACGAGGAGCACACGTGGCCCAGGAGCAGTCGGCGCAGGCCGCGCCCCAGCAGCGGGACGCACAGGACCCCCACCGGTGGAAGGCGCTCGCCGTCTGTCTCGTGGCGGGGTTCATGACCCTGCTCGACGTGTCGATCGTGAACGTCGCGCTGCCCTCCATCCGCACCGGGCTCGACACCCCCGAGTCGGACCTGCAGTGGGTGCTCTCCGGTTACGCGCTCGCCTTCGGGCTCTTCCTCGTCCCGGCCGGACGGCTGGGCGACGCGCGCGGCAGGCGCAGCGTCTTCATAGCGGGCCTCGCGCTGTTCACGCTCGCCTCGGCCTCCTGCGGAGCGGCGCAGACGAGCCTGTGGCTGGTGATCTCGCGCCTGGCGCAGGGAATGGCGGGCGGCCTCGTCTCCCCGCAGATCTCGGCGCTCATCCAGCAGATGTTCCAGGGCCGCGAACGCGGCAGGGCCTTCGGCATGTTCGGCACCGTCGTCGGCATCTCCACGGCGGTCGGCCCCCTGCTCGGCGGCCTGCTGATCCAGACGGCGGGCCCCGAGGAGGGCTGGCGCTGGGTCTTCTACGTCAACCTCCCGATCGGGATCGTGTGCCTGTTCCTCGCCCGCCGGCTGCTCCCCGACACGCCGGACGCCAAGCCGGTGCGCCTCCGCCGCCTGGACCCGGTCGGCGTACTGCTCCTCGGATGCGCCGTGCTCGCCCTGCTGCTGCCCTTCGTCCAGTCCCAGCAGTGGCACGGGAACGCGAAGTACCTGCTCGTCCTCGCCGCCGCCGCGCTGCTCGGGGTCTTCCTCCGGTGGGAACGCCGCTGCGCGCGGACGGGCGCCGAACCCCTCATCGACCTGGAGCTGTTCCGCGTCCGGTCCTACTGGCTCGGCTCGCTGCTGATCCTGCTGTACTTCGCCGGCTTCACCTCGATCTTCTTCGTCAGCACGCTCTACCTCCAGAGCGGACTGCACTACACCGCCCTCCAGGCCGGACTCGCCATCACCCCCTTCGCCGTGGGGTCGGGCGTCTCGGCCGGGATCGGCGGCCGGCTCGTGGACCGCTTCGGCCGTCCGCTCGTCGTCCTCGGCCTGACCATGGTGGCGCTCGGCCTCGCCGGGACGGCGTTCGCCGTGCACCAGGTGCCCGGCAGGGGGGCGGGCTGGGCGATGCTGGCCCCGCTGCTGTTCGCGGGGCTCGGCAGCGGCCTGGTGATCGCCCCGAACCAGACCCTCACCCTCTCCGAGGTGCCGGTGCGCCGCGCGGGCAGCGCGGGCGGCACCCTGCAGACCGGCCAGCGGGTCGGTTCGGCGATCGGCATCGCCGCGGTCGGTTCGGTCTTCTTCACCCAGGTCACCGGGGAGGGCTGGGCCACCGCCTACGACCACGGCCTCCTGGTCTCGATCGCCTTCGTCGTGGCCGCGCTCGCCGTCGCCGTCGCCGACGTGGTGGCGGGACGGCGGTCCGCCGCGCGCGGCTGAGGGCTGTCCCGTACCTCCGAATGCCGCTTGCCGGTGTCCGGCTCGACCCGTTTGGCCAGAATCCCGCCGAGGCTGAGATTCAGGATGAAACCGGACAGGCTGATCTGCCTGTAGCGACCCACTGGCCTTCGCCCCGAGCTACGGGACAACCCTGGGGCTCTGTCTCTTCGATGGATTTCAAGGACGCCATTCCTCGCGGTAATCCGGGTGCTCCGCACAGGACTGCGCGAGTACGCGGAGCGTGTGGGTGAGGCCGGCGAGGCGCGGGTCTGCGGGATCCATGATGCCGCTCGGTTGGGTGCGGAGGCCGCGCGGCGGTTGGCGGAGGCGGACTGCTGTGAGATAGCCCCAGGGCTCACGGAGGAAGAGTTCAACCGGATCGCGGGGGCGACCTCTGAGGCCGCCTCCGCGATCCAGGAGGCCCGCCACCCGCCGCGCCCGCGCCGAACGCACCACACCGCATGACCCCCAGCATGTCGAGCGGCCCCACGACGACCTGGGGGCCGGCACCTTCGGCCAGGAGGACCAGGCAACGGCGCCGCCGAGCCGCAGCAACCGAGGCCGCCGCGACCGCCGCGCTCCCGTGTGTGCCGGGCAGGCCGATGTGGCCAGGGTTCGCTCCTGCGCTGCGTCAGGCCGGTTGAGCTTGTGCGCTCCGGTCGGCCGATCCCGGCGGAAGTGCCAGTCGGTGAAGACCTGCTCGGCGCCGGCCCCGACGACGTGCCGCAGGTCTTCGCCCCGTCCGGGACGCCCATGCCGAGTGCGCACTCGTTCTCGTTTCCGCAAGCAGCCCTTGAACCACACCACCAGGAGGAACCCGTGTCATACCCGCGGCCGCTCACCCCCGAGGAGAAGCTCGCCGACGCGAAGAAGCTGTCGAACCTCCCGCACATCGTCGTGATCTGCGGCTCCACCCGCTTCATGACCGAGATGAACGAGGCCGATCTGCGGGAGACCAAAGCCGGAAAGATCGTCGTCAAACCGGGCATCGACATGAAGTCGCCCCACGGACTCCGGTCCGATCCCGCCGAGGCCGCGACGCTGAAGGTCCGGCTCGACGACCTGCACCGGGCGAAGATCCGGCTCGCTGATGAGGTGCTCGTCGTCGGCGACTACATCGGGAACAGCACCCGAGCCGAAATCGCCCACGCCCGGTCGCTGGGCAAACCCGTGCGGTTCACACACCCCGAAATCGACCCTGATGCCCGACCACCCCGTGTCTGCTTTACGGCGTAAAGAACACGAGGGCTCTCCGGAGCGTCAACCCGGCCCAGGCAGCGTCGCCCGTCCTGGTGGTCTGCGGCCCGACGGCGGCCAGGATGTCCTGGCCGCCGCCACACTCGTGGTCGTGACCGACCTGAACCTCCCCGGCACCACCCCCGAGGACCTCTCCGACGGGACGGGCCGAACGACAGCCGGCACCGGCCGCGTCCACTTCTCGCTCGCGCGGTGGCTCCTGGCACCGCGCACGACGTGGCGGGCACGCCGCCTGGCCGCCGGCTTCGGCGAGGGGATGGACGCCCGGACCGCGTGGGCAATGGCCCGCCTGCCCCGGCATCCGGACGAACGCGGCTACGCCATGGCCCACCTCGACGACCGTCAGGCCGCGAACTGAGCAAAGTCCGGACGCCGGCCTCCGGCACGCGCAGCACGGCTTCCTCCCCGCCCTCGTGCTGCGCCCGGGCCGACCGCAGCCCTGGCGGCTGCTCTCGGCTCAGGTGCGTGGGCCTGCGCCGTGCAGCAGGGTGTCGATGATGCGGGTGGCGAGGGTGTCCGGGTCGGCGCCGCCCGCGTTGTCGTGCAGGCATTCCCCGATGAGCGCGTAGTAGACCCGGCGCACCCAGTCGAGGTCGGCCGCGTCGTCGATGAGTCCGTCGTCCTGGGCCCGCTTCAGCACGGTGACGCAGCGGCGGGCGATGTCCTGATGGAGGGCGACGGCCTCGCTGTACGGGTCGGTCGGTTGCTCCAGGGCGAAGGCCCAGGCGCTTTTGACCTGCAGCACGTTGGCCGTGATCCGGTGCATCGCGACCAGCGGCGGCGCGGTGTCCGGCCTGCCGTCGTCCACCGCCCGGGCGAGCTGGCGGGCGGCGGAGGACGCCAACGCCTCGATCAATGCCTGCCGGTTGGCGAACCGCCGGTGGATCGTCGTGCGGGCCACTCCCGCCGCCGCGGCGATCTGCTCCATGGAAGCGCCGGGTTCCTCGGCGAGCACCCGCTCGGCCGCTTCCAGGATCGCGCGCACGCTGCGTTCCGCGTCCGCCCGCAGCGCTCGTCCCGCCGTCTCGCCCATCACGCCTCCTGTTGATCCTCTTGTCCGCGACATCGTACCGCCGTGACGCACCATCGGGCCTAACTGCATCATGGTTGTTGCGGTTCTTCGGCTTACTGATACATACTCACCTCAGTTTCCCATGACTGAAGGAGAAGACCCGTGCACAGCACCGCCCTCATCACCGGAGCGTCGTCCGGTCTCGGTTCGGAGTTCGCCGCGCAGCTCGCCGCCCAGGGGCACGATGTCGTCCTGGTGGCGCGCTCCGGCGACCGGCTCGCCGCCCTCGCCGAGCGGCTGATCGCCGAGCACGGCGTCCGCGCGCACGTGCTGGTCCAGGACCTCGCCGAGCCGGACGCGGCCCGCCGCGTCGCCGACCGGCTGGCCGCCCGCGGCCTGAGCGTCGACCTGCTGGTCAACAACGCCGGCTTCGGCACCTGCGGCCGCTTCGAGGAGATATCCGGGGCGCGCGATCACGACCAGCTGATGGTCAACGTCGTCGCACTCGTCGACCTCACCCACGAACTGCTGCCCGGCATGCTGGAGCGCGGCCGCGGCGCGGTCGTCAACGTCGCCTCCAACGCGGCCTTCCAGCCTTCCCCGTACTTCGCCGTCTACGGTGCGGCCAAGGCGTTCGTGCTGAACTTCGGTCTCGCCCTGCGCCAGGAGTGCCGCGGGCGTGGCATCCGCGTGCTCACCTTGTGTCCCGGCCCCGTCGAGACCGCCTTCTTCGACGTCATCGGCACCCGCCGGGCGGCGGTCACCGGCTCCATGACCACACCGGAGCCCGTCGTACGCGCCGCGCTGCGCGCGCTGGAGCGCGACCGAGGTTACGTCACTCCCGGCCTCGGCAACGCGCTGGCCGCACACCTGACACCCCGCCGCCCCCGGGCCCTGGTCGCCGCCCTCGCCGAACGCGTCACCCGCAAGGTCCTGGCCACTCCGACCGCCACTCCGATCGCCACCTCGGCCTCACCGGAGCACGCCGCATGAGAGCCTCCGCCGCCCCCGTCGGCGCCGCGTCGGCGATGCTGCTCGTCGGCACCTCGACCGCGGTCTCCGCCACCATCGCCGGCTATCCGGTCTTCACCGGGCAGGCCTTGCGCTACGCGCTCGCCGCGGCGATCCTGCTGGCCGTCGTACGTCACCGGCGCCTGCCCCGTGTGCGTCTGACCGCGCGTGACCTGCTGCTGCTGATCGCGCTGGCCGCCACCGGCCTGGCGGGGTTCAACGTCTTCCTCGTCGAAGCCACCCGGCACGCCGGGCCCGCCATGATCGCCGCTGTGGTCGGAGCGGTCCCTCTCGTGCTCGCCCTCGTGGGGCCGCTGTCACAACGCCGGCGCCCTGCGCCCCGCACCGTCGGTGCCGCAGTCGTGGTGGCGCTCGGCACGGCCGTCGCCGCCGGCCTCGGCTCGGGCAGCGTGCGGGGCCTCCTCCTGTCCCTCGGCGCACTCGCCGGCGAGGTGGCCTTCTCCCTGCTGGCCGTCCCGCTCCTGCCCAGACTCGGCCCCCTGAGGGTCGCCGCCTACCCCGCTGCCCTGTCCGTGCCCATGCTGATGGCCGCGGGGCTCGCCCTGGACGGCACGGCCTCCCTGAGGCTGCCCACACCAGGCCAGGCAGCTGCCTTCGGCTATCTCGGCGCGATCGTCACCGCTGCCGCCTTCTTCCTGTGGTACGACGCGCTGCGCCACCTCGGCGCCGACCGCGCGGGCCTCTTCGCCGGCCTCGTGCCGGTGGGCGCTCTGCTCACCGCCGTTCTCCTCGGCCTCGGCCGGGTGGGGCCCGCCGACGTCACCGGCGCCCTGCTCGTCACGGCCGGCGTCGCGGTCGGCCTGCGACGGCCGAGCCCGGGACCGCACCCTCCCCGAGCGGCTGCCGGCGAACTGGTGCGGGGGAGCGGCTGAGGTGTGCCGTCCCGTTCGAGGACCTGGTTCAGGTTCGCTCTCGGACCGCTCGGACCGCTCGGACCGCTCGGATCGCTCGGACGTGCGCGGGACGTCGTCGACGAGGGCCTCGGCCGGCGTGGCTCGCGGGCCCTGTCCAGACGGTGGGCGTTCGAGCGCACCTTCTCCCGGCGAACCGCTCACGGTTCCCCGCCCGGGACTACGCCGTTTCGGCCTGCTCCGAGCCGTGGTCCGCCGGGCGGTGACCGGCGTCATGGTCCGCCGACTCGCCCGCGGTCGGCCGGTGACGCGCCCGGGTCCGCACCTGCGGACACCTCTCCAGGTGTTCGCGACCGGCGCCCTCCCAAGTGCGGCCCTCGGGCAAGCCCGCCCCGAGCGACGGAGCGGGATCTACTCTGGTCCCATGGAGATCGCCAAGCTTCCCGCCGGGGCGCGGGCCCGACGGAGCGCCGAGATACGGGAGTTCCTGCGGTCGAGGCGGGCGCGGATCACTCCGGCCGATGCCGGCATGGCGGTCGGTGACGCAGGCCGCCGACGCACTCCCGGACTGCGCCGGGAGGAGGTCGCGGTGCTCGCCGGGGTCGGAGTGTCCTGGTACACGTGGCTGGAGCAGGGCCGGGACATCAACGTCTCCGCGGACGTGCTGGACGCGATCGCACGGGTGCTGCGCATGGACGGCCCCGAACGCGAACACCTCTACCTGCTGGCCGGGTTGAACCCGCCGCAGGCGCCCCCGGCGCCCGCTCGCCGGGTCCCGGACGGGCTGCGCCGCGTGATCGACTCCTGGCTGCCCCGCCCGGCCTACCTGATCGACCGGCACTGGAACCTCGTGGCCGTCAACCGAGCGGCCGAGCTGGTCTTCGGCTACCACGAGCACGATCACAACTGCCTGGTCACCTTCTTCACCAGCGCCCGCTACCGGTCGTCGCTGATCCACTGGCGGGACGCCGCAGAGGTGATCGTCGGCCAGTTCCGGGCGGACGCCGCCCGCTGCCCGGACGACGCGGAGTTCGACCGGATCGTCACCGACATGTGCGCCGCCAGCCCGGAGTTCGCGGAGATCTGGGCCGAGCACGCCGTCCGCGACGCCGGCTCCGGCACGAAGGCCGTCGCCCACCCGGAAGCCGGCGAGCTCGTCTTCGACTACACCACCCTGACCATCCCCGACCTGCCGGGCCACCGCCTCATGCTGCACACCCCGACGGCGGGCACGCGGACGGACGAACGCCTGGCCTCCCTGCTGGGGGCCGCGGCCACGCCGCTCGACTGACCGAAACGCACCCTCGTGGCGGCGTTGTGCGGAGCTGTGCCCGCGAAGATGGTGGTGGCAGACCCATGTTCGTCCCGCACTGCTGATCCACCGCTCAGCGGCGGAGGATCAGCCGCATGATGCGATTCACCAACCACACGGTCCTGATCACCGGCGGCACCTCGGGCATGGGCCTCGCCACCGCCCGCCGCCTCCTCGACGAAGGCGCCTACGTCGTCATCACCGGACGCGACGAGGATCGGCTCGCCAAGGCCGCCGTCGAACTCGACGCAGGAGAGCGCCTGCTGGCCGTCCGGGCCGACGCCGCGGACCTGGCCGCACTGGATGTCCTGATGCGCCGCGTCGAGACCTGGCGGGGCAGCCTGGACGCCGTCTTCGCCAACGCCGGCACCGGCGTCTTCAAGCCCAGCGCCGACATCACCGAAGCAGACTTCGACCACTCCACCGACGTCAACTTCAAGGGCGTCTTCTTCACCGTCCAAAAGGCGCTACCACTGCTGAAGGACGGCGGCGCGATCGTCCTCAACGCCTCCTGGACCCTCTACCGCGGCCTGCCCATCGCCTCCGTCTACTCGGCGACCAAGGCCGCCGTCCACAATCTGGCCCGCACGCTCGGGTCCGACCTGGCCCCACGCGGCATCCGCGTCAACTCCGTCAGCCCCGGCTACATCGACACCGAGATGTACCGCGGCGCCAACCCGGACCCCGAGGCCGATGCCCGCAACGCGGCCCAGGTACCACTCGGCGCCGTCGGCCACGCCGACCAGGTCGCCGCCGCCGTGGCCTTCCTCGCCTCCAGCGACGCCTCCTACATCACCGGCCAGGATCTGGTGATCGACGGCGGTCTGGTCGGCTCCGTGCCCCACCACTGACGCCGGAGACCGCCGTGGCCCTGTAGCCGGATTTCGAGAACGCCGGCTGTCCGGCCATGGGAACACCCGCCCCATCGGGAAAGCGATGCCGCCGAATCCCGAGAACACCCCGGTGCCCGCGCCGGAACGCGGTTGTGCCCACGTGGCGACGCGGCGGACCTGGCAGGACCCCATCGATCACGGCCCCTACGAGATCGGCCGGACAAGTCCTAGTCGTCGATGGCTCCTGGGGCGAGGGCCGGGGTGGGGAACGCGAAGCGGGCTTCGGCGCCCGACCACCAGACGCCGATGGCGAAGACGGCGGTGGCCTCCAGCAGGGC
>NZ_JBVHEG010000017.1:0-68094 GCF_055562975.1 Streptomyces sp. NPDC014907 | reverse complement strand
CCCGCGGAGCGGGTACCTCATCGCTGCGCGATGAGCAAGCGAACCACCGGGCTGCGCCCGGTGGTTGCGCGGACGCTCCGCGTCCGCGCTGCACCTCGCTGCGCGAGGTGCGCACCACCCGGACTGCGTCCGGGTGGTGCCGGCCTGCGTCCGGGTGGTGCCGGCCTGTCCGCTGCGCTCCCAGGCCGGGCCCTGCTGTGCAGGGCCTGACCGGTGCTCCGCTTCGCTCCACACCGGGTTGGGCGGGGTCCGCTGCGCTCCCCGCGCCCAACGGCTCCTCCGGCTGCGCCTGCGGGCCTATGGCCCGCTGGCGCGGGCCAGGGCTGGCTGCGAGGGCGGGCTACTCGATGTGTCCGGTCGTGGGGTCTACCTGCTTCAAGAAGTCCCGCGCTAGTGCGTGGAGATCCGGCTCGCTCAATGCCCTGGCCGGCTGCACTCCAGAAGTGAAGCCGTATCCGGGGTTGGGGCCTGATAGCCAGGTGAAGTCGTACGTGCCCAACTCGTCAGGACGTTCGGTGACATCGAATGTCTCCCCGTCGACCACGAGTGTCGACCGCTTTGTGCTGTACCTGTCCATGACTGGTCATTATGTCTGGAGCTCCGGCATCGCTCGTCCGTGTCGGCGCTCTTCGTGCCGGCGCTTCAGGGAAACTCGGGGTTCTATGTGCTTCATTTTTAGAGTCAAGATAAACTATGGACTCAGAGCACACCACCCCGGACAGCTTCGAAGGGTTATCGAGTTCTATCTAGCGGCCTTGCTGATGCTCCGGTGAGGCAGAGCAGTCAGCCGATCGCGTCAGTCCAACCGTAGCCTTTGCGGCTCCTCCACATGCAGGTTTTCCGTTTCCCCGCTGCTCGAATCGACCGGACAGCACCCCAGGTTAAGGCAGGCAATATGTCGAGCAAAGACCGTGTTGACCAGCGCGAGGCAGCCCAGCGAGAAGCCATTGACGCGGTCGTGCGCGCCCTCGAATTGCCTGCAAGATCACTTGTGCCCGAGCGGGGGCTGCGAACTCAGGTGATCATGGCGACCGGGTCCGGGAAGACCCGGGTGGCGGTCCGCAGCGCGGAGGAGCTCCACGCGGGCCGTGTGCTGGTGCTCGTGCCCTCGCTGGACCTGCTCGCCCAGACCGAGGCCGCGTGGCGCGAGGGGGGCCGCCGGGGGCCGATGATCGGGGTGTCCTCGCTGCGGGGCGAGGAGGTGTCCTTCCCCAACACCACGGACGTGGACGAGCTGGTGGAGTGGACGCGGGGCCTGGACAAGGTCACCGTGTACGCCACGTACGCCAGCCTCGGTCTGGGCACGCTGGAGCGGGCGCACGCCGCCGGCCTCGCGGCCTGGGACCTGATCGTCGTGGACGAAGCCCATCGCGTTTCGGGCCGGATCGGGAAGCCGTGGGCGGTCGTCCACGACAACCAGAAAATCCCCTCCCTGCGCCGCCTGTACATGACGGCCACGCCCCGGCTGTGGCAGCTCGGAGACGACGACGCGGCCGGCGCACCCGGCGAGCTGGTCGCGAGCATGGAAGACGACCCCGAGGGCCCCTTCGGCAGCCGCTGCTTCACCCTGACCCTCTCGGACGCCATCGACCGGGGAATCTGTGCCCCCTACCAGGTGGTGTGCGTGGACGTGACCGACACCCAGCTCCAGGCCGCCCAGCTCCTGGGCGCGGAGTCGCGGTCGGAGGAGGTACGCGGGGCCCGGCTCGCGGCGCTCCAGACGGCGCTGATGAAGGCGTCGGCCGAGGAGAACTTGAAGCGCACGCTGGTGTTCCACGGGGTGATCAGGGAGGCCGAGGCGTTCGCGGCCGGCCTTCCCGGCGTCGCCGCGCGGCTCCACGACGCCGACCCGGAGCTGTACCCGGAGACGATCTGGGCGGACTGGCTGTGCGGGGATCACAAGCCCCTCTACCGCCGTCGGGTGCTGACCGAGTTCGAGGACGGTGTCGACGAGGACGGCACGGTCGTGGAGAAGGCGTTCTTGTCGTCGGTGAAGGTCCTGGGCGAGGGCGTCGACACCCGCCGGTGCGACTCGGTGTACTGGGCCGATGTGCGCGGCTCCATGCCCGACCTCGTCCAGGCCGTCGGGCGCGCGCTGCGGATGCAGCCCGGTGAGGGCAAGGTCGCCTTCCTCGTCGTGCCCGTCCTCCTGGGGCCCGGGGAGACGGCGGACAACATGCTCACCAGCCGGGCGTTCGGCGGGCTCGCCAAGCTCTTGGAGGCGCTCAGGGCGCACGACGCACGGATCGTGGAGCAGCTGGCCGAACAGCAGCGGCCGAGCCGCTACAAGGCTGTCAGCAAGGACGACAGCAGCAAGAGCACCGACGGGAGCGGCGAAGGCTCCGGGGGCGTGAGCGCGCCCGCCAAGGCCCTGCTGAAGTTCTCCACGCCGCGCGACCCCGCGCAGCTGGCCGCGTTCATCAACCTGCGGGTCCTCAACCCGGAGCACGAGCACTGGCGGCGCGGTGTGGAGGCCGCCTCCCTCTACGCCCGTGAGCACGGCGATCTGAAGGTGCCGTTCACGTTCCGGGTGCCCGCCGTCGACGACCAGAAGCAGAAGGGGGAAGGCGCGGTGTGGCCGGCTTCGCTCGCCGGGTTCCCGCTGGGGCAGTGGATCGCCGATGCAAGGCGGTTCTACGCCCGCGGGGACATGGACACCGGCCGCGTCGTGCAGCTGGAGAAGCTCGGCATGATCTGGTCGCACTTCGACGTCGCGTGGGAGGAGGGTCTGTCTGCCGCGCGCGGGTGGGCGGCCGAACACGGGCACCTCCTGGCCCCGCTCGACGCCGTCTATCAGGGCGCTGCGGTGGGGATCTGGCTGAAGAACGCGCGGGCCGCCGCCCGACGCGCGGCCGAGCTCGAGCAGCGCCAGGCCGAAGGGCTGCCCGTGGCATCGTGGGCCGGGGCGCTGTCGGAGGCGCGGCGCGAGCAGCTGGAAGAGATCGACCCGTCCTGGTGCCCGACCTGGCCGGTGGAGTGGCAGAGGGCCTTCCACCTCGTACGCCGGCACCTGGACGAAGGCGGGACGCTTCCGGCGCGGGCCGGGGAGGTCGTGCGCCAGGGCGAGGACCTGGGGCGGTGGGTACGGGCGCAGCGGCTCGGGTTCGACAAACTCACGAGCGTGCAGCAGTGGATGTGCGAACACGTCCTCGGCATCACACCCGCGACCGAGGACGAGAAGCCGAAGGCCCGGATGAGCCAGGCGGAGAGGTGGGCGATGCACTACGCCGTCGCCCGCCAGTTCTACCAGCGCGAGGGACACCTGACCGTGCCGAGGAAGCACATCGAGACCGTCGTCCTCGGCGACGACGGCGAGGTGGAGCGGGAAGTGTCGCTCAAGCTCGGGGCATGGGTCGGCAACCAGCGCACCCGGGCCGCGACGCTGGCCCCGGAGCGGATCGAGCAGCTCTCCCGGATCGGGATGAGGTGGGCGTAGTCGAGGGCATCGTCACTGCAGAGAAAGCTCATGACATGGGCGCTGAGGGGAGGATTCGGACTCGTAGCAACCCGTCGTATCCTCCGGTGGCGTAGAGGCGGTTGTCCGGAGAGAATGCGGCGGCGTCGACAACTCCTGTATGGCCGCCGAGCGGTGCTTCGATCTCTCTCCAGGTGGTGGTGTCCCAGAGACGGACGACGTGATCGCCTACTTCTTTTCCCTTGATGTGGCCACTGATAGCTGCGAGAACACGTCCGTCGGGTGAGAAGGACATCGTGTTCACCTGATCCTCGTCACAGTTCAGGGGCTCGTGGATCATCTCGCGGCTGTGAACGCTCCATAGCTGGATGTCACGGCTGGCTGTCGCCAGGAGTTGCCCATCGTGTGAGAAGGCGACAGCGGATACCTCTTCTGCGTGGCCTTGCAGTGGCTCGCCAAGCTTCTTCTGTTCGATGGGGTTCCACAGGTGAGCAACGCCGTTCGGATGGCCCGTGGCGAGTAGTCCCGTGGAAGAGAGGGCGGGCTGTGCGGTGAGACTGCTGGCCCAGGGCTTCCCGACTTTGCGGGGCTGAGTCACGTCTGCGAGGTCCCACAGTCGTATGGTTCGGCCGACGGTGATGAGGTGGCGGCCATCGGCTGAGAAGAGCACTGTTGTGACACTGTCTCCGTGGCCTTTCAGAGGGTCGGCAACCAAAGTGCGGCTGGCTACGTCCCACAGGCGGACGGTCTCGTCCTGGCTACCGGTTGCAAGAAGGCGGCCGTTCGGCGAGAAGGCCACCGCACGCACAAGGTCGGTATGCCCCAGGAGCGGGGCTGCAGCCTTCTGCTGAGTGACCGTGTCCCATAGCTGAGCCGTTTTCGCCCCGTGCCCTGTGGCCATCAGGGATCCGTCCGGTGAGAAGGCCACAGCCCACACTCCCCCGGTGGCGGACGCGGTGGGCAGCAGTTGCAGGTACTCGCCGCGGCGCAGCGCAGCCAGCACGACCTGTTCCGCCAGGCCGCCGGACGGTGCTATCGGACGCGAGCCGAGGCCAGAAGAGTCTGGGGGTCTCCTGTCGATCTTTGCTTGCTCTTTCAGAGCCTGGAGGTGTTGCCAGCGCTCGCGCCAGGCAGCGAGATCCTTGTGCCGGCGTGTGGCAATCTGTCCGGTCTCATAGGTGAGCAGAACTCTGACAATGGTCATGTAGTAGTCGAACCCCGGCAGGTTCCTCCCTTTCAGGGTTGCGCTGATCCCGGACTCGGACAGGCGTTGGCCACCGCGAGCAGCCCGCGCGGCGATTTCCTTCCCCGTCGGGGAGTCGTGCTCAGCTTTCAATCTGCGCAGTTCTGCAGCGGCTGCCCGCAGCTCTCCCTCAAAGTCCCCGCGTCCTGCCGGTGAGGTGCCCGCCACTGGTTGCATCATCAGCCTCCCCCCCGATTACCGAAAGTCCAGGCTAGAGCGATGCCACTGGAGAATGTTGGAGAACTCCGAAGTTGGCTGCAGAACAGTGAAGGGTGCTGTCGCAGAGGCCTCGCTACAGCCATTTGCGTACTTCCCCACGCAGTAGGGGATCCGGGGCCGGACTGCGGTGAACTGATCTCGCGGGCAGGAACAGAGCAGGGGGCGAACCCCGGTTCTGGTCCCACCGTGTTGTACATCCGAACTCATCTCTACCCGGAACAAGTTCGACACGGCGTTGGCCGTTGCCCAGAAAGGCGACGGCCCCCTGGTGGGCAGGGAGCCGTCAGCAGAGGACCGTCCCCCAGCAAAGGAGAACCTCATGTCCAGGACCGAGCGTACGGTCATCAACGCAAGCGGGAAATCCCCCGCGCCAGAACCACAGCCCTGGATCACCCGATGGAAGAGCAGGGCACGCAGGATCCGCAACGAGGCCGGCCTCTACCTCGTCAGGGGCGCGGCAACGGCCATCGGCGGAAGCATCGTGATCTACATCAGCACCTGGCTCCCTACCCTGACCCAGTAACCGACAGCTCAGTCCGCGGCGGCCATCACGAGGTCGTCGCGGATGTCCTGGGCACGTTCTTGAGACTGGCGCAGGACAGAGACGAGCAGCATGACGGCGATGATGCAGTGGCCATGGCTGAGGTGATCGAGGGGAAGGTGATGCAGAACAGCGTGGCGGGAGAGGTTGTCAGGCAGCGGATCGTTCTCTTCGGGGTAGTACTTCGTGTAGAGGGTGGCAAGGGGAGCGAAGACGTACTGCCTGGCAGGCAGGTAGCCGTTGGGCTTCTGCCTGCCGATCTTGGCAAGTGCCCAGTGCTTACGCTCCTCCGTCTCGGTCAAGGTGTACAGGATCTGTTCGAGCGCGGCGATGGCCAGGGTCGCCGCGGCTTCTCGATGGCCGTCCTCCCAAGCCGCCAGCGCCTTGCGCCCGGCTTCGACTTCGGCGGTGAGCCACTCATCGGTGCACTCGTCGAGGCGCACCTTGCACAGGGCCCGGATCTCATCCTCGGCGGCGACGAGAACTGCCAGTTTGTCGTCGTGGGCTGGGCCTGCTGTCGCGAGCCGTTGAAGAATTTCTCGGTCTGGAAGCCAGGCGACCGGGATGCCGTGGTCCTGAGCCAGGTGAAGGAGCTGGTCCAGGGGTACCGCGCTCCCCCACCAGTTCTCATGCCGGCTGCCGGCTGTGTAGAAGCTAGGCATCTCTCGGTGGCCGTGGACTACCGGGTCGTAGGTGTCCCAGATCTTCGCCCAGTCACGGAGCTCGGCTATGGAAGCTTTGTTTCTTCCAGCACTCGGGTCGGTGAACGTCGTCATGCACGCATCTTCCTCGCGCGACACATCAGTGTCAGCCAGATAGCGAAGAGGGCGCTCAGCAGCACTCGCCTTCTATGTCGGCTCAGCAGCCCAGGTCCGCCGTTGCCACATCGCTCAGCCTGTCACCAGCCATCGATGAAGCAGCTACGAGCCGATAGATGCACCGGCTTCCATCGGGCGCCTTCCAGTGCCCGCTGCGGTCCAGTCCACCGGATCACGTCGCCTTGACATCGCGATCTTCTCATCGAAAGGATCACCGGCATACAGTCCAGCGCCACAGTGAAGACACTGGGCTCTTCAATGCCTCGGGGGGATCTTGAGCAGGATACGTCGTATCGCCATCGGTCTGGCACTGACCAGCTGCGCTCTGCTGACAGCGTGCAGCGGCGATGCCGAGGTGGACAAGTCCATCAGTGACATAAGGACCTCTGTAGACCGCATCCGTGACGAGATGAAGCTGGAGTCTGCAGCCGTAGAAGCGGGCGACGCTCGGACCGAGGTCGAAAGCGTGCAGCTTGCCTCGCAGCTCGAACTGGAGAACCTCCGCAAGGCCGCCAACCGTGCCCCTGCCGAGACCCAGGAGTTCGCGGACGCTGCCGAGGCTTGGGCGGAAGCAGTAGTAACTTCACGGACAGCGATCCTCGAAGGAAGCCCGGAAAGCACCTCCACCCTGGCTCTTGCAAACGTGCGTCTCAGCGAGAAGACGATGGATCAAGAGGCCGAAGAGCTCAAGATCAAGCCCTGGCTGAAGCTGGACGAGTATTAACAGTCGACGCCAGCCGGGCTGGGCCTGCCCGATAGTCGACATCCCGGTACTGAGAACCGCGCTATTCGGACCAGCAGGCGGCCGTCGGCGCCGATGTGCCCGCCTTGATAGCCCGAGGTACCGGCCAGGGCGCGGCCCAGGGCACGTCGAAGCCGCTCATGGCCCGCCTGACGGAGGAGTTCCTGGCCCGGCCCGCCCGACTGGGCCAGAGCCCTGGGGACTTCATCAGGAAGCTGTGGGAGTAGCCGGCGGGGCGGGGTCATCCTGCCCGGCCCCGTGGTTGGCCGGCCGGAACCGGGCGTGCTCCGACAGCCGGTCGGATGATGTGGACGATCAGGGCGGTGGCGTTGTCGGCGTACGGGTCCCGCTGCGCGCGGGCAAGCCGTACGGCGTCGTCGACCAGGAGCTCGGCAGCCTCGCGCGGATCGCCGTTCAGGTAGCCGCCCAGGTCGTGGCCGGCGTCTTCGTGGGGCTCGTAGGCGCCGTCGGAAGCGAGCAGCAGCCATCCGGGCCGGGCGGGGCTGGACAGGGACTCGATCGCCGGGTGGCCCCAGATCTGTTCGGTCTCCTCGTCGTCGCGAACTGTGCCGAGGCAGGCGGTGATCAGGCTGCGGTCGCCGTAGCCCTCGCAGGCGCGGCGGGCGTTGTGGTCCTCGCTCAGCTGCCGCAGGGGCCCGGGATCGTCGAGGAGGAGGTAGGCGCGGGCGTCGCCCGACCAGGCGACGGAGAGCAGGCCGCCGGGGACGTGGACGGCGACGACGGCCGCGGCGGCGGGCAGGTCGTGGTCGGGGTCGTGGCGGGCGGGGTCGGCGGCGTAGCGCTCGTACTCGGCGCGCAGGCCGGCTTCCGCGTCGCCGTGTCCGGCAGCCGCGCGGGCCAGGCGGCGTGCGGCGGTACGGGTCCAGGCCCGGACCGCCGGGGTGTCGCCGACGCCGTCGAGGAGGGCGTAGGCACGGGTACCGTCCGGGACGAGGGGCAGAGCAGGGGGACGAAGTACATGACCCCACCAGAGGCTCATGCCTGAGGGGCGCTGAACTGGCGGCGTAGGTATCCGTACCAGGCGTGGATGTAGGCGGTGCTGATTGCGGCTTCGGGGGCGAAGAGGTCCCAGGCGTGGTAGGCGCCGGGGTACAGGTGCAGTTCGACGGGCACGCCACCGGCCTGGAGTCGCGCGGCGTAGGCCAGGTCCTCGTCACGGAAGACGTCAAGTTCGGCGGCTGCGATGAAGGCGGGCGGGAGGCCGGTGAGGTCCGTCGCGCGCGCGGGTGCGCTGTACGGCGGCACGTCGTCGGCGCCGGCGCGGTCCCCGAGGATCAGGTTCCAGGCCAGGATGTTGGTCGCGCGGTCCCAGATGCCGATGTCGGTGACTTCGTAGCTGGACGGGGTGGTGTTGCGGTCGTCGAGCATCGGATAGCTCAACGCCTGGAACAGCGGCGTCGGTTCGCCCTGGTCCCGGATCATGAGCGCGGTGGCGGCGGTGATACCGCCACCGCCGCTTTGCCCGGCCAGGGCGACGCGGGTCGCGTCGATGCCGAGCGCGGCCGCCTGGCTGCGAAGCCAGCGGTAGGCGAGCAGGCCGTCCTCGGCCGCGGCCGGGGCGGGGGCCTCCGGCGCGAGTCGGTAGTCGACGGAGGCGACGATGCAGCCGACCTCCAGGACCAGGCGCTTGAGGGTGGGATCGTCCTGGGCCGCGTACCCGAGAACCTGCCCGCCGCCGTGGAACCAGACCAGCACCGGAAGCGACCCGGCCGCCTCGGTGGGTCGCAACAGCCGGATGGCGAGGGTGGAGCCGTCCGGGCGGGGCGCCTGGACCTCCTCGACCGACACGGACGGCTCGTCCGGTATCTGGGCCGCGATCGCCTCGGCGAAGGCGTGGACGCCGACGCGCGTGCCTTCCAGGTCACCGAGGTCGAACACCCCGGCCTCCGTCATGGGCACCGCCTTCAGGGCTTCGGCCAGTTCCGGGTCGAGTCGCTCGTGCGCGTTCTTGGTGTTCATGTCGTTCGTCTCCTTCCGGCTGCACAGCAGCCGGTCGTGCATGGGGTGGTGGGTCGTGCGGGCCGGTTCCGCGCGGGCCCCCTGAAGGGGCGCGGGGAACGGACCGGGATGGAAGAGGGGGTTCAGCGCACGGTGGCGGTGCCGGTGTCGTAGTAGTGGCCTTGGCCGAGGTCGTCGACGAGGCCGGGCCGGATGGGCGTCCAGCCCAGGAGGTCGCGGGTCAGCGTGCTGGAGGACGGGTTGTCGGCCTGGACGTGGGTGCTCAGGAAACCGAAGTGGGTTTCGGCCTCGGTCGGCGCGATGCTGACCACGGGCAGGTGCAGTCCGCGTCCGATGCCCTCGGCGATCCGCCGGAAAGTGATCCCCTCGTCGTCGACGGCGTGCAGCCGTGTTCCCGCCGGGGCGGATTCCAGCGCCAGCCGGTACAGGCGTGCCGCATCCAGCGTGTGCACGGCGGGCCAGCGGTTGGTGCCGTCGCCGACGTAAGCCGAAACGCCCTTGGAGCGCGCGATGGAGATGGAAGTCGGGATGAAGCCGTTGTGGTCGAGGGAGCTGTGCACGGTCGGAGGGAGCCGGACGACGGACGACCGGATGCCGTGCTCGGCGAGTGCGACCACCGCGTTCTCGGCCTCGATCCGCGGGCCCGCGTCGAGCACGTCGGCCTCGGTGAGCAAGCCCCGCAGTCCCGCGGAGGCGAACAGCGCGGTTCCCGACGTGGCCACCAACGGCTTGCCGGTGCCGGCAAGCGCGTCTCCGAGCGCGTAAAGGGCACGCAGATCCGTTGCGATCGCGCCGTCGAAGTCGCCGGCGAACATGGCGTCGTGCTTGAAGGCCAGGTGGATGACGCCGTCAGCCCCGGCAGCGGCCGCAGCGAGACCGTCGAGATCATCGAGGTCACCTCGGTGCACCTCGGCCCCAGCAGTCGTCAGCGCGGTGGCGGACTTGTCCGAGCGGGCCAGCCCGACGACCTGGTGTCCGGCTTCGAGGAGCTCGGGAACGACGGCGGAGCCGAGATGCCCGGAGGCTCCGGTGACGAATACGCGCATGGTCCTGCCCTTTGCTACGGGCTCCCCACCAGGGATGGAGAGCCGCGATGTCAGTTCGTGACATCACCGTAACAGCCATGTCAGTCCCTGTCATCACTCTGATGTCAGGTTCTGTCATCGACGTGTAGGATCGGAGCATGAGCCGATGGAAACCCGACGCGCGAGGCCGCCTGGAGAAGGCGGCGATGGAGCTCTACAACGACAAGGGCTTCGACGCCACCACCGTCGCGGAGATCGCCGCCCGGGCCGGAGTCACCGAACGCACCTTCTACCGGCACTTCGTCGACAAACGGGAAGTCCTCTTCCAGCCCAACGCCCTGACCGACGTCCTCGCGCACGCCACGGCCAGCGCCCCCGACGCTCTGACGCCACTGGAGGCGATCACCCACGCCCTGACCGAAGCCGCTCCCGTCTTCGAAGAACGCGCGGAGCTGGTACGGCAGCGCCAAGCCGTCATCGCCGCCAATCCCGAACTGCAGGAGCGCGAGCTGGCCAAACACGCCTCGCTCGTCTCCGCCCTCGACCGCGCGCTCCGGGAACGCGGTCTGGACTCCACCACTGCGACGCTCGCGGCCGGAATCGGGATCGCCGCCTTCAAGGTCGCCTTCGAGCACTGGATCGCCGACCCCGACCAGCACGCCCTCGCCCGGCACATCCGGGAGACCCTGGACGCCACCAGACACCTCGCCGCACCGGTCGAACACGCCGCCGCGACCGATGGCGCAAGTCCTCAGAGCTCGTAACACGATCTTGTGATCTCAGGTTCTGCATCTCTGACACACGGCTGCGTACGCGGGCGCAGCCTGAGCGGAGGGCGTCCAACTTGCCTGTTTTCAAAGGGTATTGACATGTTTTCGCGTGTTCTGTCATGTTCTGTTCCGCCGCTTCCGGCGACCGAGCGAGAGATGATCTCATGCGACGAACCGAGTACGACGAGGGCCAGGCCGCCAAGCGCCGGAAGGTGCCCGTAGCCGCCTTCCGGTGGGCCCGGCACACCGGCCTGATCCAGGCCCCGGACGCGTCGTCCTCCCAGTGGTCCCGGGCCGCCGTGGAGGCTCTGGACGCCGACGGCATCCGGGCCGCGATGCCCTCTCCGCCGATCTCCGGCGGCGCGGCGGCCGACCGGATCGCCGCCGCCCTCGGCACCCCGAACCGGACCATTCACGGCGAGAAGGGACACGTGACGGCGTTCGTGGTGCGCCGGTTCGTCGACCGCGGCCTCCTGGTCGACCTCAGCGCGAACCCGGACGGAACGCTGCACCACCCCGGCCAGGTCGCCGAGGTCTGCGCGCGCGAGGACCTGGCCGCCCTGGTCGCCGCCGACACCCCGCTCGGACCCGAGCAGGCCGCCGCCCGCCTCCGGGTCCGCCGCGCCGACTTCGACCACATGGTCCGGCTCGGCTGGGTCCGCTCCCCGCAGTCGATCGAGGTCCGCTTCGGCACCAGTCGGGCCGAGACCGTCGACGTCGCGCTCTACACCACGGCCTCCGTCGACGCGATCGTCCCCGCCCACCCCGAGGTCGACTGGCAGGAGCTCCGCCAGGTCGGGAAGGGTCGGCGTTCACCCCTCGCCGCCCTGCTCCCGAAGACGAAGACGGTATCGGCACCGGCACCGGCGTAGGGGCCGGGTAGGCGAAGAGGGGTGGCCGCCCGGGACTCCGGGCGGCCACCCCTTCAAGGTGTGCCGGGCGGGTCAGGCGGGAGCGGAGGAGGTCAGGACGGGGTGGTCGACGTGGTGGTGCTCGATCTCGACGCCGTATGCCCCGCCCCACGCCTCCCAGACGAGCCGGCCGATCGTCTCGGCCGCCGCGACACTGCGGTGCCGGCCCCCCTGGCACGCCACCGTGAGGCGGACCAGGCGGCCCACCGGTACTTCGTCGGCCAGGGCGCGGAGCTGGACGGCGGTCCGGGTGATCAGGGTCAGGGCGCCGGGGGTTTTGAGGACGTGGGCGTAGACGTCGTCCAGGCCGGTGCGGTAGCGCATGGTCGGGTCGGCGGCGGGGTTGCGCAGGGCGCGGCTGAGGTCGAGGTAGAGGCCGTCTGTGACGAGGTCGTGGGCGCCGTCGTGACGGACGCCGATCGAGCGGATGGCGGCGCCGAGGATATCCTGCGCACGATGAGCGAGCACAAGGTCCGCCGCCTGCCGGTGATCGACGGACACACCCTGATCGGTATCGTCGCCTAGGCCGACGTCGCCCGCGCCCTGTCCGACCCGCAGGTCGGCGACCTCCTCCAGGCCCTGTCCACGGACTGAGCCCAGGAGGAAAGGGGGCGCGACCACGATCGCGGCTCTTACGACCGAGAATGTGACGAGGAGCGCCGGATATTCACCGGCTGATCGGCGTGTTCGCGGCGACGTTCGGTGCGGCCCTGGAGACGGCGCTGTCCTCGGGCTGCACCGTGGCGCAGTACTTCGGCTGGACCTGGGGCAAGACGGCCGCCCCCCGGACGGCGTCGCGGTTCCACGCCGTGGTGATCGTGGCCCTAGTGGCGGGCATGGCACTGGTCCTCACCGGCGTCGACCCGGTCATGGTCACCGAGTACTCCCTGGTCTTCGCGGCGGTCGCGCTGCCGCTGACCTACCTGCCCATCCTCGTGGTGGCCAACGACCCGGAGTACATGGGCGAGGCGAGGAACGGCAGGTTCGCCAACCTGATGGGCGGCCTGTACCTCGTCGTCGTCCTGGTGGCGGCGGTGGCCGCCATCCCGCTGATGATCGCGACGAAGGCAGGCCTGTGATGCCCGACGAGGACGAGTACACGCGCGAGGAGCCCCGGCCCGGGCCGGAGGAGCGGCGGGCGGGACGCGCGTACAGCGCCCGCTTCCACCTCCTGGACCGGCAGGTTGTCGACGGGGACGACCGGCCGGTGTGCAAGGTCGACGACCTGGAACTGGAGCCGGACCCCGACGGCCCCCCACGGGTCACCGCTGTCCTCGTCGGCCCGGCCGCGCTCGCGCCGCGTCTGGGCGGGAAGGCGGCCCGGTGGCTCGCCGCGGTGCAGCGGCGCCTGAGCGTCGGCGAGAGCGAGGGCCCGGCCCGGCTGGGCTTCGGCCGCGTCACCGGCATCGGGGCGGTGGTCCGCGTCGACCTGTCGGAGGGCAACGCCGGGATGCACGCCCTGGAGGACTGGATGCGCGAGAACGTCGTCGGACGACTCCCGGGGGCCGGCCATGCGTCTGGCTGATCTGATGGGGGCCCGCGTCCGGGACCGCGACGGCCGGGAGATCGGGCACGTCAGCGACGTACGGCTGCGCGAGCACCCGGCCCCGGACGCGAACCCGGCGAGCACCGTGCTGAAAGTCGAGGGCCTCGTCGTGGCCACCCGCGCCCGCGGCCGGCTGATCGCCTACGACCACCGGCCCGTCGACGGGCCCTGGCCGCTGGCGCGACTGGCCCGCTGGGCCGCCCGCAACGCCCGCTGGGCGCCCTGGCCGACCGTGGCCGCCCGTGGCCGCCCACGAGCCGCCCGACCGCCTCGGTGACCCAGGAACCGTACGGCTCGCCGTGCCCGGCACGGAACTGGCCCCGCTGACCGACGCCCACGACGACTGGAACGCCATAAAGCCGGACGCCGGAGAGGCAAAGGAGTGATGACCTCTACGTCCTGGGAGGGATTGAACGCGGTTAAGGGCCGTCCAGCCATGTCTATCGGGCATATCGGCTTCGCGCGATGTCCGGCCGACGGAGCTGGGGAAGGAGCCTGTCCTTTCCAGGGGTGATCTGTCAGGCAGGTTCCTCCTCCTCGGCAGCTACCTGTATCCGGGTGATGCGGTAGCGCTTCCGGTGGTGGTTTACGGCCAGGTCTGCGGTTCAGGCGTACAAGGGAAAGCCGTCGGTCAGCGGGTAAGGAGATCATGGTGGAGTCTTCGGTGGACCGGATCGCCGATCCCTGGGGCGGCCGCGTGCCGTACGGGCGCCACGAGCCGTGGCCGGTCCGGGTGGACACCCACCTCGCCGCGGGCGTGGAGCCCGGCACGGTGCAGCGCTGGGTGCAGGCGGCCTCGATCCTGCACTCCGACGGGGACGCCATGGACATCGCGGTGGTCGACGGCCGGATGGCCGGGGTGCGGGGGCGGGCCGTCGACCGGGTCAACCGCGGCAGGCTCGGCCCCAAGGACCTCTTCGGCTGGCAGGCCAACGCCTCGCCCGACCGGCTGAACCGCCCACTGGTCCGCGAAGGCGGACGCCTGGTGGAGACCGACTGGGACACCGCGATGGACCGCGTCGTCTCCCGCTCCCGCGAACTGCTCGACGAGCGGGGCCCCGGCTCCCTCGGCTTCTACACCAGCGGACAGCTGTTCCTGGAGGAGTACTACACGCTCGCGGTCCTGGCCCGGGCCGGCATCGGGACAAACCACCTCGACGGCAACACGCGCCTGTGCACCTCGACCGCGGCCGAGGCGCTGAAGGAGTCCTTCGGCTGCGACGGACAGCCCGGAAGCTACGACGACATCGACCACGCCGACGTGATCGCGCTCTTCGGCCACAACATCGCCGAGACGCAGCCCGTGCAGTGGATGCGCATCCTCGACCGCCTCGAAGGCACCGACCCGCCCCGTCTACTCTGCGTCGACCCCCGGCCCACCCCGGTGGCCCGCAGGGCGGCCGTGCACCTCGCTCCCCGGATCGGCACGAACATGGCGCTGCTCAACGCCCTGCTGCACGAGATCATCCGGACCGACCGCGTCGACCACGACTACGTACGGACGCACACCGTCGGCTTCGACGAGCTCGCGGCCCGGGTCGCGGACTGCACGCCGCAGTGGGCGGCCGGCATCTGCGACGTCCCGGCCGCCCGGATCACCGAGGCCGCCGAACTCCTGGGCACCGCCGACCGGCTGCTGTCCACGGTGCTGCAGGGCGTCTACCAGTCCCACCAGGCGACGGCCGCCGCCGTCCAGGTCAACAACCTGCACCTGATCCGAGGCATGCTGGGCAGGCCGGGCGCCGGGGTGCTGCAGATGAACGGGCAGCCCACCGCGCAGAACACCCGCGAGTGCGGGGCCAACGGCGACCTGCCGGGCTTCCGCAACTGGCAGAACGATGCACATGTGGCCGATCTCGCGGAGGTCTGGAACGTCGATCCTGCGACCATTCCTCACTACGCGCCGCCCACCCATGCCCTGCAGATGTTCCGCTATGCCGAGCAGGGTTCGATCCGCATGCTGTGGATCAGCGGCACCAACCCCGCCGTGTCCCTGCCCGAGCTGTCCCGCATCCGCTCCATCCTGGCGCAGGAGCGGCTCTTCACGGTGGTGCAGGACCTGTTCCTGACCGAGACCGCACAGCTCGCCGACGTGGTGCTGCCCGCGGCGACCTGGGGAGAGAAGACCGGCACGTTCACCAACGCCGACCGCACGGTGCACCTCTCCGACAAGGCCGTCGAACCACCCGGTGGGGCCAGGCCCGACCTGGAGATCTTCCTCGACTACGCCCGGCGGATGGACTTCCGCGACAAGGACGGCGGCCCGCTGATCACCTGGCACGACCCGGAGAGCGCGTTCGAGGCGTGGAAGCGGTGCAGCGCCGGCCGCCCGTGCGACTACACCGGTCTGACCTACGGCATGCTGCGGGGCGGCAGCGGAATCCAGTGGCCCGTCAACGACCAGGCACCGGACGGTACGGACCGCCTCTATACCGACGGCATCAGCTGGGCGCATCCGGACGCGTGCGAGGACTACGGCAAGGACCTGGTGACCGGGGCGGCGGACGGCGCGGTGGAGTACCGCTCCCTCAACCCCGACGGCAAGGCCATGATCAAAGCCGCCGCCTACCTGCCCCCGCACGAGGCTCCGAGCGAGGAGTACCCCTTCCAGCTGACCACGGGCCGGACCCTCTACCACTTCCACACCCGCACCAAGACCGGCCGCGCGCCCCAGTTGAACGCGGCGGCCCCCGACGTGTGGGTCGAGGTCTCCGCACAGGACGCGGAACAAACCGGCCTGCGCGAGGGGGATCTGGTCGAGGTGCGCACTCCCCGCGGCGTCCTGCGGGGGCGGCTGCGCGTCACCGGTCTGCGGCCGGGAGTGCTCTTCGTCCCCTTCCACTACGGGTACTGGGACACCCCCGCCGGCTCCGGCCCGGACGCCTCCACACCGGGCCGCGCGGCCAACGAGACCACGATCACCGACTGGGACCCCGCGTCCAAGCAGCCGATGTTCAAGACCGCCGCGGCCTCGCTCACCCTCGTCGAGCGCGGCGACGGGACCCCGTCGCCGGCGCCCACCACCGCCGCATCGGCCCCGGCGGACCCGCACGGCGTGCCGGCCACCGCGGGCGGGCGGGCCGCGCGCGCCACCCAGGAGCCGCGTCCCGCCCGGGACACGAAGGAGGGCAACCGGTGAACGGCGTCAAACTTGCTCTGCGTGCCCTCCACCACGGCGAACGTGATCTCATCAACGACCTCGTGGCCCTGGCCGAGCGACACCATACCGAGCACGAGGTCCACCACGTCGCCATCGACGTCGCCACGTGGTCCCGGGAGCACGTCCAACGTCTGGCCGACATTGCCACCCACTACGGCCTGAACCTCGACGGTCCGCCCGACGACTTCTCCCACGGCCTGTTCGCCACACTCCGGAAGAAGGCATCGGAGGTAGTGGGAAGCCGTCCCGAGCCCGGCCTGCTGCTCCTGCGCGACCTGCGGGAAGTCCACTTGGCCGCGGCCCACAACTCGCTGCACTGGGAGATGCTCGCCCAAGCGGCACAGGCCATGAAGGACACCCGGCTTCTGGCTCTCGCCTCCTCCTGCCATCCCCAGACCCTGCGGCAGATGCGCTGGACCAACACCCTGATCAAGACCCTGTCCCCGCAGGTGCTCACCAGCCTGTAACGACCCGGCCACAGGACACGCTTCACCGTCGGGCCGAGCCCTTCGGACGGCTGGTCACCGACCAGAGGACCGCGTGCAATCGCTACCCACCTGGTGAGGCAAGCCCCTCCAGGGCCTGCTCGATGCGCTGGCGGCGGGTGGAGGACCAGTCGATGAGCTCCTGGTCGACGCCGGCGATCTCCATCACGGGGCGCAGGCCCGGCGTCACCTCGCGGGGCGCGGTGGCCAGGCCGAGTTCCTCGCAGACCTCGGTGGTCATCGTCAGGGTGTAGAGGGTGCCGGCGGCGGCGACGTTGCGCAGCAGACGCCGGGTGTCCAGGGCGTACCAGGAACCGTCCGGACGCTGGGCCCGGTTCAGGATCAGGCAGTGGTCGTGCAGGAGCGGGAAGCCGTCGCGGTTCTCGTAGTACCGGAACGCCGCGATGACCAGATCGGGTGGCTTGGCCCGCTTGCGGCCGGAGGACCAGCGGACCTCCGCGACCTCCTCCTCCATCCACCGAAGCGTCGTTTCGACCGCCCGCTCGTGCGCCTCCTCGATGACCCGCCGCACCGTCTCGTCGCCCAGCGCCCACAGCACCATCAAGGACGCCTGCGCCCGGAAGGTGAAGTCGAAGCCGAGCAGCGGGACGGCCTTCTTCCGCTCGATCTCGTCGAGCGGCTGGCCCAGGACCGTGGCCCGCCGAGCTTCTTCCGGACTGTCGCCGTCGGCCAGGCGCTCGCGCTCGATCCGGTCGGCGTCCGGGTGCCGGAGCTCTCCGTACAGCAGCTCCAGCTCCCGCTCGCCCACCACCGAGCCCGCGCTCAGCCCGAGCGCGGCCAGCCCCAGTCCCATCCACCGGCCCGGCGGCAGCCCCGCCCGCTCCTGAGCGTCCTTCAGCGGCCGGCCAGCCGGACGGCGGCCGTCTCCAACCACCACACCGCGTATGTAGTAGCGCCGCGCGTTGCGCCTCGTGATCTTCGCTGCACTCACCATCGCGACAGACCACACCCGGCACACCCCAGTTCGAAAGAGCCGATCCCGCGGGCGGGAGGGTTCACCAGACCCTCACCGCCGGGCCCGCGCGACGGGCCACGACCTCGAGGCCGGGCCCGTACGGCGAGCGCCGTCCTTTGCGCCGGCACCCCTCTGCAGGGCCAGGCAAATGCTGCGCGGCGGGACGGACTGTCACGGTCTCGGCATTCGACGCCCCAGAGACCAAGAGGGAGGTCTTCTCGTCCCCAGTGCCTGTCTGAAGACCTCGCGTCTCCCCGAAGCACCCGTGCTGGACCCAGGGGACTTCACCCCAGGACGCAAGGACGCCGGTCTGCTACAGGCCCGGGCGCCTCGGCGCGGCGGGCGGTGGCGTGATCACCGCCTTCTGAGCGACGCGATCGCGTTCAAGTACCGCACCGGAACGCCGTGGACGGAGCTGCCTGGGAAATACGGTTCGTGGAAGGGCGTACACAACCGGCTGCGGAACTGGGCCGCCGACGGCACCTGGAAGAGGGTTTTCACAGCCCTGCTCGCCCAGTCCGACGCCGAAGGCGACCTGGAGTGGGCTGTCGCGGTCGGCTCCACGACCGTGCGCGCCCACCAGCACGCCGCCGCTGCCCGAACTCGGTCCCCGGTCCCGGTCGGCGGGACGTGCCCGGGTCGGCCGGCCCCGGTGGGTTCCCCGGGTCCGGGCCCGCGCGGAGGCGTGGGCCGGTGAGCGTCTTCGTCCGGCCGCCGGTGGACTCGTTGGCGCGAGGGGCGGGCGCCGACCGTCGCGGTCCGGGGAGCCGGACGAGGGGGCTACGGGTCCGGTGCTCGTGGCCCCCTCTCGCGGTGCGGCCCGGAGCGTCGGAGGCCGCGTGGCGGGCAGGACGGTCCGGGCGGCCGTGCCGCGTCAGTGGAGCTGGGGGTCGCTCCACAGCGAGCCGGTGTGCTGCGGGGCGGCGAGCGGCGCCGCCCACTGGCCCGTGCCCCGGTAGAGGGAAAGGGTGGTCTGCGGCGAGCCGGCGGCCGGGTTCGCGGCCACTTCCTCCCCCACGACGTCGTTGTGGCCGTCGCCGTCCACGTCGCCGACGCCGAGGATCTGCTGGTAACGCTGCCAGCCGCCGCCGATGCGGGTGCGGGCGGTGAAGGTGCCGTCGCCCTTGCCGAGGTAGAGCCAGAGGACGCCGTCCTTGTCCCGGGCGACGAGGTCGCCCGCGGGCGCGCCCGCGATGTTGCCGGTGGCCGTGATCTGGTTGTACGCCTGCCAGCCGGCGCCGAGCTTCACGCGCGGCTTGAAGGGGGCCGTGGCGTTGCCGGTGGCTTGGTAGAGCCACAGGACGCCGGACCCGTCGGCGGCCAGGAGGTCGTTCAGCCCGTCGCCGGTCAGGTCGGAGCCGCCGGTGAGCTTGTCGTACGCCTGCCAGCCTCCGCCGATCGGGGTGCGCGCCGCGAAGGGCGCCTTGTGGGTGCCCGTGCCCGCGTAGAACCAGAGCGCGCCGGAGCGGTCGCGGGCGACGATGTCGGCGTCGCGGGTGCCGGCGGTGTTCCCGGTGGGGGTGATGCGGTCGTATGCGTTCCAGCCGCCGCCGACCCGCATCTCGTACGGCTGCTGGAACGGCTTCACGCTCCGCAGCTGCCGGAGGTCGTACGCGCCGAGGTAGCCGTCCTGCCCGCGGGAGAAGACGTCGGGCGAGCCGTTGCCGTCGAAGTCGCGGGGGTGGGGCGCGCGGGTCGCCGTGAAGGCGCCCTGGCGCTCGACTACCGGGCCGATGCCGTTGGCGGGCTCGGCGCGCATCGTCCAGGTGTAGGCGCCGTTGTAGGCCGGGAGGCCGTCGTCGTACAGGCCGTTCCAGTCCAGCGGGAACGTGGTCGTTTCCTCGCTGGGCGTCTTGTCGGCGATCTCCACGGTCCGGCCGGAGGCCGTGTGCCTCAGCGTCAGCGAGACCTTGGCGTTGAAGCGGCTGAACGTCCAGCCGGCCGGTATCCCGCCGCCCGTGCGGTCGAGGTCGACGGTGCCGGCCGGCGGCGGGGTCTGCGTCACCGCGGTGAGGGCGGTCGGCTGCCCGGAGGTGCGGACGAGGGTCGCGGCGGGCCTGCCGGTGGCGGCGTCCGGGGCGATCCGGTACAGGCCCTCGCCCTGGGCGAGAGTGCCGCCGACGGCGAGCAGGCCGCCGTCGCCGTCGGGAACGAGGGACGTCGCGTGGTCCAGGAGCGGGAAGGCCGTACCGGTCTTCGCCGAACGGACGGTGACCGGGTGGAGGCCGTTGGGGGAGAGCGCGGTGCCGCCGCCCGGCTTGGTGTACGCGACCCAGTCGCCGAGGGCGTGGAGCACGACGCCGGCCGCGTCGCCCGGGGAGTCCAGCGGCACCGGCTGGGTCCGGTCCGTGCCCCTGGGCGTGACGACCAGTCTCTTGTCCGCGGAGTAGGGGTTCTCCACCCAGATCGCGTCGGTCGGCGTCAGGGTGACGGACTCGACGGAGGCCGAGTACGCGAGGGCGTACGACTCGACGACCTCGCCGGTGGCCACGTCCACCACCCCGAGCCGGCGCGACGCGGCGTTCGGCGAGCGGAGGATCACCGCGAAGGTGCCGGGGCCGGTGACGTAGTCCCGCCAGGAGTCCCAGCCCTGCGGCAGGGGCACCGTCCGGGAGACGACCTCGCCGGCTTCCAGGGAGACCAGGTGGTGCCGGTCCACGCCGTCCACCCGGCCCGACATCACCAGCGTGGTGCCGACCACCTGCCGGAGCGTGTACCCGGCGGCCTGCGGGCCGAGCGCGGAGGTGTCGATCACGACCGGCTCGGCCGCCCCGCTCATGTCGGTGAGCGTGTACACCGCCCCGGCCCGGGAGACGACGAGGTCGGTGCCCGGGCTGCCCCAGAAGGTCCCGGCGGGGAGCGTCGTGGTGACGCCGTCGGCGTGCCGCGTCCACCGGTGGACGGCGCCGGTGCCCGTGCCGGTACGGGTGAGCATGCCGGTCCTGCCCGCACCGAGGAGCTCCGAGCCGGCGGGGACGGTCAGCGGCGGGGCCGTCTCGGCGGGCGCGGCCGCGGCCGTCTTCGGGGGCGCCGCAAGTGCCGGGGCCGTCAGGCCGCCTGCCGTCACGGCCAGGACGCAGGCGATGGTGGTGGCGAGCGTACGGTTCAACGGAGTGTGTCTCCCTCGGGTTCGCGGGCGTGGCGGGATGCCGTCATGCCACTGACCGCATGACTCACGGGGCGCCCGGGGGGTTGTACGCCGGGGCGGAGGACTTCCGTGGTCCGCGAGGGCCGGGGGGGCGCGTACCGCCCACGAGACCGGCCGGCTCCCGCTGCCGGAGGCGTTCGGAGCCGACGGCTTCTTCCGGGACGCGGACATCGCCGGCGGCCGCGTCGGACCGGCCGCGCCTCCAGGTGGTGACCGTGGCGCCGGGAGAGCCGGATCCTCGGCGGAGCGTACGACGAGGCAGCCCGTTCGCGAACGGCCCGTCCAGGTGGGGGTGTTGAGTTTCCGTCACGAGCCGGCCGGCGGGGCGCCGCGATTCGGTTCGGTCCGCTTCCGGTCGGCTGCCAAGACACGGGGACGGGCCGCCTTCCGCCGCCCGGGCAGCTTCCTCGAAGCGTCGGAGTGCCGGTCGTTGACTCGTCGGCCGGCGTGGTGGTCGGCAAGGACACGGCGAAACCGCTCGGCATCGTCCTCGGAACGCCCGCTCCTCCCCCGCCGTCCCACCACCGCGCGGTCCCCGCGCGCCCGGCCACAGCACGCCACGGGGACCGCGGACCGTCCCCGGGCCTTCCGGGCAGGGACCCCGCGCCGTCGTGACGGGCACCGGTCGAGCCGGTGGCGGCGGGCATCGCGGTCCCTGTCCGGCGGCCGCGAAGTCCCGTCGCGGCACGGGAAGGCCCGGCCCCACCGTTCCGGGTGGTGGGGCCGGGCCCGCCGGGGAGGGTCAGCGCTCGCGGTGCGGCCTCACTTGCCGAGCCACGCGTTGTGGATCGCCAGCGTCGACACGTTGCCCTGCTTGTCGGTGATCCTGGCGGAGAAGGAGATGCCGCTGTCCTTCGCCGGGCCGCGCACGACGATCGAGCCGTTCTGCACACGAACCGGCTTCCAGGTCTTGCCCTCGTCGTAACTCACCGAGACCGAGAGCGACCCGAGGTTGCCGCCCGCCGCCGATCCCTGCACCGTCACCGGCACCGGGACCGGGGCGTTCGCCGTGATCCGCGAACCGAGGTCGACAGGGGCGGCGAACCGTACCGTCGAGACCGGCAGCGCCGTGTCGGCCGCGACCCGCTTCGACCGGAACGTGAAACCGGTCTCGACCCGGGTGGAGACCGCGGCGGCGCCCGCCGCGCGCTCCACCGAGGACGTCAGGCGGTACTCGGCGTCGTCCGCGCCGACCGTGAAGGGCTCCCACCCGGTCAGCGGATCGGCGTTCTCGCCGATCCTGACGCCGTCGCGGTACAGCGTCGTCGTGACCGAGGCGTACGGGGCAAGTCCCGGGTGACCCTGGCCGTCGGCGAGCAGCGGCAGCGAACCGACGACCTGCTCGACGCCGGTCTCCGGGTCTGGAGCGGTGCGGAAAACGCCGCTCCTCTCGCTCAGGAGGGGGCCGAAGACCCCCGTGTTGAAGGTCTCCCGGTACCTCCGGCCCGCCTCGTAGCGCTTCGGCCGGGCCATCTCCTGGCCGCCCTCCCAGACGGGGTGCTCCCCCTCCGCGGACTTGCCCAACTGCTCGGCCTTGGTGAGCCAGGTGACGCCGTCCGCGGTGGAGACGTGGAAGGTGCGGACCCCCGGCGCGGGCTGCGGCGCGCCGTAACCGGTGCCCTCGGGCGCGCCCGGCAGGTGCGCGAACGGCGAGACGAGGGCGGACTTGCCGGGCGCGGAGGCACCGACGGCGACCTTGAGCGTGGCCAGTTCGTTCGCCTTCACGTGCCTGGTGTAGCCGGTCGAGACCACACCCGTCTTCCCGCCGAAGGCCACCGAGTACTGGCTGGTGGCGTCCTTGACGAAGTGCGCGTCCCAGGTCTGCATCAGCGAACCGTCGGTGACGGCCGGCCCCAGGTGGGCGGTGCGGAAACCGGTGAAGCCCCGGAGGACCCAGCCGCTGCCGACACCGCCCTGTTCGGTCGCGCGCTCGTAGTAGGTGCCGCCGTAGTCCGCCCGGTCGATGCCCGGCACGGTGAGGTCGACGGGCTTCGTGGTGCGCGCGTCCGCGACGAGCGTGGCGTCGCCGGTGACCTCCAGCTTCGGCTGCGCGATCCAGTCGGTGCCCTTGGAGTAGTCCGACGGGTCCGTGTAGACGGCCGTGTTGAAGGTGTACGACCCCTTGGGCACGCGGATGGTGTGCGCGCCGGGCTCGTTGCCGACGCGGGTCTGGACGCCCGCGGCGGTGCCGGAGAGGCCGGTCAGGGTGCTGTCGAAGAAGGTGGCGTCGGCGCCGTCGCGGCCGATCACCCGGACCGTGAGGTCGTACGACTCCGCCTCCCGGACGGCCACGGCGGCCGTCCGGACCGACCGGCCCGCCGCCGTGGCGGTGACGTAGCCCGAGTAGGCGCCGTCCTCGTCGCCCACCCGGGTGTCCGCGGTGAGGTCGACGTCGGCCGTGCCGCCGGCGGGCACGGTCACCCGCGGGGCGCCGAGCGAGAAGAACCCGGCCGGGGCGGGCCTGCCCGCCGGGGCCAGGGTGGCCACCGACAGGTCGAGGGTGACGTCGGTCTTGCCGAGGTTGCGGTAGGTGACCTTCTTGGTGACGGGCTTGTCGTCCTGGTGCGGCCAGAGCGCCGTGCCGTAGTTCAGCGAGACCGGCTCGGCGATCACGCTCTGGTCGAGCGCCTTGTCGACCTGGACACGGCCCGAACCCTGCTGGAAGGCCGTGTACGCGCCGCCCTTGGCGGAGCCGGTCAGGGCGCCCTTCAGCTCGGCGGACTTCCAGTCGGGGTGCCGCTGCTTGAGGATCGCGGCGGCGCCCGCGACGTGCGGAGTCGCCATGGAGGTGCCGTCGATCTGGAGGTAGCCCGGGGCGGGGTGCGGCGTGCCGGGACGGGTGTCCAGGGCGCTGCCGGGAGCGGCGGCGGCCGTGATGGCGACGCCCGGCGCGGTCAGGTCCGGCTTGACGGCGCCGTCACCGGCGCGCGGACCGGTGCTGGAGAACGGGGCGAGCCGGTCCTCGTGGTCGACGGCGCCGACGGTCAGCGCGGCGTCAGCGGTACCGGGCGAGCCCACCGACGAGGCGCCGTACTTGCCGTCGTTGCCGGCCGCGACGGTGAAGAGGATGCCCTTCTCGGCGGAGAGCCGGTCGACCGCCGCCTCCAGCGGATCGACGCCGGGGCTGTCGGGGGTGCCGAGGCTGAGGTTGACGACATCGGCCCCCTCGGCCGCCGCCCACTCCATGCCCGCGAGGACGGCGGAGTCGTCGCCGAAGCCCTCGTCGTCGAGGACCTTCCCGCTGATCACCCTGGCGCCGGGCGCCACGCCCTTGTACCGGCCGCCGGACCCGGCGCCGGTGCCCACGGCGATCGACGCGACGTGCGTGCCGTGGCCGACCCGGTCCACCGCGTCGGCGGAGGAGGAGAAGTTCTTCTCGCCCACGACCTGGGTCCTCAGGTCGTCGTGGGTCTTGTCGACGCCCGTGTCGAGGACGGCGATCTTGACGCCGGTGCCGTCGTGGCCGGACGCCCACGCCTTGTCGGCGCCGATCTGCGGGACGCTGCGGTCGAGGCGCGCGGCGCGCACCCCGTCCAGCCAGACGGTGGCGATGCCGGCGGCGATGCCGGTGCCGGCGGCGCGGGCACCGTCGTGGTGGTCGGTCAGGGCGGCCCAGACGCGGGGCAGGTCGTCCGGGGAGGCGCTGATGGCGTCGGCGCCGAGGGTCGGGAAGGTGCGCCGCAGTTCGGTGTCACCGGCGGCACGGACCCCGGCCCGGGCGGCGGCATCGCCCGCGTACCGAACGATCAGCTTCATCCCCGAGCCGTGGCTCTTGCGCAGCCGGGGGTCGGTGAGGACACCGAGGTCGAAGAGCCGCTGGTCCAGCCGGCCCGAGGAGATCGACTGCTGTGCGTCGCCGGGGACCACGAGGGTGCGGTCCCCGACGCGCTGTATCCGAACGGGTATGTGTTCACGGCCCGGGGCGGGCTCGAAGCCCACCATGCGGCCCTTGGCGTTCACCAGCACGCGGTCGCCGGTGACGAGCGGGATGCGCCGGTCGCCCGCGGAGTGCGCGGTGTCCGATGAAGCCGCCGTGTGCGGGACGGTCGCTGTCGCGGGGCCGGTCGTGCCCGCGATCAGGGCCACCGACGTGGCCGCCGCGACGGTGAAGGCGCGTGCTTTTCGCACATGTGCGCGCAAGTCTCCCCCAGGAGCTTGGAAATGGGGTGGAGTGGTCGGTTCCGGCCAGGGACGCCCAGGGCGTCCGCCGCCGGTCAGCGCAGTATGTGGAGGTCGACGAGACGTGATCAACGCCGCCGCGGTCCCGGCGGGCCGGGAACGCTGGTTTCAGGACACCGCCGGCTCCCGTAGTGCGATGGGGTGACGACGGGTGTGTGACCGGACGACGACAGCGCTGCGACACCTGTGCGACAGCGGTCCGGACGATCCGCTCGGAACGCGCTGCGGGACGGGTTCCGCGGCGTTTCCCCGCCCGGGACCGGTCCGGCCCTCACCACGGGGCCCAACTTGGCCGTATCCGGCCCAGGGGGGACACGACGGCCCGCCCGGTCCTCACGGCCCGGTCGCGGGCCGGGGCGGCCGGCGCCCCGCTCCCTCGCGCCCCGGCATCGGCACCCTCGCGGGGGCCGCCCCTCCCCGGTCGAACCGCTGGTCGAGCCGTGGGTGGACCCGGCGCGGGGCGGCGTCCGGCGGCTTGGGTAGGTTGGTGGCCACCGATCCAGGAGATGCCCCGTGCCCGGCCGCCCCAGCGTGTTGTTCGTGACCGACCTCGCCTACCGGGCCCGGGGGCGCCGCTACTGCGACGAGGACATCTTCCTGTCCTCGCGGCTGCGGAACGACTTCGACGTCGCGTTGTGCCACCCGCTGGACGCCACCGCTCTCATGGACGCCTTCGACGGGGTCGTGGTCCGCAACAGCGGCCCCGTGCTGCACTACCAAGGGGAGTACGACGCCTTCCGGAGCCGGGCCGCGGCCCGCGGCACCCGGGTCTACAACCCGCTGTCCGGCCGGGCCGACATGGCCGGCAAACAGTACCTGCTGGACCTGACGGCGGCCGGATACCCGGTCATCCCCACCGTCGACCGGCTCCAGCACCTCGGCGCGCTGCCCGTGGCCGACCAGTACGCGGTCAAGCCGAAGGCGGGGGCGGACTCCATCGGCCTCGACTTCGTCCCCCGGGACCGGCTGGACGGCCTCGCCTACGGCGACATCCTGGTCCAGCCCCGCATCGACTTCCGCTACGAGGTGTCGTTCTACTACATCGACGACGTCTTCCAGTACGCTCTCCGCGCCCCCGACCCCGACCGTCGCTGGGCCCTCGAGCCCTACCGGCCCACGGAAACCGATCTCGGCTTCGCCCGCGCCTTCATCGACTGGAACACCCTCGACCACGGCATCCAGCGCGTGGACGCCTGCCGGACCCGGGAAGGCGACCTCCTCCTGGTCGAGCTGGAGGACCTCAACCCCTACCTGTCCCTGGAACAGGTCGACGACGCGACCCGTGACGCCTTCGTCGCCGGCATGACGGCCTCCCTCCACCGGTTCCTGAGCGGCTCCTCCCACGCCTGACCGGCACGTCCCCGGATGCCTCGACCGCCACCAACGGCAGTACGAGACGTCCGTCGGACCCCGGCCCGTGGTGATGCGCGCGCTACGGCCGTTACCTCGGAATCCGAGAAGGACAGGTTCCGGTCAGGCCCTGCCGGGCCTGCGACACCGTCGTGATGAACGACCGGTGGAACAGAGACCCGGTCGTGACCGGGACGACCACCTCGCCGACTGCCCCCACCCCGACCACCAACGCCCACCCCCGGGGGCCCACGCCAGGCCACCCGGTCGGGCACCGCGCGGACCTGCCGACCGCCCCGGGCGAGCGGGCGGGGCATCCGCTGCGTGCTCCTGCCGGCCGCGCGGAACCGCATGGCACCGACACGTACACCGGCACCGGCGTTTCGGCCAACCCTCCCCCGGGCGCGTGCTCTTGTGCGGCAAGGGCCGATGCACTGCGCACCTTCACCGAATCGCTCGATCCCAAGGTGCGCGATCCGCCCGAAAGACAGGTGCTCGAAAGCGTGACGGCGTCGTCGAACACGCCGAATCGCGCATCACGACCACGGGGGAAACACATTGACGTCAGACGAAACCGGGTACAGCCCGGCCGCCGACCGGATCCGCCTCGTACACGCCCCGGGCCCCGGTCGCCCCGGGCCCGGGCGGGAGACGCGGAAACCCACCGGCCGGGCAATCGGCCGGCACACCACCCGGACGGACACGTCCTGGATCCGGACCGACAGCCCCGTGTGTGTGGGCGCTTCGGGCAGGTGCGGTCCATGACGGCCCACCCGAACCACCGTTTCCACGACCGGGAGGAGCCTCCCCCGGAGCACTGGGGGCCGGGGCCGCGCGCCGCCCCCTGCCCGGGCCGCGGGCGGACACGTTACCTTTGGCCGGATGCAGCCACAGCAGCCTTCCACGCCCCTCGCTCCCGCCTCGACGTCCCGCGCGCGGTCCGGCACGCGCACGAGGACCGTGGCGCTCTCCCTCGTCGCCGGGCTCGTGCTCGGCGCCGCGGGGACGGGCGCCGCATGGGCGCTGAGTTCCGATTCCGCCTCCCCTGCCGGCGGGTCTCCTGCGGCGGACGCGCGTGCCGCCTGCAGGGCCCTCGACGGGTTCGACACCGAGAAGTACACGGACAAGGGCCCGGCCGGTGAGATAGCCCTCAACCGCTACGCGGCGGCCGGGGCGCTCTCCGCTTCGGCGGCGGCGGGCGACGCCGGGTACAGGGAGCTGGCACAGGCCATTCGCCGCTCGCAGGAACGCCACACCCAGGTCTTCGAATTCGACGCGACGGTGAGGAAGGATCTGGACCGGGCTCGCGAGATCTGCCGCGGCCTTTACTGATCGTTTCAGAATGAGGTTCGGAGTCGTCGCAAGCAGATGATGCTGCAAGCGAGTTGAAGCAGGCCGAGGTGGAGATCTGCGCGTATCTCGTAGCGGATCCGCAGGCGTTTGAACTGGTGGAGCCAGGCGAAGGTCCGCTCCACGACCCAGCGCGTCTTGCCCAGCCCCGAGCCGTGCGGAACACCTCGATGGGCGATCTTCGGTGTGATGCCCCGGGCCCGCAGGATGCGGCGGTACTTGTCGTAGTCGTAGCCGCGGTCGGCGAACAGCCGGCCCGGCCGGTGCCGCGGCCGGCCGACCAGGCCGCGGATGCGGGGTATCGCGTCCAGCAGCGGTGTCAGCTGGGTGACGTCGTGCCGGTTTCCGCCGGTCAGGGTGACGGCGAGGGGTGTTCCATGCCGGTCGACGATCAGGTGGTGCTTGCTGCCCGGCCTCGCACGGTCGACCGGCGAAGGTCCGGTGTGAGCCCCCCTTTCAACGCCCTGATGTGCGAGCCGTCGATCGCGCAGTCGTCCATGTCTAGCAGGCCGGCTTTGCGCAGTTCGGCCAGGAGGACTTCGTGCAGACGGGGCCAGACGCCGGCCTCGGTCCAGTCCCGCAGCCGCCGCCAGGCCGTCACCCCGCTGCAGCCGGTCCGCTCGGCGGGCACGTCCCTCCAGCTCACGTTCTTGCGCAGCACGTACACGATGCCTCGCAGGGCGGCGCGGTCGTCCGCGGGCAGGCGTCCGGGATACCGATGGCGGCGCGGCGGGCGGGGCGGCAGCAGCGGAGCGATGCGTTCCCACAGCTCATCAGGCACAAGATCATCCGACACCCGCACCACTCTGCCGCCACCAAGCCCGACCGCCAACCCCCAGCAGCGAACTCATTCTGAAACGGTCAGTTACGCATGGTGACGGTGCCCGGATGCCGGGAGGGAGAGATCTCCCCTCCCCCACCGAGCGCTGGAGCCCGGACGGGCCTTCCATCGGGCCGGTAGCAGAGGTGGACAAGGGGGTGCGTCGGGCGCACCGATCCGATGCGCCGTCACCCTTTGTGTGCGCACCGGGTGGAGTGGGTCGGGGGTGGAGTCCACTCCCGTGCGCGCCGCGCGGCGTACCGGTGCGGTGGTCGGGAGCGCACCGCACCATCCGGTGCGCGCACCGGTACGCACTCCGAACCGCACCGCGCGCCGGATGGTGCGCACCATCGTGGTCTTCGCTCTCGAAGCGGGCTCCACTCCCATCGGCCACCCCGGGTGCGCGGTGGAGTCCACCGCGCCCCGCTTCACCGGCGGCGCCCCCGCGCGGTGCGCCACAGCGTCGGCCGGCCCCCGGGGTACTGCCGCGAGCGGGAAGGGCGCCGGACCGGCGGCTTCGGTGTCGGGTAGAGCGCCGCGCGCAGCCGGGAGGCGTCGACGAGCTGTTGGAGGTGTTCCAGGCGCTCGGGGGGAAGATGCGGGATCGGCTGGACCACGAGGAGCCTCCGTACGTCGGGAACCTGTCGCGGCATCCTCACCTCGTCCCGGCGTCTTCGGGCCCCGGGCGCCGGCCTCGTCCCGGCGGGTGCTCCGGCGACTTCGCCCGGCGTCCCGCCGGGAGGAACCGGTCCGGCTGCCGGATACAAGCTTCAGCGCCCTGGAGTCGCTCCCCTGCCCTGGCCGGGTCCGGGGCCTGGGCGCTGGTGCTTGCACTGGTCGGCGCGAGCGGGGGCGTCCGGGCCGGAGGGTGGGAGGTCAGCGGCGAGAGCGCACGCGGGTGATCAGCCAGGTGCCGCCAACGATGAGCAGGGCGAAAACGCTCAGCCCCGCGCCCAAAGCCGTCAGCAGCCACAGCCGCTCGCGCAACCTCAGAGTGCCGCTGAGGGTGACTTGAAGGGAGCCGACCGCGAAGGCGATCGCCGAAGTGAACACGGCAACGAGTTCGACGGCCCGTACGGAGGAGCGGTGCATAGCGCGCTCCAGGTCGGCGTTGGCTGCATCCTGGCGCCGCCAGCGAGCTTCGTGCTCTGCCTCGCGTGCCGCCCGTAGCCGGGCTTCCTGGATGGCATCCCGCTTGACGAGGTACTGCTCCAGGAGCAGTTCGCGGCTGAAGGCCCCGTGGTGGGCAAGCATGGCCAGAGCGGCGTCGATATGGGACAGGGCCTCGTCGTCGTCGGCACACAGGTGGTGGGCGGTGGCGAGACGGAAGCGGAACATGTGGTTGTCGGGGTGGGTGTGCACAGCCTCCTGTGCAAGTCGGCGCAGGAGTTCTCCCTGACCGTCGAAGGGCACGGAGAACGCCAGCCCGTTCAAGCACACGTCCAGAACGTGCCGCGAGCGGTGCGGGGCCGTCCAGGCCCGGTCGAGGAGGTCTCTGGCGTGCTCGGTGGTCAGGGCGCGGCTGCCGAACGCCGCGAAGGAGCGCAGTGCCAGGACTACGGGTTCGTTGCGGTGAGTGCCGGCTGCGGTGGCGAGGGCGGATGTGGTGAGGAAGGCGTTCAGGTCGTCAAAGGCGAAGTTGGCGCGGAGTTTTCCGGCGTGGTAGAGCAGCAGGGTCAGGGCCAAATCGGCGGCTCCAGGAACGCCGACGATGCCTCGGACCGCCTCGTCGAGCTGTTCACGGGTCTCGATGTGGGACCGGTTGATGAAGCCGTTACCCAGGGTCCACTGCTCGCGCACGGCGGAGCGGCATTCGGCGGTGGTGTGCACGGCGATCCAGCGCGCGCAGGCCAGGGCGGTTTCCGAGGACGGACTGTCGGCGAAGCGCCGCCGCCAGTAGCGATCGGCGCAGACGAAGAACGGATCGGTCGCGAAGTCCGCGGAGCGGACCTCGAAGTCGGGTTCCTGTCCACTCTCGTGCAACCGGAGGGCGGCCTCCTCGGCAATACGACCGAGGTCAGCGGCATCGGCGCCCACTGTCGCTGCCAGCCGGACCCGAATCTGCTCGTGCCCTTGTTCCCGCGCGGCCGACGTGTCCATCGCTTCCCCCCTGCGTGATCGTTCTCCCCGCAGGAAACCCTACAGGTGCACGTCAACGCGCCTTGGGAAGAGGCGCACGCCGCCCTGACGGTCGGCAAGGTCCATCCGTGCTCGTCGCTCCCCGTCTTCCCCGCGCCGTCCAGGCAGGGGCAGGAGACCGCGGCACGGTGCCGGGAGGAGCTGAAGGAGCAGGAGCGAGTGCGCAGAGCCGCAGAGGACGAGCGCGCCGGCTTGAGCAGGAGGAGCGGAACCGCGTGCTCATGGAGCAGATGAAGGCGCGCTGGGCGGCACAGGACGCGCGGCTGGAGCGAGAACGGGTGGAACGTGAGGCGAGCCTTGCCCGGGAGCAGGCTGAGAAGGAGGAGCGGGAGCGCCGGTGAGATAGTCGCCCAGGTCGTAGTCGGTGTCTTCGTGGGGTTCGTAGGCGCCGTCGGAGGCCAACAGCAGCCACCCTGGCCGGGGCAGGCCCTCTCATGTGATCGATCGCCGGGTGCCTCCGGCGCTGTCCGGCCTCCTCGTCGTCACGAGTCCCGCCGAGGCAGGCGGTGATCAGGTTGCGGTCACCGAAGCCGTCGTAGGCGCGGCGGGCGTTGTGGTCCTCGGTGAGCTGCCGCAGGAGCCCGCGGGGTCCGCCGAGGGGGAGGCAGGCGCGGGCGGCCCCCGACCAGGCGGCCGTGAACAGGCCACCGGGGACGTGAACGGCGACGACGGCCGCAGCAGAGGGAAGGTTGTGGTCGGGGGTCGTGACGGGCGGGTTCGGCGACGTAGCGCTCGACCTCGGCGCGCAGGCCGGCCTCCGCGTCACCGTGTCCGGCAGGCGCGCGCGGTCCAAGACCGTGTCCTATGTGGTGGGGCGGTCATGGGGCGGGGTAGGTGAAGTGGGACTGTTCCGGACGGGTCGGGGGAGATCGCGAAGCCGTTGATCCCTCTCGGGTGCGGCCGCAGGGTGGCGGGACGCGGGACACACCTGATGAGAAGCTGTTCGCCGCGATCGTCTACGTGCTGGCCTCCGGCTGCGCCTGGCGGGCCCTGCCACCTTGCTTCGGGATCTCGAAGTCGACCGCTGACCGCCGGTTGCTGATCCGGTCGCGTGCCGGGGCGTGGGGCCGGCTGCATGAAGAGATCCTGCACCGCCTCGACGACGCCGGCCTGCTCGACCTGTCGCGCGTCGTTCTCGACTCCGCCCACGTCCGGGCGGAAAAGAGGGCGGACTCACCGGTCCGAGCCCCGTGGACCGGGAAAACCCGGCTCGAAGACGCACATCCTGTCCGATCGCCGAGGGCTGCCCCTCACCGTCGGACTCTCCGCCGGCAACGTCCACGACAGCCACGGCCCGAAGCCCATGATCACCGGTCTCCAAACGAAACACGACCCCCATCGAGGCCGGCACTTCCACCCGGGCGAACTCCACGCCGACAAGGCCTACGACATACCTGAACCGCGGAAATGGCTCCGCGGCAAACGCATCGGCGTCCGCGTCGCCCGCAAGGGCACCGAGTCCGGCGAACGACTCGGTCGCCGCCGATGGGTCATCGAACGGACCATGTCCCGGCTCACCGGCTACCACCGGCTCAACCACCCCTACGAACGCCAACCCCGCAACCACCCGGCCTTCCTCGGCCTCTCCGCAGCCCTCTGCCGCTGCAAACGACTCGTCCGCCCCACCCCATGGGACACGGTATGAGTTGCGCCTTCACGGGTGACCTCGGGACGCTGCACCCGGAGTTGACGGAATCGGCGGCGGTCTGGGAGGCGGCGGAGGTGACGACCCGTATGTTCGAGGCGTACCTTTCGGCGAACCGCTTGTGCGAGCTCGGCAGGCATCACGCCGCGGGCCGTCCCTGCCACTCGGTGCTCCCCGAACCGGACCGCGCGACCCGCCGATGACGCTCACGCCAACAGGTCGAGCAGTGCCGCACCGTCATCCGTGAGGCACAGGCGGATCTCCCGGCCGTGGCGCAGGCGCCGCAGCAGGCCCGAGCGGGCGAGCCGGTCGCAGTGGTAGGTGGCGGTGCTGACGGTGATGTGGGCGAGGCTCGCGGCTTCCGACACGGACGGTCGCCGGCGCGCGTGGCGCAGGAGGGTGGCGCGGACCGGTCCCAGGACGAGGTCGAGGCGGTCCCGCGCGGGTGGGGGGTGCGGTTCGGTGGACCGGTGGGCGAGCCGGCCCAGCCCCGGGAGTGGGTAGCCGACCCAGATCAGGTCCGGGTCCTCCGCGCTGTATGTGCAGGCGCCGAACCCGGACACCAGCGGGACGAGGACGAACCGGCGCCGCCCCGGTCCGGTGGCGTGCTGCGGGCACGGGTGGGGCAGGTGGAGCCGGCCGTCGGCGTACCGGACGGGGGCGCCGAGGTCGTTGATGACCGTGTCGAGCGCGCCGGTGACAGAGGCGACCCCGACGCGCTCCACTTCGCGGCCCAGCAGTGCGTCCGCCTGGTGCCACAGCGGGGCGAAGGCGTCCCAGACGGCGCGCGTGAGGGTCCGGTAGGTGTCGAGGAACTCCCCCGGCCGTTCGGCCACGTGCTGCCATGGCGCGGGGACGGCGCTGCCGAACCGGTGCTCCACCTCACCGAGCAGGGTGTCCGGCTCGATGCGGTCCAGCTCGTCGGTGATCGAGGTCGCGGTGCCCGTTCCGCCTCCGCTGTCGACGCCCGACGTCAGGGCGAGCGAATCAGGTGCCCAAGGATGGCTGGAGGCGAGTAGTGCGTGCAGGGTCGCCGCGGCTGCGGGAGGTGCCGTGTCGCGGATGACGCGCCGCCACTCCGGTGGCATCCCGTGGGAGGCGTGGCCGAAGGCGTCGGCGATGACGGAGAAGAGCGTCGTGCCCGGGAGCCTGCTGACCGACAGTCGCAGGTCTTCCGTGGGGCCGACGGGCACGGTCGGTTCCTTGGGCATGGCCGTCCCCCGATGGGTTCCCTGGGTGACCGGTCGTCCCCGGTCGGCTGGGAGCCTAGGGGAGCGGCTTCTCCCCGGAAGGGCGTTGGCCGGATAGGGAGAGGAGAACGACCGAAACCCCCGCCGCGCGGGCGGCGGGGGCAGGGGCCGGCCGGTAAGTGGCCGGGCCCGGTGTGCGGTGGGGGCGATCAGCAGGCGTTGACCCAGTCGTGCGACGAGATGTTGTCGTTCAGCGGCTCGCCGCCGCCGTTTCCGTTGTACGGGAAGCGGTCGTAGCGCATGTCCATCAGGTAGCTGCCGTTGCCCAGGCAGTACCAGGCCCCGCTCTGGTCGGTGTGCCAGAAGAGCCGCACGTCTTCGTAGGCGCCGGCGAAGCCGTTGTTGTGCACCGACGACGCCTGATTGCGCATGTTCCGGTCGGCCCAGTTGTCGCTGTCGTCGGACCAGGTGGCCTGTCGCCCGCCCTTCCACGAGTGCTCCCACGCGTACAGGTAGCCGTCGGCCGCCGCGGTGGTGGTGCCGGCCGCCACCGCGGTACCGGCCGTCGGCCCGGTCTCGGCGTGCGCCGCTGCCGGGAACAGGCCGATCGTGGCCGCGGCCAGCGCGCTGGCCATGAGGTGGGTGATGCGGATCTTGGACATGGACTCTCCTCGTGTGATGTCGGTTGTCGGTGCAGGGGTGAGCGACCCGCGCTGGTGCGCGCGGGGGTCATGGGGTGGCGGACCGCCGGTCAGCGGCCCAGTACGGCACGCGCCCGCGGCAGGGCGGCGGCCCGGAGCCGTTCCACCCGCTCCACGGCGGTGCGGTGCTCACGACGGAGTTCCCGGTCGTGGTGGTGGTCGAGGCGCTGGGCGACGGCCGCCAGGCCGCTGTCGTGTGCGCACTGCGCTTCCCGGACGGCCACACGCACCTCACGGGCCCTGCCGGGAGCGCCCTTCCCGCTGAGGAAGGCGTCCCTGGCCTCGCGCGGGGTCCGGTACGGGAAGCCGTGCCGGCGCATGCACGCCGACCAGGCCCGTACGGCTGCGGCGAACTCGGGTTCGGCGGCGACCCGCTGCCGCCTGATGCCGCCCAGGTTGCCGACGAGGGTGTTCGCCGCGTACCAGCCGGCGACGTCTCCGTACAGGGCGCGCCAGGCCGTCACCCGGCAGCCGTTGCCGCTGTGTCCCACAACCGCGCCGCCGGGCAGTTCGGCGCGCAGCCCCTGCCCGTCGGTGGTGCCGTTGAGGGCGGTCACCGCGGCGTGACGGCGTTCCAGGGGCAGGCCGCCGAGGTACACCCGGTTCGGGTCCTGGCGGCGGAGCGCCTCGACCCGCGGTTCGAGGACGCTGCCGTAGCCGTACCGCCCGGCCCACTGCGCGTCGTCGACGACGTACGGGAAGTCGCGCGCCTCGGGCAGCGGGTTTTCGGGCTTGGCCCAGTACCGGAACCCGGCCGCCGTCATGCACCGGCGCTGGAGCTCCTGTTCCGCGTCGTGCAGCAGGCTCCGCCCAGCGGCGGTGGTGGCGGCGACGGTCCGCACTGGTGCCGCGGCTCCGCCCGCGCCTGCCGGCGCCCCGGCGCTTGTGCAGCCGGTGACGGCGAGGAGGAGGGCCGTCCCCGCCAGCGCCGTGGTCGTCAGCCGGCGCCGGCCGATCCCGCCCGGCCGTTGGGAGAACGCTCTCCTCATCACTGATGTGCTCCTGACATGCGTGGGTCACCGGGACCCGATGCCTTCCAGCCGCGAACCGGTCGCGGCCTGCCCCGGTACCGAGGAGTCTCGCGGGGCGGCCCGCCGGCCCGACAGCCTTTCGAAGGCTTTCGAAACGTGCCCGCGAACGGCACCGCCGCCTTACTGATCGTTTCAGGACGAGTTGAGCCGTGGGCCTTGCGCTTGACGATCTTGGTCGGCAGGGTGTCCGGCGTGCGTGCTGACCTTGTTCCTGACGAGCTGTGGGAGCGGTCGGCCCCGCTGGCGCCGCCCGCGCCCGAACGGCGCCATCGCCACCCGGGGCGGCTGCGTGTTCCCGATCGAGTGGCGCTCGCCGGCGTCATGTACGTGCTGCGGACCGGTGTCGCGTGGCGTGACGTCCCCGCGGAGGCGGTGGGTCGTTCCGGGGTGACGGCCTGGCGCCGACTGCGGGACTGGACCGAGACCGGCGTCCGGCCGTGCCTGCACACCGCCCTGTTGACCGGGCTTCGTCGCGCCGGCCTGCTGGTCCTGGACGGATGCTCCGTGGACGGATCGCATGTCCGGGCGTTGAAAGGTGCCTCTATGGTTTTCGTCAAGCTGTGATCGGCGTGGGCGGTTGGTAGGAGGTGCCGTCGCGGAGCATGGCGAAGAGGACGTCGACGCGGCGTCGGGCCGGGGTGACGAGGACCGCGATGTGGTGTTTCCCCTCGCGTCGTTTGCGGTCGTAATAGGCGCGTGACTCGGGCTGGGACAACGAGGCGAACGCGGCGAGGCAGAAGGCCCTCTTGAGCTGTTTGTCACCTCGCCGGGACGGGTGTTCGCCGCGGACGGACGAGCCGCAGCTGCGGGTCACGGGTGCCAGGCCGGCGTAGGCGGCGAGGTGACCGGCGGTGGCGAAGCCACTGCCGTCGCCGACGTCGATGAGGATGCGGGCGGCGGTCCTGATCCCGATGCCCGGCATCGGGATCAGGACCTGGGAAAGAGGGTGGGCCTCCAGGAGTTCTTCGATCCTCGCGGCGAGGATTTTGCGCTGGTCGAGCACTGCCTGGAGCGAGTTCGCCGGGCTGGGGACGATCAGCGCGGCGGCATCGGTTCCCGGGACGGTGACGGTCTGTTCGTCGAGGGCGGCGAAGTGGAGGTCGGCGATCCGCCGCATGGTCAGCCCCGGCAGATATGCGGTCTGACAGCCTGTGCCCCGGGCGACGGCCAGGGACAGAGCCCCGATGGAGGCCGGCTGTCGACGACGACAAGCACCGTGTCGTGCTCGGCCCGGAGCTTGTCGAACAGCTCCCGCGGCTTCGGTTCGCTGTTGGGCAGCGGCTTGTCGAACACCTTCTTCCCGGCCCGGCTGACGGCGGTGGCGTGGTGTTCGCCTTTGCCCACGTCCAGACCGAGGTGGACGTCGATGACGGTCTTGTCCGGCATTCCCGTGTCTTCCCTGCCCGTGCTCTCCCCGGCCCCACCCATGGCATCAGCGTGCCGGCATCCACGTTGCGAAGAGACTGTCCAGGGGGCGCTCGTGCCTCTGATAAGCGGTCTGCCAATGCCTCCGGCACCGACGACGCCACCTTTTCGATCATCATCGACTGGGGCTCGAGTCATACCGGGGCCGAAGGCCGGGAGCCTCATTGCGAGGCCACGAAGAAGGCAACAGGGCTCACACCGGACCTTCGCCTGTCGACCGCGCCCGGCCGGACAGCAAGCACCACCTGATCCCGACCGGCACGGCACTCCCCTTGCTGTGACTCTGACCGGCGGAAACAGGCACGACGTCACCCAGCTGACACCACTGCTGTACGCGATCCCCCACATCCGAGGACTCCGCGGGAGACCGAGACACCGGCCGGGCCGGCTGTTCGCCGACCGCGGCCACGACCACGACACGTACCGGCGTGTCCTGCGGGCCCCTGGCGTCACACCCGAGATCGCCCGACGCGGCGTCCCGCACGGCTCCGGACCGGGCAGGACCCGCTGGGTCGTCGAGCGGGCCTTCGCCCGGCTCCACCAGTTCAAACGCCTGCGCATCCGCTACGGGATACGCGCCGACCTCCACCTCGGCCTGCTCCCACTCGCCTTCAGCGTCATCTGCTTGCGACGCCTACGAACCTCATTCTGAAATGATCAGTTAGCGGCAATTGGTCAAGGAACGATGGCAAAGGACACCTACGGGCCATGCAAAACAGGCATACGGGGGCATGTTCTGAGGCGTCGTGGCACTTCCCGGGGAGAGGCGTGACAACCGGTGTCACGCTCACTGTCCTCCGTCAACGGACGGGGGACACGGAGGCGGACCGGGGTTGAGCAACTGCCCCCTGGCCAGGTGAGTATGTGTACTCACGCTCCGGGCCCGGCATGATCGGAGACTGGGCGCATGACCCGAACCCACGGCTCCGCCAGCACGTCCGCCCGCTCCTCGCGCCGGCCGCGGCTCACCCTGCCCCTGACGGTCCTTGCGGTGCTGGTACTCGGCGCCTGCGGCACAGCGAAGGCCACCGGCAACGGCGAGTCGGCCTCGACCGCGGTGGCCGCGGCGCCCGCGCCCGCGAAGCCCATGGGAAGCCTGTCCTCCCCGGCCCTCGCCGAGATACAGAAGTACATCGCACAGACCTGCCCGGCTCCGGGAACCCCCCAGGAGGGGCCGCCGAACCCGCAGCCGGCTCCTCCTGGCGAGGAGGCTCCGGCCGGCACGGTCGAGCCGGTGATGCCCACGGCGGGTCCGGAGGTGGAGCTGAACGCGCACGACTGGTGCGCGAGCAACCATCACGAGCAGCGCATCCACATGGCCGTCCAAGAGTTGACGGACCCCACCCCGGCCAAGGTCAGGGCGGCCCTGAACGGCCTCGGCTACCCCGACGAGCGCATCCACGACCTCAAGCAGTCCGGTGCGACCACGCAGTTCTTCCTCGACCTGCGCGAGAACGGCGGACGGCTCTGCCTGGAGGGTTCGGTGGGGGGCGAGGAGCCCGTCGTGGACAAGTGCGTGGCCCCCGCGACCGGCCCGTTCACGGCCGGGAGGACGCAGCACTGACCAGCCCCGTACCGACCCGAGGCCCGTGACCTGTTCGTCGACCGGCCGTCCGCGCCGCACACACGACCCTTCCGGCGCTGTACGGCCGTCATGCTCGGGGGAGCCCACTTCCCTGGCTGAACTCGCTTCGCGTGCGGCGCTGTCCCCGGGTGCGGGTCGGTGACGGCCACAGCGGCTCTGAGTCTCGGGGGGCATCAGTGAGCTGCCACCAACCTGAATTCGCAGGTCAAAGGGCTGGTGAGGTCGGTCCTCGGAGTGCTCGTGCTGGTCGTGGGCGGGAGCCCATCGAGAAGATCGTCCGACAGAGGTCGGGATTGTCTCCGAAACGGAGTCAGGGGCGGCGCTCCGGCCCGTGCACCCGGGCTGGGGCGCAGTCCGTTGCCGGCCAGCGCATGACATTCTGGCCCAGTGCTCCTGAACGATCTCTCCAGCAGTGTCGGCCTCCGCCCAGTGCGCTATCAGTTCGCCACCGTTCGGGGCGACTCGTACGACGACAACTGGCTGGTCATCGAGGGCACGGTGGTGACCCTTGAGGGAAAGTGGTCCTTTGCCGATCCGTGTCTGCTCACCGACGAGGCCCGCCAGGTGTCCGCGTGGCTGCGCGCGGTGGCCGCAGGGACGGTGGACGTCACCGAACCTGATGCCGAAGGCGAGCTGTCGCCGGACACGTGGTTCATCGAGCCGGTCGTGGCATTCAGCCTCGCCCATCGAATCGAGAGCGGGACTGCGGTGATCCGCGTTCACCTGTCTCTGGAGGCGGCACCTCCGTGGCAACGGGGCGATGACGGGGCCGACATCTACCAGTACGTCGTAGAGGTCAGGTTGGACACCGCAACGCTGCTGCACGCGGCTGACGAGTGGGACCTCTCGCTGGCTTCCCTCCCGTCCCGCTGATCCAGCCGCCCGACACTCCCCGGACAACCGATTCCTACCTGGTGGGGTCGGGTGCCCCTCTACGATCCCGTGCATGCTGGATCCCGAACTGCTGGAACGGATCACCGCGCGGCGCGCGGAACTGGACGAACTCGAAGAGCAGCTGGCCAAACAGCCGGCGGAAGTACGGGCCGAGCGGGACGAACTCGCAGTCGCCGAGCGCCTGCTTGAACGGATGACCGGGCGGCTCGCCGAGGAACGCGCCTCCGCCGGTCCGGTGCCCGGGCAGGTGGGCGGCCGGGCGGTGATGCTGATTCCGCGCCGTGAATCGGGCGTGGAGGAGGACGTGCTGCCGTGGGACTACCAGCGCATCCTCGCCGCCGTGCGGCAGGCCGCCGGACCGGCCATGGCCCGCGAGGTCGGCGAGATGGTGGGGGTGGACGTCAGCGTGAAGGCCAAGCTGGAACCGCTGCGCGGCAAGCTGGTCGGACTTGTCGATCGCGGCCGGCTGCGGAAACTGCCCGACGGCCGGTTCACCACCCGCCCGTAACCAGCAACACCGCCACTCGGAGCGGCTCGGCACGGACGTGACCCGGTTGCCCCGGCGGCCGTTGGAATTGTGTGACGAATACCAAAGAGCGCGCCGAGCACACCTGCCCGCTTGTCCATCAGTGCCGTCCGCCGCTGTCCACGCGCACTGTCAACCACCTCGCCGACCTGCTGCGGCGTCGTCCGAAGGCGATCCGGTCCAGGTGGCGGATGCTGCCGCCCGGGAGGATCGCGGTGATCGTCCTGGCCGTACTGCGGCACGACCAGCGCCTGGTCGACATCGCCGGCGGCAGCGACGTGTCCGAGTCGACGGTCCGCCGCTGGCGGGACGAGCTGATCGGGCTGCTCGCCGCCCAGGCGCCGCGCCTGGACCGCGCCCTGCGGAAGGTCGCGAAGCAGGGTGGGGAGGTGGTCCTGATCGACGGCACCCTCATTCGCACCCAGCGCCGCACCGGCAAGGCTGACCGGCGAAACCATTCCGGAAAGCACCGCAGCCATGGCCTGCACTTCCTCGCCCTGACCGACGAGAACGGCCGCCTGATCTGGACATCCGCCGCCCGGCCCGGCCGCACCCACGACAACACCGCCGCCCGCCACGACCACATCCTGGCCCACCTGCGCGCTGCCGGCCTCGGGGCGCCGGCCGACCTCGGCTTCCGCGGCCCGGACAACGACATCCTCGACCCCGTGATCGTCACCGGCCACGCCGCCAGCCGCACCCACAAGCTCACCCCGGGCGAGAAGGAAGCCAACCGCGTCCTCGCCGTCGGACGCGCGCCGGTCGAGCACGGTTTCGCCCACCTCAAGAACTGGCGGATCCTCACGGAACTCCGTACTGATCCCGCCCGAGCCACCCGACTTCTGCGCGCTCTGCCCGTCCCGACGAACCTCGAAGTCAACCGCTGACGGATGATCTTCTCCGTGGGCACCCACCCACGACCAGTACGAGTACCCGGTGGACCGGTCACACCAGCACCTCGACCTGCGATTTCAAGTTGGCGGCGACCCACTCGGTGGGCTCCACTCTCCACGGAGTGGAACCCACCGTGGAGAGTGGAGCCCCTCAGCGGCTCACACCTCCGTGTCCGGCGCCCGGCTGCTCAGGAAGCCGCCCGCGCCCCTGGTCTTCGAGAACCGGCCGAGGAGCGGGGGCCTCGGCCCGCGCCCGACCGCGAACACCGGCATCCCGCTCGCCGACGCCTACCCGTGGGTCAAGATTCCCGGCGAGTCCGCCGGCAGTTGCACCCGCAACACCGGCGGCACGATCGATCCCGAGCACGGCGTCGTCGATCCGCCCGCCGGCACCTGGTGGCCGGAGCGGGCCCGCACCCTCGCCCGCAACGTGGGGCACCGCGGCCGACCTTCGGCCACTGGTCTCCGCCCCTTCCGCGTCCGGTTCCCGGGCCCCCGGGGCCGGACGCGGCACTCACCCCCGGTGAAGAACTCCCCGCCGACGCCGTCCGCCGCCGGGCACGGGCACCGCTCCGGGTCCGTCCGGTCGGTGGCGGGGCACGAGGGCCAGTCCCAGGAGGGGAATCGTCGCGAGGAGGAGCCAGGGGGCGGGGCCGTCGTGGTCGAGCAGCGCCCCGATGGGGGCGCCCGCGGCGAGGACGACGAGGCCGGAGAGCGAGGAGAGCGCCCCGGTGGCCAGGCCGATGCGCGTCTCGCCGGTGAGGTCGGGGAGGAGCGCCCGGGTGGCGGGCAGGACCAGCATCTGACCGAGGGTGAGCAGCACGGTGAAGGCGATGGCCCCCGCCGGGCCGTCGAGCGTCCGCAGGGCTCCGGTGGTGGCGAAGGCCGCGGTGATCAGCAGCAGTCCGGCGCGGATCATGGCCGGGCGGCCGAGCCGGGTCACGGTGAGCCGTTCGACCGTGGTGGAGCCGAACACCACGAGCACGGAGGAGAGGGCGAAGAGCCAGCCGAGTGCGGCCTGGGAACCGGTCGCGCGGTCGAGCTCGGCGGGGAGCGCCAGGTAGAGCTGGTTGTAGGCGAGGAGGTAGGTCGAGTAGGCGAGGGCGAGGAGGAGGAAGGAGCGGTTGCCGAGGACCTTCCGCCAGGGATCGCGCCGCCCCGCGTCCGCCGCACGTGCGGTGCGGCGCGGCAGGAGCCTGGCGTGGGCGGCCAGGATGACGAGGAAGATGCCCGCGCCGGCCAGGCAGGCGGTACGGAAGTGGCCGGAGCCGCCGCCGTACAGCAGGAGCGTGCCGAGGACGGGGCCGAGGAGGGCGCCGGCCTGGCCGCCGGCGGAGAAGCGGGCGAGGGTGCGCGTGCGGCGGGGGCCGCCGTCGCGTTCGGCCCGGAGTGCTTCGCGCGCGATCTCGGACTCGACGGCGGGCGAGAAGAGCGCGGCGGCGAAGCCGACCGTGATCACCGCGCCGATCACGGTCCAGGCGGTGGCGGCGAAGGCGAGCCAGACGAATCCGGCGACGCGCAGGGCGCAGCCGGCGAGGACGACGGGGCGCGGGCCGTACCGGTCGGTGAGGGCGCCGCCGACGACGAACAGGCCCTGTTGGCTGAAGGTCCGCAGGCCGAGGACGAACCCCACGAGGGCGCCGCCGAGTCCGAGGGTGCCGCCCAGGTGGTCGGCCAGATAGGGGAGGACGGCGAAGAAGCCCACGTTGAAGGCGAACTGGCTGGCGACGAGGAGCCGGGCGAGCGGGGTCATGCGTGGATGCCTTCGTGGTGCTGTGGGAGGGTCGGTCGGGGGGCTGGCGGGGGTGGCCGGACCGCTGTCCGCGGTGCCGCCGGGGAGGTGGGGCGGTCCCCATGGTTGAGAGTTAACCCACCCGAGTAAAGTTCGGTAAGCCTACCCTTATAGGCTGGTGCCACTCGGGGCTCCACCCTCCCCGGGCGCTTCGTCCCGCTCATCCGACAGGACCTCTCCATGCGCACCACCACCCGCGGTCTCCTCACCGCCCTCGCCCTCACCCCCCTGCTGACCGGCTGTTTCGCGCCGAGTCAGAACTCCGGCGGGGCCGACGACGGGCAGAAGGACGCGGCGGGTCGGCTGCGGGTCGCCCTCGCGGTGCCACCGGTCAAGGCCCTCTCCCCGTACAGCAACGACGCCACCGTGCTGAACAAGCTCTCGGTCGCCGAGGGCCTCACCGCCCTGGACGCCAAGGGCGCCGCCGTCCCCGCGCTCGCCACGTCCTGGAAGCGGGACTCCGCCACCGGCTGGACCTTCGAGCTGCGCCGGGCGACCTTCCAGGACGGCACGCCGGTCACCGCGCAGGCCGTGGTCAACGCCCTCACCCACGCCGGTCACGCCTCCCCCAAGCCCCGCGTGCTCAGCGACGTGGATCTGACCGCCCGCGCCGTCGACGCCGACACCGTGACGCTGACCACGAAGAGCGCCGATCCCGTCCTGCCGCTCCGTCTCGCCAGCCCGGCCCTCGCGATCCTGTCGGCGAAGGCGTACGCGGCGGACGGCACCGTGACCCCGGTCGGCACCGGCACCGGCCCGTTCCGCGTCACCGGGCTCACCGGCAAGACCAAGGCCACGCTCGACCGGTACGACGGCTACTGGGGCGGCAGGGCGAAGTCCCCCGGCATCGACGTGACCTGGATCGCCGACGGCACCGCCCGCGCCAACGCCCTGCGGTCCGGCGGCGTGGACATCGCCGAGTGGATCCCCACCGCCCAGGCGAAGCTCCTGGACGAGGGAGCCCGGCACGAGGTGCCCTCCGTGCGCACCGACAGCCTGATCCTCAACACCGGCGGCGGCCTCTTCACCGATTCCGCACTGCGCGCGGCGGCCCGGGAGGCCGTGGACGGCTCCGCCCTCGTCGGCTCCGTCTTCGGCGGCTACGCCGACCCGGCCCGGGGCCTGTTCGGGCCCGCCGTCCCCTGGGCCGCCGACCGGCGCGTCGCGGTGACCGGCCGCGCTCGGGCCGCGACGCCGGACCAGGTGCGGGCCAAGGCCACGGGCCGGACCCTGCGCCTGGCCACGTACACCAACCGCGCCGAGCTGCCCGAGGCGGCGAGCGTGCTCCAGCAGCAGCTCGAGAAGGCGGGGTTCACGGTGAAGCAGGACGTCCGTGAGTACACGCAGATGGAGGCCGACCTGCTCGCCGGGAAGTACGACGCCCTCGTCTTCTCCCGGGTCACCCTGCTCGACACCGGTGACGCCGTCGCCTCCCTCGCCAGCGACTTCACCGGCACCGGCGTCTACAATATCGCCGGCCTGAAGGACGCGGCGGTCGACCGGGCCGTCCGTGCCGCCGCCGAGGAGAGCGACATGGCGAAGCGCCAGCGGAAGGTCATGGAGGCCGAGGCGACGATCCTGCGGACGGACGCGGTCGTGCCGCTCGTCCACGAGAAGGTCGTCCAGGGCATCGCCGCCGGCGTCGAGGGCGTGACCCTCGACCCCCGCGAGCGTGCCCTGATCACCCTCGACACCCGTCGCAAGTAGCGGAAATGGGCAGCGTGCGCAGTGCCTCGTCCGCCCGTCGGCCACGCCTGGGCGCGGGCGCCGGGCGGGTGGCGGCCGGGACGGCGGTCCTGGCCGTCGTGGCCCTGCTGCCCTGGCTGTCGCGGACCGATCCCGCCCTGACCGTGCTGCGGACCCGCTCCGCCGACCAGGACCCCACGCCGGCCGAACTCGCCGCCGTACGTGACGAGCTCGGACTGGACGAGGGGCCCTTCGCCCACTTCACCGCGTGGCTCGGCGGCTTGCCGAGCGGCGATGCCGGCACCTCCTGGGTGTCCGGGGACCCCGTGCTGCCGCAGGTGACCGCCGCGTTCGGAGTCTCACTGACCCTCATGCTGGGCGCGCTCCTCGTCACCGTCCTGGTCTCCGCCGGGATCTGTGCCCGCACCCTGCGTCTCGGGGCCCGGCGAAAGCTCCACGCGGAACGGCCGGGCACGGTGGCGGCCGTGCTGGCCGCGCTGCCCAAGTTCCTCCTCGCCTCCCTGCTCGCCCTGGCCGGCGGGGTGTGGCTGGGCTGGTTCCCGTCGGGCGGGTGGGAGGGCCCGGCGTCGATGGTCCTGCCCGCGCTCGCCCTCGGCATCCCGTCCGGCGCGATGATCGGCGGGCTGCTCGACCAGGCGCTGCCGGCCGCCTTCCGCGAACCCTGGGCCAGGACCTGGCACGCCGTCGGCTTCCCGCCCGGGCACGTCGCCCGGCACGCCCTGCGCCGGGCCCTGCCCGGCGTCCTGCCCCAACTGCTGCCGACCGTCGTCGCCCTGGTGGGCGGCGCGGTCGCGGTGGAGCAGATCTTCAACGTTCCCGGGCTCGGCCGGCTCGCCCTCGACGCCGCCCTCGCACAGGACCTGCCGCCGCTCCAGACGGCGACCCTCACGCTCGTGCTGCTCGGCACCGCCGCCGGTCTCCTCGTTCAGGCGCTGCGCCGGGCCCTCCTCGGGCGCCCGCTGCGCGACGGAGCCCTGCCCGCTCTGCCCCCGCCGCCCGAGCCGGCCACCGGACGCGTCCGGAACCTCCTCGCCGCGGGATGCGCCCTGGTCCTCGTCGCGCTCGTGGTGGCGGGTCTGCTGCGCGACCCGTCGCACGTCGACACGGCGGCGCGACTGCTCCCGCCGGGCCCCGCCCATCCGCTGGGCACCGACTCCCTGGGCCGCGACCTGCTCGCCCGGCTCGGCCACGGCGCGCTGCGGACCGTGGGAGTGGCCCTCGCCGTGACCCTGGTCAGTGCCCTGACCGGTCTGTTCCTGGGCTTCCTCCCGCGTCTGAGCGCGGGGCTGACCGAGGTGGTCTCGACGGTCCCCGCCGTCCTCGCGGGACTCCTCGTGACGGCGGCCGCCGGCCCTTCGGTCTGGGGGGCCGCCTGCGCCGTCTGCGCCGTCGGATGGACCCCGTACGCGGCCCAGAGCGCCGCCCTGTACGAGCAGGAACGGGCGAGCGGCCACATCGCCGCCACCCTCTCCCTCGGCGCGGGCAGGCTCCACCTCCTCCGCCGCCACCTGCTCCCCGCGCTCACCCGTCCCCTGCTGCGCAACGCGCTGCTGCGGCTGCCCACCACCGTCCTCGTCCTGGCCTCACTCGGCTTCCTCGGCCTCGGCGAGCAGCCCCCCACCCCCGAATGGGGCCGCCTGCTCTCCGAGAACCAGCCCTACGCCGAACTCGCCCCCTGGACCGTGCTCGCCCCGGCCGCGGCCCTCGTCCTCCTGTCCGTCCTCGCCGTCGCGACCTCGGCCTCCGGCCCGGAAGCCCGCCGCCGGTGGACGTCCCCCGGGGCGGGCGATCCGGCCGGAGCCGACCTGGCCCCTCAGAGCTCGTAGACGCCGGCCTCGGACCCTCGGCACCCTCCGGGCCGCTGCGCCGGTGTCAACGCTCCCGTGCACTGGCCTCGGCCCCACACCCATGAGCCGATGGGTCAGCCGGCGTCCGCGACCATGCCGGACAACGCGCCACCCGGCAGACCTGGGCCCGTCGTGGTGACGTCACACGACGAGAACGGCCGCCTCGGCGTGCGTACGGGTGGCTTCGTTCACTTCAAGCAGCAGCGTTTGTCTGCCGGTTCGAGCAGCAGTTGGCGATCTTGGGGATCGTGGGTGTTCACGAGGAATGACGTCACTGCCGGAGCGCGTGGTGGCCGACAGAGGTGCCCGGTCGCGAACGGAGACCGCTCGATCCGCTGCCCTATCCTGCTGCCGTGGCGAACAGGCCGCGGAATTGGGCAGGAGGGGGCTGGGATGTCACGAGACCCGAGGGGCGATTTCCCTGACGGCCCGGCTTGGATGTGTTTGAGCATCCTGTTCTTCGGGTGGACGGCGGCCAGTAGTGGCACCGCGCCCTGGGTGAGGGGCGCCGCGACGCTGATGCTGGTGGCCTGGGTGGTGTTGCTGGCGAGGCGCCTTCTGCGACGTGCCCATGACCGTAGGTCTTCCGAGTCGGATAAAACGGCATCCTGAAGAACGTCGAGACCGGGGCCGGTCGGCCGACCGGCAGGGTTCGACCGGCAGAGATCAGCCGGCCTCGGCGGGTTCCTCGGCTCGGGTGCCGGCGAGGCGGCAGGAGTCGGTGTCCGTCTCGATGACGGTGCCGTTGAGGGTGAGGCGGTCGCCGGTTGCCGCGCAGAGGCGGGGGCCTGTGAACGTCTTCGTCCAGCCGCCGAACGACTCGTTGGAGGCGATCGCGACGCTGTTCTCCTCCTCGCGTTCGGGCAGGACCTGGAAGAGGAGTTCGGCGCCGTGGCGGTCGAGTTCCATGTAGCCGAGTTCGTCGATGCAGAAGCACCCGAGCTCGTCGATGCAGAGCAGGTCGACGCGGCCGTAGCGGGCGATGGTCTTGTTCAGCTGCTTCTCGTCGGCGGCCTCGACCAGCTCGTTCACGAGTTTGGTGGCGAGGGTGCAGCGAGCACGGTAGCCCTTCATCGCTGCCTCGGTGCCCAGCGCGATGAGCATGTGGGACTTCCCGGTGCCGGAGTCGCCGATCGGGCAGAGCGGCCGGCTCTTCTTGATCCGCTCACAGCCGGCGAGGGTGTGGAGGGTGGCCGGCTCGATGTCCGGGTTGGCGTCGAAGCCGAAGGACCGCAACGCCTTCTCCCGGGGGAACCCGGCCGCCTCGGCCCGCCGTTCGGAACGGTGCCGGGCCCGGTCGTCGCACTCGGCCATCAACAGCTCGGCGCAGGGCCGGGGCGCCTTCGGCCGCCATCAGAGCGGGGGCGGTGGCCAGGGTGGTGCGCACCGGGACGCCGAAGCGGCGGGCCACGTGGATCAGGTACCGGTTGCGCTCCGGGCGGGGGCAGTCGGCCGGGGCTCCGAGGACGGCGCGGCCGCTGGGGCCGTCGAGTCCGAACTCGATTTTGGTGGTGAAGCCCGGGGGGTGCTCGGCCAGAAGCCGGACGGCCTCGGGCCGCCGGGGCGGGCCGGTGTCCGCTTGTGGAGGGTGGGCCCGGTGAGGAAGACCGACGGACCGCTCGCGGGGAGCGGTTCGCGGGCCATGGCGAGAGTGAGGGCGCTGGTGTTCATGCGGTGGTTCCGTTCTGCGCGGCGGCGCGGGCGGTGTGCTGCGGGGTCCAGGGCAGGGGCAGGCCGTCGCCGGACTGGCGGGGCACCACGTGGACGTGGAGGTGGAAGACGCTCTGCGTCGCCGCCTGCCCTTTGCTCGTGATCAGGTTCGCGGCGCCGTGTTCGGCCATCAGCCCGGCGGCCCGGCGCATCACCGCGGCGGTCACCTCCGGGTCGGTGCCCGCGTCCTCGACGTGAACCCGGGGCAGGACGAAGACGTGCCCCGCGTTCACCCCGCCGCCGCGCGGACGGACCGCGAGCGCGTCCGGCCACTCCCGGACGACGTCCGCCGGGGCCCGCCCGGCGGCGATGGCGCAGAAGGCGCAGCGCTCGACGAGGTTGACGGGGGCGGGGGCGGAGGCGCCGTCGTGACGGGCGTCGACCAGGCGAGTGGTTGCGGCGGTGACGGGGCCGGCCCCGTCCAGGAATGCGGTCTGCATGCCTCCAGCCTCCCGGCCCGGTGAAGGCCCCGGAAGGGGTTGCCCGTTGCCCCGAGTACGGGCAACAGGCAACGAGACGCGGCGTATCGGCGGGCGGGTGCTGGAGTGCCGTGCGGGGAGGGCAGGAGGGGACGGTCCAGCGGTACTGCGTCCCGGAGGGCTCCCGGGTACCGGGCCCGACCCGCACACGCCATATCGGCACGGGCCGGTGCGGTTCGGCATGGGCCCCGGCTGCTCCAGAGCGACCGATCGTCGTCTTCCCGGCCGGCGTGACACCGGTCAGGGGTGGCCGCTGCGGTAGGAACGGCAGGCGATACCCGGCCGGGCTCGCGCGGCTCGCCGGGGCGCGGGTCGTACAGCGCGAGGCCGGCGTGCCTGACGGGTCCGGCCCGCGGAAACGAACGATGCCCGCTTCGCCCGGCCCCCTCCCGCGGTCACCCCTCCGGCCCCCTCCCGCGGTCACCCCTCCGGCCCCCTCCCGCGGTCACCCCTCCGGCCCCCTCCCGCGGTCACCCCTCCGGTTCCCTGCCGCGTGCACCCCTGCGGGAACGGTTCGGGCTTCCCCGGTGCAGCTCTCCGCCTTCTCCCGGCCAAAGCAAGCAAGCCTCGCTCGAAACGCTTCTCCGGAACACACCACCGTGCCTGTACGTGCCCGGCGACCTCCGGGCAGCATGCGTGCCGCACGTGGGCTGTACGTGTGGAGATTCGCGGCCGGCACCGAAACCCCTGCGTACGAGGACGCGGCGCGTACCGTGCGCGGCCTTGGGCGCCCAGCGTCGCGGTCCACCCGAACGGCCCAAGGAACGCCGTCCCCGGTGGCCGGGATTCCCTCTTCCGGAGCAGTCTGGAGCGGAAGGTCCGGTCCACGCGATTCCATGATCAACACTCCGATTCGGGGGACGTCATGGCCATGGTTGTCCTGCTCCTGCCGGTGCTGATCGTGTTCATGCTGTTCGGCATGGACGCCCTGGAGCACTTCCTCTTCTCCCGGTCCGCAGAACCGTCGCAGACCGGTGCGCCGGAACCGGTCAACCGTGACTGAGCCGCGGACCGTCCGAGGGGAACGTCGGGCTTCCGCCCGGTCGGCCGCGCGGCCCCTGCCCTCGCCCTTCGGGCCGCGTGCCGTGTGCCGCCCGGGCGCGGGACCTCTCGGGGAAGAGCCGGTTCGGGTGACCGAGTCCGGACGGGTCCGGGCGGAGGAGACCGCCCGTTCCTGGCCCTGCCGTACGTGCCGGCGGCGGTCGGCGGGGTCGCGGCGACGCCAGCGCGGGGCGCCGACGCCGATCCCGTACCGGAGCTCCCCCCGCCGGAGTCCGGGGCAGGGTGTTCACCCAGGCCACGACGGCGATGCCCTTCACGCCGTCGGTGAGCACCCGGAGGCGATCGCCGGGCAGGTGCTCCGCCTCGCCCGCCAGGACGACGCGCAACCGCGGGAAGGCCGTGGAGCGGTGTGGCGGTGGCGCTGCCGGAACGAGTACGTCGTGCCGATCGTGCCGCAGGCGCCTTCCCGAACGCGGTGCCCTGCATAGCGCTCATAGTCCCGGACCGCACGCGCGGGGCGGACCTGGGGCATGGTCCTGTTGCCGAACCCGAAGGGGCGCACGAGGTGCCGACTTCGTCAAGGGGGCGGACACCACGCCGTCGTTCTCGCGCTCGTGGGGCCACCTCCGGCACCGTGGCCCGGGCAGGTGGTCCGAAACCGCTGCCCTGGGAACGCGGTTCGTGACGGTTCATGAGCCGTCGCCGCGTTCCCGAGGAACGCCCGCGCCGTTCTGTCGGCGGCGGAACAGCGGCCCGGCCGGACTCCACGGTCACTACAGTCCGGTCGCATGACGACGGTTACGACGCGCACGGTCGAGTACCCGGCCGACGGCCTGACGATGATCGGGCACCTCGCGCTTCCGGCCGGGGTCGATCGCCGGCCCGCGGTGCTGCTCGGACCGGAGGGCATGGGGCTCAGCGACGTCGAGCGCCGCCGGGCCGACGCCCTCGCCGAACTGGGATACGTGGCGCTGGCCTTCGACCTCCACGGCGGACGCTATCTGGGCGACCCCGAGGAGATGCTGGCCCGCTGCATGCCGCTGCTCGCCGACCCGGACCGGATGCGGGACATCGGTCACGCGGCGCTCGACGTGTTGCGCGCCGAGCCACGGACCGACCCCGGCCGGATCGCCGCCGTCGGTTACGGCACCGGGGGTGCCGTGGGGCTGGAACTCGGGCGCGACGGCGTCGACCTGCGTGCGATCGGGACGGTCAACGGGCTGACCACGGGCCGGCCGGGTGAGGCGGCGCGCATTCGCTGCCCGGTGTGGGCCGGGGTCGGATCGGAAGACCCGATCATGCCGCCCGCGCGACGGGACGCGTTCACCGCCGAAATGCAGGCCGCGGGCGTCGACTGGCGCCTCACGGTCTACGGCGGCGCCCTGCACGCCTTCCACCATCCGCCGGTCGACCACCCCGCGGTCCCCGGCGTCGGCTACCACCCGCGGCACGCGCAGCGGGCCTGGCAGGACGTCGTCGACCTGCTCGCCGAGTGCCTGACCGCAACGGAGTGATCCCGTCGGCAGCCGCGGTCCCGGGCCGTGGGCCAGGCCCGCCGACCGTCGCCGGCTCCGGTGGGCTCGTCCTTGACGCGGTCAGCGGGCGGCAGGGCGCGGACGGCGACCACCGCGACCCAGTGGCAACTCCTGTCGGTGCGACCCCTCGGCCGGGCCGCCGTGCGGGCCGGAGGTCCTGTCCGCACGACGGCGGGCAGAAGACGGCGCTCCCGGACCGCCGACGGCCGGGGAGCCCGGCGCCGGGCTCCCCCGCGCCCGCGCCGACGGGCCTCAGGGAACGTCTCCGCTGTGGTACAAGCGGCAGACGATGCCCGGCCCCGTCCCGCGCGGCTCGCCGGGGCGCGGGTCGTACAGCGCGCGGCCGCCGGGCCAGCGGGAGAGTTCGGTGGGCAGGGCGACGCCGTCGCCGGCCTCCTCGGCCCGTCGGCCGTGGAGGTCCAGCAGGAGGCCGTCCAGCGGGCCCCCGACGAGTTCGGCGTAGGTCCGGCCCGGTCTGGGGCCCGGGTCGGGGTCGTCGTGGTCGTGGCCGTAGACCCGGCCGCGCAGCAGCTGCTCGTCACCGTTCATACCGGCAAGCCTCCCAGCCGCCACCGACAGTCCGGTCCGGTGCCGGCGCCGAGCCGACAGTCCGGTCCAATCCGGTCCGGTCCGGCCCGTCGCCTCGGAGCCGTGCCGTTCAGGCGGATTCGAGGATCGGGCGGACCTCGACGGTCTCCGGGGTGGGCAGGCTCCTGGCCAGTTCGAGGGCTTCGGCGCGGTCGGCGACCTCGACGACGAACCAGCCGCCGAGGGTCTCCTGGCCGGGGTGGGCGGGTCCGTCGGTCACGGTCGATGCCCCGTCGGCCGTCCGGCGCACGGTCGCGGGAAGGACGTGCCCGGTCTCCAGGGCCTCGCCGCCGACCAGTTTCCCGGCCGCGGCGAGGCCGCCGATCCAGCCTTCGTACTCCTTGCGGTAGGCGGCCCGGTCGGCCTGGATCCGGCGGCGTGATTCGTCCGTCTCGAAGATCACGAGGGCGTATTTCATGGGACTTCCTTTCCGGCCGCCGTGCGGGCGACCACTCCGACGAGGCGGGAAGGGGGGAACGGTCTGCTCAGGTGGTGCCGTCCGCCGGGGCGAGGCGGGCGAGCGCGCCGATCTCCAGCGCGGTCCACACGGCGCCGTCGGGGCCGACGGCGATGCCGTGCGGTTCGGAGCCGGGGGTGGGCAGGTCGTGGACGGTGAGGGCACCGTCGGGGGTGAGGGTGCCGACGCGGTTGCCTCCCCATTCGGTGAACCATGCGGTGCCCTGTCCGTCGACGGTGACGGCGTGCGGCCGGGCGGTGCGGTCGGGCAGCGGGAACTCGGTGATCCGCCCGTCGGGGGTGATCCGTCCGATCTGGCCGGCGGCGATCTCGACGAACCACATCCCGCCGTCGCGGCCTGCCGCGATCCCGACCGGCGCCGCCGCCTCCGTGGGCAGGGGATGGAGGGCGACGGCGCCGTCCATGCCGATCCGCCCGACGGCGTTGGCCCGGTTGAGGGTGAACCACATTCCGCCGTCGTCGCCGGCGGCGATCGCGGAGGGGAACGCGCCGGTGACGGGGAGCGGGAACTCGGTGACCCGGCCGTCGACGGTGACGCGGCCGATGCGGTCGGCGGCGGTCTGGGTGAACCACAGCGCTCCGTCGGGCCCCGTCGCGATGCCGAACGGCCCGCAGCCGGGCGTGGGCAGGTCGAATTCGGTGATCACGCCGTCGGTGGTGATCCGCCCGATCCGGTCCGCCTTGTATTCGGTGAACCACAGCGCTCCGTCGGGGCCGGGGGTGATGACGGTCGGCCCGCTGTCGGGGGCGAGGCGGTGGCTCGTCGGCTCCTCGCCGGGGACGAGGCGGCCGATGCGGCCGCTGTGGACGAGGGTGAACCACAGGGCTCCGTCCGGTCCCGTGGTGAGGGCGTAGGGTCCGGCCGCGCTGTCGGCCACCGGATGCTCTTCGACGGTCACTCGGGTCACTCGGGTCACAGGGGCTTCTCCAGGGCGTGTGCGACGGCGATGCGTTCGATGTCGGCCGGGGTGCCGGCCATGATGGTGCGGGCGTGTGCGGTGACGAGGTCGGCGGGCCAGTCCCACCAGGCGGCGCGGCGCAGCCGTTCGATGTCGGCGTCGTCGTAGCGCCGCCGGATCGGTCGGGCCGGGTTGCCGCCGACGATCGTGTACGGCGGGACGTCGGCGGTGACCACCGCTCCGGCCGCGACGATCGCGCCGTCGCCGATGCGGACGCCGGGCATGACGGTCGTCCCGTAGCCGAACCAGACGTCGTTGCCGACGACCGTGTCGCCCCGGCCGGGCATGGCGGTGACGATGTCCAGGGTCTCTTCGGCCCACCGGCCGCCGAACATGGTGAACGGGTAGGTGGACACCCCCATCGTCGGATGCCCGGCGCCGGCCATCAGGAAACGGGTTCCCGTGGCGAGCGCACCGTACCTGCCGATGACCAGGCGCTCGGGGCCGTAGGCGTAGAGGACGTTGCGGCGCTCGAACTCCGTGGCGCCGTCCGGATCGTCGTAGTACGTGTACTCGCCCACGTCGATGTTCGGCGAGGTGATCAGGGGCTTGAGGAACACCACCCGGTCGTGCGCGGGCAGGGGGTGAAGGACGGTCGGATCAGGTGACAAGACGGTTCTCCTCGGGAGGGGTGTGGGCGGACCGCGGTGCAAACGGGCCGGGGACGGCTCCGGTCCGGCCCGGGTCGCCGGTGCACGCCTCGTCCGGGGCGGTGGCCGCGTCGGGGCCGGGACCGGTGGGGCGCCGCCGGGTCACGGGGCCTTCCGGCTCCGCGGGTTCGGCCCTCGCCATCCACAGGCCGGTGAACACGGCGGCGGCCGAGGTGAGGGCGCCGGCCGCGAGGAAGGCGCCGCCGAGGCCGGTCTCGAGGGAGGCGCCGCCGGACTGGCGGGCCCGGACGACGGCTCCGAGCACCGCCACGCCGAACACCGCGCCGATCTGCCGGGTGGTGCTGCTGATGCCGGAGGCGAGGCCGCCCTCCTGCGGGCCGACCGCTTGGACGGCGGCTCCCGTCAGCGGGGACAGGGTCAGGCCGAAGCCGACGCCGACGACTCCCAGCCGCCACCACACGTTTCCGTAACCGGTGTCGGCGTGCACCGTGCCGAGCGCCAGCAGACCCGGACCGGCCAGGGCCAGGCCGGTGGTGACCACGACGCGGAAGCCGTACCGGGCGGCGAGCCGGCCCGCGTACGGGCTGACGACCACCATGGCGAGGGACAGCGGCAGGGTCTGCAGACCGGCGCGCAGGATCGAGGTGCCCTGGACGTACACGAAGAACTGGGAGAAGAAGAACGACGAGCCCATGAGCGCGAATCCCACCACGCCCATGGCCGTGTTGGACACGGTGAACGACCGCTGCCGGAACAGCCGCAGCGGCAGCATCGGCGCGGAGCGGCGCGTCTCGACGGCGACGAAGGCGGCGAGGAGCATCGCCGCGGCGGCGAAGCTTCCCAGGATCACCGGCGACGTCCAGCCGCGGACGCCGCCTTCGATCAGTCCGTAGGCGAGCGCGCCCACGCCGAGGACGGACAGGACCGTGCCCGGGGTGTCGATCGCGGGGGCGTTCGGATTGCGGGACTCGTCGAGGTGGCGCGGGCCGACCAGCAGGAGCACCGCGCCGATGGGCAGGTTGACCAGGAAGATCGCGGGCCAGCCGAAGGCGTCCGCCAGCACGCCGCCGACCGCCGGGCCCGCGGCCAGGCCGATTCCGCTGAGTCCGGCCCACAGCCCGATCGCCCTGACGCGTTCCCGTGGCGCGGGGTGGGCCGCGGTGAGCAGGGCCAGTGAGGCGGGGCTCAGCGCCGCGGCCCCGATGCCCTGCAGGACCCGGCCGGCGACCAGCCAGCCGAGCGAGGGCGCGAGGCCGCACAGCACGGAGGCGGCGGTGAACACCGCGACGCCGGTCAGGTACACCCGTTTGCGGCCGAACCGGTCGGCGAAGATGCCGCCGGACAGCAGCAGCATGGCGACCAGCAGGACGTACGCGTCGACGATCCACTGCAGGCCGGTCAACTGGGTGTGCAACCGCCGCTGCATGTCGGGCAGCGCCGCTCCGACGATCGTGTTGTCGAGCAGGACCATGAACTGGCCGAGGCAGGTCAGCGCGAGCAGCGCGGCCCGGTTCGGTCGACCGCCCGAGGCCGTACGCGGTGCCGTCATGGGGGACCCCCTTTCTTCGTTCGCCGGTCGCACCCGGCCGGTCGTGACGCGGGTGGTGGTACGACGGAGCCACCTAAAAGCAGTCGGTGGCTGCGTTAGGGGACTGTAGAGAGGTTGCCCCGTAAACGCAAGCAACGACTGCGTTAAGGTGATGGCATGAACGAGCGACAGCAAGCCCGGCGTCCCGGCGGACGCAGCGCCCGCGTCGGCGCCCAGGTGCACCAGGCCGTCACCGCCCTGATCGGCGAACGCGGCTACGGCAACTTCACCGTCGGCGAGGTCGCGGCCCGCGCGGGGGTGGCCGACAGCAGCGTCTACCGCCGGTGGGGCAACCTGGAGAACCTGCTCACCGACGTGGCGCTCAACCGCCTCAACGCGCGGTCACCGATGCCCGACACCGGAAGCCTGGCCGGCGACCTGCGCACGTACGCGGCCCAAGTGGCCCGCGAGATCACCGGACCCGACGGCCCCGCGGTGCTGCACCTGGCCGTCGCCCTGTCCGGCAGCGGCGAGCGGGGCGCGCGGGCGGCCGAGGAACTCCGCGCCGAACGCATCCGGCAACTGCGGTCCGTGCTCGACCGCGCCCGCGAACGCGGCGAGGACGCACCCGACGCGCTCGACGTGCTGGACCACGTCCTGGCCCCGATGTACATCCGCGTCCTGTTCGGCATGGTTCCGCTCGCCCCGGACTACGTCGACGGACTGGTCGACCGGCTGCTGTGACCCCGCCCCGGTTCCGGTGACCGGCTCCCGGGCGCGGTTCCGCCGCGGCCGCCCCGGGCCCGGCGGAAGTCGCCGCCGGTGTTCGGGCCGGCCCGCCCCACGCCCCGCCGGTCCTCCGCCCGGCACCACCGCGCCCCTCGTCAAACGTCGTTGACCCGCCACGCGGAAAGCACTATGTTCTACGCCGACATCGCGTGTCGGTCACCGACTGGGTGAGGCATGGAGGTGTCGGGACATGCCCTCGGAGGCATTCCTTGTCAGTCGAGTTGAACCACACGATCGTCCACGCCCGGAACAACCGGGAGTCCGCCGAGTTCTTCGCGGACCTTCTCGATCTCGAGATCACCGCCGAGTGGGGCCCGTTCGTCGCGGTCGGCCTGAGCAACGGCGTCACGCTGGACTTCGCCACCATTCCCGCGGACAGCATCACCCCCCAGCACTACGCCTTCCTCATCTCCGAGGAGGAGTTCGACGCGGCGTACGCGCGGATCAGGGAGCGCGGCATCGAGCACTACGCCGACCCCCACCGGAAGCAGCCCGGCACGGTCAACCACAACGACGGTGGCCGCGGCGTGTACTTCATGGACCCGGCGGGCCACGCCATGGAACTCATCACCGTGCCGTACGGCGGCCGGCCCTCGTAACCGCGTCCGCCGGAGGCGGCCCGCCCCCGGCATCCCGGCGGCGGGCCGTGCCCCGGGCCGGTTCTCCGCCGGCGGTGGCGGTGTCGGGCGCCTGCCCGGTGTCGCCGCCGCCGGCGGGATCGGCTCGGCGCAACTCGGCCGCGCCCACGGTAGGTTGACCTACTGTCCGGTCCCTTTCTTCATCGTGTCCCCACTCAGCTTCCGGTGGTCCTCCCCTCCGCTGACACAGCCTGAAGGAACCCGCTCATGACGCACCTGCCCAGCGCCCCGATCACCCTTGACCCCACGGGCGCCGGCCGTCACGCCGAGAACGTCCTGCTGCGTTCCCACGGCGCGGCCGTCCCCGTCGACGTCCTGGGAGTACGGGCCTGGTCCGTCACCGATCCCGACGTACTGAAGAAGCTGCTGAACAGTCCGGACGTGTCCAAGGACGCCCGCATGCACTGGCCCCGGTTCGCCGAGGTCGTGCGGACCTGGCCGCTGGCCCTGTGGGTCGCGGTGGAGAACATGTTCACCGCCTACGGTGCCGACCACCGCCGGCTGCGGCGGATGATCTCCCCCGCTTTCACCGCGCGCCGCATCACGGGCCTGTCCGGGGTCGTCGACACCCTCGTCGCCGCGCTCCTCGACGACCTCGACGCCCTTCCGGCCGGCGAGGGCGTCGACCTGCGCGAGCGCTTCGCCCATCCCCTGCCGATCGCCGTCATCGGCCACCTCATGGGCATCCCCGACCATCAGCGGGCCGACTTCCGCAAGGTCGTCGACGGGGTGTTCGACACCACTCTCACCGCCGAAGAGGCCGGCGCCAACACCGTCGCCCTGTACGCGGCCCTCGACCGGCTCGTCGCCGACAAGCGGCGCGCACCCGGCGACGACATGACCTCGCTGCTCATCGCCACCCGTGACGAGGACGGCAGCGCCCTGTCCGACGCCGAGCTGCGCGACACCCTCCTGCTGGTGATCAGCGCCGGCTATCAGACCACCGTCGACACCATCGACCAGGGAATCGTGCTTCTGGCCACCCACCGCGACCAGCTCGCCCACCTCCGCGCCGGACGCGCCACCTGGGCCGACGCGGTCGAGGAGACGCTGCGTCTCGAACCGGCCGTCGCGCACCTGCCCCTGCGGTACGCCGTCAACGACGTCGCCCTGCCCGACGGCCGGATCATCGCCAAGGGAGAGGCGATCCTCGCCTCCTACGCCGCCGCCAACCGCCATCCCCGCTGGCACGGCGAGAGCGCCGACGTCTTCGACGTCACCCGCCTCTCCAAGGAACATCTCGCCTTCGGCCACGGTGTCCACTACTGCCTCGGCGCGCCCCTCGCCCGCATGGAAAGCACCACCGCGCTGCGCGGCCTGTTCGACCGTTTTCCCGACCTCGAACTGGCCGTCCCCGCGGACGAGCTGGAACCGTCGGGCTCGCTGATCAGCAACGGCCACAAGGCCCTGCACGTCCGCCTCCGCCCCTCCGCCACCTGACGGGCCGGAACCGGACGGACAGGAGGCGCCGACCGCAGTCGGCGGGCAGCTCGTCCTCGGTGGCTTCGCCGCGCGGGGACAGCCCAACGACACGGCGACCCCCGTAGCGCCGCCCTCGCGGCTCCCCGCGGCCGATCAACGGCTGCCGGGGAACGACGAGCACCGCCCCCGGTCCGCCGGGGGCCGTCCCCGCACGCCGGGCGTCCCTTCGTCCGGTGCGTCCGCGCCGCGCTCACGCACCGGTTCACCGGCCCACGTACCGGGCCACGGCCTCCTCGGCGGCCGTCGCGTCCGCGTCCTCCGCCGCCCAGGCCACGTATCCGTCGGGTCGTACCAGGACGGTCGTGCGGCGATCGCCCGCCCAGTGCTCCACGGCCAGCCGCTCCCGCCGGGCGCCGCCGTCCTCGTACGTCCCGGGTGTGATCAGCACGAACCGGCCGCCGCGCAGCGCTTCGTGGAGCCGGCCGTCCTTCAGCGCGACGTCGGGGACGCGGGTGCCGGTGAGGCGGTGGGCGCAGCGGGGGGCGGGGTAGGCGTAGCCGATTCCGGTGATCTGCCCCAGGGCCTTGCGCCGCGCGGGCGGGACCGTGCCGACGAACGCGGAGGCCAGGGTCCGGGCGGCACGCAGCAGCGGGTTCCGCGCGCGTGCCAGCCGGACCAGTCCGCCGCTGCTGCGCAGCACTGTCCTGCCGACCGGGTGGCGCTCGGTTTCGTAGCTGTCGAGGAGTCCTTCGGGCGCCCGGCCCCCGACGGCGGCGGCGAGCTTCCAGCTCAGGTTGGCGGCGTCCTGGAGGCCCGTGTTCATGCCCTGTCCGCCGGCCGGGGAGTGGATGTGCGCGGCGTCTCCGGCGAGGAAGACCCGGCCGACCCGGTAGTGGGGTGCCTGGCGCTCGTCGCTGTGGAAGCGGGAGAGCCAGCGGGCGTCGCGCATGCCGTAGTCGGTTCCCAGGGCACGGCGGGTGACCTCCCTGACCTCGTCGAGGTCGAGCGGGGCGTCGTCGGGAACCTGGTTGCGGCGGTTCCAGCCCACCACCCGGTACCAGCCGTCGCCGAAGGAGGCGATCATGGCGAAGGCGTCGCCGCGGACGTCGGCGGTGAGGGCGCTTTCGGGCTCGTCGGCCAGCCGGACGTCGGCGAGGACCAGCGACTTGATGACGGAGACGCCGGGGAAGTCCAGGCCGATCGCCTCCCGCACGGCGCTCCGGTGGCCGTCTGCGCCGACGACGTAGGCCGCCCGGTGGGTGACGACCGTCCCCTCCGCGCCGCGTACGTCGAGGTCGACTCCTTCGCCGTCCTGCCGCAGCCCCACGACCTCGCTCTCGTACGCGAACGCGACCCCGGCCTCCCGGGCCCGCCGCTCCAGGAGCCGCTCGACCTCGTACTGCGGGGTGACGAGCAGGAACGGGAAGCGCGAGGGCAGCGTGCTCAGGTCGAGGGAGAGGCGGCGGAAGAGCCGCAGGCGGGTGATGGTCTCGCCGGTGGTGAGGAGTTCGTCGGCGAGGCCGCGGGCGTCGAGCTGTTCCAGGGTGCGGGCGTGGACCGCGAAGGCACGGGAGAGGTTGCCGATCCCGCGCGGCCGCTTCTCGACGAGGGTCACGGTGACGCCGGCCGCGGCGAGGTCGCCGGCGAGAAGGAGCCCGGTGGGGCCGGAGCCGACGACGATCACGGCGGGGTGGGTGGTGGTGCCGTTCATGGGGCCTCCTGTCACCGACGCTTCCTGGCGGGCGCTCACGGTCGGCAGGCGCTCGCCAACGCTTGTTGGCAAGCGTATCGAGGGGACGGAAGAGACGTCAACGAGTGTTGGCCAACAATCGTTGGCTAACGCTTGCTGGCCTACGCTTGTCGGCATGAACGGCGACGACAGCACCCTCACGGCTTCCGGCTCCGGCGCCCCCCGGCGCTCCGACGTCACCCGCGGCGCGATCCTCGCGGCGGCTCGTGAGCGCTTCGCGTCCGACGGTTACGAGCGGGCCACCATCCGTGCCATCGCCAAGGACGCGAACATCGATCCGTCGATGGTGATGCGGTACTACCGCAACAAGGAGGGCCTCTTCGCGGCGGCCGTCGCCATCGACCTGCGCCTGCCGGACATGAGCGGGACGGACCGCGGGCGGGACGCGGGGCACGTCCTCGTCGAGCACTTCCTCGACCTGTGGGAGAGCGACGGGATCCTCACCGCCCTGCTGCGGGTCGGCGTGACCAATCCGGCCGGGGCGGAGCGCATCCAAGGCGTCCTGCGGGACCAACTGCTGCCGGTCGCCCGGCAGGTGTGTCCCGATCCCGGGCAGGCCCCGGCGCGGGCGGCCCTCATGGCGTCGCAGTTCCTGGGCCTGGCGCTCACGCGGTACGTCCTGCGCATGCCGCCGGCGGTGGAACTGACGCGCGCGGAGATCGTGGCATGGCTGGCACCGACGATCCAGCGGTACCTGACCGCACCGGGCCCCCACTGATCCTTCCTCCGGTTCCGGTGAGCGGGGGCGGTCGGCACGGGAGGAGCACGCGGGCGACGGGGCGGCGCGTCGTGCGGCTCGCGCCGGCCGCCCGCCGGCGCGCGTTCCGCGCCGGCGGGCGGGACCGGTGGCCCCCTTCGAGGGGGCGGGCGCCCGGGGGTGGTGACGGCGGTTACTCCTGGTCCGCCACGTAGGAGGCCATCCAGGTCAGGGCGGAGTTCCAGTTGATGGTGAGTTCGTTGGTGGACCAGGACCGGATGTCGTCGATGTAGCAGAACTGGCCGGTGCAGCCCTGGAGCACGGCCTGGGCGAGCGGGTCCTGGATGCCGGAGTTCGGGCCGCCGGAGAGCGAACCGGCGGGCGGGCGGGGCAGGGTGGGGTCGAGCTGGTGGGCGTACCAGCGGCTGTGCTGGTTCTGGGCGCTGACCTCGCCGTAGCCGGTGACGTAGGAGAGGTTCAGGGCGTTGCGGCCGAGGACGTAGTCCATGGTCTGGACGGCGCCGTCGCGGTACTTCGCGTTCCCGGTGAGGTCGTGGGCGGTGGCCAGGACGGCGGCGTTGTTGAGGATCTGGTGGGTGGAGCCCCAGTCGTACTTCTGGCCCTCGGGGGCGTACGGCACGCCGTACGGGTGGGCCTCCAGGGTGGCGAGGTAGCGGTCGGCCCCGGCGCGGACGGAGCGGCGGACCCGGTCGCGGCCGGGGAGGCGGCTCGGGACGGTGGCGAGGTCGAGGCGGGCGGGGACGGCCGTGGCCGCCCAGTCGAAGGCGACGGGGCCGAAGACGTCGGCGGTGTGGACCGGGGACGCGAGGACGTGGTCCTGGTACTCCCGCTCCCCCGTGGTGAGGTAGAGCTCGGCGGCCGCCCAGTAGAACTCGTCGGCGACGTTCCGGTCGGCGTAGGCGCCGCCGCCGACGCCGTCGCTCTCGGAGGCGAGGACGGCGGGGTGGGCGAGGGCGGCGGCCCACGCCTTGCGGGCGGCGGCGAGCGCGGTGGCGGCGAACCGCGGGTCGTACCGCTCGTAGAGGCGGGCGGCCTGGGCGGCGGTCGCGGCGAGGTTGAGGGTGGCGGCGGTGGTCGGCGGATGCAGCTCGCGCTTCTGCGGGTCGTCGGCGGGCAGCAGCGGCAGCCCGGTCCACTGCTCGTCGTGGATCTTGTGGTGGGCCATGCCGGCGAGGGGTTCGCCGTCCGGGACCTGCATCCGGAGGAGGAACTCCAGCTCCCAGCGGGCCTCGTCGAGGAGGTCGGGGACCTTGTTGCCGCTCTCGGGGATGTCGAGGGAGCCGTCGCCGAACGCCCCGGCCCCGCCGGTGCGGGCGTGCCGGGCGCGCTCGTAGGCGCTGAGGAGCTGCCAGACGGAGATGCCGCCGTTGACGACGTACTTGCCGTGGTCCCCGGCGTCGTACCAGCCGCCGGTGACGTCCAGCGTGTAGTCGCAGACGCCGGGTTGGCAGGGCACCTTCCCGTCGCCCTGGTTGGGGGCGGTGCCGGCATGACCGGCGGCGCGGCCGTAGCCGGGGCGCAGGTCGTCGCGGACGGGGGCGCCGCTGCGCTGGGTGTAGTAGAACTTCGCCGCGTCCAGGCGCAGTCGGTCGTAGGCGGCGGTGCCGATGTCGAAGGGGCGGCTGGTCTCGCCGTCGGCGACGAGGGTGAAGGCCTCGCCGGGCCGGCGGTGTCCGCCGAAGTCGATCGAGTGGACGTTCTGCCCGGAGGAGGGGTCCACGCCGCGCGGGACGGTCCGGCCGCGGGCGACGACGGTTCCGCGCGCGTCCTTCAGCTGCCAGGGGAGCGGCTCGGTCGCCCCGGTGACGAGGGTGGCGTTCTTGGGCCCGCGGGGCAGGTAGGCGACCTGGTTGACGCGGACGCGGGGGCCGGTGTCGGGTTCGTGCGCCTCCGGTGGCACCCCGCCGAGCAGGGAGACGTCGTCGAGGCAGAAGCGCCAGGGGTCGGCGGCGCCGCCGAGCTGGAAGGCGACCTGGCCCCGGGTGGTGTCCACCGGGGAGGCGAAGGTGTACGTGTAGGTGTCGCCGGAGACGCCGAGCTGCGGGACGACCTCGTGGTAGGCGTCGTACGGGTCGACCTGGAGGCCGACGACCGCGCGGACGGAGTGGCCGGCGGGGGTGCCGGTCGCGCGGAAGGAGATGCGGTACGACTCGCCCTTGACGAGCGTGAGGTCGTTCTGGCCGACCGCCGCGTCCCAGCGGTTCGTGGTGCCGCCGGGCACGTCGGCGCAGAGTCCGCCGCCGGACGGGCCGGCGGTGACGCCGCTCGTCCACCAGGACTCGGTGCCGGTGTCGAAGGTGCCGTTCCTGATGTGCTCGACCCCTTCGGCTCCCGCCGGGGCCGCGGGCAGCGCGGTCAGGCCCGCCGCCAGCAGGGCCGTCAGGGAGAGCAGGGCGGTTCTGCGTCGGTTCACGTCCGGGCTCCTCGTCGGGGGTGGTGGCGGACGGTGCGCGCCGGGCGGAAGAACACGATGGGAGCGCTCCCAATCCGGCGGGGACATCTTTGTGGCCGGATCGCGGGAACGTCAACGGGCCGGACGGGATCGGGCTCCCCCGGCCCGGACGCGGCCCGCCGGAGAGGGCCCCTGCGACGGCGCCGGCCCGGACCCGGAAGACGTGCGGCGCCCGGGCGCGCGACCGACGCCGCGCGGGGAGCGCACGGATGTCACGGACCCGGCGCACACCGTCGTCGCGCCCCGGCCGGCCACCGGCGCCCACGATCACCGGGGCCGGTGGGGCAACCGCTGCTCGGCGCGCTCAGCGCACGAAGTCCGTCACGGTGCCGTGGTGGCCGGGAGAGGTCAGGCCCCCCGGTCGCTCGCAGATCGCCGTTGGCTCGATGCCCGGACCGCCGAAAGATCACTCGGCCGGGTGGCCGCACTCGACCTCATGTATCTCGCGTCCACCGCGACCGGTGGAGACACGGCTTCTGAGCAGGGGCGGCCGTGAAGCCGCACTCCCGGCTGCCCACCCCAACGGTGCTGTTCGTGTCCGCGCGTGGACCCGGCGGGTGACCGAACCGCGTGACGAACGCTCAGCGCCTCGTCTCGTACCTGCTCAGGACCACGCCGCAGGGAAACGTCCGCGTCTCCACCAGCTTCAGGTCCACCCAGTTGTCCAGCGCCGCGAAGAACGGCGTGCCACCGCCCACCAGGACCGGCGCGGTGGCCAGCACGTACTCGTCGATCAGCCCGGCCCGCATGGCCGCCCCGGCGAGCGTCGCACCGCCGATGTCCATCGTGCCGCCGTCCTCGGCCTTGAGCCGGGTGATCTCGGCGACCGCGTCGCCGGCGAACAGGCGGGTGTTCCAGTCGACCTCGTCGACCGTCGAGGAGAACACCACCTTCGCCATGTCCCGCCAGCGGCGCGCGAACTCGGTCTCCGCCGGGGTGACGCCGGGCTGCCGGTCGGCGGTCGGCCAGTAGGAGCTCATCGTCTGCCACAGCTTGCGCCCGTACAGGGTCAGATCGGTCGCCCGCAACCGGTCGGACCAGAACTGGAACAGTTCGTCGCTCGGCGTGCTCCAGCCGATGTCGTCGCCGGGCGCGGCGGTGTAACCGTCCAGGGTCACGTTCATGCCGTAGATCAGTTTTCGCATGGCATCAGCCTTCCGTGTTTCCGCCTCACGCGTACAGACCGGCGCGGCGCGGGAAACTCACCGGTGCGCGACGTGAACCCGCCCGTTCCCGCCGCGTCCGTACCCCTCCGCGTCCGTTCTTTCACGCGCGTGTCGTCCTTCGGACCGGCGCCGGGCAGCGGGCCTCCGCCGGTTCCGGCGCCCCGGCCGACGGGGCGCCGCGGATTCGGCCGGTCTCCTGCGCGTGCGCCCGGTACGCGGTGGGCGTCATGCCTGTCGCGGCCCGGAAGGCGCGGGTGAACTCGGAAGCCCCCGGGTAGCCCCAGCGGGTGCCGATCGTGCTGACCGGGGTGGTGAGGAGCAAGGGGTCGGCGAGGTCCCTCCGGCAGCGGGCGATGCGCTCCCGCCGGATGAAGTCGTTCGTGGTGGTTCCGTGCAGTTGGAAGATGCGCTGCAGGTAGCGCGGAGAGATGTTGTGCGCCGCCGCGACGGCGGCCGGCTTGAGTCCCGGGTCGTGCAGGTGCCGGGTGATGAACGCCGTGATCTCGTGGTACATCGTCGCCGTCCGGCTCTCCGCCGGCAGCTCCGACGTCCGGCCGGTGCTCCGGGCGATGACGGCCGTGGCGAGGTCGATGACGGTCGCGCCCAGTCTCTGCCGGTCGCAGGCGGTCAGGTCGGTCCCCGCTTCCGTCAGGCTGATCAGGGTCTGGCGGAAGACGTGCCGCACGCCGCCGGCCGTTCCGAGAGCCGTTCCGCACAGCGGCGCGACGACCTTGTCGGGAAGCGGCATGAGGCGCCGCGGGAACTGGAGGACCAGGGAGCCGCAGCCGTCCGGGCCGGTCGCGGATGCCTCGAAGGGGCGGGAGCTGTCGTACAGGACGATCTCGCCGGGCCCCAGGGTCGTGCTCCGCCTCGCCTGGTCGATGCCCTGCTGTCCGGAGGTGATCACGGCCAGCTGGTACAGCTCCGGGTCCGACTGCCGTATCAGCCGTGGTGAACGGTAGGAGACCAACTGCCCGTACGACATCGTGGACAGTTGTGCCGCTCCCAGGCTGGTGGTGCGGATGCGCGCGGCGAAGGCCGTGGGGTCGGGAAAGGTGAAGTGGGTGGCCACCAGGGCCAGGGCGGTGGTCTCCGCCCAGGCGCTCGTTCTCCGGGCGGGTGGCAGGCGGGTGGTGTCCAGGACGGTCTGCATGGTGGCTTCCCCGTGACGTCATCGGTGGTGCTGGCGGTCACCGAGCAGTGTCGGGCCGCCCTTCCGGCCCGCGGAAGGAGCTTCCGCGTCAATCGGGTTGTGCGCCGTACGCCAAACGTTGTGCGCACTCCGCCCACGCCGGAGGGGCCGGCGGGGAGGCAGGCTCGGAGTACGCCACCGGCCTCCGAGCGGGTGGCTTCCCCGACGAAGGAGAATTCCCGTGCGGACCTCGTACACGTTCGGCCTGGCAGCGGCCTCCGCGATGCTCGGCCTGGCCGGCATGCTCGCCCCCACCGCATCCGCCCAGGCCCAGATGGTCGCGGCGCCGTCCGACTGCCCGAAGTACTACTTCTGCGGCTACAAGCAGGCGAACTTCAAGCAACTGGCCTTCAAGTTCAAGGACTGCTACATGCAGGAGATCCCCGACGGCCTCAACAGCGGCGGGTCCTGGTACAACAACCAGTCCGCCGGGACGAAGGCCCGCATGTTCAACAAGAGCAAGCAGCTCGTCTACACCACCAAGGGCGCCCCCTCGTCGGACGCGCAGGGCGACTGGGGCCCCGTCTGGTACGTCGACGCCTGTTGAGCGCGCACCGGGTCGCGGTCGACGGCGGGCCCGGGTGCGGAGCCTGATCCGCGTCGTCGACGCCCGGAGGTACAGGCCGTCGGGGCGGCTCCCCCAGGGCGGGCCGCCATCGGGACGGCACCGCCGTCCTGACGGCCCGCCACTTCCCGGACGCCCCTCCCGGCCCGTCGTTCGCCCGGGGGGCGGTCGCCTCGGAACGGGTACGCGTCGTCCCGCGGCGGCTGCCCCCGGCCGGGTGCGGGAACGGCCGACAGGCCCCCGGGATCGCGGTCCGCCGGCCGCGGGCCGGCCTGCGGCCGGAGTCGGCACGAGCGGACGGCGTCTGCGTTCACCCGCGCCGTGGACCTCGCGGGCCCGCCGCTCCCTGCCGACCGGGACGGCCGGACGACGCCGTACAGGCACGGGCCACGGCACCGGACGACGTCGTACGGGCACGGGCCGCGTCACCGGTCGGGGTTCGGCGCACCGGGCCCCGACCGGTCAGTCCAGGATGGTGGCGGCGCCGCGCCGCCTGAGGTCGGCCAGCCCGTTCAGCATGGCCTCGATCTGTTCGGGCGAGTGCCCCACCCACCCTTTCAGCTCCGACACGACGCGCACCGGCTCGCGGGTGCGGTAGGACCGGGTGGGGTTGCCCGGGAACTTCTTGTCGGTGACGTTGGGATCGTCCTCCACCTCCCCCGTCGGCTCCACCACGTAGATCCGCCCGGGGCCCTCGCCGGCCGCGAGTTCGGCGCCCCAGGCGGCGGCGTCCAGGGTCTCGGAGAAGTAGACGTGGCGGGAGACGCGCCCCTCCTCGAAGTTGGAAGCGCGGCCGGGAACCAGCAGGTCCCCCGGTACGAGGTCCGCCTTAGTACCGTGCAGATAGACCCCTTCCTCGTGGACCTGGAAGGGAACAGGGGCGTCGGTCATGGACCGCTCCTTCGTGCTGCCGACAGCGGATACGCCTCAGATCTTCCCCCGGACGGGGCGTGCGGGCCACGTGGTGCCGTGTCCCTCCCCGTGCGTGTCTCGTTCGCACAGACGACTTCCGGCCGATCTGATACGAGGTGGTTCATGCGCGTCGGGACATCGCCGAAGAGGACGGGCGGCTCCCGGCCCGGACGACCGGACCGGCGGGGAACGGGGACGATCGCGGGGACGGGAGCGAAGGCGGGAACGGGGACGGGGACGGGGAGGATGAACGCGCTGGACCGTGCCTTCGCCCTGTCGGCCGCCCGGAGCCCCGCGCCGATGTTGGTGGGGTACGTCCTGGACTTTCCCGCCGGTGCGTTCACGCTCGGCGACCTGCGTGCGCGCGTGGCCGAGCGGGCGGCCGGGCTCGAGCCGCTGGGCGTCGCGGCGGTCGCGGGAGCGCGCTCGTGGACGCGGGCCGCGCCGTCCGACCCCGGGGCGTGCGTCGGCGGGGAGCGGGTGGACGGACGGCTGTCGGAGGCGACCGACGCGGCCCTGGGCCGGCCGCTGCCCGCGCTTCCGGCACCCGGCTGGGACCTGCGGGTGCTGACCTGTCGCACCGAGGGGGTGCAGCGCGTGTGCTTCCGCATCCGGCATGCCGTCACCGACGGCGTCGGCACGGCGCACCTGGTGGCCGCGCTGCTGGCCGACGCGCCCGCCGCCGGGCCGCATCCCTACCGCCCGCCGGCACGCGGTCGGGTCTCGCTGTCGTGGCTGGGCGCGCAGCCGTTCGGAAGGTGTCCCGTGCTCAAGACGGTTCCGGCGGGGTCCCGGGCCGTCCCCCGCGGTTCCGCGTCCATGGTGTACGCGGACGTCCCGGACCCGAGGCTGCGGGCGGTGGCCGCGCGGTGGGGGGTGGGCGTCAACGACGTGTACCTGGCCGCCGTGGCCGGTGCGCTCGCGGTTTCCCAGCGCCGGGGGGCGGGCCTCGTACGGGACCTGAGGGTGGTGATGCCGATGTCGGTCCGCTCCGGGGCGGCACGGCTCGCACCGGGCAACGCCGCGCTGCCCGCGATCGTACGGCTGCCCTGCACCGATCCCCGGCCGAACGAGCGGCTGGCGCACGTCGCCGGCCAGACCCGCGCCCACAAGGGTTCCGGACTGCGGGAGAGCGGCTGGCGGGTCCTTCTGAGGGTGCCGCCCCGTCTGCTCCACCGGACCGTGGAACGCGCCGGCTTCCGGCTGGCCGCCAGCCACATCAACCTCAACGCCCCCTACCGCGTCCTCGGCGCTCCCCTGCTCGCCGGAAGCGTCTTCGCCCTGAACAGTCCCGGCATGCTCGGCTACTTCTCGCTCACCAGGACGACGGCCACCGCCCGCGTCGCCGTCGTGTACGACCCGTCCCTCGCCGGGGCCGCCGAACTGCCCGGCCTGTGGGTGGAAGCCCTCGACGAACTCGCCGGGCCGGGATAGGCGGGACAGGAAAGTCCCCGGAACGCAGAAAAGCCCCGCACCATGAGGTGCGGGGCTTTCCCACAATGATTGTTCGGCGGTGTCCTACTCTCCCACAGGGTCCCCCCTGCAGTA
>NZ_JBVHEG010000016.1:0-70363 GCF_055562975.1 Streptomyces sp. NPDC014907 | reverse complement strand
GCGCGCGCCGCCGCGCCGGGGGGGGGGGGGGGCGGGGGGCGGGGGGGGGGGCGCCCCCGCCCCCCCCCCGCCCCCCCCCCCCCCCCCCCCCCCCCCACCCCCGGTCCGGTCGCGGCCCTCGACGACGGAGGACTCCGATGGCCTCGTACTTCGAGAACAGCGCCGACACCCTCGTGTCCGACGCGCTCGCGGGCTTCGCACGCGCCCACGCGGACCTGCTCACCCTCGACCCCGACCACGGGTTCCTCCTCGCCCGTGCCGCCTCCCCGGGCCGCCGGGTCGGCCTGCTCTCCGGCGGCGGCGCCGGGCACGAACCGATGCACGCCGGGTACGTCGGCCGGGGCATGCTCGACGCCGCCTGCCCCGGCCGCGTCTTCGCCTCCCCGCACAACCGCCAGGTCTACGAGGGCTCGCTCGCCGCCGCCCGCGACGAGGGCGTCCTCCACATCGTCAAGAACTACACCGGCGACCGCATCAACTTCGGCATCGCCGCCGAGCGCCTGGCCCACCGGGGAGTGCCCTGCGCGCGCGTCCTCGTCGACGACGACCTCGCCTCCGACTCCGAGGAGATAGCCGCCGGCCGCCGGGGGACCGGCGGCACCGTCCTCGTCGAGAAGATCCTCGGCGCCGCCGCCGACAGCGGCCTCGGCCTCGCCGAACTCCAGGAGCTCGGCACCCGCCTCGCGGCCCGCTGCCGCACCCTCGCCGTCGCCTCCGCCGCCCACACCGCCCCCACCCTGGGCGAGCCCGCCTTCCGGCTCGCCGCCGGCGAACTGGAGTACGGCGTCGGCATCCACGGCGAGCGGGCCAGGTCGACCACCCGCCACGACCCGCTCGCCCCCCTGGTCGAACGGATGGCGGGCGAACTCCTCGACGCCCTCGCCCCGGAGCCGGGCGCCACCGTCATCACCCTGGTCAACGGGCTGGGCGCGGTCACCCCCCTGGAGCTGTACGCCGCCCACGGCGAGCTGGCCCGGGTCCTCGACGCCCGGGAGGTCGTCCTCGCCCGCAACCTGGTCGGCGACTACGTCACGGCCCTCGACATGCGCGGTTTCTCCCTCACCGTCCTCCTCGCCGAACCGGCCGACCTCGCCTTCTACGACGCGTCCGTGCACACCGCCGCCCTGCGCTGGTGAACCGGACCCGTCCGGCGGCCCCCGGGCCCCGGCCCGGCGACCCGCACCCCCCACCCCCGCCCGGTTCGTCCGGCCGGCAGAACGGGAGCAGACCCTTGACCACCACCGACGAGGCACTCTCCGCCGGCGCCTGGATACGCCGCTTCGCCGACACCGCCCGCACCACCGAGGCCCAGCTCACCGCCCTCGACCAGCGGGTCGGCGACGGCGACTTCGGCACCAACCTGTCCGCCGGCACCGCCGCGGCCCTCGTCCGGCTCGACGCCCTCGGCGCCCCCGGCGACGCGGAGGCCCTGGAGGCGGCGGCCACCGCCTTCCTCGACGAGGTCGGCGGCACCAGCGGGCCCCTCTTCGGCCTGCTGCTCCAGTCGCTCGCCGCCTCCGTCGCCGCCGGGGGCCCCACCACCCCCGCTCTCGCCCGGGGGGCCGCGGAGGGACTGGCCGCCATCCGCCGCGTCGGCGAGGCCGCGCCCGGGGACAAGACCCTGGTCGACGCCCTCGCCCCCGCCGTCGCGGCGCTGGAGGCGCTGCCCGGTGGGACCCCGCCGGCCGACGCCCTGGAGGCCGCCGCCGGGGCCGCCTGGCAGGGCGTCCGCGACACCGCCCGGCTCCGCGCCCGCATGGGCCGCTCCAGCTACGTCGGCGAACGCGCGGCCGGCGTCCCCGACCCCGGGGCCGTCGGGGTCGCCCTCCTCTTCGCCTCGGCCGCCGGGGTCGTCCAGGACCTCACCCCGTACGTGAACGCCTCGTAGGTCCCGGAGGCGGGGGCGGCCCGCCGATCCGTCTCCGGCTCCGCCTCCGGGAGGCGGGCGGGTCCGGGTCCGGGGTCACCCCTCCGGGGCGTCCGCCTGCCGCGGCACCTGCCCCCGCACCCAGGCCAGGAGCACCGGCGAGTGCAGCGTGGTCACCCACAGGTCGGCGCGGGAGGCGTCCTCCTCGCCCGGTCGCGGTCCCACCCCGAGGACCCGCAGCCCCGCCCTGCGGGCCGACTCGATCCCGGTCAGCGAGTCCTCCACCGCCAGGGCCCGTTCCGGCTCGGTGCCGCAGAGCCGGGCGGCGGTCGCGTACACGTCGGGCCACGGCTTGGGGCGCACCACCCCCGGAACGACGGCGTCCGGCGCGCCCGGTCCGTCCGGCGCGGTCTCCGCGGGGGCCGGGCCGGAGCTCCCCGGGGAGGACGGGCCGGGAGTCTCCGTCGGGACGACCACATGGGCGAAGTGGCGCAGCAGGCCGGCACGGCCGAGGCTCGCTTCCACGGCCTCCAGCGGGCAGTTGCTGGCCACCGCCAGCGGCAGCCGTCCCGAGAGGAGGCGGACGAACTCGGCCGCCCCCGGCATGGTCACGGGGTCGTCGGCGACCAGCGCGAGGAAGTGTTCCAGCAGGGAACGGGCCAGCTCGTCGGCGAGGTCCGGCTTCTGCGTCTCCTCGGCCATCAGCCGCCCGCAGTCGACGTAGTGCACGCCCTTGGCGCGGTCGGCGAACCCGGGCGGAGGCGTCAGCCCGAAGTCGCGGAAGGCACGGTTCCGGGCGTCCTGCCAATGGCGTTCGCTGTCCATCAGGGTGCCGTCGCAGTCGAGGACGACGGCTTCGGGGGACCAGCTGAGAAGCGGATGCGTCTGGGTGGTCATGGGGCCTCCGGGGAGGGGACGGTCGCGCTCGTGGCGCGACCGGTTCGGATGGGTCGGGGGTCTCCCGCCCGGCGGAACGGCGCGACGGGATCCGGCACCGTCTCGCGGGGCACGGACGTCCCGTCCATACCGCCTCAAACGGGAAACATCATCATGGTTACGTTATTTTCGTGACCGTCCGTGACGCAATCACTACTTCGAGTGCTCGACAGGCTCGACGGGGAGGCGGTAATGGGCGGCCCCCCGCGTCCCCGCCGGCTTCCTCTCGTTCCGTGCCAAAACCGCTTGTGTGCCGCCCGGTTGGCGCATATGCGCACGGCAACCGGCAGGGGGGCGACGCGAGACCGTCGCGTTCACCCGAACGGCCGCCGGGCGCACCGGAGAAGAGGGGAGAGTCACCCGGGGGAGTGAGCGCTCGAACGGAAGAGCCATGACCTCGCGCGGGACGACGGATTATCACCGGCGTGCGCGGGCGCACTACCTTCTCGGTCGTCACGAGAACGCCGAGCGAAAGTGGGCAGCACGTTGCAGCAACGGGCCAGGGCGACCCGCAGGGCACTACTGGAGGCGGCCGCCTGCCTCTTCGCCGAGCAGGGGTACGCCGGTACCAGCGTCAACGACATAAGTCTCAGGTCCGGCCGGACCAGCGGCGCCGTGTACTTCCACTACGCCAGCAAGGAGGGACTCGCGCTCGCCGTGGTCGAGGACGCGTTCGCCACCTGGCCCCATCTGACCGCGCGGTACGCGGACCGCTCCGTACCGCCCCTCGACCGGCTGGTCTCCCTCAGCTTCGAGATCGCGCACGCCCTCACGGAGGACACCGTCGCCCGCGCCGGCGCACGCCTCTGGGCGGAACGCGACACCATCGACGCGCCCCTGCCCGACCCCTTCGCCCTGTGGACCACCGCGACCATCCGCCTCCTCGCCCAGGCCCGTGCCACCGGACACCTCGCCCCCCACGCCCGCCCCACCGTCATCGCCCCCGCCCTGGTCCGCGCCTTCTTCGGGCTGTGCACCCTCACCGAGGCGCTGGAGGGCCGCCAGCTGGTCGCCGACCGCCTCGCCGACTGGTGGCACATCACCCTCCCCTTCCTCCAGCGCGACAACGACCCGGCGGGTGTCGTGCGCCGGGTGCGGGCGGGACGGGCGGTACGGAGGACGGCGTCGGTGCCGTAGGACCGGCGAGAACCGGCCCCGGCCGGGCGATCGGCTGTCCGTACGGGGGATTTCGGGGCACACGTACGGCGACGGCCGATGGGCGGCCGGTCAGGAGGCGCAGCCATGGCACAGGCATCCCGACCCGTTCCGGCGGCAGACGCGGCCCGGGCGGCCCTGGAGGACGTGTCCGACCCCTCGGCGAAGGCGGTGGTCCTCGCCCTGCTGGCGGTCCGTGACGAACTGAGGTCCGTGTCCGAGCGGGTGGGCAGCGTGGACACACGTCTCGAGCAGGTGAACCAGTACCTCGGGGCCCTCGCCAACAAACCCTGACGGGCGGGACCCCGGGGCCGTCCTCCCGTGCGGCCCCGGGGCGGGGGCGGAGGGACGGAATCCGGGCCGGACGCTACCGGCCGGTGGGGGAGGCCCCGCCGGCCGGGGCTCCGGACGGGCCGTCCCCGTCCGACGGGATGTCGTCGCCGGACGGACCGTTCCCGTCCGGCGGGGTGTCGAGGGAGGACTCCGCCGGGCGGAAGCACGCCGTCACGGTCTTGCCGTGCCGCTGGCAGCGCATGCTCCACTCGTCGGCGAGGGCCCGGACGATGTTCACGCCCCGGCCGGAGAGCGCGTCCTTGTCCGGGTCGCGGGGGCGGGGCAGCGCCGGGTCCTCGTCGTGGACGCTGATGTGGAGGCAGTCGCCGTCCCAGGTGAGCACGAGCTGCGCGTCGCTGTGCGCGTGGACGTGGGCGTTGGTGAGCAGCTCGGAGACGGTCAGGACGACGGCGTCCACCGTGTCCGGCTCCCGGGCCGCCCACGGAAGGGCGGCGAGGTGCCGCCTCGTCCACTGCCGACCCGCCTGCACGCCCCCGGAAACGGGGAACGAATGCGCCCACCCCATCGCTTTGACCGTCACTCTCGTCACTCCTTCGAAGGCTGCCCGCGTCGTCCGTACGGGACCCGGTTACCCGGCAATCGCCTTACCAGACAGAGGGGCGGCGCACCGGCACCGCGGTACGCCGCCGTCCCGGCCGGCCGGTGAACGGCCTGCCGGGACGGGACGCCGGGCTCAGGCGAGGTCGAACCGGTCGAGGTTCATCACCTTGTCCCACGCCGCCACGAAGTCACGCACGAACTTCTCGCCCGCGTCCTCGGCGGCGTAGACCTCCGAGACGGCGCGGAGCTGGGAGTGCGACCCGAAGACGAGGTCGACGGGGGTGGCGGTCCACCGGAGTTCCCCGGTGGCGCGGTCGCGCCCCTCGAAGACGTTCTCGTCCGTGTCCGACGTCTTCCACTCCGTGCCCATGTCGAGCAGGTTCACGAAGAAGTCGGTGGTCAGCGCCTCCGGCCGGTCGGTGAGGCGGCCGTGGCGGGACCCCGCGAAACCGGTGTCCAGGACCCGCATGCCGCCGACCAGCACCGTCATCTCGGGCGCGGTCAGCGTCAGCATGCCGGCACGGTCGAGGAGGAGGGTCTCCGGCGACAGCTTCTCCCCGGCACGCAGGTAGTTGCGGAAGCCGTCCGCCTTGGGTTCGAGCACGGAGAACGACTCCACGTCGGTCTGCTCCTGCGAGGCGTCGGTGCGCCCCGGCCGGAACGGGACGGTGACCTCGTGGCCGGCGTTCCGCGCGGCCCGCTCGACGGCCGCGCACCCGCCCAGGACGATCAGGTCGGCGAGGGAGACCTTCTTCCCCCCGTCCCGCGCGCCGTCGAACTCCGCTTTGATCCCTTCGAGGGTCCGCAGCGTCCCGGTCACCTCGGGCAGGTCGTTGACCTCCCAGTCCCGCTGCGGCGCGAGGCGGAGGCGCGCCCCGTTGGCCCCGCCCCGCTTGTCGGTGCCCCGGAAGCTCGCCGCCGCCGCCCACGCGGTGGTGACCAGCTGGGGGAGGGAGAGGCCCGAGTCGAGGATCTTCTCCTTGAGGGCGGCGACGTCCTCGTCCGAGACCAGCTCGTGGTCGACCGGGGGGACGGGGTCCTGCCACAGCTGCGGAGCGGGGACCCACGGTCCGAGGTAGCGCGAGAGGGGGCCCATGTCGCGGTGCAGCAGCTTGTACCAGGCCTTGGCGAACGCCTCCGCGAGCTCGTCCGGGTGCTCGTGGAAGCGCTTCGTGATCGGCCCGTAGACCGGGTCCAGCTTCAGCGCGAGGTCCGTGGTCAGCATCATCGGCGCGTGCCGCTTCGCCGGGTCGTGGGCGTCGGGCACCGTGTCCTTCGCCGACGGGTCCGCGGGCGTCCACTGCTTCGCCCCGGCCGGACTCGTCGTCAGCTCCCAGTCGTACCGGTACAGGTTGTCCAGGTACCCGTTGTCCCATCGCGTCGGCGCGGTGGTCCACGCGCCCTCCAGGCCACTGGTGAGCGCGTCGCCGCCGACGCCGCTGCCGCAGGTGTTCCGCCAGCCGAGGCCCTGCTGCTCGACGGGGGCGGCCTCGGGCTCCGGCCCGATGTACGAGGGGTCGACCGCGCCGTGGCACTTGCCGAAGGTGTGACCGCCGATGATGAGCGCCGCGGTCTCCTCGTCGTTCATCGCCATGCGCGCGAACGTCTCCCGGATGTCCCGGGCGGCGGCCAGCGGGTCGGGATTCCCGTTGGGACCCTCGGGGTTGACGTAGATCAGGCCCATCTGCACGGAGCCCAGGGGACCGGAGAGCTCCCTGTCGCCGCTGTAGCGCTCGTCCCCGAGCCAGGTGTCCTCGGGGCCCCAGAAGATCTCCTCCGGTTCCCAGATGTCCTCGCGCCCGAAACCGAACCCGAACGTCTTGAACCCCATGGATTCCATGGCGCAGTTGCCGGCGAACACCAGCAGGTCGGCCCAGGAGATCTTCCGGCCGTACTTCCGCTTGACCGGCCAGAGCAGCCGGCGCGCCTTGTCGAGGCTCGCGTTGTCCGGCCAGCTGTTGAGGGGGGCGAAGCGCTGTGCGCCGGAGCCGCCGCCGCCCCGGCCGTCGGCGATGCGGTACGTCCCGGCGGCGTGCCAGCTCATGCGGATGAAGAGCGGCCCGTAGTGGCCGTAGTCGGCGGGCCACCAGTCCTGCGAGGCCGTCATCACCTCGAAGAGGTCCCGCTTCAGCGCCTCGAGGTCGAGGGTCGCGAACTCCGCCGCGTAGTCGAAGTCCTCCCCCATCGGATCGGAGCGGGGCGAGGGCTGGTGGAGGACCTGGAGGTCGAGCTGGTTCGGCCACCAGTCCCGGTTCGTCCGGGGCCGGGTCGGCTCCGGGGTCGGGGAGGGGATGGCCGGGTTCTCGCTTTCACTGCCGGGCACGTGCGTCCTTCTTCCTGTCCCGATGTCCTTGCGTCGAACACTGCGACCCGCACCCGTCACGCGCCGTGGCGCCCGGTGGCCGGAAACACCCGGCCGGTTCCGCCGGGGCGAGCGGGTTCGTGTCGGCTTTCGTATGCTCGCGCACCGCGGACCGGACGACCGAGAGAACACGCAGGGCACCGGCCCACAACAGGCATTCGGAGCCGGGCGTGTGCCGCGGCCCGGTGGCACGGCGGCCCCGGGCGGGCGGGACGGACGCGGGTGGGCCCGCGCGACCGCTCCGCCGTCCCGGTCGTCCCGGATCAGCCCCTTTCCACCAGCCCCGCCGCCCGGCCGTCCCGGTCCCAGGTGACCTCCAGGACCCGTTCGACGGCCTCGCGGTCGAGCGGCCCGAACACGTGGGGGAAGCGGGTGCCGTCGGGGACGCCGGGCGGCGGGGCGGCGGAGGCCTCCTCCCACTCCGTCCTGGCCGTCAGCCGGCGTTCGTCCAGGACGAGCGTCAGGAGCGGCCGGGGCGAGGAACGGTGGAAGGCGTCGGCGACGGCGAGCGCGGTCGCCCCGTCGGGCGCGCAGTGGACGAAGCCCTCCTCGGCCAGCGACGAGGGGGCGTACGGCTGCTCCGGCCGGGCCGACCAGTCACGGAGCGGAACGATGTGGTAGATCATGCTCCGGTTATACCGGTCGGTACCGATCGTTCGTACCGGTCGGTACCGATCGTCCGTACCGGTCCGTGCCGATCGTCCGTACGGGTCCGTGCCGACTGTCCGCACCGGTCCGTACCGACCGCCCCCACCGGTCCGCACCGGCCGCCGGGCGGGTGCCGGCCGGTGGCGGACGGACCCGCCCGGGCGGGGGCGGCACCGCGCGGCACGGCCGGCGGGCGCGGGCGCCGCCCCCGTGCGTCACGGCCCCCACCGGAGGATGCTGGAAGCAACGGAAGGGCCGCGCGCCGGTTCCGCGCGGCCGACGGCGCGAGGAGGCAGACCGATGACCCGCACTCTGGAGTGGACGGTCGGACTGGAACTGGTCGAGGAGGGCGACCGGACCAGGGCCGAGGCCCGGCTGGACACCGGGACCTCGACGGTCACGGGACACGGCTCCGCCCGCCGCGACCCGGCGGACGCCGACGTCCCGGCGATCGGTGACGAAGTGGCCGCGAGCCGCGCGATGAAGGACCTCGCCGGCAACCTGATGAGGGAGGCCGGCCGCGAGATGGAGGCGGCGGGCGCCGGGACCCTGCCCCGGCGCACCGGCCCGGGATACGGCTGGCCCGAGGCGGTGTCCTGACGGAACGCCCGGCCGGGTGGAAGGCGGTCCTCCGGCGGCGCGGCCCGGCCGTGCCGCCGGGCCGCGCTCCGGCCGGCTTCCTCAGCCGGCGCCCCCGGCGTCCTCGCACACCATCCGGTCCACGACCTCCACGACCCCGTCCACCGTCTCGCAGAGACGGACCAGGATCGGCCCCAGCTCCGCGCGTTCCAGCGTGCCGCTCAGCGTCACCCGGCCCTCGTCGACGTCGATGTGCACGGCGGCCGGCGAGAGGCGCAGGATGCGGACGATCACGTCCTCGCGGATCTCCTCCTGGAGGGAACGGTCCCGGCGCAGGAACAGCTGGAGCAGATCGCTCCGGCTGAGCACCCCGATCAGGCGCCCCTCCGCGTCCACGACGGGCAGCCGCTTCACCCGGCGCCGTTCCATCAGCCGCGCCGCCTCGACCGCCGTCCACGAGGGCCGGGCCGTGACGACCGGGCTCGTCATCATGGCCTCGGCGGTGCTCGGCCCGTTCTTCACCGTGTGCCGCCGCAGCAGGTCCGCCTCGGAGACCACCCCCACCGGCCGGTTCTCGTCGTCGACCACCGGGACCGCGGTGATGCCGTACTCGTCGAGGAGCCGCGCGATCTCCTTGAACGACGTCCCGCGCTGCACCGCGACGGCGGTGGGCGTCATCAGGTCCGCGACACTGCGGTGCCTCATCGTCCGTTCCGTCCCTTCGGGGTTCCGGACTCCATGATCCCGCACCGGGGCCGTCACGGGACGAAGGGGTGGGAAACGGCGCGCGGGGAGGGGCGCCGGTCCCACCCCTCCCCGCGCCTGCGGGGCCGGCCGGGACCCCGTCCCCGGTCCGGCCGGCCCCGCGCGTACGGGCCCTCAGGCCCTGTGGACCGCGACCTCGTGGAGCGAGTACCCCCACGTGGTCGCCCGCCGTTCGCCGTGGACGCGCACGTAGCGGGCCGGCTGCGACGCGAACTCCGCCGTGTCGTACCCGCCGTTCCCGGCGACCGTGGACCACACCGTCCGCCAGACCGCGCCGTCGTCGGACAGCTCGATCCGGTACTGGCGGGCGTACGCGCCCTCCCAGTCGAGGACGACCCTCCCCACCGGGCGGACCGACCCGAGGTCCACCCGCAGCCACTGGTCGTCCGACCAGCCGCTGGCCCAGCGGGTGCCGGTGTCGCCGTCGACGGCCCGGCCCGGCGCGTAGCTGGTGAACGGGTTCCACTCCGAGGAGCTGGCCGACGCGGGCGCGCCCGCCGCCAGGTTCACCCCCGGCTCGTGGTCCTCGGTCGCCTTCCACGTGGTCAGGTACGACTCCGCGCCCGAGGCCAGCTCGTCCACGACGCCCGGGCCGCCGGCGGTGAGCCGGATCTGCTCGATCCAGTCGGGGACCATGCCGTAGTGCGCGGCGCCGTCGGTGTTGAGGTCCCAGGTGCGCTGCCCGGTGACCTGCCGGTCGAGCACCGCTCCGCCGTCGAAGCTGCGGAAGGGGTACGTCACGGCGTTCGGCGCGCCGGTTCCGACCGGGCCGGGCCAGCCGCCGACACCGTTCATGTCGGTGCCGTAGCCGAGCCCGACCCCGTACTCGGCGCGGAGCGCGGCCTTCTGGCCCGCCTCGCCGACGAAGCCCTCCGCGCCGTGCATGTACTGGGCGACGAAACCGCCCAGGCGGTAGACCCGCTCGGTCCAGTCGAGGTCCATCCAGCTGTGGCTGGAGAGGACGCCCGGGTACTCCTCGGACTCCAGGACGTCGAGCGCCCGGCCCGCGGCCTTGACGCTCATGTGGTCCAGCTCCAGCATCATGCCCCGGTCGATCATGCCCCGCAGGGCGTACTCGCCCAGCCTCGTCAGGCCCCGGGTGTTGCACCTGGCGTCGGAGGCGTACGAGGGGACGCTCACCCCCGGCGGCAGCTTCGCCGCCATCACCGGGGCCGCCGCCAGGCCGATCGGGTTGTCGTGCTGCGGGCCCGCGCACTTCTCGGTGGCCCAGAAGGTGCCGGTCGACAGGAACTGGCCGATGTTGACCGCCGTGCCGATGGCCCCCTCGTCGAAGCGGACGCCGCACAGGGCGTTGTCGAACTTGTGGCACAGGAACATGCTGCGCACCCCGAGCCCGTACAGCTCGTCGAGGCCGCGGTCGATGTCCGCCCTGTCGCACTGGGCGACGTCGAGGATCTGCTTGCAGCCGAACGGCTCCGAGGTCTCCACGCCCAGGACCACCGCGAGCTTGCCCTGCCCGACCACCGAGCGGGCCTGCGCGGCGTCGGTGACGATCCGGAACCAGCCCTTGCCCGGGCCGCCGTACATCCGGTCGACGTAGTCCTGGAGTTCGTACGTCCTGCGGGCCTGGAGACGGATCGAGTCCATCTCGTCGCAGCCCCGGTCGCGGGGCAGGATCGAGCAGATCAGGCCGTTCGTCACCAGGTCGTTGACGAGCACGCGCTGCCCGCCGCGCCAGGCGCGCTCGACCCAGGCGTAGTAGTTCTGCTGGTGGGTGAGGGAGTCGTGGGCGGGCCAGTCCTTGAACGTGGGCCAGCCGACCGGGTCGTGGTGGCCGTCGGAGCCGCCCGTGATGTTCTCGAAGAGGGCGCCGGAGCCGTCGGGATAGTGCTCGGGACAGTCCTTGAGCGCTTCGGCGGCGCCGCCCTCGGCGAACGCCCGGCCGCAGATGAGCCGGCCGCCGAAGCCCTCGCCGGCCATCAGGTGGTTGTGCGCGTCGACGAACCCGCGCACCTTCCCCCGCGCGTCCGTTCCGGTGAACGGCGCGCCCGTGACGTCGATCTGCGAGTCGGTGGCGGGACGGGACACCGGCTCCCACCACGAACCGCCGCCGGCGGCGGGGACCGGGGCGGAGCCGAAGAGGACGGCGGCCAGGGAGAGGAACAGGGCCAGGAGGGCGGACCGGCCGCCGCTCCCGCGTGAGTGGGAACGAGTCATGGGCAGCGATGCCTCCGCTCGGTGGGGATGTACCGGGCTTGCCGAGGATCGCGGTGCCGGGGGAGTGAGTCAAGGGTCCGGGACAAATGACCTACTGAAGGGGAGCGGACGGCTCCCGTCACCTCAACTCTCCATCAGGGAAACGAGTTGATCCGCCATCAGGTCGAGCTGCTCCTCCGCCGCGCACGAGTCGCCGAGGACGAGGAACTGGAGGGTCAGGCCGTCGATCGCCGCCGCCAGGTAACGCGCCGGCACCTCCACCGGCACCCGGGGCGCCAGCCCCAGCGCGGCGCCCACCCGCTCGACCAGATCGGCCGCCGACGCCACGTACTGCTCGTACTGCGCCCGCGCCAGGTGCTCGAACCCCGGCTCGCGCAGCGCGTACTGGGTGAGGTCGTACGTCAGCATGTGCTCGCCGGGACGGGCGGTGACGTGGTCCCAGTACGTCCGCAGCGCGCCCCGCACGGTCTCGCGGAGGGTGGCCCCCGGCTCGACCGCCGACATCACGCGGGTCACGTGGTTTCCCGTGATCGTCTCGATCGCGGCTTCGAGGAGCGCCTGCTTGGAGTCGAAGCAGTAGTGGAAGACGCTCAGCGACACCCCCGCCTCGGCGCAGATCGACCGGGTGGTGGTCCGGGCGACCCCGTCCCTGGTCATCGCCCTGATCGCCGCGTCGACCAACTGCCTGCGCCGTTCGGCCGACGGCATCCGCGCCATGGTTCCTCCTCGCGTCCGGCGCCAGGGTAGCCGCAGCTCCCCGGCACCGTGGGGGCGTCCCCCGGCCCGCCTCCTCCCGGCCGCCGGACCGGGCGGGATCAGCCGGTGCCCGCGCTCCGGTCCCTCTCCGGGCCCAGGACCTCCCGCAGGGCCGCCACCGCGTGCGCCCGGTGCTCGTCGAGCCACCGGACGACGGCCTCCTCGTCGCCCCGGCGGAGGGCGGAGAGCACGGCCCGGTGCTCCCGCACGGCCAGCTCCCGGTGCGGGGCGTCGGCGTAGTACAGCGAGCGGTACGCGTCGGTGGAGTCCCACAGGGTCGCGACGAGGCGCACGAGGCGCGGCATGCCGGACGCCTCGATCAGGGTGAGGTGGAAGAGCCGGTTCGCCGCCGCCATCGCGGGCACGTCCCCGTCGGCGGCGGCCCGCTCCACCTCGCGCTGGACGCGTTCGAGCGTGCCGACGGTGCCCTCCGGCATCCGCCGTACGGCCGTGCGCACGGCCTCCGTCTCCAGGAGCTCCCGGATGCGGTAGATCTCCTCCAGGTCGCCGAGCGAGAGTTCCGCGACGAAGTAGCCCCGGTGCACGTGGTGGACGACCAGCCCCTCGGCCTCCAGGGCCTTGAGGGCCTCGCGCAGCGGCACCCGGCTCACCTCGAACCGGGCCGCGAGGGCGTCCTGGCGGATCTGGTCGCCGGGCCCGAGCTCCCCGGTGGTGATGGCGCGCCGCAACTCCTCCAGGACGAACTGCTGGGCGGTCTGCGGCCGCCGCTTCCGCACCGCGCTGCTCATCGCCTGTGACCTTCCGTTCCCTCACGCTGCCCACCGGGGCGCCGCCGCACCGGTGGCGACCATCTTCCTACGCGCGGCCGTCCGCCGCCGGACCCCCGCGGACGGGCCGTCCCAGCTCCGCGAGGAGGCCGTCCGTGTGCTCGCCCAGACGTGGGGGAGCGGTGCGGTAGGCGGCCGGGGTGGCGTCGAGCCGGATCGGATGGGCCACCTGGCCGGGACCGGCCGCGGACTCCGGGACCCGCGGGGCGAGTCCCAGCCGGTCGGCGAGGTCGAAGGCGGCGGCCAGGTCGTTGATCGGCCCGCACGGCACGCCGGCCGCGGTGAGCTCCTCGAACCAGCTGTCGGCGGTCCGGGTGCCGAGCGGCCCGGAGAGCGCCGCGGCCAGCTCCTCCCGGTGGGCGACCCGGGCCGTGTTGGTGGTGAAGCGGGGGTCGCCGGCGAGTCCCGGCAGGCCGAGGCGTTCGCACAGGACCCCGAACTGCCGGTCGTTGCCCACGGCGAGGACCAGCGGCCGGTCCAGGGCCTCGAACACCTCGTACGGGGCGATGCTCGGGTGCCGGTTGCCCATCGCGCGCGGCACGACCCCGGCCCCGAGGTGGGCGGACGCCTGGTGGGTGAGCGCGGAGAGGAGCGAGCCGAGGAGGGAGACCTCGACCCGCTGGCCCTCGCCGGTGCGTTCCCGGTGGCGGAGGGCGGCGAGGACGCCGAGGCCCGCGTGGAGCCCGGTGACGACGTCGACCAGGGCGGTCCCGGCCTTCGTCCCCGGGCCGCCGGGCTCACCGGTGACGCTCATCAAACCGCCCACGGCCTGGACGAGCAGGTCGTAGCCGGGCATCCGGGCCCCCTCGGCGGTGCCGAAGCCGGTCACCGAGCAGTAGACGAGTCCGGGATTGGACGCCCTCACGTCCTCGTACCCGAGGCCGAGCCTCTCCATCGTGCCGGGGCGGAAGTTCTCCACCAGGACGTCCGCGCGGTCCACGATCGCGCGGGCCGCCGCCAGGTCCTCCGGGTCCGTGAGGTCGAGGGCGACGGAGCGCTTGTTCCGGTTCACGCCGAGGAAGTACGTGGCCTCGCCGGCCGCGAACGGCGGCCCCCACGCACGCGTGTCGTCGCCGGAACCCGGCCGCTCGATCTTGATGACGTCGGCGCCCAGGTCGGCGAGGAGCATCGTCATGTACGGCCCGGCGAGCACCCGGCCGAAGTCGGCGACGACGATCCCGGAGAGGGCACCGCCGTGCGGGGTTCCCGGTGCCCCCGGTGTCCCGGGAGTGTCCGGCTGGTCTGCGCGCATTCCGCTCTCCCTCGTCGGCCCCGTCGGCGATCGGATTCAGCCGGACCGTACGACCGGGAGGCTGGATTTTCAATACTGGATCCAATATCTGGTCCGACGCTACGCTTCGGCACGCCGAGTCGCCACAGCCGCCAGGAGGCCGTCCGTGAAGTCGCAGCCCAGCCCCGCTCCCGTCCACCCCCTCGACCTGCTCGCCGTCGACGGACTGCTGACCGACGAGGAGCGGGAGATCCGCCGTACCGTGCGCGCCGTCGCCGACCGCGAACTGCGCCCGCACGTCGCCGGCTGGTTCGAGAAGGGCGAGATCCCCGCCCGCGAACTCGCCCGCGTCCTCGGCGGCGTCGGCGTCCTCGGCATGCACCTGGAGGGATACGGCTGCGCGGGCACCGGCTCCGTCGCGTACGGCCTCGCCTGCATGGAACTGGAGGCCGTCGACTCCGGACTGCGCTCCCTCGTCTCCGTGCAGGGCTCCCTCGCCATGTACGCGGTGTGGAAGTACGGCTCCGAGGAGCAGAAGCGGCGCTGGCTGCCGAAGATGGCGGCGGGCGAGTACATCGGCTGCTTCGGCCTCACCGAGCCGGACGCCGGTTCGGACCCCGGCGCGATGCGGACCCACGCCAGGCGGGACGGCTCCGACTGGGTCCTCAACGGCACCAAGATGTGGATCACCAACGGCTCCGTCGCCGACGTGGCCGTCGTCTGGGCGCGGACCGAGGAGGGCGTCCGCGGGTTCCTGGTGCCGGCCGGCACCCCCGGCTTCAGCGCCCCCGAGATCAGGATGAAGCTGTCGTTGCGGGCGAGCGTCACCAGCGAACTGGTCCTCGAGGACGTGCGCCTGCCCGCCGACGCGATGCTGCCGGAGGCCCGCGGCCTCTCCGGCCCCCTCGGCTGCCTCAACGAGGCCCGCTTCGGCATCGTCTTCGGCGCGCTCGGCGCCGCCCGCGACTGCCTGGAGACCGCCGTCTCCTACGCGCGCGACCGCGTCGTCTTCGGCCGCTCCCTCGCGTCGTACCAGCTGACGCAGCAGAAGCTCGCCGACATGGCCGTCGAACTCGGCAAGGGCATGCTCCTCGCCCTCCACCTCGGCCGGCTGAAGGACGCGGGCGCCCTCACCCCGGAGCAGGTCAGCGTGGGCAAGCTGAACAACGTGCGCGAGGCGATCGCGATCGCCCGCGAGTGCCGCACGATCCTGGGCGCCAACGGCATCACCCTGGAGTACCCGGTCCTCCGCCACGCCAACAACCTGGAGTCGGTGCTCACCTACGAGGGCACGAGCGAGGTCCACTCCCTGGTCGTCGGGAAGGCCCTCACCGGCGAGCAGGCCTTCCGCTGAACGGCCCCGCCCGCCGCGTCGCGTCCTGCCGCCCGGGACCGGTGGCCGAGTCCCGGGCCCGGCCGGCCGGCCGGCGGCGCGGGGGGCGTCACGGGAGGGGCGTCAGCCCGCCATGACCCGCTGGACGAAGGCGTCGAGGTTGTCCTTCGTGCGGGCGATCCACTCGTCGGGCGTGAGGGACTCCTCCCGGCGCCCGGCGCGCAGCTTCGGCTGCCGCTTGCCCCGGATGTAGAGGGAGCAGGCGAGGTCGGCGCAGAGGTAGGTCCCGACCGTGTTCCCCTCGCGGCCGCGGGGCCCGGCCAGCGGCGCCACGAGGAGGGACACGCCCGAGGAGGCGTGCGCGGTCAGGCAGATCTGGCACAGGCTCGACTTCACGGCGCTGGTCCGGCCCACGGCCGGGACCCGCAGGGTCACACCGACCGGGCCGTCCTCGCGGGGGATCACCAGATGGGCGCGCAGGGGCGCGCCCGGGTCCACCCAGCCCAGGAAGTCGAGGTCCTCCCAGGGGAGTTCGGCGAAGTCGAGCGGCAGCTTGAGACGTGCGGCCTCGCCCTTGGTGCAGTTCACGAAGGACGAGCGGATCTCTTTGTCGGTCAGCGGTTCCACTCGGTGGACCGTACACGCGCCTCCGCGGCCGGGCATCCCCATTAATCGATCGTTCCAGAACGGGGGCGTGGGCTCCTCGTCATCGAGCCGCTGAAGAACCTGCGTGAGGCCACCGGTCTCGGCGAGCGTGAACACGGTCGTGCTCCAGCGGGAGCCGTCCGCTGCCGGTCCCACCTCCGCGTCGACGTCGCAGACGGCGTCCGGCCCCTCGCCGGCGCCGGGCGGGAATGACGCCTCGAACCGGCCGGGCCTCCGGGCGACGGTGCGCGGCAAGCCGGAACCGCCGCGCGCGAAGACGACCGAACTCGCCGACCGCGGCCGGCCGCACAAGCGGGGCGACGGGTGGTTCACCGCACGCTCCTGGCCGTGCCGTCTCATGACATCGGTTCCTCGCCGTCAGGCTCGGCGGGCGTACGACGCGAGGCGATCGGCGAGCGCGATGACGAGGTCGCGGAGTTCATCGGGGCGCTCGATGACGAACGGCCGGTCGAGTGAGGCGAGTACCGGGGGCAACCAGTCGAGCCGCTCCACCCGCAGCTCGACGCGCAGCCAGCGCTCGGTCGCCCGGTCCTCGGACGCTGCGGGCTCGTGCTCCTCCAGGCTCGCGACGCCGGCCGGAAGGCGGGCACGGATCTGCTCGGCCGTCCCGTGGATCCGCAGGGTCACCCGATGCCGGTACTCGGCCGTGGCGAACCCCGACAGCACCCGCTGTGCCGGACCGGGACCCGCCGGCACTTCGAACGAGCCGGGCAGGGTCCGCGCGTCTGCGATGCGGTCGAGCCGGAAGGTCCGGTCCTCGCCGGCCCGGGCGTCCTTGCCCGTGACGTACCACCGGCCCCCGTGGGCGACGATCCCGTAGGCGTGCAGCGTGCGTTCGCTGTGCCGTCCGTCACGGTCGGTGTAGCGGATCGAGACCGGTCGGCGGTGGCGCACCGCATCGGCGAGCGCGAGCAGGACCCCGGCGTCCGGGGTGTCGAACTCGCCGGGCCGATCCGTGAAGGCGAGGGATTCCAGGAGTGCGTCGAGCCGGCGGGCGATGTGCTTGGGCAGCACCCGCCGGATCTTGGCCGATGCCGTCTCGTTCGCCGTGCGCTGCGCCGTCGTCAACCCCGCCCGGCGGCCGGCGACCAGGCCGAGCAGCACGGCCAGTCCCTCGTCGTCGCTGAGCATGAGCGGAGGCAAGCGGTACCCGGGGGCGAGCCGGTACCCGCCGTAGCGGCCGCGCACCGATTGCACGGGCACGTCGAGGTCGATCAGCTGGGCCACGTACCGGCGCACGGTGCGCCCTTCGACGCCGAGCCGGTCGGCGAGTTCGGCCACGGTCCGGGTGCCGCCCGACTGCAGCAGCTCCAGGAGCGTCAGCACGCGGCCGGTGGGTCGGGACATGTGCGCAGTCTAAGGCGAATACAGGACCGATTCTGTCCACTATTTCTCCTAGCCTGCGACGTGCACGCCTCCAGCACGACCAAGGGATTCCCATGGACTTCGTCTCGATCCGCATCATCACCGGCGACGTAGCGCGCCTCGTCGAGTTCTACGAGCGAGCCACAGGGGCGCGGGCGACGTGGGCCACCGAGGACTTCGCCGAACTCAGGACCGCGGGCGCGACCCTCGCGATCGCCGGCACCCGTACGGTCCCGCTGTTCGCCCCGGGCTCTGCCCGCCCGGCGGACAACCACAGCGTGATCACCGAGTTCCTCGTCGACGACGTGGACCGCGTTCACCGGAACCTGACCGGCTTCGTCGCCGACTTCGTCACCGTGCCCACCACGATGCCCTGGGGCAACCGGTCGCTGCTGTTCCGCGATCCCGACGGCAACCTCGTCAACTTCTTCACCCCCGTCACCCCGGCGGCCGTCGAGAAGTTCGCACGCTGACGCCACGCACAGCCAGTCACGGGGAGCCCTGAGACCCCAGGACTCCCCGTGAAGGCCGACGGGGGCCACGACTTCGACACGTACCGCCGCCTGCCCTGGAAACGCGGCATCGAGCCGATCACCGCCCGCTGCGGTGTCGCCCGCGGCTCCGGTCCCGGCAAGGTGCGCCGGGTGGTCGAGCGTGCCTTCGCCCGGCTGCGCCGGTTCAAGCGGCTCCGAATCCGCCACGGGCGTCGAGCGGACCTCCCTCAGGGCCTGCTCGGACTCGCCTGCGGCGTCATCCGCCTCCGACGCCTCCGTGGACCGTTCCGAAACGATCAGGAGGACGCGGCGGCACCGGGCCGGGAGGCGTCCGGCGGCGTACCGGCCGGGGTGTCCGGCGCGGGACCCGAGTTCGGGGCCGACGATTCGGGCGGAGCCGGTGGCCCGGACGGCGGCGGGGACACCGGGGGCGGCGGGGAGTCCGGCGGGGGCGGCGAACCGGGCGGGGGCGAGGAGCCCGGGGGAGCGGACGGGCCGGACGGAGTGCCGGGCGGGGGCGTCGGCGGGCCGGAGGAGGGGCCGGAAGGACAGGAGGACGGGTCGCCCGCGCACGGCGTCCGGGAGGCCGTGGCCGGCGGCGGGGCCGGTTCGTCCCGCCCGCCGGTGTCGCCGCGTTTCCGCGTGAACCAGCCGCCGTCCTCGGGGTCGTACACCACGAAGGTGTTCACGACCGTCCCGGCGGGCGCGACCACGACCACCTGGCCGGCGTCGTATCCCGGCCAGGGAGAGCCCGTCGTGCGGGGGTTCCTCTGCGCCACCGGCTCGGTCAGCGGGTTGCCGCAGGCGCAGCGCACCCGGGGCACTCCCCGGTCGTCGACCAGGACCGCCGTACCCGCCTGGAGGATCGCCTGGTACGCGGTGGCGGAACCGTCCCTGAAGCCGTGGTTGGTCACCCGGGTGTCGGCCCGGAGCCGGAGCGGCGTGAGGGAACGCAGGTAGCCGGGCACCCCGTCCGTCGGGACGCGCAGGACCGAGGCGAAGGCCGCGTTCTTCGCCGGTTCGCCGGCCAGGTAGCGCACCTGCCGCTCCACGTCGCAGCTCGCCACCGACTTCGTCCCGCCGTAGAGACCGGGCGCCGAGCCCGGCACCTCGGGCGTGCCGGCGGTCGCCCGGCCGGTGCGCGGCGGCAGCGAGGCCGGCGGGACGGAGCCGCCGGTGCGGGCCGTCGACCGGGTGAACGGGTCCGGGCCGGTCGCGGAGGCGTTCTGCAGGAAGACCTCCCCGCCGCCGGCCCTCGTCGTGCCGCCACCGTCGTCGCCGGAGCGGCCGGTGAGGACGACGGCCAGGGCGACGGCCGCCACGAGCAGGGCGACGACCGAGGCGACCTTCGGGACGGAACGCCACCACGGGCCGCCTCCGTCGCCCCCGGGGTAACGGGAGGAGCCTCCGCCGTCCTGGCCTCCGCCGTCCTGGCCTCCGCCGTCCCGGCCTCCGCCGGAGCCGCCGGAGCCGCCGGAAGGCGGTCCGGGCGGGGGCGGGGGCGGGGGGCCGGCGGCGCCCGGACGCGCTCCCGGACCCGAAAGGGGGCCCGAGGGGGGACCCGAGGGAGGGACCGACGGGGGGCCGGACGGCGGGTGGGAAGTCACGTTTTTCCCTTTCTTCCGTTCCGGGCCCATTGTGTGCGCCGACCGGTGCCCGCCCGCAAGCGGAAACGTCACGCTCCACGAGCGGCGCCCCCTCCCCGGAGCGCCGCCTCCGCGCGGCCGGCCCGGCCCCGTGTGCTCCCCGCCCGGGCGCGGCCGGGGGAAGCCCCCCGATCCTCCGGCCGTCCCGCGCACGGGCGGAAGGCCCCCGGCCCCCCGGCCGCCCCGTGCGCAAGCGGCCGGCCGCCCCCGGCACTAGCGTGGTCGGCGTGAGCAGCAGGCCCCCCGCCTCCGCCTCCGCGCGGCCCGCCGCGCGCCCGGCCGGGCTTCTCGTCCGCACCCTCCTCCAGGCCCTGGTGACCGTGGTCGCCGGATACCTCGCGATGGGCGGCGTCGCCGCGCTCGGCCTCCGGGCCGCCGGCGCCGCCGACCTGCCCGGCGGCTTCGCCGCGGTCCTCGCCGCCGTCGTCGTCATGGCCGTGGGCGGCGAGGTCGAACTGTCCGGCGACGCCGGTCCCCTCGCGGGCGCCCGGGCCGAACCGGCCGCCATGCCCCTCACCGTCACCCTGGTGGGCGCACTGGTCGCCGGCCACTTCTTCCTGCGCCCCCTGCGGAACCACGCGGTGACCGGCGCCCGCGAGCTCCTGCTCCGCGCCGCCACCACCGCCGTCCTCTGGACGGCCGCCCTCGCGGCCCTCTCCGCCCTCGCCCGCCACGACTTCAGGATCACCCTCGGCGGCGGGGGCACCGGAGACCCGCTCGCGGACCTCTTCGGCGACCTGCTCGACTCCGTGAGTCCCACGGTCGGCTTCCGCGCCGACCCCGGGCCCACCCTCTTCCACGGTCTCCTGTGGATCCTCGGCGTCCTCGCCGTGGCCCTCCTCGTCTCCCGGGCGGCTCCGCTGCCGCCCCGGCTCGTCCGTTACCAGGAGCCCGTACGGCCCGTCGCCCACGCGGTGTTCCTGGTGCTCCTCGCGTACGTGGCCGTGGGCCTGGTGGCCGGGGTCGTGGTCGCGGCGACCGGGGACCGCGCCGCCGGGACCTTCGCCGTCCTCCTCCTCGGCCTGCCCAACCTCGCCTGGCCGGCCCTCGGCGTGGGCATCGGCGGTTCCTGGGAGGGCAGGGCGGAAGGACCCTTCGGCCTGCCCGTGCCGCAGGCCCTCGACGCCGTCCTGCGCGGCGGCGGCCGGGACCTCTCGACCGTCGACCTCTCCTCGCTCGCCGCGCGGGACGCGCGGGCCTGGTGGCTCCTCCCCGTCGCGGCCCTCCTGCTGCTCGCCGCGGCCTTCGCGGCGGCGGTCCGCTCCCCGGCCCGGACACGGCTCCGGCAGCACGCCCTCCGCTTCGGCGTCGCCCTCGCGCTCGCGCTGCTGGCCGTCGTCCCGCTCACCCGGGTCGAGGTCCGCTTCGGCCTCTCGGTCCTCGGCATCGGCGAACTCGACTCGCTCGGCGGCGAGGTGCTGCTGCGCCCGGACCTCTGGAGGACGGCCGGCCTCGGGCTCCTGTGGGGCCTGGTCCTCGGCCTCCTCGGCGGTCTCCTCGCCGCCCGGGTCCGCCGCGGGGGCGGGGCGGACCCGGCGGACGGGAGGGACACCGCCGGTCCGCGACCGCCCGCGGCCCCGGACCGGACGCCCTGACCGCGACCGCCGCCGGTGACCGGTGCGCCCGCCCCGCTTCCCGGGGCGCGGCCTACAGCTCCCGGAACACCGGCCGCGCCCACGCGGGCGGGGCGGGAGGAGGGCCGGGCGGCCGCGGCGCGCCGCCCCCCGCCGGGCCCCGGGCGTCCGGCGCTCCGGACTCCAGGGCGGTACGGAGCCGGGTGACGAACTCCAGACACGTTCCGTAGCGCTCCTCGGGGGTCTTCGCCAGGGCCTTCGCGAAGACCGCGTCCACCGCCCCCGGAAGTCCCGGCCGCGCCCCGGAGAGCGGGGGCGGCGGATCGTACTGCTGCGCCCACAGCACCGCCCAGTCGGTGTCGCGGTGGAACGGCGGCGCGCCCACCAGGGTCTCGAACACCACGCACGCCAGGCCGTACACGTCGCACCGGCCGTCGACCGGCTTCCCCGAGATCTGTTCGGGCGCCACGTAGTCCAGCGTGCCCACGAACTCGCCCACCGTCGTGAACCCCGTGAGCGACAGCGACTTCTTCGTCAGCCCGAAGTCCGTGAGGTACACGTGTTCCGGACGGTCGCGGTCGGTGCCCTCGGCCACCAGGACGTTGCCGGGCTTCACGTCCCGGTGCACGAGGTCGTGCGCGTGCGCCGCGTCCAGGGCGGAGGCCACCTGCACGGCGATCCGGCCGGCCTTCGCCGGGGACAGCGGCCCCTCCCGGCGCAGCAGGGCCGCCAGGTCCTGTCCCGCCACGTACCGCATGGCGATGTAGAGCACGCCCTCCGTCTCGCCCGCGTCGAAGACCGGCACGATGTGCGGGTGGTCGATCGAGGCGGCGACCCGCGACTCGTGCGCGAAGCGCCTGCGGAAGGTGTCGTTGCGGGCCAGCTCGGGGGCCAGCAGCTTCAGCGCCACCGTACGGTCGAGCCGCAGGTCCCGCGCCCGGTACACCACCGCCATGCCGCCGCGTCCGATCTCGCCCTCCACGCGGTAGCCCGCGATCTCCTTGCCGACGAGCCCCGAGGGCCGGCCCGCCGGGAGGTCCGGGCCGGCCTGCGCCCCGCCGCCCATCAGCCCTCACCCGTCGGCGGCCGCTCCACGATCCGGGTCGGAGGGGGCTCCGGGGCCCGGTCCGGCTCCGCCACCCGGGTCGGGGCCTGCTCCGCGTACGGGGGCGGCGACGGTTCCGCCACCCGGGTCGGGGCCGGTTCCACGGCTTGGGGCGACGGCGGCTCCGCCATCCGGGTCGGGGCCTCCTCCGCGTACGGGAGCGGCGACGGTTCCGCGTCCCGGACCGGTTCCACGACCCGGGTCGGCGGCGGTCCGGCCGTCTCCGGGTCCGCCGGGGGCACCACCCGCGTGGGCGCGTACCCGGGCGGCACCGCCCGGGTGCGCCCGGGCCCGTCGTCCGCCGGCCCTCCGCCCTCCCCGCCGGCCCTCTCCCCGGCCCCCTCCGGCCCCTCCCGTCCGTCCCGCCCCGGGGGGACGGCGGGCGGGGGAGAGGCCGGGGCAGCGGACGTGCCGGCGGGGGTGAGCGTGGGCGACCGGACGGTGGCCGAGGGCTCCGCCCCGACGGCGTAGGTACGGAGCCCCACGCCGTCGCAGTACACCCAGCGCTCGTGTTCGGCGTCGTACAGCCACACCGACTCGCCGTCGACGACCATGCCCACCCGCAGGCCCCGGGTGCGCAGCCGGAAGCCCTCGCCGTCGAGACGGCCCGCGCCCCGTTCCTCCACGGCCCGCCGGTAGCGGCCGAGCGCGTCCTCGGCGCGGGCGATCAGCGGGCGGGGGTCGGCGGTCCTGGTGAGGGGACGGCCCGCCGCCGGCGGGTCGTCGGGGACGCCGACCAGCAGCCGCGCGTCGACCCACGCCGTCCAGCCGTTGGAGCACCGGATCCGCCCCCAGTCCCCGGCCCGTTCCTCCAGGCACACGGGAAGGAAGGCGTCCAGGGGCGCCGTGGGCAGCCCCGGATCGGGCGCCTCCCACGCGGGGAGGCCGCCGCGCGGCACGACGTGGGTGGGCCGGAAGTCCGGCACGTACGCGGACACGGGGACGCTCACGGGTCTACCTCCGCATGACGACCGGCTCGTGGCGGCGCAGCAGCCGGGCCACGACCAGCCCGAGGACCAGACAGAGCACCACCATCATGCCCATGTCGAACAGCCAGGCCTCCGCCGTGTGCCGCATCAGCGGATCGGTGGTCTTGTCGTTCGGCGCGACCTTCCCGATGTCGATCGTCGCGCCCATCGCCGCGAACGCCCACCGCGAGGGGACGAGCCAGGCCAGCTGCTCCAGGACGGGCGTGCCCCGCACGGTGAGCAGGGCCCCGCAGAACACCACCTGCACGATGGCGAGGAGGACGAGCAGCGGCATCGTCACCTCCTCCTTGCGGACCAGGGCCGAGACGAACAGGCCGAGCATCATCGCAGTGAAGGAGAGCAGCGCGACGGCGAGGGTGATCTCCACCAGAGGGGGCATCAGGACGCCCTCGCCGCCGGGCACGTTCAGCGGCACCCCGATCAGGGCCACCAGGGTCAGGACCACCGCCTGCACGACCGTGATCAGGCCGAGGACCACCACCTTGGAGGCGAGGTAGGCCGACCGGGACAGCCCGACGGCTCTCTCGCGCCGGTAGATCGTGCGCTCCTTCACCAGCTCGCGCACGGCGTTCGCCGCACCCGTGAGGACCCCGCCCACACAGAGGATGAGCAGGACGTTCAGCGACGACTCGGGGTTGAGCGCGCCCTCGGACAGGGCCCGGGCCATCGCGCCCATCACGAACGGCAGCGCGATCATGATGACGAGGAAGGTGCGGTCGGCGGAGAGCGCCGCCGCGTAGCGGCGCACCAGGGTCCGCAGCTGGGAGCCCCAGCTCTGTGCCTTCGGCGGCGGGGCGGGCACCGTGCCGGCCCGGGCGCTCCCGCCGGTTCCGTCCCGGGGGAGGTCCGGGCCCGTCGCGGCGTCGGTGATGTACCGGCGTTGGAAGCGGGAGGAGGCGTACTGGCCGGCCCAGTCGCGGTCCCGGTCGTTCTCGAAGGTCTCGAAGGCCTCCGGCCACTGGTCGAAGCCGAAGAAGCCGAGGGCTTCGGACGGCGGCCCGTAGTAGGCGACCCTGCCGCCGGGCGCGAGGACGAGCAGCCGGTCGCAGACGTCCAGGCTGAGCACGCTGTGGGTGACCACGACGACCGTGCGCCCGTCGTCGGCGAGCCCGCGCAGCATGTGCATCACGGACCGGTCCATGCCCGGGTCGAGACCGGAGGTGGGCTCGTCCAGGAAGAGGAGGGACGGTTTGGTGAGCAGTTCGAGGGCGACGCTGACCCGCTTGCGCTGGCCGCCGGAGAGGCTGTGGATCGGCTGGTCCGCGCGTTCCGCCAGGCCCAGCTCCCGGATCACCTCGTCCACCCGGGCCCGCCGCTCCGCGCGCTCGGTGTCCTCGGGGAACCGCAGCTCGGCGGCGTACTCGAGGGCGCGGCGGACGGTCAGCTGGAGGTGCAGGATGTCGTCCTGGGGGACGAGCCCGATGCGCCGGCGCAGTTCGGCGTAGTCCCGGTACAGGTCGCGGCCGTCGTAGAGCACCGTGCCCCGGTCGGCGGGGCGCTGGCCGGTGAGGGCGTTCAGGAGGGTGGACTTCCCGGCGCCGGACGGTCCGACGACCGCGAGCAGGGACTTCTCGGCCACCGGGAACGAGACCCCGTCGAGGAGGGTCCTGCGCCCGTGGTCGACGGTGACGGCGAGCGACCGCACGTCGAGGGAGACCTCACCGGTGTCGGTGAACTCGACCAGCCGTCCGCCGATCAGGCAGAACGCGCTCCGCCCGATGCCGACGATGTCCCGCGCCGTCACCCGGGCGTCGGTGACGGGACGGCCGTTGAGGAAGGTCCCGTTGTGACTGCCCAGGTCGTGTATCCGGTAGGTGCCGTCGGGCTGGGCGCGGAGTTCGGCATGCCGCCGCGAGACGGCGAGGTCGGGGACGACGACGTCGTTGTCGGGGGCGCGGCCGATGCGGACGCGGTGGGCGGGCAGCGGACGGACGGACGTCGGCCGCCGGAAGGTGCCGGTGGCGGCGGGACGAACGACGGAGGGGGGCCGGAGCGGGGCGGGTTCCCGCTCCCGTACGCGCTCCGGAGCCGGTTCCGGCACGTGTCCGGGCTCCGGTCCCCCCGGGTGCTCCGGAGCCGGTTCCGGTACGTGCTCCGGTGCGGGTTCTCGTACGTGCTCCGGTCCGGGTTCCCGCACGTGCTCCCGTGCGTGTTCCGGCCCGGGTTCCCGTACGGGAGGGGGTGGGGGCTCCGGTTCCCCCGGCCGGGCCGGGGCGCCGGACGAGAGGATCGCGCGGGGGCCGTCCTCGGGGTGTCCGAACCGCACGACCGTTCCGGGGCCGACCTCCCGCGTCCCGGCCACTCTCAGGCCGTCCGCGAAGGTGCCGTTCGTGCTGCCCCCGTCGGTCAGGGTCCACCGGCCCGCGACGGCCCGGAACACCGCGTGGTGCCAGGACGCGCGGTCGTCCGGGAGGACGATGTCGCTGGTGGGGTCCCGTCCGACGCGGTAGACGCGGCTCGGGTCCAGGAGCGTCGCGTCCCCGTCGATCTCGAGGACCAGATCGGGGGCCGCAGGTGCGGCGGGCCGCTCTCCCATGTCTGGATTTTATCCGCCGGAACCGGTCCCCGCCCGTGCGGGAGGCGCCGGTATGGTGGACGCCCGCCGCGGGACGCGGCCCGTGACGAGGAGGAACCCCCTGTGCCGAAAGGTGTCACCGGTCAGCGGTCCCGTACCCGCGCGGCGCTCCTGGCGGCCGCCCTGGAGGCCTTCGCCGAACACGGCTTCCACGCGACGACGATCGAGCGGATCTGTGAGCGGGCCGGCTACACGCGGGGCGCGTACTACTCGAACTTCGCGAGCAAGGAGGAACTCTTCCTCGCCCTCTTCGACGAGCACAGCGACCGGACCGTGCGGCGGCTCGCCGAGGCGATCGACGCGCTGACCCCCGGCGAGTACACCCTGGCGCGGCTCGCGGAGCTGGCCTCCCGCGTCGAACCCGACGAGCGGGACTGGTACCTGGTCACCACCGAGTTCACCCTGCACGCCATCCGCGACCCGCAGGCCGCCTGGGTGCTCGCGCGCCACGACGAGCGGCTCCGGGCGGAGATCGCCCGCGGCCTCACCCTCGTCCTGAGCCGGGCCGGGCGCGAACTGACCGTGGACACCGACCGGTTCGCGCGCCTCCTGGTCGCCCTGCGGGAGGGCGGTCTCGCCCAGAGCTACGTGGAACCGGAGGCGCTGCCGCCGGGCAGTCTGGAACGGCAGTTCCTCGCCCCGCTCCTGGAGGCGACGACCAGGGAGGTCCGGACCTCCGGGGACCGGCCGGAGGGTCCGGGCCCGGAAGCGACGGCCTGACCCCGCCGCGGGCGTGCCCGGCTCCGGCGGCCCGGCCCCGGCCCGGCGCCCCGCCCCGGCGCCCGGCTCCGGCGCCCCGCCCCGGCGCCCGGCTCCGGCGTGCCGCTGCGGTGCCGGGGTTGCGGCCCGCCGTTCCCGGTGACTACGGTCGGGGGAACGGAGGGAGAAAGCGCTTTCCGCGCGCTTCCGCCCCCACTCCCGCCCTCGTTCGACACCCCGCCCCGGAGCCCCGCGTGCCCGTCGCCGACGTCCTGATCTACACCCGCACCGCCGGGTACCGCCACGACTCGATCCCCGACGGCGCCGCCGCGCTCGTGGAGCTGGCGGGAGAGCTGGGGCGGACGGCCGAGGTGGGCGAGGACCCGGAGGCCTTCACCCCCGAGGGACTGGCGGAACGCGCCGCCGTCGTCCTCCTCTCCACGACGGGGAACGTCCTGACCCCCGGGGGCCGCACCGCCCTCGAGGCGTACCTGCGGGGCGGCGGCGCCCTCCTCGCCGTGCACGCGGCCGCCAACGCCGAACCGGACTGGCCCTTCTACGGGGAACTGCTCGGCACCCGCTTCGACGGGCACCCCGAGGTCCAGCCCGGCACCGTCCTCGTGGCCCCCGGGGACCACCCGGCGACCGCCCCGCTCCCGGCCCGCTGGGAGTGGACGGACGAGTGGTACAACTTCACGTCCGACCCGCGCGGCACGGAGGGAACGGACGGCGCCGCGGGGACCGGCGGGGCCGGCGTACGGGTCCTGGCCCGGGCCGACGAGTCCTCCTACCGGGGCGGCACCCACGGCGACGACCACCCGCTCGTCTGGTGCCGCGGGGTGGACCGCGGACGCGTCTTCTTCACCGCCCTCGGACACGCCCCGGAGGCGTACCGCGACCCGCTCTTCCGGGCCCACCTCTCCGGCGCGCTGGCCTGGCTGACCTCCTGACCGGCCGGCGCCCCCGGTCACCCCGCCGCGCCGCCCCTGTTGCGCCGCGCCCCTCTTCGCGGAAGGTTTCTGTCAGACGGGGGCCGAGGCAGGAGGAGACAGGCCATGGGCATCGCCACCGTGAACCCCGCGACCGGCGAGACGCTGCGCACCTACGAGGCCCACGGGCCCGACGAGGTCGAGCGGCGCGTCGCCGCCGCGCACGAGACGTTCCGCCAGTACCGCACCACCCCCTTCGCCGAACGCGCCCGCCTCCTGCGCGCCGCCGCGGGCCTCCTGGAGGAGGACACCGAGGACATCGCCCGCACGATGACGGTCGAGATGGGCAAGCCGATCGTCGCCGCCCGCGCGGAGGCCGCCAAGTGCGTCAAGGCCATGCGCTGGTACGCCCGCCACGCCGAGGAACTGCTCGCCGACGAGCACCCGGCGGAGAGCGACGTCCAGGACTCCGGCGCGGACACGGCCCGCGTCCACTACCGGCCCCTCGGCCCGGTCCTCGCCGTCATGCCGTGGAACTTCCCGCTGTGGCAGGTGATCCGCTTCGCCGCGCCCGCCCTCATGGCGGGCAACACGGGCCTCCTCAAACACGCCTCCAACGTGCCGCAGACCGCGCTCTACCTGGGCGACCTCTTCCGCCGCGCCGGATTCCCCGAGGGCTGCTTCCAGACCCTCCTCGTCGGCTCCGGGGAGATCGAGGGCATCCTCCGGGACCCCAGGGTCGTGGCCGCCACGCTCACCGGCAGCGAACCGGCCGGCCGGGCCGTCGCCTCCGTGGCGGGCGACGAGATCAAGAAGACCGTCCTGGAACTCGGCGGCAGCGACCCGTACATCGTCATGCCCTCCGCCGACGTCGTCGCGGCCGTGAAGACCGCCGTCACCGCCCGGGTGCAGAACAACGGGCAGTCGTGCATCGCGGCCAAGCGGTTCATCGTCCACCGGGACGTCTACGACGACTTCTCCGAGCGCTTCACCGCCGCCATGAACGCCCTCACCGTCGGCGACCCCCTCGACGAGTCCACCGACGTGGGCCCCCTCGCCACCGAACGCGGCCGTGCCGACCTGGAGGAACTGGTGGACGACGCCGTCGGGCGGGGCGCCACCGTCCTCTGCGGCGGCCACCGCCCCGACGACGAGGCGCTCCGCGACGGCTGGTACTACCGGCCCACCGTCCTCACCGGCATCACCCCGGAGATGCGCGTCCACCGCGAGGAGACCTTCGGGCCGGTCGCCACGGTCTACCCGGTCGCCGACGCCGAGGAGGCCGTGGCCGTCGCCAACGACTCCCCGTTCGGCCTCAGCTCCAACGTCTGGACCCGCTCCCGGGAGGACGTCGCGTTCTTCGTCCGCGACCTGGAGGCCGGCGGCGTCTTCGTCAACGGCATGACGGCCTCGCACCCGGCGCTCCCCTTCGGCGGGATCAAGCGCTCCGGCTACGGCCGCGAACTCGCCGGCCACGGCATCCGCGAGTTCTGCAACGCCACCACGGTGTGGCAGCGCGCCTGACCCGGCCCCTCAGCCGCCGGGGACGGCGCCCCCCGCCGTCCCCGCGGGGCCGATCTCGCACCACACCGCCTTGCCCTCGCCGCGCGGCTCGACGCCCCACCGGGAGGCCAGCGCGTCGAGCAGCAGCAGTCCGCGGCCCGAGGTGGCGGCCTCGCCCGGGGTGCGCCGCCGGGGCCAGGCGCTCGACCGGTCCTGCACCGACAGGCGCACCCGCCGCACCGGCTCGGGCAGCACCTCCAGGGTCAGCACCGCGCCCCCCTCGGTGTGCAGCAGCACGTTGACGAGGAGTTCCCCCGTCAGCAGCTCGGCGTCGTCGGCGCGATCGGCCATGCCCCAGTCCCGGAGCGCCCGCCCCACGGCCGCCCGCGCGTCCGACAGGCCCTGCGGGTCGGCCTGGTGGATGTACTGGTGGATGCGCGGCGCCCGGGGCGTGCCCGGGTCCGGGCTGCGCCGCAGCACCAGGAGGGCCACGTCGTCGCCCGCGCCCCACCGCTCCCACAGGCGCTCGGAGAGGTGGTCGGCCAGCTCCTCGGCCTGCGGCGGACCGCCCGCGATCGCCTCGGCCAGCGCGGCCAGGCCGGCCGTGATGTCCGAACCGGGCTGTTCGACCAGGCCGTCCGTGCAGAGCACCAGGGTCTCCCCGGGCACCAGGTCGAGCCGCGTCTCCGGGAACTCCTCGTCCCCGAACGCCGTTGCCAGGCCCAGCGGAAGACCGCCCCGCAGCTTGGGCTGCCCGACCCGTCCGTCGATGTGCCGGATCAGCGGATCGAGGTGCCCGGCCCGTACGGCGCGCACGGTGCCGCTCGCCAGGTCCACCTGCGCGTACGTGCAGGTCGCGAAGCGGTCGGTCTCCAGCTCGGCGAGGAACCGGGAGGCGCGGGCGAGGACCGTCGACGGGGCGTGCCCCTCGCCCGCGTACGCCCGCAGCGCGATCCGCAGCTGGCCCATGATGGCGGCCGCGTGCGTGTCGTGGCCCTGGACGTCGCCCACGACGATCCCGACCCGGCTGCGCGGCAGCGGGATCACGTCGTACCAGTCGCCGCCGACCTGCCGTCCGCTCCACGCCGCGTGGTACCGGACGGCGATGTGTCCCCCGGTGATCTCCGGGATGCGGCGCGGCAGCATCGTCTCCTGCAGCCCGGTCGCCAGTTCCCGCTCCTCGTCGAAGAGCATCGCCCGCTGGAGGGACTGGGCGACGATCGCCGCGAGCCCGAGGGCCAGGTTGCGCTCGTCGGGGCTGAACGAGGTGCGGCCCCGGTAGAACAGGGCCATCCCGCCGAGCGAGCGCGCCTGCGCCACCAGCGGCAGGTAGCAGGCCGCCCGGAAGTCCAGCCGGGGCAGGTGGGGGGCGAGGTCGGGGAAGTCCCGGCCCAGCTCCGCGAAGGACGGGACGAACCGGGGCCGGCCGCTCAGCACCGCCTCGGCCAGCGGCAGCCTCCGGTCGAGACGCCGGTCGCGGAAGCCGTCGAGCACGTCCAGGGAGCCTCCGCTGAGCGCGATGACGTTCAGCGACCCGTTCTCCACGAGTCCGAGCGCGAGCCCGTCCGCGCCGAGCCGCGCGAGCCCGCCCGGACCGGTGAGGGCGGCCGTCACGTCGTCCACGGTCACCGCGCGCGACAGGGCGTTCGTCGTCCGCTCGACGATGCTCGTCTGGACCTCGCGCCGCTTCTCCAGGTCCCGGATGAAGGTGACGTGCGCGACCTCGGCGGTCGTGTCCCGCACGACGCCGACGATCCGCCGGGCCCGCCCCCGCGGCGAACGCAGGATGCGGGCCTGCACGTGCGTCCAGTGGGGCGGCCCGTCGTCCTGGGGGATGGGGAAGTGGGCGGTGTACGAGAGGGCGCCGCTCCTGAGGGCCTCGCGCACGACGCCCTGGAGCCTGGCCCGTTCCTCGGGGGAGAGCCGCGCGACGAGCGACAGCGGCCGCCCGTCGAAGGCGTCCGGGACCACGCCGAAGACCAGCAGCCCGGACTCGTCGACGTCGATGCCGCCCGTGTCGAGATCCCAGTCGAAGCTGCCGGTCCGGTTCATGGCGAGCCACTGGGCGGGCCCGATCTCGCCACTGCGCGTACGCGGATCGTCATCGGTCACCCTCCCCATTGTCGAACCCGCGCACCGCGGACGCCACGGTGCGGGCCCGGCGTGGCGCGGGTTCGCCGCGGGAGCCGCGCCCGGACCGGTGGCGGGACCGCCGGCGGCCTCCGCCCGTTCGCCCCTCCGTCCCTCGGTCCCTCCGTCCCTTCGCCCCGGAGCCGGAGGTCCCCGCTCCCGGTCCCGCCGGGGCGGGCCTCCGCGCGGCCCCGCCCCGGATGCGCCCGCGCCGACCGGACACCAGAATGGCCAGTGCCGGACGAACACGTAGGAGGCGGCATGAACGCTGAGCCCGACAAGACGTCCCCGGGGGACTCCCCGACGCCCGACCGGCTGCTGCACGCCGGTTCGGAGGGGGAGTTCACGGCGGAGGACCTGGTCCTCGCCTCCGGCCGTGACGTGAACCCGCAGAACCTCGCCTGGGCGGAGCGCCGCATGGCGGAGAAGGGCCGCGCCTCGATGGACGAGCTCCTGCCCTAGGCACGTTCCCGAACCCCCCCGGGGTCCCGTCCTCGCGCCCCGGCCCCGGACCGGTCCTCCGGTCCGGGGCCGGGGCCGACGCCGGCCCGGCGCGCCTCAGCCGTTCCACTCCCAGTCGGCCACCTCGGGCATGTCGGTGCCGTGCTCCCTGATCCAGGCGTGGTGACGGGTACGGGCGTCCGCCATGGCCTGGCGCACGGTCACGGCGCGCACGCCGAGGCCGGGCACGCGGTCGATCACGTCCATCACCAGGCGGTAGCGGTCGAGGTCGTTGCGCACGACCATGTCGAAGGGGGTCGTGGTGGTCCCCATCTCCTTGTAGCCCCGCACGTGCAGGTTCGGGTGCCCGGCGCGGCGGTAGGCCAGCCGGTGCACCAGCCAGGGGTAGCCGTGGTAACCGAAGATCACCGGCCTGTCCGTCGTGAACAGGGCGTCGTACTCCCCGTCCGTCATGCCGTGCGGGTGTTCCCCGTGGGACATCAGCCGCGTCACGTCCACCACGTTCACCACCCGGACCGCCAGCCCGGGCAGGTGCTCCCGCAGCAGCGAGGCCGCCGCGAGGACCTCCTGGGTGGGCACGTCACCGGCGCAGGCGAGGACCACGTCGGGCTCGCGCGTGCCGTCCTCCGTGCCCGCCCACGCCCACACCCCGGCGCCCCGGGCGCAGTGGGCGCGGGCCTCCTCCAGGGAGAGCCAGTCGAAGCAGGGCTGCTTCCCGGCGACGATCACGTTGACGTAGTCGCGGCTGCGGAGCGCGTGGTCCGCCACCGAGAGCAGGGTGTTGGCGTCCGGCGGGAGGTAGACGCGGACGACCTCGGGGCTCTTGTTGAGCACGTGGTCCACGAAGCCCGGGTCCTGGTGCGAGAAGCCGTTGTGGTCCTGGCGCCACACGTGCGACGTCAACAGGTAGTTGAGGGAGGCGATGGGCGCCCGCCACGGCAGCCGGCGCGAGGTCCGCACCCACTTGATGTGCTGGTTGACCATGGAGTCCACGATGTGGACGAACGCCTCGTAGCAGGAGAACAGGCCGTGGCGGCCGGTGAGCAGGTATCCCTCCAGCCAGCCCTGGCAGGTGTGCTCGGAGAGCATCTCCATGACGCGGCCGTGCCGGTCCAGGTGCTCGTCGGTGTCCAGGACCGGCTCCTGCCAGGCCTTGCCGCTGGCCCCGTACACCGCTTCGAGGCGGTTGGAGGCGGTCTCGTCGGGGCCGACGAGCCGGAAGTCGCGGCGGTCGGCGGTGGCGGCCATGACCGCTTCCAGGAGGTCCCCGAGGACACGGGTCGGCTCGTGCCGGGTGGCGCCCGGCTCGTCCACCGGCACGGCGAAGCGCTCCAGGGGCGGTACGGGCAGGTCCCGCAGGAGGAGGCCGCCGTTGGCGTGCGGCGTGGCGCCCAGCCTGCGTTCGCCCTCCGGCACGCAGGCGAGCACGCGTGCGGACGGCGCCCCGTCCGCCCCGAAGAGCTCCTCGGGGCGGTAGGAGCGCAGCCACGCCTCCAGCTGCCGGAGGTGCTCCGGGTTGTCCCGCACGCCCGACAGGGGCACCTGGTGGGAGCGCCAGGTGCCTTCCACGGGCAGTCCGTCCACCTCCGCCGGGCCGGTCCAGCCCTTCGGCGTGCGGAGGACGATCAGGGGCCACCTCGGCCGCCCGGCCCGTTCGCCGGCGCGGGCCTTCCGCCGGATGTCCCCGATGCGGTCGAGCGCCGTGTCCATCGCGGCCGCCATGTCGCGGTGGACGCGGCGCGGATCGTCCCCGGAGACGTACAGGGGGTCGTGGCCGTAGCCCCGCAGCAGCTCGTCCAGTTCCCCCTCGGGGAGCCGCGCGAGCACGGTGGGGTTCGCGATCTTGTACCCGTTGAGGTGGAGCACCGGGAGGACGGCCCCGTCGTGCACGGGGTCGAGGAACTTGTTGGAGTGCCAGGACGTGGCGAGCGGCCCCGTCTCCGCCTCGCCGTCCCCGACGACGCACGCCACCAGGAGGTCGGGATTGTCCAGGGCGGCGCCGTACGCGTGCGACAGGGCGTAGCCCAGCTCGCCGCCCTCGTGGATCGATCCCGGCGTCTCGGGCGCCACGTGGCTCGGCACCCCGCCGGGGAAGGAGAACTGCCGGAACAGCCGGGCCATCCCCTCCTCGTCCCGGGACACGTCCGGGTAGACCTCGCTGTAGCTCCCCTCCAGCCAGGAGTTGGCGACCACGGCCGGCCCGCCGTGACCGGGCCCCCAGACGCACAGGGCGTCGAGACCGCGCTTCCCGATCACCCGGTTGAGGTGGGTGTACACGAGGTTGAGGCCGGGGGACGTGCCCCAGTGGCCGAGCAGCCGCGGCTTGATGTGCGCCGGTTCCAGCGGCTCGCGCAGCAGGGGGTTGTCCATCAGGTAGATCTGCCCGACGGACAGGTAGTTGGCCGCCCTCCAGTGCGCGTCGAGCGCGTCGATCTCCTCGTCGGTCGGGGACGGGCCGTCCGGGCGCCTGTCCTTGCGCATGTCTCCTCCGTCGTGTGAGCGGACGCGGCCGCCCCGCCGGCCGGTCCTGGTGTCCTTCCGGGGCGTCTGCCCCTCGCGCCGCCGCGGACACGCTCCCGCCGTGGCCCGGGCGCGTCCCTCGCGCTCCCTCCGGCGCGCACGCCCCATGGTGGTGCGCGTTCCGCCGGAAGACGGCGTGACACAGGGAGGTGTGCCCGCAAGAGGGGCCGGATGGGCCAGGGAACCGGACGTCCGGGCCGGCGGGGACCCGGGAGGGCCCGGTCCTCCCGGGCCCCGCCGTGCGGACCGGGCCTCCGCCGCGCGGACCGGGCCCCCGGACCCCGCCGCGAAGGTCCCGTCCCGCCCGGCGCTCCCGCGCCCGTTGCGGCGTAGCCTGGACGCCATGACGCGGGACGCCGACCCCGGCCTCTTCGGACCCGACTCCGTGACGTGGCACCTGCACAGCGACCCGGTGATGTGGATCGCCGGCGTCCGGGCCCTCTGGCTCCAGGCGCTGCACCCCGCCGCCGTCCGCGGCGTCATGATCAACAGCAGTTTCCGGCAGGACCCCCTGGGCCGCCTGCGGCGGACCGCCGACTTCGTGGGAACCCTCAGCTACGGGACCACCGAGGCCGCCGAGGCGGCCGGCGCCCGCGTGCGCCGGATCCACCGGCTGCTCGGCGTGGACGACCCGGAACTGCTGCTCTGGGTCCACTGCGCCGAGACCGACTCGTACCTCTCGGTCGCCCGCCGCTCCGGAATCCCGCTCACCGACGCCCTGGCCGACCGCTACGTGGACGAGCACCGCGCCTCGGCCCGGCTCGTCGGCCTCGACCCGGACGCCGTGCCCGCCTCCACCGCCGGACTCGCCGCCTACTTCGAGGCGGTGCGTCCCCGGCTCGCCGCCGGGCCGGACGCCAGGACCGTCGAGGACTTCCTGCGCCGTCCCCCGGTCCGGCCCCTCCTGGTCCCGGCGCGTGAGGTGGTCTGGCGGCACGTCACGGCGCTCGCGTACGACGCCCTGCCCCCGTACGCCCACGAACTCTACGGACGGCCCGCCCCGCCGCCGGAGGCCGTCACCCGCCGTCTCGCCGCCACGGCCGGCCTGCTGCGCCGCGTCCCCTCCCGCCTGCGCTGGAGGCTGCCGCCCCGGCACGTCCTGCGGGCCGTGGAACGGGTCGGCCCGCAGGCGCGGCCCGACCCGTACGCGCGCCCCGCCCCGTACCCTCTGTCGGACCCGGCGGCCATACTGGACGGACGGGCAGGAGCGCAAGGAACCGACGGGGGCGACGGCACGCGATGGGGGACTCCGGACTGATCCAGGGGCGGTACCGCCTGCACGAGGTCATCGGCCGCGGGGGCATGGGCGAGGTGTGGCGCGCCACCGACGAGGCGCTCGGGCGCCGCGTCGCCGTGAAGTGCCTCAAGCCGCTCGGCCCGCAGCGGGACCCGCAGGTGTTCGACGTCGTGCGCGAGCGCTTCCGGCGCGAGGCCCGGGTGGCCGCCGCGCTCCAGCACCGGGGCATCACCGTCGTGCACGACTTCGGCGAGCACGAGGGCGTGCTCTTCCTCGTCATGGAACTCCTGGAGGGACGCAACCTCAGTCAGCTCCTCGCCGCCAACGCCCAGCACCCGCTGCCCGTCCAGGACCTCGTCGAGATCGCCGACCAGATCGCCGACGCCCTCGCGTACACGCACGGCCGGGGCATCGTGCACCGCGACCTGAAGCCCGCGAACATCATGCGGCTGCGGGACGGCACGGTGAAGATCTGCGACTTCGGGATAGCGCGCCTCGGCGCCGACATGGGCTTCACGTCCAAGCTCACCGGGACCGGCATCGCGATGGGGACGCCCCACTACATGTCCCCGGAGCAGATCGGCGGCGGCGAGGTCGACCACCGCAGCGACCTCTACTCGCTGGGGTGCGTGCTGTACGAACTCGCCACCGGCTCCCCGCCCTTCGACCTGGGCGACTCCTGGGCGATCCTCATCGGACACCGGGACACCGTGCCGCGCCCGCCGCGCGCGCACCGCGCCGAGCTGCCCGACTACTTCGACCGCCTCGTCGTCGACCTGCTCGCCAAGGCCCCCGCGGAACGGCCGGCCGACGCGGGCGACCTGCGCCGCCGGATCGTCTCGGGCCGCGCGGGCCCGTCCCCGTTCACGCCGCTGCCCGGGGTGCCCGCGCAGCCGTCCCTCCCCCCGACCCGGCCCGTGCCGGTGTGCCCCGCGCCGGCGGAACCCGCGCCGGCACCCGTCCCGGCCGTCCCCGCCCCTGCGCCCGCGTGGAGCCGCGGCATGACCGGCGGGCACCGCCCGGCCGGAGCCGCCGGACCGCGCCCGGCCGCCCACGACTCCGCCGCGGCCGTCCTCACCACCGAATGGACCACCGCCGCCCCCGCGCAGGCCGGACCCGCCCCCGCGCCCCCGGCCGAACTGGTCGCGGTGCTCGCCGGCCGCCACCGGGCGGGGATGGGCCTCGGCAGGCTCGGCCGCTGGGGCGAGGCCGAGGCGGTGCACCGGTCCGTCGCCGGGGACCGGGCCCGCGTCCTCGGCGAGGACCACCCCGACACGCTCGCCAGCCACTACGAGGTCGGCTTCGCCCTCGCCCGCCTCGACCGCCACGCCGACGCCCTGGAGGTCTTCGAACGGGTCGCCCGGACCCGGGCCCGCGTCCTCGGCGGGGACCACCCCGACACCCTGGCCGCCCGGCAGGAGCGGGCGTACGCCCTCGACCGGATCGGACGGCACTCCGAGGCGTACGAGTTGTACGTCGCGGTGCTCGCCGCCAGGGAGCGGACCGAGGGCCCCGACCACCCCGACACCCTGCGCTGCCGCCACAACCTCGCGTTCACGCTCGGCCGCCTCGGCCGGCTGGAGGAGTCCTACCGCACTGCGCGCGAGGTCGCGGAGGCCCGGGCCCGGCTGCTCGGCGAGGACCACCCCGACACCCTGATGACCCGTCACGAGGTCGCCCACGTCCTCGCCCGCCTGGGACGCGGGAAGGAAGCCCTGGTCCAGTACCGCGCGGTCGCCGAGGCGCGCGCCGCCGCCCTCGGCACCGACCATCCCGACACCCTCGCCGCCCACTACGAGACCGGGGTCCTCCTCGGCCGGCTCGGCCGGGCGGCGGACGCCCTGGACGTCTGCCGCTCCGTCGTCGCCTCCCGCAGCCGCGCCCAGGGCGCCGACGCGCCGGAGACCCTGCGCGCCCGCCACGCCCTCGCCGTCAACCTCGGCCGCCTCGGGCGCTGGGAGGAGGCGCTGGCGGAGTCCGGGAGCGTCCACGCCGACCGGGCGCGGGTCCTGGGCGCCGACCACCCGGACACCCTGCTCAGCCGCCGCGAGACCGGCGTCGCCCTCGGCCGGCTCGGCCGCTGGGCGGAGGCCCTGGAGGCCCACCGCGCCGTCGCCGCGGCCCGCCTCCGCCTGCTCGGCCCCGCGCACCCCGACACCCTCGCCGCCCTCGACGACGAGGCCCACTGCCTGGAACGCCTCGGCCGCCCCGCCGAAGCCGCCGCCCTCCTCCTCAGAGCGGCCGCGCCGCCGCCCGCCTGACCGGCGGGCCCCACGGCCGGCCGTGCCGCCGCACGCCGGACGGGGGACCCGCCCGGCGGCCCCGGACCCGCCGCCCTTTCCCGCTCCCCCCTCGCGTGTGAGCATGGGCCATGGCCCTCCCCGCCCCGCCCGCCGGAGCCCCGGCGCCGTCCCGCCCGTACGACGTCGTGATCGTCGGCGGCGGGCACAACGGACTCGTCGCCGCCGCCTACCTGGCCCGTGCCGGGCGCACCGTCCTCGTCCTGGAGCGGCTCGGCTCCACGGGCGGGGCGGCCGTCTCCACCCGCCCGTTCGCCGGGGTGGACGCGCGCCTCTCCCGGTACGCGTACCTCGTCTCGCTCCTCCCGGAGAAGATCGTCCGGGACCTGGGGCTGAGGTTCGGGGTACGGAAGCGGCCGGTGTCCTCGTACACCCCGAAGGGCGACGGCGGACTCCTCGTCGGCGGCGGCCCCGGGCGCACCCGCGCCTCCTTCGCCGCGCTGACCGGCTCCGACCGCGAGTACGAGGCCTGGCGCGCGTTCCACGCCCGCACCGGCCGGGCCGCCCGCCGGATCTTCCCCACCCTCACCGAACCGCTTCCGACCCGTGCGGAGCTGCGCGCCCGCGTCGACGACGCCGACACCTGGCGGACGCTCTTCGAGGAGCCCCTCGGCATCACCCTCGAACGGACCTTCGCCGACGACCTGGTCCGGGGCGTCGTCCTCACCGACGCCCTCATCGGCACCTTCGCCGACGCCCACGACCCGGCCCTCCTCCAGAACCGCTGCTTCCTCTACCACGTCATCGGCGGCGGCACCGGCGACTGGGACGTGCCCGTGGGCGGCATGGGCGCCCTCACCGACGCCCTCGCGGACGCGGCCCGCGCCGCCGGGGCCCACCTCCGCACCGGCCACGAGGTCACCCGGATCGAGACCGACGGCCGCCGCGCCGCGATCACGTACCGCACCGCCGGCGGCGAGGGGACCGCCGAGGCGGACCACGTCCTCGTCAACGCCTCCCCGCACGCGCTCGCCACCCTGCTCGGCGACCCGCCCCCGCCCGCCCCGGAGGGCGCCCAGTTCAAGGTCAACATGCTGCTCACCAGGCTGCCGAGGCTCCGGGACCGCTCCGTCGACCCCCGCGAGGCCTTCGCCGGCACCTTCCACGTCGCGGAGGGGTACGGGCAGCTGGCGGCCGCCCACGCCGAGGCCTCCGCCGGACGCCTGCCCACCGTCCCGCCCTCCGAGCTCTACTGCCACTCCCTCACCGACCCGACGGTCCTGGGCCCCGGTACCCGCCGCCCGGGGGTACCAGACCCTCACCCTCTTCGGACTGCACACCCCCGCCCGGCTGTTCGCCGCCGACAACGACGGCACCCGCGCCGAACTCCTCGCCGCCACCCTCGCCCGGCTCGACGACCACCTGGACGAACCGATCGCGGACTGCCTCGCCCACGACGCCGACGGCCGGCCCTGCGTCGAGGCGAAGACCCCGCTCGACCTCGAATGCGACCTGCGGCTGCCCGGCGGCCACATCTTCCACGGCGACCTCTCCTTCCCGTACGCGGAGGGGTCCCCCCACGGGGAGGAGGGCGGCCGCTGGGGCGTCGGGACCCGTCACGCCAACCTGTTCCTCTGCGGGGCGGGCGCGGTCCGGGGCGGGGGAGTGAGCGGGGTCCCCGGCCACAACGCGGCGATGGCCGTCCTGGGACGGTGACGCCCCGCCGGGGTGAGCGCGCCGTCCGCGTGTTGACGCCGGACCGTCCCCGCCCGGGGTGTGAAGCTGATCTGCGAGCGCGCTTAAGAAATCCTCGATGGACCGGGAGCCGCGCGTACGGAAGATTCTCTTCCAGGGATCTTGGGCGCACAGCCCTGCCCCCACCCCCGCATCACAGGACACGCACGTCGGGAGCCGTTGCATTGAAGGCGCTGGTCAAGCTGAAGGCGGAGCCGGGACTCTGGCTCACGGACGTGCCCGAGCCGGAGGCCGGCCCCGGAGACGTCCTCATCAAGGTCAGCCGGACCGGGATCTGCGGCACCGACCTGCACATCCGTTCCTGGGACGGCTGGGCGCAGAAGACGATCGGGACGCCGCTGACGATCGGCCACGAGTTCGCCGGTGAGGTCGTCCAGGTCGGCCGCGACGTCGCCGACGTCGCCGTCGGCGACCTGGTCAGCGGCGAGGGCCACCTCGTCTGCGGCAAGTGCCGCAACTGCCTGGCGGGCCGCCGCCACCTCTGCCGCGCCACCGTCGGCCTCGGCGTGGGCCGGGACGGCGCCTTCGCGGAGTACGTCGTGCTGCCCGCCTCCAACGTGTGGGTCCACCGCGTCCCCGTCGACCTCGACGTCGCCGCGATCTTCGACCCCTTCGGCAACGCCGTGCACACCGCGCTCTCCTTCCCGCTCGTCGGAGAGGACGTCCTGGTCACCGGAGCGGGCCCGATCGGCATCATGGCCGCCGCCGTCGCCAAGCACGCCGGCGCCCGCAACGTCATGATCACCGACGTCAGCGAGGAACGCCTCGAACTGGCCCGCAAGACGGGCGTCACCCTCGCCCTGAACGTGGCCGGGAGCACCATCGCGGACGGCCAGCGCGCCCTCGGGCTCAAGGAGGGCTTCGACGTCGGCCTGGAGATGTCCGGCAACCCGCACGCGATGCGCGACATGGTCGCCAACATGACCCACGGCGGGAAGATCGCCATGCTGGGCCTGCCCAGCGAGGACTTCGCCGTCGACTGGGCGAAGATCGTCACCTCCATGATCACGGTCAAGGGCATCTACGGCCGCGAGATGTTCGAGACCTGGTACGCGATGTCGGTGCTCCTGGAGGGCGGTCTCGACCTCGCCCCCGTCATCACCGGGCGCTACGCGTACACCGACTTCGAGGCCGCCTTCGACGACGCGGCCTCCGGCAAGAGCGGCAAGATCATCCTCGACTGGACTGCGGGAGCCTGACCCATGTTCGATTCCGTTCGCGACGACGTCCGCGCCACCCTCGAAGAGATCCGGCAGGCCGGACTCCACAAGCCCGAGCGCGTCATCGGCACCCCCCAGTCGGCCACCGTCGAGGTGACCGCCGGCGGACGCCCCGGCGAGGTGCTCAACTTCTGCGCCAACAACTACCTGGGGCTCGCCGACCACCCCGAGGTGGTCGCCGCCGCCCACGAGGCGCTGGACCGCTGGGGCTACGGCATGGCGTCCGTGCGCTTCATCTGCGGAACCCAGGAGGTGCACAAGGAACTGGAGGCGCGCCTGTCCTCCTTCCTCGGCCAGGAGGACACGATCCTCTACTCCTCCTGCTTCGACGCCAACGGCGGCGTCTTCGAGACGATCCTCGGCCCCGAGGACGCCGTCATCTCCGACGCCCTCAACCACGCCTCGATCATCGACGGCATCCGCCTCTCCAAGGCCCGCCGCTTCCGCTACGCCAACCGCGACATGGCCGACCTGGAGCAGCGCCTCAAGGAGGCCGCCGAGGGCGGCGCCCGGCGCAAGCTGATCGTCACCGACGGCGTCTTCTCGATGGACGGCTACGTCGCCCCGCTCGACGAGATCTGCGACCTGGCCGAGCGTTACGACGCCATGGTCATGGTCGACGACTCGCACGCCGTCGGCTTCGTCGGCCCCGGCGGACGCGGCACCCCCGAGCTGCACGGCGTCATGGACCGCGTCGACATCATCACCGGCACCCTCGGTAAGGCCCTCGGCGGCGCCTCCGGCGGTTACGTCGCCGCCCGCGCCGAGATCGTCGCCCTGCTGCGCCAGCGTTCCCGCCCCTACCTCTTCTCCAACACCCTCGCCCCGGTCATCGCCGCCGCCTCCCTCAAGGTCCTCGACCTCCTGGAGTCCGCCGGCGACCTGCGGGACCGGCTCAACGCCAACACGGCGCTCTTCCGCTCCCGCATGACCGAGGAGGGCTTCGACGTCCTCCCCGGCGACCACGCCATCGCCCCCGTCATGATCGGGGACGCGGCCGAGGCCGGACGCATGGCCGAGCTGCTCCTGGAGCGCGGCGTGTACGTGATCGGCTTCTCGTACCCCGTCGTGCCGCAGGGGAAGGCCCGCATCCGCGTGCAGCTCTCCGCCGCCCACTCCACGGAGGACGTGAACCGGGCCGTGGACGCGTTCGTCGCGGCCCGCGCCGCCCTGGCCGGCTGACACCGGACCGGCGGCGGGACCGGCGCCCGCCGCCCCCGCCGCCTGGGACACTGGGGGCATGATCGAAGCGCGGCGGTTGCACATCCTCCGTGCGGTGGCCGACCACCGCACGGTCACGGCGGCGGCCGCCGCGCTCTACCTCACCCCCTCCGCCGTCTCGCAGCAGCTCGCCGCCCTGGAGCAGGAGACCGGGCACCGTCTGGTGGAGCGCGGCGCCCGGGGCGCGCGCCTCACCCCGGCCGGCGAGATCCTGCTCGTCCACGCCAACGCCGTCCTGGCCCAGCTGGAGCGCGCCGAGGCCGAACTCGCCGCCTACGGCTCCGGCGACGCCGGTACGGTCACGGTCGCCGCCTTCGCCACCGGCATCGGTCTCGTGGTGGCCCCCGCCCTCACCGCGCTCGCCCGCACCGCCCCCGGCATCCGGGTCCGCGTGCGGGACGCCGAGGGCGACGAGAGCCTGCTCATGGTCCTGGACCGTCAGGTGGACGTGGCCGTCGCCGTCGAGTACCGGGGCGCCCCGGCCGAGGACGACGACCGGCTCACCCGCGTCCCGCTCTACGCAGAGCCCTTCGACGCGGTCCTGCCGTCCGGCCACCCCCTGGCGGCCGGCGGGCGGGTCGCGCTCGCCGCCCTCGCCAAGGACGACTGGATCGGGCAGTCCACCGGCAACCCCTGCCACGACGTCACCGTTCTGGCCTGCGAGTACGCCGGCTTCGCCCCCCGCTTCGCGCACGTCTCCGACGACTTCCGCGCCGTCGTCGCCCTCGCCTCCGCCGCCGCGGGGGTCGCCCTCGTCCCGCGTTCGGCGCTGCGCGGGACGGACCTCACGGGCGTCGAGATCCGGCCCGTGGACGGAGCCGCCCCCACCCGCCGGGTCTTCGCCGCCGTGCGGCGCGGGGCCGAGGAACACCCCCTGATCAGCCCCCTCCTGACGGAGCTCCGCACGGCGGCCGACGGCTGAGGGGGCCCGCCCGATCCGCCCGGCCCGGTCCACCGGACCCGGCCCGCCCGGTCCGGTCCACCCGGCCCGGTCCACCGGGCCCGGCCCGCCCGGTCCGGTCCACCCGGCCTGACCCGTCCGGTCCGGTCCACCCCATCCGGCGCACCCGTCCCGGTCCGCCCGGCCCGCCCCCTCAGTCCCCGGACGCGGTCCACCCCACCGCCTCGACGCGCGAGCCGTCCGCCGGCCGGGCCCCGTCGAAGAGCGGGCGGCCGGCGGCGTCGAGGACCCGCATTCCGTCCACGTACACCCCGCGTCCGACGTACCGCGCGTCCGTCGTGTACCGCCACCGCAGCCGGACCGGGACGGCGTCCCGGTCCGCCGCCGGGACCCCGGCCGTCAGCCGGTGCCACACGCGCCCCGACCAGCCGCTCGCCGTCCCGTCCGGATGCGGCAGCGGCTCCCCTCCCGGACGCGCGGTGGTGAACGGCACCGGTTCCCAGGTGGCCCCGCCGTCCCGGGAGGCCTCCAGGCGGACGGCGTCCGCCTCCGGCCCGGTGTCCCACCACAGGGCGCACTCCAGACGCGCGGCACCGGGCACCGGGGGGAGGGCGAGGGTGCCGGAGGCGCCGCTCCCCATGCCGGAGAACCAGGCGGTGCGGCCCCGGACGGGACGTACGGGAACGGCCCTGGCCAGCCGGTTCGCGGCGGCGACGCGCGGCGCGGACCCGGAGCGCCAGGAACGCACCGGGTGCACGGAGTTGCCGAGGACGATCAGGAACGAGTCGGTCGTCGGGTCCAGGACGAGGCTCGTGCCGGTGAAACCGGTGTGCCCGGCCGTGCGGGGCGTGGCCATCGCGCCCATGTACCAGTGCTGGTGGAGTTCGAAGCCGAGGCCGTGGGCGTCGCCGGGGAAGGCGGTGTTGAAGTCGGTGAACATCAACTCCACGGACGCGGGGGAGAGGATGCGGGCCCGGCCGTACGCCCCGCCGTTGAGCAGGGTGCGGGCGAGGACCGCGAGGTCCCACGCGCGGGAGAAGACCCCGGCGTGTCCGGCGACCCCGCCGAACGCGTGGGCGTTCTCGTCGTGGACCTCGCCCCACACCATGCCCCGGTCCAGCCCGGACCAGGGCGGCCGGGCGTCCTCGGTGGCGGCGATGTCCGGCCGCCAGGAGGGCGGGGGGTTGAAACGGGTGCGGCGCATCCCGAGCGGAGCGGTGATCCCGTCGTGGAGCAGGGCGCCCAGGCCGCGACCGGTGATCTCCTCCAGGACCAGCTGGAGCGAGATCAGGTTGAGATCGGAGTAGAGGTACGCGGTCCCCGGCGGGTTCACGGGCCTCTCCGCCCAGAGCAGCCGCAGCCTCCCCTCCCGCGTCGGCTCCCGGTACAGCGGCATCCAGGACCGGAACCCGGAGGTGTGGGTGAGGAGCTGGCGCACCGTCACGTCCCGCTTCCCGCCCCCGCCGAACTCCGGCAGGTACGCCGTGACCCTCGCCTCCAGGTCCAGCGTCCCGCGCTCGATCTGCTGCACCGCCAGGATCGACGTGAACAGCTTGGACACCGAGGCCAGGTCGAAGACGGTGTCCTCGGTCATCGGCCGCCGCAGCTCCGGCGGCAGCTCGACGCCGGTGTCGGTCTTCTCGTCGTACGCCGCGTACCGCACGGCCGAGCCGATCGCCCGGTGCAGGGCCACGGTCCCGCCGCGCCCGGCGAGCAGGACGGCCCCGGCGTACCAGGGGTGCGCGGGGGAGGGCGCGAGGAAGGACTCGGCCTCCGCGACCAGCCGGTCCAGATGCGGCGCGAGCAGCCCGGCCCGCTCGGCCGAACCCCGCCTCAGCGTGGTCCGCCGCGTCCCGGCCCCGCCCTCCTCCGCGGAGCCGGCCCCGCTTCCCGCCCGCCTTCCGGAGGCGGCCGCCGCTCCCGGCACCGAACCGACCATCACCGCTCCTCCGAGGACCAGGAGCCCGCCGCCGAACGCGCGCCGGGTCGGGAGACCGTTCCCCACCGTGTCCTCCCTCATGTCCGTCCACTCCCCTCGAACACCGATTTATGTACCATCGAACGCGAAGATCCCTTTGCAACGAATCGGGCGGAAGCCCCCTTTGCGGCAGGATGCTGATACGTGAGTTCGAGTACGGCGGCGACGGCACGTCAATGGACCACCTGGGGGCCGGTGGTGGCCGCCCTTGTGCTGGTCGCGGCCTGGGGCCGCGAACTCCCGGGCCCCGTCGTGGGACTCGTCGCGCTCTGCCTCGTCACCGCCGTCCTCGCGGCGGTCCACCACGCCGAGGTGATCGCCCACCGGGTCGGGGAACCCTTCGGTTCGCTCGTCCTCGCCGTGGCCGTCACCGTCATCGAGGTCGGCCTCATCGTCACCCTGATGGCGGACGGGGCGAAGGCGTCGACCTACGCCCGCGACACCGTCTTCGCCGCCGTCATGATCACCTGCAACGGCATCGTGGGGCTCTCCCTCCTCGTCGGCGCCCTCCGCAACCGCGTGGCGGTCTTCAACGCCGAGGGCTCCGGCGGCGCGCTCGCCACCGTCTGCACCCTCGCCACCATGACGCTGGTCCTCCCCACCTTCACCACGAGCCACGCCGGACCCGAGTTCTCCGGCGCCCAGCTCGCCTTCGCCGCCGTCGCCTCCCTCCTCCTCTACGGGGTCTTCGTCGGCGTCCAGACGGTCCGGCACCGCGACTACTTCCTCCCCGTGCCCCGCCCCGGCCACGAGTCGGAGGACGAGCACGCCGTCCCGCCGGGCAACCGCGAGACCTGGACCAGCCTCGGCCTGCTCCTCGTCGCCCTCTTCGCCGTCGTCGGCAACGCCAAGACGATCTCTCCCACCATCGAGAACGGCGTCGAGTCGGCCGGTCTGCCCAAGGCGGTCGTCGGCGTCGCCATCGCCCTGATGGTCCTGCTCCCCGAGACCCTGGCAGCGGTCCGCGCGGCCCGCCGGGACAGGATGCAGACCAGCCTCAACCTCGCCTACGGCTCCGCGATCGCCAGCATCGGCCTGACGATCCCGTCGATCGCGCTCGCCTCGGTCTGGCTGTCCGGACCCCTGGTGCTCGGCCTGGGCCCCCTCCACCTGGTCCTCCTCGTCCTCACCGGTGTGGTGAGCGCCCTGACCGTGGTGCCCGGACGGGCCACCCTCCTCCAGGGCGGCGTCCACCTCGCGATCTTCGCCGCCTTCGTGTTCATGTCGTTCAGCCCCTGAGCAGCCTCCGTCCCCGAGGAGCCTCCGTCCCCGAGGAGCGTCCGGCCCCCGAGGGCCGTCCGGGCCCCGGGGGCCGTCGCGGCTCAGCCCCTGACGACCACGACCCGCAGAGCCGGCGAGCGCAGGATGTCCTTCTCGCAGAACCGGGAGGTCACCCAGCGCTCGCCGGCGTACAGCCGCGTCTGGTCCCCGGAGTGCGGCGACGCGGGGTTCGACGACTGGGAGTACGACAGCAGCGTGTGGGCCACCGGGCAGCGGCTCCCGTCCCAGCCCACCGCCTGCACGTGACTGGTCCCGTGCACGACCTCGGTGTAGCCGCCGCCCGCCGCGTTCCACACGGGCTCGATCTTGTTCCAGACGCCCAGCGACTCGGTCCCGCCGCTCACCGGTATCCGCTGCCCGTTCCGCGTCACGGACTGGTGGGCCCCGAGCGGCGCGTCCAGCGGAATCCCGGCCGTCCGCAGCTCCGCCACCGCGTCCGCGAGCGCCTTCGCGAAGCCCGGCGCGGCGGTGTTCACGGCGCGCGGGGTACGGACCGGGTCGGCCGCCGAGAACGGCACCAGCCACTGCTGCGCCGCCGGCACCGCCGCGAGGAACTTCCGCCAGAACCGGTCGAAGAGCAGCGCGCCCCGGCTGTCCGTGTCCATCGTCCGGTCCCAGGCCGCGAGCACCCGGCACGCCCCGGGATCGCCCGGCAGCGCCGCCGGGCACGCCCGCGCCACGTCGGCCGCCGCCAGGTGGCCGGCCGGGACCCGGTTGGCGAACTGCTGCCGCCGGAGGTCGGCCACCGTGAGCCGCCCCCGGTCCGCCATCGCCGCCACGTCCTCGATCGCGCCCCGGGTGCGCAGCGTGCGCTGTGTCGCCACCGTCCCGAAGATCCGCTCGTAACCGGTCAGCGGCCGGTCGGCGTTGGTCAGCCAGGCGCTGTCGTTGGAGTTCTCCGCGTACGGCGCGTCCCGGAGCACCGGCAGCCGCGACGGACCGAAGACGCCGGGCTGCACCGCGTCCGGGTCGGAGCCGGGCGCGCAGTCCGACCGGGACCCGTCCAGGACCGCGACGCCCGAGGCCGGGTAGGTGGCCCGGCCGAGCGGGGTGGAGCAGCGCCGCGCCAGTTCGTCGGTGATCCGGGGGAGCACCTGGGCCTGGCCGAAGAAGGAGTGCCCCTGCGCGTCCGCCGCGATCGTGTTCACCCAGGGCAGCCCCTGGGTGCGCCTCAGGGCGTCGGCGACGTCCCGCGTGGAGCGCGCCTTCCCGAGGCCCAGCGCGGTGTCGGTGCCGCGCAGGTTGGCCGCGTTGGGGTCGTTGAGCGCGTACGCCGAGGCCGTGGTCCAGGGGAGCGGGAGCTGCGCGCCGAGACCGGCGACGACGGGACCGTACCGGGTCCACCACTGGGTGCGGGTGACGGGCGCGCCGTCCTTGACCGCCACGGTCACCGGGCGCGGGACCATCCGCTCCGGCACGCCGTCCACCAGGTAGGACGTCGGATCGCCGGGTGCGAGCTCCAGCTGGTGCAGGTTGAACGGCACGCCGGTGGCGACGGTGTGGCTCCAGGCGACCCTGTCGTTGAAACCTATGTTGACGGCGGAGGTGCCGACGAGCGAGGCGCCCGAGACGTTCAGCTCGCCCGGGATGGTCTGCTGCGACTGCCAGAAGCGGCGGCCGCCCTGCCAGGGGTAGTGCGGGTTCCCCAGGAGCAGCCCGCGCCCGTTCGCCGTCACGGCCCCCGAGAAGGCCACCGCGTTGGAGCCCATGGTGGCGTTCCCCGCGTCGAGCAGTTCCCGGGCGGCCTCGGCGGCCCGGCCGGGATCGGGGACGCCGGGGGAGACGCGCGCGGGAGGGGGAGCGTCGCGGGAGACGCCGACGGGGGCGGCGGCGGGCGGCCGGGCGGCGGTGATGCCGTCGACGGCCCTCCCCTGGCCGCCGAGCACCGAGACGGCGAATCCGCGCCGGGCCACGTCGAGCGGGGTCACCGGACGCACCCAGCCGGCCCGCGCGCAGGCCGGGTCCGTGATCCGGTTCTCCCGCAGCCAGGCGTTGTAGCCGGCCGCCCAGCCGCGCATGAGTTCCCGGGCGTCGCGGCTCGGACCGGCCGGAGCGGGGGTCCGGAGCAGCCGCTCGACGGTCCCGGCGTCCTTCACCCCCCGGAAGTACAGGTCGCTGGAGAGGTTCGAGGTCGCGGAGGAGAGCGAACCGTCCGGGGCGGCGTCGGGGCCGAAGTGCCGCGCACGCTCGCCGTTCACGGTCAGGAAGCCCTCCGCGAGCGTGCAGACCTGGTCGGCGGCCTGGGCCCAGCCCGTGCCGAAGCCGAGGTTCGCGTAGTCCTTCGCCACGATGTGCGGAATGCCGTACTCGGTGTACCGGACGACGGCCGAGAACCCCCGGCCGGACGGGTGGCGGTCCCCGTCCCCGGGGCCGGCGGCGGCGGTGCCGGGCAGCGAGGCGGTGACGACGGCCAGGGCCGCACCGGCGAGCGCCAGGCGTGTCGGGCGGGTACGGAGGTGCACGATGCCTCCCGGCGGACGGCGGAGCGCTGCGGACCGGACCATGCACGCAGCCGGCCACCCCCTTGTCAACACTCCGCGCACGATCACCCCCACCGCCCCGCGCGGTACTTGACCTCCCGTCCGGCGCGCGCCGAGGATCGCGCCATGAGCCGACTCCCCAGCCGCACCGTCGACGGCGTCCTGCGCGCGAGCGCCCGGCGCGTCCCCGACCGGACCGCCCTCCGGTACGCCGACCGGAGCTGGACCTACGCGGAGCTGGACGCGGCCGTCTCCACCGCCGCCGCCGTCCTGCGGAAGGGCCGCCACGGCACCGGGCTGCCGGAGCACGCCCGGGTCGCCGCGTACGGCCACAACTCGGACGCCTACCTCATCGCGTTCCTGGCGTGCGCCCGGGCGGGCCTGGTCCACGTGCCGGTCAACCACCACCTGACCGGCGAGGACCTGGCGTACGTCCTGGAGCAGTCGGGCAGCTCGCTCGTCCTCGCCGACCCCGCCCTCGCGGACCGCGTCCCGGACGGCTTCCCCGTCGAGCCGCTGCGGGACGCGCCCGGTTCCCTGCTCGACGCGCTCGCCGAACCGGAGCCGTACGACACCGGCCGCGACGCCCGCGACCTGGTCCAGCTGCTCTACACCTCGGGCACCACCGCCCTGCCCAAGGGCGCGATGATGACCCACCTCGCCCTGACCCACGCGTACGCGAGCGCCGTCGAGGCCCTCGACCTGCGCGAGGACGACCGGCCCGTCCACGCGCTGCCCCTCTACCACTCGGCGCAGACGCACGTCTTCCTGCTGCCCTACCTCGCCGTCGGCGCCGAGAACACCCTCGTGGACGGCCCCGACCCCGCCGTCCTGTTCGACCTGATCGAGGCGGGCCGCGCCGACAGCCTCTTCGCCCCGCCGACGGTCTGGATCGCTCTCGCCAACCACCCCGAGTTCGCCACCCGCGACCTCTCCGCGCTCCGCAAGGCCTACTACGGGGCCTCGATCATGCCCGTGCCCGTCCTGGAACGCCTGCGCGCCCGGCTGCCGGGGCTGCGGTTCTCCAACTGCTTCGGCCAGTCCGAGATCGGCCCGCTCGCCACCGTCCTCGGCCCCGACGAGCACGAGGGCCGGATGGACTCCTGCGGCCGCCCCGTCCGCCACGTCGAGGCGCGGGTCGTGGACGAGAACGGCGACGACGTCCCCGACGGCACCCCCGGCGAGATCGTCTACCGCTCGCCGCAGCTGTGCGAGGGCTACTGGAACAAGCCCGAGGAGACCCGGGCGGCCTTCAGGAACGGCTGGTTCCACTCGGGCGACCTCGCGGTCCGCGACGCCGAGGGCTACTACACGATCGTCGACCGGGTGAAGGACGTCATCAACTCCGGCGGCGTCCTGGTCGCCTCCCGCCAGGTCGAGGACGCCCTCTACACCCACCCCGGGGTCGCCGAGGCGGCCGTGGTCGGCCTTCCCGACGAGCGCTGGATCGAGGCGGTCACGGCCGTGGTCGTGCCGCGCGGCGAGGTGACCGAGGAGGAACTCCTCGCCCACGCGCGCGAGAAGCTCCCCGCCTTCAAGGTCCCCAAGCGCGTCCACTTCCTGCCCGGGCTCCCCCGCAACGCGAGCGGGAAGATCCTCAAGCGCGAACTGAGGGACCGCTTCGGGAAGCCCCCCGCGCGCTGACCCCGGACCCGGCCGGCGGCCGGGGGTTCGACGGGGCCCGGCCGGTTCGGCAGGATGGCACGGTGGATCACGGCGGTGCCCGGGACCACGGACGCGAAGCACCGGATGGCGAGGAGCAGGACCTTGACGACCGCAGGCCTGACCGACGGCGAACTGTCCCACCTGCGCAGGGCGGTGGAACTGGCCGCGGAAGCCCTCGGAGCCGGGGACGAACCCTTCGGGTCGGTCCTGGTCGACGCCGACGGACGCGTCCTGGCCGAGGACCGGAACCGCGTGCACAGCCTGGCCGACCCCACGCGCCACCCGGAGTTCGCGCTGGCGCGGTGGGCCGTCGCCAACGTGCCCGCGGAACGGCGGGCGGGCACCACGGTGTTCACCTCGGGGGAGCACTGCCCGATGTGCTCCGCCGCGCACGGGTGGGCCGGGCTCGGCCGCATCGTCTACGCGCACTCCGCCGCCCAGCTCGCCGCATGGCTCGCCGCGTGGGGAGTGCCGCCCTCCCCGGTCCGCCCGCTGGCGGTCGGCGACGTGCTGCCCGGCCTGCCGGTCCACGGCCCGGTCCCCGGCCCGGCGGACGAAGTGCGCGAACTGCACCGCCGTTTCCACCACCGCGCGGTTCCGGACGACGGCCGGCGGCACACTCCCTGACCCCGCCCGGCGGCCCCTCCCACGGGACCGCGGACGCGCCGGCCCGCCGCGCGCCCGGGTTCACGCCGTCCTGACCGGCCCCGACCCGTTCTGACCGGCCCGGTCCGTCCTGACCGGGTCCGCGCCGCCCTGCCCGGGCCCGGCCCCGGTCCGTCCTGCCCCGGTCCGGCCCGTCCGTTCGGGCCGGCCCCGCCCCGGTCCGGCCCGTCAGGCGGAGCGCATCCGTCCGGTGGATTCGAGCACCGAGGCCAGGAAGCGGCGCACGGTCTCCAGCTCCTCCGGTCCGAGTTCCTCCGCGGCCCTCACCACCTCGCCGATGGCCGGCCCGAAGAAGGCCTGCCCGAGCGCGGTGGCCTTCTCCTCCACCCGGAGGAGGACGCGTCGCCGGTCCGCCGTGTCCCGGTCGCGCCGGACGAGTCCGAGCCGTTCCAGCCGGTCCACCAGGGCGGTGGTCCCGGCGGAGTTCAGCCGCAGCCGCTCGCCCAGCCACCCGGGCGTGGCCCGGGTGCCGTCCCGCGCCGCGTCCAGCAGGTGGATCAGCGCCCGCACGTCGGTGGGGTGCAGCCCCTCGCGCGCGGCGAACTCGGCGCCCAGCAGGTCGAACTCCACGGTGACCGCGCGCAGCAGGCGCACCAGCCCCATCGCCGGATTTCCGTCGTCCATCCGCTCTCCTCGAAAACGCTTCACCCGCATATCATCTCGCTCAACGAGATTATCGCCCGGCGAGAGGAATGCCCGTGTCCCCGTCCGCCTTCGACCTCGCCTACGACGAACTCCGCGCCCGCTGGCCCGGGTCCACCGAGGAACGGGACGTCGCCACCCCGTACGGGCCCACCCGGGTCCACGTCTGCGGACCGGCGGACGGTCCTCCGCTGGTGCTGCTGCCCGGCGGTTCCGCCACCGGACTGGTCTGGTTCGCCAACGCGCACGCCCTCGGCGAACGGTACCGGGTCCACGCGGTCGACCTCCTGGGCGACGCCGGACGCACCGAACGCCGGGGCCGGCCCCTGAAGGGCGCCGACGACCTGACGGCCTGGCTGGACGCGCTCCTGGACGGCCTCGCCCTCACCCGTACGCACCTGTGCGGCCATTCGTACGGCGCCTGGCTGGCCACCCGGTACGCGCTGCGCGCGCCGGAGCGGGTCGACCGCCTCGCCCTCGTCGACCCCACCCAGGTCTTCGCCGGGTTCCGCCCCGGCTACCTGCTGCGCGCCCTGCCCGTCCTGGTCCGCCCCGGCGAGGCCCGCGCCCGTGCCTTCCTGGCCTGGGAGACGGCGGGCACCCGCCCGGACGAGACCTGGCAGCGCCTCTACGCGCTGGCCTCCACCGTCCCCGGCCGCAAGCTCGTCGCCGGGGGCCGGCCCCGGGCCGCCGGCCTGGGCATGCCGGTCCTGGTCGTACTGGCGGAGCGCAGCCGCGCCCACGACGCCGCCGCGGTCGCCGCCCGGGTCCGCCGCGTGCTTCCGCGCGCCGAGGTGGCCCTCCTTCCCGGGGCCACCCACCACTCCCTGCCGCTCACCGTGCCGGAGCCGCTCGACGCGCGCCTGACCGGCTTCCTGGGCTGACGGCGGCGGGCGTCACGGCCGCGCGGGCTCGCCCCGGCCGGACGCCCGCAGGTCCACGATCCTCCTGATCTTGCCCACCGACCGCTCCAGCGTCCCGGGATCGACCACCTCGACCTCCACCGACACCCCGATCCCGTCCTTGACCGCCGCCGCGACGGCCCGGGCCGCCTCCGCCCGCTCCCCGCCCGTCGCGTCCGCCCGGGCCTCGACCCGTACGGTCAGGGCGTCGAGCCGGCCCTCCCGCGTCAGCCGGAGCTGGAAGTGCGGGGCCAGGCCCGGGGTGCGGAGCACGACCTCCTCGATCTGGGTGGGGAAGAGGTTCACCCCGCGCAGGACGATCATGTCGTCGCTGCGCCCGGTGACCCTCTCCATCCGCCGGAACGCCCGCGCGGTCCCCGGCAGCAGCCGGGTCAGGTCCCGGGTCCGGTAGCGGATCACCGGCATGGCCTCCTTGGTGAGCGAGGTGAAGACCAGTTCCCCCTTCTCCCCGTCCGGCAGCACCTCGCCCGTGAAGGGGTCCACGACCTCCGGATAGAAGTGGTCCTCCCAGATGTGCGGGCCGTCCTTGGTCTCCACGCACTCCTGTGCCACGCCCGGCCCCATCACCTCCGACAGGCCGTAGATGTCGACCGCGTCGATCGCGAACCGCTCCTCGATCTCCGCGCGCATCCCCTCCGTCCACGGTTCCGCCCCGAAGACGCCCACCTTCAGGGAGGTCGACCGGGGGTCCACGCCCTGCCGCTCGAACTCGTCGAGGAGCGTCAGCATGTACGAGGGGGTCACCATGATCACGTCGGGCCGGAGGTCCTGGACGAGCCGCACCTGCCGGGCCGTCATCCCGCCCGAGGCGGGGATCACCGTACAGCCGAGGCGTTCCGCGCCGTAGTGGGCGCCGAGCCCGCCGGTGAACAGGCCGTACCCGTAGGCCACGTGCACCTTGTGCCCGGGGCGCACCCCGGCGGCGCGCAGGGAGCGGGCCACCACGTCCGCCCAGACGTCCAGGTCGCCGTCGGTGTAGCCGACGACGGTGGGCAGGCCGGTGGTGCCGCTGGAGGCGTGGACGCGCCGGACGCGGGACCCGTCGACGGCGAACATGCCGAAGGGGTACTGGTCGCGCAGGTCCGACTTGACGGTGAAGGGGAAGCGGGCCAGGTCCGCGAGCGTACGGCAGTCGTCCGGGGTCACTCCGGCCGCGTCGAAGGAGCGGCGGTAGAACTCCACGTTCCCGTACGCGTGGCGCAGGGTCGCGCGCAGCCGCTCCAGCTGGAGGGCCTCCAGCGCCTCGCGCCCGAGCCGTTCGCCGCTGTCCAGCAGTTCCGTCATGCGCCGCTCCTCCGCGTTCCCCGATCTGCCGACCGATCATTCGGTAGATCTGCTCCGGGTCAGTAAAACCGGAGGAACGGGGGGCTTGGCAAGGGGCCGCGCACGAGGAACCGGCGACCGGGCCCGGCACCCCGGGCCCCGGCGGGGCCCCACCGGGGCACCGCCACCCGCCCCCGTCCCAAACCCGTTGCCGGACCCCGGCGGGGGTGCTGGAGTGACCGCCATGGAATCCCAGCACCTCCGCGACCTGTACGACCTCCGGATGCGCCGCGGGGCCCGCCCCGACGGGCCCGGCTGCCGCGTCGAACACGCCGGGGGCGTCGTCCGCCAGACCGGCCCCGCCCACGCGTGGAACGGCGTCCTCTGGTCCGGTCTCGACGCCTCCACCGCGGACGCCGCCGTCGCCGCGCAGATCGGCCACTACCGGGCCGCCGGCCTGTCCTTCGAGTGGAAGCTGTACGCGCACGACACCCCCGTCGGCCTCGGGGACCGGCTGCGCGCGGCGGGCTTCACCGCCGGGCCCCCCGAGACCCTGATGGTCGCCGAGGCGGCAGCCCTGCCCCGGGAGGTCCCCCTGCCCGAAGGCGTCGAACTCCGCACCGTCACCGACGGGACCGGCGTGCGCCAGGTGGTCGAGGTCCACGAACGCGCCTTCGGCACCGACAGCGCCCACATCGGCCGTCGGCTCCTGGACCGGCTCGCGGCCGATCCCGGCGCCGTCGCCGCCGTCGTCGCCCTCGCGGACGGCGAACCGGTGAGCGCGGCCCGCCTCGAACTCTTCCCCGGCACCGATTTCGCCGGCCTCTGGGGCGGCGGCACCGTCGAGGAGTGGCGCGGCCGGGGCCTCTACCGGGCCCTCGTCTCCTACCGCGCCCGCGTCGCCGCCGCCCACGGCCACCGCTACGTCCAGGTCGACGCGGCGGACACCAGCCGCCCGATCCTGCTGCGCCTCGGTTTCCGGCCGCTGACCACCACGACGCCGTACACCTACGAGGTCTGAACGCCGGGCGCCCGCCCCGTCCCGGCCTTCCGGCGCGCCGGAAGGCCGGTCCCGGCCCTCAGGCCTTCCAGTGCCCGGGACGTTCGAAGCCCGCCGGGAGGCGGGTGGCGGCGTCGCCCCGGGCCGCGTTCAGCTGGGGCTGCGTGAGGAAGAGGGCGTCCGTCAGGTCCGCCCCCGACAGGTCGGCGTCCCGCAGGTCGGCGCCGATCAGGTCGGCCAGCGTCAGATCGGCCCCGGTCAGGTCGGCGGCGATGAGCAGCGCCCCGCGCAGGTCCGCGCCCCGCAGGGCCGCCCCGCGCAGCCGCCTGCCGATCAGGTCCGCCCCGCGCCGGCTCTTCGGCCGGCCGCCCGCCGTGGCGCGGACCAGCTCGCTCGTCCTGAGCAGCAGCGGGTTCACCCCGGCCCGCACGGCGGCCACGTCCAGTTCCTCCAGCTCCTCCGGCGTGCCCTCCGCGAACGCCTCGACGCGGGCGAGCGCCGCCCGCACCTCCGCGTGGACGGGCCGGGCGGCCCGGAGCTCCAGGGCCTCCGTGAGGTAGCGCAGCAGCTCGTGGAGCTGGCGCACCACCGGGAACACCTCGTACATCTGCCGGGCCGTCTCCGGCGCCTCGCGCCACGAGACGCCGCCGAAGGTCACTTGGGACACCCGCTGGCCCGCGCCGAAGCAGTCGTACACCGTGCAGCCCTGGAAGCCGCTCGGCCGCAGCCGGGCGTGGACGCCGCAGCGGAAGTCCTCCGCGAGGTTCCGGCAGGGCTCGCCGGAGGTTTTGTCCACGGCGAAGTCCGCCGACCTGGCGAAGGGCAGGGCCACGCAGCACAGCCCGAAGCAGTTCGCGCAGTCACCGCGCAGGGCGGATTCTCGGTTGTCGGGCACGGTGGAACGATTCCTCGGGGAGTCGGGAGGGCCGGGGCGGCCCCCACCGTATCGCGCGGCGCTCCCGGCGAGATCCGTTCCCGGCGTCCGTCCCGTCACGATCGGGGCCGGGCACCTCGCCCGCGCCGCGAGCCCGGCCGAACACCCGCCCGCCCGGAGGGGGTTCGGGCACCACGGCCGCCGCCCGCGCCGTCCGCGCGCCGCGCGCCCCGGTCCTCCGTGCCGGGGGCGCGGCCCCGTGCCCGGCCGCCGCCCCGGCACGGAGCCGCACCCTCCGGTACGGCGGTCCCTCCCGCGTCCGGGCCGCCGCCCGGGTGACCCCCGACCGGCCCCGCCCGACGCGTCGCGCCACGCCCCGGGGCACGTACCATGGCCGTATGTCCTTCCTCCGCCGCCGCAGCGCCGCCACACCCGCGGGCCCGGACTTCGACGTCCTGGCCATGGACCCGGGAGACTGGCCCGGCAATCTCGGCGCCGGTCTGCTGCCCGCGCCCGACGGCACCTGCCAGGGAGTGTTCCTCCGGTACGACCTGTTCGGCGGCCGCGGTCCCGCGATGATCATCGGCAACCTGCCGGAGGGCTCCCCGGCGCGCGAGCTCGCGGACGGCCAGATCCCCTTCGAGGTGGCGCAGCTCCTCGCCGCCCTGGAGAACGACGAGCCGGTCGAGGTGGTCGACACCGAGGACGTCCCGGTCATGCAGGGCGACAACCTCCTCATCGTGCGCCGCCTCAAGCTCTCCGAGAGCCGCATCTCCTGCGTCCAGTTCGACCGCAGCGACAACGTCCTGGTGACGATCGCCAGTTGGGACCGGCCGATCACCGACGACCTGTACGCGCTGCTCAAGCCGCTGCCGGCCGAACTGTTCCAGCAGGGCTGACCGGGGGAGCGGGGCCGATGAGTGCGCGCGTCGACAGCTGGATCTGGGCGGTCCGTCTGACCAAGACCCGCTCCCAGGCCGCGGCGGCCTGCCGGGCCGGGCACGTCAAGGTCAACGGCGAACGGGCCAAGCCCTCCCAGCCGGTGAAGCCCGGTGACGAGGTCCGGCTCTTCCACGGCGGCCGGGAACGGATCGTCGAGGTCAAGGAGCTGCACACCAAGCGGATCGGCCCGCCGGTCGCCGCCGAGGCGTACGTCGACAACAGTCCGCCCCCGCCGCCGCGCGAGCACGTCGCGGTCGCCGCCGTGCGCGACCGGGGCGCCGGGCGACCCACCAAGCGCGAGCGCCGCGAACTCGACGAACTGCGCGGCCGCCGCCCCTGAGGAGCGCCCGGCCCCGCCCCGCCGGACGGAGCCCTAACCCGTCGCGGGGCGGCCCCGGAGAGGACTCCCGGGGCCGCCCCGTGTCGTGTCAGCGGCGCACGGAGCCGAGCAGTTCCGTCACCCGCGCGGCCGAGGTCCCCAGCCCCTTCGGCCCGTGCCGCAGCAGCGTCGTCCCGGCGCCCGAGTGCACGTCCTCGGCACGGTAACGCCGCACCCCCCGGTGCCAGTTGAGGATGCCGGCGAGCCAGTCCTCCAGCTCCCGCAGATACGCGCCGAAGGCCTCCCTGCCCTCCGCGTCGAGCCCGAAGTCCTCGTAGAGCAGCGGCACTTCGTGCTTCTTGACGTGCTCGTACTGGCGCAGACGGCCCCGCATCAGGTCGTCCACCATGGCGACCGCCGTCGGGTAGTCGCAGTCGAAGAACTTCTGGAGCACCAGGACGCCGTTGTGCACCTCCCCCTCGACCTCGATCTCCTTCTGGTACGAGAAGAGGTCGTTGAGGAGCGTCGCGTAGTCCATCACCGACCGCTCCAGGGCGCGCACCGTGCCCGTCCGGTAGAGGGCGGGCGGCAGCACGTCGGCGTGCCGCAGCCGGCAGAGCAGGGTGGTCAGCTCCGAACCGAAGGTGGAGCGCCGCATCTCGATGTAGTCGACCGGGTCGGGCACCCGGTGCTGCGCCTGGTTGTGCAACTCCCACAGCCAGCTGTCCAGCATGGCGTCGAGCGCGTACCGCAGCTGGCCGCGCGCCTCCGGCGTCATCGGACCGGCCGTCCGCGCCCAGAGGTCGGCCAGCGAGCGTTCCAGCGGGTTGACGGCGAGCGCCGCCCCCAGCGCCGGGTCCTCCAGCGGCATGCAGGCCTTGAACCGTTCGGTCTGCTCCTTCGCGCCGGTCAGGTCGCGCGGCCGGCCGAAGACCATCGGGTAGTAGTCGTCCCCGTACGTCCCCCAGATGAGCCACTCGGAGCTGAGTTCGAGCTCCTCCGGGGTGGCGTCGGGGTCGAGCCCCGCCGCGCAGAGCGCCAGGTCGAAGCCGTCCAGCATCGGACGGTCCCAGAGGAAGTCCAGGAGCCCCATCCGTTCGGCCCAGTCCTCCGAGAGCCGCTTCGCCTCCCGGTGGTGCGGGCTGAGCGTCAGCGGGTACGGCAGGTCGAACTCCGGCAGCAGCGAGGGCCCCACGTACTGGTGGGGCACGTGGGTGAGCGTCCGCAGCCGGGAGGCCGCCGGACGCCCGAAGAGGTTCCGGACGTCCAGGGCGGAGGTGCCGATGACCCCGTCCAGGTGCGCGGCCCCGCCGACCATGCCCTCGTTCATGTACCGGCTGGAGCGCATGTGCCACTCGTGGCCGCCGGACTGCCAGTCCTGGAGGCCCTTCGCGTAGGCCGCGACGGCCGCGCACTCCGCCGGCGAGAGGCCCTTCTCGGCGGCGAGCAGCGGCACTTCGGTGAGGGCCGTGTTCTCGAACTGCTGGAGCCGCGAGGTCAGCAGGTCGTTGACCGCGTTCGCCGCCTCCTGCGTCGTGCAGCCGAGGAACCGCTCCAGGACCAGGACGCCGTTGCTGTTCTCGCCCTCGTCCTCCACCTCGCGCTGGTACGAGAAGAGGTCGTTGCGCAGGTGCACGGCGTCCGAGAAGGTGTCCCGCAGCACGCACAGCGGCCGGGAGCGCGCCACCCGGTCCGGGACCTCCGCCCCCGCCGCGTACTCGACGAGCCCCGCCGACCAGGGCGCGCCGCCCACCTTGCGGCGCATCTCGATGTACTCGACGGGATTGGCGACGCGCCCCTCGTTGATGTTGTCGAGCTCCCACAGCGACTCGTACAGCAGGTGCTCCGTGGCCTCCGCGAACCGTGTCCGCCAGCCGTCGGACATCGAGGGCACGGTCCGCAGCCACAGGTCCGCGAGCCCCGCCTCGACCGGGTTGGCCGGCTCGGGCGCGGCGGCCGGGTCGGCCGGCATGAACAGCGGCAGCCGGTCCAGGTAGGCCTTGCCGCCCTCCCGGTCCTGGGAGCGCTTGAAGGTCTCCAGGAAGTGGTCGTCGAAGAAGAAGACCCAGGTGTACCAGTCGGTGACGAGGTTGAGCGCGTCCTCGTCGCAGTCGGGGTGGGTGTAGGCGCAGAGCAGCGCGTAGTCGTGGGCCTGGAGGTCGTGTTCCTCCCAGATCCCCGAGCCCTCCAGCATCCCCATCTCCCTCGCCCAGTCACGCGTGTGCGTACGGGCGGCCTCGACATGGGGGTTGAGGCGTGCCGGATACGGAACGTAGAAATCCGGCATGACGAAGGGCTGTGGCATGTGCGGGGGTGCCTTCCGGTGTGCGAGGGGTCCGACCGGCCCAGCCTTACCCCTCGTCCGCACGGCGCGCGCGGTCTCCCGAATAGTCGTATGAACGGGGACGGGGTGGCGCCGGACCCGGCGTCCGGCACCACCCCGCGACTTTCGGCCGCCTTCCCGCTAGAGCCGGAAAACCCGCACGTCAGCCGCCTTCACAAAGGCGACCCGATGGCCGAACTGGATCTCGTAGTACTCCTCCTGGCCCCGGACGACCCGGTGCCCGGAAGTATCGAACGTCGGAGCGAAGAAGTACTCGCCCGGGACGCGGTCACCCACCACGTACCGCTGACCGGCGAGAAGCCTGTACGGCAGCGGTGAGACCGCCTGCACCGGCACGCCCGCCGGATAGGCCGAGGCCTCCGGATAGGCCCGCCCGTACACCGGCACCTCCGTGAGGCCCGGACGCGGGGTGAGGACGAGTCCCCGCGCGTTCACCGCCGCCGGCCGCCGGCGCGGATCGTGGAACCACGCCTTCTGCCCGAGGTACCAGACCGCCGTCCAGTCGCCCCGGCGCTCCGCCACCGCGAAGCTCTGCCCCGTCGAGGCACGCGCCCCGGTGTCGTTGACACCGGTCGTGGAGTCCTCGCCGCCCGGCCTCAGCCCGACGTCCTTCACCAGCGGCGCGTCGGCGCTCGGCGCGGTGTGCAGCCGCACCGCCCCGCTGCCGTGCGGCGCGCACGCCTCCCCGGCCTTCGCGCAGCCCGTGTAGACCGGCCGGTGGGCGTCGTAGTCGGGCCGGATCGTCACCACGCCCGCGCGCGGACCCGCGCTCGGGACGATCGGACGGCCGAGCAGCCGGAAGTAGTGCGCCCAGTCCCAGTACGGGCCCGGGTCCGTGTGCATGCCCCTGATCGAGGACGTCACCGTGCCCGGCACGTTGTCGTGGCCCAGGACGTGCTGCCGGTCCAGCGGGATGCCGTACCGGCCGGCGAGGTACCGCACGAGCCGCGCCGACGACCGGTACATGGCCTCCGTGTACCAGGAGTCCGGCGCGGTCAGGAACCCCTCGTGCTCCAGGCCCACCGACTTGGCGTTCACGAACCAGTTGCCCGCGTGCCAGCCGACGTCCTTCAGCGACAGGTGCTGCGCGACGTGCCCGTCGGAGGAGCGCAGCGAGTACTGCCACGACACGTACGCCGGGTCCCGCACCAGGTCCAGGGTGACGTCCCAGGTGGCCTCGGTGTCGTGGATCACGATGTAGTCGACGGACTGGGAGACGGGCCGGTCCGCCTTGTCGTGGTTGCCGTAGTCGCCGTCGCCGAACTCCTCGTACGGCGCGGGGACCCACTCGCAGGCCACCGTCCGCGGGCACTCCACCGGCCCGCCGGCGGGCCGGCGCAGGCCCAGGGCCCCCACCTGCTCCGTGGCGGGCGCGACCGACGGATCGGCCCGGAGCGTCACCACCTGTCCGCTGTCCGTCGTCCGCGTCTCCCCGGACCTGATCACGCCGAACACGTCGTCGGCGTACGTCGTCGCCGTCGCCGAGTCGTCCGCGCCGGAGTACCGCGCCACCGCCCCGTACCAGCCGGCCGGGTCCGTGCTCGCGGGCAGCCCGGCCTCCCGCTGTGCCGCGGCGAGCAGGGCCGCGCCGCCCTCGATGTTGGCGGCCGTCTCCGTGCGCAGCTCCTCGGCCGGGATGCCGGACAGCGCGGACGCCCGCTCCAGGGTCCGCAGCCGCGCGGGCAGCCGGGAGGGGGAGGGCGCCGGCGCCTCCGTGCGCGCCGGGCGCGAGGAGTCCCCGCGCGCGTCCTCCGTGCCGTCCGAGTGGTGCGGTGCGGCCCGGGTCAGGGCCGTCGCCGCGTCCGTCAGGTGCATCGGCCCGTATCCGCCGGTCACGCTCGGCGCGCCGGCGTGGCCGTCCCACCGCGACTGGAGGTACGAGACCGCGAGCAGCACGCTCTCGGGAACGCCGTGGCGCGCCGCCGCCCGCGCGAACTGCTCCTGGAGGGTGCCGGCCCGGGGGGCGTCGGCCCCGGCGGGCGGCGCGGCGGACAGCAGGGGGAACAGCAGGGCGGCGGACGCCAGGGCGCCCGCCGCCCTGGGGACGCGGATCGGTGACGTACGTCTGCGGGACGCGGAACGGGGCAAGGCGGCCTCCAGGGGCGTGGGGTGACGCGGAGGGGTGCGGGGCCGGACCCGTACAGGGGTATCGGCTCCCGGACGATCCGTCAATCACGCCTGCCGGGAAAGAAGTTCCCACGTCAGAGCGGGGATGGAGGCCGGGCGGCGGACTTTCGCGGAGACGGGCCCCGGGCCTGGGACGCGTCACTGGAGTGGACCACTGGAGGAGGGACGCAGGACGGGGACGGGCGGAGGAGCCGGTGTGCCGTGTCCCGGTGTGTCGGCACCGGGACACGGCACACCGGACCCGTGGGACCGGCCGGACCCGCTTCCTCAGCGCGTCCCGACCGCCGCGCGCACGGCCCGCCGGGCCATGGCGCAGTCGTCGTGCAGCCGCCGCAGCAGCAGCCGCTGTTCCTCGCCGGGGGCGAGCCTCCCCGAGGGCACCGGCACGGTCCCGGCCGGAGGCGCCTCCTTGATGGTGCGCTGCACGGCCGTCTCGTAGGTACGGATCTCCCGCGTCAGCACGATCATCAGGTTCACCAGGAAGGCGTCCCGGGAGGCCGTGCCCGCCCGCTGGGCGTGCCGGCTGATCCGGCGCCGGACCAGGGGCGCGTCGCCGAGCACCGTCCACAGGGTCGCCAGGTCGTACCCGGGCAGGTACCAGCCCGCGTGCTCCCAGTCGACGAGGACCGGCCCCGTCGGGGAGAGCAGGATGTTCGACAGCAGCGCGTCACCGTGGCAGAACTGGCCCACCTCCTGACGGCCGCCCCCCTGCGCCAGGCCGTGCAGCAGCATCTGCAGGTCGTCCCGGTCCCGGTCGGTGAAGAGACCGAGCTCGTGGTAGCGGGCGATCCGGGCGCCGTAGTCCAGCGGGGCGTCGAAGGTGCCGGCCGGCGGCCGCCAGGCGTTGAGCCGGGTGACCGCGTCGAGCACGGCCCGCATGTCGGCGCGGGGCGGGGCCTCGGAGGGGTGGCGCGAAAGGGCGGCCGCCCGTCCGGGCATCCGCTCGATCACCAGCGTGCAGTGCTCCGGGTCCGCGGCGATCAGCCGGGGCACCCGCACCGGCGGACGGTGCCGGACGAAGGTGCGGTAGGAAGCTATTTCGTGACGGAACCGCTCGACCCAGGCGGGGGAGTGGTCCAGTAAACACTTCGCGACCGCCGTGGTCCGCCCGGTCGTCCCGACGATCAGCACGGAACGGCCGCTGCGCCGCAGCACCTGCACCGGCTTGAAGTCCGGACAGATGCGGTGGACCGAGGCGATGGCCGTCTTCAGCCGCGCCCCCTGGGGGCCCGAGAGGTCGATCCTCCCGCTGACCGGCTGGGTGCCGGTGCCGCCGGCCCAGCGCCTCGGCCGGACGGCCTGGGGGACGGGGGCCAGGTACGGCCCGGCGCCCGCCGGGACGACACGGGACTGCGGACGGGGCGGAGCGGACACGGAGGACGATGCTGTGTACATGGGTGACAGATCCCTTCGTGTGCCGACGAGTTGCGTGCGTCGCCCCGCCCGTCCCCGGTCCGCACCCTGGGGAATGAGGTCCGGTCGACGGGGCGGGGTGGCGCGTTCCTACCCGACACCCGGGCGCGGGTGGCGGAACATCGGGCGCACCCTGGCGAACCCTGGCGAATAGTCGCCACCCCCCTGACAGGGGGTTACTGTCAACTCAGCCGAGAACCTGGGGGCTTAGACGTGACCGGAGAAACCAACACCCGCCTGGCGGACCTGTTCGGCCTGGCCGGCTGGTCCAAGGGCGAACTCGCGAGACTCGTCAACCGGCAGGCGGCGGCCATGGGCCACCCCCAGCTGGCGACGGACACCTCGCGGGTGCGGCGGTGGATCGACCGGGGCGAGACCCCGCGCGATCCCGTCCCCCGGGTGCTGGCAGCACTGTTCACCGAGCGACTCGGCCGTGTCGTGACCATCGAGGACCTCGGGTTCGTACGACACGGGAGCGCCGGGAGACGGCAGGACGTCAGGAAGACGGACAACCCTGACCAGTTGCCCTGGCCACCCGATCGTACGGCGGCGGTCCTCACCGAATTCACGGGAATGGACCTCATGCTCAACCGACGCGGCCTGGTGGGCGCGGGTGCCGCGCTTGCCGCCGGCTCCGTACTCAGCAACGCCATGCACGACTGGCTGCAGACCGACCCCGCCCGACCGGGCGACGCTCCGCGTGCCACCGACCCCCTCCACGCCGATCCCGCCGGGTTCGACCGCTACGAGGCCGCTCCCATCGGGGCGGAGGAGATCGACGCCCTGGAGCACTCCGTGCAGGTGTTCCGCGCCTGGGACGCCTCCCGGGGCGGCGGTCTCCAGCGCAAGGCCGTGGTGGGCCAGCTCAACGAGGTGGGCGGCATGCTCGCCTACCGCCACGCCGACCACCTCCAGCGGCGCCTGTGGGGCGTCGCCGCCAACCTCGCCGTCCTCGCGGGCTGGATGTCCCACGACGTGGGCCTCGAACCCACGGCGCAGAAGTACTTCGTCATCGCGGCCCACGCGGCCCGCGAGAGCGGCGACCGGCCCCGGGCCGGCGAGGCGCTGTCCCGGGCCGCGCGCCAGATGGTGCACCTGGGCCGCCCGGACGAGGCCCTCGACCTGATGAAGCTCGCCAGGACGGGCTCGGGCGGGGAACTGCTGCCCAGGACCCGGGCCATGTTCCACACCATCGAGGCCTGGGCGCAGGCGTCGATGGGCCGGGGACAGGCCATGCGCCGCACCCTCGGCGAGGCCGAGGACCTGTTCGTGTCGGACCGGCGCGACGAGAGGACGCCGGACTGGATGCAGAACTTCGACGAGGCCGACCTGCACGGCATGGAGGCCCTCGCCTACCGCACCCTCGCCGAACACGACCCGGCCGCCGCGATCCCCGCGCAGCGCCACGCCAAGCTGGCGCTCGAACTGCGGCGCGACGGGCACGACCGGTCGAAGCTCTTCGACCGCATCTCCATGGCCTCGGCCTGCTTCATCGCCGACGACCCGGAACAGGCCGACCGGTACGCCCGGCTCGCCCTCACGTCCATGGGGGACACCTCGTCCCACCGGACCTGGGACCGGCTGCGGGAGATGTACCGGCTCACCGGCCAGTACGCCGACTACGCCAGGACCGACGTCCTGCGCGAGGAGATCGAGCTGGCCCTGTCCCGGTCGCCCTCCAACCGTCCGAGGACCGGGCAGGCCTGACCGGCTCCGTCCCGGAACGGGGGGGCGGACGGGGAGAGCGGAAGCACGAAGGACCGCGAGAGACCCCGGACCGGCGCGTGTGCGTCCGGCCGGCCCGCCCGCGCGGCCTCAGCCGCCGACCCGGACCACCATCACGCAGGCGTCGCCCCCGCGCGGCTCCTCGCCGGACTCCTCGATCACCACCCGCATGCCCTCCTGCGCGTCCCGTGCCCCGGTGAGCCGGGGGCCGAGGGCGAGCAGCCGCCGTGTGCCCGCGTCGTCGTCCGCGCCGCCGTCCCGGGCCGGGCCGTCGGTGCGCAGGACGACGAGGTCGCCCGGGAGCAGCCGGGTCTCGGCCTCGCCGTACACGACGCCGCCCGTCGCGCCGAGGAGGACGCCCTCGGGCCGCCGGAGGACGTGCCCCGTCCCGTCGCGGAAGAGCAGCGGGGCGGGGTGGCCGGCCTGCGCCCAGGTCAGGGTCCGGGCGGCGGGGTCGTACCGGCAGCACATCGCGCTGCCGAGCGCGGGCTGCGCGGAGGAGTCCAGGAGCTGGTTGAGGTGGCCCATCAGGGCGGCGGGGCGGATTCCGGCGACGGCCATGCCGCGCAGCGCGCCGAGGAGCATCGCCGTCGAGGAGGCCGCGGTGATCCCGTGGTCCGTCAGGCCGCCCACGGCCAGCAGGGCGTCCCCGTCCGGCAGTGCCAGCGCGTCGTACCAGTCGCCGCCGATCGGTCCGGTGTCCGCGGCCGGAAGGTGGCGCGCGGCCACGTCGAGCGGGGCCGGGCCGCCGTGGGCGAAGCGGAGCGGGCCGTGCCACGGGGGGAGGGCCGCCTCCCGGGGCCCGGCGGCGTCCCGGCGTTCGGTGCGCTCCGCGCGGCGGCTGTGCTCCAGGCCGTCCCGGCTCTCCCTCACCGCCCGTTCGCCGCGCCGCAGTTCGCTGACGTCACGGAGGACGGCCCACATGGAGGCGGTGCAGCCGTCGGCGTCGAGGACGGGCTCGCCGGTCATGTGCACGGTGCGCACCCGTCCGTCCGTTCGTACGATCCGGAACTCCCCGTCGATCGGCTTCCCGTCGATCAGGCAGTCCGTCACCAGTGCCTGGAGGGCGGGCTGGTCCTCGGAGAGGACCGCCGCGGGCATCTCGTCCAGGGACATCGGGCCGTTCTCCCGGGTGCGGCCGAAGATCCGGTACAGCTCCTCGGACCAGCTCACCTCGTCGGTGAGCAGGTTCCACTCGGCGCTGCCGACCCGGGAGAGCAGCGAGCCGGTGCGTGCCGGGACGTCCCGGCCGTACGCGGTGCCGGGAGCGGTCGCGAGGGCCGTGTCGGGGACGGTCCCGGCCTCCTCCCCGGCCCCTCCGGGGGTGCCCGTCACCGGAACCCCGGCCCGTAACTGCCCCAACTGGGCTCCGAGCTGGTCCAGTTGCTGTACCGCGAGGTCGCACAGGGCGCGCTGCCACCGCTGCCGGGGATCGTCCTCGTCCGCCACGGCGTCCCGGCGCACGGCGTCGACCTCGCCGCGCAGGCGGCGGGTCTGCGAGATCAGCGCGTCCACCGCGCCCGGCTCCGGCGGCTGGGCGGGGCGGTCCGCGAACAGAGGGGACGGCATGTCGTACTCCGATACAGGCGCGGCGCGGCCGAGGGGAAGAGGAGGCCCGCGTACGACTGTGGCACAGCCCCGGACGGCCCGTAAGGGATTTGGCAACACTCGATTCGGTGGTGCTCCTGGCATATGCCAAAGGCCCGGCGATTATCGGCCGACCCGGCGCGGGGCGTGGCGGGGAATGGCGGTCCGGGAGACGAAAGGGCCGGTGGGCGCGGGGGCGACGGTCGCGGCGGAGCGGGGGCGGACAAGGGTGCGGCGGCTTCGTCAGCGTGTGCGAGGACGGCCCACGGGTCCGGGGAACGCGCCCGTCCCGGGCCCGGTCCGGCCGTCCGGACCGGGGCTGGGAGGATGGTTCGATGCCCCCTTCACCGACCCCGGCCCAGGACCCGGTCCCGGCGGCGCGGCGGCCGTTCCGCACCGGGCGGCTGCTGCTGCGGCCCGTCCGCGGCGGCGACCTCCCGGCCGTGACGCGGCTGTGGACCGATCCGGACGTACGGCGCCACCTCGGCGGCCCCGTCACCGAGCCCGTCATCCGCATCCGGCAGCGGCGGATCGTCGGGGCGCCCGGCTTCCACGCCGTGATCCGCCCCGAGGACGGAGTCCTGCTGGGCCTGGTCACGGTGGAGGACGGCGGCAGGGGAGGGGAGACGGAGGTCTCGTACCAGTTCCTGCCCGAGCACTGGGGGCGCGGCTACGCCCGCGAGGCGGTCGGCGCGGCCGTCGCGCGGGCCCTGGAGAGCGCGCCGAGCGTGGTCGCGGTCACCCAGGAGGCCAACCACCGCTCCCGCCGGCTCCTGGAGGCCGTCGGCCTGCGGCACGCCGAGACCTTCGTGGAGTGGGAGGCCCACCAGGTCCTGTACCGGCGGCGCTCGGTGCCCCGGCCCGGCACGCGCTGACCCGCGCCGGCCCGCGCACGCCGGGCCGGTCCGCGCACGCCGGGCGAGTCACCGCGCACGCCGGGGCCGGTCCCCGCGTACCGGGCCGGGAGCGGAGGCCCGGGGCCGTTCCCCGCGCGGCCGGGCGGGGAAGGCGGCCGGGAACCGGTCATGATGTGCCGTCGACACGGAACCGGGGCACCCCGCCCCGCCCTTCCCGGTGGCCGCACCGGGCCGGACACCCCCGGCCGCCGGGACGCCCGCGCCCCGGGACACCTACACCAAGGAGCCCTGTCCATGTCCTTCCTGGTGATCGGCGAATGCGTCGCCGACATCGTCCGCGCCCCGGCGGGTTCCGGCGCCGCCGACCGCGTCCACCCGGGCGGCAGCCCCGCCAACGTCGCGTACGGGCTCGCCCGTCTCGGCCGGGACGTCACCCTGCTCACCCAGCTCGCCGACGACCCCGCCGGGCGTCTGATCGGCGACCGTCTGAAGCGCGCGGGCGTACGAGTGGAGACCGGCGGCGCGCCCGCGCGCACCCCGTCGGCGGTCGTCGGGCTCGACGCGCACGGCCGGGCCGCGTACGCCTTCGACATCGCCTGGACGCTGGAGACCGGAGCACCGCCCGGTGAGACGCCCGCCCACGTGCACATCGGTTCGGTCGCCGCCGTCATGGCGCCCGGGGCGGACACCGTCCTCGCCGAGGCCGAACGGTTCCGCGACCGGGCCACGGTCAGTTACGACCCCAACGTGCGGCCCGCGCTGATGGGGGAGCACGGCGGGGCCGTCGCCCGCGTCGAACGCTGTGTCGCCCTCGCGGACCTGGTCAAGGCGAGCGACGAGGACCTGGCCTGGCTGTACCCGGAAGAGGACCCGTACGCCGTCGCGGCCCGCTGGCTGGCCCTGGGCCCGACCGTCGTCCTGGTGACCCGCGGCGCGGCCGGCTCCCTGGCCCTCACCCGGCGCCACGCGGTCACGGCCGGGGCGCCCCCGGCCACGGTCGTCGACACCGTCGGCGCGGGCGACTCGTTCATGTCCGCCGTCCTGGACACCCTGGCCGGACGGGACCGGACGGCCCTCGGCGCCCTCTCCGCCGGCGAGCTGGAGGGGCTGCTCGCGCGGGCCGGGGCGGCGGCGGCCGTGACCGTCTCCCGGGCCGGCGCCCAGCCGCCCGACCGCGCCGAACTGGACGCGGCCCGGAAGTCCGGTGACACCGTGATTTCCTGGCCCGCGACGCCCCCTCCCGGGGCGGACGTTCAGCCGTAGGCGTCGGTCACGCAGTCGACGGCGCACCGCCCGTGCTCGTACCGGCGCCGCAGGGCGGCCGCCGCGTGCCGGCGCTCCACCCCGGAGTACCCGTAGTGGTCCTCGGCCGTCCGCACCACGGCCTCCACGGTGACGATCGCCGGTTCGCCCTCGCCGGCGGCCCGGCGGGCCGCCGCGATCACCCGGTCCGCCGCCCGCTGCAGGTCCCGGGCGTACTCCCGCTGGGCGAAGCGGCGCGCCCGGGAGGCGGCGAACGGCCGCGCGGCCCGGCCCTTCCGCGCCGCCCCGGCGGCGATGAGCGCCACGGCGGGCAGGGCGACGAGGGCCGCTCCCGCCAGGGCGTCGGCGTCCCACCACATCACCGGCCCCCTCCCGCATGGACCCGCCGCCGCGCACGAACCCCACGAGTCTAACGACTGCGTCCGGGACCGGGGCCCGGGCGTGCCGGCCCGGCGGACCGCCCGTCACCCCGCTCCCGGCGGACGGCGCGGCTCCCGGAACACGGCCCGGAACGGGGCGCCGGCCGATAGCATCGCGGACGGCCCGAGTACCCGTCACGGAACGGAACGCCCGATGCTGAAGGACCTCGCCGGCTTCGCCGAACTCTCCACGCCCCTGGTCGCCGACGCCTGCGTACGGCTCGGCGAACCGCTGCGCGCCGCCCCCGCCGGGGTGCTGCCGGTGGCCGACGGGTGGCGGGTCGCCGGACGGGCGCTGCCCGCCCGGCACCACGGGAGCGTCGACGTGTTCCTGGAGGCGCTCACGCGCGCGGAGCCCGGGGACGTCCTCGTCGTCGACAACGCCGGCCGCCGCGACGAGGCCTGCGTCGGGGACCTCGTCGTCCTGGAGGCCGCGGCGGCGGGCGCCGGCGGGGTCGTCGTCTGGGGGCTGCACCGCGACACCCCGGACCTGCTGGAGATCGGGCTGCCCGTCTTCTCCTACGGGCGCCACGCCCCCGGCCCCGTGCGCCTGGACCCCCGGGAGCCGGAGGCGCTGGACTCCGCGCGGTTCGGCGAGCACGAGGTGACCCCGGACGACGTGGTGTTCGCCGACGACGAGGGGGTGCTGTTCGTGGCGGCCGACCGGGCCGGGGCCGTCCTGGAGGCCGCCCGCTCGCTCTTCCGCACCGAGCGGGAACAGGCCCGGCGCGTCAAGGCGGGGGAGACCCTGCGCGACCAGACCCGCTTCGACGCCTATCTGGCGGGCCGGGCCGGGGACCCCTCGTACACCTTCCGGCGGCACCTGCGCCGGATCGGCGGCGCGGTCGAGGAGTGACGGGGCCGGCCGCCGCGGCTCAGCCCTCGAAGCCGACCGTGCCGTCCGGCAGGACCGCCTCGACCCGCGCGCCGTGCTCCACGGTCCGGCTCACCGTGCAGAACTTCTCGTGCGTCAGGCGCACTCCGCGCGCGAACACCTCCGCCGCCTTCGGGTTGCCGTCCGGCAGGTCGAACTCGTAGCTGACCCTGATCCGGCCCACCCGGCCGTCGTCCTCCGGGCCGGAGACCGACTCCACCACGATCCGCAGGTCGTCGTGGTCCACCGCCCGCGCGGTCCGGTCGATCACCAGCCCGCCGCAGCCGCCCATAGCGGCGAGCAGCAGTTCGACCGGGGTGAACGAGGGCTGCGCGCCGGCGTCGTCCGCGGCGGCCATCCGCACCTCCGCGCCCCGTTCGTTGCGGGCGGTCCAGTTCCGGTATCCCGTGCGGACGGTCTCGATCCGGTAGTCGGCCATGGCGGCGGGGCTCCTTCGTGCTCGTACGGTCGCCCGCCCACCGTACGCCGGGACGGAACGGCGGGCCCGCCGTCCGGGCCCGCCCCGCTCCGGGAGGGCCCCGGCGCGGTCGCGTCTGAGTAGCGCGGTACGGCCGGCTGAGTACGCCGGCCGATGCGCCGCCGCCCGCCCGCTGCTGGACTGTCGTCATGACCTCCGAAGCCCGGCGCACCCGCCCCCTCCAGCACGTCACCGCCACCGGCGCGGCCCTCGCGGTGGCCCTCGGACCGGTGGTGGTGGGCGCCCTGCTCGCCCGCTCGGTCGGCGCGGACCCGATGGCCTCCGTCAACGCCCTGATCGCGGGCGGCGGCCAGCGCGCCCGGATCTCCCGCGCCCAGCTCAGGACCGGGGCGGGACTCCGCGGGGGCGCCCGTCTCCGGAGGCGGGCCGGCCTCCGGAGGGACGCCGTCCACCGGGCCCGGCCGAGGACCCGGGAAACCGGCTGACCGCCACGCACGAGGACGGCGGCCCGCCCCCCTCGGGGGCGGGCCGCCGTCCTCGTACGGAAGGAGCCGTGCGG
>NZ_JBVHEG010000015.1:0-125909 GCF_055562975.1 Streptomyces sp. NPDC014907 | reverse complement strand
CCCCGCGGAGCGGGTACCACATCGCTGCGCGATGTGCAAGCGAACACCCGCGCTGCGCGCGGGTGTTGCGCTCCCGCTCCGCGGGAGCGCTGGCGGGACGCTGCGCGTCCCGCTCATCAAGCCCGCTGCGCGGGTTTGATGAGGCCCCGTCCGCTGCGCTTCCGGGGCTGCGGGGCTTTGCCCCGCTGGGCCTGGGCTTCGCTTCGCTCTGCCCTGGGCCGGCGGGTCCGCTGCGCTCCCCGCCTTAAGGGTCCTTCCGGCTGCGCCTCCAGGACCCGAGGCCCGCTGACGCGGGCCTGGCTGGCTATGAGGAGCGGGGGTCGCTCGTTCGTGTGGAGGTCTAGGGTGTGGCTGTCTCAGTTAGATGCAGCATGTATCGTTGGCAGAAATCTGGGATACCTGGACGGTCACTCGGGATTCTCCCGACTTTCGAGAGGATGGCCGGGTGGCTGGTCACCACGAATCTACCGGGCCAGATCCCGTGCTGAGCAGCGATTCAATGCTTTGGGTGGCGCAGTATCAGGCGGCGGGTGTGAACGCCCGGTTGAGACTGTTCACGCTCCTGGAGTCGCAGGACGGCGTGCCCACGAGCGAGGCGGGCGACCTGGAGGCCGGAGCGGTCGCCGGGGATCAGTGCGAGGTGGTGGAGCTGGGTGGGATGGCGCCGGCCTCTCGGGGCGAGGTGTTCAAGGACCGCTGGGACGGTGGGGTGGCGGTCGCAAGCCGGGCAGGGTTGGCCAGCACCCGGATTCGAACCGGGGTTTCCGCATCGGGGCGAACCCGAGTGCGGTGTCCTGGGCCGCTAGACGACGCGTGGCCGGGCACAGCTTATCCGCACTCCGGCCGACGGCGCCCCTCCTTTTACAGGTGGGGCTCCGTTCACACACCGCACATCACGGCGCGGAGGCGGGTGCTGGAGGCGCTGGGTGAGGCCGGCGGCCTGTGCACCGCGCGAACGCGGAACGAGGACGGGGACGTCGTGGTCTGCACACTCGGTGCCGGGCACTACGACCCGGACGACAAGCCGCCCTTCAAGGACGGGAAGCCGGGCGGCTGGCACAAGGCCGGCGCGTCGATCTGGAACAACGCGGGTGCGGCTTGCATTCCGCACGCGGCCATTTGAAAGACCACGGGAATTCAGGATCAGGGGAGGCATGGAAATGTCAGCGATACCGCTTAAGGAACACCAGGTAGACCAACGCGCCGCGTTTCGCAGGTGGGCGGGATTCCCTGCAAGATCATCTGTTCCCCCGCAGGGTGCCCGTGCCACGATCGTGTCAGCGACCGGGTCAGGTAAAACGATCATGGCCGCCGCGTGCGCGCTGGAGAGCTTCGCGGACGGCCGGGTCCTCGTGACCGTGCCGACCCTGGACCTGCTCGTGCAGACCGCCCAGGCGTGGCGCGCGGTGGGTCACCGGGCGCCGATGGTCGCGGTGTGTTCGCTGGAGAACGACGCGGTCCTGGACGCGCTGGGGGTGCGGACCACCACGAACCCGATCCAGCTCGCCCTGTGGGCCGGGTCCGGGCCCATCGTCGTGTTCGCCACGTATGCCTCTCTAGTGGACCGGGAGGACGTCGACGCTCCGGAGGGCCAGCGGAAGGTTCGCGGGCCGCTGGAGGCCGCTCTGGAGGGCGGGGCGCGGCTCTACGGGCAGCGCATGGACGGTTTCGACCTCGCGATCGTGGATGAGGCGCACTCAACCGCCGGTGATCTTGGCCGTCCGTGGGCGGCGATCCACGACAACCAGCGGATCCCCGCCGACTTCCGCCTCTACCTGACCGCGACCCCGCGGATCCTCGCCGCGCCCCGGCCGCAGAAGGGCGCGGACGGCCAGGAGGTGGCGCTCGCGAGCATGGCCGACGACCCGGACGGGACGTACGGCGCGTGGATCGCGGAGCTCGGGCTCTCGGAGGCGATCGAGCGGGAGATCCTCGCCGGGTTCGAGATCGACGTCCTGGAGATCCGCGACCCCTCGCCGGTTCTCGGGGAGTCTGAGGAGGCGCGGCGCGGCCGGCGCCTGGCGCTGCTGCAGACCGCGCTCTTGGAGCACGCGGCGGCGTACAACCTGCGTACGGTCATGACGTTCCACCAGAAGGTGGAGGAAGCTGCGGCGTTCGCGGAGAAGCTGCCGGAGACGGCCGCCGCGCTGTACATGACCGACGCCTCCGACGAGGACCTGGCCGCTGCGGACAAGCTGCCGAAGTCTTCGATCGACGCAGAGTTCTACGAGCTGGAGGCCGGCCGGCACGTCCCGCCGGACCGGGTGTGGTCGGCGTGGCTGTGCGGCGACCACCTCGTGGCCGAGCGGCGCGAGGTCCTGCGGCAGTTCGCCAACGGAATCGACGCGAACAACCGGCGGGTCCATCGCGCCTTCCTCGCCTCCGTTCGCGTGCTCGGGGAAGGCGTCGACATCACCGGCGAGCGGGGCGTCGAGGCCGTGTGCTTCGCCGACACCCGCGGCTCCCAGGTCGAGATCGTGCAGAACATCGGCCGCGCGCTGAGGCTTAACCGCGACGGCAGCACGAAGGTGGCCAGGATCATCGTGCCGGTGTTCCTGGAGCCCGACGAGGACCCGGAGGACATGGTCGCCTCCGCCAGCTTCAAGCCGCTCGTCGCCGTGCTCCAGGGCCTGCGCTCGCACGACGAGCGCCTGGTCGAACAGCTCGCCTCCCGGGCGCTCACGAGCGGCAAGCGCAAGGTGCACGTGCGGCGTGACGAGGAGGGGCGGATCGTCGGGGCCGGCGGCGAGAGCTCGGGCGGTGGCGAGGACCAGGAGGACGACGGTGCCGACGCGGCCGCCGAATCGGCACTTCTGCACTTCTCCTCTCCCCGGGACGCGGCGACCATCGCGGCGTTCCTGCGGACCCGGGTCTACCGGCCGGAGTCGCTGGTGTGGCTGGAGGGATACCAAGCCCTGATCCGGTGGCGGGCTGAGAACGAGATCACCGGCGTCCACGCCGTTCCCTACGACGTCGAGGTCGAGGTCGGGGCGACGAAGTCGTTCCCGCTTGGCCGATGGGTGCATCAGCAGCGGAAGGCGCTGCGGGTTGGGGAGCTTCAGGACCGGCGCAAGACGCTGCTGGACGCGCCGGAGGCCGGGATGGTGTGGGAGCCGGGCGAGGAGGCGTGGGAGAACAAGCTCGCCGCGCTCAGGTCGTTCCGGCGGGCTACCGGGCACCTCGCGCCCCGGCAGGACGCTGTGTGGGGCGAGGGCGAGGCGATGGTGCCCATCGGGCAGCACATGGCCAACCTCCGCCGCAAAGGCGGACTGGGCAAGGACCCGGCGCGGGCCGCCGTGCGTGCGGAGCAGCTGGCGGCGATCGACGAGGACTGGAACTGCCCGTGGCCGCTGAACTGGCAGCGCCACTACCGGGTGCTCGCGGACCTGGTCGACGCCGACGGCCACCTTCCCTACATCGCGCCCGGTGTCGTCTTCGACGGTGATGACATCGGCACCTGGAGGTGGCGGCAGCAGGAGCCGGGCACCTGGGCGCAGCTGATGCCCGAGCAGCGCGAGCGGCTGACCAAGCTGGGCGTGCAGGGCGCCGCCCTTCCCGTGGCGGCCGCCAGCCGGGCGGAGCTCCGTCCGGCTCTGGCCGCCGCTCTCAAGGGGCCGAAGAAGCCGGGGAGCAAGGCGGAGGCGGCGTTCCAGCGGGGCCTGGCGGCCCTGGCGCAGTGGGTGGAGAAGGAGGGACAGCGGCCCGTCCCGCGCGGCACGGTCGTGGAGATCGAGGTCGACGGCGAGGCCGAGCCGGTACCCGTACGACTGGGGGTATGGCTCTCCAACACCAAGAGCCGACGGGACAAGCTCACGGTGGAGCAGCGCACCGCCCTCACCGCGCTCGGCATGAAGTGGGCGTGACCCGTACCCCCGTGCGCGAAGAGCGCACGGGGCACCAAGGGCTTCGCTCCGTCGCTGGTCGATTCGGCTACCCGTGGGACCGCCCTCCGACATCACCAGCTGTTGGATAGCGTCCCTCCATGTACATGCGGATCGAACCTCTTGAAGCGTGGGAGAGGCTGCGAGCCAGTCGTTCCAGCCGGCCAGGTAGAGCGAGCGGTGGAGCACGGGCCAAGACGTACGCCACGGCGCTGGAGCAGGCCCAGCAGATGTTCAAGGCAGCCGAGGGTGTGGGCCCACAGACCCGCCCCCTGCTGGTGTTCTACGGCCTAAGTCAGGCTGGCAGGGCGATCGCGGCCGCGGCCGTCGACCTCAAAGGCGAAGACTGGAACCTGATCTCGCACGGCATCCATGCCTCGGGCTACCACCTGGACTTCGCCGACATCGAGATCCGCACGGATCCTGCTGGCACTGCCGGCAGCTTCGTGCGGCTCAGCGAGTTGTTGCGGTCACCGGTCTGGGGCAACGACACGGTCGTGCGGCTGGAGGAAGTCTGGGACACTCTCCCTGCCAACTTGCAATATCCGCTGACCGGCAGGGAGCGGTTCACGCCCCTGTACGCCAGCGCGGACTCGATCGACGGCACTGACTTTCACCCGCTGCTCACCCTGCACGTCGGCGACATCTTGGACCGCGTCGTGGACGACGGCAGCCGCACGGCACTGGATGAATTCCTGCAGAGCTACCCCGGCACCGCCGGGTACGAGGAGTTCGCCCGTCGCCGGATGGGAGCCGGTGCCGAGCCGGACTACGTGCGTCACCACCCTAACGCCGGCTGGCTCTACATGCACTGGAAGATGGCCGCAGAGACAGGCACCAAAGAGGAGCGCCTGGAACGCCTGTCCACGATGACTCGAAACTACGCCGGGCATCGCTACTTCTTCCCCGCCGTCGCGGGCCTGCCGCGTGAACTCCACCCGCTGATGGCGTGGTGGGCGGTGCTGTACGCGCTGTCGATGCTCGCCCGCTACCAGCCCGCCCAGTGGGCGAACCACATCAACGTGGACGGCAGCCGGCACGCGGTGCCCATCGAGAAGATCCTGGAACGGGCCATGGAGCATCTGCCTGTCCTGATCGCGGACACCATCGAGGAAGTCGCCGCCTGGCCGTAGAGGCCGAGCCGAGCTCACATCCGTGACTGGGCGTAAGCAACCACATGATCTGATCAAAGGGTGTTGGGTCTAGTTACACACAGCTACGCTGGCAGCTCTGTGCGCAAAGGGGGGTTCATGCTGTTTGAGCAGCGGATGTATGCACACGTCAAGTTCCTCGAGTTGATGGCGGAGCTCTACGAGAACGAGTTCGAAGACTTCTTCCATCGGCTGATGTGTTTGCGCTATCCAGACTTCCTCGACGTGCGCACGGCTGGCAGCCTGGGTGACAGGTCGGCCGATGGCCTCAGTCTGCATTCGCGCAAGCTGTACGCCTGCTACGCACCACAGACCGTGAAGCCGGACAAGATTCGCAAGAAGTTCGAAGGGGACCTCTCAGGGGCGGTCACCAAGCGGAACGGCGAATTCGACACCTTTGTCTTCGTGCACAACGACAGGCGGGGTGTGCATCCGGAAGTCACATCTCTGCTGGCAAGCGCGCGGGACAGCATGCCTTCGCTGCGATTCGAGCAGATGGGCACCCGGCGGCTGTGGCGCGAGTGCATGCAGCTTGATCAGATGGAGACCGAGGACGTCCTCCGCTGCGAGATCCCCATCAAGGAAACGACTTTCGGCATCGGGATGGAGGACCTGGCGCCGTTGCTGAAGCAGCTGCAGGACATCCGCGCCGAGTCCAATCCTCTGATGTCCCTGCCCGACGTGCCGGTGGAGAAGCTGGACTTCAACCGGATCGAGGGAGCGGATCGGGAGGACCTCCTCCGAGGCATGCGGCAGAGCTACCTGGTAGACGCCTTCTACGCCGGCACCCGGAGCGAGCTGGAGCACGACGAGGTAGCGGAGGGCTTCCGCCTGTACTACCAGCAGGTACGTCGCGACTACAGCGACGCCGACGACGTTCTTTGGCAGCTCAAGATGTACTTCCTGGGGAGCGCCCAGCCGCGACCGAAGGTGCTGCGCGCCGCCCTCGTTGTCCTGGCGCACTTCTTCGAACGATGCGACATTTTCGAGACGCCGCCCGCCGGCTGGCAACCAGGTATCGGACTGACCGCATGATCACTCCCACGAAGGGAATCGCTCCAGACCGCTGCCTGCTCGCCGTCGGCGCGCAGGTTCTCCTCCAGCTCGACGAACCGCGGACCGTCAGCCAGACGTGGGCGCGGCTGAAGAGCTGGCGCGCTGATCAGGCCCATACCTCGCCGGTATCGTTCGAGTGGTTCGTTCTGGCCCTGGACATCCTCTTCGCCATGGGTGCGGTGGAGCTGGTCCAGGACGTTCTCGTCGCAAGGAGTACGGATGCTGCGCCGTCTGAGCGCTGACGACGCACGGTTCAAGACGGTGGAGTTCTCGCCGGGACTGAACCTGCTGGTCGCGGACACCACCTCGTCGTCGGCTGAGACCGACAGCCGTAACAGCGCTGGCAAGTCGAGCGTGATCGAGTTGATCCACTTCCTCCTGGGAGCCAAATCCGCCGGATCGCTGGCCACGAACAAGGCGCTGCGCCACATCACCTTCAGCCTGGCTATGGACTGGCCGTGGCAGGACGCTCCGATCGAGGTACGACGACGCGGAGACAACCCCAAGCTCGTACGGCTGAGCCAGGATGTGTCCGGCGTGCCGGCCGACACCCTCTTTACGGACAGCCAGGACGTCGAGCTGTCCGTGGAGCAGTGGAATCGTGTTATTGAGCGGGACCTCTTCGGGCTGGAGGGAGACCATCCCGGAGTGAGCGGTCGCACGCTCCTGTCGTTCCTCATCCGCCGCGTCTCCGCTCACGGCTTCAACGAGCCGACCCGGACCTTCTCCCGGCAAGCCGCCGCGGAAGCCTCGTCGAACCTTGCCTACCTCCTGGGGCTGGACTGGCAGCTGGTCAACGGATACCGCGAGCTCAATGCCCGCAAAGCAACCAGAGACCAGCTGAGGAAGGCCGTCAACGATCCCGTATGGGGACGGATCGTCGGGTCCACGGCCGATCTCAGGGGCCAGATCACTCTCGCCGAGGCACAGGTCGAACGTCTGCGGGCACAAGTTGCCGCCTTCCAGGTCGTCCCCGAGTACGAGCGGCTCAAGGAACGGGCTGACCAGGTAAGCCGCCGGATCAAGCAGCTCGCCCAAGAAGACGTGATCGACCAGCACAACCTCGAAGAACTCCAAAGCGCGGTCACCGAGACCACCGACGTCGAGGTGTCCTATCTCGAGCCGGCCTACCGCGAGCTCGGGGTCATTCTCAACGACCAGGTGCGGCGTCGCTTCGACGACGTCAAGGCGTTCCACCACTCCGTCGTACGCAACCGGCGCAGGTTCCTGGAGGAGGAGATCCAGGAACTCACCGCTCGCCTGGCCGCCCGGCGCCAGGAGCGTGCCGACCTAGGCGAGGACCAGGCCCGCCTCCTGCGCGAGCTGGCGGACGGTGGAGCGCTGGAAGCGCTGACCGCCCTGCAGACAGCCCTGGGCCGGGAGGAGGCCGCTCTCGGTGCTCTTCGCCACCGCTTCGACGCAGCGCAAGCCCTCGAAGCCAGCGCCCGCCAGATCACCGCCAAGAGCGTTGAACTGCAGCAGGCCGTCGACCTCGACCTCCAAGAGCGCCGCCAGCAGACAGACGAAGCGATCCTGCTGTTCTCCCGGTACGCCCAGCGTCTGTACGGCGAGGGCCGCGAAGCCTACCTCGCCATCGAGGCCGGCCGGACCAGCCTCAGCATCACGCCCCGGATCGACGCCGACGACAGCCGCGGCATCAACAACATGGTCATCTTCTGCTTCGACCTCACCCTGGCCGTCCTCGCGCACCGCCACGAGCGCGGTCCCGACTTCCTCATCCACGACAGCCACCTCTACGACGGCGTCGACGAACGGCAGGTCGCACGAGCCCTCGCGCTAGCAGCCGAAGTGACGGAGGAAGAGCACATGCAGTACATCGTGACCCTCAACACCGACACCCTCAGCACCGCTGCCCAGCGCGGATTCAACCCCGAACCCCACATCCGTAGCCCCCGCCTCACCGACGACGAAGAGGGCGGCCTCTTCGGCTTCCGCTTCAAAGCCGCAGGTAAGGGATAGCGCCGATAGCACGCCGGGTGTGCTGATGGACAGCCACTGCGGCCGGTGGTCCCAGCAGCGAAGGTAGCTGGCCCTGGGTACGGCTGCTGCCCGAGCAGCAGGCACGGCTGGCACAGAATCCCTTCAAGGCCGCCCCTCGGACCGATTACCAGCGCGGCTTGGACTCCGGCGGCAGGCTGTACCGCCCGGACGTCTGGGGTACGGCGCGGGCAGGCTTCGGAACTCCCCTGCCGGGGGTTAGGGCACTTCGTTTGGATCATCCAGCGCTGCGTAACATCGCCCCTCAGGACTGGGGAGGCGTGAGACGTGAGAATCTTCCGAAGAAAGCACAGTGAGCAGCGGATGCCTCCGCCCGAGTTGATTGCCGAGGCCAAGGCAAATCCAGGGGGCTGGGTATACGAGATCGACGGGAACATGGTCGATGGCCCGAACGGGGCCGTGCCCCCTGAGGCCATCATCGCGGCTTGGCAGGTAGACACTCGCGGCCAGCTCTCAGGCGGCTACCAGGCAAATCCGAACTACCGACCTGGGACGACAGGGCAGTAGCTCGTATGAGGCGAGGCGGTACGGCCGTTTCATCCCGGTCGTGGAGGGGCATCTCCACCCGTTACGAGAAGACCGCGACCATCTTCCTTGCCGGGCTCCACATCGCAGGCATCTTCCTCTGGTCTGCCCGGTGATCCCAACGAAACTGCCGAGGGCTCGTAATTGATCATCTATCGGCCTCCCATGAGGAAGAGGGCCGAGGCGGGGTGGGACAGGTCCTTCGCCAGCTTCTCGGTGCCGGCCGCGACGGCCCGGAGCTCGGCGGCGGTCGTGGCCACCTCGGTCTGCGGGTCGTCCTGCTCGATCGTGATCCGGTCCTGGGAGGCCAGCATCTCCAGGACGTCGGCGGTCTGCTCGAATGCCTGCGGGAGGCGGTCGACCAGTGACTTCAGTGCCTGGGTGGCTTCCGACAGAGCGGGCGCCGACAGGGCGTGCGCGTCGTCCAGGAGCACCTCAATCAGGCCCCGGGCCTGCCGGGCCAGCTTCGCCGGATCCGCCTTCGCCGCCATGTCCTCGCTCCTCGCCGTTGGGTGGCGCTCAGTGTTCCAGAACCGCTGCCGGCGGCAGAGCCGTTCTTGAGGGGTCCGGTGGTTCAGGAAGTGGCACGGTTCAGGTCTCCGTCATGTCGGCGAGAGGAATTGTCAATTCCTGTGGATCACCAGGGAGCCTCAAGTGGCTCGCAGCCATTGATCGAGGACGGCGAAGTCGTCGTTGGTGAGGCCGCGGGACGACGCGACGCGGTGGAGGAGGGCCGGGGTGGGGTGGCGGGTGGACACCCAGTCCCGATCGGCGTCGGTGATCTCGTCGTCGACCCAGACGAACGGGCGTCCATCCGCCCATGCCGCCAGGGTTCGGGTTTTCCAGTGGAGGCCGTACCACTGGTCCTCGCGTTCATCCGCGCCAGAGGATTCCGGCCAGTGCACGACCGGCAGGGGCGGCAGGCCGAGCCGCGGTGCTATGTCGGTGTTCGCCGCCTCCTCCCAGGTGGTGGCCTAGACCAGCTCGCACGGCAGTGCCGCGAGGCGGGGCCCGACGCGCGGGTCGAGCCGCGTCAGGTGCGCATCTGTCGCGGTGCCTGACGGCTCGCGTTGCGGGCCGTCGCCGAACGGCAGGAGAGGTCCGTCGACGTCCAGGAACAGCAGCGGGCGTTCGTCGCGCTCACTCACGCCGCGGCCTCCTGCTCACGCTCGACCAGGACGCCGCGTTCGAAGCGGGCACCGTTGCGGACGAGGGAGACGAGGTGGGGTGCGGTGATCGCGCGCCAGCGGGCCTGGGCGGACTCGGCGAGCTTGAACACCATAGCCAGGGCCGCGGTCGGGCTGCCGGCGCCGCGGGTGACCTTGGTCCGCAGCTTCACCGTGCTGAAGGTCGACTCGATCGGATTTGTCGTGCGCAGGTGGACCCAGTGCTCGGCCGGGAAGTCGTAGAACGCCAGGAGCTCATCGACGTCGTCGGTGAGCTTCTTGACGGCCTTGGGCCACTTCGCGCCGTAGACGCGCCCGAAGTCCTTCACCGCCTTCTCGGCGTGATCGCGGTCCTCGGCGTTGTAGATTTCCTGCAGCGCCTTCTTCGCGCCGGGCTGGGCTGATTTCGGCAGGGCGTTGACCACGTTCCGGGTTTTGTGAACCCAGCACCTTTGGTGTCTGGCCTGCGGAAACACCTCGGCCAGGGCCCGCCACAGCCCCATGGATCCGTCACCGACGACGAGCTCGGGATCGCGCATGCCGCGCCGGCGGCAGTCCCGCAGGAGGTCGGCCCAGGACTCGGTCGACTCGCGCAGGCCCTCGGCGAGCGCGATCAGTTCCTTACTGCCGTCGGTGCGCACGCCCATGAGGACCAGGACGCAGGAGCGGGCCTGGCCGAGGCGGACCTTGGGGTGGACGCCGTCGGCCCACACGTACACGTAGTCGGGTCCGGACAGGTCCCTGTCCTGGAAGGCGGCGTGGTCGTCGCTCCACTGCTTGGTCAGCCGGGTCACCGTGGCCGGCGAGAGCCCAGCGGCCGAGCCGAGGAACTGCTCCATCGTGGGCACGAAGTCGCCGGAGGACAGACCGTGCAGGTAGAGCAGGGGCAGGACCTCGCTGATCTTCGGGGACTTCCGGCACCAGGGGGCGAGGATCTTCGACGAGAACCGCTTGCGCTCGCCCGTCTCGCCGTCGACCCGCTTGTCGTTCACCCGCGGCGCCTTCACCGTAATCGGCCCGGCGGCGGTGGCCACCGTCCGCTCGCGGTGGTGGCCGTTGCGGACCACCAGACGGCGACCGGCCTCGTCCCGCTCGCTCGCCAACTCGGCTATGTACTGATTGACTTGAGCTTCCATGGCCGCAGCGAGCATGCGACGGGCGCCCTCGCGGACGATGTCGTCCATCAGGGAGCCGCTCTGGGTGGTGCCGTCCTTGTTGACTACGCTCAGCACGGGCGTGCCTTCCCGACCCGCGCTGCAACGCGGGCCTACTCGATGACCAGAAGTCGATCACTCGGGAAGGTACGCCCTCCGCGTTCCGCGAGGCACCCCTCCCGAGTCCGATCCACAGGTCTTGAGCATTGCTCTGTCGGCGATGGCTGTGGACGGTGCCTACGCGCCGCAGTCCTGGAACACTCGGGGCATGCCGCTCATCCGTGACATCGCCCCAGCCGACTACCCGGTGGTGGAGGAGCTGCTGTACTCGACCGATCTGGGAGACGGCAGGTCCTACGACCCCGGGGGCCTGGCCGTCGTCGTGGCCGAGCTCCACGGGCGTCTCGTCGGGATCGCCGAGTTCGAGCTCCACCGCGACTTCGGGTACGCCGAGGGCCGGGAGGCGCACCCTGGCGAGCAGACGTTCATCTACACGGTGGCCGTCGCCCCTACTGATCGTCGCGGCGGGGTCGGCCGGGCGCTTCTCGCCGAGATCGCCCGCCGGGCCCAGGAAGTCGGCGACACGTTCCTGGCCCTGGTGCCGCAGGACGGCGCCGATGCGGCCGACCGGCAGGCGTTCTTCCAGGCGTGCGGGCTCACGCTCTACGGCCCGGCCGGACCGGGCGCGGCCTGGGGCTGCCCGGTCTCGGAGATCCTCGCCGTGAGTGGCACGGCTGGCGCCGACGTCGGCGGCCCCGGGTAAAACGGCGGGTACGGGATCAGCACGAGGAGTGTGACGAGGTGCTGTACGAGGGCGGGAACTGCACCTGCTGGTCCATCGCACGGTACGGGCCTCCCTCCGAACCCGAGAACTACATGGACAACCTCTGACCACTCCCCCGCCGCTGTGAGGCCCCGGGCCCGCTGACAGGGCCCGGGGTTTCGTACGACAGCAGCATGGCGGCCGGCTGCTACCGGTGGCGCGGGACGGTGACCCGGTCCCCCGCCAGGGCGACGCCGGTCACCGGGTCGCGGCGCACCAGGACGTACAAGGCCCGGTCGGCGTCGCCGGCCGTGAGCCAGCCTCCGGCCCGCGGGATGAGGAAGACCGATCGCTACCAGCTCGCGCGCCCGCGCCCCGCGTGCCACCGACAGTGGCGCGCGGGGCGTTGCGCGTTCCCTGGCGGTCAGGCCGCGGCCCTGTCCGGTCTGGCCGCCGGCTCTTCGTCCTCGTGGGCGATGCGGGCGACGAGGACGGTGGCGTTGCCCGCCTACGGGGCCGGCTGCGCGCAGCCCGCGTCGGACGGTCTGGACGAGGTGTTCGGGGGTGCTGAAGGCGACGTTTGAGAGTCAGCCGCGTCGCAGGAGCGATCAGATCCCCTCGGCGGGGTTGAAGCCGGGTGCGTGGGGCGGCAGTTGGTAGATGGTCAGCCAGTTCCGGGTTTCGGCGATCTTGCACAGGCCGACAGGTTTATGGTTGAACCGTATGCGTGCGCAAGCCGTTTATGACTGCAAGCCCTTGAAGAAGAGGGGCAGAGGCGGCTTCACCATGGTCGCGCTTCCACGGGCAACGACGGGAAGAAGTACTCATGAAACTGACATTCAAGACCTCGATAGTAGGAGCAGTCCTCGCCTCCACCGCCGTACTGGCGGCTCCGGGAACCGCATCGGCCGATGAACCCGTGACCCGCTGCGAAGAAGGCCAGATCTGTCTCTACGACGGCCACAACCTCACCGGGAGCAACCTGCAGCTCCCGTACGGGGTGGACATCCCCAACCTCGGCTGGACGTGGAACGACCGGGCCAGCTCGGTGTGGAACCGTGGCAAGGGGGCCGTCTGCATCTACACCGATGCCGACTACCGCGGCTACCACTACACCATAATGCCGGGTCAGAAGCAGGAACTTTTGTTCCTCTTCGACAACGGAGTGAGCTCCCTCGAGTACGGCGGCTGCGGGGCCCCCTGAGCCGGCTGACCGACCCGAACCCGCTACTGAGTTCGTTGGCGTGGTGTCGTCAGGGTGAGTCCGGTTGCGGCGAGGTATTCGTCGATGGTTTCGCTGCGGTACCGGAGTTCGTGGAGGGTGTGGCGCAGGACGTGCATCAGGTGGTCCGAGTCGGTGAAGGCGGTGTTGTTCTGGCCTGCGCGTCGGACCGGTGCCCAAATGCCTTCGACCGGGTTCAGGTCGGGTGCGTAAGGCGGTAGCTGGTAGGCGGTGATCCAGTCGTGGGCATGGACGAAGGCCGGCAGCCGGGCGTCCAGGTACACGTTGATGTTGTCCCGGACGAGGACGAAGGGGGCGCCGAGTTGCTGGTGGCAGCGGTCAGCAGGTCGCGGTAGCCAGTCCAGGTGAAGCTGCGCCGGCCGCCGCGCTTGTGGTCGGCATGGCGCCTGGGCCGGAAGACCAGGCGTGAGCGTTCGCCCTGTTTGCAGCAGGCCGGGACGGCGATCGAGAACCGGCGCCGGGAGCGGCCCGTACCCGGATCACGGGCGTGTGCCCGCGCTTGGCCCAGGTGCGTGAGGTGGGCGGCGTCATCGAGAAGCCGGCTTCGTCCTCGAAGACGATCCAGTCGTCGAGCGCCGCCGCGGCGTTTTTGCCCGGGGCCAGATCTCCTTCACCCGGCCGGTGACCGTCCCCTCGTCCCGCTCCAGTGCCCGTCGGGCTGGAACCTGGCGGCTTCATCCGTGACGCCGCAGCATCCGCGCGATGGCCGAGAGCGTGAGGGTTTGACGGCCGGCTACTTCCTCGGCCGGGTGCGTCCGTGGCGGCGCCTGGGTGACTGGGCGGTCGACGAGTTCCGGTTCACCGGACCGTGGGTGCTCAGCGGCCGGGGCCGTCAGGCCGTCATGGTCCACCTCCACACCTCGCCGCGCGCCAGCCGGCGGATCGCGCGCGCCTTGGCCGCGAAGGCGCCTCCGCGGGCGCCGGTACCGGTGCGGGACCCGGAATGGGCCGCACGGCGGGCCCGGGACGACGAAGGAGGAGCAGCGTGAACACGGGTTCGTACGACGCGGACGTCTACAGGCTGGAGCCGGCCCGGGTCCGCCGGCACCAGGACGACGCGGTGAACGCCCGCCTGGCAGTGCTCTGGGCCCTGGCCGCCGGAGGGATGCCGGCCGGGCGGGCGGACGGGCTCGTCGCGGTGCTGGAGGCCGGAGTGCTCGCCGGGGCCCACATCTGGATCGCGCAGAGCAGTGCCCCCGACGGAGCCGAGGAGCGGTTCGAGGACGGCTGGGACGCCGGTGTACGGGCGGCCGCCACCGATCTGCTGCGCCTGGCCGACCAGGCCGCCGCGCCGACAGTGCCGGTGGCGGCCCCGGCGCTGGGGGCGAAGGACGCGAGACCCTGGGCTCTGCGAAGGCCCGGAGCCTCTTTCCGTTATGACCGGGTCGGTAGTTCTGTTTCGAAGAATTTGATCACCGAGGTGACCAGCATGAGGGCATACACCGCGTTGATGCGCGAGTACTGGGTCCGGGAGACGCCGTGTGCGCTGGGGTGGCGGCCGAAGGTTCGCGGGATCGGGTCGCCGTTCTTGGGAAAGTACTTGGCGTGGGCGTACCAGACCGGGGCGAAGGTGCAGGCAACCTTGAACCTGTAATCGTCCAGCTTGAACTTGATGCCCTTGGTCTTGAAGTCGTTCTTCGTCAGCCGGACACGGGTGGTCTCGTTGAAGTGGCGCTGGAGGAGAGAGTCCAGCAGGTTGGCGGCAAGCGCTTGAGCTGCGCTGGTGTGGCCGGCTCGCAGGGCGTGGACGGCGTCGAGGGCAAAGCCGCAGGCGTCTTGTACGGCCGGGTGCCCGGCCTCTTCGAGGACCGTCTCGCAGTCGTTGACGATGCCCTTCCAGCGCTGTCCGATGACGCGCCGCCGGGAGGCGGCGTCTGGCGCGTTCAGCAGGGCTCGCACCGTCTGCGGTCCGGGTACCCACATGAGAGGGATGCCCTCCTCGACCAGGAGCTTCTCCAGATCGTCCAGGCCGGGTGCCGCCTCGCGCAGGTTCTCCGGGTAGATCGTGCTGATGAGGTCACGGAAGGAGGTAAAAACGTTGTGCCACATGGGCTGGTAGGTCTCGGTCAGCGGCAGCAGCGCTCGGCGGACCATGTCGTTGAAGCCCGTCAGCTCCGCCAGTTGCCTGCGGAAGTTTTCCGAGACGGCGTTCATCCGCACCAGCGACGAATCGACCACGATCCGAGGAAGCACCGGTCGCGTCCCTACGGCGGACGCCATGAGGAGCTTGCCGATCTGCATGTTCTGGTTGCGCAGGTAGTCCTGGAACGGCTTGAACGCCGCCGTGTAGAAGCCTGAAAAATCCACCGGCCTCATCCAGCCCGCGCCCTCGGGTTCGTCGGGTCTCCTGTCCTCAACCATGGCTGCATGGTTCCACGCCCCCGTACCCGCTGAACAGGCATTCTGAGCACACGTCGATCTGTTCGGTCCCGGCACACCCGCACCCATATATCAGGCTCTCTCCCGCCGCGGCCGTGAGCGGCGCGGCGAAAGGGGTCGCGGAAGACCCAGCAGGCGTTCCGGCGCGGCTTCTAGGCGGTCCAGGCGTTCATAGAGGGCGCGGACGAGACGGGCGCGGTTCTGGACGCGGCACACGGTGCCCTCGATCGGCACGGACAGCCGGCCTTGTGCCTCGCGCAGGACGACGTCGGCGAGCGCCTTGGGTCCGCTGTCCTTGGGCAGCTGATCGGCGCGCTGGCGGACGTCGGAGGCGACGGCGCGGGCGTGGCCGGTGAGCTGGAAGGCGATCTGCTCCAGGCCACGGGCGGTGGGGGTGTCCTGGCCGGTCCAGGCGAGGATGGCCTTGACGAGGCACTCGTACGGTGCGCGGTCGAGCGGGAGTCCGGCTTCGATCAGCCCGTCGGGGTCGTACAGGACCGTGTGGGAGCCGGCGTGCATGGCGGGCCTCGCTGCCGGGAGCGTCGTGTGCCGGGGGTGGCGGTCACGGCTGGGGTCCTCGCCGCTGTCGGCTCCGTCGTCCTGGTCCTCGTCGTGCCGGCCGAGGAACCGGGCGAAGCCGCGGTCCGCGCGGGCGAGCAGGGACGGTGAGGGAACGCCGTAGGCGGGCGGCTGGAGACCGAGTCCCTCGTCGAGGCGGTGCTGCCGGGGCGTGCGTCTTTTCCCGGCAGCACCGGCACCGCCTCACGGGCCCTGGCGGCGTGCTGGCGGGCCCGGCAGGAAGTCGAATCGACGTTCGACGTTGACCACTCCAGCGGAACTGGTCGGGTTCACGGCGTTCCTGGCGTCCCCCGCTGCCCGTCCGCCGAAGTGGACGGGTAGCGGGGGGGCAGACGACCGCACGGTCGCACGGCCCCGGTGCCATTCGTCCGCTTCATCACAAGGAGGGTGGTTACGGGGCTGTTTGGGCGTATAAGTTAGGTTACGGGGCTTTTGGGTGATGATATGGCGGTTGGTGCTCCGTGGACTCGATGGACGTGCGTCGCGGGTGCGCTCCCCGCCCCATCCGTCTCCCGAGGAGAGTCCCCAGTGTCCTTCAATCCGCTCGCACAGCGGGGCATCCCGCTGGACCAACAGCTGCGCAACTGGCGCGAGCTGAATGTGAAGCCCATCGACCCGGACCATTGCGACCCCTATACCCGCTGCCGGATCATCACGATGAACGGCATCGAGGTCGAGGCGATCCTGTTCAGCCACCAGATGGCGCGCCACACGCGTGACCCCGAGGTGAAGCGGCTGCTGGCCCGCACCCGATACATCGAGGCACAGCAGCAGAAGGCCGTGAACTGGCTGCTGCCCGGTGTGTCCTCCGTGCTGGAGACGACGATCGCCTACGAGCAGGTGGCGGTGGACCTGACGGCCTGGGTGGCACGGATGGAGCCGGACCCGTACCTGAAGCAGGCGTACCAGTTCGGGGTCCTGGAGGACTTCGACCACCTGTATCGGTACGCGAACCTGTACGAGATGATCGAGCACCGCAAGGCCGAGACGATCGTCGACGGCCTGACGGAGGTCATGCCGGGCCGGCCGACGAAGTTCCACCACCGCGATCCGGTCGACAACGTCCGCGACCCGTACGACAAGGAGAAGGCGAACCCGCTGTCGAAGCTGCACGCGCTGACGATCATGTCGACCGAGCAGCAGACGATGAACTTCTACATGAACACCGGTCCCACCTACATGGAACCGATCGCCCGGCAGCTCTACCAGGAGATCGGGCTCATCGAGGAGGAGCACGTCACTCACTATGAGTCGCTCGTCGACCCGGGCGAGACGTGGTGGGAGCAGCTGGTCAACCACGAGTACAACGAGTGCTACCTGTACCACTCCTTCATGGAGCAGGAGAGCGACCCGAGGATCAGGGCGATCTGGGAGCTGCACCTGAACATGGAGCTGGAACACCTGCACGTCGCCTGTGACCTCATGCGCCGCCACGACGGGCGCGACCCGGAGTCGGTGCTGGCGCCCGAGCTGCCGAACGTGCTGACTTTCGAGCCGAACAAGGCCTACCTGCGCGAGCTGCTCGACACCCAGATCGACCTCACCACCCTGGGCGCCGGTTACGTGCGCGAGGCGCACGAGCGGTTCGAGCAGATGCAGGCGGGCATCCACGGCGGCGAGGAGCCGCCCAGCGAGCGGGTCATGGCCGAGCACGACGCGATGTTCGGCCGGGACTACCGCCTCCAGACCGAGGGCGAGCACCCCGACCCCGCCCTGCGCGAGAAGTGAGGGCCGGGACGTGTCCGAACTCCACACCCCCCAGGCCGGTGACGACCGGGCTCCCGACACCGACGTGGTGGCGCTGCTGATGCGCCAGCACGGCGACATCCGCAACCTCTTCGACGAGGTCGAGGCGGCCGAGGGCGACGAGCGCCGTGACGCCTTCCGGCGCCTCGTGCGTCTGCTCGCGGTCCACGAGACCGCGGAGGAGGAGGTCGTCCACCCCTTCGCCCGGCGCAACCTGCCCGGCGGCGAGCAGGTCGTCGAGGACCGGCTCGCCGAGGAGAAGGCCGCCAAGGAGACCCTGACGGAGCTCGACGACCTCGACACCGACGACCCGGCGTTCCTGCCCCGGCTGCTGCGACTGCGCGCGGACGTCCAGGAGCACGCCCGTGCCGAGGAACGCTACGAGTTCACCCACATCCGCCGCAGCACCGGCACGACCGACCTGGCCGCCATGGCCAAGGCCGTCAAAGCGGCCGAGGCCATGGCCCCCACACGACCCCACCCCGGGGCCCAGTCGGCCACCGCCAACATGGCCCTCGGTCCCCTCGCCGCGCTGATGGACCGCACCAGGGACGCCATCCGAAAGGCCACGGGCAAGGACGGCTGACCCCGACCCGGCCACAGGGGAGAAAGACACGGGACCCGGCCCAACCTGCCCTCCCGACGAAGGGGCTCCTCTTCCCCACAGCTATCACGTGGGGAAGAGGAGTCGGCGCACAAAAGCAGCTTGCCCACACAGGGCCACCTGCACAAACGAGGGGTGTCCGTTTCACCGGACACCACCTGCGGTCACACCCCCAGCCGCCGCCCGGCGCACCTCCCCAGACCACCCTCCAGCTTCCCGGCGGTGCAACGCTCCGCCCCTCTGCCCGGGGGAGCAGACTGTCCTCGAAGGACAGCTTGCCCACCGCCTCGAAAGGCTTCGCCCGCATCAAGTCCGGCAGCGCGGCACGCCGGGATCGTCCCGGCCCCCGGCCTCCCGGCGGGGCGACGGTCGAGGCGCTGGACGCCGGCGCCGTACGGGCCGCGATGAGCGAGGAAGCGATCCCCGGTGCGGTGGCGGCGGACCGGATCGCCGTCGCGTTCGGCAGCCCGAACGTGCCCGGGCAGAAGGCGGCGGTCACCTCGTTCGTGGTCCGCCGCCTCGTCGCCCGCGGGCTGCTGGTCGACCTGTCCGGCAACCCGTCAGGGACGCCGCACCGTCCCGGGCAGGTCGCCGAGGTCTGCGCGCGGGAGGATCTGGCCGAGCTCGTCGCCGCCGACACCCCGCCCGGCCCCGACCAGGCCACCGCCCGCCTCGGTGTCAGGAGGGTGGAGTACGACTGGATGGTCCGCCTCAAGTGGATCCGGCCGGCGAAGTGAGCCGAGGTGCGATTCGGCACCTCGCCGGCCGCGTTCAGCCCGGCGAGCAGATCCGGCGCAGCTACTCGAAGACCCCCGCCTGCTGCCATCGGTCCAGCCACCGCCAACACGTCTGGCCCGAGCCGAAACCCAGCTCCAGAAGCAGCAGTTACCAGACGATGTCGTTCGATCAGCACGTACAGGATGCCCTGCAGACACTGCCGGACCGGCACCGGCCGCATGCCAGGAGCCCTCTCCGGCCAGGGCGGCAGCAACGACTCGATCAACACCCACAGGTCATCGTCCACGATCCACGGCCGGGCACTCACACCATCCCGAACGGCCCAATCATCACACCGGTCACGGCTGACCAAGGGCCTTCAAGAAGATCGTTTTACGAGCCTGTAGAACACGGCCTAAACTTTTGTTTTTCGGTAGCGAACCACTGCAATACCTATCGCAGGGCCAATAAGTACAGCAGCAGGGGCGCCCCAGGCCTGAGCGACGGGGGAACCCGTGATCATCATGACTACAGCGATGAGAACATAGATGAATCCTATTCCAAGAAAATAGTTCACCCATGCTCTGCCATTCTGCGCTTTTTCCATTCAGATCCACCTCGTGTTATTCGCTCGATTCCGGCGGGGCCTGGTCGGGCGTCGCCCTCTGGAAGGTCCCCAGCGCTTGCAGCAGCTCCCTCCACCGAGGCCCGGTCGAGTCCTTCCTGCGCTTGGGGCGCTTTACCACATCTGCATGAGGGTTGTCGGGCCCACGACGGGTCGGGAAGGGCCGGCGTTCACCGCTCGCCGCACTGCACCCGAAGACGGCACCGGCGCAGGGGGCAGACAGGCGAGAGAGGTGGTCGCCCGGAAGTCCGGGTGACCGCCTCTCCTGGTGTGCCGGGCGGGTCAGGCGGGGAGGCCAGAACGGGGCGGTCGATGCGATGGTGCTCGATCTTCACCACGCACGCCACCCCACGCCCCGGCCGCTCTTGCTGGACTGGTCAGCGAGCCAGCGCCGCGGGTGACTTCAACGTAGTCACGGGCGCCCCAGCGCGTGTCCTGGTTCATGCGGGCGGTCGCGAACGCCGGGGTCTGGAGAAATCCCATCGGGACGTTGAAGAGGTAGACACGATGGCGGCAGGTTACGGCGGCTGCACAGCAGTCTCGGCCACCGCAGCTCCGCCAAATACGAAAACTTACTCGCGGTCTGCCCACCACACCATGCTGTCCACCAGAGTGGAGCAAGCCCACCCCAATCATCAACCGGACATCAGGTCGCGTAACGCACTACTCCAGAGATCGCCTCTTACGCAGCACTCCGAACGCGAGCATAGCCATTCCCAGAATCCCCAGGCCGCCCAAGAACAGGTACACCACGTCACCGGTTTGCAGTCCCGCCACAATGCAGATGATCGACACCACGAGGCATAGGACTGCGAAAACCTGCAGCTTGACCTTGCCGTTCATCACTTTTTCCCCTTACCCGGGATCTGTCGGGATTCACCGAGGAAACAGCTGCTGCTGTTTCCTCGCCAAGCGGGCCTCTGTTGCGGCGGCGGATGCGATCCGCCGCCGCAACAGAGGCTTTGATCGGTCAGTTATCGGTATCCGCCGATACTCATCCGTAACTGATGATGTCCATGCCCGCGTACCCCATGGCACCGCCCAGCGCGCAGCTGCCGACTGCCGCGCCCGCCGCGCCGATCCCGCCGCCGAAGACGCCCGCCGCCTGGATGATTCCCGTCTCGGATGCGGCGCCCAGGCCGGCGACGCAGCCCGTGGCAGCCCCCACGATGCTCTCGTTGTCGCTGATCACGTCCCCTACCTTCTGGAGCCAGCTGAACCCCGAGGGGTCGGTGTGGTTGACAGGGTCGCCGGCGGCGTAGAGGTAGGGGTTGGTTTCCTGGCCGGAGGGGTCGGGCTGGGTGAAGCGGCCGAGGGCGGGGTCGTAGTAGCGGGCGCCCATCTTGTACAGCCCGGTGGGGTCGAGGTAGGCGCCGGCGTAGCGGTAGGGCTGGGGGAAGGACTCGACGGGGTCGCTGGAGGCGGTGCCGTAGGCGGTGTAGGCGTAGGTGTGGGTGCGCTTGCCCGCCTCGTCGCCCGCGGGCTGCTGGCCGACCTGTCCGGCAACCCGTCAAGGACGCTGCACCGTCCCGGGCAGGTCGCCGAGGTCTGCGCGCGGGCAGACCTGGCCGAGCTCGTCGCCGCCCACACCCCGCTCGGCCCCGACCAGACCGCCGCCCGCCTGAACGTGAGGAAGGTGGAGTTCGACTGGATGGTCCGCCTCAAGTGGATCCGGCCGGCGGAGTGGGCCGAGGTGCGGTACGGCACCTCGCGGGCCGGAGCGGGTGCAGGTCCCGCTCTACCGCACCGCCGACATCGACGCCCTGCCCGCCGCCCACCCCGAGATCGACTGGGAAGAGCTCCGCCGCGTCGGGAAGGGCCGGCGCTCACCCCTCGCCGCGCTGCACCCGAAGGAGAAGACGGCGTCGACCTAAGGGCAGGGCAGGTAGAGCCCGGATTGCCGGGGTATCGCCGGCGCCGTCAAGCAGGACGTCGGTTACCGACGGCGGGACAGGACGAGTAGAACCGCCACGACAAAGACCCCGAAGACCAGGGCTATGCCCCAAGTCGGGAGTTCGGCAGCAAAGGATGGCATGATCGCTGAGAGTGTCATCGCGTGGACCCTTTACGCAGGAAGTAGAGGCCGCCAACAGCCAGAACTGCACCGATGGCAATGGGCAGCACCGCCCTCCCCTCCCCATCGCCTGCATCCTTCATGCCGAAATAGAGCAGAGCGACGCCGCAAAGCAGCGCTATAAAAGCTGAGCCCATCATGAGGGGAATACGCATTGATAACTCCTGCCCTCCGGGGGGGGGCGGGATGCGCGTCCCGCCCCCCGACTTTTGGATCAGCTGTAAGCGGCGGTCGTCGCTCCGGCGGCTCCTGCGGCCACAACGGAGCATCCGGTGAACCCGGCGCCAAGTGAGACGCCAAGGGTGGCGAAGGTTCCTGCCGCGGCCCCAGCCATGCAGAGCCCCTCCACACCGATGCCCACCAGAATGCCCATCTTGGTGGCGTTGGCACCTTCCGTATCGCCCGTCAAGGTGTCATAAGCGAGACCCGCCCAGTCCCCGATGCCGGTGACGTCCCCGAAACTGAGCAGCCCGGTGGGGTCGGTGTGGTTGATGGGGTCGCCGGCGGCGTAGAGGTAGGGGTTGGTTTCCTGGCCGGAGGGGTCGGGCTGGGTGAAGCGGCCGAGGGCGGGGTCGTAGTAGCGGGCGCCCATCTTGTACAGCCCGGTGGGGTCGAGGTAGGCGCCGGCGTAGCGGTAGGGCTGGGGGAAGGACTCGACGGGGTCGCTGGAGGCGGTGCCGTAGGCGGTGTAGGCGTAGGTGTAGGTGCGCTTGCCCGCCTCGTCGACCAGGCCGATGACGTTGCCGGTGGCATCGGTGAGGTAGTAGGAGGACTTCCCGTTGCTGCGCACGGAGTTGAGTGTGCCCGCCGGTTCGCGGATGAATCCGGTGTCGGTGCCGGCGGTGGTAGTGCCGGTCAGGCCGAGCGCGGTGTGGTGGAACGTGGTGTCGGCGAGTTTGGTGCGTTCGGTGTTGTCGGTGCCCGCGTGGGTCAGGGTCCGGGCGGTGCCGGAGGTGGTGATCGACTTCAGCTGACTGTGGTCGGTCCAGGTCTCACCGGTGCGGGCCAAACCGTCGGCGGGGGCGGCGGAGGTTTCGTTGCCGGCCTTGTCGTAGGACCAGCCCATGGTGTCGCCGTTCTTGGTGACGAGCTGGGAGGCGTCGTTGTAGCCGTAGCCGTTGGTCGTGCACGCGGGGCGGGGGGAGTCGAGGAGGTTGCCGGCCTTGTCGTAGCAGTAGCGGGTGATGGGGCTCGGCTGCCCGGGTGTGACGGGTTCGGCGCTGCTCAGGCGGCCCTGGCTGTCGTAGAGGTAGGTGGTGGTGGTCTGGGTGGTGTTGTCCTTGCGGGTGCGGATCTTGGTGCCGTCGGTCGCGCCGCTGGTGCCGTACGTGTAGGTGTAGGCGAGGTCGACCAGAGTGGCGGTGCCGGAGACCGCCTTGACGGCGGTGGGGCGGTCGAAGGCGTCCAGGGTGACGTTCTGGGTGGTGCCGCCGGGGTAGGTGGTCCTGGTGCGCTTGTCGTTGTTGTTGTACGCGTAGGTGGTCTTCTTGCCCGCCAGTTCCAGCAGTTCGGTCAGGCGGCCGGCGGCGTCCCAGGTGTAGTCGGTCTTGCCGTTGGGGTCGCTGTACCAGTCGACCTCGCCGCCCGGGGTGTAGGCCAGGGTGGTGAAGGTGCCTTCCTGGAGGTTGCGGAACAGTTCGCGGTTGAGGCCGTCGAAGGTCCGGGCGGTGGTGCCGGAGGCGTCCGTGCGCGAGGCGAGGTTGCCGTCCTCGTCGTAGGTGTGGGTGACGGTGGCGTAGCCGGAGGTGTCGGTCTTGGTGACCCGGTCGCGCTCGTCGTAGGCGTGGAGGGTCTTGACGCCGCGCCCGTCGGTGGAGCCCGTCAGACGGCCCAGGGCGTCGTAGGTGGGGGTGGTTCCGTTGTAGGTGTAGGTGCGCTGGCCGCCCTCGGTGCCGCTGGTGGTCACCGACAGGGTGTTGCCGGCCGTGTCGTAGGCGTAGGTGTCCTTGCGTCCGTCGGCGTCACTCATGCTGGTGGGCAGTTCGGTGCCGGCGATCGTCTGGTACTGGGCCGCGCTGCCAGTTCCCGTAAGCAACGATCGCTCAGCGCGCATAAAGCAAGGTCAGGACGGCAGAGGAGGGAACTCCCGGCTCGGGTTGCGGCAGGACACGGCACTTGTGTCCCCGCTGGGGTGGCTCGGCATCCATGCTGCTGGCACCTTCCCCTGCCGTCGTGCTCCTCCGCCGGACGGCCCGGTCAGGAAGCGCACAGTGACCATCGCCAGCGCATCACGGCGTGCTGCGCGAGACCTGGGAGCCACTTTCGTAACGGATGAAGACCGTGCCACCGTCGTCGCAGGTGGAGCTGTAGTAGGCGCCAGAACTGCCGCTGCAGGCGGACACGTCCACGCTCTTGACGGTGGGGCTGGGACTGTTCCATGCCCAGCTTGCCGCGGGGTTGTCGGCCCCGCATGCCTTGCGGCTCTCTATCCGGTTGAAGGCACTGTCGGTGTAGTGGAAGACGACCCGGACCCAGGCGCAGTAGCCATCGCCAGGGGGCGTGTCCTTGACGGTGCCGCTGAGGTACACGGTATTGCCGGAAACCGAGACGTTTCCGACCACGCGGGCTCCCGGCCGTTCGAAGGTGAAGCCGGTTGCAGCCGATGCCGGACTGGGGGCGAGCGCGCTGAAGCCCAGACTCGCCACGGCAGTGTAGGCGAGCGCCTTCCAAAGGGGCATCGCAGTCTCCTGTTCTCGGGTTGGACAACCAGGGCCTGGCCGTCCGGCTGTGAGTAACGGCCACCACGATCCCCAGTCAGGCTCGTCAGCGCAGCCCTAACGGCTGTCCGGGACACGTCCCAGACAGCCCGGCCTGTGTGCTGTTGCGGGGTGAGAAGCCGCATCCCAACCGAACGTGATCCATTGATTTCTGCTGGTCAGGCATGGTGTGGCTCGGAATGAGAGAGGCATCCGGCGATCTAACAGGTCTACGAGAAGTGGAGAGGCCCGGGCCGGGTGGTCCGGGCCTTCGTCATGCCTCGGGAAATTTCCTTCCCCGCCTCTACTGTCGGCGGCCCTCCAAACGGCGCCAGGGGGTGGAGGAGGCCTTCCCGGTTCAAGACGAGACGCAAGCACCCGCGATCTGTCACTGTCCCGCTCGCTCAACCGAACTCACGTGGGAGGACGTTCCCATGGCCACCCACCAGGCATCCGGGAGCAGTGAACGAGCCGATCGGCGTTACCCTGGAAACGCCCTCCCGGGCCCGGGCTCACGCCCCACAGGGACGCTCTCAGGCAGAGAGCCGAAGGACCGCCTACCGCGAGGCACTCCCCACCCACGCGGACGGCACCACGCAGGTGTCCGTTGTCCTCCCGCTTTCTGCCGTAAGGAGCAGCATCATGACCTGGGACAACGTTCCCGCCCCCGCCCAGCCGTCGTCCGGCGCCGTGCCGGACCAGCCGGCGGGCTCCGCGCCCGCCGTGCAGCAGACGGCCGTCGGAGCCTACGTGCCCGCCGCGATGGTCCGGGGCGCCGCCCAGGGCGCTGCGCAGAAGCTCGCGGGCCGTGCGACGGAAGAGGCGCTGGCCGACCCGCCCGACCGGCTCAGAAACCTGTGGGGCGTCATCAAGGGGGTGCGGAAGTAGCTGCCGGGACCGGGCGGGTTCATCCTGCCTGGCCCCGTGGTCGGCCGGCCGGAACCGGGCGTGCTCCGACAGCCGGTCAGGTGATGCGGGTGATCAAGGCGGTGGCGTTGTCGGCTTACGGGGTGCGCTGGGCGCGGGCATGCTGGAGGGCGTCGCCGACCAGGTGCTCGGCGGCGTTGCGCGGGTCGCTGTTCAAGTAGTCGGCCAGGTCGCGGTTTGTGTCTTCGTGGGATTCGTAGGTGCCGTCGGAGACGAGGAGCAGCCGCCCCGGCCGGGCGGGACCGGACAGGTACTCGATCGCCGGGTGGTCCCGAATCTGTCCGGTCTCCTCGTCGTCGCGAACTGTGCCGAGGCAGGTGGTGATCAGGCCACGGTCGCCATGGCCGTTGTGGGCGCGGCGGGCGTTGTGGTCCTCGCTCAGCTGCCGCAGGGGCCCGGGGTCGTCGAGGAGGGGGTAGACGCGGGCGGCCCCCCGACCAGGCAACCGTGAACAGGCCACCGGGGACGTGAACGGCAACGACCGCCGCAGCAGAGGGGAGGTTGTGGTCGGGGTCGTGGCCGGACGGGGTCGGCGGTAGCGCTCGACCTCGGCGCGCAGGCCGGCCTCCGCGTCACCGTGTCCGGCAGACGCTCGGGCCAGGCAGGGAGCGAGTACGCCGAGGCCTAAGCCGTCCAGCGGTTGAAGGTTCCGGTGACGGTGTTCCGGTGGGCGCGCACGGCGGGATCGTCCCGGCCCCCGGCCTCCCGGCGGGGCGGCGGTCGCGGGCGGCGGTCGAGGCGCTGGACGCCGGCGCCGTACGGGCCGCGATGAGCGAGGAGCCGATCTCGGGCGGGGTGGTGGCGGACCGGATCGCCGCCGCGCCCGGTACCCCGAACGCGTACGAGCGGAAGCCGGCGGCCACGTCCTTCGTGGTCCGCCGGCTCATCGACCCGCGGTCTGCTGGTCGACCTGTCCGGCAACCCCTCAGGGACGCTGCACCACCCCGGTCAGGCCGCTGAGGTCTGCGCGCGGGCAGACCTGGCCGAGTTCGTCGCCGCCGACACCCCGCTCGGCCTCGACCAGGCCGCCGCCCACCTCGACGTGAGGAGGGCGGAGTTCGACTGGATGGTCCGCCTCAAGCGGATCCGGGCCGCAGAATGGGCCGAGGTGAGGTTCGGCACCTCGCGGGCCGGGGCGGTCCAGGTCCCGCCCTACCGCGCCGCCGACGTCGACGTCCTGCCCGCCGCGCACCCCGAGGTCGACTGGCAGGAGCTCCGCCAGGTCGGGAAGGGCCGGTGCTCGCCGCTCGCCGCCCTGCTCCCGAAGACGGAGGTGAAGGCGGCGCCGACGCCGGCACAGGGGGCCGGGTGGGCGAAGAGGGGCGGCTGCCCGGGAGTCCGGGCGGCCGCCCCTTCATGGTGGGCCGGGCGGGTCAGTTGGGGGTGGAGGAGGTCAGAACGGGGTGGTCGACGTGGTGGTGCTCGACGTCGACGCCGTACCCACCGCCCCACGCTTCCCAAACGGGGCGGCGATCGCGTTCGGATAGGTTCTGGCCATGGTTGACGACTGGCGGATGGATCGGATCGAGCGTGCCCTGCGAGGCGAGAACCCCACAGTTCTGCGGCGCTTGAGCGCGGGATTCGCAGCGATCGGCGATGTGCAGTTCCTGCCGGGCTACTCGGTGCTCCTGGTGGACGATCCCAAGGTGGAGAGGCTGTCGGACCTGCCCAGGGGCAAGCGGCTGGCCTTCCTGTCCGACATGGACCAACTCGGCGAAGCGGTCGAGCGAACATCCCGTCACCTGGATGCGGCTTTCCGGCGGATCAACCTGGAGATCCTGGGCAACACCGATGGGTTCCTGCATGCGCACGTATGGCCCCGGTTCGAGTGGGAGCCGGCCGACTTGGTGCGAATGCCGGTGTGGCTCTACCCCCGCGAGAGGTGGACCGACCAGCAGTACGCACTCGGACCGCGGCACGACCCGCTGCGCAGGGCGATCGGGGACGAGCTCGACCGCCTGCGCATCCGACGGCAGGATTGCGCAGGACACGGCTGAGGTCGAGGTAGAGGCCGGTGGCGACGAGAGCGTGGGCGCCGTCGTGGCGGGCGCCGATCGAGCGGATGACGGCGGCGACCAGGCCCCGGCCGGAAAGGTGCGTGGTCTGCGTGTCTCCACCGTCGTCCGGCTTCGAGGGCACCGGCAGGGCTTGCCCGTTGCCTCCGAGAACGGGCAACGGGCAATGAGACGGAGCGTGCCGGCGGGCGGGCGCCGGAGTGCCGTGCGGAGCGAGGGGGGGCGGCCCGGCGGTACTGCGACCCAGAGCGCATCCGGGCACCGGGCCTGACCCGCGCACGCCATATCGGCACGGGCCGGCACGGACCCTGTCCGCCCCGGGCCGGAAGACCGCGGGTCCGGCCGGTCTTCGCCGGGCGGGCGGTGACCGGGTGGAAGCTGTCCGGGGAGAGGGCGGTGCCGCCGCCCGGCCTCGTGTACACGGTCCAGTCGCCCACGGCGTGCAGCACGGCGCCGGTCGCGGTGTCCGGGGGGCCAGCGGTACCGGCTGGGCCCGGTCCGTACCCCTGGACGTGACAACCAGCCTCCTGCCCGCGGAATGGGGATTCTCCAGCCAGAACGCGTGGGCCGGCGCCAGGATGACGGACTCGACCGGGGCCGAGGGAACGAGATCCTGGGACTCGACGACCTCGCCGGTGGCCACGTCCAGCACTCCCGAACCGGCCTGACGCGGCGTTCGGCAAGCAGAGGATCACCGCGAGCGGACCGAACCGGCAGGCCGGACCGGACAGACAGGCGCACGGACCCGGGCCGGACAGGCGGACCGGCCGGACGAACCGGGCAGCGGCGTCGGCCAGACACCCGGCGGTCTCACGCGGAGGGGCGCTCAGCGGCGTCGCGCGGGTCGCCGGTCCGATGCCGCCGTCCGGGCCGTTCACGCCCTGCCGGGCCGCGGCCGTTCAGGGGAAGGACGCTCGCTCACCTGGGTCCGGCGGTGGTGGGGGCGCCCGCGACACGGCGCTCCCCGCCGTTGCGCTCCTGCCAGAACCGGTAGACCTCGACCGCCTCTTCGCGCTCCTCGTGGCGCATCGGCATCCGGCGGTCCTGCCACGGCCTGGCGATCTCGTCGTAGAAGGAGTCCAGCTCGAAGTACTTGCGGTCGTCGACGTAGTGGGGCTCGTAGGCTTCGCGGGTGGTGAGGAAGACGACCTCGTCCGGCGAGCAGTAGTACAGCGAGCCCAGGCACATCGGGCAGGGGTGGGCGAGGACGTAGATGGTGGCACCGGTCAGGTGCTCGGTGCCGAGCTTGGTGCAGGCCTCGCGGACGGCGAGGATCTCCGCGTGGGCGGTGGGGTCATTGGTCTGGGCGACCCTGTTGGGGCTTTCGGCGAGGACCTCGCCGTCCTTGACGATGACGGTCGCGAACGGACGGCCGCCCTCGGCGACGTTCTGGCGGGCGATGTCGATGGTGCGCTGGACGAAATCCATGGAAGTCCTCCAAAGGTGGGCGGCGGACCGCCGGACAGCCGGCCGCACGGGGGCTCGGTGTGGCAGATCAGCGGGATGCCGCGTGAACGGGGTGCGACGGGCGGGGCGAGCGGGCGCCGGGCGGGCCGGATGCGGGCTGCCGGGCGAACGGGGCACGACGAGCCGGATGCGGTGAGGCGGGTGAGCCGGACACGGTGAGCCGGGTGCCCGGGGGGGCGGGTGCCCGGGGGGCCGGAGGGTTGTTTCCGGCTCACCCCGTCAGCACCCGTTCGTGACGCCGTCCGGGTGCCGGATCAGAACGGCTTGGTCGGCAGGTACTTGCCGTCCAGGGTGATGACGGCGCGCTCGCCGCCCTCGGGGTCGGCGACCTTCTTCACGTCGAGCCTGAAGTTGATCGCGGAGATGATGCCGTCGCCGAACTCCTCGTGGACCAGGGCCTTGAGGGTGGTGCCGTAGACCTGCAGCATCTCGTAGAAGCGGTACATGGTCGGGTCGGTCGGAACGCGGTTGGGCATCGAGCCGCGCACCGGGATGGTCTGCAGCAGCAGCGCCGCCTCGTCGTCCAGGCCCAGCAGCTCGGCCACGGCCTTCGCGGACTTCTCCGGCAGCGGGTGCTGGCCGAGGACGGCCGCGGTGGTGAAGGCCACCGACAGGCCAGAGGCCTCCGCGATCTGCTTCCAGGACAGGTCCTTGGCGGTCTTGGCGGCCACGGCCTTGGCGGCCAGGGCCTCGCGGGCAGACTGCTCGAACTGTGCGTGCACCATGATCGGTACGTCCTTTCGGTGAGCCGCTCCACCGGGTGAGTGAGAAGGGAAGCGGCGGGAGTGAGGGGGGAAACCTCCCGCGGGTCGCCACGGGGCGCTGCGGGCGGGGGGACGGTCCGGACCGGGCGGGTTCAGGCCGCGAACGCGGCGCCGTTGTCGGCGCTGGTGGCGGTGAGGTCGTCGACGCGGCCGGTGGGGATGTCGTAGACCCAGCCGTGCAGGGCGACCTTCCCCTCCGCCAGGGCCCTGGCGACCGAGGGGTGGGTGGCCAGGTTCGCCAGCTGGGCGAGGACGTTGTGCCGCACCAGGGCGGGAACGCCACCCTCCGCGGAGGTACGGGCCACCGAGGCGGAAGCCAGGCGGAGCCAGTCGGCCACGGCCGGAGCGGCGCTGAGGTCGTGACCCTCGGCCAGAGCCGTCATCGCACCGCAGGCGGAGTGACCGCAGACGACGATGTCCCTGACGCCCAGCGCGGCGACGGCGTACTCGACGCTCGCGGCGACACCGTCGGCACCGGGCGTGTAGGCGGGCACGAGATTGCCGGCGGTACGGATGACGAAGAGGTCACCCGGCTCGGAACCGGTGATCAGCTCGGGGACGACACGGGCGTCGGAACAGCTGATGAACAGCGTGTGCGGCGCGTGATGCGTGGCCAGATGAGCGAAAAGATTCGCCTTGGCCGGGAAGACATCGCTCCGGAAGCGGGCTACACCCTCGGTCAGGTCCTGCATGGTCACTCCTTTCGAGTGCTGGCCAGCCCCTGCGGGCTGATGAATCCACCATGCACGAACTGCGTCTATAGAGTCCAAGAGTCAATAGGCATGAGAGCTATCGACCGCATCTATATTCGGTTCCATGGCCTCTCCCGAACTGCGCCACCTGCGCTACCTGCTCGCCGTGGCCGAACACGGCAGCTTCACGCGCGCCGCCGAGGAACTGCACATCTCCCAGCCCACCCTCTCCCAGCAGGTCAGACAGCTGGAACGGGCCCTGGGCACGCAACTGCTGGACCGCACCGGCCGCACGGTACGGCTCACCGACGCCGGCACCGTCTACGCCCACCACGCCCGGCGCGCACTGCGCGACCTGGCCGCCGCCGAACGCGCCGTCCACGACGTCCAGGACCTCTCCCACGGGCACCTGCGCCTGGGCGTCACCCCCACCTTCACCACCTACCTGATCGGCCCGCTCGCCGCGAAACTCCACGCCCGCCACCCCGGCATCTCCCTCACCCTGACCGAGATGCCCCAGGACCGCATCGAAGCGGCCCTGCTCGCCGACGACCTCGACCTCGGCATCGCCTTCGCCGGCCCCCACCTGCCCGGCATCACCGCCACCGCCCTGTTCACCGAAACGCTCGCCCTGGTCACCGCCACCCGCCAGGCAGACGCCCACCCCGCCTCCCCCCTGCCCGTACGAGAACTCACCCACAGACAACTCGCCCTGCTGAGCGGCGACTTCGCCACCCGTAGCCACATCGACGCCTACTTCACCCGCCACCGGGCCACCCCCCGCATCACCGTCGAAGCCAACTCCATCCAGGCCCTCACCGAAATCGTCCAGCGCACCGGCCTGGCCACCGTCCTGCCCGACGCCATCACCCACGACCACCCCCACCTGACCCCCGTCCCCCTCGACCCGCCCCTGCCCACCCGCACCGTCACCCTCCAGCACCGCGAGAACGCCTACCGGACCGCCGCCGCCCGCGCCTTCACCCGGCTGGCCCACGACCTCGTCCGCACCCGCGGCTACACCCTCCCCGCACACGACAGCGAGCCTTCGGGTGACAGCAGCTGACACGCCGGCACCCACGGGTGGCACGATCCGGGCGCGACGGCCACGGCCGGCCGGACGGCTGTCGCACACCGGGCAGCCGCCGGAACCGTTCCCAGACAGGTGTAACCCGCAGTAACGTGCGACATGTACATGCACATATCCATGTCCGTGCCTCTCCACCCCGTTCCCAGGAGGCATCCCTCATGCGCAGACTCCTCGCCTGTCTGGCGGCGGCCGCGGTCGCCGCCGCGGGGCTCACGATGTCCGCCCCGCCCGCCGCCGCCGCGGACTCGGGCACGTTCAGCGTCCTCACCTACAACGTGGCCGGTCTCCCCGAGATCCTGTCCAGCGCCCCGACCCCGCGCGAGCCGAGCACCACGACCATCGGACAGCGGGTGGCGCCCTACGACGTCGTGCACGTCCAGGAGGACTTCAACTACCACGCCCGCCTCTACGCCGCCGACACCGCGCACCCCTACCGCACCCCCACCAGCGGCGGCGCCGGCATCGGCAGCGGCCTGAACACCCTGTCGAAGATCCCCTACGACGCGGACGACTTCGAGCGGGTGCGCTGGGACTCGTGCCAACTGGACTCGGGCGACTGCCTGACACCGAAGGGCTTCACGTTCCACCGCGAACGCCTCGCCGAGGGCGTCCACGTCGACTTCTACAACCTCCACACCAACGCCGGCACCAACGCCGGCGACCTCGCCTCCCGGGCCGACAACCTCGCCCAGCTCACCGCCTTCATCAAGACCCACTCGGCGGGCAACGCGGTCGTCGTCATGGGCGACACCAACACCCGCTACACCCGCACCGGCGACACCATCGCCGAGTTCGCCGCCGCCAACGGCCTCACCGACGCCTGGGTGGAGCTGGTCCGCGGCGGCACTCCGCCCACCAAGGGCAGTCCCGCCCTGGTGTGCGACCAGAGCGGGACGACGGTGCCGCCCACGTGCGAGGTCGTCGACAAGGTCCTGTACCGGAGCAGCACACCGGTCTCGCTCCGCGCCACGTCGTACAGCAACGAGCACGCCAGGTTCCTGACGGACGACGGACTCATGCTCTCCGACCACGACCCGATCGCGGTGGGCCTGTCCTGGACGCGCAACGCCGCCTACCGGATCAGCGACCAGTTCGGCGGGCCGCACGGCGACCACTTCACCGACATCGACAAAGTGCCGCCCGGCGCCCGCACGGCCGCGATCGCCCTGCGGGCCGGCTCCCGCGTCGACCGGCTGGGCATCACCCTGACCGACGGCACGACGCTCGAACACGGCGGTACCGGCGGCACGGCCCGGTCGCTCACCCTCGGCAACGGCGAATACGTGACGAGCGCCTACCTGTGCCAGGGCGTGAAAGACGGCCGTACACGCATCTTCCACGCGAAGTTCACCACCAGCCTGGGCCGCACACTGGCCGGCGGGACCACGACGTCCGACTGCGTCACGCGCACCGCGCCCGCCGGCTGGCAGATCGCCGGCTTCCACGGCCGGGCGGGTGACGAGATCGACAAAGTGGGCTTCCTCTACACCCGGCGCTGACCCTCCGGGCGTTCCGCACGGTCGTGGGTTCTCTTTGTCCCGTTCTCGCGCGGGTGTGCCATGACCTCCCGGGTGAAGGGGGCGGGGACGGCCGCCCCCGGGGCCGGCCCGTCGGGATCGGTGATTATTCGGCCGTCGTCCCCGGCGGACCGGCCAGCAGGTCACGGCCGGGCCGCGGCGTCCTCGCCAAGAACGCCTTCCGCGCGGGCCGGGCCCGCGCGGTCCGGGCACAACTCCCCACCCGGAGACCTGGAGAGCACCGGCGGAGTCCCTGGTCGTGGCGCGAGCACGGCCGGTCCGCCGGGCGCCCCCGCCGGGGCTTGTCCCCCGTGCGAGCCACGGCCAGGTGTCCACCGTGGGGTGACGACCTCCGGTCGCCGGATCCGTAGCGTCCGGTACAGACCGCGGCACTCGGCCGCGGGCCCGGAAAAGGGGGGTCCCCGTGAGGTTCGTCCGACAGTTCCTGACCGTCATGACGGTGTACGCCATCACCGGCAGCGCCATCAACGCGGTGAAGGACGATGACGGGCTCACCCTGGTCCTCGGTTTCGCCACGGCCGCGCTGGTGGTGCTCGTCTACGCGTGGGTGGTCCGGCGGACCGAGCACCGGCCCGCCCGGGACGTCGCCCGGGAGGGCGCCGTGTCCGGGACGGCCCGGGGCGTCCTGATCGGCGCGGGGATGTTCAGCGCCGTCATCGCGAACCTCCTCGTCTCCGGGTACACCGAGGTCGAGGGCCTCGGCTCGGTGACGGGCGCGCTGGGGCTGGCCGGCTTCATGGCCGGCGCCGCCGTGACGGAGGAGGTGCTCTACCGCGGAGTGCTGTTCCGGATCATCGAGGAGCACATCGGCACCTACCTCGCGCTGGGCCTGACCGGCCTGCTGTTCGGCCTCTCCCACCTGCTCAACGAGCACGCGACCCTGTGGGGCGCCCTCGCCATCTCCGTCGAGGCCGGTTTCATGCTCGCCGCCGTGTACGCCGCCACCCGCAGCCTGTGGCCGGCGATCGGCGTGCACTTCGGCTGGAACTTCGCCCTGGCCGGCGTCTTCAGCGCGGAGGTCTCCGGCAACCGCGCCGACGACGGACTGCTGGACACCACCACATCGGGCCCGAAACTGCTCACCGGCGGCGAGTTCGGCCCGGAGGGCAGCGTGTACTCGGTGGCCTTCGGAGCGCTGCTGACCCTGGCGTTCCTGTGGCTGGCCCACCGGCGCGGGAACACCGTGCGGTTCGGCGCCCGCCGCACCGCGAAGACGAACCCCACCACTACACTGCCCCAGTGATCGATCGCCGACGGTTCCTGCGGACGTGGCACCGCCTCGACGTCACGGTCCGGGACCTGCCGCTCGCAGTATTGCTCCTCGCCGCGTCGTTCCTGCCCGCCTTCCACGGCAGCGGCACGGAGATCGGCGGCCTGCCGACACGGCCCGCCGACACGGCGGCGGGCCTCGCGGCGCTCCTGCAGTGCCTGCCGCTGGCCGTGCGCCGCCGGTGGCCGCTCGTCTGCCTCGCCCTGGTGTCGGGCGGCTTCGTCCTCGACCAACTGCGCGGCTACCACCTCGTGGCGGGCGCCGCGCTGCCCGTCGCCCTGCTGAGCGCGGGGTCCTGGCTGGAGCGCTACCGGCGCACCACGATGATCGCGGCCTCCGTGGCGTTCGCGGCGCTGGCGGTGGAGCTCCACCGGCGCGGGCCGGGCGAACCGGCGATCGGGTTCATCACGTTCTACCTGGTACTGGCCCTCACCTGGGGCGTCGGCGCGTGGATGCGGTCCGCCCGTGCGGCGGAGGCGGAACGCCGCAGCCGCGCCGCCGAGGACGCCCGCACCGCGGAACGCACCCGCATCGCCCGCGAACTCCACGACGTCGTGACCCACCACGTGACGGCGATGGTGGTGCAGACCGAGGCCGCCCGCTACCTGACCGACGCCCCCGACCGCCTCGACCGGACCCTGTCCGCCGTCAGCGACACCGGCCGGCGCGCCATCACGGACCTGCGGCACCTGCTGGACCTGCTCGACCCCGACCACGGCACCGGTCACGGCGGCGAGGACCGGACGCCGCCCGCCGGCAGGGTGCTCACGCTCGTCGAGCAGACGCGGCGGGCCGGACAGCCGGTGGAGTTCACCGAGGAGGGAACGCCGCCCGCCTCGACCGGCAGCGCCGGCCTCGTGGCCTACCGGGTGGTGCAGGAGGCCCTGACGAACGCGCTCAAGTACGACCACGGCGGCCGGACCTCCGTCCTGGTGCGCCACGGCGAGAGGGAGATCACCGTGGAGGTCGGCACGGACGGTTCCGGAACGCGGGACGCGTCCCCCGGCGGCGGCGGACGGGGCCTGGAGGGCCTGCGTGAACGCGTCGGCGTCCTGGGCGGCGACTTCAGCGCCGGCCACCGTACGGGCGGCGGCTTCCTGGTCCGGGCGCGGATACCCGCGGGGAGCCCGGCGTGAGCGCGCCGGTCCGGGTCCTGGTCTGCGACGACCAGGTGCTGATCCGCACGGGGCTGTCCACGATCATCGGCGCGCAGCCCGACATGGAGGTGGTGGGCGAGTGCGAGGACGGGCGGACCGCGGTCGAACTGGCCGGCCGGCTCCGTCCGGACGTCGTGGTGATGGACGTGCGCATGCCCGTGCTCGACGGCATCGAGGCCACCCGCCTGCTGGCCGGTGCCGGGGTGGAGCGCCCGGTGAAGGTGCTCGTGGTGACGACGTTCAACCTGGACGAGTACGTCTACGAGGCGCTGCGGGCCGGAGCGAGCGGCTTCCTGCTCAAGGACGCGCCGCCCGACCGGCTGCTGCACGGCATCCGGACCGTGGCCCTGGGCGCGGCGCTGCTGGACCCCGAGGTGACGCGCCGGCTCGTGGGCCGGTACGCCGCCCGCATCCGGCCCGCCGCGGGCCGCGCCGAGGACGTCCCGCTGACACCCCGGGAACTGGAGGTCCTGCGTCTCGTCGCGGACGGCCTGTCCAACAGCGAGATCGCCGCGGCCCTCGTGATCAGCCGCGAGACCGTCAAGACCTTCGTGTCCCGCATCCTCGGCAAGCTCGGCCTGCGCGACCGCGTCCAGGCCGTCGTCTACGCCTACCGGCACGGCCTGGTCGCCTGAGGCTCCCGCGGGCCTCAGGCCCCGGCTCCGCCGGCCTCCTCCCGTCGCCCCCTCGTCCTTCCGGCGTTCGTCGTGGCGGTCGGCGTTCGGACACTCCCGCCGGCCGCGCGCGGCGACGGCGACGGCGACGGCGACGGCGACGGCGACGGCGACGGCGACCAAGCATCGGCGTTTCGGCCAACCCGCCTTCGTCCACGCACTCTTACGCGGCAAGGGTCGGTGCACCGCACACCTTCGACGAACCGCGGAATCCCAGGGTGCGCAACCCGACCGAAAGACACGTGTTCGAAATCGCGGCGGCGTCGTTGAACAGGCCGACACCCCACTCCGCCTCTGAGAGGGAACACATTGACGCAAGTCGAACCAGGCGGCGACGAGACCGTGAACCCGCCGAAGACCGCCACCGCGACCACGGCGACCACGGCGACCACGGCGACCACGGCGACCACGGCGACCACGGCCAACATCTCGGACGCCGAGCGGGAACTGTACGGCGGCCGGCTGCGCTACGACCAGTCCTACGTCCGCCACGAAGGCCCGCTGACCCGGCTGGGCTTCGGTCACATGGCGGCGGCGCTGCCCCGCATGGTGGGCATGGTGCTGCGCACCGGCTGGGAGACGGACCGGCGGGCGCTCACCGGGGTCGTGGCGGCTCAGCTCGGGCAGGGCGTGACGGCGGGCTGGGGGCTGGTGGCGGTCAACGGCGTCCTCACCCGGCTGTTCGCCGACGGTCCGACCGGGGACAAGCTCCGCGAGGCCCTGCCGTCGCTGGCCGTGCTCGCGGTCGCGGCGGTGGCGACCGCCGTGCTGTCGGCGTGGTCGACCGCGATGTCGGGCCGGCTGGAGCCGCAGGTGGAGCGGGCGGTCTCGGCCCGGTACTACACGGCCGTCACCCACGTCGAGGTCGAGGCGACCGAGCGGCCGGAGGTCCAGCGGGTCCTGGAGGCGGGGAGGTTCGGCACGGATTCGGCCCGCAGCATGCTCCGCCTGTCGGTCGGCGTGGGCAGTGTGGTGATCGGCATGGCGGCGGCCGCGGTCGTCCTCGCGGCGCTGCACTGGGCACTGCTGCCGATGCTGCTGGCGATCGCCCTGCCCAAGGGATGGGGGGCGGTGCGCTCCGCGCGCCGCGAGTACCTCTCCCGCCTGAACTGGGTCGACCACCGGCGGGCGATCGCGTCGTTGCTGGCCTACCTGACCCGCCCGCACGCCGCCGGGGAGATCCGGGTGCACGCCGCCGGCACGAAGCTGTTGTCCAGCTACGAGGAGATGTCACGGCAGACGGAGGCGGAGCAGCGGCGGCTCGCCCGGGCGCAGGCTTCCACGGACCTGGTCGCCGGGGGTTTCGCGGGGCTCGCGTCGCTGGCCTGCTACGGATTGCTGTGGTGGCTGCTCGCCTCCGGCGGTCTGCCGCTCGCCGTCGGTGGCACGGCGGTGATCGCCATCCGCACCTCGACGGCGCGGCTCACGTCGCTGGTGCAGCAGGTCAACCGGCTGTACGAGGAGCTGTTGTTCCTCACCGACACCGAGGACGCCATCGAGGTGGCGGGCGAGAATGCCATCCCCGCGTCCGGTGCGCCGCTGCCCTCACCGGTACGGGAGGTGCGGACGGAAGAGGTGTCGTACACCTACCCGGGAGCGGACTCCCCTTCCCTGAAGGGCGTGAGCGTGCGGGTGCCGCGCGGGAAGGTGACGGCCCTGGTCGGTGCGAACGGCTCGGGGAAGACCACGCTCACGAAGGTGCTGGCCGGGCTGCTCCTGCCCTCCGAGGGAAACGTGTGGTGGGTGGGAGGATCGGGCGAACGCGTCGAGCTCCGCGAGGCCGACCGCGCCCGGGTCTTCGGCATGGTGGGCCTGCTGGCGCAGGACTTCCCGCGCTGGGAGATGACGGCCGCCGCGAACGTGGCCATCGGGGCCGGCGACCGTCACCGGGACATGGACCGCGTCCGCGGGGCCGCCGGAGAAGCGGACGTGCTCGACCTGATCGAGGGCCTTCCGCACGGCTGGGACTCCATCGTGTTCAAGGGGTACGAACGGGGTGTCCAGCTCTCGGGCGGACAGTGGCAGAAACTCGGTTCCGCTCGCACCCGGTACCGGCAGGCGCCGTTCCTGCTGGTCGACGAACCCACCAGCGCCCTCGACCCCCATGCGGAGATCGCCGCGTTCCAGGGCCTGTGGTCCCTGGCCGAGGAAGGGCACGCCGTGGTCCTCGTTACCCACCGGCTCGCCGCGACCACGCACGCCGACCACATCTACGTCCTCGACCGGGGACGCGTCGTCGAGGACGGCACCCACGACGACCTCATGGCCCGCGCGGGCGGCCTGTACCAGGGCATGTTCACCGCCCAGGCCGCCCAGTACGGGCTCGTGCCCGTGGCCGAGGCGCTTCCCGGCCCCCGCGGCGTCCGGCCGTCCGGCCGCGAAACGGCGGACTGACCCACCGACGCGACCTCCACGGCCCGGCCCGCGACACATCCCCACGTCGAAGGCGAGACCACGCTCGTGCCTCCCAGCCCCTCCTCGATCCGCAGGACCGTCGACGCGTACCTCGGCCGCCACCCCGACGAGCGGGACGCCCTCGCCGCGCTGCTCGCCGCCCTGGACCGGCCCGCCGACGTGACCGCCCGGACGACGCTGCCCGGCCACGTCACGTGCGGCGCCGTCGTCATCGACCACCGGCACCGGGTCCTGCACGTCCGGCACCCGGCCGCGGGAGGCCTCGTGCTCACCCCGGGCGGCCACGACGAGCCCGGCGGCCGCACGTTGCTCGCCGCTGCGCTGCGCGAGGTGTCGGAGGAGACCGGAATCCCTCCGGGTGCCCTGTGCCTGCCCCGGCAGACACCCGGCTCTCCGATCGGCATCGACGTCCACGACGTCGATGCCGACCCGGCCGAGGGCGAACCGGCGCACCGCCACTTCGACTTCCGCCACGTGTTCCACCTCGCCGACGACGACCCGCCGGTGATCACCCCGCAGGACGAGGAGGTGTCCGGTGCCCGGTGGCTCCCCCTGTCGGAGGTCACCTCACCGACCCTGCGTACGAAACTCCTCCACGCGCGGCTCGACGGGTGGGCCGAGCCCGTGAACGCGTCCGCGATCGTCCACGACGGCCACGGCCGGTACCTGCTGCACCTGCGGGACGCCGACAAGCCGTGGATCCGGGAGCCCGGGTGCTGGTCGCTGCTCGGCGGCGGCCGGGAGCCGCAGGACCGCACGCTGCTCGACACGGTCCGCCGGGAGTTGCGCGAGGAAGCCGGCCTGACGGTCGCCGGCCTGGAACCGTACGCGGTCGAGCACGTCACCGGTACCGAAGGGACCCGCGTGCCGATCCAGTTGTTCTCCGGCCGCTGGAGCGGCGACCCGGCCCGTCTGCCGCTCACCGAGGGCGTGATGCCCGCCTGGGTGCGGCCCGAGAAGTTCCCGCACATGACGGTGCTGCCCTCGACCCGGGAACTGCTCGAGCGGCACGCCGCCGAGCACCCCGCGCCCGCCGAAGGGGTCTCGGCGGTGCCCGCCGGGGCCTCGCGGGCCGAGTCGCCGTCCGGGGCGGTTCCGAACCTGGTCGGCGTCCACCTCTACCTGGAGCGGGACGGCCAGGTCCTGCTGGGTCTGCGCCACCCCGGCTCGGCGTACGCGGGCGGGTTCTGGCACGTGCTCGCGGGCCACTGCGAGGCGGAGGCCGCGACCGCCTGCCTCGTGAGGGAGGCGTACGAGGAGGCGGGGCTGGTGATCGACCCGGCCGGCGTCGACCTCGTCCACACCGTGCACATGAGGGAACGGCCCACGGACCCGCCCCGCGTCCAGCTCTACTTCCGCGCCCATCACTGGAAGGGCACACCGGAGCTGCGGGAGCCGGACAAGTGTGTCCGGTGGGAGTGGTGGAACGCCGAGGATCTGCCCGAGCCGATCGTCCCCTACACCCGTGCCGCGATCAGGGGCATCCGGGCGGGACGCAACTACACGGAACTCGGGTGGTCGCGGTGACCGGGTCCGGCACCGCGGGCGCGGCGCGCGCCTCCCGCTCCGACGGCACCGGGGGGCGGCACACGGTGCCGGTGGACGTGCACCTGATCGCCGTCCGCGACGGGGAGGAGGGGCCGGAGGTGCTGCTGTCGCGCCGGGCCGGCGACGTCTACGCCGCAGGGCACTGGCACGTTCCCTCCGGTCACGTCGACGGCCCCTTCGAGGACGTCGTCACCGCACTCGTCCGCGAGACGCACGAGGAGACGGGTCTCGTGGTGGAACCGGACGACGTGCGCGGCGCGGTCACCGTGCACCACCGGGACCCCGGCGGGAACGCGCGCGTCGGGTTCTTCTTCGAGGTCCGCCACTGGACCGGGACACCGGAGGTCATGGAACCCGAGGTGTGCGACGCCATGGGCTGGTTCGCGTTCGGCGCGCTGCCGGAGCCGATGGTCGCCTACTGCCGTGCCGGGCTGGACGCCTACCGGACCGGCGCCACCATGGCACTGCACTTCCAGGAGCCGGGCGACCCGATCGGCCACGATCCGGCCGCCGACCGGCTCCGCGCCCTGCCCTCCCCCTCCCCCTCCCCCGGCTCCGGCTCCGGCTCCGGCTCCGGCTCCGGCTCCGGCGAACCGTGACCCGGGCGAGGAGCGGCGGGTGTTCCGGACCGGCGACGGCACTCTGCGCTTCCTCGCCCTCACCCGGCTCCGTACCGGCCCGCCCGCACGGTCGGCCTCGTGCGTGCTCCTCGGAGCCGACCGCGCCGGCGTCAGGGGGCGAAGGAGAGCATGCGGGGCTCGCGGGCGGCGTCGTTGCCGCTCAGGACGGCGGGCGTGATCACGAGCCGGTCGCCCACGTAGGCGTTCCTTCCGACCGCTCCCGCGCCGAACTCGACCTTCGCGGTGAAGGCGGGGAGCCGCATCACTTCCTTGATGTTGTCCGCGCTGCCGGGACCGATCCGGAGGACCTGTCCGGCCCTGCTGCTCGTGCCCAGCCGGTAGACGGTCCCCGTCCTGCCCGGTCCCACGCCCAGGGGGTAGTAGCCGTACGAGGTCCCCTCGGTCTTCACGCCCCAGACCAGCATCCCGGTGCCGAGGTCGTAGGCGCCGGCGCGGTCGGTCCCGCCGAGCAGCACGAGCCCCCCGCCGACGACGGCCTCCCGGCACGCCTGGGCGTTGGCACTGGTGTCGATGGAGTCCCCGCAGTGCTTGAACCCCTTCGGGCGGGGGTCGATGGTCCTGCGGACCTTGCCGTCGGGTCCGAGGGCGACGAGCCGCCAGTTCTCGGCGTGGGTCTCCCGGTGCGCGATGGTGATCACGGCCGGTGAGACGGACAGCACCTGGCCGATCCTCCAGCCCGGCTCCGTCCGGTGGCGCCAGTGGACCCTGCCCGTGGCCGGGTCGATCTCCCGGACCTGGTCGTACGCCTTCTCGAGCGCGGTGATCGCGCAGTCGGCGAGCACCAGGAGCCTGCTGCCGCCCGCCACCCTGCCGGGATAGCACTTCCCGGGGTTCTCCAGGGGGATGTCGTACAGCTTCCTCCCGTCGGAGACCTGGTACGCGGCGGCCTTCATGCTCTGGACGATCGCGACCGTGCCGCCGCTGATCGCGCTGTCCACGATGATCGTGTCGTCGTCCGTGCCGGTTTCGGCCAGTTGCTTGTGCCAGCCCTCCTTTCCGGTGCGCAGGTCGATCATCCGGAGCTGGTTGCACCGGGCGCCGGTCCACGCCTCGACGTTCTGCAGGACGATGACGACCTTGCCGTCGGGAGTCGTGTGGACCGGGGTCTCGCAGACGGGAGTCGGGAGGTCGACGCTCCACACCTGGGCCCCGTCGCCGAGCCGGTGGGCGACGACCCGCTTGTAGATCGCCTGGACGACGGTGTCACCGACGATCCAGAGGTCCTTGGTCGAGATGTGCCGGTTGGGCAGGTCGGTGCGGTCGTCGACGATCCAGGCGCCCGCCTCGCCGGCCCGGCGCTGCCGCGCGATCTCCGCGGTGGTCGGGACGCGGGAGGGCGACGGGGTGGGACGGGCACTGGTCTTCGGCGGCGTCGTGGCCGACGGGGTGCGGTTCTCCGCTCCGGCACGGTCCGCCCGGGCGTGGTCCGCTCCGGACCGCTCGCGGAGGACGTACGAGCCGGCGCCGAAGAGCAGCAGCAGCGCGAGGACCGCGGCGACCAGCAGCCTGCGGCGGGGCGGACGGGGTGGTGGCGGGCCGTACCCCTCCGGCGCGTACGGGTTGTCCGGCACAGGCCAGGGCGGCGGGTTGTGTTTGTACCAGGGCTCGTGCGACTGCGACATGCGGGTTCCCTTTTACAGCAAGGCGGGTTACAGCAAGGCGGGCGGCCTCCCCACGGGGCGAACCACGCCGGGGCGTCCATGACGGGGTGCCCACGACGGGGTGTCCACGACGGGCTGGAGAAGAACTCCGGGGCGTGTTCCGGACTTCGACGCCGGGCCGGATCGCGGGGGTGGTCCTCCTCCGTACTCACACGGGCCGGGAGGGCACCGCGACCTGACGGCACAAGGCCGACCACAGGCCCGACGAACTCTGGCACGGCACGCTGCTCTTCCGATGAACTCCCGCTGAAAGCCGGCGGCCGTGACAGGGCGGCGGCGCGAACCTGCCGCTCCCCTCGTCCCGGCCGCCGCCGGGCCTTCCGGCCGGCCCGGCGGTGATCCGTTCCACGAGGGCGGTGCGGCCGGCCGCGCGCGGTCGCGCCGGCCGTACCGCGGACCGGACGGGGCACCCGGGCGGGATGGTGATCGCACCGTGAGGGCCGCGTCGCGGTCCGCTACCCTCACCTTCCGTCCGTCACGTACGCGCGCACGCGTGCGCGCAACCGAGAGAAGGCCGATGCGCGGCCGGGGAGAACACCACATGAGATCACCTCACGCCAGAAGCGTCACGAGCCGTGGCGGAACCGGCGTCCTGCTCGCCTTCGCCGTCCTCGCCGCGCTGCTCATACCCGCGCGCAGCGCCGACGCCGCGACCGTCGTCACCGGGCCGATCTTCAACCGCCCCACCGGTGACACCGCCGCCCAGCAGGCGATCCGTTCCCAGGTGCGGTCCGTCATCGCCAACGCGGACAGCGGCTCGATCGTCCGGCTCGCCATGTACCACCTCTGGGACGACACGATCGCGGCCGACCTGGTCGACGCCAAGAACCGCGGCGTGAACGTCCGGGTCGTCCTGGACCGCACCACCCTCGACTACCCCTCCTCCTACGACACGCTCCGGGCGGCGCTCGGCACGAGCACCTCCGCCGCGTCGTGGGTGGCGCTCTGCGCCTCCGGTTCGTCGTGCCTGGGCCCGGCCGGGACCGGCATCAACCACAACAAGTTCCTGCTGGCGAGCAGCGTCGCGGGCGGCACCCAGAAGAACGTCACCGTGCAGCTGACGTCGAACCTGACCCCGTCCAACTACAGCCGCTACTGGAACAGTTCGCTCACCGTCGCCGGCAACAGCGAGCTGTACGACGGGTACGTCGCGTACTTCACCAAGCTCCCGGCCCAGAACCGCGCGGCCTGGTCGTACACGTACGGCAACGCGGGCGACTACAAGTACTACTTCTTCCCCCGTGCGGGCAGCGACGAGAGCACCGACACCGTCGTCAACGCCCTCGACAACATCACGTGCCGCTGGAGCGACGCCTCCGGTGCCCACCGCACCACCGTCCACGCCGCGATGCTCAAGATCACCCGTCAGGCCGTCGCCGACAAGCTGGCCGCGCTGGCCGCTTCCGGGTGCCTGGTCGACCTGGTCTACAGCGAGACGGACGCCGGCACGTGGAACGCGCTGCACGGCGTCTCCGGTCTGACCAACCGCTGCTACCAGCACGACGACGACGCGGACGCGACGACGCCCCGGCGGATCGTGCACTCCAAGAACCTGATGATCAACGGCATGTACGCGGGCGAGGTCCAGAAGGTGATGTGGACCGGCAGCCACAACTGGAGCGGACCGGCCCTGCGCAACAACGACGAGGCGATGCTGCGGGTCACCACGCCCTCCGTGTACGACGCCTTCGAGGCGAACTTCCAGGCGGTCAAGTCCGCCGCGGTGCCCGGCACCAGCGACAACGTCGCCATCTGCAAGAGCGACGACACGGACTGACCCCGCGCGGTCCCGGCCGGCGGGACCGACGCGGCCGGCGGGTCCGGCGGGCGTCCCGCACCGGCGGGGCGCCGCACGCGGGGCGGGCGGGGTGTCCACCGCCCGCCCCGGCCGGCGGACGAGACGGCCGGCGGACGAGACGGCCGGCGGTCCCGCCGTCGGACGGAAGGGTCCCGGTTCCGCGCGCCGCACCGCGGGCGGCGGCCGGTCCGGCGGTGGGCAGCCGGTGGCACGACCGGTCTCAGCGGTCGTGCGCCGTACCGCCCCGGCGGGAGGCCGGGCCCGTCCGGGTGACGGGGCAGGCGCCCTTCCCGGCCCCGTCGGACGCGGGACGTGCCCCCGTGTCCGGCCTCGTCGCGCCGAGCTGGTCCAGGATCTCGTCGGCGAGCAGGTCCTGCGGGCCCTTGAGCGCGTCGGCGGCCGTCCGGTCCGAGGGAAAGACCAACTCGGCCGCGATGTTGTCCTGCACGATCCGGGCGAGGTTGTCCAGGGCCACGAAGACCGGGTCCGAGGGCGGTTCGGCGGCCGGCAGGTCGATCAGGTGGGTGGCCACCTTCGCGGGGTTCATGCACGGTCCGATGATGATCGAGTTCTGGTTCAGCTCGGACGTGGCCCACTGGGACAGCACGACCGTGTACAGGTCCCGCCACGCCTCCTCCCCGATCCGGGTCCGCCACTTCCGCAGAACGGCCCGCACTCCCGCGATCTGGGCCTCGGCCGCGTACCTCATGTTGGTGCGGATGCCCTCGTGCAGGCGATGGGAGAAGTCCTCGAACGACCTGATGTCGACGGACCGGGCCGCGGTGGAGACCTCGATGAACGAGAGCGCGCCGTCGAGCACCCGCGCGCACGAGACCGCCATCTCCGGTGGGACGCCGGCCCGGTCGAGCTGCTGCCGGGCCGCGGCGAGGGTGCCGGCGTAGCGCCGGAGCGGTGCGATCCAGTCGGTGGCCGCGCCGTCCCCGAACGCGACCACGGCGAGGTCGTGCGGATCGATGCGGTCCGCGCCCGGCACGTTCGGAACCCTGTCGCCCAGGTGGGGCGCGACGATCGAGAAGACGCCGAGCGGCACGTGGCTGACGGACTTCGCCAGCTCGAACACCTCCCCGACGGGATGCAGCGACTCCTGCGTGCCGTCGTGGACGAGGGTGAACCTTCCGCCCCTGGCGTCGTTCTGGACCACGAGGACGGGGCCGAGCCGCGCGATCAGATCCGCCTTGAGCGCGGCGTAGTGGGCCCGCGTAGCTCTGTTGACCGCCAGGATCGCCTCGCGGGCCCGTCGGCGCCGGGCGGCCGGGTCGTCGGCGGGTGGTCCGCCGCCGTCCCCGGCCGCCGCCGGTGGGGCCGCGAGGCCCGCCATGACGCCGGCCGCGGTGGTGCGGCCGAGGAAGCTTCTGCGTGTGGTCATTCTCCGCCTTCCGTGGGGCCCGCTCGCCGGGCGAGGGGCGGGGCCGTGAAGCCGGCGGCGCCCGGTGCGCCCTCCTCGCGGGAAGGCACCGGTGCGCCGTCGTCCCCGGCAGAAGGAGAACGAGCCCGGGCACCCGCACGCATCGGGTCGCCGCGCATCGGGTTGTGCGACGGTCCCGTGCCGGCAGGGCGCCCTCCCGGCCGGTCCGCGATCCGGCCCTGCGGACGCGATCCGGCCCCGGGGAGCAGGAGCGTCCTCGGCGGTCCTGCCAGCGTCAACGCCCTTGTGGGGGCACAAGGGCGGAATCCGGTCACCGGCCTGGACGCGGCTTCACGCGGATTGAAATGATCTCAGCCCCTACCCGCCTCCGCTGGAACGAAGGGCAGAGCATGCCGTCTCCGCACCACCCTCCGAAGTCCCGCCCCCACCGGCGCGCCGGCTGGGTCGCCGCGCTTGCCGCGGCGGTCCTGGCCGTACCGGCCCTCGGCGCTCCCGCACAGGCCGCGACCCCCGGAGACCCGGCCACCGCCTCGTCCTTCAACCTCAAGCCCGGTCCGGACCTGAGCGGCGCGGTGACCGCGCTGAAGGCGGCCCTGCCGACACAGGGCGTCCAGGACCTGCTCGACCAGGCCAACCGCGTCGCGAAAACCGGCGCGTCGTGCACCACGGACCCGTTCGGTACCGGTGACAACGGCGCGGTGCTGGCTCCGGCCAGAAAGCTCTGCTGGGACGGGGGCGACTCCGGCACGGAGGAGTGGATCCCGCAGGGCATCACGGGCGTCTCGGACGCCCAGGCCGACGAACTCTGGGGAACCCGCAAGCCGCTGGTCGCCGCCTGGTACGACAAGGCGAGCACCAGCCTGTGCGCGGCGGACCCCGGCACCTGCCCCGACAAGGGCGTCAGGCTGTCGTTCCTGGACCCGGAGACGCCGGTGACGGGCACCCCCGACGGACGCCGGTACCGGCACGTCCTCCTGGCCGAGCCGTACTTCAACTCGTACGGCAACGCCTCCTACAGGGCCGTCGACGTCCACGCCGGAGGCATCGCCTGGTACAAGTACTACCTTTACGTCGCGGACACCATGAACGGCCTGAGGGTCTTCGACATGCGCTCCGTCCTGGACCTCAACCCCGACCAGAACGCCTCCGTGGACGACACCACGCTCAACGGGCTGAAGAGCAACGTCACGGACGAGAGCAAAATCGGCCGTCAGAGCAACGTCTACTACGGTCACACCTACCGGTACGTGATGCCGCAGGTGGCGTCGTACAAGTTCGTCGCCCCCCAGGGGAACTCGTCCGCGGGAACCTGCGTGGCCACCGGGGCCCCGAAGGCGTCGTACATCTCCGTCGACCGCAGTTCCACCACCGCCCCCGCACTGATCATGGGCGAGTACTGCAACTCCGACACCGACCACCCCGAGAAGGGCCGTGTCGGCGCGCTTCCCATCGACGACACCACCGGTCTGCTCAAGGAGACCGGCGGAACGGTCACCGCGACATCGGCGTACTACCTGCCCCGCGACCTCACCCAGGGCGCCGCCCGGTACGACGGCGTGTACTACTTCAACCGCAGTTACCTCAACAACAGCGGGAGCCTGCGCCGGGCCACCGTCACCGGCGGCCGCCTGGTGGACTACGGAAGCAACATCACCAACGCGGTCGGCCCCGAGGACCTGTACGTCGAGCACGGCCAGAGCGTGCCCGGCGCCACCCAGTACCTCTGGTCGCTGACCGAACACCGCGCGGACGGTACGGCGGGCTGCACCGACGCGGGCTCCCCGTGCGGCCGGGTGCTCTACGCCCACCGGCTGAGCGACGTCCTGGCGCGTCCGTAGCGTCCGGGGCGGAGGTCGCCCCCCCATGAGCCGCCTGACCGGGGGCCGGAGCCGGCCAAGGCCGACGGGCCCCCGGAACGCGGCCGACGGCGAAGAGGTGAAGACCCGGAGGGTGGGGTCCGATCCGGCGTTCGAGCAGGCCTCCGCCACCGTCCGCTTCCGGTGCCCCCGCCCGTCAGCGACGGAGGCCTCGTCACGTCACGTCCCGATACGGAGAGCAGAGAATGAACCCCGCCCGTCGGCTCACGCTGGTGATCGCGCTGCTCGTCCTCGCGGGCCAGGCTTTTCTCAGCGCCACCTATCTCCTCTGGTTCCTTCCGGTCTTCGCCGGCGGAATCGGTCCTGACGACTCCGAGGTGCCCGCGGAAGGCTCCGGCCTGTTCGTCCTCGCGTCCCTCGCGGCCGGAGCCGTCGTCACCGCGTCGAACATCTGGACTCTGCGCGGAATGACGCGAACCCTGCGGGGTGGACCGGCAGCGACCCGTCCGTTCCTCGTGGCGGCGGCGGTGCAGTTCCTCACCCTCGCGGGTTCGCTGGTGACGGAGCTGACGCCCCTGGCCGCGACGGCAGCGTTCTCGCTGCTGCTCGTGCTCGCCGGACTCCTGCTGGAAAGCCGGTCCGAGCGGGCGGCCTGACCGGTCGTTTCGTCTGCCGGCGTCCTGCGGCGCGCCGGGACGTGGGACAGTCGTCGGGTGTCCCACGATATTGCTTACCCCGTCTTCCGCACCCCCGATCCGGAACTCGCCCTGCGCACCGCACGCCGTCTCATGGAGTTCGGCCGCTGCGAGTCCTCCGAAGTCGCCGCGTACGCGGAGCTCTTCTCCGTCGCCGAGGTCCGGCGGGCGGCGAAGGCCCTGCCCGAGGGGTGGTTCCGCGGGGCGTCCCGGAGGGGGGAATTCGAAGGGATACCGTTCGAGGAGCAGCCCGCCTTCGTCTTCGGTGTCCCGGCGGGCGACCTGCCGGCCGGGGAAGCCGCGTTCGAGGGGCGGCTGCCGGTGGAGTGGGGCACATCGGACCTGCCGATCGGCAGTGTCGAGGACGCCTTCACCGCGGCGATCGGGCCGAACGCGGGCGCGATCAACTGGCATTCGCTGTGCTGGCCGGACGCGCCGGAGGCTGGATTCCACGGCGATTCCAAGCACGCCGAGGTGACGCTCCTCTTCAACACCCGCAGCCGCGCTCTCCACGAACCCGCCGACGACCACACCGTCCTCGTCCACGTCCGGAGCGCCGTCTTCGACGGCCGCCAGAGAAACGAGCCGTACGCCCACTGGCTCGCCGCGCAGGTGGGGCTCACGGTCATCGGGCCCGGGCAGGAGGACTGAAGCCGGTCCGCCGGCGCCCGCCCGCGCGGTCGGCGGCACGGTCGCGGGACGGCGGTGCTGTCCGCCCCCCTCCACCGCTGTCCACCTCCCCTCCCTGCGACCGGGGCGGCTTCGGTGGACCGTCGAGCGCGGCGTTTCCGGCTCGACCACCCCGGCCCAGCGCCGTCACGAACGCGAGGACGGCCGTCTCCTCACCCTCACCACCGTCGCCGGTGCCTTTGCCCGTCGTCGCGGACCGCCGGACGGGACGGCGCCCCGTCTCCCGCGACGAGGCGCGGACCCGATGCCGGCGGTCACACCGTCAACGGTTTTCGTGAGGGTTCAGGGGAAGTTCGCTCCGGCCCGCTGCTTCTACCGCCAGGTCGCGGTGTCGGGGTCGATGCCGTGGGCGCGTGCGTCGGCGTCGACGAGGCGGCGGAACCAGGCGGCGAGGCCGGTGCGAACGCCGTCGTAGTGGGCGGCGAAACCCGGATCGGCCTCGTACCTGCGGGCGAGGCAGACCTGCATCTGCCGGGAGAGGGGGAAATACGGGGCGAAGACCTCGCGGTGTCGTTCGACGAGTCGTCCCGCCTCCGGGCTGCCCGGTGTGACGCCGGCGTCCATCGCGTCGCCGAGGGCTCGTTCGAAGTCGGCCGTGGCGTCGGCGACGGCCTGCCATTCCTCCGGGCCCCGGGAGGCGGAGCCCTCGGCGTACTGCCGCCATTGCGTCGTGTCCCCGTAGTGCCGGCGGGCCTGGGCGGACCAGTCCGGGTTCCATCCCGGACCGAAGACCGCGGCCTGCTGCTCCGCGGTCAGCAGCAGGCCGCGCTCGTGCGCGTCGATCATGCGGTCCAGACCGTCGCCGAGCCGCCGGAGGCGTTCGATCCGTTCCTCGACCTGACCGCGCTGCGCGCGCAACGCGCCGGGCACGTCGACGGCGGCGTCGTCCAGGACGGCCCGTATCCCGTCCAGACCGAGCCCGAGTTCGCGGTAGACGACGACGCGGTGGAGACGTTCCAGATCACAGGCGGTGTAGAGCCGGTATCCGGCGGCCGTGCGCAGCGACGGCCGGGCCAGGCCGATCTCGTCCCAGTGGTGCAGCGCACGGACCGTGACGCCCAGGCGCGTCGAGACCTGGCCGACGGTCAGGCCGTCGGCAGGGACGTCGGCGTCGGCATCAAACATGTTTCCCATTGTCCCCGCGGTCGGCGTCCGGTGGAGTGATCCCGATCGCCTCGAGGTTCCGCGCCTCCTGGCCGGCCGGGTCGAGGGGCTTGGCGGCGGTGAGGACGATCCGCGCGTTCTCCGGGGTGATCACCTCCACGTCGCGGGTGTTCCAGGGGGTGTCCCGCGGTCCGTCGACCGCGTCGGGGCGCAGCGCGCGACAGGCCTCGACGAGGGAATCGACCTGGCCGAGCACACACGAGAAACTGACGCCCATCGCCGGCGGCCGCTCCGGGACGTTCTCCGACGAGACGAGGAGGACGTCCTGAAACGCCCACCTGCGCAGGTGCACGAGCTGCCCGGGGATGGCGAACAGTTCGAAGAATCCGAGTCCACGCACCCAGAAGTCCACCGAGGCCGCGAGGTCGTTCGTGGGGATCGTCACGAACGCCGGCATCCCGTAGATGCCGCGGAAGGGTTCCGGCGCGACCGCGTCCGGGCCGGGCGGGGGCACGGGGCTCATCTCGAAGGCGTTGTAGTAGTCGCTCATGCGCCCCACCCTCCGGCCTCACGCGACGTGAGGGTCAAGCCGGGTTCACGGGGCCGGCTCCGCCCGGTGCCGGGAACGCCGCCCGCGGCGGCGGCGGGGCGGCGGGGCGGCTTCCGGGGGCTCGCCCGCTTCGTCCGGGAAACTCCTGGTGAGGGCGGGCGGCGGGACCGGGCGGTCGCGGGCGGCCGGCTTCGGGACAGCGCCGTTCGCGCCGTCGTTCCGTACTGTACGGAGGGGCCGCTCCGTACCGTGCGGAGCGCCGGAAGGGGACTCGTGATGGCCGGTCTGAGGCTGGGGCCGCTCCTGCGTTACGTGGACTGGGAGTCGGGCACGAGCGCGACGGTGTGGGTCGAGGCCGACCGGGCGTGCACGGCGGAGGTCCGGTGCCCGGGCGGTGCCGGGGGTTCGGCCCCGTCGTTCCAGGTCGCCGGGCACCACTACGCGCTGGTGGTCGTGACCGGGCTCGTCCCCGGGTCGGACACGGCGTACGAGGTGCTGCTCGACGGCGAGCGGGTGTGGCCCCCGGCGGACTCGTCCCTGCCGCCCAGCACCATCCGCACGCCGCCGGTCCCGGCGACGGGCGCGGTGGTCGCCTTCGGCTCGTGCCGGTGGGCGGCGCCCGCCGCGGGCGAGCCCGACCCGGTGGGGCCCGACGTCCTCGACACCCTCTCCGCCCGGCTCGCCGCCGACCCGGGGGCCGACCGCCCGGACGTCCTCCTCCTGCTGGGCGACCAGGTGTACGCGGACGAGACGTCCGCCGGCACCCGTGCCTGGATCGCCCGGCACCGGCGGGCGGCGGGCACCGGCTCCGCCGCCCCGCCGGACCAGGTCGCCGACTACGAGGAGTACACCCACCTCTACGACGAGTCCTGGGGCGACCCCGAACTGCGCTGGCTGCTCTCGACCGTGCCCAGCTGCATGGTCTTCGACGACCACGACATCGTCGACGACTGGAACACGAGCGCCGCCTGGGTGGCCGACATGCGGGCGACGTCCTGGTGGCAGGAGCGGATCACCGGCGGTCTGATGTCGTACTGGGTCTACCAGCACCTCGGGAACCTCTCCCCCGCCGAGCTCGCCGAGGACAAGCTGTACGCGGAGGTGCTGGCGGCCGACGACGGCGCGGAGGTGCTGCGCGCGTTCGCCCGGCGTGCCGACGCCGACCCGGCGTCGGTGCGCTGGAGCTACCGCAGGGACTTCGGCCGCACCCGGCTGCTGATGGTCGACACCCGGGCCGCGCGGGTGCTGGAGGAGCGGCACCGGTCGATGCTGGACGCGGGGGAGGCGGCCTGGCTGCGGGAGCAGGCGTTCGACGAGCCCGGCGGCGTCGACCACCTGCTGATCGGGACCTCGCTCCCGTGGCTGCTGCCCCCGATGGTCCACTTCGCGGAGAGCTGGAACGCGGCGCTGTGCCGGGGCGAGCGCGGGCCGCGCTGGGCCCGCCTGGGCGAGTGGCTGCGCCGGCGGGCGGACCTGGAGCACTGGGCGGCGTTCGCCTCGTCGTTCGCGAGCCTGACGGAGACGGTCGCCGAGGTGGGCCGGGGCGACGCCGCCCCGGCGACGGTGTGCGTGCTCTCCGGGGACGTGCACCACGCGTACGTCGCGGAGCCCGTCTGGACCGCCGGGCGGCAGCCGCGCTCGCGCGTCTTCCAGTTCACCTGCTCACCGCTGCACAACTCGGTGCCCGCGGCCATACGGGGCGGGTTCCGTTTCGGCTGGAGCCGGCTCGCCCGGGGGATCGGGCACCTCCTCGCCCGCCACGGACGGGTCGAGAGGCCCGCGATCCGGTGGGGGCGCACCGGCGGCCCCTGGTTCGGCAACCAGCTGATGACCCTGACGCTGCGCGGGCGTACGGCGCGGCTGCGGCTGGAGAAGGCCTCGGTGGGGGCGGAACGGGGGCGCCGAGGGGCCGACCGCGAGGGAGCGCGGCTCACGGGCGTCTTCGAGCGGAACCTGACGGGCGGCGGCTGACGCCCCGCCGGCCGGCACGCGGGCCGTCCCCCTCCCGGCCTCCGGGGCGGGGCCCGCCCGCGCCGGGGCCCCGGGGCGGGGGCCCGCCCGTACCGGGGCCCCGTCGGCGTCGGTCAGCGGGTCCATCGCTTCAGGGCCGCGGCGAGCTGCCGGACGTCGATGCGGCTTTCGGCCACCTGCTCGACGAGGTCGATGGCCTCCTCCGCCGTGACGCCGACCGGCTGTCCGCAGGCGTGCAGGTAGGCGGCGGCCACGGCCACGCCGTACAGCTCGTTGGAGTGTTCCAGGGCCGGGACGCGGACGAGCTGTTCCAGGAGGGCGGCCGCGCGGTGGTGCGGCTGCTCGTAGACGGGGACGTCCATCACGCGGAAGGCGTGGCGCGCCCGGGCCGCCTCGAGCGCGCCCCAGTCGAAGATCCCCGGGTCGCCGGGGATCTCCCGCTGGGCGACGTCCAGGAGCCAGGACAGGTCGATCCGGAGGAACACGCGGGCTCAGGCGGCGTCGGCGGGGCGGCCGAACCGCTCGGCGAAGGCCGGGCCGTGCTCGGTGACGAAGGAGCGGGCCCCTTCGACGAACCGGGCACGGGTCAGGTCGGCGTCCAGCACCCGGCCCGCGTAGTTCTCGGCGGGCAGGTGCTTCTCGGCCGCGACGCGTTCCAGTGCCTCGTACGCCTCGTCGCTGATCTCGATGCGGATTTCCCGTGCCATGTCCCCACGGTAGCGGCCGGCCGCCGGATGCGGCAGGGGGAGGACGCCCCGGCGGCCGGACCGGGCCGGTGCCGCCGGGCGGGTCAGGCCGCCGGGGTCCGCCACCGGCCGCGGTGGCGGCGGTACCAGTCGACGGTTTCGGCGAGGCCGGCGTGGAAGTCCTTGGCCGGGTGGTAGCCGAGCTCTTCGGTGATCTTCGTGTGGTCCACGGAGTAGCGCCGGTCGTGGCCCTTGCGGTCGGGGACGTGGCGCACGCTGTCCCAGCCGGCTCCGCAGGCTTCCAGGAGCAGTCCGGTCAGTTCCCTGTTGGTGAGTTCGGTGCCCCCGCCGATGTTGTACACCTCGCCCCCGCGCCCGCCGCGGCGCACCAGCTCGATGCCGCGTACGTGGTCGTCGACGTGGAGCCAGTCGCGGACGTTGCCGCCGTCGCCGTACAGCGGCACCGGCTTTCCGTCCAGGAGGGCGCTGATGAACAGCGGGACGACCTTCTCGGGGTGCTGGTGGGGGCCGTAGTTGTTGGAGCACCGGGTGACCCTGACGTCCAGGCCGTGGGTGCGGTGGTGGGCGAGGGCGATGAGGTCGCTGGACGCCTTGGTGGCCGAGTAGGGGGAGTTGGGGCTGACCGGGGCCGTCTCCGGCCAGGAGCCCGCGTCGATCGAGCCGTACACCTCGTCGGTGGAGATGTGGACGAACGTCTCCACGCCGTGCCGCAGCGCGGCGTCGAGGAGGGTGTGGGTCCCGGTCACGTTGGTGTGGAGGAAGTCGGCGGCGCCCGCGATGGAGCGGTCGACGTGCGACTCGGCGGCGAAGTGCACGATCTGGTCGTGGGCGGCGGCCAGTTCGCCCACCAGCGGGGCGTCGCAGATGTCGCCGCGCACGAAGGTGAACCTGTCGTCGTCCGCGACGGCGGCCAGGTTGCCGGGGTGCCCGGCGTAGGTGAGCTTGTCGAGGACGGTGACCGTCACGTCGTCGGCGCCGTGCGGGCCGAGCAGGGTGCGGACGTAGTGGGAGCCGATGAATCCCGCGCCGCCGGTCACGAGGAGGGACGTGGTGCTCATGACGCGATCTCCACCTCGCTGTGGTCGCCGAGGACGAGCCTGTTGCTGGAGGGCACCCGCGGGGCCGGGGTGACGGTCACGTTGCGGCCGACGAGGGAGGCCCTGACCCGGCGCACCCCCCTGAGGCGGGCGTCGCGCAGCACGATGGAGTACTCGATCTCGGTGTCCTCGATCCGGCAGCCGTCGGCGATGGAGGTGTAGGGGCCGACGTAGGAATCGCTGATCAGCGTGTTGGCGCCGATGACGGCCGGGCCGACGATGCGGGAGCCCCTTATCCGGGCGCCCGCGTCTATCCTGACCCGGCCGATCACCTCGCTGGCCCCGTCGACGCAGCCTTCGTTGCGCGCCTCGATGCCCTCCAGGACGGTCCTGTTCACCTCGAGCATGTCGGTGACGTTCCCGGTGTCCTTCCAGTAGCCGCGGATGGTGGTCGAACGGACGTCGCGCCGGTGGTCGATCAGCCACTGGATGGCGTGGGTGATCTCCAGCTCGCCGCGCCAGGAGGGTTCGATGGCCCGCACGGCCTCGTGGACCGCCGGGGTGAAGAGGTAGACGCCGACGAGGGCGAGGTCGCTCTTGGGCTGCCGGGGTTTCTCCTCGAGCCCCACCACCCGTCCTTCGGCGTCGAGTTCGGCGACGCCGAAGGCGCTCGGGTCGGGGACCCGGGTGAGCAGGATGCGGGCGTCGGGCCGTTCGGCGCGGAACTCGTCGACGAGTCCCGCGATGCCGCCGACGACGAAGTTGTCGCCCAGGTACATCACGAAGTCGTCGTCGCCGAGGAAGTCCCGGGCGATCAGGACGGCGTGCGCGAGGCCGAGGGGCATCCGCTGGGGCAGGTAGGTCACCCGCAGCCCGAACTTCGAGCCGTCGCCGACCGCGTCCTGGATCTCGTCGGCGGTCTCCCCCACCACGATCCCGACCTCGGTGAGGCCGGCGGCCACGATGTCCTCGAGCACGTAGTACAGAACCGGTTTGTTCGCCACGGGCACCAGCTGTTTGGGCGAGGTGTGGGTGATGGGCCTCAGGCGGGTACCGGAGCCTCCGGAGAGGACGAGAGCCTTCATGCGTCCCACGCTAGGCGGACGCGCTCGAGGCCCGCTGGGACGCGGGTCGAACCGGGCGGCCGGGGGCGGGGCGGGGCCGGGCGGGCGAGGCCGACGGGGGCGGCCGGGGGCGGGGCCGGTGTGCCGCCCCGCCCCGTGCCGTCACACCGGGGGGTTGCCGTGTTTGCGGGACGGGGCGTCCGCGTACTTGGTCCGCAGCATCGCGAGCGCGCCGATGAGCGCGGAGCGGGTCTCGGCCGGATCGACGACGTCGTCCACCAGGCCCCGCTCGGCCGCGTAGTAGGGGTGCATCAGCTCGGTCCTGTACTCCTTGATCTTCTGCGCCCGTTCGGCGTCCGGGTCCTCGGCCGCCTCGATCTCCCGGCGGAAGATGACGTTGGCGGCGCCCTCGGCGCCCATCACCGCGATCTCGTTGGTGGGCCAGGCCAGGGAGATGTCGGCGCCGATGGAGCGCGAGTCCATGACGATGTAGGCGCCGCCGTAGGCCTTGCGCAGGATCAGCTGGACCCTCGGGACGGTGGCGTTGCAGTACGCGTACAGCAGTTTGGCCCCGTGCCGGATGATGCCGCTGTGCTCCTGGTCGACGCCGGGCAGGAAGCCGGGTACGTCCACGAGGGTGACCAGCGGGATGTTGAAGGCGTCGCAGAACTGGACGAAGCGGGCGGCCTTCTCGCTCGCGTGGATGTCGAGCACTCCGGCCATCGCGGCCGGCTGGTTGGCGACGATCCCGGTGACGTGGCCGTCGAAGCGGGCCAGGGCGCAGACCACGTTCTGCGCCCAGGCCGGCTGGACCTCGAAGTACTCGCCGTCGTCGGCGATCTCCTCGATGACCGCGCGGATGTCGTAGGCCTGGTTCGGGTGGGCGGGGACGAGGTCGAGGAGGGCGTCGGTGCGCCGGTCGGCGGGGTCGGCGGTCTCCTCGCGGGGCGCGGTCTCCCGGTTGTTGGAGGGCAGCAGGGACAACAGGAAGCGCACGTCCTCCAGGCAGCTCTCCTCGTCGTCGTAGGCGAAGGCCGCCACGCCGGACACCGCCGCGTGGACGTCGGCGCCGCCGAGCCCGTTCTGGGTGATCTCCTCGCCGGTGACCGCGCGGACCACGTCGGGGCCGGTGATGAACATCTGCGAGGTCCCGCGCACCATGAACACGAAGTCGGTCAGGGCCGGGGAGTACGCGGCGCCGCCGGCGCAGGGGCCCAGCATCACGGAGATCTGCGGGACGACCCCCGAGGCGCGGGTGTTGCGGCGGAAGATGCCGCCGTAGCCGGCGAGGGCGGTGACGCCCTCCTGGATGCGGGCGCCCGCGCCGTCGTTGAGGGAGACCAGTGGGGCGCCGGCGGCCAGCGCGAGGTCCATCACCTTGTGGATCTTCTGTGCGTGGGCCTCGCCGAGGGCGCCGCCGAAGATGCGGAAGTCGTGCGCGTACACGAAGACGGTCCGGCCGTGGACGGTGCCCCAGCCGGTGACGACCCCGTCGGTGTAGGGCTTCTTGCCCTCCAGGCCGAATCCGGTGGCGCGGTGCCGGCGCAGTGCCTCGATCTCGTGGAACGAGCCCTCGTCGAGGAGCGCCTCCAGGCGTTCCCGCGCCGTCAGCTTGCCCTTGGCGTGCTGTCGTTCGGTGGCGTCGGGGCCGGGTCCGGCGACGGCCCGGGCCCTGATGTCGGCCAGTTCCGCGGCGCGGTCCTGGGTGCGGACCGGGGAGAGGTCACTGAGGGTCACTGGTTTCCTCCGGGGCTGTGGGGAGGTCTGCTGTCGGGTGGGTCCGGCGCCGGGGTCGTCGCGCTCCGCCACGGCCGGCGGGGGTTCCGGGACGCCTCCTCGCGGAGCCCGGGGAGAGTCAGAGTCCGGCGGCCTTCTTGAGGGCGTCGACGCGGTCGGTGCGCTCCCAGGTGAAGTCGGGCAGCTCACGGCCGAAGTGACCGTAGGCCGCGGTCTGCGCGTAGATCGGGCGCAGCAGGTCCAGATCACGGATGATCGCGGCCGGACGCAGGTCGAAGACCTCCCCGATCGCGTTCTCGATCCGCTCCGGCTCCACCGTGTGGGTCCCGAAGGTCTCCACGAACAGACCCACCGGCTCCGCCTTGCCGATCGCGTAGGCGACCTGCACCTCGCAGCGCGCCGCCAGACCCGCGGCCACCACGTTCTTCGCCACCCAGCGCATCGCGTAGGCCGCCGAGCGGTCCACCTTCGAGGGATCCTTGCCCGAGAACGCGCCACCACCGTGCCGGGCCATCCCGCCGTAGGTGTCGATGATGATCTTCCGGCCGGTCAGACCCGCGTCGCCCATCGGCCCGCCGATCTCGAAACGCCCCGTCGGGTTCACCAGCAGCCGGTAGCCCTCGGTGTCCAGCTTGATGCCGTCCTCCACCAGTCCCGCCAGCACGTGCTCGACCACGAACTCACGGATGTCCGGCGCCAGCAGCGACTCCAGATCGATGTCACTGGCGTGCTGCGAGGACACCACCACCGTGTCCAGACGCACCGCCTTGTCACCGTCGTACTCGATGGTGACCTGCGTCTTGCCGTCCGGACGCAGATAGGGAATCGTCCCGTTCTTGCGGACCTCGGTCAGCCGGCGCGAGAGCCGGTGCGCCACGTGCACCGGCAACGGCATCAGCTCCGGCGTCTCGTCCGACGCGTAACCGAACATCAGACCCTGGTCACCGGCCCCCTGCCGGTCCAGCTCGTCGCCCCCTTCCCTCCCGGAGGCACCCTCCACCCGCTTCTCGTAGGCGGTGTCCACGCCCTGCGCGATGTCCGGCGACTGCGACCCGATGGACACCGACACACCGCACGAAGCGCCGTCGAAGCCCTTCTTCGAGGAGTCGTAACCGATCTCCAGGATCTTGTTGCGCACCAGGGTGGGAATGTCCGCCCACGCCTTGGTGGTCACCTCACCGGCGACATGCACCAGACCGGTCGTGATCAGCGTCTCGACCGCCACGCGCGAGGTCGGGTCCTCACGCAGCAACGCGTCGAGAATGGTGTCGCTGATCTGGTCAGCGATCTTGTCGGGATGCCCCTCGGTGACGGACTCCGAGGTGAACGGGCGACGGGACATGGTTCTCCAGACGTTGCGGGACGTGCTCCGGACTCTCGTGGGGACCGGGCGGGGCCGCCCGGCCGGGGCGGCGTCCTCGGCGTGGGCCGCGCGGGACCGGCGGGCCGGGCGCCGTCAGGAGGCCCAGGTGCCCGGCGCGCGGTACGCCGGCCCGGGCCGGTGGGGCAGCCGGCGGGTCCGGGGTTCGCCGGACGGGCCGGTCTCGTGGAGCCGGCACAGGCCGGCCATGAGCAGGGCGGCGACGGCCGCCGTCTCCTCGGGGGTGGGGTTTCCCCGGGAGATTCGGATCGAGGCCATCGCCAGCGCCGTCGACGCCGCCGCGCCGGCGGGCCCGGGCGGACGGTCCGGCGTGCTCCCGGAGGCCGGCGGACGCGTACCGCCGTTCGTCGGCGGACGTTCTTCGACGATGCTCATGCGGGCCCTTTCGTCAGCGTCTTCCGGACATGTCCGGCGTCGCGTTCCCAGGTTCGTCCGAAGCGCTCGATCCTGACTCGGGCCGTACCGGAGAATCGTCCCACCGAAGACCTTTCGGTGTCTCCCGACTTCACTTCATCGGCCCCCCGAACCATTTTCTCCGTCTCGAATGCGAGTGGAATTCCAAGGGAATCCGGGAGGCCGCCGGAAGGGATTGCGGCGACGCGCGCGGAAATCCGCCGCGGACGGGGCGGCGGGGCCGGGCCGGGCTCCCGGACGGCGTTCTCCCCGTACGGGCGGGGCGCGGCGCCGCCGGGCCCGTCCCTCCCGCGGTCAGAAGTTGCCGAGACCGCCGCAGACGTTGAGGGCCTGGGAGGTGAGGGAGGCGGCCGTGTCGGTGGTCAGGTAGCCGACCAGGCCGGCGACCTCCTCCGGGGTGGAGTAGCGGCCGAGCGGGATCTTGGCGGTGAACTTCCGCAGGATCTGCTCCTCGGAGGTGTCGTACGCGGCCGCGTAGCCGGAGCGCACGCGCTGGGCCATCGGGGTCTCGACGTATCCCGGGCAGACGGCGTTGACGGTGATGCCGGTGGGGGCGAGCTCGTTGCCGAGGGCCTTGGTGAAACCCACGACGCCGTGCTTGGAGGCGGAGTAGGGGGCCCCGAGGACGACGCCCTGCTTGCCGGCGGTGGAGGCGATGTTGATGATCCGGCCGCGGCCGGACTCCCGCATGCCGCCGTTCCTGAGGACCTCCCGGGTCAGCCGGAAGACGCTGGTGAGGTTGGTGGCGACGACGTCGTCCCACAGCTCGTCGGTGAGGTCGGCGGTGGGGCCGCCGCCGCTGCGGCCGGCGTTGTTGACGAGGACGCCGATCGGGCCGAAGGTCTCCACGGCGGTCGCGACGAGCGCCCGGACCGACTCGGGGTCGCGGACGTCGGCGGCGGTGCCGGCCACCTCCAGGCCCTCGGCGAGCAGTTCCGCCACCGTCTCCTCGACCTGCCGCTCGGTCCGGGCGCAGAGGAAGACCCGGTGACCGCGGCGGGCGAGGTCGCGCACCACGGCCAGTCCGATCCCGCTGGTGCCGCCGGTGACGAGGGCCGCCGTGCTGGTCTGTGTGGTCATGGGTCTACCTCCGTCGGGGTCATGGATGCCCCGACCTTTTCCCGGACCACTCGACGGCTGCCCGAGCGGCGCTTGAGGGAGGCTCTCCGCGGTCCGGTCGCGGAGTTCTGCTGGACATTCGCTCGAATCCCGCTGCACGCTCCGTCGAATTCCTTTCCGGGGTATTCCAGGTGGTTGTCCGGACGGCTTCCCGCCCAGCAGGATTGCGAAGGACCCGGAGGACCGAAGAAACATTCTGCGGAAGGAACGCGATGAGCAGTCAGACAGATGCCGTGCGCCGGATGATCCAGGCGTACAACACCGGGAAGACCGACGACGTGGCGGAATACGTCCACCCGGACTACCTGAATCCGGCCGCCCTGGAGCACATGGACCTGCGCGGTCCCGACTCCTTCGCCATGGCCGTCAAGTGGCTGCGGATGACGTTCTCGGAGGAGGCCAGGCTGGAGGAGGTGCTGCTGGAGGAGCGCGGGGACTGGGTGCGCGCGCACCTCGTCCTGTACGGCCGTCACGTGGGGGACCTCGTCGGCATGGCCCCCACCGGCCGGGTCTTCTCCGGCGAGCAGATCCACCTCTTCCGCTTCGTCGACGGCAAGATCCGCGACCACCGGGACTGGCCGGACTACCAGGGCACCTACCGGCAGCTCGGCTCCCCGTGGCCGGAGCCGCGGGGCTGGAGGGACTGAACCGTGTTCCTGGTCACCGGAGCCACAGGAAAGGTCGGCCGCGAGGCCGTCGACCAGCTGCTCGCGCTGGGCCACCCGGTCCGCGCGCTGAGCCGCAGCCCCGAGGAGGCGGGCATGCCCGGGGGCGTGGACGTGGTGGCGGGCAGTCCCGCCGACCCCGCCTCGCTGACGGCCGCCTTCGACGGGGTCACCGCGGCCCTGGTGGTGCTCTCCGGCGACGTCGGCGGTGAGGCCGCCCACGTGGCGGCCGCCGCCCGCGCGGCCGGCACCTCCCGGATCGTGCTGCTGTCCTCCGCCGGCATCGAGCACCCGGTACCGCACGGCATCGCGGAGGAGCACCGGACGGCCGAGGTGGTGATCGAGGAGTCCGGGGTGCCGTGGACCTTCCTGCGGCCGGGCCCGTTCCACGCCAACACCTCCTGGTGGATCCGCACGGTCCGCGAGTCGGGCTCGGTGCGCTGCTGGATCGGCAACAATCCCGGCGCTCCGATCGACGAGTACGACATCGCCTCGGTCGCGGTGGTGGCGCTCACGCGGGACGGCCACCTCGGGAAGTCGTACCTGCTCACCGGCCCGGAGACGCTGACCTCCGAGGAGCAGGCCCGCATCCTGGGCGACGTGCTGGGACGGGAGCTGGAGTTCTCGGTGGCGCCGCCCGAGGAGGTGGTGGACGTGTTCGCCGGGATCACCGGGGACCGCCCGGCCGCCGAGGGCAACGTGGCGGCCCTGCGCAGTCCCGAGGTGCCGTGGGCCAGGCCCACCGGTGCGGTGCGCGACCTCACCGGGCGCGAGCCGCGCCCCTACCGCCGGTGGGCCGCGGAGAACGCGGCCCTGTTCCGCTGAACAGCCGGAAAACGCCTCCGAAGGGGATGGTCAGATGAGCAGGATCCTGGTGACCGGTGCGACCGGTCTGCAGGGCGGGGCGGTGGCGCGCGAACTGGTCCGCCGCGGCCGGCCGGTGGCCGCGCTGGTGCGGGACCCGGCCTCCGAACGGGCCCGGGCGCTCGCGGACCTGGGGGTGGAACTGGTCCGCGGCGACCTGGACGACGAGGCCTCGCTGCGGCCGGCGCTGGAAGGGTTCCACGGCCTGTTCGCCGTGCAGAACTTCATGACCCCGGCCGGGCTGGGGGGTGAGGTCCGCCAGGGCCGGGCGCTCGCGCGGGCCGCGAAGGCGGCCGGGACCGGCCATGTGGTGTACACGTCGGTGGGCGGCGCGGAGCGGGAGAGCGGGGTGCCGCACTTCGACTCCAAGCGGGGCATCGAGCGGTACCTGGAGGGGACGGGCGTGCCGCTGACGGTGCTGCGCCCGACGTTCTTCATGGACAACTTCGCCGCCCACGGGCCCGAGCGGGTGGACGGCACGCTGGTGGTGCGGCTGGCGCTGAAGCCCGACACCCGGGTGCAGTTCATCGCGGTCGACGACATCGGCTGGTTCGCCGCCGAGGCCTTCGACCGGCCGGAGGCGTACGTGGGCCGGGCGGTGGAGATCGCCGGTGACGCCCTGACCGGGACGGAGATCGCGGAGGCGTTCTCGGCCCGCTCGGGCCTGCCGGCCCGGTTCGAGGAGCTGCCGCTGGACGCGGTGGCGAACAACCCGTACATCCCCAACGCCCCCGACATCGCCTTGATGTTCGAGTGGTTCCAGGAGCACGGGTATCGGGCGGACATCGAGACGCTGCGGGCCGTGCACCCGGGGCTGCGGTCCTTCGCCGCGTACCTCGGGAACATTCCCGTGCCCGCGGCCTGACGGCCGGACGTCCGCCGCGGCGGGCACCCGGCGGGGCCGGAGACCGCGCGGGCGGTTTCCGGCCCCCGTCCGCGTGCGCGCGAGCGGGACCGTCGTCGAGACCGCCGTCATGTCCGGCAACGAGCCCCGTCCGCGTGCGCGCGAGCGGGACTCCAGTGACGGCCGCGACGGTGGACGGGCCGTCGGGCGCACCGGCGACCCCCCGGACGGTGCGCGACGCGCACCGCCGGCACGGAACGCGAGACGAAAGCGAGGCAGCCTTGGCAACCCCGACCCGGCACCGACCCCCCTCCGGCACCGACGAGCCCGAGGAGCCGTCCGCGAAGGAGGAACGGCCGCCCGGTGCCCCGGCCCCGGCGGCGCGGAAGCCCTTCCGGCTGAGTCCCCGGGGGCGGAAACTGACCCTCGTCCTGCACGTCCTGTCGTCGGTCGGCTGGCTGGGCCTGTCCCTGTCGATGGCCACGCTGGCGCTCATCGGCTTCCTGACCTCGGACCCGGGCGTGGCCGAGGGCGCGTACTACGCGATGTACGTCTTCGACGAGAGCACCGTCTCGCTGGTCAGCCTGGTCTGCGGGGCCACCGGCGTGCTGCTGGGATGCGGGACGCCGTGGGGCCTGATGCGCCACCGGTGGCTGGTGGTGAAGTGGGTGCTCACCCTGGGCGTCGCGGTGTTCGCCTGGGTCTACACCCATCCGCTGGTGCTGACCGCCGCCGAGAAGGCGGCCGCGACCGGGGACGGGGTCTACCGGCCCGGCCCGGAGGGCACCCTGCTCGCCTGGACCGTGCCGCCGGTCTTCGGCGTGCTGGTCCTGGTGGGCGTCGTCTCGGTCTACAAGCCGTGGGGGCGCACCCGTCGGGGACGCCGGTACGCGAGCGCCCTCGCGGGTCCTCCCGCCCCGGCCGCCGGGTCCGCTCCGGGGCCGGGTGCCGCCCCGTTCCGGGACGGGGACGTCCCGGTGACCGTCGAGGCCGTCGACCGGCCGGCCGAGGGCGTCGTGGGCCTGCGGCTGGTTCCGGTGTCCGGTGCGGCCACCGCGCCGTGGCGGCCGGGCGCGCACATCGACCTCGTCCTGCCCTCGGGGAAGGTGCGCCCGTACTCGCTGCACGGCGACCCCGCGGACGGGTCGGCCTATCACGTGGCGGTGCTGCGGGAGCCGGCGGGCAGGGGCGGCTCGGCCGAGGTCCACGGCCTGTCCGTGGGCGACCGGCTCGCCGTGCGCGGGCCGCGCAACCACTTCCCGCTGGTCGGCGCCCCCGCCTTCCTGTTCGTCGCGGGCGGCATCGGGATCGTCCCCTTCCTGCCCATGATCGAGGAGGCCCGGCGGCGGGGCACCCCCTGGCGGCTGCTGTACGTGGGGCGCGGCCGCGCCTCCATGGCGTTCCTGCCCCTGCTGGAGCGGTACGGCGCGGAACGGGTCTCCGTGTACGCGCGCGACCTGACCGGCCGGCCCGACCTCGCCGCGCACCTGTCGGCGTGCCCGGCGGGCACGGCGGTGTACTGCTGCGGTCCGGACGGGCTGACGCGGGCCGTCGAGGAGCTGATGGACACCGCCTGTCCCGGAGGGGTCCTGCACCTGGAGCGGTTCGCGGCCCCGGCGGACGCGGCTGCGGGTGAGAACCTGCCGTTCGAGGTGGAACTCGGCAGCACCGGCGCGGTGGTGGGCGTGCGGGCCGACCAGTCGGCGCTGGACGCGCTGCGGGAGGAGGCCCCCGGTCTCTCCGCCTCCTGCGAGGACGGCCTGTGCGGCAGTTGCGAGCTGCGCGTGCTGCGGGGCGTCCCCGACCACCGCGACCACGTCCTCTCCCCCGCCGAGCGCGGGCGTACGGACGTGATGTACCCGTGCGTCTCGCGGGCCCTGGGCGACCGGGTCGTGGTGGACCTGTAGCGCGCGGGCCCGGGACGGAACCCGTCCGTCCCGGGCCCGCGCGGGGGCTTGCGGCGGTGTTCCGGGCGTGTCGCGGAAACGTCGCCGGCCCGCCCGCGGGCGTCGCGGGCGGGCCGGGTCCTCCGGCGCGGGCCTCAGCCGTCGAGGAGCTCGGCGAGGGCTTCGGCCGGGTCCTGGCACGGCGGGGCGGCCGGCCACCACCGGTCGCCCTCCCGCCGGTACGGGTACCAGCGGCCGTCCCGGCCGTAGCGGAGCTGGAGCCCGCTGCCGGCCAGCGTCCAGCGGTTGTCCCGCACCTCCAGCTCGGGGAGCTCGTTCCGTTCCCAGCCCGCGGTGAGGGCGGTGCGGGCCCGGGCGGTGTCCTGGAGGGGCGGCGTCCAGGGCTCCTCCAGGACGTCCAGGCCCGCGCTCCCGCCCAGTCGCCACGCCTCGGCCGCGCGGTCCAGCCGGTCCGGGCTGCCGCAGGCCTCCCGAAGGCGGGTCAGGACGCGGGCGTCGGGGCGGGTCGCCGCGATCCGTACGCAGTCCCGCCAGAGGTCGAGGGGTGCCGGCGGCTCGGCGGTGAAGCCGTGGGTGTAGGCGAGCAGTTCGCGGGCGCGCACGGCCGCGGTGGTGACCAGCTGTTCCAGCGGGTCGGCTCCCGCCCCGGTGGAGGAGGCGTCCTGCCCGGGGGGCGGTCCGGGCAGCGGCGGCAGCTCGGGCAGGGCCGCCGGCTCGCGCCCGAACGCCTCCCCGGCGGGAGTGCCCTCCGGCAGCGGCGCGGTGGCCTCCGGCTCCTCCCCGGTCCCGGTCTCCTCCTCCGCCCCGTCGGTGTCGTCCTCGCCGGTGTCGTCCTCGTCGCCGGAGGCGCCGAGGATCGCCCGCATCATCAGGACGGACCGGAGTTCCTCCCGCGCCTCCCCCGCGCCGCGCCCCCGCATCAGGAGGAGGAGCGTCGTGTCCTCGTCCAGCAGCCAGGACGTCTGGTAGCAGAGCGCGGCCGCGTGCTTGCAGGGGTGGTCGAACGCGTCGCAGTCGCAGTCCGCCTCCAGGTCGCCGTAGCCGGGCAGGAGCCGGACCCGCGCGTCCTCGGCGGCCTCCAGGAGGTCGGGCGGCAGTTCGCCGGCGAGGACGCCGTCGGCGACGTCCGGCCGTTCGGCGGTCTTCTCCCAGAGCAGGTCCCAGTCGTCGTCGTCGAGCAGCTCCAGGGTGAGCACCGTCCTGAACGGGGAGTCGCCCTCGTAGCCGGTGGTGGAGACGCGTCCGGGGCTGACCGTGATCGGTCCGAGCCGGCCGGTGCGCGCGTGGGCCCGGCCCTTCTTCAGCGCTTCCTCGTCCAGGGAGGTGTCCTCCAGCGCGTCCGCCCAGGCCCTGCCCCACCAGGACTGGCCGCGTGCCCGGCTGCCCCGGCGCGCGGCGAAGGCCGGGAAGCCCCGCGCGCCCGTCTCGTCCCCGCTCATCCCGCGCTCCTCAGCTCGACCAGGTTGGCCAGTTCGTCGTTGGTCAGTTCCGTGAGTGCCTGTTCCCCGGAGCCCAGTACGGCGTCCGCCAGGCCCTTCTTGGCTTCGAGCAGGGCGGCGATGCGGTCCTCGACGGTGCCCTCGGCGATCATCCGGTGCACCTGGACGGCGCGCGTCTGCCCGATGCGGTAGGCGCGGTCGGTGGCCTGGGCCTCGACCGCGGGGTTCCACCAGCGGTCGTAGTGCACGACGTGGTCGGCGCGGGTGAGGTTGAGTCCGGTGCCGGCGGCCTTGAGGGAGAGCAGGAAGACGGGCACCTCCCCGTCCTGGAAGCGGCGGACCATCTCCTCGCGGCGCGGCACCGGGGTGCCTCCGTGCAGCAGCAGGGCGGGGACGCCGCGTTCGCGCAGGTGTGCCTCCAGGAGCCGGGCCATGGTGACGTACTGGGTGAAGACCAGGGCCGCCCCGCCCTCGGAGACGATGGTGTCCAGCAGTTCGTCGAGGAGTTCCAGCTTGCCGGAGCGGCCGGCCAGCCGGGTGCCGTCCGTCTCCTTGAGGAACTGCGCGGGGTGGTTGCAGATCTGTTTCAGGCCGGTGAGCAGTTTGAGCACCAGGCCGCTCCGGGCGATCCCCTCGGTGGCCTTGATCCGCGCCATGACCTCGCGGACCTGGGTCTCGTACAGGGAGCGCTGCTCGGGGGTGAGGGCGACCGGGCGGTCCGTCTCGGTCTTGGGCGGGAGTTCGGGGGCGATGCCGGGGTCCGACTTCTTGCGGCGCAGGAGGAAGGGGCGGACCAGTTCGGCCAGTCGCCGCGCGGTGGAGCCGTACTCCCCCTCCTCGCCCGGAGGCGGTCCGAACTCGGCGCGTTCCCGGTGCTCGGCCTCGATGGCGGCGATCCAGCGGCTGCGGAAGTGGCCGTGGCCGCCGAGGAGTCCGGGGGTCGTCCAGTCGAGGAGGGCCCACAGTTCGGAGAGGTTGTTCTCGACCGGGGTGCCGGTCAGGGCGATCCTGGCGTGGGCGGGGATGAGCCGCAGCGCCTTCGCGGTGCTGGAGTGCGGGTTCTTGACGTGCTGGGCCTCGTCGGCGACGACCGTGCTCCAGCGGTGCGCGCCGAGCCGTTCGGCGTCCAGGCGCATGGTGCCGTAGGTGGTGAGGACGAAGCCGGAGTCGGCGCCGTCCAGGGTGCGGCCGGGTCCGTGGTAGCGGCGGACGGGCGTGCCGGGGGCGAACCGGCCGATCTCGCGCTGCCAGTTGCCGAGGAGGGAGGCGGGGCAGACGACGAGGGTGGGGCCGGCGCTGTCGGGGTGCTCCTGGCGCAGCAGGTGCAGCGAGATCAGCTGGACGGTCTTGCCCAGGCCCATGTCGTCGGCGAGGCAGCCGCCGAGGCCGAGCGAGGTGAGGCGGTGCATCCAGCGCAGGCCGCGCAGCTGGTAGTCGCGCAGGGTGGCCGCGAGGGCGGCGGGCTGCTCGATCGCCCCGGTGCCGTCGTCGGGTTCGGTCAGGCGCCGGCGCAGGGCGAGCAGCCAGGTGCTGGGCGCGACGCGCACCTGTTTGCCGCCGATCTCGGTGTACCCGGTGAGGGCGACGGCGAGCGCCTCGATGGCGGTGAGCGGCTTGAGGTCGCGTTCGCGGGCCTTGCGGGCGGCGTCGGCGCCGATGAGCACCCAGTCGCCGCGCAGCAGGACCAGCGGCTGTTCGGCGGCGGCGATCCCGGCGGTCTCCTCCTCGGTGAGGGCCTGCCCGTCGAGGTCGAGCCGCCAGCGCAGGTCGACGGTGCCGTCGCCGCCGAAGAAGGAGCGGATGTCGGTGGGCGGGGTCCGTTCGCCGCCGACGACGACGTGCGCGGTGAGGGAACGGGCGGCTTCCTCGGGCCAGAGCACCTCGATGTCGTGGGCGGCGAGCCGGCCGGTGGCGTCGCCGAGCAGGTCCTGGACCTCGCGGGCGGTGAGGTCGAGGGCGGAGGGCACCGGCAGCAGGCGGGAGAGGGGCGGCCAGACGTCGGCGGCCCTTCGTACGGCGAGGACCGTGTCGGCCTGGGCCCGCGGTCCGAGCCCGGCCGCCTCGGCCGAGGCGAACAGTTCGTCGGCGTCGGCGCCGAGGGTCGGGTCGGCCCGGCTGGTCACCCGGGGCACGAGGCGCACGGCGGGCGGGCGGCCGTCGGTGGCGGGCACCAGGTCCAGGCGCAGGGCCAGCCGTACGCCCGAGTCGATGCCGGCGGAGATCTCCTCCGCCCAGGCGCGCAGCTGGGGGACGTACTGGGGTTCGGAGGCGGCGAAGGCCTGGCGGCCGGCCGCGGCCGGGGCGGCGGCGGTGCGCGGCAGGGTGTCGGCGACCGCGTCGACGAAGGAGCGGAGCAGGGTGGCGGCGTCGGGCAGCAGCAGCGGCCCGCCCGGCGGGACGGGCAGGGGGATCGCGAGCGCCTCGGCCGGTGCCGCGGCGGCCAGTTCGCGGAGCCGCCGGCTGTCCTCCGGGGCGAGCGGACCGGCGCGCCAGGTGTCGTGGCCGGTGGCGGAGACGCCGGGGAGCAGCCGTTCGCGGGCGGCGAGGTGCAGGCCGAGGGCGGTGGCGGCGCCCCAGAACGCGGCGGACGGGCTGGGGGCGGGGCCGGCCGTACCGCCGTCGGCCGCTTCGGCGTGGAGGCGGCGGGCCAGGGTGAGGGCGGGCAGGGCCTCGGCGACGGTCAGCCGCAGGACGGGGCAGCGGCGTACGGCGGGGGTGCCGCCGTCGGCGGTGACCAGATCGGCCTCCCCTGGTTCGCCGGGGAGGGGCGGTGCGCCGGAGTCGCGCCCGGCCGGGACGCCGGGGTACCGGAAGACGAGCCTTCCGGTGCGCGCCGGATCTCCCGCCTCGAAGACCACCGGGCACTGCGCCAACAGGCCCGCCTGTTCACGCGACATCCACACCATCTCTGCTCCGCCCCCCGGTTCCGCGGTCCGGTCAACGCTCGCCGCTCACCCGGCGCTTCGTCCAGTCCTGCACGTAGGGGTACCACGTGGGCGCGGTGCGGTGCATGTTGAGGCTGTGCCCGGTGGCCGGAACGAGGAGGGTCTCCAGGCGTGCCCGGGGCCCGTACAGGGGCGCGGTGGCGGCCCTCAGGGCGGCGGGGCTGGAGCAGTCGGCGCCCTGGTCGCCGCAGATGAGCTTGTCGTTCTGGCCGACGACGACGAGGACCGGGACCCGGATCCGCCCGTTGAGGGAGATGTCCCCGTAGGCCGGATCGTTGGGGTAGACGCTCGGTTCGGTGCCGAGTTCGTCGCGCAGCAGCACCTGCGGTTCGGTGGTCCGGCGGTCGTAGAACCAGTCGGCCTTGGCGCCGGTCCGCAGGGCGAGGTAGCCGTCGTCGAGGCGGCGCCAGGACAGCAGCGGGTGCTGCCCCGCGGGCATGTACAGGTGCCCCATCCGCTCGAACGCCGCCAGGTTGGGCGGGGCGCCCTCGCCGGTGAGGACGAGTCCGTCGATGGCGTCGGGGTGCTTGACCGCGACCATGCGGGCCACCGTCGCGCCGAAGGAGTGGCCGACCAGGACGACCTTCCGGTAGCCGCGGTCGCGCAGGGCGCGGACGAGCTGGAGGGTCACCCACTCGTGGGTGGTCTCGGTGAAGCGGGAGCTGTGCGGGGCGGAGCTGGTACCGGTGCCCAGCCGGTCGAACGCCAGCGTGGCGTGTCCGGCACGGGTGGCGGCCTCCACGTAGGTGGGACCGCCCGTGCGGCCGCGGGCGGTCCAGTAGTCCCGGTCGTAGGTGCCGCCGTGCACCAGCAGTTGGACCGTGGTGGCGCGGGCGCCGCGCGGGGCGCAGAGGGTGCCGGCGATCCGCTGGTCGGCGGGGGTGTCCTCGGCGGCGGACACCCGGGAGGTGAACGGCGCGCAGTTCGTCCCGGCCGGTCCGCCGGAGCGGGCGGCCCCCGTGGTGGAGGCGGTCGCGGGGATCGCGGACAGGGACAGCAGAAGCGCGGCCGCGGCGGCTGCCGCCAGGGCTCGGGGGCGCAGGGCCATCTGGTTCTCCTGGAGTGGTCGGTGCGGTGGGGGGCGGGGCCGGCCTGTCCGGCTGTCCCCTCGGTGGGTCGGTACGGCGGTGGGCCGTCAGTTCGTCAGGTTGCGGTAGCGGTTGACGGCCAGCGGGAAGAAGACCGCGAAGAGGACGACGGGCCAGACGACGGCCATCGGGGTGGCGTGCTGCGCGATCCAGGAGTCGCCGCCCCATCCCGGGTTCCCGAACAGCTCACGGGTGGCCGCGACGGTGGAGGACAGCGGGTTCCACTCGGCGAGGGTGCCAAGCCAGCCCGGCATCGTGGCCGGTGCGACGAAGGCACTGGTCAGGAAGCCGACGGGGAATTCGAGGGTCTGCACCATGGTGATGCCCTCCGGGCCCCTCATGAGCAGCCCGAGGTAGATGCCCACCCAGGTGAGGGCGAAGCGCAGCAGCAGGAGCAGGCCGATCGCGCCCGCGGTCTCGCCGGCGGTGCCGTGCGCGTCCCACCCCATGAGGAGGCCGACCGCGAACAGCACGGCGAGGCCGAGCACCGAGTTGAGCATGTCGGTGACGCAGCGGCCGACGAGGACGGCCGAGGGGGCCATCGGCAGGGAGCGGAAGCGGGAGGTGACGCCGCGGTTCTTGTCGGCGGCGACGGCGGCCACCGTCTCCCCCATCCCGAAGACCATGGTCATGACGAACATGCCCGGGACGAGGAACTCGCGGTAGTCGCCGCCCCCCGGGACCCGCATCGCGCCACCGAAGAAGTAGCCGAACATCAGGACCATCATCACGGGGAAGAGCATCGCGCTGATGACCGTGCCGGGTTCGCGGGTCCAGTGGGTCAGTCCGCGCAGGGTGACGGTCCAGCCGTCGGCGAGCGCCCAGCGCAGCCGGGACAGCGGTCCGGCGGGGGGTTCGGGGACGGTGACGCTCATGCCTTCACGACCTCCGGCTTCGGGTTCCGTCCGGCGTCCGCCCGTGGCGGCCGGCCGGTTCCGGTGAGGTGGAGGAACACCTCGTCGAGGGTGGGTCTGCGCAGGGCGATGTCCTCGGCGGCGATGCCGGCGGAGTCCAGGGCGCGCACGACGTCCGCCAGGGCGGTGGCGCGGTCGCGGACCTGGACGCTGACCTGGCGGGTGTCCTCGTTCACGACCGGTTCCGTCTCGCCGACGCGGGCCAGGGCGGCGGCGGTGCTTCCCAGTTCGCCGGCGCGGCGGGCCACGACGTCGATCCGGTCGCCGCCGATGCGGCTCTTGAGCTGCTCCGGTGTGCCCTCGGCGATGACCTTTCCGGTGTCGATGACCGAGATGCTGTCGGCGAGCTGGTCGGCCTCCTCCAGGTACTGGGTGGTGAGCAGCACGGTGGTGCCGCCGTCGACCAGGGCGCGGACCGCGTCCCAGACCTCGTTGCGGCTGCGCGGGTCGAGGCCGGTGGTCGGCTCGTCGAGGAACAGCACGGGCGGGGCCAGGACCATGCTCGCCGCCAGGTCCAGGCGGCGGCGCATGCCGCCGGAGCAGTCCTTCACCGGCTTGCCGCCGGCGTCGGTGAGGCGGAAGCGCTCCAGCAGCTCGTCCGCGCGGCGGCGGGCGGCGGCCGGGGAAAGGTGGTGGAGCCGGCCGAACATCACCAGGTTCTGGCGGCCGCTGAGGACTTCGTCGAGGGCCGCGTGCTGGCCGACGAGTCCGATGCGGTAGCGGACCCTGGCCGCCTGCCGGACGACGTCGAAGCCGGCGACCTCGGCGCGGCCCCGGTCCGGGGACAGCAGGGTGGAGAGGATGCCGACGGTGGTGGTCTTGCCGGCGCCGTTGGGCCCCAGGAGTCCGCACACCGTCCCCCGCGGCACGACGAGATCGAGCCCGTCGAGCACCCGGGTCGTGCCGTAGCTCTTGCGGAGGCCCTCGGCGACCACGGCCGGTCCGCTCGGTTCCACGTCTCGTTCCTTTCGTTCGGGGGAGGTCCGGGTCCGGGTCAGTACGGTCCGACGAATCCGGCGTCCACCCCGGTCAGGGCGGGTACGGCGGTCCCGTCCCAGCCCATCAGGTCGAGGCAGGCCCGGGCGATCTTCTCGGCGCCGGGGTGGAACGCCTCCTCCAGCGGCCAGGACACGGGGGCGGGGCAGTCGGGGGGAGTGACCCTGCGGACCGGTGCGCGCAGTTCGCCCGGGACGCGTTCGGCGATCACGGCGGCCACCTCGGCCGAGAAGCCGTAGCGCGCCCAGCTCGTGTCGGCCACCACGACGCGGCCGGTCCGGGCGGCCGACGCGCAGATGATGTCCTCGTCCAGCGGCCGGATGCTGCGCACGTCCACCACCTCGACGCCGATGCCCTGCTCGGCGAGCAGGTCGGCGGCGCGTTCGGCCTCGTGGACCATCAGCGAGGCGGCCACCACGGTGACGTCGGTGCCGTGCCGGGCGATGCGGCCCACTCCGAAGGGCACGGGGACGAGTTCCTCGGGCACCTCGCCCTCGACGGGGTAGAGGGAGCGGTTCTCCATCAGCACCACGGGGGTGTCCGTCCGCAGGGCGGTGGCCAGCAGGCCCTTGGCGTCGGCCGGGGAGGCGGGAGCGGCGACGTAGAGGCCGGGGAAGTGGCCGAACGTCGCGTGCAGGCTCTGCGAGTGGGTGGCCCCCTGGCCCCAGCCCCGGCCGACGACGCCGCGCATGACGACCGGCACGCCGCCCTTGTTCCCGTACATGTAGCGCCACTTGGAGGCCAGGTTGATCATCGCGTCCATGGCCAGGAACATGAAGTCGGCCCGGGTGTGCACCACGAGGGGGCGCAGTCCCTGGTCGGCGGCGCCGACGCAGATGCCGGCGACGGCGTTCTCGCTGTTGGGGGTGTCGATCACCCGTTCGGCGCCGAAGCGTTCGAACGCGGGGCGGGTGGTGCCGTAGGAGCCCTTGTGGTCGTCGACGTTCTGCCCGGCGAGGACGATGCCCGGGTCGGCCTCCATCGCCTGGAGGGTTCCCTCGGCGATGGCCTGCCAGTACGTGAGCTTCCGGCTCATCGTGCTCTCCTGTCAGCTCGTGCCGGCCGGGCGCCCGTAGGCCCCGTCGGTCAGCCGGTCCACGTCGGGGAAGGGTGCCGCCTTGGCGGCGGTGACCGCGAGCAGGGCCTCGTCGCGGAACTCCTCGTCCCAGCGGGCGACGCGCTCTTCGATGTCGGGCACGGCGGGGCGCAGCGCCGCCGTGCTCCGGCGGACCGGGCAGCGTTCCAGCCAGGCCTCGACCTCGGGTCCGGGGCGGTCGATGCCGGTGTCGAAGCCCGGGCCGACGTGCTCGCGCCAGCGGTAGGTGTCCAGTTCCAGGAGGTACGGGCCCCGGCCGGCCCGGCAGTGGGCGGTGGCCCGCAGGGCGGCCTCGTGGACGAGGGAGACGTCGTTGCCGTCGATCCGCTCGGCCTCGATCCCGTACGCCCGGGCCCGTTCGGTGATCCCCGTGGTGACGGAGTTCGCCGGCTGGCGGGCGGAGAGCGGGGAGGAGATCGAGTAGGAGTTGTTCTCGCAGACGAGGACGACCGGGACGCGGTGGACGGCGGCGAAGTTGAGGGACTCGTGGAAGACGCCCTCCTCGGAGGCGCCGTCCCCGAAGAAGGTGACCACGACCCGCGAGGAGCCCCGACGGGCCAGGGCCCACGCGGCGCCGGTGGCCACGGAGATCATCTCGCCGAGGATCGCCGCCGACCCGGCGAAGCCGACGGCCCGGTCGGTCAGGTGGACCGATCCCCCGCGCCCGGCCGAGCAGCCCGTCTCCTTGCCGTAGAGCTCGGCGACCATGGCGGTGAGGTCGCCGCCCTTGGCCAGGTAGGCGGCGTGGCTGCGGTGTCCGGTGTAGACGAGGTCGTCCTCGCGCAGGGCGGCGCAGACGCCGACGGCGGCGGCCTCCTGGCCGACCGAGAAGTGCACCGGGGTGCGCATCTCCTGTTCGTCGCGGTAGAGGTCCGCCAGCTCCTCCTCCACGCGGCGGATGCGCACCATGTCGCGGAGCAGTGTGGCCGGATTCGCCACCGGGTCCTCGGGTGTGTTGGGGTTCGGCACGGCCGACGGCACCTCCAGGGTCGACGGGACAACCGAGTGGTGATCGTTCCCGCGTCCGGTGGAGCACGTCTGGAGCGGGGGCGGAGCGGTGGGCGGGGGCCGCGCTCGACCGATCCTCCGCCGTGCCCGCGTAGCCTCCGCCGTGCCCGCGGCGCGGACGCGCCTGCGAGGGAGAGGGGAACCCAGATGGTTGTGGCGGAGAAGGAGCTGGGCCGCCGGCTCCAGCTCGTGCAGGGAATCCACTGGTTGTACGGGGCGCAGGGCGATCCGTACGCCGCGCTGCTGCGCGGGTACGACGGCCCGGACCCGCGGGAGGCGTACGCCCGCAACCGGGAGGCGGGACCGCTGTGGCGCAGCCGCCTGGGCACCTGGGTGACCGCCCGGTACGCCACGGCCGCCGAGCTGCTGGCCCTGCCGGCGGCGGACGGTGGCCCGCGGTCCGCCGCCGTGTCCCAGCCGCGGGTGGCCGTGGCCTGGGACCGGGAGCTGCCCGCCCCCGGCCCCGCCGGCCCGCACGGAGCCGACCGGGTCCGGGCCGTGGCGGAGCGGGCCTGCGAGCGGCTCCTGGCGGAGGTGGACGGAGAGGTGGACGCGGTCGCCGGAATCGCGGCCCGGGTCCCCGTCGAGGTGCTGGCGGACCTGCACGGTCTCTCCGGGGTGGACCGCGAGCGGCTGGCGGGGGCGTGCGCGGCGGCCGCCCCGGCGCTCGACGCGGCCCTGGCGCCGCCCCGGTACGAGGACGCCGCCCGGCTGCCGGGCGCCCTCGCCGCCCTGCGCGGGCTGCTGGGCGGGGAGGCCGTGCTGCGGACGGTGGTGGAGGTGCGGGCCGCGCGGGAGCTCGTCGCGGGGGCCCTGGGCGCCGGGCCGGAACGGTGGGCGTCGCTCGCCGGAGGCGGGCGGGAGGGGGCGTCGGCGGTGGTCGCGGAGACGTTGCGCCACGACCCGCCGGTGAAGGTGCACGTGTTCACCGCGGCGGCGGACACGGAGGCCGCCGGGCAGCGGATCGGGGCCGGGGAGCAGGTGGCCGTCCTGGTCGGCGCGGCCAACCGGGACCCGGAGGTCTTCGACCGGCCGGACGTCTTCGATCCGGGCCGGGCCGGCCCGGGGCCGCTGGTCCCGGCCCCGTACGGGGTGGCGCTGGAGCCGTTCGCCGTGACCGTCGCCGAGGCGGTGGTGGCGGTGCTCGCCGCGGTCCGTCCCGGGGCGCGCGCGGCCGGTCCCGCGGTGCGGTGCCGGCGGGCGCCGGTGACGGGAGGGCTGCTGAGGGTGCCCGTCCTGCTCTGACGTCCGTCCCGGCCCGTGTCCGGGGAGGCCCCGCCCCCGGGACGGGTCCCGGGGGCGGACGCGCGGGGTGGCGGCGGTCGGCGGGCGGCGTGCGGTGCGTCCGGGCCGCCGGCGGCGTGCGGGAGGGGCCCGGCCGGAAACCCCGGCCGGGCCCCTCCCGCACGCGGTCGCCGGGCACGGCCGTGAGGGCGTGCCCGGCGGTCTCAGGCGGAGCGTTCGTACAGCGGGGTGTAGAGGCCGGGCTCGCTGGTGCTGAGCTCCTTCAGCGCCGCGCGGTGGGCGGCGAACTCGGGGTGGCGCAGGGCCTCGCGGAAGGATTCCTCGTCCTCCCACTCGGCGAGGTTGGCGTACACGCGGGGGTCCTCGGTGTGCCGCATCAGCCGGTGGCGGATGAACCCCGGCCGGGCGGTGAAGAACGCCGAGGTCTCGTCGAAGGCCCGCTCGAACCGTTCGGTCGGTCCGGTGACCGTGAAGCGGTTGATGAAGGTGATCAAGGTGGGGTCCTCTCTCGGTCGGGTCCGCCGGGTCAGCGGGCCGCGGTGGTCGGTTCGGCCACGGGCGGTGCCGGGCGGACGGCGGGGCCGGTGGCGTCCCGACGCGGAATGCGGGCGAGCACCACGCCGGCCAGGACGACCGCCATGCCGAGCGCCTCGCGCCCGGTCAGGTGGTGGTTCTCCAGCACGACCGTGCCCAGGGTGAGCACCACGGGCACGACGTACAGCACGCTGGAGGCCCTGACCGCGCCCTCGTCGCGGATCAGCCAGGCGAAGCACATGTACACCAGGCCGGTGTTGAGGACTCCGAGGACGAGGAGGGCGCCGACGACGGCCGCGGAGAACTGCGGGGCGCGGTCGAAGCCGCCGTTGGGCAGGTTGACCGCGGCCCAGCCCACGCCGATGACCGCCTGCGAGGTGGCCAGTACCAGGGGGTGCATGTCCTGGCCGTCCTCGGCGGCCGGTTTCATCAGCCTCTCCATCAGCAGCATGGACCAGCCGTAGGCCAGTGCCGCGACGGCGTTGACGGCCGCGGCCGCCGAGAACCACTGGGCGCCCGCGTTCCAGGGCGCGTACAGGACGAGGACGCCGGCGAAGCCGAGCAGCAGGCCCGCCACCAGGGTGGCCGGGACGCGGCCGGTGCGGCGGCGCACCAGGTGGAGCAGGACGACGCACAGCGGCACGCTCGCGTTGAACACCGAGACCATGCCCGCGTCGGCGCCCAGGGCGTCGTCCACGAGCTGGACCAGCAGGACGGGCAGCGCGTTGGCCAGGAAGGCGATGAGGACCAGCAGGCCCCAGACGGAGGGGCGGCGCGGCAGTCGCGTGCCGCTGAGGAGGAGGAAACCGAGCATGGCGACGGCGCCGACCAGGATGCGGAAGAAACTGAACTGGGCCGAGTTCAGGCCCTGGAAGACGATTTTGATCCAGAAGTAGCTGATGCCCCACATCAGGCCGACGACGCCGAAGCGCGCCATGGAACCGAACCTCACGGCTGTTTCTCCTGTCTGTCAAGAGGTGGAGGTGCGCGCGGCGGCGGCACCGGGAGGACGGACGAACACGGCGACGAGGAAGGCGGCCGCGGCGAAGCCGGCGCCGGCGAGGAAGCTGGCCGACATGCTCTCCACGAACACGTGGCCCATGGCCTGCTCGGGCGGGACTCCGGCCGGCAGGGTCCGTTCGGCGTCGTGACCGGCCTGGGTGCCGACGGTCACCAGGATCGCGAGGCCCAGCGAGGCGCCGACCGTCTGCAGCGCGTTGTGGACGCTGGAGGCGGCGCCGGCCTCGTCGCTGTGCAGTCCGGAGGTGGCGAGGATGGCGGGCGGGACGACGCAGAAGGCCATGCCGGAGCCGAAGAGCAGCAGCGCCGGCAGGACGCTCCCCCAGTAGTCGAAGTCCGGGGTCAGGCGGGACAGCCAGACGTTGGAGGTGATCAGCAGGGCCGCGCCGGCCAGCAGCGGCTTGCGCGGCCCGAACCGGCGCTCCAGCCAGACCGCCACGCCGGACGTGGTGATCATGGCGACGGCCACCGGGGTCAGGGCCACGGCCGAGAGCAGCGGGCTGTAGGCGGCGAACCGCTGGAGGAACTGGACGAGGAAGAAGCCCGTGCCGATCAGGGCGCCCTGTACGGCGAAGGTGACGGCGTAGGCCCAGACGCGGTTCCGGTCGTCGAACAGCCGGAGCACCACGATGGGCTGCCGGGCCCGTCGTTCGACGACCAGGAAGAGGAGGAGGAGCAGTACGCCGGCGGCGGCCGGGCCGGCGACCGTCACGTCCGTCCAGGGGTGTTCGGCGGCCCGTGTCAGGCCGAACACCAGGGAGACGGCGCCCAGGGTGGACACCAGCGCGCCCGTCAGGTCGAACCGGCCCCGGTTGGGCCGGGTCTCCTCGATCACCAGGGGCGCCAGCAGCAGGATCAGCAGGCCGAGCGGCACGTTCAGGAGCAGGACCCACCGCCAGGAGCCGAGCGAGGAGAGCGCGCCCGCGAGGAGCAGTCCGCCGGCGGTGCTGGCGGCGCCGACCGCCATGTAGAGGGCGATCGCCCGCTTCCGCGCCGTCTCCTCCCCGAACATGCTCAGCACCAGGGCCAGCGCGCTGGGCGCGGCGAGGGCGGAGCCGATGCCCTGCAGGGCGCGCAGGGCGATCAGGAGGTCTCCCGAGGTGGTGATGCCGCGCAGCGCGGCGGTCACCGTGAACAGGGCGACGCCGGCGAGGAAGACCTTGCGGCGGCCCAGCAGGTCTCCCATGCGCCCGCCGAGCAGGAGCAGTCCGCCGAAGGCCAGCAGATAGGCGGTGACGACCCAGCCGAGACCGACGGGGGTGAGGCCGAGGTCCCGGCTCATGCCGGGCAGGGCGATCTGCACCATCGACTCGTCGAGCAGCACCATCGCGTTGCAGCCGGCGAGCAGGGCCAGGGCGGTGCCCGCGCGGACCGCGCCCCGCCGGGGTGCCACCGGTGACGGCCGGGGCGCCGAGAGTTCCGACGTGTGCACGGACATGCCTTGCCTCCTGGAGGGGTGCGACGGGGGACCGACCGGAATCGGCGGGATGCGGGTGGGACGGATGCCGGGACTCCGGGAACCGGCCGTACGGGGGGACGGTCCGGCCGACGCTTTTCGGCCCGGTCACCTTCCCAACGGGCGCTAGAGCCGCCTTCGAGTGCGGGTGGCTAGCGTCCGGGGCATGACGCATTCACCGAGCAGTGGCGGGGCACGGCGCACGGTCGTGGTCACCGGGGGCGGTACGGGCATCGGGCGGGCGACCGCGCGGGCCTTCGCCGCCGGCGGCGACGAGGTCCTGGTCGTGGGACGCACCGCGGAGACCCTCGCCGGGACGGCGGACGGGCACCCCGGCGTCCGGACCCTGACGGCCGACATCACGGCACCGGACGCGGCGGAGCGCGTCGTGGCGGCGGCGGTGGAGTCCTCGGGCCGGATCGACGTGCTCGTGCACAACGCCGCGGCCGTGCTGCCCGAGCCGGCCGGTTCCCTCACCCGCGGGCACGCGTGGACCCAGGTGGAGACGAACCTCCTCGCGCCGCTGTTCCTGACGCGGGCGGCGCTGCCCGCCCTGGCGGCCGGCGGCGGCACGGTGGTGTGCGTGGGCACCGCGGCCGTGCTGGGCCGCAGGGCGTTCCCGGGGCTGTCCGTGTACGGGGCCACCAAGGCGGCGCTGGACTTCCTGGTCCGCACCTGGGCGGTGGAGCTCGCACCGCGCGGCATCCGCGCGGTGGGCGTCGCGCCGGGCGAGACCGACACGGGGATCGGCGAGCGCATGGGCTGGAGCGCCGGGGAGATCGCCCGTCACCAGGCGGAGGCCGCCGCCCGCACGCCCTCGGGACGGGTGGGGCGGCCCGGGGACGTGGCGTGGTGGATCGTCCGGCTGGCGCGGCCCGAGGCGGGCTACGCCAGTGGCACGGTGGTGGCGGTGGACGGCGGCGCCTCGGTCGCCTGACGGGCCGAGGCCGTCATCCGCTCCAGGACCGGCACGACGTCGTTCGGCGTCGGTTCGGCGAGGATCTCGGCGCGCACCTTCGCGGCCGCCTCGGTGAAGGAGGGTTCCTCAAGCAGCCGCAGGACGGCGGCGCGCAGCCCGTCCGCGGTCAGCTCGTGGGCGGGCAGGCACAGCCCGTACCCCAGCTCCTCCACCCGGCGCGCCTTGGCGACCGTGTCCCATCCGTAGGGGAGCAGGATCTGCGGCACGCCGTGGAGTTCGGCCGTGGAACGGGTGCCGATGCCGCCGTGGTGGACGACCGCCGCGCAGGTGGGCAGCAGGTCGTTGAGCGGTACGAAGTCGACCGGGCGGACGTTGCCGGGGAGGGTGCCGAGGTCCTCGCGGGCCCGCGCGCCGAGGGTGGCGACGATCTCGGCGTCCACGTCGGCGAGCGCGTCGAGGGCCGAGGCGAAGGAGAAGGCGGCGTGGTCGATCTCGCCGGAGACGCCCAGCGTCAGGCAGACCCGGGGCCGGCCCGCCGGTGCCCGCAGCCAGTCCGGCACCACGGAGGCGCCGTTGTGCGGGACGTAGCGCACGCCGACCGTGGGCAGGCCGAGGTCGAAGCGGGAGCCGGGCGGGGTGACGTCCACGGTCCACTGGCCGGTGACCATCTCCTCGTCGAAGCCGAGGCCGGGCTCGTACCGGTCCATCACCCGGCCCAGCCACTCCGCGGTGGGGTCCTGGGCGGTGCCGGGCGGCAGCGCCGCGTTCAGGCGGAGGAACTCCTGCCGGGCCCGGACGGTGATGTCCATGCCGTGCAGCAGGCGGGCGTGCGCGGCTCCCGAGGCGCGGGCGGCGACCGGGCCGGCGAAGGTGTGCTGTTCCCAGACGACCAGGTCGGGGCGCCAGTGGCGGGCGTAGGCCACGAGGTCGTCGAGCATCGGGTCGTTGCTCACCGAGGCGTACAGGGCGGGCACGGCGACCGCTTCCAGGGTGAGCAGCGACTCGTGGGTCCACCGGGAGCGGTCCTCGCCGGTGAAGTCGAAGCCCTGCACGAGGCCGGAGCCCTCTTCGATGATCCGGCCGAGGAGGTCGGGTGCCCACGGGTCGTCGGCGTACCAGCCGGCGACTCCGACGGGCACGGCGGTCAGGCCGGCCTCGGTGATCCGGTCGGTCAGGTCGGGGTGGCTCGCCACCCGCACCTCGTGGCCGGCGGTCCGCAGCGCGGAGGCCGGCGGCACCATCGAGAAGTAGTGGGTGTTGTGCGGGAAGGAGACGAACAGCACCTTCATCGGACGTGCTCCGCCCTGATGGACAGCGTGTGGCTGAAGACGTCGCGGGGGTCCCAGGCGGCCTTGATCCGCTGGAGCCTCGGGTAGGCGTCCTTGTAGTAGAGGCGGTGCCAGGGCACTCCGGAGGTGTTCCAGCGCGGGTCGGCCATGTCGACGTCGGAGTAGTTGATGTAGCAGCCGTCGGTGTCGTGGCGTCCCGGCACCGGGACGCCTCCGGTCGCCGCGAACAGGTCGCGGTACAGCCGGCGCATCCAGTCGACGGCCACGGGGTCCGCGGCGGGGTCCTGCCAGGTGTTCATGTAGATCGCCTTGATGACCGAGTCGCGGTGCGGGGAGGCGGTGGCGCCGTCCGCGACCGTGTTGATCCGGCCGCCGTAGGACTGGAAGGTCACGTTGGCGAAGTCGTGCCGGTTGCCGGTGCTGTTGAGGTACCGGTAGAGGACGTCGGCCTGGGCGTCGTCGTGACCGCGGCGCAGGTAGGCCGACTTGAGCTTGTGGCGGCCGACGTCGCTGTCCTGGGCGCCGGCCAGGTACTCGGCGGCCTCGATCCAGGGCCTGGCGCTGATCCCGGAGGTCCAGGGGGTGCCGCCCACGCCGTCGGCGACGGCGCGCAGGTAGTCCCGGAGCAGGCGTTCGGCGTCCGGCCGGGTGCCGTCCATGTAGGCGTAGCAGTTGGCCGCCGGGCCGGGGTCGCCGGTCTCGGGACGGCCGTAGAAGACGAGTCCGCTGTACAGCCCGGCGTACGGGGATTCGGCGTCGCTGTGGTGTTCGTGCCAGCGGCCGTGGTTGCGGATCAGGCGGCGGTACGACGCCCGGTCCATGCCCTCGCGGGGGAAGCGGACCATGCCGGCCAGGACCTCGCCGGGCGGGCGGGGCAGCAGCCGGGACGGGTCGGAGCAGTGGCGGGGGGCGTCCGGCGAGCGGAACCAGTAGCGGGTGACGAGGCCGAAGTTGCCGCCGCCGCCACCGGTGTGGGCCCACCACAGGTCGCGGCGCGGGTCCGTCCGCTCGCGGGTCGCGACCACCGCGCGGGCCCGGCCGGAGGCGTCGACGACGACCACCTCGACGGCGTACAGGTGGTCCGAGGCGAGGCCGAAGGCGCGCGACAGCGCGCCGTAGCCGCCGCCGGCGATGTGGCCGCCCATGCCGACGGTCGCGCTGGTGCCGCCGGGCAGGACCACGCCCCAGCCGTAGTAGAGCTTCTTGTACACGTCCATCAGCTGGGCGCCGGCCTCGACCATGAAGGCGCGGCGGCGGGCGTCGTAGGTGACGGCGTCCATGCGGCCGAGGTCGAGGACGAGGCGGACGGCCGGGTCGCCGGCGACGTTCTCGTAGCAGTGGGCTCCGCTGCGGACGGCGATCCGCTTGCCGGCGCGGACGGCGTCACCGACGGCGCGCACCGCCTCGGCGGTGGTGGTGACGAGCCGGAAGGCGTCCGGTCGCGCGGTGAACATCTTGTTGCTGCCGCGCGTCGACAGGGAGGCGTACCGGGGGTCGTCGGGGGTGATGAGTTCCCCTCCGCCCCCGGAGGCGGGGGGAGCCCCGGGGGCGGAGGCGTCCTGGGCGTGGGCGGGGGTGATGCCGACGGCGGCGAGCCCGGCGGCGGCGCCCGCCGTGAGAGTGCCGGAGACGAAGCTCCGGCGGTTGGGAACGGTCATCGTTCACCTTTCTCGGTGGCTGTTCCGGTGGGGCGCTCACCCCGCCCGCGTACTGCGCCGATGCTCGGGGGAACGGCCGCAGTACGGCTCGGGTACCGCTGGAGCCGCCGGGCCGGCGCCCCGTGTCGACCGTGGCTCGAGAGGGGGTCCCCAGACTGGGGCGGGTCGCAGCCATGTGCCACGTCCCCTGCCAGGAGGCCAGATGAAGACCGATGCACGCACCGCGCCGGACCCCGCCGCCCCGATCAGCGCCCGGGCGCTGGCGGTCGAGGGCGCCTTCGTGTTCACGCCGAAGGTGCACCGCGACGGGCGCGGGATATTCACCTCCCCTCTCCAGGGCGAGGAGTTCGCCCGGATCGTGGGGCACCCGATGCCCGTCGCGCAGACGAACCACAACCGGTCGGCGCGGGGGGTGCTGCGCGGGGTGCACTTCACCACCACCCCGCCCGGCCAGGCGAAGTACGTGCACTGCGCGCGCGGCCGGGCGACGGACTTCGTGATCGACCTCCGGCTCGGCTCCCCCACGTTCGGCGTCTGGGACACGGTGGAGATGGACACGGAGTCCTTCCGCTCCGTGTACCTGCCGGTCGGGGTGGGGCACGCGTTCCTGGCCCTGGAGGACGACACGGTGATGTCCTATCTGGTGTCGTCCCCCTACCGGCCGGGGCTGGAGCAGTCCCTCGACCCGTTCGACCCGGACCTCGGCCTGCCCTGGCCCGAGGGGCTCTCGCCGACCCTCTCGGAGCGGGACGCCCGTGCCGTCGGGCTCGCGGAGGCCCGCGAACTGGGCATGCTCCCGCGCTACGAGGATTGTCTGGCGGTCACCGGCGGCTACGCGTGAACCGGGGCCGCCCCGGCCGGGCGCCCCGCGCGGGCGGCGGCCGGGGCGGCCCGGCCCGCGGGGAGGAAGCCGAGCAGCGCGAGCAGGGTGCGCGCCTCCACGTTCAGGTGGCTTCCGTGCCGGACGAACCCGATGAGCTGGCGCACGGTCATCCAGGTGAACTCCGGCGGCACCCGGAGCGGGAAGTCCTCGTCCGTCTCGACGAGCGCGTAGCGGATCCGGGCGTGGTAGAAGCGTCCGCCCTCCTCGGACTGCACGGTGTCGAACCGGATGCGGTCGGGCCGGGCGGACAGCACCGCGTCCAGGAACTCCGGGCGGGGCGCGGGGTCCCGGCCGTCCCGCGCGCCGGGAACGTGGTCGGCGGGCTGGCACTGCACGGTCGGGGCCAGTTCGACGCGGGCCAGCGCCCCGGTCTCCACGCGCGCCTGCACGAGAAGGTGCAGCACTCCGTCCACCCGCTTCGCCAGGAAGGCCGCCACGCCCTGGCTGTTCGGCATGAACATGGGCTGGGACCAGCCGGGCACCTCCCGGCGGGACTTCTCCACCCGTACGCCGAGCACGGTGAAGTGGCGGCCCTCGTCGTGGGCGATGACCCCGTCGCGCATCGACCACCTCGTGGTGTCCGCCAGGGGGACGGTCCGGCGGGTGAGGGTGCAGCGTTCCTTGGCCCGCGCCAGGTGGCGCAGCAGGGTGGCGGTGTCGTGCAGGCGCCGGCCCTGCGGTTCCCACGAGGCGGCCAGCGCGCCGTGGAACGAGTCCGGGTCGGGTGCGGCGCGGGAGGGCCCGCCGGGCGGGCGCAGGCCGACGGCGCCGGAGAGCACCGTACGGGTGTCCATGTTGATCAGGTCGTCGGTCTGGAGGAGTTCGGCGATCCGGTCGAAGGAGAGCCAGCAGAACTCGTCCAGGAGGGGGACGTCCTCGTCGGTCAGCACGATCATGTTGCGGTTGCGTTTGGCGAGGAACCAGGCCGCCTGCTCGGACTGCAGGGCGTCGGAGAGGACCCGGCCCCGGCCCGGCGCGAGGAAGTGGTCGAGGTAGGGCACCGCCCGGCCCCCGTGCACTCCGGTGTAGTTGCTCCGGGTGGCCTGGACGGTCGGCGAGAGCTGGACCGGGACGGCGTTGCCCGGCTCCATCTTCGCCTGGAGCAGGCAGTGCGGGACTCCGCCGAACTCCTTGACCAGGATGCCGAGGAGGCCCTGTTCCGGCTGGACCAGGATCGGCTGCCGCCAGGCGTCCACGGCGCGGCCGGAACGGGTGACGTCGAGCCCCTGGACGGAGAAGAACCGGCCGCTGTGGTGGACCAGGTTCCCGGTCCCCTCCTCCAGCGACCAGCCGTCCAGCCGGTCCAGGGGGACCCTCGTCACCTCGCACGCCTGCTCCTCGCAGACCTGTTCGAACCAGCGGTGGAATTCCGTCGTGCTGGAGAACATGCGGGCCCTCTCGTCGGGTCGGCCACGACAGCCGCGGCGGCCGCCAGCAGCCTCACCGATGCCGCTCGCCCCCTTCTCGATCCGGGATCGAGCCGGGATCGAGCCGCCCCGGACACCGTTGGCCCGTTCGAGTCCGACCGAGGACGACTGGAGTACGGACATGCCTGTTCCCTCCGCCGGGGTTCCCGCCCCGTCGCCCGCGCGCGGGGCCGGGCGGGGCCCCGGCCCGGCGCTGCGCCTGGGCGTGCTCGGCTGCGCCGAGTTCGCGCGCCGCCGGATGCTGCCCGCGATGGCCGCCCACCCCGGCGTGGAGATCCGGGCCGTCGCCAGCCGGTCGGCCGGCCGGGCGGCGGCCACGGCGGCGCCCTACGGCGCCCGGCCGGTCACCGGGTACGCGGAACTGCTCGCCGATCCCTCGCTGGACGCCGTGTACCTGCCGCTGCCGGCCGCGCTGCACGCCGAGTGGATCGGGGCGGCCCTGGACGCCGGCAAGCACGTCCTGGCCGAGAAGCCGCTGACGACGGACCCGGCGCGGACCCGCGCGCTGCTGGAGCGGGCCCGGGCCCTCGGCCTGGTGCTGCGCGAGAACACGATGTTCGTCCACCACGGCCAGCACGCGGTGGCGCGCCGGCTGCTGGCCGACGGGGCCATCGGGGAACTGCGCGCGCTGCACAGCGCGTTCACGGTGCCCGCACCCCCGGAGGGGGACATCCGCTACGACCCGGAGCTGGGCGGCGGGTGCCTCGCCGACATCGGCCTGTACCCGGTGCGGGCCGCGGTGCACCTGCTCGGCACGGAACTCGACGTGGCCGGCGCGGTGCTGTCGGCCGGGCCGGGGCGGCGGGTGGAGACCTCCGGCGCCGCGCTGCTGCGCCGCGCCGACGGCGTCGGCGCGCAGCTCACCTTCGGCATGGAGCACGCCTACCGGTCGCGTTACGAACTGTGGGGCAGCGAGGGGCGGATCACGGTGGACCGGGCGTTCACCCCGGCCGCCGGCCACCGCCCCCGGCTCCTCGTCGAACGGGCCTCGGGCACCGAGACGGTCACCCTGCCGGCCGAGGACCAGGCGGCGGCGTCCCTCGGCGCGTTCGCCGCCGCCGTGCGCGGCCGGTCGGTCGACGCCGGCGGCGAGGCGGAGCTGCTGGCCCAGGCGGACCTGCTCGAACGGATCAGGCGCGCGGCCGCCGGGACCGTCCCGCCCGGCTGATCCGGCGGCCCGCGCGACCGCGTCCGGGGGCCCCGGCGCGCCGTGCGCCGGGGCCCCCGGACGTGCGCCGTGCGCCGGGCCTCAGGCGAGGCAGCGGGGAAGACCGCCGTTGTACTCGGTCATCTCGCGCAGCGCCGTCTCCATCACGGGCATCGGCAGCGGTTCCGCGGCGCCGGTGCCCGCCAGCTCCGCGGCGGCGCGGTGCAGGTTGGGCACCAGGCGCTCGGGGTCGAGGAGGCCGGCGTACGGTCCGAGGTCGGCCTCCCGGGCGGTCTCGGCCGGGGTGAGGCCCGCGGCGCGTCCCTGCCGGGCCAGCTCCCGGACCAGGCGCAGGTAGCCCTCCACGGTGTCGAGGACCTCGGGGCCGGAGACCGGGCCGTGGCCGGGGACGATCGTGGTCGCGCCGAACGCGCGGAGCCGTTCCAGGGCCGCCAGGGAGCCCTCGATCGATCCCATCAGGCAGAACGGGGTCACTCCCGCCATCACCAGGTCCCCGGTGAACAGGACCCGCTGTTCGGGCAGCCACACGACGGAGTCGTTGGAGGTGTGGGCGCGCGGTCCCACGTGCACCACCTCGGCGCGGACCGATCCGACGTGCAGGGTGAGGGCGTCCCGGTAGGTGACGGCCGGCGGCACCAGCTCGACGGCTCCCCACTCCACGTCGGGCCACAGGCCCGTCAGGTGCAGACCGGCGGCGATCATCTCCGACCGGGTGCGCTCGTGGCCGATGACCAGCGCCTCGGGGAAGAGGAAGTTCCCGAAGGCGTGGTCGCCGTGGAAGTGGCTGTTGACGACGGCCTTCGGGGGGGCCGGGTTCAGGCGCAGCGCCGCCTCCCGCAGGGCGCGGGCCCGGGATTCGGTCGCCACGGTGTCGACGAGGGCGCTCTGCCCGTCGGAGACGATCACGCCGGCGTTGTTCAGGCACCATCCGCCGGGCGGCTGGACGAAGGCGTGGACGCCGTCGGCTATCTCGGCCGCCCGCGCGGGCGGCGGCGCGGGGGCGGTGACGGGGGTGCTGGTGCGTGACGGCACGGCCGGTCTCCTCACACGGGTGCGGCGGACGTGCCGAGTCTGTCCGCGTCCGCTCGCGGCGCGGTCGAAGAACCGCCGAGGAGCGGCGGGCGGGCCGGGCTCAGAGGTTGTCGCCCCAGCCGCCCTGGATCATGGTCTGGAAGGCCCAGGTGCCGTTCCTCCTGATGAGGACGTCCGCGTAGTGCGTGCGCAGGGCCTCGCCGTCCACGGTCATGACGCAGTCGGTGAAGACCACCGCCATCGCGGCGGAGAGGAAGACCGGGGTGCGGGTGGAGGAGAAGGAGACCCCCTCCCCCATCACGTGCTTCATGGTCTCGACGAACTGCCGCCGGTCCCACTGCGCGGACCGGCCGTCGCCCCGGGAGTCGTCGCTGACGAGGTTGAGCGGGAAGACGGCCATGTCGGCCATGTCCTCGATCCGGCAGGCGGTGCAGTGCGAGTCGTACTCCGCGAACCAGGCGTCGAGGGAGGCACGGTCCTCCGCGGTCGGGGCGTAGCTGGTGTCGGCGGGAAGGGTCACAGTACGCCTCCAGCGTGCTGGTCAACTTTTACTAGAGTGACCGACCGTACACGCCGCGCAACCGAAAGAGAGGTCACCCGTTCCGCGTGTCGTTCCGGCTCCAACGAGGCTCCGGCGTACCTCCACGGGACACGGCGAAGCTCGTCCGGACGTGCAACGACTGCTACCCGATGGGGGTTTCGCGACATGACGCAGACAACGGTCGGCCGGCCGGCGGTATCGGCTCTTCAGAAGGCCGTGCAGGGCGCGGCGGACCGCCTCGTCGAGGCGGGGGCGGCGGGCGTCCAGTTCCGGGTCGCCCGCGGCGACGAGGCGTTCGTCGTGACCTCGGGCATCGCCGAGCTGGGCACCGACCGGCCGGTGCCGGCCGACGGCCGCTTCCGGATCTCCTGCATCACCAAGCCGTTCGTGTCGGTGGTGGTGCTCCAGCTGGTCGCCGAGGGGAAGCTCGCCCTCGACGACACCGTGGAGAGCCACCTGCCCGGCCTGCTGCCGTACGGCGAGAAGATCACCGTCCGCAACCTGATGCAGCACACCAGCGGCCTGTACAACTACTCGGACTCGTTCCAGAAGCCGGGCGACCGGTTCCTGCGCGACCGCTACAAGCACTACGAGCCGACCGACCTGATCGCCATCGCGGCGGCCAAGCCGCTGGAGTTCGAGCCGGGCACCAAGTTCGCGTACTGCAACACCAACTACTTCATCATCGGCCTGCTGATCGAGAGGATCACCGGCCGCTCCTACCGCACCGAGATCACCGAGCGGGTGCTGGAGCCGCTGGAGCTGACGGAGACGGTGCTGCCGGGCGACGACCCGAACCTCCCCGGCCCGCACGCCCGCGGCTACATGCAGATCGGCGGCGAGGCGGTGGACGTCACGCTGATGAACCCGTCCGAGGCCGGCTGCGCGGGCGAGATCATCTCCACCACCCGCGACCTGGACACCTTCTTCTCGGCCCTGTTCGGCGGAAAGCTGCTGAACGAGCCGGAGTTCACCGAGATGACCACGCCGCTGCCCCCGGAGATGATCGAGAACCTCCCGATGGGCATCGGCTACGGCCTGGGCATCATGAAGCTCCAGAACGACAAGGACCTCGACCTGTGGGGCCACGGCGCCGGCATCCCCGGCTACGCCACCCTCGCGGCCACCACCCGCGACCTGTCGGCCCGCGTCCAGCTGTCGTTCACCATCGGCGACAAGGACTTCGGCCCGGAGGCCGAGCAGGCCGTCATCCGCGGCGTCAACGTCGCCCTGTGCTCCTGAGGCCGGTGATGACGGAGACGGCGCGTTCCGGTGACAGGGGCGTCATCGTCACCGGAGGCGGCACCGGGATCGGTGCCGCCACCGCCCGCGCGTTCGCCGAGGACGGCGCGCGGGTCCTGGTCGTCGGCCGGACCGGGGCGACGCTGAAGGAGACCGCGGCCGGCCACGAGCGGATACGGACGATGGCCGTGGACGTCCACGACGAGGACGCGCCGGGACGGATCGTGGAGCGGGCGCTGGAGGAGTTCGGCCGGCTCGACGTACTGGTCAACAACGCCGCCGTCACCGGGTTCGCCACCCTCGACGGCCTGGAGCGGGACGCGGTCCGGGCCCAGCTCGGCACGAACCTGCTGGCCCCGGTCTTCCTCGCGCAGGCCGCCCTGGACGCCCTGGAGGAGACCCGGGGCGTGGTGGTCAACGTCAGTTCCGCCGGTTCGCTGGGCCGCCGGGCCTGGCCGGAGAACTCCGTCTACGGCATGACCAAGGTCGCGCTGGACTTCCTCACCCGTACCTGGGCGGTGGAGCTGGCGCCGCGCGGCATCCGCTCCGTGGGCATCGCGCCCGGTGTCGTGGACACCGGCGTCGGCGTGCGGGCCGGAATGCCCGAGGAGGCCTACCGGGGCTTCCTGGAGCGGATGGCCGAGCGCATCCCGGCCGGCCGGGTGGGCCGTCCCGAGGAGATCGCCTGGTGGATCGTGCGGCTGGCGCGCCCCGAGGGGGCGTACGCCAACGGCACCGTCCTGGCCGTGGACGGCGCCCTGTCGGTGACCTGAGGCCGCCGGCGACGCACCGCGCCCGGCCGGGACGTCCCGGCCGGGCGCGGTGCCGTGCGCGCCGGCCCCCCGGCGGACGTTAAGGAGGGCGGCGCCCCGGAGTCCCGGGGCGCCGCCCTCCTCGGTGTTCAGCGGGCGACGGTGGCCGTCACGTAGCGGACGGGCACCTCGATGCGGACGGGACCGCCGTCCTCGCGCAGGGCGTCGAGGGCGGCGACGAGCCGCGCGCGCAGGGCGGCGGCCTCCTCCGCGGGCAGGTGCTGCCACAGCAGCCGCATGCCCTGCGTGTGCGACCAGTCCACCCAGGCCTCGCCGGACACCGCGGTCATCGCGACGTTCTCGTCGGTGATCCGCGCGTCGGTGAAGCCGGCCTTCTCCAGGGCGGCCGCGAGGTCCGCGGGGTCCTCCAGCCAGGAGTGCAGCTGGCGGTGCAGCTGCTCCGGGTGCCAGGCCGCCGGAAGGTGTCCGAGCAGGGACATCGGGATCAGCTCGGTGAACATCGGGGGCAGGAAGGGGAAGGTGTCCCGGGTGAAGACGGGGCTGGTGAAGGCGATCCGGCCGCCGTCGCGCAGCAGCCCGGCGTAGCGGGCGAGCGCCGCCCGCGCGTCCGGCAGGAAGATCACGCTGTAGCTGCCGAGCACCAGGTCGAAGGAGCGGGCCGGCAGGTCGGGGTGTTCGCCGTCCATCACGCGCAGGTCCACGTTGCGGATGCCCTGGCGGGCGGCCTCCCGGCCGGCCTCCTCGATCATCGCCTCCGCGATGTCGATGCCCAGCGCGGTGCCCTCCGGGCCGATCCGCGCGGCGGCGGGCAGCAGGGTGGCGCCGAGGCCGCAGCCGACGTCCAGGACGCGCAGGCCCGGCCGCGGGTCGGCCAGCTCCACCAGCCTGCGGCCCATCGGCGTGAAGAACTCCACGCCCAGCCGGTCGTAGGTCGCGGCGGCCTCGTTGAAGGCGTCGGTCACTTTGGTCTTGTACAGCGCGCTGTCCACATTCGACTCCGTCTTCTCGTGGTGGGCGGGACGTGGGTGGGTGGGAACCGCCGGCCCCATCCTGCGGACCGCGCCACAAGGCGCGGTGGAGCGTCCGTCGAGGCGCGGCCGGCTCCGGGGGTTCAGGCGCGGGCCCCGTCCAGCCGCGCGCACCACGCCGCCGGGCTGGGCGCGCGGAGCAGGCCGGTGCCGATCAGCAGGCCCTGGAAACCGGCGTCCAGCAGCAGGGCGGCCCGGGCGGGGTCGGCGATGCCGCCGGCGCTCACCGCGCAGCGGGTGCCGGTCCGCAGGACGGCGGGCAGCAGGTCCGTGCTGCGGTCCGCGTCGCCGAGGAGCCGTTCGCGGGTGGTGATGTCCTTGTTGTTCACGGCGACGACGCAGTGGGGTCCGGGCGGCACCGCGGCGGCCTCCGCCTCGTCGGCGACCTCCACGAAGGGGGTCAGCCCGAGCTCCAGGGCGTGTCCGGCCAGCCGGGCCAGGGCGCCCGCGGGCAGCAGTTTCGCGGTCAGCAGCACCGCCGAGGCGCCGAGTTCGCGGGTGCGGGCGAGCTGGCGCCGGCCGGTGACGAAGTCCTTGCGCAGCAGGGGCAGGTCGGTGAGCGCGGCGACCTCGGCGAGCAGGTCCTCGGTGCCGCCGAACCAGTGCCCGGTGACCACCGAGACGCAGGGCGCGCCCGCCTCCTCGTAGAGGGCGACGACCTCGGCGACCGACCGGCCGCCCAGCAGGTCGTTGCCGTCGGCGTCCCGTCGTTTGACCTCCATGATCAGGGGGCGGCCGGCGGAGGTGAGCGCTTCGGCGAAGGTCGGTGTCATGGCGCCTTCCAGGCGTGGACGAGGTCCGCCGTCCGTGCCCCGTCGAGCAGGCCGGCGTCGCCCCGGGCGGCGGAGTCCACGTCGATGCCGAGGAATCCGGGGTGTGCGAGGGCCCCGCCGAACCGGTCCCGGTTGGCGTGGCGCAGGCCGCCCGCGAGCAGGAAGGGGCGGGTCATCCGGTCGGCCAGGGCGGTCACCGTACGGTCGTCCAGGGTGCGGCCGGTGCTGCCGACCCGTCCGTCGGCGGTGACGGCGTCCAGCAGGAACAGGTCGGTGCCGGCCCGTTCGTAGGCGCCGATCAGGCTCGTCTCCGGGCAGGAGCCGTCGCGGACGTGCAGCACCTTGACGATGCGCGTCCGCTCGGGGAGTTCGGCCCGCAGGGCCCGGACCAGGGCGGGCCGCTGGTATCCGTGGAGCTGGATCCAGTCGGTGCCGGCCCGGGCCGCGGCCCGGGCCAGGGCCGGGGGGTCGGAGCCGAAGGTGACGAGCACGGACCGCAGCCGGCCGGTGGCCCGGGCCTCGGCGGCCAGAACGGCCAGCCGGCCGGCGGGCAGGTCCGCGTGTCCGCCGGGAACACCGTGCCACAGGCCGACGAGGTCCGCGCCGGCCCCGGCGACGGCCCTGACCTCCCCCGCGGTGGTCGCGCCGCAGACCTTGACGAACATCAGGCCGTCGCCGTGTCGTGGGCGTCCTGGACGAGGGAGCCGCCGGCGAAACGGGGGGCCTCGTCCTGGAACAGCCCCGGGTGCGCGGCCCGCAGGTCGGCGATGACCCAGTCGTAGGGCAGGTCGTCGAACTCGCCGTGGAAGCGCAGGAACTCCATCTGCTGCCGCCCCCGCTCGTCGAAGGGGTGGAAGAGGCTGTCGGCCGTGCCGTCGAACTCCAGGGGGGCCATCCGGTACAGCCGGCACAGCGTCCGGTTGAAGACGGGGGTCGCCTTCACCCAGCGGTCCTCCAGGCGCACGGCGGTCAGGGCGTGCTGGTGGAACACGTCGCCGCCGATCAGCTGCTTGAGCCGGGGGGAGGCGAGGTGGTTGCGCACGTCGGTGAGGACGAGGCGGGCGGGGATGCCCAGCGAGCGCAGGCCGGCGGTGTACAGGACCGATTTGTGCAGGCACATGCCGGAGCCGCCGGTCGCCACCCGGCTCGCCCGCAGTCCCTCGCGGGACAGGTCCGCTCCGTACACCTCGTAGCGGATGCCGTCGCGGACGGCGTAGTACAGCGCCACCGCCCGTTCGGTGGGCGTGGCGGCGTCCGCCGGGACGGCGTCGCGGACGAAGGCGCGGACCTCGGGACTGCCGTGGTCGATGAACTCGGTCGCGGCCAGGGTCCCGGTGGCCGCGGCGGCGGGTCCGGAGGGGGGTTTCATGGTGGCGTCGTCCGTTTCTGTCGGTGCCGGTTCTGTCGGTGCCGGTTCTGTCGGTGCCGGGTGTCACAGGTCGAGCATCGAGGCGAGGCGGTTGCGCTGGATCTCGGAGGTGCCGGAGTAGATGGTCCCGCCGACCGCGTTGCGCAGCTCCTTCTCGATGCCGTGCTCGGCCGTGTAGCCGTTGCCGCCGAAGATCTGCACGGCGGCGAGCGCCGAGGAGAGGTTCGCCTCGCTGGTGACGAGCTTGGCGATGGCCACGTCCTTGGCGGCGTTCTCGCCGGCGACGAGCTTGCGGGCGGCGGAGAACAGCCAGTGGCGGGCGGTCTCCACGCCGATCTCCATGTCCACGATCTTGTGGGAGACGGCCTGGTAGGAGCCGATGGGGCTGCCGAACTGGACGCGGTCGCGGGCGTACCGGACGCACCGTTCGACGCGGTCGCGCATCTCCCCCGCGTTGACGGCGAAGGAGCAGAGGATCTCCCAGCGCATCACGTGGTCCAGGACGAGGAAGCCGCCGCCCGGACGGCCGATCACCCGCGAGGCGGGGACCCGGCAGTCGGTGAGGAACAGCTCGCACAGCGGTGAGGTCCGCAGCCCCATCTTGGCGATCGGCGTGCCGACCGTCAGGCCGGGGGTGTCCCGGTCCACCAGGAACGCGGTGATGCTCAGCGGACCCGGGCGGTCGCTGGTCCGGGCGTAGACGGTGATCAGGTCGGCGACGGGGCCGTTGCTGACGAAGGCCTTGCTGCCGTTGAGGACGTAGGAGTCGCCGTCGCGGACCGCCCGGGTGCGCATGGCCAGGGCGTCCGAACCGCTGTCCGGCTCGCTGATGGCGTGCGCGCCGATGAGTTCGCCGGAGCACAGGCGCGGCAGGTGGCGCTCCTTCAGCTCCTCCGAGCCGAACCGCTGCAGCGGGACGCCGGTGCTGACGACGTGGCTGGTCACGGAGAAGTTCAGCCCGGCGTCGCGGCAGCCCTGTCCCAGGCCCTCCAGGACGTACATGGTGGTCACCAGGTCCTGGCCGAGCCCGCCCCAGCGCTCCTCGAAGGGCAGGCCGAGGATTCCCGTGGCGCGCAGCAGGTCCCACTGTTCCCGGGGGAAGACCGCCCGGGCGTCGCGCTCGACGTGCCCGTCGCTGATCCTGCCCAGCAGCGGCCGCAGTCCCTCGCGCAGCCGCCGCTGGTCGTCGGTCCAGGAAGCCATCAGTACTGGGAGAACTCGGGAGAGTCGAGGTTGTGGACCTCGTCGCCGCGCAGGGCCGGGGAGAAGACGCAGACCAGGCGCAGGTCCTCGTGCGGGCTGGCGATCAGCCAGTGCGCGTCGTGCTTGTCGAGGGCGTAGAGGGTGCCCGGGGTGATGGGGTGGGAGTCCCCGTCGGTGGCCACGACCTCCCCGCTGCCCTCGACGCAGTAGCAGGCCTCCAGGTGGCGGCGGTATTCCAGGCGGGACTTGGTGCCGGCCCGCACGATGGTGTCGGTGACGGTGTAGCCGAGGCCGTCGGCGGCGGTGAGGAACCGGCGGCTGACGCCGTTGCCCCAGTCGACGCAGCGCACGTCTTCGAGCTTGCGGACGATCATGGCGGACTTCCTTTCGCGGGGTGTTCAGGGATGCGGGCGGCGCAGTTCCCGTACGAAGGAGGCGAACTCCTCCACGGGGTCGCGCCCTTGGGCGAGGGCCTGTTCGACGCGGGCGACGCCGGCGCTGCCGACGACCGCCGCGTCCGCGCCGAGGTCCTCCAGCGCGGCGACGTCGGCCCGGGTGCGGACGCCGAAGCCGACCGCGACCGGGAGGGTGGTCCCGGCGCGCAGCGCGGTGAGCGCGGAGGCCAGGCGGTCCGGACCGGCCGTCGCGCGCGTGCCGCTGCGGCCGTAGTGGGCGACCAGGTAGACGTAGGCGGAGGCGTGCCGGGCGGCCTCGGCGACGGTCCGGGGGTCGGAGACCGCGTAGCAGGTGGTGACGAGCGGCAGTGCGGCGTCGCGGGCCGCCGCGTAGTGGGCGTCGCGGAGCCGGGGCGGCAGCCCGTGCAGCAGCAGGGCGTCGCAGCCGGCGTCGGCGACGGACCGCGCGAAGTGCCCCAGGTCGGTGCCCTTGACGCTGTGGCTCCAGTCGGCGAGCAGGGCGATGCGCAGCCGGCGCAGGGCGGGCCGTACGGCGGCGACCGCGTCGAGGACGGATTCCAGCGTGGTTCCGCCGGCCAGCGCGCGGTCGGCGGAGCGGCGGATCACCGGCCCGTCGGTGGCGGAACCGGGGAAGGGGACGGCGAGTTCCAGGCAGTCGACGTCGTTGTCGTCGAGCATCGCGGCGAGTTCCGGCAGCGCGGCCAGGGGCGGGTCGCCGGCATTGGCGAAGACGGCGAGTCCCGGCCGGCCGGGGCCGCGCCCGGCGAAGAAACCGGGGCGGGTGCCGGGGCGCGGGGCCGTACGGGGCGCGGCGTCAGGCATGCGCGGCCTCCAGGGACCGCAGGCGTTCGACCCGGGAGAGGGCCGAGCCGTCCCGCAGCACGGCGTCGGCTGCCGCCAGCGCCTCGTGCCAGTCGCCGGTCAGGCGGCCGGCCACGGCGAGCGCCGCGGCGTTGAGGCAGACCGTCTCGCGGGCCGCCCGGCCGCACCGTCCGGCGAGCACGTCGAGGAACAGTTCGGCGCCGCGGTCCGCGCCGCCCTCGGCCGCGGCGAGGTCGGAGAGCCGGCCGGTGCCCAGCCCGAGCGCGCCGGGAGTCAGTTCGAACTCGCTCCCTGCCCCGTCCTCGTAGGCCCGGACCGTGTTGGCGGTGAAGCCGAGCAGTTCGTCGGCGCCGGCCCCGTTGGCGGCCAGCCAGACGGACCGGCCGGCGGCGCGCGAGACGTACTCGGCGGCGTGGCCCAGGGCCTCCAGGTGCCGGGGCCGGGAGACGCCCGTCACCTGTGCGGCGACCGGCATGTCGGCGAGGAAGGGGCCGAGCGTGTTGACGAAGGAGCCCAGTCTGCGGATGTCCAGCGGTGACACCGCCCGGGCGAGGAGGGTGATCTCCCGCGGGTAGACGAAGAAGCCGGCGAAGGCGATGCCGCAGTGTCCGAGGACGTCCCGGGTGTGCTCGTAGGAGGTGGTCGGGGTGATGCCGAGCCGTGTCAGCAGGTCGATGGAGCCGAAGCGGCTCGTGTAGGCCCGGGAACCGGTCTTGACGACGGGGACGCCCATGGCCGCGGCGACGAAGGCGGCCGCGGTGGAGATGTTGAAGGTCGCCGGGCCGCCGCCGGTGCCGACGATGTTGACGGCGCCGGCGAAGGGGCGGGCGGACCGGGGCGGCCGGCGCTCGTCCAGGGACTCGAGGAGTCCGTGCAGGGTGACGCGGTCGGGCATCCGGGTGGACAGTGAGGCGAGGAGGGCCGCGGCTTCACCACGGAGCAGGCCACCGGCGTGCAGCCGGTCCCAGAACGACCGCCACACGGGCGGTTCCACGGGGTGGTCGCGGCCGATGAGCGAGACGACGGCCTCGTGCATGGCTACGCGGCCCCGGCGTTCTTGGGCGCGGAGCGCTCGATGAACGCGCTGATCGCAGCGACCGTGGTGAAGGACTCCGGGTCGAGGTCGGCGGTGTCGGCGTCGATGCCGTAGCGGTCCTCCAGCCAGGCGATCACCTTGAGCAGTCCGAGACTGTCGACGACGCCGTTCTCCAGGAGGTCGTGGTCGTCGGCCAGTTCACCGGCGGGAACGTCGGGCAGGAACTCCTCGACGATGAACGTCCTGACGGTCTGGGCGTGGGTCATGTCAGTTCTCCTTGGGGAAGTGGGCCTCGGCGACGAGACCGCGGTCGACCTTGCCGGTCGAGGTCCTGGGAAGCGGGTCGTCGGTGATGCGCAGGACCGAGGGGACGGCCGCGCGCGGCAGCCGGCGGGCCAGGTGGCCCCGGAGCGTCAGGCTGTTGAGGTCGCGTCCGGCGGCGCGGCGCGCGACGGCGTGCAGCAGGCGCCCGGCGACGGGGTCGGGCAGGGCCAGTACGGCCGCCTCGGTGACGTCCGGGTGGGCGAGCAGGACGCTCTCCACCTCCTGGGTGTTGACCCGGACCCCGCGCACCTTGACCTGGTGGTCGGTGCGCCCTTCGAGGCGGAGCGTGCCGTCGGGACGGCGTCGCACGAGGTCGCCGCTGCGGAAGTACCGGCGCGTCCCCCCGCCCGAGGGGTGCGGTGCGAAGACCCGCGCGGAGGCGGCCGCGCCGAGGTAGCCGTCGGTCTGGAAGGGGGTGGAGACGAGGAGTTCGCCGGTGCCCGGCCCCTCCAGGACACGTCCGTCGCCGTCGACGAGGAGGTGGTCGACGCCGGCCAGGGGGCGGCCGAGGGGCAGCGGCGCGGCGGCCTCGGCGCGGGCGTCGGTCACCTCGTGCCAGAAGCTGTCGTTGGTCTCGGTGCACCCGTAGACGTTGTGCAGCCGGGCGGCGGGCATCAGGCCGGGCAGCCGGGCGAGCACCGGTCCGGGCAGGACGTCGCCGGTGAAGACGGCGTGGCGGACGGACGGGAGGACCGGTCCGGCGTCCCGCGCGGCATCGGTGATCAGCCGGAAGAACATGGGGACGCCCTGGACCACCTCCGCGCGGTGGCGGTCGAGCAGGGCGAGCAGGCGGGGGCCGTTCAGCGCCTGGTCGGGGTCGACGAGGACGACCCGGCCTCCGTGGGCGAGGGTGGTCCAGACGTCGAGGAGGCACAGGTCGAAGTTGAGCGGCGCGTAGTTGAGGACGGTGGTGCCGGGGCCGATGCCGAAGGCGTCGGCGGCCCAGTGGACGAAGGCGTCGACGGCCTCCGCGCCCAGCGGGACGATCTTGGGCAGTCCGGTGGAGCCGGACGTGGTCAGCAGCAGGGCGGGGCGCCGGGAGGGCGCCGCGGGCGGGTCCCCCGGGCCGTCGCCGGCGGGGTCCGGTTCCGCGTCCGGGTCGTCGTCGGCGAGGCCCGGTTCCGTGTCCGGACCGGTGGCGTCCGCCGGGTCGAGCACCCGGTCCACGCCGGCCTCTCCGTACAGTCTTTCGAGGGCGTCGGCGCCGAGGGTGGCGGAGGGCAGCAGGACCGGCCGGCGTTCCAGCAGGCAGGCCAGCACCAGTGCCACGGCCTCGGGCGTCTTCACGGCGGGGACGCCGACCGGTGCGTCGCCGGGCGTGCCCCGCAGGAGGGCACGCCGCGCCCGCGCGCGCCGCAGCAGGGTGCCGTAGTCGATCTCCTCGTCGCGCCAGACCAGGGCGGTCGCGCGCGGGTCCCGGCGGGCGTGGGCGAGGAATCCGCCGATCAGGCCGCGCCGGTGCCCGCCCGGAGCGTCACCGGTGTCCGAAGCGGCCCGTACGGTGTCCGGCGCCGTGTCCGCGGTGCTGTTCACAGCCCTCCCCCTCGCCCCTGTGCCTGTCGTGTACATCCGATGGTGGTTTCGCGGTCTCGAGACCGGATGGAGCCCCGCTGAACTCCGGGGCGGCCGGGACCGGCGGGCGCGGGACACCGCACCGCCGGGCGGGCGGCCCCCTTCTCCGGGGCCGCCCGCTCCCGGCCTCTTCCGCCGCGGCCCGGCGGGCGGGGAGCCGTGTCCGGCGGTCCCGCCCGCGGCCGTCACCGGCCGGGGCTCAGACGGCGGTGCGTCCGGCCAGCGCCCGGTTGACGACGTCCACGTACTGGCGCGGCGTCTCGGCCTCGGAGACGGCCTCCTCGTCCAGGAGCACCTCCCACTGCCGTTCGACCAGGCCCGTGGTCTGGAGCATGGCCAGCGAGTCGTAGCCGAGATCGGCGAACGGGACGTCCTGGACGTCGCCGTCCAGGTCCACGCCCTCGTCCTCGCCCGCGGACTCGCGCAGCAGGGCGATCAGGTCGGTGAGTTCGAAGCGGGTCATGTCGTACCTCGTGTCTCTGTCTGTACGGGCGGACGGACGGACGTCCGTGGCGGTCTGTTCTCCGTACGGGGAAATCTGTTCTCCGTACGGGGGGGAAAGGGGTGCCGGCGCGGTTCAGGCGCGGACCACGGCGGCGGCGTTGAAGCCGCCCCGGCCCCGCGCCAGCACCAGTGCCGTCCGCAGCTCCGCGCCGGTGCGCGGGGCACCGGTGACCAGGTCCACGGGGCAGTCGTCGGCGGGACGTTCGGTACCGGTGGTGGGAGGGATCACCTGGTCGCGCAGGGAGAGCAGCGCCGCGGCCAGGTCGAGGGAGGACCCTCCGGCGGAGAGCCGGCCGGTCATGCTCTTGGGCGCGGTGACGGGCACGCCCCGCTCGCCGAACAGGCCGGAGATCGCCCGCGCCTCGGCGCGGTCGGCCTCCCGCTCGCCGGCGGCGTCGGCGAAGACCACGTCGACCTGGTCGGGCCGTACCCCGGCGTCGGCCAGGGCGAGCGCGGCGGCGGCGCCGAGCCGGCTGTCACCGGCCCCGGGGCGCGGGTCGAAGGTCGCGGCGTAGCCCGCGACCGATCCGTACACCCGGGCGTCCCGGGCACGGGCGGCCTCGGCGTCCTCCAGCACCAGCAGGGCGCCGCCCTCGCCGGGCACGTAGCCGGAGGCGTCCTCCGAGAACGGCAGGAAGGCCCGGTCGGGGTCCTCGCGGGTGCTCATGCGGCCCTCGGCGACGTGGGCGACCCAGCCCCAGGGGCACAGGGCGGAGTCGACGCCGCCGGTGACGACGAGCGAGGACCCCTTGCGCAGCTGCCGGCGGGCGTGGGCCACGGCGTCGAGTCCGCCGGCCTGTTCGGTCACCAGCACTCCGCTGGCGCCCCGCAGTCCGTGCAGGATGGAGATCTGGCCGGTGTTGACGGCGTAGAACCAGGCGAAGGACTGGTAGGCGCTGACGTACTGGCCGCCCTGGCTCCACAGGGCCTGCAGTTCGCGCTGGCCGAACTCGAAGCCGCCGGCGGAGCTGGAGGTGACCACCCCGGCCGCGTACTGCGGGAGCCGGGCCGGGTCCACCCCGGCGTCGTCCAGCGCCTCCTTGGCGGCGGCCAGGGACAGCCGGGTGACCTGGTCGGTCTGGGCCAGCAGCCGGCTGCGCACGTGGTCCTCGGGGACGAATCCGGGCACCTCTCCGGCGAGCCGGACCGGGTAGGCGGAGGCGTCGAAGCGGGTCAGCGGACGGATGCCGTTCTCGCCCCGCAGCACGGCGTCCCACCAGGCGCGGGTGCCGAGCCCGTTGGGGGCGGCGACGCCGATGCCGGTGACCACGGCCCGCGGGCGGCGGACCGCGCCGGTGCCGTCGTCGCGGAGGCGGTCGAGGGTGGGCGTGGCGGTCATGCGGTCGCTCCCAGGTGCGGGCGGGTCAGGATCATGGCGCTCTGGAACCCGCCGAACCCGCTGCCCACGGTGAGCACCGTGTCGGTCCGCTGCTCGCGGGCCACGAGCGGGGTGTAGTCCAGGTCGCACGCGGGGTCGGCCTCGTGCAGGTTGGCCGTGGGCGGCACGGTGTCGTGCGCGATGGCCAGCGCGCTGGCGGCCACCTCCAGGGAGCCGATCGCGCCGAGGGAGTGGCCGATCATCGACTTGATGGAGCTGACCGGGACCTCGTAGGCGTGCTGCCCGAGGCTGCGCTTGAACGCCGCGGTCTCGTGGCGGTCGTTCTGCTTGGTGCCCGAACCGTGGGCGTTGACGTAGTCGACGGCGCCGGGGTCGAGCCGGGCCTCGTCCAGGGCGGCGGTGATGGCCTCGGCCATCTCCACGCCGTCCGTCCGCAGGCCGGTCATGTGGTAGGCGTTGCTGCGGCTGGCGAAGCCGGATATCTCGGCGTAGACCTGTGCTCCGCGGCGGCGGGCGTGCTCCAGCTCCTCGATGACCAGGACGGCCGATCCCTCGCCGAGCACGAACCCGTTGCGGGTGCGGTCGAAGGGCCGCGAGGCGGTCTCCGGTTCGTCGTTGCGCGGGCTGGTGGCCTTGATCGCGTCGAAGCAGGCCACGGTGATCGGGGAGATCGGCGCCTCGGTGGCGCCCGTGACCATGACGTCGGCGCTGCCCTCGCGGATCAGTTCCACGGCGTGGCCGATGGAGTCCAGGCCCGAGGTGCAGCCGGTGGAGACCAGCGACACCGGGCCCTGGGCCCCGGCCAGACGGGCCACCTCGGCCGCCATCGAGCTGGGCACGAAGTAGTCGAAGAGATGGGGGACGGCCCGGGTGTGGTCCAGCACCCAGTCCGCGCCGTTGCGGCTCACCTGGGCGTACTCCACGTCGAGGCCGGTGGTGCAGCCGACCGCGCTGCCCAGGGTGACGCCGGTGCGCAGGGGGTCGAGTTCTTCGGCGAGTCCACTGTCGGCCAGGGCTTCGCGCGTGCTGACCAGGGCGAACTGGGTGGCCCTGTCCAGACGGGCGGCCTCGGCCGGGGTGAACCCGTGTTCGGCGGGGTCGAAGTCCGCCTCCGCGGCGATGCGGGAGCGGAACTGCGCCGGGTCGAACAGGGTGATGCCCCGGGTGGCGGTGCGACCGGAGGTGAGTACCGACCAGAACTCCTTGGTACCCACGCCGCCCGGTGCGACCACGCCGATTCCGGTGATCACAACCCGCCTCATCGGCTTTCCTTCACAGTTGTCCTCCAGGGGGTCACGGCGACAGCGCGGATCGCCGCCGCGCACGCGACGCAACCACCGCACGTGCTTGGGAGCCTCGCCGAACTTCCTGGAGAACCGCTCGAACCCGCCCCGGTCTCCCGCCGGAGGGGGCCCGGCCCGCCCCGGGAAACGGGGGCACCCCGCCGGCGGTGCCGGCGGGGTGCGGTGGGAGGGGGCGGTCGGGGCGTCAGCGGGCCGTGGCGGCGCTCTCCGCGAACCGCTTGGCGAGGGCGAGGGTGGCGCCGGAGTTGCGGCCCAGGGCCTCGCGGACGTAGCGGCGGGCGGTGGCGACGTCCGCGTCGGGTCCGAGGATCCGCTCGATGTTCTCCGGTCGCAGCACGACGCCGTGCCGCGAGGTGACGGTCACCCCGGTCCCGTCGGGCCTGAGGGACCACTCCCCGGTGTGGGCGGCCATCAGGGCCGGGGTGGCGGTCTGCTTGTACACGATGCGGCCGGCCCCGGGGAAGCAGACGCGCACCGATTCGGTGGTGTGGACCGAGCCGTCGGCCGTGCGGGTGTCCATCGACATGACCTGCACGCCCGGCGTCTCCTCGACGAGGTCCAGGCGGTCCACGTGCGGCACCCGTTCCGGCCAGTCGCCCACCCGGTACAGGAAGTCGTAGACGCGCTCCGCCGGCCCCTCGACGTGCGTCGAGTCCTCGAAGGACAGCACGAGGTCGTCCAGCTCGGTCCAGCGTTCGGCGAGCTCCTTGAGGCGCCCCAGTTCGGCCCCGCTGTTGGTGTCGGTGGCCCGCAGCACCCAGTCGGCGTCCTCGGCCCGGTCACCGGCCACGGTGAAGTCGTGGAGCAGGGTCAGGCGGGTGGAGGCCGCGCCGAGTTCCTCGACGATCCACGTGCCGCCCATGCCGGTCAGCGGAGCGGCCGGGACCTCCTGGCGGAACTCGACGCGGCGGCGGCCGGGGTCCAGCTCGCGGCGCGAGGTCCACGTCTTCACCGTGCCGTTGGCGGTCGCCCACATCCGCAGGCGCTCGTGCCGCCCGTCGCCCCCGAGGCGCTCGACGTGAACGTTCGGCGGGAAGTACAGCGGCCACTTCCCCGCGTCCGCGATGATCCCGTAGACGACCCCCGCGGGCGCGGCGACCTCCACCTCGTGCGACGTACGGTGCACCTGTTCGACGGACACCATTCCCACCCTTCGCTGCTCGGCTCTGCGGTGGTTCCGACGGTGTCCCGGTCCGCTGGAGGGCGGGCGGAAGGCGGCTGGAGGCCGGCGGGCCGGGAGCGGCGGGTCCAGGGATTCTCGAAGGGGGTGCGACCCGCGCCGCGCAGCATGGGCGCAGCCAAGGAACGAAAGGGAGAACCCATGACGACCGCGTCCGACCTCGCGCCCGGGACCACCGCCTGGAGCGCCGCGCTCCACGCCGAGGTGCAGCAGTTCTACGCCCACCAGATGCAGCTCCTCGACCTCGCCGAGGCGGAGCGCTGGGCCGCGACCTTCACCGAGGACGCGACCTTCGCCGTGCCGACGCTGCCGGAGCCCGTACGGGGCCGGGCCGGCCTGGTCGCGGCGACCACCCGCAGCCACGCGGAGCTGGCCGCGGCCGGGCAGCGGCACCGGCACTTCATGGGCATGCTGGACGTCCGGCCCCGCCCCGACGGCACCGTGTCCGTCCGCTCGTACGCCGTCGTCTACGCCTCCGGGATCGGCGGCGGGTCCCGGGTGCACCGGGTGTGCGTCTGCGAGGACGTACTGGTGCGGGGCGGGGACGGCGAGCTGCGGGTGTCGGCGCGTACGGTCACCCGGGACGACCTGGCCTGAGCCGGACGCGGCGGCACCGGCCGACGGCGCGCCCCCGCGGGAACCCCTGGTTCCCGCGGGGGCGCGGGGTGTTCACAGGACGTCGGCGGGGACGAACCCCAGCTCCTTCAGCATCGGCAGGTAGTTGAAGACGTCGTGGTGCTCGATGATCCGGCCGGCGTCGTCGAAGAGGAGTTCCTCGAGCATGAACCAGCTCACCTTCTTCCCCGTCGGGGCCTTGCCGAGGAACTCCCCGAGGTGGGTCGCGGTCACCGTGATGCGCAGGATGACGCGGTCGCCCTCGGCGACGATGGACCTGACGTCCAGGTGGAGGTCGGGAAAGGCGGCGAGGCCTCCCCGCATGGCGCCGATCATCTGCCCGGTGTCCACCGGACGGTCCTCGGAGTAGTGCCTGATGTCGGGGGCCCAGTGCTCGAGGATGCCGTCCAGCTCCCAGCGGTTCCAGGCGGCGGCGCAGGCGAGCGCGATCTCCTTGTTGCGCTCCTGCGCGCTCCGGTCGGCGGAACGCTCGTTCACCGTTGCGGTCATGGCGGGATTTCCCCTCGTCTGCTGCGGAGTCGGATGGCGCGGGGCCGGGACCGGTCCGGGGACCGGGACCGGTTCAGGGGGTCAGGACGTGCTTGCCGACGCTGCTGCCGTCCAGCAGGGCGCGTACCGCGGCGGCGGCCCCGTCCAGCGGGTGGCGGCCGGCGATGCGGGGGGTGAGGACACCGTCCGCGGCGAGCCCGCACAGCTCGGCGTAGTCGGCGTCGAAGTCCGGGCCGGGCTTCACGTAGTACATGCTCATCCGGCGGCCTCCGGTGAGGCCGAGGAGGCGGGCGAGGAAACGGACCGCGGTGCGGCGCAGGGCCGGGACGTGCGGCCGGAACCACTGGCCGGGGCGGTAGCCCGCCACGGAGGAGTCGAAGGAGACGAGGGTCCCGCCGCGGGCGAGCATCGTCCAGCCGGCGTCGAGGCCGCGGCCGCCGATGTGGTCGAAGACGGCCCGGACGCCTTCCGGGGCGAGTGCGCGGACGGCCGCGACGAGGTCGGGGGTCCGGTAGTCGAGCGGCTCCGCGCCGAGTTCCCGCACGGCGTCGTGCTTGGCGGGCGAGGCGGTGCCGATGACCCGCAGGCCGTGGTGGACCGCGAGCTGGGTGAGCAGGGCGCCGACGCCTCCGCTGGCTCCGTGCACCAGGACGGTGTCGCCCGGTCGCGGGCGGGTGAGGCGGTGCAGCATCTGGTAGGCGGTCACCCCGTTGGTGACCAGGGCGACGGCCACGGCCGCGTCCAGGGTGCCGGGGACGGCGGCCAGGGTCTTGGCGGGCAGTTCGACGAAGCGCTGCCAGGCGCCCTGGCGGGGCATGGCGGCGACCCGGTCGCCGGTCTTCCAGCCGGTGACTCCGGGGCCGACCCCGACGATCCGGCCGACCAGGTCGTAGCCGGGCACGAAGGGGAAGGCGGGCGGGAACGGGTGGAGGTGCTGGAGCATCTGGACCTCGGCGAAGGACACGCCGGCCGCCTCCACCTCGACCACGACCCTGCCCTTGCCCGCGGTGGGCCGGGGGGCCTCGGCGGTGTGCATCCGTTCCTCGGGGGTGCCGCTCCCGGTCATCCGCACCAGGGTGTTGGCGGCGCGGCGCGTTCCGCCGGCGGCGCCGGGCGCCGGGTGTTCGGTCGAGTCCGTGTTCATGCCGCACGCTCCGCCGGCCGGGGGGCGAAGTCGGCGGCGTGGTCGGCGGCCCAGCGGGCGAAGGTCAGCGCGGGGCGGCCGGTCACCTCCTCGACGGTGCCGACGGGAACGGGCGGGTTCGCGACCGCGTCGGCGAGGTAGCCCAGGACCATCTCGACGACCGGGGCGGGCATGACCCGGCCCATGGACTCCCGGGCCAGGTCCGGGGTGATCTCCTCGAAGGCGATCGGGCGGCCCGCGGCCCGGGCGATCTGCCGGACCTGCTCGGCCTGGGTGACGGCCTCGGGCCCGGTGAGCACGTAGGCCCGGCCGGCGTGCCCGTCCTCCAGGAGCGCGGTCGCGGCCACGGCCGCGACGTCGGACTCGTGGATCAGCACGCGCTTCGCGTCGCCGTAGGGGGCGCGCACGACGTCCTCGGTGCGGATGGAGTGGCCCCACTTCCACAGCACGTTCATGGCGAACTCGTCGGGGCGGACGAAGGTCCACGCGAGGCCGGACTCCTCCGCGGCCCGCTCGACGGTCCGGTGGTGGGCGCCGCTGTGGTTGTCGTGCGAGGCGTCGAGCACCGAGGAGGAGGAGAGGACCACGATCCGGCGGACGCCGGCCTCCCGGGCCAGGGCGACGACCTCGCGGGCGGTCGCCGGCACCGGGAAGAGGTAGAGGCGGTCCACTCCGGCGAAGGCCGCGCGCAGGCTCTCGGGCTTCTCCAGGTCGCCCTCGACGACCTCGACCGGCTCCGGCAGGCGCGCGGCGGCCGGGTCCCGGGTCACCGCACGCACCGGCTCGCCCGCCGCCACGAGCCGGTCGACCACAAGCCGGCCCACGGCTCCCGTCGCTCCAGTCACCAAGATTGTCACGTAGCCGCTCCACCCTGTTCGGCCCGGTCGTCCCGGGGTTGCCGCTCGGTAGTGCTGCCCAGTTTCGGGCGCGCCGGTGGAGGAGCCTTAGAGGGCGCTTCGAGGCCGCCTCGCACCCGGGGCGGCCGGGTGCGCGGCGGGACGGGGCACGGCGGCGGCCGGTCCCGTCCCGTCGGCCCGGCCCGGCGGGCCCGGTTCAGCGGGGGCCGGTTCAGCGGGTCGGTTCAGCGGGTGGCCAGCCCCTCCTCGACGGCGTCCGTGAGGTCCCGGTCGAGCATGGTGCGGGCGGCGGTGTCCCGGGCGGTGCCGAGGCCGGTGTCCTGGCAGGCCGTGCTCACCAGATAGCGGTCGTCCAGCACCGGATGGGTGGCGAAGGTCCACGCGCCGGGGAGGACCGGGGAGCCGTCGGGGGCGGTCGGGGTCCCGCTGCCCGGGCCGAGGCCGAACCGGGTGAAGCCGAGCCGCAGTCCCTGCCCGAGGGCCTTGGTGTAGGCCTCCTTCAGCGTCCACAGCCGCAGCAGTTCCGGGGCCTGCCGGTCCGGGGGCATCCGCGCCAGCTCGGCGCCCTCGGCGGGGGTGCACATGTGCCGGCGGAGCAGGTCGGGGGAGACCGTCCGGTCCGCGGGTTCGGCGTCCACGCCGATCCGGCCGGTGCGGCTGACCCCGACCGCGATCAGGTCGCCGGTGTGGCTCAGGCTGACGTCGATCTGGTCGAAGCCCCGGATGAACGGCCTTCCGGTGATCTTGTACGCGAGGTCGAGCACGACCGGGTCCGTTCCCAGGACGGTGGCGGCCGTGTGCTTGAGGACCATGCGGGAGGCGAGGAAGCGGTAGCGGGCCGTCGCGTCACGGGTGCGCCGGTAGCGCTGCCAGTCGTGGCCGAGCAGCGGGCGCAGCGCGGTGTCGGCGAGCGCGGCGGTCAGCCATTCGCCCCAGGTGGCGACGACGACGGCGCTGCCGTCCCGTTCGAGGCGCGAACGCACGGTCCGCCAGGGCGGGCCGGGTCCGGGGCCGGGGACGTGGACGGGCGGCGGGGGCGTCCTCCCGCCGGCCGCGGGCCGGTGCGGCACGGTGGCATCCTCCTCAGTGACCGGGTCCGCCGTCGTCGAGACCGCAGCCGCGGCCCGCGCGGAGACGGCGGACGAGTCCGTCCAGGACCCGCGCCGCACAGCCGTCGGGGGGCCCGGGCGCGGTGATGCCGAGTCTCCGGGCCAGCCGCGACAGCGCCAGCACCGCCCAGGCCGGTTCGGCGAGGAAGGCGTCCGTGCCGTCCTGGCCCTCCCAGACGCCGAGCACCGCGGCCGCGGCCTGGAGCAGGGCGTAGCGGTCGCTGAGGACCACGGCGGCCGGGCCGGGGACGGCGGGCAGGGCCGCGCACCGGGAGCGCAGCGTCCGCAGCTCGCCCGTGAACGCCTCGGCGAGGCCGGCGAGCGCGGCGGTCCCGCCGTCGGTGTGCGGGGTGGCGGCCAGCCGCCGGGCGGAGCCGACGAGGGAGGCGGCGAGGAAGTCCTCCCCGCCGGCCGGGCCGAGCAGCCGGTGGTCGAGGACGGGCAGGTCGGCGCCGGTGCGGAACAGCTCGGGCGGCGGTTCCGGGGCCCTGAACCAGGAGCGTTCGGCCAGCGGCCGCAGCTGGGGGACGAGGACGGCGTGGCAGACGGCCGTACCGGTGTGGCCCAGGCTCGCGAACGGCAGGTCGCGCGTCAGCCTGCCCAGGAACCCGTGGTGCGGACCGGCGTGTTCGTGTCCGGGCACGCCGAGGACGGTGGTGAGTTCCTCGAGGTTCTCGCGCAGCAGGTCCGGGACCACGTACGTGACGGCCGCGGCCAGGACGTGGGCGCGGCCGGGCAGCAGGCTGAGCGCGCGGAGCGCGACGGTGGCCATGCTGTCGCAGGCGAGCAGGTCGGCGAAGACCCCGGCGAGCGGCTTGTGCCAGCGCCGGGCCATCGGTCCGGTCCGGCCGGAGGTCGCGGCGCGCACGGCCGAGCACAGCGCGGTTCCGGTGGTGGCGACGGCGACGGCCGGGACGAGGCAGTGGTCGATCTGGAGGGTGCGCAGGACCAGGGAGGTCCCCTCGCCCGCGCGGCCGACCAGAGCGTCCGCGGGGACGGGGCAGCGGGTGAACTCCACTCCGGAGAAGGGCGTTCCGCGCATGCCGGAGGTGGGTGTCCGGGGCAGTCCGCGAAACCCGGTGGGGGGCAGTTCGCCGGAGTCCAGCAGGAGGACGGAGCGGCCGCGCGGGCCGCGTTCGGGCGCGGTGCGCGCGCAGACGACCCAGACGTCCGCCCGGGACGCGTTCATGACGAGGTCCTTGCGGCCGTCGAGGAGCCAGCCGTCGTGGTCCGGGGCGGCGGTCAGCTCGCCGCGTGCGAGGGCGTTGGCGTGGGCGGGTTCGTGGTGCGCGGCGACCGCCCGGCCGCCGCGCAGCAGCAGCTCCGCGGTGCGCCGTCGCTGCCGCGTACTGCCCGCGGCCCAGACGGGCGCGGTCGCGGAGAGCGACGCGAGGCCGAGGCCGAGGGCGAGGTCGCGGCGGAAGAGCGGGCGCAGGGCGGTGACGAGCAGGTCGGCGCGGGTGAGCAGCCCGCCGGACCGGGCCGGGACGAACTCGGCGGCGAGGCCGGCCCGGGTGAGCAGGTCCTCGGTCGGTTCCGGGGGCCGGCCCAGGGCGTCGGCGGTGGCGAGGGCGGCGGTCCCGTGCGGGTTGGCCGGGTCCTCCGGGTCGCCGAGGAGCGTCTCCAGCCGGGCCGCGCGGCGCCGTGCGGCGTCCTCGGCGGGCCGCGTGCCGGCGGCGGACGCGGTCGCGTACGCCGAGGACGCCGCGCGGCGTTCCCGTCCATCCGTCACCGGTTCCGCCCTCCCTCGACGCCTGCCCCGAGGTTCACCGGAACGGCCGGAGAACCCCTCGAACGGCCCTGGACCGCGACCGGGCACCCGGCGACGCGGGTCCGCCCGGCGGGCCGGACCGGCCGGGCTCCTCCCCCGCCGGTCTCGCCCGTTCCGCGCGGCGGAGGGCCGGGCACGCCCGCGCGGGGGCGCCGTTCACGTCGGGGAGCGTTCCGACCCCGCGTGAGGGCCGGGCACGCCCGCGCGGGGGCGCCGTCCTCACGGCGGGCCGGGCCGTGACCGGTCGCCATCCGTCCCACCACCCGTCCCGTCGGTTGCCCCCGCCCGGTCCACGACCCGGCAGGCCCGGCCGAGCAGCCGGGGAAGTGCGCCGTCGCGGACGAAGAAGTGGCCGCCCGGCAGGGTGCGGTGGACGAAGCGGCCGTCGGTCCAGGCGCTCCAGCCGCGCATCGTCCCGGCGGGCACCAGTGCGTCCTCGCTGCCGCCGACGGCCAGCAGGGGCACCGGAACCGGCCCGCCGGTGGCGGGGTCCCGGGCGGCGGCGCGCAGGTCGGCGGCGAGTCTCAGGTCGTCGCGGAGCACCGGCAGGACGAGACGGTGCCACGGGTCGCCGGGGACGGCGTCCTCGGGTATCGCCCCGAACGTCCGCAGCAGTCCCGTCAGTTCGTGGTCGGGGACTTCGGCGGAGGAGATCAGTCCGCTCGGTTCGCCGGGCGACGGGCAGGCGCCGACGGCCAGCAGCGCCGGCAGCGGCAGACCTGCCGCGTGCAGGGCGCGGGTGAGGGTGTAGGCGATCAGACCGCCCAGGCTGTGCCCGTACAGGACGTACGGTCCGGGCGGTTGTCCCGCGAACAGGTCGCGCAGATCGGCGAGGAGGTCCCCCCGGGTGGTCACCCGGGGCTCCCGGTGCCGTGCGCCCCGGCCGGGCAGCTGCCGCGGCTCGGGGGCGGCCGCGGCGCCCAGCAGGGTGCTCCAGCGGTGGAACGCCGAGGTGCCGGCTCCCGCGTGCGCGAAGCACACCAGCCGCACCCCGTTCTTCTCTGCCATGCCCGGCCCTTCCTGCTGCGCCGTCTCTCCCGGCGTGGTCGGTCGGTGTGCGCGGGGCGCCCGGCGCGCCGTCCGGAAGCCCCGTCGTCGCGGTCGTGCCGGCGGCCCGGCGGGCGGGCGCTCAGGCCGCGTACAGGTCGAAGGTGGAGCCCCTCCGGGGGCCCGCGACCACGTCCAGTGCCGGGTCCACCGCGAGCATCGCCTGGTGGAGGCGCTGGAGCTGCGGGGAGGGTTCGACACCGAGGTCCTCGATGAGGCGCACCCGCAGCCTCCGGTAGATGTCCAGCGCGGTGGCCTGGCGGCCGGAGCGGTAGAGCGCCACCATCGCCTGCGAGTGCAGGCTCTCGTGCTGCGGGTGACGGGCGATCAGTTCGGTGAGTTCGGCGAGGATCTCGGTGTGCCGGCCCAGCCGCAGGTCGACGTCGATGCGCCGTTCCACGGTCACCAGCCGGCTCTCCTCCAGCCGCATGACGTCGATCTCCAGGATCGGGCCCACCCGCACGTCGACCAGGGCCGGGCCCTTCCAGAGCCCGAGCGCCCGCCGCAGCAGGGCGGCGGCCCGTTCGTCCTCGCCCACGTCGAAGGCGCTCTGGCCCTCGGCGACCAGCCGGTCGTACGCGTGGACGTCCACGCTCTCCGGGGCGATCTGGAGCAGGTAGCCGCCGTGCCGGGTGGCGAGCATCTCCTTGGCGCCGCCCGGGTTGCCCGGGCCCATGGCCGTGCCGAGCCTGCGGCGCAGCTGCAGTATGTAGGTCTGCAGCGTGGTGAGCGCGCTCTGCGGCAGTTCGGTGCCCCAGACCTCCTCCATCAGGGTGGGCACGGGCATCACCCGGCCCGGGTAGAGCGCGAGCAACGCCAGGATCTGGCGTGGTTTGCCGGCCGTCGGAACAATCGATCCCCCGTTGATCTCGGCGTTCAACGGACCAAGAACCTGAATCATCACGGTCTCCCAGCTGCTTGTCGAGTTCACATCGGTAGAGCCTTCGACTGAGGCAGAGTAGCGGGGCCCTGGGCGCCGTCAACAATTTCTTGAGTGCCTGTCGAGTGCGTCTCCAACAAAGATGTCTCCGCGCTTTCCCCGGCTGTCGCATTCACGTTTTCCGCCCGGCGTCAAGAAGGCCTCGGGCGAGGGTCGGTGACGCGGGGTCCGGCGTTCCTTCCGCGGGCGTCCGGCGTTTCTCCAGCGGTTTTCGGCCGGGGTCCGGAACGCGGTCACCGACGGGCCCCGGACACCTGGGGCACGGGGGGGGAGCCCGCTCCGGAAGGGGGAAGCCGGACAGTTCATCCGGGAGGCGGGAGGGGCCCGGCGGGGGCGGGTGGGCGGGGTCGGTGACGGTGCGGCCCCGCCCGGCGACGCCGCCTCCCTCCATTCCTCCGACGACCTCGGGCCGCGTGGAGCCGGCAGGATGAACGGGGAGGGAGATCCAGCCGTCCGCAGGCCGAATTGACGCTGCCGATCGCACACGAAGAGAAAAGCACCTTCCGTTTCCGGCCGGGATTCCGGACTTTCTCCGGGACCGGCTGCCGGACCTGACGGATTCGCGGAACGGTCGCGTTCCGCAGAATGCCGCTCGAGATGCGCTCAAGTGGTATTCCGGTGGGCGGTGCTTTCCGTCCCGGCGGATTCCGGACGCGGTGGCGCGATCCTCCGGGAATCCATGGCGCGGACAGGAATGCGGCGGGACGTCCCGGCGGCGGCCCCACCCCCGACAGGGCGCGACGGGATGGTCAAGAGGGCGTTTTCGGCACGGTCGCGGGCCGGAAGCCGGGGGCGGAAGCGGAGGGCGGGAACGAAACCGGGGCGCGGGGTGTACGAAACGCCGGGAAACGTTCCGAAGGGTTCACCGCCCGCCCGTGGCGTCCGGCGTACGGATCTCCCCGGGCCCGTACGCCCGGAGGCAGGGCCGCGCGGTGGAGGGGGTTTCAGGTGCGCCCCGCGCGGATCGTCCGGGCGATGCGGAGGGTTTCACGTGCGGGACCCGCGCGGATCGTCCGGGCGGTGTGGCGGGGTGCCGTGCCGGATGCCGATCGGGGGTCTCCGCCGGGGCCCGCTCCGGAGCTTCTTCACCGCGCCGTGCGGAACCTCGCGGCCGGACGGGCCGCACGAGGGCGCTTCGGCGGGGGGGGGCGGGACACGGCTCGTGTCCGCCGTTCTTTCCGGCCGGGCCCGGGCGGGCGCCGGGTTCCCGGGATCGTGCGGTCTCCCCGGGCCGGGGGAGGCGGCGTCTCAGCCGGCGCGGACGAGCCGTTCGCCGCGGGGGTCCGCCGTCCCGGCGGGGGCGTCGGGGCCGGCCATGAGGATCGAGCGCCGCAGCCTGCGCAGCACGGCCGAGGGTTCGAGCCCGAGTTCGCGCACCAGGGTCTGGTGCAGCCGCTGGTAGACGTCGAGGGCCTCGCCCCGGCGGCCCGAGCGGTACAGGGCCAGCATGAACTGGCCGTGCAGGTTCTCGTGGGTGCGGTACCGGCCGGCCAGTACGGTCAGCTCCGCCAGCAGCTCCCGGTGGCGTCCCATCCGCAGGTCGGCCTCGATGCGCCGGTCGAGGGCGCACAGCCGGGTCTCCTCCAGCCGCCGCGCCTCCATGTCCAGCTGGGCGCCGCCGGGAACGTCGGCGAAGGCAGGCCCCGACCACAGGGCCAGCGCCTCGCGCAGCAGGCGGGCGGCGTCGGGGAAGTCGCTCGCATCCATGGCACGGGAGCCGCCGGCGACGAGCCGGTCGAACTCGCGGACGTCGCTGGTGCCGCCGCCGGTGTCCAGGAGGTAGCCGCCGGGCAGCGTGACCAGCACGTCCTTGGCGGTGCACGGGCCGGTGCGGCCTCCCCTGCCGTCGCCCTGCTCCAGGGCCGCCGATATGAGGGTCCGCAGCTGCAGCACGTACGTCTGGATCGTCGTGCGGGCGCTGCGCGGCGGCGCGCCCGCCCACAGTTCTTCCGCCAGGGCCGAGACCGGGACGACCCGGTCGGCGTGAAGGGCCAGCAGCGCCAGTACCTGTCGCGGTTTGGGAGCGGTAGGCGTGATGGAGCGCCCTTGCTCCCGAACCGCCAGAGTGCCCAGTAGTTCGATGTCCACGCCTACTCCCTGTCCATGGATGGCGACTCAGTAAAAAACAGGGCCGACGGTTTTGTCAACGCAAAACAGACCGCTCCGTCCACCCCTCCCGATCGACCTGACAGACTCTCAACTGCCTTTCTCACCTGGGCATTTGGGGGCCCCGCGCGATCGTTCGCCATCGCGAAAGCGCTCTCCCGCCTCCCCCCGGGCCTCCCAGTGGGCCGAAAACAGACCCTGAGGTCTCCTTCGTGGCGCGTCCGCGCGCGAAAGCCCCGGCGCCCCGCGCGTGCGGGGCACCGGGGCCGGTCCGGCGGGTCCTACCGGGAGCGGGTTCCGTCGGCTTCGAGGTCCGCGAGGAGGGCGGCCGGCGCGACGGCGGGAAGCAGCAGGCGCCAGACCTGGCTCACGGTCGCCGCCGAGAGCCACATCGCGTCCCGCACGCCGAGCACTTCGAGTCCCGCCATGGTGGCCACCACGGCGGTCAGCACGTCCCGCGCCGTCACCTCCGTGCGCAACTCGCCCTTCGCCTCGGCGCGTTCCAGCTCCTCCTCGACCCAGTGCCGCCAGTGCTCCCGCAGACCGATCGGCGCCGGACGGGACGGCTCGCCGCCGAGGGCGAAGCCCGTCCGCAGCACGACGTCGCTGCGCAACTCGCCGGCGAGGCGGTGGGTGACGTCGACGAGGAGCTGGACGTGACTCCTGCCGGCCGGGAGGTCGGTACGGATGACGGCCAACAGCCTTGCCAGCGCCTCCGCCTCGACGACATCGGCCAGGGCGGCCTTGTTCTCGAAGTGGAAGTGCAGCGCCCCGCTGCTGACCCCGGCGTGCGAACTGATCGCGGTGAGCGAGGCCCTGGAGAAGCCCTCCCGGCCAAAGACCTCCGCCGCGGACCGGATCAGGGTTTCGCGCGTGCGCATCGCGCGCTCCTGTTTGACCATCGACCGCTCCGTCACTGCAGGGGGATTGCCGTGCCCGCCGAAGGGGAGGCCAGAGAGTTGACTACGGCGCTTCACGAGGAGAGCCCGGGACCGGGCACGCGTGGGCGCCCCTCACCGCCACGGCCGCTGGCTCCGCCGTGGTGCGCCCTCTCGCGGGGGAGCTTAACAAACCGTCCATGCTGTTTCTATCGGTCGGACGGGGCAACGTCTTCCGGGGCGGCCGGAACCGGGTTCCGGGTGGCCGGGGGCGGGCCGGCCCGCCGGAGGCACGTTCGGGCGGCCCGCTCGCGAACGGCTCGGACCGCGCTGGACCGCTCCTCGCGGCGGCTCCGGCGGCGCCGAAGAAGGGAATCAGGAGATCCCTTCTTGACCTGCTCTTTCCCCGTTCGTGGAGGAGCGGGATCGGCCGTCCGCCGTAGGGTACGGACTGGGCGGTCTCTTCGGAATCCCCGGCGCCCGACGACTTCGAGGGGGGAGGAAGAATGGCCGAGCAGGTCCGGGCCATCCGTACGCGTCAGACGATCCTGTCGGCGGCGGCCAAGATCTTCGAGGAACACGGGTACCAGGCGGCCACGATCTCCCAGATCCTCAGGGAGGCGCGGACGACGAAGGGCGCCCTGTACTTCCACTTCATGTCGAAGGTGGACCTGGCCCAGGCCGTGCTGGCCGAGCAGGACCGGCGGATCACGGTCCCGCCCCGCGTCTCCAAGGTGCAGGAGACCATGGACGTCGTGATGTTGCACGCCCACCGCCTGCAAACCGACCCGATGGTCCGCGCCGGCGTCCGGCTGACGACGGATCAGGCGGTGGAGGACACCGATCGCAGCGGTCCGTTCCTGCGCTGGGCCGGGATCGTCCGCGGACTGCTGCGGGAGGCACAGGTGCGGGGCGAGCTGCTCCCCCATGCCGCGCCCGCCGAGACGGCCGACGTCATCGTGGGCGCGTTCGCCGGCATCCAGTCCATGTCCCACGCCGTCTGCGAGTACCGCGATCTGGCCGAGCGGGTCTCCGCGATGATGCGGCACGTGCTGCCCAGCGTGGTGTTCCCCTCCATCCTCGCCTCGCTCGACCTCTCCGCGAGCCGGGGCGCCGCGGTCTACGCCGAGGCTCTGGAGACGGCCGGGACACGGGAGGACCTCGGCACCGCCGGCTGACCGGGAGCCCCGGGGGCTCCGTCGTCGCGCCCGGCGGCCGGACGGCGCGGGAGAACCGCCCGGACCCCGGCCGCGGCCGGGGTCCGTCGCGGGCGGTGCGTTCAGGCGCTGCCGGGTCCGGCCGTGGGGTCCGCGTCGCGCATGCCGGGCAGGGCGTAACCCTCCGCCTCGTCCCACGGGACGTCGAGGTCGTCCATGTGCACGTGCCACTCCGCGCCCGGCAGGGCACGGCGCAGCCCGGTCACCGAGTCCAGCAGATGGACGATCACCGGCACCGCGCGGTCGGGGTCGAGCGGCATCTTGGTGGCCCCGGCGACGATCTCGTCCGGCCCGCCGCCACCGTTCTCGTACAGGTGGAGGCCTTCCTCGTCCCGGTACGGGAAGGAGGAGGACCGGACGGCGACGAGGCGTGCGACGGCGGACGCCTCGGCCGCCGTCAGCGGTGCGGGACGGCTCGCGCGGTAGTAGAGGGAGACGCTCATGGGCCGAGCGTACCGAGGGGGTGCGACAACGGGACGAGGCCGCCGTACCGGTCGCCACCGCCGGCGGGCGGGCGCGCCCGGCGCTTCCGGGACGCGCCCTACCGGTGGTCCTCCGGGTGCGGTCCCGTCGCGAACGGGTTCGGCTGGTCCTCGGCGAGCACGCCCACGAAGGGGTCCCCCTCCCCCGCGAACGTGTACGCGCCGTCCTCGATGCGCTTGATCAGACCGCGCGTCCATTCCGCGCCGCAGTCGGCCGAGTGCACCCACATGTTCATGATCTCGCCGATGTGCCCGAGCTGTTCGAACCCGGCCTCCGGCAGGTAGTACTCGGTGACCGCGGACCGCCACCGTTCGAGCCCCACGACCCGCTTCCTGAGGAGTTCGACGCCCTCGGCGCGCGGCAGGTCGACGATGAAGCCGATGCCGGCCGAGAGGACGTCGGCCTTCTGCCGGTGCGAGCCCAGGGCCTCGCGCAGGAGTGCGAAGTACTCCTCGTTCCCCTTGTCGTTGATCTCGTACTCGACGCGGGGCGGGCCGCCGGCGGTGCTCGGCGCGACCTCGTGGGCGACGAGGAGTCCCTGCTTCGTCATCTGCTTGAGCGCGTGGTAGATCGAGCCCGGCTTGGCGTTGGACCACTCGTGGGCGCCCCAGAACTCCAGGTCGTTGCGTACCTGGTAACCGTGCACCCGTCCGTGCTGACGGACCGCGCCGAGAACCAGGAGCCGGATCGCTGACATGCGCGTCCCCCTTCTAGTTAATTTTGACTAGGCTACCCCTGCCCGCCCCCGGAGGACCGCGAAACCCCCGCGCCTTCCTCGCTAATCAAATTTGACCAACCGCCTCGAGTGCCCTACGGTGAGGGCACTAGACAAGTTTTACCACTGCCACGAAGGAGGGTGTTTTGTCTGACTGCGATCTGGCGATCGTCGTCGAAGGTCTGCGGAAGAAGTACAGGGACAAGCAGGCCCTCGACGGTCTCGACCTCACGGTCCGGGCCGGGACCGTCCAGGGAATCCTCGGTCCCAACGGCGCCGGCAAGACCACGGCCGTGCGCATCATGTCGACGCTGCTGCGCCACGACGAGGGGCGCGTCGAGGTGGCGGGCATCGACGTGAGGACCCGGGCCGACGAGGTGCGCTCACGGATCGGGCTGCTCGGCCAGAACGCCGCCGTCGACGAGGAGCTCAGCGGCCGTCAGAACCTGGAGATGTTCGGCCGCCTCTACCGCCTCGGCGCGCGCCGCGCCGGCACGCGGGCCGACGAGCTCCTGGAGCAGTTCGGGCTCTCCGAGACCGGCACCAAGGCCGTCAAGCAGTACAGCGGCGGCATGCGGCGGCGGCTCGACCTGGCGGCGTCCCTCATCTCCCGGCCGCAGGTGCTCTTCCTGGACGAGCCCACGACCGGGCTCGACCCCCGCGGCCGCACGGAGGTGTGGAACGCGGTGCGTTCCCTGGTGGGCGGCGGCACGACCGTCCTGCTGACCACCCAGTACCTGGAGGAGGCCGACCAGCTCGCCGACCAGATCGCGGTGATCAACCACGGGAAGGTCATCGCCGAGGGCACGGCGGACGAACTGAAGACCAAGACCGGCGGCGACCGCATCGACGTGGTCCTGCACGACACGGCCCAGCTGACCCGCGCCGCCTCCCTCCTGTCCGGGGACGCGGTGGTGGACGAGGACCGGCGCATGATCAGCGCCTCGGTCAGCAACCGGATGGCCGCACTGACGGAGACCGTGCGGGCCCTGGAGGCGGCCGGCATCGAGGCGGAGGACATCGCGGTGCGCCGCCCGACCCTCGACGAGGTCTTCATGCACCTGACGAAGGAGGACGCCGCATGAGCGCGACCCACGGTATGACCTCGACCGGCGTGAGCACGGCACACGGCACGGGCTCGAAACTGAGCTGGGCGGCGGCCGACTCCTGGACCATGACCCGGCGCGAGCTGGCGCACTGGGCGCGCCAGCCCGTGCAGGTGGTCGTCGGGCTGGTCTTCCCGGTGATGATGCTGCTGATGTTCAGCTACCTGATCGGCGGCGGACGGGGCGTCGAGGGGGACTTCACGTCCTACCTGGTGCCCGGCATGCTCACCATGACCATGGCCTTCGGCCTCGAGGCGACGATGCTCTCGGTCACCCAGGACCTCGGCAAGGGGGTCATCGACCGGTTCCGCTCGATGCCGATGAACTCCGGCGCGGTCCTGGTCGGCCGGAGCGTCGCCGACATGCTGCAGTCGGTCGTCGGCCTGGCCGTGATGATCGCGGTCGGGTACGCGATCGGCTGGCGCTGGCACGGGGGCTTCTCCTCCTTCCTGGGCGCGGTGGGGCTCCTCCTGCTGCTGCGCTTCGCGATGCTGTGGATCGGCATCCACCTGGCGATGGTCGCGGGCAAGCCCGAGATGGTGCAGGCGGTGCAGATCCTGGTCTGGCCGGTCGCCTTCCTGTCGAACGCCATCGCCTCGCCCGAGTCGATGCCGGCGTGGCTGGGCGCGGTCGTGGAGTGGAACCCGATGTCCGCGACGGCCACCGCGGTACGCGGCCTGTTCGGCAACCCGGGGGGAACCGGCGACTCCTGGGCCGCGACCCACGCGGAACTCCTCGCGGTGCTCTGGCCACTGGTCCTCGTCGCGGTGTTCTTCCCCCTGGCGGTCAAGAGGTTCCGGGACCTGAGCCGCTGACGGCCGTTCCCGGGCCCGCGGTCCGGCGGACCGCGGGCCCGGGTCACGGACCGGCGCCGGCCCCCCACGCGGCAGCGGACCCGCGGGGCCGGCGACGACCACACGTCCGCACAGCCACTTCGGCCGCACAACAGCCTTGGAGAACGACGAGCATGGTCCCGTACACGCACACCACCCCGTCACCGTCGGCCGCGCGGCACCCCGCCGACAGCCACGACCTGATCCGCGTGCACGGCGCGCGCGAGAACAACCTCAAGAACGTCAGCGTCGACATCCCCAAGCGCCGCCTCACGGTCTTCACCGGCGTCTCCGGCTCGGGCAAGAGCTCCCTGGTGTTCGGCACGATCGCCGCCGAGTCCCAGCGGATGATCAACGAGACCTACAGCTCGTTCGTGCAGACCCTCATGCCCAGCCAGTCGCGGCCCGAGGTCGACGTCCTCGAAGGACTGACGACCGCGATCATCGTAGACCAGCAGCGGATGGGCTCCGACCCGCGCTCGACCGTCGGCACCGCCACCGACGCCAACGCCATGCTCCGCATCCTCTTCAGCCGGCTCGGCGACCCCCACATCGGGCCGCCGAGCGCGTTCTCCTTCAACACCGCCTCCCTCAAGGGAAGCGCCTCCATCACCGTCGAGGGCAGCGGCAAGAAGGCCGTCAGCGCCGACTTCAACCGCACCGGCGGCATGTGCACCCGGTGCGAGGGCCGCGGCTCCGTCTCCGACATCGACCTCACCCAGCTCTACGACGCCACGAAGTCGCTCAGCGAGGGCGCGCTCACCGTCCCCGGCTACAACATGGACGGCTGGTACGGCCGCATCCTCACCGGCTGCGGCTTCTTCGACCCCGACAAGCCGATCGGCGCGTACACCGACGCGGAGCTGGACGACCTCCTCCACAAGGAACCGACCAAGATCAAGGTCGACGGCATCAACCTGACCTACGAGGGCCTGATCCCGAAGATCCGCAAGTCGATGCTGGCCAAGGACCTCGACGCGCTGCAGCCGCACATCCGCGCGTTCGTCGAACGGGCCATGACCTTCGCCGTCTGCCCCGAGTGCGACGGCACCCGGCTCAGCGAGGCGGCCCGCTCCTCCAGGATCAAGCGGATCAACATCGCCGACGCCTGCGCGATGGAGATCCGGGACCTCGCGCGGTGGGTGCGCGACCTCGACGAACCGAGCGTCGCCCCCCTGCTCGCCGCCCTCCGGCAGACCCTCGACTCCTTCGTGGAGATCGGCCTCGGCTACCTCTCCCTCGACCGTCCCTCCGGCACGCTGTCGGGTGGCGAGGCGCAGCGCGTCAAGATGATCCGCCACCTCGGCTCCGCCCTCACCGACGTCACCTACATCTTCGACGAGCCCACGGTCGGCCTGCACCCCCACGACATCCAGCGCATGAACGACCTCCTCCTGCGGCTGCGCGACAAGGGCAACACCGTCCTCGTCGTCGAGCACAGGCCCGAGACGATCGCCATCGCCGACCACGTCGTCGACCTCGGTCCCGGCGCCGGCACCGCGGGCGGCACCATCTGCTTCGAGGGCACCCTGGAGAAGCTCCGCGCCTCCGGCACCGTCACGGGACGCCACCTCGACGACCGCACCGTCCTCAAGCCCACCGTCCGCAAGCCCACGGGCACGCTCGAGATCCGCGGCGCCACCGCGCACAACCTCCGTGACGTCGACGTCGACATCCCCCTCGGAATCCTCACCGTCGTCACCGGCGTCGCGGGCGCCGGGAAGAGCTCCCTGATCCACTCGTCCATCCCCGCCGGCCGGGACGTCATCTCCATCGACCAGAGCCCGATCCGCGGCTCGCGCCGCAGCAACCCCGCCACGTACACCGGACTGCTCGACCCGGTCCGCAAGGCCTTCGCGAAGGCCAACGGCGTCAAGCCGGCCCTCTTCAGCGCCAACTCCGAGGGCGCCTGCCCCACCTGCAACGGCGCGGGCGTCCTCTACACCGACCTCGGCATCATGGCCGGTGTCTCCAGCCCCTGCGAGGACTGCGACGGCAAGCGTTTCCACGCCTCCGTCCTCGAGCACCGGCTCGACGGCCGCGACATCAGCCAGGTCCTCGCCATGCCCGTCACCGAGGCCGAGGAGTTCTTCGCCACCGGCGCGGCGCGCATCCCGGCGGCGCACAAGATCCTCCGCCGCCTCATCGACGTCGGTCTGGGCTACATCACCCTCGGCCAGCCCCTCATCACCCTGTCCGGCGGCGAACGCCAGCGGCTGAAGCTGGCCACCCGCATGCACGACAGCGGCGGCGTCTACGTCCTCGACGAACCCACCACCGGTCTCCACCTCGCCGACATCGAACAGCTCCTGGGCCTCCTCGACCGGCTCGTCGACTCCGGGAAGTCGGTCATCGTGATCGAGCACCACCAGGCCGTCATGGCCCACGCCGACTGGATCGTCGACCTGGGCCCCGGCGCCGGTCACGACGGCGGCCGGATCGTCTTCGAGGGCACCCCCGCCGACCTCGTCGCCGCTCCCACCACCCTCACCGGCGAACACCTCGCCCGGTACGTCAACGGCTGACGCGCACCAGCGCGTCCGCCACCGGACCACGACGCCCGGCCGGACGGGAGGAGCTTCTCCCCCGGCCGGCACGAGAGGGGCCTTCCGCGATCGCCGCGGGAGGCCCCTCGGCATGCCGGGGCGGGGCGCCCCGCCCGGACCGACCTCCCTCTCCCTCTCCCTGCTCTCCCCCTCCCCCCTGCGGAGGCATGACATTCACTCTCATTCATTGCAACGCGCTGTTGCATTCATTCTCAGCGTCATTGCATCAATCACCCTCTGCGGCTTGGGAATAGGGACTTACAAGGTTGACCAACCCATGAATGCAACGTAGCTTTCACTCATTCCCGAACACGTCATATCGCGAAACGAGGACGGACCATGAGTGAAGCCCTCCACACCGTCACGGCACTGCCGGCGGAGCGCCGGACCGGCTGCCCCTTCGACCCGCCGGCCGAGCTGATCGACGCCCGGCGGCACGGTCCCCTCAGCCGCTACACCCACCCCGGCGGAAAGCCCGGCTGGCTGATCACCGGGTACGACATGGTGCGATCGGTCCTGGCCGACCCGCGGTTCAGTTCGCGCAAGGACCTCATGAACATCGTCGACTTCCAGCTCCCTCCCGCGCCGCCCGGCGAGTTCCTCCTCATGGACGAACCGGAGCACAGCCGCTACCGGAAGCCCCTGGTGGGCAAGTTCACCGTCCGGCGGATGCGGATGCTCACCGAGCGGATCGAGCGGATCACCTCCGACCGCCTGGACGCCATGGAGGAGGCCGGGCCGCCGACGGACCTGGTGACCGCGTTCGCCAAGCCCATCCCCACCATCGTGATCTGCGAGATCCTGGGCGTGCCCTACGAGGACCGGGCCTCCTTCCAGGAACAGATCGACATGTTCATGGGCGGGGAGGCCGGTGACGAGGAGCTGATGGCGGCCTACACCGCGACACAGGAATACCTCGCGCGGCTGGTGGCCGCCAAGCGGGCCCACCCCACCGACGACATCCTCAGCGAACTCACCGAGGGCGACCTGACCGACGAGGAGCTGAAGGGAATCAGTCTCGTCCTGCTGGCGGCCGGATTCGACACCACGGCGAACATGCTGTCCCTCGGCACCTTCGCGCTGCTGCGGAACCCGGAACAACTCGCGGCGCTGCGCGCCGATCCCGCCCTCACCGACGGGGCCGTGGAGGAACTGCTGCGCTACCTGAGCGTCGCCAAGACGTTCCACAGGACGGCGCTGGAGGACGTCGAACTGGGCGGCGTGACCATCGAGGCCGGCACGACCGTCGTCCTCTCGTACCACACCGCCAACCGCGACCCCGGCCGCTTCCCCGATCCCCACGCGCTCGACCTCCGCAGGCAGGCCACCGGGCACCTGGCCTTCAGCCACGGCGTCCACCAGTGCCTGGGGCAGCAGCTGGCGCGCGTCGAGATGCGGGTCGCGTTCCGCGCGCTGGTCGACCGCTTTCCCACGCTGCGCCTGGCCGTACCGGCCGAGGAGGTCGTGCTGCGTCCGGAGAGCGCGGACATCTTCGGGGTGAAGAGCCTCCCGGTCACCTGGGACGAGAGGTGAGCGCGCCGCGCCTGAGCGTCGACCGCGCACGCTGCATCGGTGCCGGGATGTGCGTGATGACGGCCCCCGAGGTGTTCGACCAGGACGCGGACGACGGTCTCGTGCTCCTGCTGCGCGCCGAACCGCCCGGTGCCCATCACGCGGCCGCGCGCATGGCCGCCGGTGTCTGCCCCGCCGGGGCGATCACCTTTCGCGCGCCGGAATCCGGAGGTTCCTGAGCCGCCGGCGGCCATGGGCCCGGCGGGCGCGGCCACGGTGCCGCGCCCGCCGGGTCTTTCCGGTCTCGTCTTTCCGCCTTCGTCTTGCCGGCCTGGCTCTTTCCGGTCCGGCCTTTCCGGCCCGGTCCTTCCGGCCGGGCAGCGGTCAGCTCCCGTCGAAGAGGTGCGCCAGACGTACCGGTGTCAGCGCCATGCGGTCGAACCGGACGACGCAGCCCCGCCCGGCCGGGGACTGGACTCCCACACCGACGCGCAGGCCGGTCACGGGCCCCAGGGAGAACTGGCGCGCCAGGCACCAGGAGCGGCCGTCGAGCGAGGTGTGGAAGGCGAACCCGTCGCCGAGACGGCTGACGCGCAGCCATGCCGCGTCGCCGTCGAGGGGCCTGCCCACCGCGTCGTCCGAGAGCCCCCGCGTGACGACGGAGTACACGGCGGGCCGGCCGTCGGGCGACTGTTCGAAGGTGAGCTTGGCCCATGTGTCCGGTGCGGACCGGACGAGCAGGCCGCCGGCGTCCCAGGGAGCCCGGAAGCCGACGCGGAGGCGGGCCGAGAACTGCCAGTCGCCGTCCGGGGGGACCAGGAGGGCGTGGGCCGCGTCGTCCTTGACCTCACCCGTCAGCGGATCGGCGAAGACGTCCGTGCCGGCTCCCGCCTCCGCCGTCAGGACGTCGCCGCCGAACGACAGCGAGTCGGGAGGGACCACCCAGGCCCGGGTGTCGGAGAAGGCTGATTCCAGGGTCATGGCGCCCATCGTGGCGTCGGTGGCGGGCGTCCTCAAGGAGCGGTCACGAAGATCCAAGAAGCGTTCCGGAAGTCCAGGCGCCCCGGAGGTCCAGGCGCCCCGCACTCCGGCGAAGGGGGCCCGCGGCTCCCGCCCCCTCCCCCCGCCGACGACCACCACGGGCGACGAAAAAGGCCCACGTCTTCTATGAACAACCTTCATTGGTTTTACAATGGTGTGCGTGGACCCCCGGAAAGAAGCACCCCGCCCGGACGTCTCCGCCGTCGCCGCGCTCGACGAGCCGACCCGCAGGAGGCTGTACGACCACGTCGTGCGCCGGACGGGGCCGGTCAGCCGCGACGAAGCCGCCGAGGCCCTCGGCCTTTCCCGCAGGACCGCGGCCTTCCACCTGGACCGCCTGGCCGAGGAATCACTGCTCGACGTCGTCTACGAACGGCGCAGCGGACGCACCGGTCCCGGCGCCGGACGGCCCGCCAAGCTCTACAGGCGATCGGACACCCAGGTGACCGTCAGCCTGCCCGAGCGGCACTACGAACTGGCCGGACGGCTCCTCGCCCGGGCCCTGGAGGAATCCGAGACGACCGGCGAACCGGTGCGGGCCGCCCTGCACCGGATCGCCCACGAGCTGGGCGCGCGGCTCGCCGGCCGGAGGCAGGAGAGCGTCTTCGACCTGCTGGAGGAGCACGGATTCGAACCGCGCCACGACGGCGACGCCATCGTCCTGGGCAACTGCCCCTTCCACGCGCTCGCGCGCGACCACACCCGGACCGTGTGCGGCATGAACCTCCATCTGCTCCGCGGCGTACTGGAAGGACTCGGCGACCGGACGCTCCGGGCGTGCCCGGAGCCCGCCCCCGGCCACTGCTGCGTCCGCCTCCGGCCCGCTCCCCCACCACCCGGGGACACCCGTCCCTCCTGAGCACGCCCCGCCCGCGCAACCCTCCCCGCCCCGAGGAGCACGTCATGGACCTCACCACACCGGCCACCACCTCCGCGGCGGACCCGGCCCGTCCGCCCACCGCCGCGCCCCGGGCCACGGCACCGTCCGGTGCCCCGCTGCGCGTCGTCCACGACACCGGCGGCATCGACCCGGTCCGGGCCGAACGCGCCGCCGCCCAGTTCCTCGCCGCCCTCGGCGTCGACACCACCGGCGAGAGCCTGCTGGACACCCCCGGCCGCATGGCCCGTGCCTACGCCGAACTGTTCAGCCCGCGCCCCTTCGACCTGACGACCTTCCCCAACGACGAGGGGTACGACGAACTGGTGCTGGCGCGCAAGATCCCCGTGCGGTCGGTGTGCGAGCACCACATGCTGCCCGTCGTCGGCACCGCCCACGTCGGGTACCTGCCGGGCCGGCGCATCCTCGGCCTGTCCAAACTGGCCCGTGTCGTCGAACACTTCGCCTGCCGCCCCCAGGTCCAGGAACGGCTGACCAAACAGGTCGCCGACTGGTTGCAGACCCACCTCGACCCCAAGGGCGTCGGTGTCGTCATCGAGGCCGAGCACACCTGCATGACCCTGCGCGGTGTCCGGGCCATCGGCTCCACCACCCTCACCTCCACCCTCCTCGGCACGCTCCGCCACGACGCCCGTTCCCGTGCCGAGTTCCTCGCCCTCACCGGGCGTCCCCTCTGACCCCGGCCCCACCGTCGACGGCTTCACGGTGCCCGGCGGGAACGGACGGGTCGCACTCCGCCGCCGGCCCGTCCGCAGGTCGGCCGCCCGGCCCGGGAACCGGCCCATGACCTCGGGGGGGCAACGCGCGCGCCAGGACCCCTGACATGGAGGTGGACGGGGACAGCGGACCGCGCATTGAGATGATCACCTCATGAACCTCACCAGCAGACGCACCCTCCTGACCTCCGTCGCCGCGGCCGCCACCCTGCCCCTCGTCGGTGACCTCGCGGGGAACGGCAGCACCGCCGCCGCGGCCGAATCCACCGAGTTCGCCTCGAACACCGCGCTCTACAGCAGCGACACCTACACGGAAGGCGTCAACTGGATGCGCCGCTTCCGTTGCGGCGCGCCGGGGACCCTGAACGACTACGCGAAGGACCCCGTGGCGACCGCCCCGCTCGGCATTCCCACGAGCGCCCCCGTCCGCAGCACGGCGATCATCGCCCCGCACGGCGGCGGCCTCGAGGCGGGTACCACCGAACTGTGTCTCACCCTCGCCGGTTACGACCGCGCCGAGCCCGGCACCGAACCGAAGCCGGACACGAGCACCCCGGGCGCGGTGCAGCGCGACTACTGGATGTTCGAGACGCTGACCGCGTCCCTTCCCGCCCCCGCCAAGCGCCTCCACGTCACCTCGACCCACTGTGACGACCCCGCCGCCCTGGCGGTCTGCGGCAACAACCTCTACGCGGTCTCCCTCCACGGCTACACACCGGACGACGCCCCGTCGGCCAAGCGGATACTCGTCGGCGGCCGGGACCAGCGGCTGATCCGCAACCTGGCGCGGGCCTTCGACCGCCACGGGCTCACCTCCTCGCTGGGTGTCGACGTGGTCGTCGCGGGCGCCGACGCCGAGCTGAACGGCGACGACCCGGCCAACATCGTCAACCGCACCCGCACCGGAGCCGGTGCCCAGCTGGAGATGTCCACCGAACTGCGGAGGGCGATGTTCGGCACGTTCGGCAGCGGCTCCGGGCGCCGGGAGACCGCCGGCGTGGCCTCCTCCACCGCGCCCGACGCCCCCGCGTACTGGTACGGCTTCGTCAACGCCGTGCGCGAGGCCGTCGACCGCCACGAGCGCGGCCTCGACTCCCTGTAGCCGCGGCCCGGTCCGTACCGGTACCGGCGGCTCTTCCCGTCACCGCCGGTACCGGGGACGGACGGTCCCGGACGCCGGACCGTCACGGTGCGGACGTCCGAGGGAGAGGGCGCTCTTTTCGGCCGTCCGGCCGCGAAGTTCGTCCGCCGCGCGGACGCGCGGGCGGAGCCTCCGGCCAGGGGTACGCGGGAAACCGGCCCGGGTCCGGTGCCGGCGGACCGGTCTGCCGCGGCGTCACGCGGAGGAAGCCGTGCCCCGCGGTGAACCAGGAGCCCCCGTCCCCCGTTGAACCGTACGGACGCCGGTTGTGGGCCGTGCCGTTCCGGCGCGCTCCGCCGTCCCGCTCTTCCCCCTCGGCGGCCGGGCGGCGAGGCTCAGGCGCCGGAACGGTCCTTCGCCGTCCCGGTGCCGACCGGGTGCGGCGATGCCGACGCCGAGGCTCCGGTCCCGGCGTCCAGGGCCGTGAGCCGGTCCCGGATCTCGCGGGCGCTGTGGGACAGGGCGTGCCGTTCGGCGTCGGCGAGGGCGCGGGCCCATTCGGTGCGGGCGGCCTCCCGGTCGCCCATGGCCAGCCGGATGTCGCCCAGCCGCATCAGCGTGCCCGTGCTGTTCCTGTGGTCCCCCAGCTCGCCGAACATCTCCGCCGCCCGCCGGTAGGTGGCCACCGCCTCCTCGTACCGGCCGAGCAGATGGAGGGTGTAGCCGAGGCTGTCCCAGCAGATCGCCTCCCGCCACGGCGCGTTCAGTTGCCGGAACAGGTCGACGGCCTCCTCGCAGTACACGAGACCCACCTCGGGCCGGCCCAGGCTGGAGTGCAGCCAGGCGAGCCCGTTGAGGCATTCCGCCGTCCACACGTCGTCCCCCGACGCCCGGGCCAGTTCGAGTGCCCGCCCGGCGGGAACCAGCGCGTCCCCGAGTCGGCCGAAGAGATGCAGCACGACCCCCATGCCGTGCTGGGAGCGGGCCTGTTCACCGACCTCGTCGATCTCTTCGAAGACCCTGATGGCACGCCTCATGTGGTCCAGTGCCTCTTCCTGGTGGCCGAGGTGGCCGTGGAGGCCGCCGAGGGCGCGGTGACAGCGGCCTTCTTCGGCGCGGTCGCCGCGGCGTCGTGCCACCTCCAGGGCGGGGAGCAGTGCCGCGATGGCTTCGGGCCAGTATTCCTGGCGGTTGAGGTGTTCCTTGAGGGACCAGGCCAGTCCGGTGGTGTGGCGGTCGAGGTCGTGGTCGGT
>NZ_JBVHEG010000014.1:0-128352 GCF_055562975.1 Streptomyces sp. NPDC014907 | reverse complement strand
CGACAGGACGGACTCCACCCACACCTCGGTGCCCCGCGCCACCGGCACGGCGGCCCTCGCCGCGTACTTCACCGGCTGCCCGCCCAGATACAGCAGGACCTCGCCGTACCCCGCGACGGGGATCGCCGTGACGACCGCGCCCGAGGTTCCCGTCAGGTCCTCGCCACGCGGCGCGGGCGCACCGCCGTCCCGGAGCAGGGCCCGGCTGAACCGCCAGGTCAGCCAGCCCGTCAGGGTGCCCGCGACGACACCGACGAGAGTCGCGACGAGGGCGCCCGCACCGGCGGCGCCCGTGGCGATCGCCCCCGTGAACCCGAGGGCCGAGACGAACCCGGCGATCACCGGGAGGGAGAGGAACCCGTCCACGCCGATGTCGACGCTCTCCAGGACGCCGTCGAACACCAGCGAGAAGGCCAGGACGACCAGCCCGGCGACCCCGAACCCGAGAAACCACGTCATGTGCCGTACCCCCCTCGGCCCCCGGACCGGCCCGCGCCCCTCGCGCCCCCGCGCGGCCGTGACGCCCGCGCGGCCCGGCGCTCGTGCGGCCGCGCTTTCGCGCCGAACCGTGGAAACCGTGCCCCCGTGTCGTGAAAGGATTCGATTGTCTCACGCCGGACCCCCGAGGGACATGGGCGCGGGCCCCGCGGACGCTCCTCACGCCGCCCGGTCCTCCCGCCACTCAGTACGATGGTCAGCCCCCGTCAGTACGATGGTCAGCCCCGGCGGACGGCGTGGGCGGGCCGGCGGGCGCGGCGGAGCGGGAGGACGGCGGCATGGTGGACCGGAGCGAGGACGGGGCGGCGCCCCCGGCCCGCAGGCGCGGGCAGGGCGAACTGGAGACCCAGGTGCTCGCCGTGCTCCGCGAGGCGTCCGAACCGGTGCCCGTGGCATGGGTGCGCGAGCGGCTCGGCGGCGGTCTCGCCTACACCACCGTGATCACCATCCTGACCCGCCTGTGCGCGAAGGGCGCCGTCGAACGCGAGCGCGCGGGCCGCTCCTTCCGGTGGACGGCGGTCGCCGACGAGGCGGGGCTCGCCGCCCTGCGGATGCGGAAGGTGCTCGACGCCGAGACGGACCGCCAGGCGGTCCTGGCCAGCTTCGTCACCGCGCTCTCGCCGAACGACGAACGACTTCTCCGTGAACTCCTCTCCCCGGACGCCGGGGAGGAGGAAGGCTGACCGCCATGGGCGTCTTCGTCTTCCTTCCCCTGGTCCTCCCGCTGACCGCGTGGCCGGTCGCCCGCCTCGCCGAGCAGCGGCTCCACCCGCGCACCGCGACGCGCCTGCTCACCGCCGTCGCCGGGGTCTCCGCCGTGTGCAGCACGCTCTGCCTCGGGCTCCTGGTGATCGTGGGCACCGCGCAGCTGCCCGGCAACCCGCTCCCCGACGGCTGGTCCGACCCGGACGTGCGCGCGGCCGTCCCGTACGACGAGATCGCGGGCCGGGCCGCCATCCCCGCGCTGCTCGCCGTCCTCGTCTCCTGCGCCGTCGCCGCCCGGCGGCAGCTGCGGGTGCGCCGCCGGGCGGCGGGCGCGCTCGCGGGACTGCCCGGGACGTCCGTGGCGGTGCTGCCGGACCGCACCCCGTACGCGTACGCGCTGCCCGGCGGGCGCGGGCGGATCGTGGTCAGCACCGGCATGCTCGCCGGGCTCGGGTCCGCCGAACGGCGGGCGCTCTTCGCCCACGAGCGGGCCCACCTGAACGGGCGTCACCACCGCCATCTGCTGACGGTCCACCTGGCGGCGCGGGCCAACCCGTTCCTGCGCCCGCTGCGCACCGCCGTCGCGTACACCGCCGAGCGCTGGGCCGACGAGGAGGCGGCGGCCGAGGTCGGCAGTCGCCGGACCGTGGCCCGGGCGATCGGCCGGGCCGCGCTCCTCGCCCCGCGCGCCCCCGCGGCCACCCTGCCCGCCCTGGCGGCGGTGGGGCCGGTGCCCCGGCGGGTCGCGGCCCTGATGCGTCCGGCCCCGGTGGGGCGCGCCTGGCCGCCGGTGTCCACGGCCGCCGGTCTGGCCGCGTGGGGCGCGGCCTTCGGCACGACGGTGTCGGCGCTGTCCTCGGCCAACTCGGCCGTCACGCTGTACCTGGTGCTGCGCGCGGCCACCACGTCGGTGTAGCGGGACCCCGGGCGCCGGGGGCTCCGCCCACGGGCTCTACAGGTCGAACTCGTGCGGCGGCAGGTCGAGGGTGAAGCACGCCTCGCGCACCACGGCCTGCTCCGTCTTGTCGAAGTCGCCGTCGGCGCCGCCGATGACGATCCCGATCTGGACGACGGCGCGGGCCTCGGCCGGCTTCTTCTTCGCCTTGGCGATCTCCTGGAGGACGCTGACCCTGCCGAAGTCGAAGTCGGCGGTGAGCTTGTCCAGGTTGGCGTCGAAGCGGCGCTGGAGGTCGGCCGCGTCGAAGTTCTGCAGCACCTCGTTGGTCGCGATGAGCTGGGCGACCCGGCGGCGCTCGGCGGGGTCGACCGTGCCGTCGGCGGCGGCGACGAGGGCGCACATGGCCATGCTCGCGTCCCGGAACGCACCGCTCTTCAGGTCGTTCTTCTTCGCCATCAGCTGGGTCTGCATCGTCGATGCGGATTCCTTGACGCGGTCCCACAGGGCCATGAGTGCTCCAGACGTCGAATAACTTCTACGAACATGTAGAACGTAGCAGTCCGGCCGGAGGTTCCCGGGACCCGGCGGTTTCCGGAGTTCCCGAGCCCCTTCCCGGGGCCCGGGGCGGCCGGGGAACCGCCGGCGCGCCCGCCCGTGCCCGGCGGTCACCCGCCCAGGAGCCGCAGCGAGACCCACAGGGCCGTCGTCGCCGCGGCGAGGGCGGCCGGCACGGTGAGCAGGCCGAGGCGCGTGAACTCCCCGAGTGCGGCCGGCCGGCCGTGGTCCTGGGCGATGCGGCGCCACAGGAGGGTGGCCAGCGAGCCCGCGTACGTCAGGTTGGGCCCGATGTTCACGCCGATCAGGACGGCGAGCACCGATCCCGGTCCGGAGGCGGCCGCCTGCGGGACGAGGGCGAGGGTCGCGGGCAGGTTGTTGATCAGGTTGGCGAGGACGGCGGCGAGCGCGGCGGTGCCGAGCAGGGCCGGGAGGGAGGTGCCCCCGGGGAGGACGTGGGTGAGGACGGTGCCGAGGCCGTTGTCGACCACGGCGCGGACCACGACGCCGAGGGCCAGGACGAACGCGAGGAAGGGCAGCGAGGCGGAGCGGACCAGCGCGCGCGGGGTGGTGCGGCGGCGGGCCAGGGCCCGTACGGCCAGGACCGCGGCGCCCGCCGCGGCGGCCCAGGCCGGGTCCGTGCCGGTGGCCGAGGCGACGGCGAACCCGGCGAGGGTCGCCGCCACGGTGACCAGGGCGAAGAGCGGCGTCTCCACGGCCTCCGGCGGCTCGGTGGGAGTGGCCGGGGCGTCGAGGTCGCGGGCGAAGAAGCGCCGGAAGACCGCGTACTCGACCGCGATGGCGGCGAGCCAGGGGAGCAGCATCAGGAGCGCGAACCGGGTGAAGCCCAGGCCGGTGGCGGCGAGGGCGAGCAGATTGGTCAGGTTCGAGACGGGCAGCAGCAGCGAGGCCGTGTTGGACAGGTGGGCGCTCGCGTAGGAGTGCGGCGCCGGCCGGGCCCCCATCCGGGCGGCCGTCGCGAAGACCACCGGGGTCAGCAGGACGACCGTCGCGTCCAGGCTCAGAACGGCGGTGATCAGCGAGGCGAGGGCGAAGACGGCACCGAGAAGCCGGCGGGGACGGCGGCGGGACCAGTGGGCCATCCACGTCCCGCAGGCGTGGAAGAGGCCCTCGTCGTCGCAGAGTCCGGCGAGGACGAGGACGGCCGCGAGGAAACCGATCACCGGACCGAGGCGTGCGGTCTCCTCGCGCACGGCCTGCGGCGTGACCGCCCCCACGGCGAGGACGATCCCGGCGGCGGGCAGCGCGAAGACCGCCTCGGGCAGACGGAAGGGACGGACGACGGCGCAGACGAGCACCACGGCCAGGGCGAGCACGGACACGGACGGGGCGAGCATCCCCCGATCATCCGGGTCGGCCGGGACGGGACCCCGCCCGGGGGGTCCGGCAGAGGAGGCGCGGACGGGGGCGTGCACGCGGACGCCCCGCCGGAGACCGTGGAAGCGGCGGCGGACCGGGACGGAACGGCGTCCCCGGCCGTCGTCGGGCACCGCGCCCACCCGGGCGGAATGCTCCGTCCGGGTGACCTCGGGGCCCTCGCGGCCCTCCGCGCCGTCATCCCGTCGTGTCGTTGTTGGGCCGAACGGGTGAGGAGCGGGAGGATGGGCCCATGAGTAGGTACGAGAGGTACGACGTCACCGACGAGCAGTGGGAGGGCCTCGCCCAGGTCGTGCCCCTGCGCGGCCGTGACGAATGGCCGTCCAGGGTCGACCACCGCACGATCCCCGAGCAGTACGATTCCGCCGAGCAGCGCCGCATGGTCGTGCTCCGCGTGCAGGTCTTCGCCGACGCCCGCGAGGTCGCCGAGTACCTCATCGCCCAGATCCCGGTGCTCCTCGATCTGACCAGCGCCGACACCGAGGTCGCCAAGCGAATCCTCGATTTCAGCAGCGGCGTCGTCTTCGGGCTCGGCAGCGGGATGCACCGCGTCGACCGGAACGTCTTCCTGCTCGCCCCGGCCGGCACGGAGGTCGAGGGCGTGGAGGAGGACGGGGACGAGGAGGACGTCGTGGGCGGCCGGACCGCGGGCGTCCCCCGTTCGTAGGAAGATCGCGCCGGTGTAACGGTTCGCCCGAGAACGGTCCGCATACGGTCCGGGCATGGATGCCACCGGCGGCCCCGCACCCGCCCGCACGTCAGACGCCCGGTCCTCGGGCACCCCTTCCCCGGACACGGTCCTTCCTTCCGGGGGCGCCGTTTCCTCCCGCGACGCCGCTCCGTTCGCGGACGCCGTCGTTCCCCCCGCCGTCACCCCGCCCGGAGCCGTTCCCCTCCCGGGTCCCGTTCCCGTCCCCGTTTCCGCGGGCCCGCGCGTCCCTGGGGCCCGTACCCCCGCCACGCCCCCGTCCGGCCCCCGCCTCCCCGTCCCCCGGGCGCGGGGCCCGGTCGGGCGGCGGGGCCCGGCCGTGTCGGAGGGGCGGACGGTGTCGGAGGGGCGGACGGTGCCGGAGGGGCGGACGGTGTCGGAGGGGCGGACGGTGTCGGAGGGGCGGGCCGCCCGCCCCGCCGTCACCGAACTGCGGCTCTCCGCGTTCGCCGGCCACCGTTCCGCCACGCACGCGCTCGGTCCCGTGACCCTCTTCGCCGGTCCCAGCGGCAGCGGCAAGTCCACCACCCTGAGGGCGTACGAGGCGCTGGCCCGGCTCGGTGCGGGCGACCCGCTCGACGAGGTGTTCCCCGACGCCGCCGACCACGTTCCCGAGCGCGCCCGGCCCGACGCCCAGGGCAGGCGCGGCTTCCGCATCGGATGCACCGTCGACGGACCCCGGGGCCCCGTCCGCCTTGACCTCGCCGTCCAGGCCGAGCCCCGGCTCCGCGTCGTCGGCGAACGGCTCACCGCCGGGGGCCGCACCCTGCTCTCCACCGCGCTCCGCGACCCCGGCCGCGACGCCGTCCACGCCGAGTGGCACACGGCGGGCACCACCCCCGTGACCAGGGCCCCGTTCCCCGACGACCTCCTCGGCACGGCCCTGCTGCCGCTGCGGGTCGCGGGCAAGACCGCCGGGCAGCTGGAGGTCCTGGCCGCCGCCGAACAGGTGGTCATCGGGCTGCGGTCCGCCTTCGTCTGCGACCCCAGGCCCGAGAGGATGCGGGCGCCCGTGCCGCCCGGGCAGGGGCGGCTCCGGCGCGACTGCGCCAACCTCGCCGAGGTCCTGCACCGCACCCGTACGGACTGCTCCCGGCGCCGCCACCGCCTCGCCGCCGCGGCGGGAGCGGGCTGCGCGGGAACCGTCACCGGACTCGGCGCGCGGGAACTCCGGGAGGGCACCGTCCGGGCGGTCCTCGAACGGGACGGCCGGCCCGTGACTCCGCTCGGCCGCCTCGGCGACGGCGAACTGCGCTACCTGGCACTGGCGTTCGCCCTGCTCACGGGCCCCGGAGTCCTGGAGACGGACCGGATCGCGGAGGTGCCCGACGCCATGCAGAGCCTGACGCTGCTCGTCGACGGCCTCGACCGCGGTCTCGACAGGAGGCAGACGGGCGAACTGCTCCGCCTCGCCGTGGACATCGCCGGTGAGGGACACATCCGGGTGGCGGGAACGGTCGGCGACCGGGTGGTGGAGGAGGCGCGCCGGACGCCCGGGGTGACGGTGGTAGACCTGGGCGCGTGACGGACGGCGACGCGACGGGTGGCGGTGTGGTGGACGACGGGGCGGGGGTCGACGGGATGACGGACGGCGACGGGACGACGAGCGGTGACGGGATGACGGGTGGCGGCGAGGTGGGGGACGGCGCTGCGACGGGCGAGGGCGTGAAGGGCGGCGGTGTGACGGGCGGGGACGCGGGGGACGGCGGGGTGACGGACGGGGGCGCGAGGGACGGCGATCCGACGCCCGTCGGCGTGGCGGGGTTGCAGCGCAGGCTGGTCGAGTTCGCGGCCGCCCGCGACTGGCAGCCCTACCACACGCCCAAGAACCTGGCGGCGGCCCTGAGCGTGGAGGCGTCCGAACTCCTGGAGATCTTCCAGTGGTTGACGCCCGAGCAGGCGGAACGGGTGATGGGGGACCCGGAGTCGGCCCACCGGGTCGCCGACGAGGTGGCGGACGTGCTCGCCTACCTCCTCCAGTTCTGCGCGGTGCTCGGGGTCGATCCGCTGGCGGCGCTCGCGGCCAAGATCGACCGCAACGAGGTCCGCTTTCCCGCCCGACGGGACGGAAGGGGCGAGAGGGAAAGTGAGGCCGAAGATCGTCACTCTTCGGAGTGATCGACTTTTCCCCTTCAGACTTCCTGTCCACAGATTTCCGCATTCCTCTGGTGTTTGGGCTCAGTTCGATTCACTCTGGGTAATGAGTGAGTGGGCGGGTGGCACGTCGTGTGAACGGGGGCGGTCTTGATGGAAGCGGAGCGACTCGTCGCGCTCGGCCGGCATGCGCTGGCGGAGAGCGGGACGGCGCAGGACATCGTGGGGGAGGCCTGGCAGGCCCAGGCCCTCGCCCAGGCGATAGGGAGCCGTCTCGCGCTCTGCGGGCCGCAGGAGCTGCGGGGAGAGGCGCGGGGGCTGAGCGAGATCGGGGAGTACCCGGCGGTGTGGGGCACCGGGGGGCCGCGCGCGGCCCGGCTGACCGAAGTCCTGCGCCCGGAGCGGGCGTTGACGGATCTGGGGGAGTTGCTCGACGAAGTGGGGATCGCCCTGGTGGGCGTGGCCTGCGCCACCGACGACGAGGGCCTCTACTGGCAGTGCATCGAGGCCATCGACGCCGCCGACGAGTCGGGCGACCGGGTGCGCGGCATGCTGCGACGCCTCGCCGTACGCGACGGCGAGCGGGCCCGCCCGCCCGACCCGGCCCCGGAGCGTGCCGTCCCGGACCGTGCCGTCCCGGACCGTGCCGTCCCGGACCGTGCCGTTTCGCCGGACCGAGCCGTCCCGGACCGGGAGGCGTCGTGCTGACGGCGCCGGCGGGGGAAGGGCGCGGACCGCCGCCGCGCCGCCCGCCCGCCTGGCCGGAACGGGGCGGTCCGGGTGGTGGCGGAGAGGTCGGCTTCCGGGCGACGGTGCAGGATGGAGCCATGGATCTTCGCATTTTCACCGAACCCCAGCAGGGGGCGGACTACGACACCCTCCTCACGGTGGCCCGGGCCACCGAGGACCTCGGATTCGACGCCTTTTTCCGCTCCGACCATTATCTCCACATGGGGTCCGGCGACGGCCTGCCCGGTCCGACGGACGCCTGGATCACCCTGGCGGGCCTGGCCCGGGAGACGAAGCGGATTCGTCTCGGCACCCTGATGACGGCGGGCACCTTCCGTCTCCCCGGCGTCCTCGCCATCCAGGTCGCCCAGGTGGACCGGATGTCCGGCGGCCGCATCGAACTGGGCCTGGGGGCGGGCTGGTTCGAGGAGGAGCACAAGGCCTACGGCATCCCCTTCCCGAAGGAGAAGTTCGGCCGTCTCGAGGAGCAGCTGGCGATCGTCACCGGCCTGTGGGAGACCGAGGTCGGCAAGACGTTCACCTACGAGGGGGAGCACTACCGGCTGACCGACTCCCCGGCGCTGCCCAAGCCCCTCCAGTCCAGGATTCCGGTGCTGATCGGCGGGCACGGGGCGACCCGTACACCGCGGCTCGCCGCGCGGTACGCGGACGAGTTCAACATCCCGTTCGCCTCCCTGGAGGACAGCGAGAGGCAGTTCGGCAGGGTGCGGGCCGCCGCCGAGGAGACCGGCAGGGCGGCCGACGACCTGGTGTACTCCAACGCGCTGGTCGTCTGCGTCGGCAAGGACGACGCCGAGGTGGCCCGCCGGGCCGCCGCCATCGGGCGGGACGTGGACGAGCTGAAGGCGAACGGGCTGGCGGGCTCGCCCGCCGAGGTCGTCGACAAGCTCGGACGGTACGCGGCCATCGGCTCCTCCCGGGTCTACCTCCAGGTCCTGGACCTGGACGACCTGGACCACCTGGAGCTGATCTCCGCGCGGGTCCAGTCGCAGCTGGGCTGAACGGGGGCGAGCCGATGAGACCGGTCCGTACGCTCGCCGACGCCCTCGGGGCGGGGGCGCTCGTCCTCGACGGCGGGCTCTCCAACCAGCTGGAGGCGCAGGGCTGCGACCTCTCGGACGCGCTCTGGTCCGCGCGGCTCCTGGCCGACGGGCCCGAGCAGATCGAGGCGGCCCACACGGCGTACGTACGGGCCGGGGCCAGGGTGCTCGTCACCTCCGGCTACCAGGCCACCTTCGAGGGCTTCGCCCGGCGGGGCCTGGGGCACGGCGAGGCGGCGCGGCTGCTGGCCCGGAGCGTGGAGCTCGCGCGGTCGGCGGCGGAGGGCGCGGAGGAGGAGGTCTGGGTCGCCGCGTCGGTCGGGCCGTACGGCGCGATGCTGGCGGACGGCAGCGAATACCGGGGGCGGTACGGGCTGTCGGTGCGGCGGCTCGCCGCCTTCCACCGGCCCCGGATCGAGGCGTTCGCCGGGGCCGGGCCCGACGTCCTCGCCCTGGAGACGGTGCCGGACGCGGACGAGGCGGAGGCGCTGCTGCGGGCGGCCGAGGGGTGCGGGGTGCCCGTGTGGCTCTCGTACACGGTCGAGGGCGGGCGGACCCGGGCCGGGCAGGACCTGGCGGAGGCCTTCGCGGTCGCCGCGGGCGACGACCGGGTGGTGGCGGTCGGGGTCAACTGCTGCGACCCCGCCGACGTGGGGCCCGCCGTGGAGACGGCCGTCGCCGTGACCGGCCGGCCGGCCGTGGTCTACCCCAACAGCGGGGAGCGCTGGGACGCCCGGGCGCGGGACTGGCGCGGCGGAGCCGCCTTCGACCCGGAGCGGGCCGCGGGCTGGGTCCGCTCCGGGGCCCGGCTCGTCGGCGGCTGCTGCCGGGTCGGCCCGCCCGCGATCGAGGCCCTCGCCGGGGTCCTGGGCGCCGGCGGCACGCGCTGAGCGGCCCTCCCTGCCGCGAAACACGCGCCACGGCCGTCCCGCTCCGTCAGGATGGACGCATGGGATTCCATGTCGATTCCGAGACCGGGCGGCTGCGCCGCGTCATCCTCCACCGGCCCGATCTGGAGCTGAAGCGGCTCACCCCGACCAACAAGGACGCCCTCCTCTTCGACGACGTGCTCTGGGTGAGACGGGCCCGGCAGGAGCACGACGGCTTCGCCGACGTGCTGCGCGACCGGGGCGTGGAGGTGCACCTCTTCGCGGACCTCCTGAGCGAGTCGCTGGAGGTGCCGGCCGCCCGCGCGCTCGTCCTGGACCGGGTCTTCGACGAGAAGGAGTACGGCCCGCTGGCCACCGACCACCTGCGGGCCGCGTTCGACTCCCTCGACGCCGTCGCGCTCGGCGAGGTGCTCGTCGGGGGGATGACGAAGCGCGAGTTCCTGGCGGCGCACCGGGAGCCGACCTCGGTCCGCTTCCACGCCCTCGACCTGGACGACTTCCTCCTCGGCCCGCTGCCCAACCACCTCTTCACCCGGGACACCTCGGCCTGGATCTACGACGGCGTCTCCATCAACGCCATGCGCTGGCCGGCCCGGCAGCGCGAGACGGTGCACTTCGAGGCGATCTACAAGCACCACCCCCTCTTCACCGGCCCCGGGGCGGGCCCCTTCCACCACTGGTCGGAGGGACAGGCGGACTACCCGTCCACGATCGAGGGCGGGGACGTCCTGGTCATCGGCAACGGCGCCGTGCTCATCGGAATGAGCGAGCGCACCACCCCGCAGGCGGTGGAGATGCTGGCCCGGGGCATGTTCGCGGCGGGCTCGGCGCACACGATCGTCGCGCTCGACATGCCGAAGCGGCGCGCGTTCATGCACCTGGACACGGTGATGACGATGGTGGACCAGGACACCTTCACCCAGTACGCGGGGCTCGGCATGCTCCGTTCGTACACGATCGAGCCGGGGGACGAGGGCCGCCCCCTGCGGGTGACCGACCACCCGCCGGAGCGGATGCACGCCGCCATCGCGGCGGCCCTGGGGCTCCCGGAGATCCGGGTCCTCACCGCGACCCAGGACGTGCACGCGGCCGAGCGCGAGCAGTGGGACGACGGGTGCAACGTGCTGGCCGTGGAGCCGGGGGTGGTGGTCGCGTACGAGCGGAACGTCACCACCAACACGCACCTGCGCAAGCAGGGCATCGAGGTGATCGAGATCCCCGGCAGCGAACTGGGCCGGGGGCGGGGCGGCCCGCGCTGCATGAGCTGCCCGGTGGAGCGGGACGCGGGCTGAGGGACGGGGGCCACCGGAGCGGAGGGGGCAGTAGGTCGGAGGGCCGCCGGAGCGGAGGGCCGCAGGTCGGAGGGCAGTAGGTCGAAGGGCCGCAGGTCGGAGGGCTGCCGGGGCGGGGCGTCGGGGCGGGCGCCGGAGCCCGGAAGGGGGCTGTATATAAATGTTGAACTGCGTATACACTTCCAGAGTCCCCGACCGCAGTCCCCCGACCGTACCCACAGGAGCGCGACCCATGGCCACAGACCTCATCGGCCGCCACTTCCTCAAGGAGCTGGACTTCACCGCCGAGGAGTTCCGCGCCCTGGTCGCGCTCGCCGCCGAACTCAAGGCCGCCAAGAAGGCGGGCACCGAGGTGCGGCGGCTGTGCGGCCGGAACATCGCCCTCATCTTCGAGAAGACCTCGACCCGCACCCGCTGCGCCTTCGAGGTCGCCGCCGCCGACCAGGGCGCCTCCACCACCTATCTGGACCCCTCGGGCTCCCAGATGGGCCACAAGGAGTCCGTCAAGGACACGGCCCGCGTCCTCGGCCGGATGTTCGACGGGATCGAGTACCGGGGGGACAGCCAGGCCACGGTCGAGGAGCTCGCCGCCTTCGCGGGCGTACCCGTCTTCAACGGCCTCACCGACGACTGGCACCCCACCCAGATGCTCGCCGACGTCCTCACCGTGACCGAGCACACGGACAAGCCGCTGGACGCCGTCTCCTTCGCCTACCTCGGCGACGCCCGCTTCAACATGGGCAACTCCTACCTGATCACCGGCGCCCTGCTCGGCATGGACGTCCGGATCGTCGCCCCGAAGGCGTACTGGCCCTCCGAGGGCGTCGTCGCCGAGGCCCGCCGGCTCGCCGGCGCCGGCGGCGCCACCCTCACCCTCACCGAGGACGTGGCGGAGGGGGTCCGGGGCGCCGACTTCGTCGCCACCGACGTCTGGGTCTCCATGGGCGAGCCCAAGGAGGTCTGGGACGAGCGGATCGCCGCCCTCGCCCCGTACTCCGTGACCATGGACGTGCTGCGCGCCACCGGGAACCCGGACGTCAAGTTCCTGCACTGCCTGCCCGCCTTCCACGACCTGGGCACCGCCGTCGGCCGCGACATCCACGCCCGGCACGGCCTGACCGAGCTGGAGGTCTCCGACGAGGTCTTCGAGTCGGCCCACTCGGTCGTCTTCGACCAGGCCGAGAACCGGATGCACACCATCAAGGCCGTCCTGGTCGCCACCCTGGCGGGCACCGGGGACGCCCCGGCGGCCCCCGGGGCATAGCTTTGCTCCTGATTGGGTGAATATGCGGGGTGCGGTTTACGATCGCACGGTTCAGGGGGGTTCGGGCGAGCAGGCCCGGGCCCCCCTCGCGCGTGCACGCACCAGAAACGAGAACCCCGCATGTCCCCGTCCACTCCGCGGCCCCCCGCCACCCCCTCGCGGACCGTCCCCTCCCGGCGGATCAAGTCGCCGCAGCGGCTCATCGCCGAGTCCGGCGCCGACCTCGAGGGCCACGGCCTCAAGCGCACCATGGGCCTCTTCCAGCTCGTCTGCTTCGGCGTCGGCGCGATCGTGGGCACCGGCATCTTCGTCGGCCTCTCCGACAGCGTCGCCGAGGCGGGACCCGCGGTCGTCGTCTCCTTCGTCCTCGCCGCGGTCACCTGCGTGTTCACCGCCTTCTCCTTCGCGGAGCTGGGCGGCGCGATCCCGGTCTCGGGCTCCTCGTACTCGTTCGCCTACGCGAGCCTGGGCGAGCGGTCCGCCTTCCTCGTCGGCTGGTGCCTGCTCCTGGAGTACGGCGTGTCCGTCTCGGCGGTCGCGGTCGGCTGGAGCCAGTACCTCAACGAACTCCTCGACAGCCTGACCGGATGGCAGCTGCCCGCCGCGCTCTCCGCCGGACCGGCCGAGGGCGGAGTGGTCAACCTGCCCGCCGTGATCGTGATCCTGCTCGCCGCCGCGCTCCTGGTGCGCGGGGTCCGGGAGAGCGCGCGGGCGACCACCGCCATGGCCGTCCTCAAGATCGGCATCCTGCTCGTCTTCTGCGCCGTCGGCTTCTCCGCCTTCCAGGACGGACACCTCTCCCCGTTCGCGGGCAGCGGCGCCGCCGGCATCACGGCGGGCGCCTCCGTGGCGTTCTTCTCGTACATCGGCTTCGACGCGATCACCACGGCCGGCGAGGAGGTGAAGAACCCCCGCCGGAACATCCCGATCGCCATCCTCGTCTGCATCGGCGTCGTCACCCTGCTCTACTGCGCGGTCGCGCTCTCCGCGATCGGGGCGCTCGGCGCCGACGAGGTCGCCGGCCGCCCGGCCGCGCTCTCGCTCGTCGTCGACCGGGTCACCGGTTCGTCGGCCGGCGGCGGGGTCATCGCCTTCGGCGCGGTCGTCGCCATCGCCTCCGTCGTCCTCGCGGTGATGTACGGGCAGACCCGCGTCCTGATGTCGATGTCCCGCGACGGGCTCGTGCCCCGGGTCTTCGAACGGGTCTCGCCCAGGACCGCGACCCCGGTCGCCAACACGTGGATCGTGGCCGCCGTCTTCGCCGTACCGGCCGCGCTCGCCCCGCTCGACGTGGTCGTCAACCTGACCACCATCGGCACCCTCGCCGTCATGGCGGTCGTCAACCTCGCGGTGATGGTGCTGCGCCGCCGCGCCCGCGACCTGCCGCGCTCCTTCCGGGTGCCGTTCTTCCCCGTCAGCCCGGTCCTCGGCATCGGCTTCTGCCTGTACCTCATCTGGGGCACGGGCCGGCGCACCTGGCTGCAGTTCGCGGTGTTCCTCGGGGCGGGCGCCCTGCTCTACGCGGTCTACGGGCGCCGCAACTCGCGGTTCGCCGCCGCGCCGGAGGAGACTCCCGGGCCGGTGCCGCCGGGGACGTGAGCCGGGCCGCCCCGCCCCTCCCGGACACGGCGTCCGGAAGGGGACGGGCGCCGCGCGGCCCGTCCGCCCGGCTCACCCGGCCCCCGCCCGCGCCGGCTCCCGCAGCCGGAAGCGCTGGAGCTTGCCCGTCGCCGTGCGCGGCAGCGCGTCGAGGAAGACGACCTCGCGGGGCGACTTGTACGGGGCGAGGCGGGCGCGGACGAAGGCCCGCAGCGCGGCGGCCGTGCCCGCGTCGCGCGGCACCCCCTCCCGCACCACCGCGTACGCCACCACGACCTGGCCCCGCAGCTCGTCCGGGCGGCCGACGACCACCGCGTCGAGCACGTCCGGGTGGTCGAGGAGCACCTCCTCGACCTGGGGAGCCGCGACGTTGTACCCGGCCGAGATGATCAGGTCGTCCGCCCGGGAGACGTACCGGAACCGGCCGTCGGGTTCGCGGACGTACGTGTCGCCCGTGATGTTCCAGCCCTCCCGCACGTACCCCTCCTGGGCGCGCCCGTCCCGGTGGGGGTCGGTCAGGTAGCGGCAGCCGACCGGGCCGCGCACGGCGAGCAGCCCCTCCTGGCCGTCCGGGACCTCCCGGCCGTCCGGGCCGACCACCCTGGCCCGCCAGCCGGGCACCGGCCGGCCGGCCGAACCGGGGTGCGCGTCGCCGTCGGCCGCCGCGAGGAAGATGTGCAGCAGCTCGGTCGCGCCGATGCCGTTGATCAGGCGCAGGCCCGTGTACCGGTACCAGGCCCTCCAGGTCGCCTCCGGCAGGTTCTCCCCGGCGGAGACGCAGCGGCGCAGCGAGCCGAGGTCCGGGGCGGTGCTCCGGAGCGGTTCGGAGAGCATGGCCCGGTAGGCGGTCGGGGCGGTGAGGAGCACCGAGACCCGGTGCCGCGCGATCGCCGCGAGGAGCTGCTGGGGCCCGGCCTGTTCGAGGAGGACCGCACTCGCCCCGGCCCGCAGGGGGAAGACGACGAGCCCGCCGAGGCCGAAGGTGAAGGCGAGCGGCGGCGAACCGGTGAAGACGTCGTCGGGCAGCGGGCGCAGCACGTGCGCGGAGAAGGTGTCGGCGACGGCCAGGACGTCCCGGTGGAAGTGGAGGCAGCCCTTGGGCCGCCCGGTCGTTCCGGAGGTGAAGGCGATGAGGGCCACGTCGTCGGCGGCGGTCGCCACCGCCTCGTACGGGCCGGGGCGCCGGGCGGCGAGGGCCAGCAGGTCGTCCGGGCCGTCCCCGCCGAAGGGGGTGACGCGGAGGCCGGGAATCCGGGCGGCGAGCAGCCCGTCGAGGGAACGGACGTCGCAGAGCGCGTGGGTGCAGCGGGCCGTCTCCGCCATGAAGGCCAGCTCGGGGGCGCGCTGCTGGGCCAGAACGGTGACGGCGATGCCGCCCGCCTTCATCACGGCGAGCCAGCAGGCGGCCAGCCAGGGGGAGGTCGGGCCGCGCAGCAGGACCCGGTTGCCGGGCACGAGCCGCAGGTCGGTGGTGAGGACGTGGGCGACGCGGTCGACCCGGTCGAGCAGTTCCCCGTAGCTCCAGACCCCGCCGTCGTCGTCGCGGAAGGCGGGACGGTCGGCGCCGAACCGTTCCACCGTGCGGTCGAGGAGTTCCGCGCCGCAGTTGAGCCGGTCCGGGTAGGCCGGTCCGGGGAGGTCGAGGAGGAGCCGGGGCAGGCGGTCCGGCGGCGGCAGCCGGTCGCGGGCGAAGGTGTCGAGATGGGCGGAGGGCGTCAGTTCCACGGGTCCGTCCCCCTGTCGTGACGGGGCCGCCGGCCGTGCCACCGGCGCACCGGGGCGTCGGCGGCGGGCGGGGCGTGAAGGGCGGACCCCGGGCCGGCGCGGCGGCGCCGCCCCGGAGCGGCGGCGCGGGGACGCCGCGGGGCGTCGGGACGGCGAAGGCGCCGGAGGGCGCCGGGGAGGGCCCGCATGTCCGCATTCTCACCCGGTTCGGAGCGGACCACCCGGCGTACGGCTCCCGGCCCGGCCCGGGAGGGCGGCCCCCCGCCGTGCCCCCCGCCGCGTCCTTCGGCGGCCGGGCGGCCCCCACCATGTCCCCCGGCGGCCGGGCGGCCCCGCGCCCGCTTGATCGACTGGTCACCCGTACGGGCCGGCCTTAGGGTCGTGAGGGTGGACTGACGGCCGTGGACCGACCGGCCACGGCGACTCCCTCCGGTGAGGGCGCACACGCCATGAACGCTCATGTCTAGCACCCCGAAGTCGACGACCCCCACGGCGACGGCCCCCCGCGGAAGCGGCGGGGACGGCAAGGGCATCGCCCTGTTCGTGATCGCCTCCTGTCAGCTGATGGTCGTCCTCGACATCACGATCGTGAACATCGCGCTCCCGCACATCCAGGGCGCGCTCGGCTTCTCCACCACCAGCCTGGCCTGGGTCGTCAACGCCTACACGCTCACCTTCGGCGGACTCCTCCTCCTCGGCGGGCGCTTCGGGGACATCCTCGGCCGCCGCCGGGTCTTCATGGCCGGCGTCCTGCTCTTCGGGCTCGCCTCGCTGTTCTGCGGGCTGGCCCAGAACGAGTGGCAACTCCTGGCCGCCCGCGCCCTCCAGGGCGCCGGCGGCGCCATCGCCTCGCCGACCTCCCTCTCGCTGATCACCACGACCTTCGACGAGGGCCCCGAACGCAACCGTGCCTTCGGGGTGTTCGCCGGCGTCTCGGCCGGCGGCGGAGCGATCGGCCTGGTGGCCGGCGGCATGCTCGTCCAGTGGCTCGACTGGCGCTGGATCTTCTTCGTCAACGTGCCCATCGCCCTGCTCATCACCTTCCTGACGCCCCGGCACGTCAAGGAGTCGGAGCCGCGGCCCGGCCACTTCGACCTCGTCGGCGCGCTCACCTCGACGCTCGGCATGGTGGCGCTGGTGTACGGGTTCATCCGCGCCGCCCAGGAGGGCTGGCGCGATCCGTACACGATCGGCTCGTTCGTCGCGGCGGTCCTGTTCCTGGCCGCGTTCATCCTGGTCGAACGGCGCTCCCGGCAGCCGATCACCCCGCTGCGCATGTTCGCCGACCGCAACCGTTCGGGCACCTACGCCATCATGCTGTGCCTGGCGGCGGCCATCTTCGGGATGTTCTTCTTCCTCACCCTGTTCGTGCAGCAGGTGCTCGGCTTCAGCCCGTTGAAGGCGGGCCTCGCGTTTCTGCCGGTCAGCGCGATCATCGCGGTCGGCGCCGGAATCACGTCCAGCCTGCTGCCCCGGTACGGCCCCAAGCCGTTCATGGTGGCGGGCTCGGCGCTCGCGGCCGCGGGCCTCTCCTGGCTGACCCTGACGGACGTGCACTCGACCTACCTGGGCAGCGTCCTCGGCCCGATCCTCGTCTTCGGCCTCGGCATGGGCCTGATGTTCGTCTCGCTGACCATCATGGCGCTCTCGAACGTCGAGCAGCGGGACTCGGGCGCGGCGTCCGGCCTGCTCAACGCCATGCAGCAGGTGGGCGGATCGCTCGGCCTGTCGATCCTGGTCACGGTCTTCGGCACGGCCGGCCGCAACGAGGCGGAGAAGCAGGTGCCCGCCTTCCTCGCGCAGGCGAGCCCCCGGGAGAAGGCCCGGTTCGCCGAGACCGGCCAACTCCCGAAGCCCTGGAGCGACCAGGTGCTGACCTCCGGCGTCTCGGCGGGCTTCGTGACGGCGGCCGTGTTCGCCGCCGTCGGCGTCCTGATCGCCCTGTTCGTCATCCAGGTCCGCCCCTCGGACCTCGAACGCCTCAAGGGCGGCGCGGGCATGATGCCGGGCGGCGGTTAGGGCCTTTCGTTCGGATCGGCGTGAAGCCGGGCCGGGCAGAGGGCGGCGGCCTTCTCGTGCCGAGTCGCGAGTCGCGCCGTACGCATGCCGTGGGCGGATCGCCGGACCGCCCGCCTGGCCCGCCGGCGTCCTGTGATCGCTCGATAGATGTGATAAACGGGAGGAATGGTCATCAAAGTGATCGCTGTTTGTGCGGGGCGGTCGGTCGGAAGGCAAGACGGCAGGACGTCGTGGCACGTGCGGCCGGGTGGCACGTCCTGTTGCGGGCGGGCTCCGCGGTGGAAGACGGGGGAGACATCGTGAGGGGGCCGATCGTGGTCGGGGTGGACGGCTCGCCCTCGAGTCTGGAGGCGGTCTCGGTGGCGGCCCGCGAAGCGCGGTTGCGCGGGTGCGGGCTGAAGGTGGTGCACGCGTTCGTCTGGCCGGCGAAGCACGTGCCGCCCGGTGCGGTGCCGCTTGGACCTCCTGAGGGCGAGGTGCGGAACGTGGTGGGGCGGCTGGTGGCGGAGGCCGTGGAGCGTGCCCGTTCCGTGGCGCCCGGTGTGGAGGTCGGCAACGCGGTGGTGGCGGGTGAGGCGCTGATGGTGATGGAGGCCCAGTCGCGCACGGCCTCACTGGTGGTCGTCGGCAGCCGGGGGACGGGCGGGTTCGTAGGTCTTCTGCTGGGCTCGATGGCCGTGCACCTGACCGCGCACGGCCGCTGTCCGGTCATGGTGGTGCGGGGCGAGCCCGACCGGGCCGGCCCCGTCCTGCTGGGGGTGGACGGTTCACAGGCGGGCGAGGGAGCGGTCGAGTTCGCCTTCGAGGAGGCCGCCCTCCGCGGCACGGAGACCGTGGCCCTGCACGCGTGGACGCCGGGGAGTGCGGCCGTCGCACCTCCGCGGGCTTCGTCGGCGCCCTCCTGCGCTCCGGAGCCGGTCACGCTCGCGGCCGGGGAACCTCTCCTGGCCGAGGCCGTCGCAGATCAGCGGCGGCGGTACCCGGATGTCAGGGTCGAGTACACCGTGGTGGGGGACGACGCCCGGGAAGCCCTGATCGGGGCGAGCCGGAACGCGGGCGTGATCGTTGTCGGTTCCCGGGGCCGCGGCGGATTCACCGGCCTGCTCCTCGGATCGGTCAGCCAGGCCCTTCTCCACCACGCCCACTGCCCGGTCGTCGTCGTACGGGGAACCGACGCCCGATGGTAAGGCCCCCGGAGGGCGTGGACGGGCCCACCACGCAGGACGCGGTCTGAGGGAGCCGTGGCCGGACGGCCGCGCTCCCGGCGGGTCCCCACCCGCGTGCCGGTCCGGAACGTGTGGGCGATCGCGCCGATCACTTCACGACGGTCACGCCGGCGGCCACCCCGCTTCGGCGTCCGGTCCGGGAGCGACCGTTCGATCCGCGCCCACTGCGCATCGGTCGCCGGCACACCCGCACCAGCGGCCGCCTGATCCGAACGAAACTGTCTAGGGCATCGGCTCGGGCCGCAGCCGGGCGTACGGCTCGTCGGGACAGGCGGCGTCCGGCGGGGCGAGCTTGAGGTAGGCGGTCACGTACTGCGGGTTCTCGAGCTCCTTGCCCGGTGCGGGGTCCTGGAAGCAGACCTTCCACCCGGCCGGGTCGGTGGGCAGCGCGACGTCGGTGTAGACGCTCTCCGGCCGCGCCTTCCTCACCCCGACGGCCTCCAGCGTCTTCCCGGCCCGTACGAAGGTCGCTCCGGCGACGCCCGGCATCACCGGCCAGGTGATCTTCTCGCCGTCCGCGGCGGGACAGGGCGAGCCGACGCGCACCACCCCGAGGTCGAGCACGGGCCGGCCCCCGCCCCGCTGTCCTGCCGCCGTCTGGAAGCACACCTTCCAGCCGTCCGCGTCCCACTGCCCGTCGTCCCGGTCGGAGGCGTCGTGCGTCACGACGTCGTACCCGGCGGCGGAGGCGCCGGCCTTCGCCGCCCGGAGGACCTTCCCCACGAGCCGCGGCGGCCCGGCGGGCGCCGGAGCCGGGGAGGAAGCGCCCGTGGACGCGGAGGCCGGTGCGGAGACGGAGGCCCCGCCGCCCGCGGGTCGGCCGCCCTTCGCCTCCCCGGCTCCCTCGGGCTCTCCCGAAGGGTCTCCGAAGAGCAGGAGGGCGAACCAGGCCGCCGCCGCGACGGTGGCGGCGATCTTCCCCCTCCGGCCCCAGGGGCTCAGCCACACGAGAGCGATCCCGAGGGGCGGCAGCACGACGAGCGCGCCGGCGACGAGCACCGGATGCTGCCACCAGCGGCGCGGGGCGGGCGGGGCGGGCGGTGTCGGGGCAGGGGCGGGAGCAGAGGCGGAGGGGTACGGGTCCACGGCTGGATCGTAGGCCCGCCGTCCGAACTCCCGCCGACTTATGCCCGGATCACGCGGAGGGCGTTCGTCCGGGTCCCGCCGGGCCCGCACCGGGTGGTGGTCCGTGGCCCCGGCCGCGCCGGCTGCGCGTGTTCGCCTCGGCGACGAGGGCGCTCAGCAGCTCCGCGCCGGTGAGGGGGTGCAGCTCCGCCGGTACGACCTCCCATGCGGTGCCGCCGCAGAGGGGGCGGAGCCGGAGGTGCGGGCCCCCGGCGTCCACGACGCGGCCCACCAGGTTCCGGGTGGTGTCGAGGACGACCGCGCCGACGCGGGGGACGCCGTCGCCTTCGCGGGTCACCGCGCGAGCCCGTTCGTGATCACGGCGGCGAGCGCGTGGGCGACGGGCGCGGAGCAGACGCCGAGGTGGACGAGGGCGTAGGGCCCTCGCCCTCGCGCTCGTCCGGCCACGGGGTGCGGACGTCCAGGGCGGGGAGCTGCACGCCGGCCCGGGAGAGCGCGGCGGCGAGGGCGTCCCGCGCGTCCAGGGCCTCCCGGATCTTGGGCGTGATGGCGGTCGGCTGGTGCGGGGCGGGGGTCATGGGGCTCACTCCTCGTGGGTCGGTTCGTCCGTTTCCCGGACCCGGTGACGTGCGGTGGATTACGCTGCGTAGTCCGGATGTGATGAGGATGCGCCCGGTCGCGGGCGGACCGGTTGTGGACGGGGGAGCGCTTCCCCGCCGTACCGCGCGGGTTCCGCACCTTCCACGCCCCGTCCGCACGGCCCGCCCGCGTGAGCGACCCGGCGGGAGCGCCATGCCGCAGCGACGAGTGGTCAGCGGCCGCAGCCAGGAGCCGCGCCAGCGGTCCGCCGAGGAGCTGCGGATGCTCCGGACCGGGCGCAAGCTGAGCCTGCGGCAGCTCGGGGAACGGGTCGGCTGGGACTGGTCCCTGTTCGGGAAGATGGAGAAGGGCGAGACGCTGGGCAGCCCGGACGTGGTCCGGGCCCTCGACATCTTCTACGGGACGCCGGAGCTGCTGCTCGCCCTGTGGGAACTGGCAGCGGGGGACAAGTCGCAGTTCAAGGAGCGCTACCGGCGGTACATGACGCTGGAGTCCGAGGCGGTGAGCCTGTGGCACTTCGCGGTGAGCGTGCTGCCGGGACTGTTGCAGACGCCGGGGTACGCGCGGGAGCTGCTGGCGGCGGGCGGCTACAGGGGCAAGGAGCTGAAGCAGCAGGTGGAGGCCCGGATGGGTCGGAAGGTATTGCTGGAGGGGGAGGACGCGCCGCCGTTCCGGACGATCCTGTCGGAGATGGCCGTGCGGACGCCCCTGCGGGACCCGGCGGCATGGCGGGAACAGCTCGAACACCTCCGCGAGATGGCCGAGATGCCGAACGTGGCGCTCCAAGCGCTGCCCCGGAGCGCGGGATTGCACGGCCTGTCGAGCACGGACGTGTGGTTCCTGCGGCTGCCGGCCGGGCGCGCGGTCGCGTATGCGGAGCACGGATACGGAGGGGAACTCTTCGAGGACAGCGCGGCGGTGGAGCGCATGCAGCGTGCGTACGATGTGGTGCGCGACATGGCCCTGTCCCCCGCTGAGTCGCGGAAGTTCATCCTGTGCGTGTGGGAGGAGCTGCCGTGCGATCCATCGACCTGAGCGCTGCGACCTGGCGCAAGAGCAGTCACAGCAATCAGGACGGCGGCGCGTGCGTCGAGGTCTCCGGCGACTTCGCCCCCCCTCGTCGTCCCCGTGCGGGACAGCAAGACCCGCGCGGCCCGGTCCTCGTGTTCCCGGCGGGCGGCTGGCCCTCCTTCGTCGCGGCGGTCAAGGGCGGACGGCTGGAGGGCTGAACGCAGGCCGACGGCCCCCGCGCACCGGAAGGCGCGCGGGGGCCGTCGGCGTACCCGGGCCGCTCGTCACCGGGTGAGGTACCGCCGGAAGAAGGCGCCGATGTGGGCCGCGCCGATCCGGCGCTGGGCGGTCTCGGTCAGCTGGGGCTCGTAGGCGGAGCCGCCGGGTTCCGTGCACTGGCCGGGACGGGCGTCGTCGTGGCCGGCGTCGTCGCGGGCCGCGACCTGTCCGCTGGACGGCGACCATTCGGTGTTGAAGTGGTTGTGGTTCGCGCCGGGGATCTCGATCCGGTGGAATCCGGCGGAGCTTCCGGCGGTCGCGTCGGCGGCGAAGGAGAGGGCCTCACGGCCGACCTGGCCGTCGCAGGTCCCGCGGATCACGGCCACGGGCACCTTCGTGATCCCGTACGCGGCCATGTCCTCGGTCATGACGTTGTAGGCGGGGGCCAGCGCCATGACCGCCCCGACCCTGACCCCGGCGGGCCACCGGTCCCGGTGGCGGTCCGCCGCCTGCCACGTCACGCCCGCGCCGCCGCGCGAGTGGCCCATGGTGCCGACGTTGCCCAGGTCGACGTGGTGCCGGAAGTCGACGCGTCGCGGCTCGCCCGTGACCGCGTCGCGGAACGCGCCGGCGAGGCCGCCGCGGCCCGAGGTGGCGAGCCGCTGCCACAGGGCGAGGTGACGGTTGATCAGGTCGGCCCGCGCGGAGGCGTTCTCGTCGCCCGACACCGACGAGGCGTTGATGCCGTTGGCGCGGACGGACACCACGACGAAGCCCTGGCGGGCCAGTTCCTCGCCGAGGTAGTCGTAGCCGCGGTCGTTGGGGAGGGGGCGGGTGCCGGGGGCGCAGGGCCAGCCGAACAGCTTCCGGCTCGCGGCCTCGTACGCGTCCCAGTCCCCGGCCTTCTCGGCGGCGTCGCGGGCGGCCGCCGCCGGACGGTCCGCGCAGGTCTCGTGCCAGCCGTGCAACTGGACGACGAGCGGCCGCGGCGCGGTGCCGAGGTCCTTCGGGTAGTGCACGGTCGCGGCGATCTCGACCGGCTCCCCGGTCCCCGGCACCCGGTGGGCCCGGTCGCCCAGGTCGTACGTGACGGTGGCGACGCCCCGCGATTCCCGGGCCGGGGTGTCGAGGGGCGCGGCGGACGCGGGGCTCCCCACCACGGCCTGGGGCAGGAGGAGGGCCGCCGACACGGCGAGGGCGCGGCTCCGGGGCAGGCGGCGGGCAGGGGCGGGTGTGTCGTCGTACTTCAAAGGACGGTCTCCACGGTTTCCGGGGACGGCGCCGCGGCCGGTGGCCGCGGCGGCCGGATGACGGCTTCGTTCCGACAGACGTCCGGCGGGGGCCGGGGTTGCGGGTCCCGCGAAATCCCGTGCGGCCGGGCCTCCGCGCTTCCGGCACCGGGGCGCCTCCCGGCCCGGGGCAAGGGGTCCCCCCGGCGCGGTACGGGGGGACGGCCCCCGGCCCGGTACCGGGGCGTCCCCCCGGGCGAAGACGGTGGAGTGCTCCAGCGCGGTCCGGCCCGTGACGGAAGAAGATCGTTTCATCGGCTCGGAGAGTCGCCGCACACGAGGAGTGATCGACCATGCGTGACCACAGGAAGACGACCGGCCGACGGGGGGCGCTCGTACTCGCGGGAGTGCTCGCCGCCACGGCGCTGACCGCCCCGGCGGCTTCCGCGACATCGGCGGACTCCGTCGCGGCGGGCCGGGAAGCGGCCGTCGTGCGCTTCCTGGAACGGGACGCGCACCCGCTGCGTTCCACGGAGCCGGGCGGCGGGACCGCGGACCTGCGGGCGCTGGGCGCCATGGTCGGGAACGCGAAGGTGGTGGGCCTGGGCGAGGCCACGCACGGTTCGCACGAGTTCTTCGCCATGAAGGAACGCGTCTTCCGGCACCTCGTCGAGGAACGCGGCTTCACCGCCTTCGCCCTGGAGATGAGCTGGTCGGCGGGGCTCAGGATCGACGAGTACCTCCAGGGCGGTCCCGGCGACCCGCGGACGATCGCGGAGGAGACGCTGGCCGGGTCCCCGTGGGAGCGCGAGGAGTTCGTCAGCCTGATCGGCTGGATGCGCGAGCACAACCGCCGCCACCCCGGCCGCCGGGTCCACTTCATGGGCGACGACCTCGGGGCGCCGAAGCTCGGCGACCACGTCTTCGACCGCGTCCTGGAGTCCGTGCGCGGGGCCCGGCCGGAGGCGCTGCCCCGGCTCACCGAGCTGTACGCCGGACTGCGCCCCTTCGACGACGTCTTCGCCTACCTGCGCAAGCCGGCCGCGGAGCGGAAGGAGAACGCCGCACGCGCCCAGGAGGCGTTCGACCTGGTCGCCGGGGACCGGGGAGCCGGCGACGACGCGTACGCGTGGATGGTGCAGCACGCCCGGAACATCGCGCAGACCTTCGCCTTCGCCGCCGTCGACCTCGCCGACCCGGCCTCGGTCACGGCCGCCGAGCACCTGCGCGACCGGGCCATGGCCGACAACGTGCTGTGGTGGCAGCGCCACACCGGCCACAAGATGCTGCTGTCCGCCCACAACGGCCACGTCGGATACCTCTCCACCCATCCGGACATGTACCCGAAGACCCAGGGCGCCGTCCTGCGCGACCGCCTGGGACGCGACTACGCCGCGATCGGCTTCAGCTTCGCCGCCGGCTCCTTCCTCACCAAGGACACCTCCCTCGACGGGGACTGGAAGCCGGTCACCGTCCCGGCGGCACGTCCCGGCATGAACGAACACACCCTGGACCGGGTCGGCTACCGGGACTTCTACCTCGACCTGCGGACCGCGCCCGCCGCCGCCCGCGCCTGGCTGGACCGCGCCCGGCCGGTCTACGACGCCGGCTCGACCTTCACCCCCGACCCCCTGCCCACCCTCGCCCTCGGGCGGGCCTACGACGTGCTCGTCCACCTCCACCGGGTCCGGGCGGCCGACAAGCTCTGAACCGCCGCCCGCCGGACCCTTCCCCCGCCCGTTCCGGCGGCGCCCGCCGGACCCTCCCCCCCCGCCCGCCCGGCGGCGGCCCCGGGCACGCGGAGGGCGGGGGATGTCCCCACCGTCCTCGCCCCCGCTGCCCGGACCGCGCCTCCACGCGCTGACACCATGGTCCGGAGGATCTTCGGCGGACAGGCCGGACACGTACGCATACCGAACAAAAGGAACCCCTGTGCTCAGCCTGAAGCCGTCCCTCCGCCGTACGGCCCGCTCCGCCGCCGTCGGCACCCTCGCCGCTGCCGCCTGCGTCGTTCTCACGGCGGGCAGCGCCGGGGCGATCGTCAACGGCGACGATGCCACCGAGCCCTACCCCTTCATGGCGACGATCCCGGAGTCGGCCCCGAAGCACGGTCTGCTCGACGGCTCCTGCGGGGCGTCCCTGATCGACCGGCAGTGGGTGCTGACGGCGGCGCACTGCGTGACGGGCGACGGGCTCGAACTGGGCGGCACCGTCCGGGTCGGCAGCGATCACCGGAAGTCCGGGGGCACCGTCCGGAAGATCGACCGGACCTTCGTCCACCCCGGCTACGTGAACGGCGAGGGGAAGGCCGCCAACAAGGACGACATCGCGCTGGTCCGCCTCGACCGGCCGGTCTCCCAGCGGCCCGTCGGGATCGCGGAGGAGGCGGGACGGCCGGGCACCCCGACCCGGCTCGTCGGCTTCGGCAGCACCGTCGACGGCGCGTTCGCGTTCTCGGAACGGCTCCAGGAGCTGAACACCCGCCTGGGCGCCGCGTCCGAGTGCGCGCCCGGATTCGCGGACCCGACCCGGCTGTGCACGATCAGCCCCGCCCCCGGGGCCATGGCGTGTTCCGGTGACTCCGGAGGACCGCAGCTCCGCAAGGGCAGGAACGGGCGGTGGGAACTCGTCGGCGTCACCTCGGGCCCCGGCGCCCCGGGGGTGCCGTGCTCGAAGGGCCCCGGGCTCTACACCAGCGCGCCCGCCTACGCGCACTGGATCCGGAAGACCATGAAGGACAACGGCGTCCGCACGCCCGCGGAGGGCGGCCCCGGCCTCGCCGAGACCGGGACGAACGGCAGCGCCACGGCCCTCGTCGGCGTGGCTTCGGCCCTGGCCCTCGCGGGTGGCGCCACCACCGTCGCGCTGCGCCGCGGGAAGACCCGCCGCCCGTCCTGACGCCCCGCACGGGTGACGGCGACGGGAACGGACCCCACGACCCGTCGCCGGTCACCCGCCGCGCGTCCGCAGGGGCCGTCGCTGACGAGCGGTACCCGGAATCCGGCGACGAGCGGCACCGGGGCGCGGCCCAGCAGGAGGAGCACGGAGGGACGGGGCGCGTGCGGGGCCGCCCGCGCCCCGTCCCTCCGCCGCCCGCGAACCGTTCGGACCGCCACCTCCCGGCCGCACGCGCCGGCCGTCACCCCCGGGGCGTCCCGCGTTCCCCGGACGGGGCCTACAGCTCGCCGCGCCGCACCGCGCACAGGGCCCAGATGACGAAGCCGGAGATGGCGATCATGATGACCGACCACATCGGGTAGTACGGCAGGGAGAGGAAGTTGGCGATGATCACGAAGCTCGCGATGACGACGCCGGTGACGCGCGCCCACGTCGCCGTCCTGAGCAGCCCGACGCCGACGATCATGGCGAGCACGCCCAGGACGAGGTGGATCCAGCCCCAGCCGGTGAGGTCGAACTCGAAGACGTAGTGGGGCGTCGTGGCGAAGACGTCGTCCTCGGCGATGGCCATGATGCCCCGGAAGAGGTCGAGCAGACCGGCGAGGAAGAGCATCACGGCCGCGAACACGGTCAGGCCGGTCGCCCAGCCCTGCCTCGCGGTGTGCGCCGGCGGTGTGTGTGTCGCGGTCATCTCGGGCCTCGTTTCCTGTGCGGGGTTGTTTTCGGGGGAGGGGGCGCCGGTGCCACCGGGGGTGGTGCCCGCGCGGTCCGTCTTCGCCCGGCCGCCCGGTCCGCCGTCCCGGAAGGCGCCGGTGACGACGCGGAAGAGCGGGACGAACCGCGTGGTCCGGAGAAAGGCCGTCAGCACGGTCCGGAAGGCACCCGGTGGCGGGGAGCCGTACGCCGGACGGGTCTGTGCGCTCGTGCTCCCACCTCCCGTCCCGGGTGGTGGGGCCCGGTGGCCGGTCCGGTGGCCGTTCCCCACCGGCTCAAGGTCCAGGATCACGGCTGTCACCGGGACCGGGATCACCCGCCGGGGGTGATCCGCCGGCGCCGCCGGGGCGGTGGAGTGGAAGTCCACGGGCGGACGGCCACCGGACGGTCACCGGACAGCCGCCGGACGGACGGGACGAAGGGACGCGGGATGAGCGACACGGACGCGGGCGGCGCGGACCGGACCCGGCCCGGCCCGGGGGCCCGTGGCCCGCGCCGCTCCCGCCGGGGCGCGGCCGTCGTCGCCGTCGCGCGTGCCCTGCTCACCACCGTCGGCCTCGTCACCGCCTACTACCTGCTGCCCCTGGACGAGCGCCCCACGGCCGGCACGTCGGCGCTGCTGGCCTGCGGACTGCTGGCGGTCCTCCTGGTCTTCGGGTGGGAGGTGCGCGCCATCGCGCGGTCCCCCTACCCGCGGCTGAGGGGTGCCGAGGGCCTGGCCGCCACGCTCGTGCTGTTCCTGGTCCTCTTCGCCGTCTCCTACTACCTGCTGGGCCGCTCCGCGCCGGAGTCCTTCAGCGAACCGCTGACCAGGACCGACGCGCTGTACTTCGCACTGACCACCTTCAGCACCGTCGGCTTCGGGGACATCACGGCACGTTCCCAGACCGGACGGGTGCTCTCGATGCTGCAGATGACGGGCGGACTGCTGCTCGTCGGCGTCGCCGCCCGGGTGCTGGCGAGCGCGGTGCAGGCGGGGCTGCACCGCAGGCGCCGGGAACCGGAGACCGGACCATGACCCTCCCCACCGCCTCCACCGCGTCCCTGACACCGGCCGAGCGCGCCGCGTACGGCCGGGAGGCGCGCAAGCGGGCCCCGCGTTCCCGCCACGGCCGGTACGAGCCCGCACGGCGGCGAACCGACCCGGTCGCCCTCGTGGAGCGCCAGTCCGCCGACCGCGTACCGGAGCTGGTGCCGATCCGCTACGGCCGCATGCTGGAATCGCCGTTCCGCTTCTACCGCGGCGCGGCGGCGATCATGGCGGCGGACCTGGCGCCCCTTCCCCGCAGCGGACTCCAGGTGCAACTGTGCGGGGACGCCCACCCGCTGAACTTCCGGCTCCTGGCCTCACCGGAGCGCCGGCTGGTCTTCGACGTCAACGACTTCGACGAGACCCTGCCCGGACCGTTCGAGTGGGACGTCAAGCGCCTGACGGCCGGTTTCGTGATCGCGGCACGGGCCAACGGCTTCTCCACGAAAGAACAGAACGACACCGTACGGGCCTGCGTACGGGCCTACCGGCGGCGGATGCGCGAGTTCGCCGGCATGCCCACCCTGGACATCTGGTACGCCCAGGACGACGCCGGCCACGTGCGGGAACTGCTGGCGACGGAGGCGGAGGCACGGGGCCGCCTCCGCGACGCCGCCGCGAAGGCCCGCACCCGGACCCACCTGAGGGCGTTCGCGAAACTGACCCGCGTCACGGCCGGGGGCCGGCGCATCGCCCCGGACCCACCGCTGATCACCCCGCTCGACGACCTGACGGCCGACCCGTCCGAGACCGGCCGGGAGGAGGAACTCCGCTCCCTCGTGGACGGCTACGCGCGGACCCTGCCGGCCGAACGCCAACACCTGCTGCGCCACTACCGGCTGGTGGACATGGCCCGCAAGGTGGTGGGCGTCGGCAGCGTCGGCACGCGCTGCTGGGTGCTGCTCCTGCTCGGCAGGGACGACGACGACCCGCTGCTGCTCCAGGCCAAGGAGGCCTCGGAGTCGGTGCTGGCCGCCCACACGGGCGGTGAACGCCACGGCAACCAGGGCCGCCGGGTGGTGACCGGACAACGCCTGATGCAGACCAGCGGCGACATCTTCCTCGGCTGGACGCACGTCACCGGCCTCGACGGAAAGGGCCGGGACTTCTACGTGCGCCAGCTGTGGGACTGGAAGGGCATCGCGCGGCCGGAGACCATGGGGCCGGATCTGCTCGCCCTCTTCGGCCGGCTGTGCGGAGCCTCGCTGGCGCGGGCCCACGCCCGCTCGGGCGACCCCGTCGCACTCGCCGCCTACCTGGGCGGCGGCGACCTCTTCGACCGCGCGCTCACGGAGTTCGCCCAGTCCTACGCCGACCAGAACGAGCGGGACCACGAAGCCCTGCGGGCCGCCCGCCGCTCCGGCAGGATCGAGGCGAAGGACGCGTGAGGGGCGCGGCGGGCGCCGCCCGTCACCGCCACTCCGGAAGCTGCCGCATCTCCACGACGCGCAGCCCCAGCGACTGGCAGCGCGACAGCAGGCCGTACAGGTGGGCCTCGTCCACGACCTGGCCGAACAGGACGGTCTGGCCGGACATCACCACGTGATCCAGCTCCGGGAACGCGTGGGCCAGCGTCTCCGACAGATGTCCCTCGACTCGGATCTCGTAGCGCACGGACGGCACCTCCACCGGACGGGCCCGGGACGCCGCCCGGGGTCCGGGACGGCATCCCCCGTGACGATCGTCCGTCCCGCCGCCCTCGGCGACCTCACCCGGTACAGGTGATCCGGGCCGCGGACTCAGTGCGTCGGCGCGATCTTGACGGCGACGATCACCAGGCCGAGCAGGACGTCGACCGACGCGGTGACGGCCACCAGGCGCGGCGGGGCGCCCGCGCGGTGCGCCGCCGCGGCGGACCAGCCCACCTGTCCGGCGACGGCGACGGACAGCGCCAGCCACAGGGCACCCTGGACGTCCAGCCCCAGCAGGGGGCTGACGGCGACCGCCGCGGCCGGCGGGACGGCGGCCTTGACGATCGGCCACTCGGCACGGCACACGTGCACGATCACGCGACGGTCCGGCGCCTGCCGGGCGAGACGCGCGCCGAACAGCTCGGCGTGGACGTGGGCGATCCAGAACACCAGACCGGTGAGCAGCAGCAGGAGCACCAGTTCGGTCCGGGGGAACTCCCCCAGGGAGCCGGCGCCGATCACGACGGAAGCCGCGAGCATGGAGCCGTAGACGCCGCCGGTGTAGTCCGTGTGCGCCCGGTGCCCGGCCCGGCGCTCCCGGCGCCTCTGCCGGTCCGTGGCCCCCGTGCCGGTGGCGCGACTGGACACCCGCGTCTCCTTCCGCGCTCAGTCCGTCGTCCCGGTCGTCCCGGTCGTCCCGGTCGTCCCGGTCGGTCCGGGCGAATCGGCACCGGCACCGGCATCGGGATCAGCACCGGGCCCGGTCCCGTCCGGCCCGTCCGTCCGGGCGGTCGGCAGGCGCGAGGTGACCAGGAAGCTCGCGAGCGCGACACCGCCCGTGGCGAGGATCGCCGCCCGCAGCCCGCCCAGCTGGGCGGAGGCGTACGAGTCGGCGACGGCGTCGGCCTCGGACGGCGGCAGCCCGGCCCGCCCGGCCGCGGAACGCACCTGCTCGGCGGAGACGAAGGTGATGCCGGCCTCCAGCCGGACCCCGACCTCTTCCCGGGCCGCCGGGGACAGGGCGGGGTCGTCCGCGACCCGGGTCGTGAGGACATGGGCCAGCGCGCCCACCAGGATCGACCCGATGAGCGCGGTGCCCAGCGCCGAGCCCAGGTTCTGGGCCGTGAACTGGAGCCCCCCGGCCTCGCTGCGCTCGTCCTCGCCGACACCGGACTGGATGACGTTCCCCAGCTGCGAGGCGAGCAGGCCGACGCCCACGCCCAGCAGCGCCATCGCGCCGGCGAACTGCGCGTCGTCGATGACCGGGTCGATGGTGGCCAGCAGCCACACGACGGCCGCCGCCAGGACCGTCAGGGCGAGCCGCACCACCCGGCGCGGCCCCGCTCTCCGCCCCAGCGAGGACCCGCACAGGGAGGTCACCAGCATCGTGGCGGACACCGGAAGCAGGCGCAGCCCCGTCTGGAAGGCGTCGAAGCCCTGCACCACCTGGAGGTACAGAGGGATGGCGAAGAACAGGCCCAGCAGGATGAGGTTCTGGCTCAGGAGCGTGGTCAGGCCGGCCCGCAGCACCGGCCTCCCCAGCAGGCCCAGGTGCACCAGGGGGTCGGCGCCCCGGCTCTCCCGCCGCCGCTCCCAGAGCCGGAAGACGGCCAGCACGGCGGCCCCGGCCCCGACGACGAACAGGGTGGGGGAGAAGCCGAGGACGGTGAAGGGGGGATTGCGGGGCTCCACCCACCCCCAGGTGCTGCTCTGCAGCACCCCGAGGACGCCCAGCGCCAGCCCGGCGGCGGAGAGCGCCGCGCCGACCCCGTCCAGCCGGGGGCGCGGCCCGGCCGGGGCGGGCGTCGCGATCGCCCGCCGGCACAGCAGCACGGCCACGACGACCAGGACCTCGCCCGCGAAGACCAGCCGCCAGGTGAGGTACGTCGTCATCCAGCCGCCCAGCAGCGGGCCGACCGCGATGCCCGCCCCGGCGAGCCCGCCGACGACCGCGTAGGCGACGGCCCGGTCCCGTCCCCGGTACGACTCCGCGACCAGGGCCGCCATCGCCGGCAGCACCATGGCGGCCCCCAGCCCCTCGACGACGGACCAGCCCAGGGTGAGGACCCACAGCGTGGGCGCCACGGCGGTCAGGGCCGACCCCACCCCGTAGACGGCCATCCCGGCGAGGAACACGCGCCGCCGCCCCAGGATGTCCCCGAGCCGGCCGCCGACGAGCATGAACGCCGCCATGACCAGGGCGTACAGGGTGATGACGGCCTGGATGGCGGTGACCTCCGTGTCGAAGTCCTCGACCAGCCGGCTGATCGACACGTTCATGACGGAGGTGTCCAGGACCATCAGGAACTGGGCCGTGCCGAGGACCGCCAGGGCCCGCCAGTGCTTCATGCCGTCCCACCTCGCGGAGTCGGTCCGTGCGCCGGGGCGCGTTCCCCCCATCGCACCCCGGCGGCGGCGCCCCGTGCCTCACCCCCCGCGGGGGAGGTCACAGGAGGCCGAGGTCCCGTGCCCGGCGCACCGCGTCACCGCGCCGGTTCACCGCCAGCTTCCGGTACGCGCTCTTGAGGTGGGTCTTCACCGTGTTGACCGACACGTACAGGTCGGCGGCGATCTCCTCCGTGGACATCATGCGGGCCAGCCGCGCCAGCACATCGCGTTCGCGTCCGCTCAGCTCCACCGGCACCAGGGGCTGCGGGGACGGCGGGCCGGGCTCGGGCCGGGGCCCTCCACCGTGCCGGCGGGGCGGACCGGCCACGAGCCAGCCCTCCGCCAGCCGGTGCGGCGGGTCCGTGTCCAGCAGCGGCCGGAGCCAGTCCCCCGCCTGGAGGAAGGGGCGCCGCAGCCCCTCGCGCCGGGCGTCCAGCAGCGCCCGCGCGACCAGCCCGCGGGCGGCCGCCCCGTCCCCCGACTCCACGGCGGCCCGGGCCCTCACCAGAGCCGCCCCCACGCTCACCGCCGGGCCGGTGCGTCCTTCGGCGCGGAGGGTGCCGAGCAGGCCGGCGGCGGCCCGGGGGTGCCCCGCGGCGAGGTGGAGGGCCGCCGCCTCGACGGCGCACACCGGCTGGTCGCCGGACACGTCCCGCAGCGCCCGGGAGGCCTCGTCCGGCCGGCCCTCGGCCAGACGGGCGGCGGCACGGACGAGGGCCGCGTGGCTCCGCGCCCAGGGCGACGCCACGGCGGCGGGGACGACCGTCTCCACCGCCTCCACGGCGGCCTCCGTCTCACCGCTGTCGAGCAGGAGCCGCGACGTGACGACGGCCCGCCACGCCGCCGGCACCGGATCGTATTCCCCCGCCGGAAGCCGGGCCGTCTCGTCGAGCAGGGCCCGGGCCCGGTCCAGTTCGTGACGGTCCACGGCCACCGCGGCCAGGACCAGCAGGCCGATGTCCGTGCCCGGGGGCCGGGGCGGCCCCGCCCGCTCCCCCTCCGACACGGAGGCCAGGGCCTTGCGTTCCGCGCGGCCGGGCCAGCCGTCCAGGTGGTCGAGGAGGGCCAGGTGCCCCGTCGACTCCGCCCGGGGCAGCGAGGTGGCGGGACCGGCCGGAGCGCCGGCCGCCCTGGTCAGGGCGGTGCGCGCGTCCTCGAACCGCCCGTCCCACAGACGCGCCGACCCCACGTGCGTCATGAGGAGGGCGGTCAGCTCCGGGTGCTTGCCGAGCAGGGGGTCCGGCAGCTCCCGCAGCAGCCCCTCGGCGGACGCGGCGGCCTCCTCCGCCAGGGACGGGCATCCGGTCAGCCGCGCCGCCAGCGCCTCCAGCAGCGTGCAGGTCAGCCGGGCCGGTGCCGGGCCGGGAGCGTCGTCGGGCAACCGCTCCCGCGCCCTGCGCAGGGGGGCCAGGCCGTGGGCGGGGTCGCGCCGGGCCAGGGCCCGGGCCGCGCGCACCAGATCGCTCGCCGGACTCCCGGCCTCCGGCCCCATGGGGGCGAACAGCCGTGCCGGGTCGTCGGAGCGCGGGCCCGTGAGGAGCCGGCCGATGGCGAGGTCGTCGACGAGGGCGCCCGCCGCGAGGTCCCACTCGCCACCGGCGGCGCCGTGGGCCAGTGCCTCCGGGAGGAAACCGGAACGGCGCAGCCAGCGGGCGGCCCGCCGGTGCAGTTCCGGCTCCTCGCCGGGCAGGCGTTCGCGCAGGTGGGCGCGGAGTATCTCCCGGAAGAGCGGGTGGAGCCGGTACCAGGAGTGCCCGAGCCGCTCGACGAACGCGTTCTCCCGGTGCAGTCCGGCGAGGAGGCGTTCGGCGTCGGTGCGCAGGGTCAGGGCGTCGGCCAGGCCGGGACAGAAGCGGTCCAGGACGCTGACGCGCAGGAGCAGGTCCTGCGTCTCCTCCGTCCTGCCCCTGAGGACCTCGGCCAGCAGGAAGTCCGCGACCGTGCTGTGGCCGGCCTCGAACTCCTTCAGGTACAGCTCGGGGTCGGCGCTCTCCCGGGCCGCCAGGGCGGACAGGCGCACCCCGGCGGCCCAGCCCCGGGTGCGTTCCACCAGCGCGGACGCGGCGTGCGCGGGAAGGCGCAGGCCGTGCAGTCCCAACAGCGCGTCGGCCTCCTCGGGAGTGAAGGACAGTTCGGCGCCGCGGATCTCCGTCAGTTCACCGGCGGCCCGGTACCGGTGCAGCGGAAGCAGCGGTTCGGTACGGGTGACGAGGACGAGACGCAGTCCCCGCCCGGCGTGGCGCAGGACGAACTCCAGCTCCTCCGCGACCTCGGGCGCGGTCATCCGGTCGTACTCGTCGAGCACGAGGACCACGGGGCGGTCGCGCGCGTTCAGTTCGGCGGCGAGCGCGGCCGGCGGTCCGCCTCCCGGGTCCGGGGGAGCCCCGGCGGCCCGCACGCCGCAGGCGCGCAGCGACTCGAGGACGTAGGCCCAGAAGACGCCGGGCCGGCGGTCTCCGGCCTCGACGGTCAGCCAGGCGACGGGCGTCCGCAGCCCCGCGGCCCAGTCGGCCGCCAGCAGGGTCTTGCCGGCACCCGCCGCGCCGTTGACCAGCGTCAGCGGTGTGCGCAGGGCCCCGTCCAGGTGCTCGACGAGCCGCGGCCGCCGCAGGAACGTGGCCGGCCGTGCGGGAAGGGCGAACCGCGTGAGCAGGAACGGGTCTCCCAGGGGGTCGGCGTACGCGCCGGCCGGTTCCGGGACTCCGCCGCCGGCCGGGGCCACGGTCCTCACCGTGTCGGGCGCGGACCGCCGGCGTACGCGGGCCGGAAGTCGTGGAGGACGTCCTCGCCCGGCTGGATGACGCCGTAACTGCTCTCCGGCACCTCTTTCCACGCGCCGGGGAGGTCCCCCAGGGGTTCCGACACGACCAGACGGGTCTCGTCGGAGAGACCGCGCAGGAACGACACGTCGGGGTGGAGCGCGCGCAGGGCGTTCACCCTGGCGCTGACGTACAGGGACCGCGAGCGCCGCTCACTGGAGTACCGGAAGACCCACACGCGCTCGCCGTCGGTCACCGCGACGGTCATCTGCAGCGGGCGCGGGACACCGCGCGCGTCCGCCGTCGCCTCGACCAGGCCCGCCATGCGCGCCACCGCACCGGGCGGGTCCTCCCTCAGCCCGAAGGTGAGGGCGAGGAAGAACATGACCTCGGAGTCGGTGGACCCCTCGATGTCGGCGTACAGCGCCGGATCGACGGCCAGGGAGAGGTCGCGCCGGAGCCGGTGGAACTCGTTGACCATCCCGTTGTGCATCCACAGCCAGCGGCCCCTCCGGAAGGGATGGCAGTTGCTCTGCTGCACGGCCGTCCCGGTCGAGGCCCTGATGTGCCCGAAGAACAGCCCCGAGCGGGTGTGGTGGGCGATCTCCTGCAGATTGCGGTTGTTCCAGGCCGGGCCGACGTCCCGCAGGACCGCCGGATCGGCCGTTTCCCCCGGGTACCAGCCGATGCCGAAGCCGTCACCGTTGGTCGTCTCCACGCCCATGCGGGAACGCAGGCTCTGGTCGATCAGAGAGTGCTCCGGTTCGAACAGGACTTGGCTGAGCAGGACGGGTGTACCCGAGTAGGCGATCCAGCGGCACATCGTGAACGCCCTTTCCAGCGGTGGCGGCGACGCCCCCGTGGTGGCCGGTTCCGGACTTTCCCGGGCAGCTCCGGCGCACCGGGCATCGTCCTGCCGCTCCCACCAGTATCCCTTGAGGTGGTCGCCGGGGCACGCGGGCGCAGGGACCCGGGGGGCACACCCGCCCGGCGGCGGTACCCGCCGGGCGGGGAGCCGCCGGTGCGGGGCCGGCCCGGACCGGCGGGGCCGGGGAGCCCGCGAAAGCCCCGGAGGGATTCCGCGACCACCACCGCGCCGTCGCCCGTCCGGCGCGTTCGCGGGCCGGAAGGGACGCGGCGGTGCCGGCCCGTCAGATGTCCCGGAAAAGGCTCAGCGGCTCTGTGACCTGCTGCTATCCATCTCCATAAGTCACTGACCTGCGCAGATCGTCTTTCGACTGTTTCAGGGTCGTGCCCATTGATGCGGCCGAAAGTCCCAGAGAAGTCCCAGAAGGCTCTGGGTATGGTCGCGGAGTCCGTCCGCCCAGTTCTACCCTTGTTGGGCCAGCGCCGGGCCGAGGAACGGACTGGGCGTGCCGTGCCAGAAGACATCCACACTGTCCCGAGCTCTGGTCGCGGCGACGAACAGCAGAGATCGAGCACGCTGCATCTCATGGCGGTATCGGGCTGGATCACTGGTGCGCAACCGGTTCACCGACTCGCGCGGCACCAGACCGTTCGCGACACCCGCGATGATCATCCGCTGGTATTCCAGGCCCTTGAACCGGAACATCGTGCCGATGTGCACCCCGCCGTCCCCATGCGGCCCGTCGGCTCGGATCTCCACGGGACGGATTCCGTGCAGGCCGAGCGTGTAGCCGATCTCGGCGGCCATCTGGTTCGTCGGCACGCAGATTGCGATCTGCTCGTGCGGAATGCTCAAATCCGGGTCGGTGTCCCATTCCTCGATGAGGGCTGCGATGCCTTCGCGCTCTGCGGCCCAGTCGGGGAACGAGTGTCCGGCCGGCGGCCTTCCGCTGAGTACGGACCGGTAGCCGGCCAGCGTCTCCTTGCTGCCGTCGAGGTCGTCGTAGTCCGTCTCACCCAGCACATCGAGCGCGGAGCGAAGGATCTGGCGCGTCGTGCGGTAACTCAGGCTCAGCTTCGACGACCGCCCCCGGATGTTGATGCCCAGACTGCCCAGTGTCACCTGGTTCTTGTAGATGCGCTGATGGGTATCGCCGACGAGGAACAGGTCGTCCGCTTCTCGAGGGGCCATCGCACGCAGCATCTTCCAGTGCGCGGGGCGCAGGTCCTGTGCTTCGTCCACGACGATGTGCCGGTACCGATAGCGCAGCCAGCCGCCCGAGCCGTCCTGGAGGTGGATGTTGTCGAGACCGCCGACTTCCTCTCGCTGACGTGCGATGGAGAGGATCCGCTGCTCGCGACCGATCTCCAGGCGCGCGGCGCGCTCGGCGACCTGGTCCCAGGTCTGACGTCCGAGCCGGTCCAGGCGCTGGGTGAAGCGTTCGGCGAGCTGCCAGATCTCGGCGCGCTCACCGCGGGTGATGTTCCGGCCGCGTCCGGCTCGCCGGGCGCGGAAGTAGTCGGTGCGTGTGGCGACGGCCTGCCCGAGGATCACCTGGGTCCATTCGTCGTGCAGGAACTCGGGATCCCAGCCCTCCTCCCCCAGTTCGTCCAGCAGCGCCCGCCATTCCCGCACGGCCTGGCTGTCGTCCATCACCTGCTTGCCGCTGCCCGGTTCGGCCTCGCGCACGATGCGGAGCGCCAGCTGGTCGACGTGGCTGACCTCGACGCGGGACAGCAACTCTTCACCCCCCAGTTCCAGCAGTCGGGAACGGAGATCCGCGGCGAGGTTCTTGTTGTACGTGGTCAGCAGAACCGGCTTGTCACGACCGGGCCGCAGCTGCCCCACCAGATGACGTACCCGGTGCAGGGCGACGATGGTCTTGCCCGTGCCGGGGCCCCCGCCGACCCGGGCCGGACCCGAGTAGCGCCGCTCCACGAGCTTGGCCTGCGTGGGGTGGAGGAAGACCTTCCAACGGCTGAAGTCGCCGCCCTCCAGAGCCTCTCGGAGCGCCTCGTCGGACGTGGTGACCACCGTGGCCGGACGCTGCGCCGCCGCCTGGAAGTCGTCGGGGTCGACCGGCTCGGCGGCGGCGACGGGCGCGGTCACCTGGTCGAGGACGTCGTCGTACGGCTTGCCGTCGAAGAGCGCGAGCAGCACCTCACCCGTGAGCTGGGGTGCGTACTCGACCAGTCCCAACAGCTGGTCCTCGGTGGTGAGCGTCCGGATGACCGGGAGCAGCGGTTCGGCGACTCCGAGCTCCGACAGCTGGGTGTCGGACCAGGCCGCGAAGAGCTCCCGCGGCTTGGCCGGTTCAGGCGCGGCCGCCGGGGTGACGGGCGGAGCGGGAAGGCGGCGAAGGACGCTCTCCTCCACGACCTCCAGGTCGACGTACTCGATACCACCGGTGACCTGGTTGACCCCTGCCGACAGCCGGTCGTAGACGTCCTTGCGGTGCTTGATGGAGACGATCAGCCAGTCGTCGTCGGCGAGCCGGATCAACAGCGCCCGGTAGTCGTCGCTGACCCGCGCCGACCACAGCCTGCTGTCTCCCTTGAGCTGCTGGAGCTTGAGGCCGGTGGTGTGCGGATTGGCCTTGAACTTGTGCTGGAAGTCGAAGAAGGCGCCCTTGACCGTGCGGGGGAGCTTGAGGATCTCCTTGTCGGCCTTGTCGAGCAGGCGCAGTGTCACGCCCGAGGCGGTCATCGTGTGTGCTCCCCGTCGTCGGTGCTGTCGTGGTTCGTCTCCCGGCCCCGTCCGGCCAGCCGGGCAACCAGCTCCGTGGCGTCCCAGGCCGTCGCCGTACGGACGTCCCAGCCGGCTGCCGTGAACGCCTTGTCCCTGTCCGCTGCCTCGTGGTCGGGCTCAGGGCCGTCCTCGCGGGCAGCGAGGACCACGCCGACGCGGGCGGCGGGCCAGGCCAGTTCGGCCTGCCATCCCCGCTCGTCCAGCTCGTAGCCGTCCTCAGGCGCCGGAACCCCGGCGTCGGCCAGGGCCCGGGCCAGCTCGGCGAGGCCGGCCTCGTCGGGATCCAGGTATTCCAACACCGGCTCCCACCCCAGGGCCCGGCCCACTGCCGGAGGCGCGGACATCTTGGCAGCGGCGGTTGTCGGCGTGCTGTCCCGGACGGCGCCGACCTCCATCGCGGACGCCGCGGCCGCGACCACTGTGGGCTCCGCATGGATGATCTCGGTCCGGGTGGACGGCAGCCATCCCTCGCCGCCGGTCACGGTCAGCACCTCCGTGGCGAAGCCGTCGAGCAGACTGGTGGTGAGCTGGGCGCTGTCGCCGCCTCCGTGGTCCAGGAACTGCAGCACGTTGCTCCAGTACAGCCAGGCCCGCCAGCGCCGCCGGTGGGTGGGTGCGTCGGCCATGGCCTCGGCGCTGTCGTCCAGGACCGCCAGACCCGTCCACACGGGCGGAGTGCGCCTGCCGTCCGCCGCCAGGACGAGCCGGCAGTCGGAGGCGTCGGGCCCGTGTACCAGCCGGATCGGCCCCGCCGCGCCCGTGGCCGCTCCGCCACGAAGGGCCGATCGAAGGGCCGGCCCGAGGTCGTCGGCTCCGAGGGCGGCGCCGCGGGCGCCGGCCGCGCCGCTCAGCCCTGCGGCGGCCGCTTCGGCCCGCCGTTGCCAGCGCGAGGCGTCGGGCGAACGCAGGTACGCGAGCAGGAGCCGGGAGGGGTTGACCCAGACGGCGTCGGACAGCTCGCCGGGCAGCCCCCCGCCGATGCGGCTGTAGTAGTCGCGTGCCCGGTTCTGTGCCTCCATCGGGTAGGGCTCCCAGACCGGATCGACCGGACCCGCCCCCGCGTATCCGGTGTCCCGTACGCGCTCACGCCACTCCTTGACGTCGTCGTACGTCAGCTGGAACACCCGCAGTCCCTCGCTGCGCAGTCCGGTCCGCTTCGTGGCGTCGTCGGCCAGCCGGTTGTGCGCGGGGGTCGCGTGATAGGCGTAGCCGTCGAGGTACACGGCTACGCGAGGGCTGGGCGCGTCGAGACGTTCGAGGAGTATGTCGGGCCGCGTGCCGTCCAGCGCACGCTGCTGCGAGACACGCCAGCTCACGGTCGTCCCGTCGTCCCCCGTCAGCCGCAGGTCGAGGGCGTACGTGCCCGCCGACGTGGTGTACGCGTCGGCCGCAGCCCTGGACTCGGTGAGCCTCGCCCATTCCTGGAGCGTGTCGATGAACATGATCTCGAGATCGCTCTCGGCCTGCCGCTCCAGCGGAATGTGCCGGGTGGTCGCCACGGGCGACGTCCGCCAGCGCGAACCGTCCTCGCCGAGGAGGTCCTCCAGCATCTGCCGCACCTCATTGCGGCTGACCTTGTCGTAGTCGGCAGCCGGCACACGGCGCAGCAGGCACTGGTGACAACCGTCGAGGCCCTTCTCGCGGCAACCGCAGTTCTCGATGACGTCACGCGCCTTGAGCAGCACCTCCCGGAAGCCGTCGGCGGACGCGAGCCGGTGCAGGTAACCGGTGCCTCCCGGCAGGCGGTCGTAGACCACGAGGAACCGCCGTGGCCAGTCGGAGCCGTCGATACCCGAGTGATCGGGCATCGTCGCCTCGGCGATGTCGATGTGGTCGGGATCGCCGCCGTACTGCGCCGCGATGCCCGCGAACAGCGCGGCCGTGAACGACGCCAGCCGTTCCTTGGCACGGGCCACGGAGGCGGGCAGCAGGACGCGCACCGCTTCCGTGCTCAGCTCGTGCGCCAGCAACAGGGGTACGTCCTGGCCGTTGCCCTGCCGCTCGTCCGCGGAGGCTCCCTTGACCCGGCGGCGGGGGCACCACAGCAGGTGGTGGGCGGCGGCCGGGATGCTCGCGGCCCCCGACTCGGTCAGCGCGTGCTGCGGCACGTCCACGACGGGGCGGCCTTCCGCCGTCGCGCCACCGCAACTCGTGCACACGTAGAAGGGATTCAGCCGCACATCCGCACCGGCGAGCGGCACGGTACTGCTGCCCTCCTCGCGGTCCAGTCCCACGTTGAAGGTGCGGATCTTCGCCTGTCGGGTGAAGTCCACGCCGAACACGGCCGTCTCGTGCCGCCATGAACCCGGTGTGATCCGCTCCGGGTCGATGTCGACTGTCGTCAGCACGGCGTAGTGCCGGCGATCTCGTTCGTCACGGTCGTCCCGCACCCGGGCGTCGTCCCGCTTGTCCCGCGAGACGACGCGCCTCGGCTGGAGCACGTGCTGCACGCAACCCGCGTCGGCGATTTCCCGCCCACCACAGCGGGGGCACGGACTGGTGTCGTTCCTCGCGTCGTGCGTACGGGCGTACCCACACGCCGGGCAGAGTCGCCACTCCGCCCAGGCCCGCCGGTCCGGGGTGCCGACGTCGAGCGCGCGCACCACGTGCCGGTAGCCGTTGACGTAGAAGCTGTTCCCGGGAGCCAGTTCGGTCAGGGCCAGCTTGCGGGAGCGCTCGTAGTCCCTGGTCTCGCTGCGGTAGACCCGCTTGGCCGGGTCCACAGCCGGACCTTCCGAATGGGCGCCCTCCTCGTCGTCCGGAGTCTCCGTCCAGTACAGCGTCGCTTCCAGCTGCGTGGTGGTGTCGGTGAGGCTGTAGTTCGGCAGCAGGCCGAGTTCCACGAGGGTGCCGTGCGCACTCGACTGGCTCAGTTCCCTCAGTAGATCCCCGGTGCTGCGCCGCTCGGCGAGCAGTTCCCGGCGCTCGCGGTCCTGCACAAGGTCCGTACGGACCAGATGCTTGGCGGCCTCGTCGATCGCCGCGATCCTGCGGCGGAGCTCCTCGCGGCGCCCGGTCCAGTCCTCTTCCGCCTCCTGTAGCGCCCTGACGATGCCGCCCGTGGCGTACGCCCGCAGCTCTTCCGCCGCATAGGACGAGACACCCCCACCTTCGGAGTCGTCCGCGCCGCTGCCGACCGGGAACAGCCCGAGGAACTCGTCGACCAGGGCGGCACCGTGGCTCTGCGCGGCGTCCGCCAGGTCCTGGCACCAGCCCGTGGTACCGAACAGGGCGGAGGACAAGCGGGGGACCGGCGCGAGGAGTTCTCCGTCGGACGTCCGCAGCCTGCCACTCGCCGCGAGGTCCAGAAGCCGTGCCGTGTACTGACGGCGCAGGATCTCCACGGCGGACAGGTAGCAGCCGGGCGGCAGGATCGTCCCGGCGATCATCTCGCGCGGCTCGTCCAGGTAGTACAGATCGCGGGCCCGGCGGCCGCCGAAGGCGACCACCAGGGCATTGCCCGTACGGCGTCCGGCACGGCCCGCCCGCTGTACGTAGTTGGCGGGACCGCCAGGCAGGGAGCCGAGGAGGACAGCGGACAACTCCCCGATGTCGATGCCGAGTTCCAGCGTGGGCGTGCACGACAGCACATTGGGATCGGTGTAGTGCGTCCCTGCCTTGAAACTGCGTTCGACGCGCTCGCGCTCCGGCCGACTGAGCATGCCCGTGTGCTCCGCGGTGACCACCCGGAACGTTCCGCCGGTCAGATAGAGCCGACGGTAGTAGTCGCCGGTGTAGTCCCGTTCCCGGACTGCCGAGCCGAACCCGGAGGCACTGGAGCCGCTCCGCGGCATGCCCGGCTGGGGCGCGGTCAGCAGCCCCTTGCACCGGTAGCGCGGGCACGGGTGCCCGTACCAGCGGGTGCGGCGCTCGGGCGCCACCACCTGCTGCCAGCCGCAGTCCTCGCAGCTGACGAAGGCCTTGTTGACGACGGAGTCGTCGAGCAGCCGCGCCTCGATGTGCCCCGGCTGCAGGCCGTAGAGCCGCGTCTGCCGGTCACGCGTGGTGCGTACCGCGAGCACCCGCTCCTCGGCGAGTACGGGCAGCAGCCGGCGCAGGTACTCCGTGGCACCGGCGGCGTCCAGACCCAGACAGCGGCGGGTCCAGTCCTGGTACCAGCCCAGGCGCCCGGTGAGCGTGTCGAACTCGGACTTGTCCTTCTGCCCGTCCAGAAGGAAGCGAGGAGGAGCAACACCCTCGGGGAACGCGGGCATGCCCTCTGGCCTGCGACCGGAGATGAGGTACCGGTTCGTGCCGGCTTCCTTCATCCAGGTGTCGAGCCAACGGTGGTGCACCGCGCCGCGCAACCGCAGGCGCTCCAGCAGGCCGCGGACGTAGGCGAGGTAGCGGTCGGGCGTGGGCAGCCCTCCCGTGACCAGCAGCTGGCCCGGCAGCGACAGATGAACGTCGCGGGCCAGGGCCGTGACCCGGTTGGGCTCCGCGACCACCACCTCGGCCGCGGCGGTCCGCGTGAGCTCCAGGGTGCGCCCCATACGGCTGCGCAGCCCGAACTCCATCACGGTGGCGAAGGCGAGACGCTCGCCGATCAGCTTCCACGTCCGCGCGTCGCCGGTGCCACGCCCCGAGAGCAGGCGGTCGACCCCGGGCTCGTCGTGGAGGTCCGGCGGCACGACGGCGGCCAGCGCTTCCGGATCGTCCACGGACTCCAGTACGTGTCCGATCAGGTCGTTGAGCGCCGTCGGGGCACCCGACTCGTCCAGGTTGTGGGCGAGCAGCGAGCGCAGAGAGAACTTGTACGAGGCGTTCGCGACGTAGCCGGCCCGGTGGGCCGCGTCCTGGGTGGAGTCGTTGAAGAGCAGCGTCTTGCGCTCCTCCGGAACGAGCGCGATGTCGCCGCCCGTGAACAGCTGGGTGACCGTCGCCGAGGCGAGAGCGGCCTGCGCGGTACCGAGGAAGCGGATGCTGTTGTCGGTGTGGCAGGCCGGGCAGCGGTCGTCCTTGGCCGCCCGGTCCGCCGACTTCTTGTCGAGTATGGCCAGCGCGAACCAGGCGTCGATCAGCTCGCCCGCATCCGACCGGCTCGGCAGACGGTACGTGCCCTGCCCGCCGTCCAGCACCACCACCGACAAGGGATCGACTCCGCTGCCGTCTGATGGCCGCACGCCGGTCAGGGCGTCCAGAGTCTGCTGCCGCTCGCTCTGCGTGGCGGCGATGAAGTAGCGGATGCGCCTCTTGTCCCGGCCCACGCTGGCCCGCCAGATCCGGTCCTGTGCCATGACCAGCCGCTGGGGATCCGCCTCGGGAGACAGGGCCGCCCAGCCCGATCGGCCGCAGTTTCGGCAGTACACCGCGGGCAGGTGCACCTCGGCGGGCCGGACCGCGGTGTCGGCGCCGGGCAGCGGCTGCGGCCGGGCCGAGGCCGACGGCCAGCCACCCGACGACCCGTCGGAGTCCTCATCGGCGACCGGAGCGGCATGCAGAGCGGCCCGGCGAGCCGCGGTGCGGTCGTCCTCGTACCAGCGGAACTCCGGGGACGCCCCCACGCCGCGCAGAACCCGGGTGACCGGCCGGACCCACAGATGCGCCTCGATGTGCAGCAGCGGCCGTGGCCTGCGTTCATCGGACTCCGGATCGCGCGCCGCCGACAGCAGGGCGACGAACCGGGACAGCGCCTGAAGGACGAGCTGCGGATTCTCCCGCGCGGTGCGCCCCCACGCGTATCCGAAGCGAGCCAGCCGGTCCCGCAGCCCCCACTCGTCCAACGGCTCCCCGCCGAGGAGCGACAGCACGCCATGGGTGAAGTCGTGGCGCTTCAGCAGGCGCCCGATGCGGAAGGCGTCGAGGCCGGAGCGACCCAGCAACCGCTCGGCCAGCCTGTCCAGATCCAGCAGATCGGGCCGGGCCTCCACACCGGGACCGCCTGAGAACTCGATGACCTCCTGCGGCGTCGGAGGTTCGGGGAGCTCGTAGTCGACGGCGCCCGTGAACTCCTCGGCCGACATCCGCTCCTCACCGACCACGGCGTCCGCCGGGAAGGGCATCCCGAACACGCGCGAGGCCACGTCGAGGATGCCGCCGGCCTCCTTGCCCGGCGCGCCCTCTCCCAGGGTCGCCGACGTGGCCACCGGGCAGATCGACCCGAGCGGCCTGCCCGGCCGTGACGCACCGGTCGCGGCGGCCAGCCGCCGCAGCAGCATGGCCATGTCGGTGCCCTGCGCGCCGTCGTATGTGTGGAACTCGTCCAGCACGACGTACGCGAGGTCGGCGTCCTCCCAGAGCGAGCGGTCCTCGCCCCGCTGGAGTAGCAGGTCGAGCATCTTGTAGTTCGTGATCAGCACGTCCGGCGGCGAGACGCGCATCTCCTCGCGCCGCGTCATCACCCGGCGGAAGTCCGTGTCGGGCCGGTCGCCGATGTACAGACCGGCCGTGACCTGCGCCAGCTCCGGTCGGGCCAGGTAGTCGCCGATGCGGCCGGCCTGATCGGTGGCGAGCGCGTTCATCGGATACAGCAGGACGGCCTTCACACCGCGGCGGCCCTGAGCCCGCTGCCGGCGGCAGTGATCAAGCACCGGGATGAGGAACGACTCCGTCTTGCCGGATCCCGTTCCCGTGGTCACCAGCGTCGGCCGGGCCGGACCGTGGAGCGTGGACAGCCGCGCCCAGGCCGTGGCCTGATGCCGGTACGGGGCGAAGCCAGGGAATCCGGCCGTCCACTCCAGCTCCCGCTGCCAGCTGTCGTCGGCCACGTGGAACGGGGTCCTGATCCGGAGGTACGGCCCCCGGAAGATCCCCGTCTCGGGGTGCCCGAGGAACCGCTCAAGGGCTCGCCGGGTGTCCTCGTCGGCGAGGGCGTACGTCGTCGTGAGGTACTGCGTCAGACTGCCGCGCAACTGGGCGGCGGCCATGGTGGGCTTCACGACGGTCCCCTTTGTCTTGCCGATGCCCTGATGATCGATACCACCGTATAGAGGTTCCTACGTCCCTGGTGACGTGGGGCTATGCCGCCTCGTGCCAGGCCGCGATGTCCTTCGCGAAGTCCAGGAAGGAGCGGTTGTTGCCGGTGGGCCTGTGAGACACGTGACCGCCCTCGACAGCCTTCTCCATGATCTGGGGCGCGTGTGATTCACGGTAGTCGGGCTTCCCAAGGTTCTTCATGAGGTGCTCCTTCGCCTTCTCCAGCTTGGCGAGGTCGCGCCGACAGTCCGCCGCCTTGAGCTTCCAACCGGGATGGAGCGCGGTGAAGGCATCGGGGAACAGCATGAGCCAGGCCTCGATCTCGTAGGCGGCCAGAGCCAGAGCCGTGGGAGTGCCCTTGAAGACGCCGTTCATCTCCTCGCAGAGGCGGCGTCGCAGTTTGTCGTAGGACTCGTCGGCGACGCCGTCGAGGTCGGCGTGTATCACGATGCCGGCGAGCTCGGCCGTGTCGGCCAGAGCGTTGGCGTACTTCTTGATGTCCTGGAGCCGGGGATGGAGCTTGGACTGCGCCCGAGCCAGGCGGATGGGTTTCTTCAGCATGCGTACCTCGGGGCATTCGCCCGGGTGCAGGGCGGGGAGCAGGTGCTGAAGGACCTTGCGGTCGTAGTCTCCCTCTCCGGCCACCACGATGACCGGGCGACGCCGCCGGGACGGCGTGGATCCGCGGCTCACAGGCCACCGCCCAGGGCCCCGGAGTACCAGAGCTCACCGATCGGCTCGTACTCGGACTTCTCGATGATCCGCTGGATGTCCTTGGGACGGCGTGCGGGGATGACCGAGGCGCCGCTGTCGCGACGCTCGCAGACGACGAGTTCCTCCGGTTCCAGGTCATTGAGGACGACGAGCGAATGGGTGGTCACCAGGAACTGGCTGCGGGTGGTCGCCTCGCGGAGCCGGCCGACGAGCAGGCTCAGGGCATGGGGGTGGATGCCGTGATCGATCTCTTCGATACAGGTCAGCAGTGGCGGTTCCGGATCGTGGAAGATCGCCAGCAGGCACAGGATCCGGACGGTTCCCCATGATGCCTCCGTCAGGCGCGTGCGCCCGCGGAGCCCGGTTTCTTCCAGCTCCACCGCGAGACGTCCCGCCTCGCCCGGCACGTCCACGAGGTGGATGTCGCTGATCTGCGGAACCACCGTGCGGACATCCTCCAGGAGCATGGCCCAGGCTTCACCGTCATCCTTGAGCGTCTTGAGGAAGTCGGCGAGATTGGAGGCGTCGTTCTCCAGGCGGCGGCCGGATTCGGTGATTCCCCAAGGCTTACGGGCGGCCCGGACGTCGGGGTCGAAGACCCGGATCTGCCGGAGGTGGCGCGGCAGATCGCCGACGGCCGCTTCGGGGGACGGGAGACCGGGAGCCGCCCATGACTGATGCAGGCCGGACGCCATGCGTCCGACGGCTACGCCCTGGGCTTCCACAGGGCCTGTAAGGGTCAGGCGGTCGCCCGCCAACTCGGCCGAGGTGGGAGCCCCGGCTTCGGGGTGCTGAGTGAACCGCTCACGCCGGTACATGGTGTGGCTCCGACGGGAGCCCTCCGGCAGCCGGGGGCGGGAGATGCTCAGCTCGTACCGGTCGGGCTCCTCCTCCGAGGCGAAGTCCGACCAGATGCCCTCGATGCCGACCGATATCCGTGACACCGGCCTCGGGCCTCCGCGGAAGGCCAGCACATCGAATCCGCCCTGGGCGTCCAGCGCCGGTTCGATCCCCTCACGGGACACATCGCCGAGGAAGTTCAGGGCGTGCAGGACGTTCGACTTGCCCGCGGCGTTGGGGCCGACCATGACCGTCAGCGGGCCCAGCGGCAGTTTCACGTCCGTCAGGGTGCGGAAGTTCCGGACCGTCAGTCCGAGAATCCGGTGGTTCAAACGCGTGCCCAATCGTGGAGCAGCCGGGCGCAGCACGGCCGTGGTCGACAAGCGGTGCCACGGCAGACGCACGGTCATGTACGTGCAGACGTGGTGGGGTTCGGCTGCCGAGCTTCACGAACAGTACCTCGCTGGTCACAGCGCTACCAGGTTCTTGAACGTTCCAGCCATGAAGGCTGAAAAGGCGTCATTACGCGCAGCGGCAACGCGACGGATCCTGAAGCAGCTACCAAGAAAGAACGAGGGAGAAGCGCGAGGGAAGTGGACGCGGGCTGAGCCGAGGGGGAGTCGCCATGTCCGGACCGCTGTACGTTCCCGTCCTGCCGGCGAAGCCGCACGCTCGTCAGGCGTACCGGCAGCTGAGCCCAGCCGTCCAAGCGGCTGTCGTGCCACTGTGGAACATTCCGCCCCGCGCAGGCCTGCACCCTGATGTACTCGCCACGGACGTACGGAAGGACGTACGCGACGTGAGCAGAGTCCAGCGCCACCATCCTGCCTGGGTCGATGCCCCGTTCGCCGACGAGGCACAACTGTCGGTCCTGGCGGATGTGCTGTCTGCGGATGCCGAACTGAGCCCGCTGCGCCCCGTGACTGGTCCCGAGCGTCCTGAGGAGCACCAGACCGCGACGCTGGAGCACGCCCGGTCCACGGGGAACGGGTTCGCCATACGCGTCATGATGCCCGGCGAGTGGGACGACGCCTTCGGCCATGGTGTCCGTGATCTGGTCGCCCGTATCGATCCCGCCGTCGAGGCGGACCTCCTGCTTGACCTGGGCGCCGTGCGCGTCGACCGGCCCGACGCCGCGAAGGAGTCGCTGCGCGCACTCGATGCCTTGGTACCACTGATGCCGTGGCGGACGGCCGCCGTCCTGGGCGGCGGCTTCCCCGACGTGACGGCCCGACTCCTGGAATACGGCACGGCCGTGGAGCCCCGCTGGGACTGGCTCGCCTGGCGCGAGCTGACCAGCAGCACCCGCGAGTTCGTTCGCCGACTTGCGTACGGTGACTACGGCATCGACTCCACCCGAGGCATCACTCGCGGACCCTCCTCCGGCAACGGCGGCCCGCCTTGGGGCGTGCTGCGGTACACCACTGACGATTCGTTCGTCCTCGTGAAGGTCCCGACGCGAGGCGACGACCGGGCCGCCGCCATCCGCGCCGGCGCACAGGAGATCCTCGCCTTGCCGGACTTCCGCGGTGCGGCGGCCGGCGCGGGCGAGACCTGGCTGCGTGACTGCGCGCGAGGCCAGGGCCCGCAAGGCACCGGAAACGCGGCGGTCTGGCTGCAAACGGGCAACGTCCAGCACATGACGTACGTCGTCCGGAGCCTGCGAACCTGACCCGGCGGCGGCACGGACTCAGACGAAGAGCGGCTCCAGCATCGCGTCACCGGCCAGGATCCGCCACGCCGGCACCCGGACCGTCCGTGTCACCGGCCCGGACTTCGCCCCGGAGCCGCCGGACGGCAACCCCGGCAGCAGGTCGCCGCGCGCGTGTGTCAACCGGAGGTGGCGAGCCGGGTCCTGGTCGTGCTCGGGGCCGGTGTCGATGAGGACCGCAGTGTTGGCCCCCTCCGCGGTGAACAGCAGGTCGACGGTGTGACCGCCGACCATCGCCGCGCGCTCCAGATCGGTGATGCCGCGCCGACCGAGGTACTCCTGGAGCCGATCCGCGAGCTCCTCACGGAACCCGGACCGGGTCTCCGCCCCGAAGGCCGTACCCCGATCCGCCGAGGACCCCGCGCCCAGTACCTCCGACCGCTCCGCGAGGAGCGCCGGAAGTCCTGCCTGCCCCTGCCAGAAGGCATGGCTGCCCACCGTGATCAGCTGCGACTTCGCCCGCGTGACGGCGACGTTCCACAGGTTGACCTGACTTGCCACCCAGTGCGTCGTACGGGGAGGGGTGTTGCCGGTGGCCACCGGACTCAGGACCATGACGTCCCGCTGCCCGCCCTGGAAGGCGTGCACGGTACCGACCCGCACGCGGTCGTCGTCCGCCCACACTCGCGCCAGTGCCTCCTTCTGGGCACGGAACGGTGTCACGACACCGACCGTCGCATCCTCGGGAAGCCGTGCGAGCAGCTCGTCCACCGTCTCCCGCACCTGCGCCGCCTCCGCCGGGTTGCGCCAGGACTGACCGCCCCCGCCCCGCGCGGACTCACCGTGCGGCACGTCGACCCAGCCCAGCGCGGGAGCTGGATCGCTCAGCCCGACCGGATCGAGCGCCGGGACCTGCCTCCGGACGTCGGTGAGGACCTGCAACTGTCCTGCGTAGCAGTAGCCGTTGACCACGTCAGCGATCGCCGGATGGCACCGGTAGTGCTCGTCCAGGAGCAGCGCTGCCTCGCCGTGCTGCGCGGCCGCGTGGTACGAGGCGTACACGTGGTACGTGAGCCGATGGTCCTCCAACTGCGCGGCGCTCAGCCCCGCCCGGACGCGGGCCTGCCGCTCCTGCTGCGCTGTGATGCCAGGGATGTGCCCGAGCTGCATGGGGTCGCCGATGATCAGCGCCCGCTTCGCCCGGAACAGCAGCGGCAGCACCGAGGGGATCGAGCACTGGCTCGCCTCGTCGATCACGACGAGGTCGAAGAGCTCCGGGGTGAGTTCGAGCTGGCGAACCGAGTGGGTGCTGATGGCCCACCCCTTCAGGTGCGCCATCAGATTGCGCTGGCTCTTCCAGAAGCCGGAGCGTCGGCGCAGGGCCTGGAGCCGCTGCCCCATCAGCGAACGCCCGCGGACCATGGCCTCCGCGGCCACCGCTTGGGCGAGCTCCCCCGACGTCTCCGACAGGCCGGCACCGCTCTCCAGACGCGCCTGCTTCAGCGCTTCCTCGTCCCGAGAGAGATGCTGCGGTACGAGGCCCCTGAGCGTTCCTTCCACGGCCGCGACCTCCGCGAGGCCGAGCAGGAGCTCGGGTGGCACGGGCCGCTCCGTGGCCCAGGCCGGCCAGGGGCTCACCGGGGCCTCCCCGGCCGAGGCGACGAACGCGGACAGGGCCCGTCCTCGGCGCCAGCGGCCGAAGGCGAACCACCGGGCGACGGCGGCCTTCCGTGCCCGCTCCTCCCAGCGCACGAGCGCGGCGACTCCGCTCTCGGGCCAGGCACCCTCCAGCAGCTCCACCGGCAGTTCGAGTTCGTCAGCGCGGCGCGCACGCCCCCGCAGCAGCTCCAGCAGTCGAGCCTCCTCACCGACCAGCCGCGCCGCTTCAGCCTCGTGCGCGGCGGCTCGGGCGTGCCGGTTCCTGAGATCGCCCGCCACGGTTGCCGAACCCCGAGACGGTGCCTCGACCGGCTGGGCGAGCAGCCGTTCCAACTTCGCGGCCTCGCGCTCCAGGGCTTCGGCGTTCCCGGTCCGCATGAGCAGCCCGGGGGAGATCGCGTCGCAGCGTTCGGCCACCACGTTCACGGCCTCGTTGTTGGTGGAGGCGACGAGGACGGACTGGCCGGCGGCGACCGCCGTGGCGACCACCGCCGTCACTACTTCGCTCTTCCCGGTTCCGGGCGGCCCGGTTGAGACGGTGAGCGGCCGGGTCATCGCCGATGTGATCACCCGCGCCTGGCTTTCGTTGCACGGTCCGGGGGACACCACGACCGGCGCGTCGCGCCCGCTGTCCCCGCCGTCGCCGCCACCCGTCAGGAGCGCGTCGAGCGCGGTGCCGGAAATCTGCGGGGTGCGCGTGGAGATCTGGAGCAGGTTGTCCACGAGGGCCTCGGTCGCGATCCGTTCCACGCCCGTGGGCGTGAGGAGGACGGCTGCGTTGTGGGCACCGGGCCGCAGGGAGTCCATGACGGACCGCTCGCTGAGGGCGGACAGATCGAGGGGTTCCAACTCCGGAAGCCCGAGCTGTGTCAGGAGTTCCCGCACCGCCTTGACCATCTGGGCGCCGTTGCCCTCCTGCCAGGTCGGCTGCCAGCGGGCCAGCAACTCGGCGGCGTCGTCGTCCGCCAGTAGTTCCGTGATCACGCCGGTGTGCAGCGAGGGCACGCCGCTCGGGCTCAACCGGTCACGGCCGTTCTCGTCGGGCGCGAGTTCCATCGGCTGTATCAGCAGCGGCGCGATCCGCACCGCGGCCCGCCGCCGGCCGTCCCCGCCGCGCTCGGGCAGGGTCACGGCCGGGTACCCGTACCAGTACTCCTGTAGTGCGGCCTCGTCGACCTTCGCGCCGGTGCTCTTCGGCTTGGGCAGCCGGGGAGGGGCGGGAAGACCGGACCCCAGTCCGGACTGGATCGTCTCCGGCCCCTGGTTCAGGAGGAAGTACGCGGAGTCCCGGCTGCTGTCCCTGTCGGGCAGCATCCCCGACGCGGCCTGTGCGCTCAGACAGTGCGCGTAGTAGCGCAGGAGGCGTTGCCAGTCGACGCCGTCCTGGGCGTCCTGTCCAGCGAGCCGGCGTGCTTTCAGCAGTGCCGAGGAGGGCCGGGGCCCGTCGGCGGCATCCTGCGGAGGGTCGGGAAGCTGGACAGACCGCGCCACCGAGCGGGCCAGCGGGAGGGAGTGCGTCGCACGGATGGTGGACTTGGTGGGGCGCTGCTCCTGGGGTACGCCGTTGCGCACCATCTGTGCGGTCAGGTACTCGAAGAGGTCGTCCGGCGTGATCCAGCCGCTGTCCTTGATCCGCCCGCTGCGCAGCCCCTCGACGATCTCACCGGTGAACCGGGAGGTGCCGAGGGAGGATCCGGCAGGTGCCATGGCCGAGGCGGTCTGGAGGGCGTCCGAGGCGGTGATGAAGTACACGCCGGTCGGTCGGAGGAGCGTACTGGGCGCAGGCCGTTCGCCGCTGTCGGACGCGCCCTTGGCCGTCCATCCCTGGACGACGGAGCCGCTGGAGCAGCAGTCGAGCAGCACGACCTTCGAGGAGGCCCGGCAGGACTGGAGCATCCGCTCCAGGAACTCGGCGGGAACGGCGGTGCCCGGCAGGTCGTCCGGGTCGGCGTCCCGAGTGAGGAAGTACAGCTGGCCGTCGGCCTCGCAGAACTCCCCGTGCCCGCTGAAGTAGAGCAGTGCCGTCTCGCTGGCCTGCCGCTCCTCCAGGAACTCCTCGATGGCGTGCAGCATCTCGGCGCGCGTCGGTTCGGCGACCATCGCGCACTCGTTGTACATGCCGATCTCGGTGCTCTCCAGCACCGCCTGCATGTAGTGCAGGTCCGCCCGGACCGGCGGCAGGTCGTGGTAGCGGTCGCTGTCGTACGTGGATACGCCGATGAGAATGGCGTACCGGTCGTTGTCGCTCACGCCGCGCCCGGCCCGTCCGCCGGGCCCTGGGTTCCGTTGAGGAACCGCTCGATCTGCGCGTCGTCCGCGCGGGCCTGCTTGCCGGAGATGGTGAGCGATGCGCCGTCGGGCCGGGTGATGGTGATGGTCCGCTGCGGTACGCGGGCCAGCCAGATCTGAATCCCGGCGGCGACGAAGGAGCCGCCGCTGAACACCAGCCCGATGAGATCGGCGACCGGCCCGCCTTTGTCGGTTTCGTTGCCGTTGGCAGGGCTGCCCGGGACGTCGAGCGCGGCCTGCGGGTCGGTGTCGACGAGGGCGGCGAGCAGCTCGCGGGCTTCGCGCCGGGCGCGCAGCGGATCCTCGTCGACGATGGAGATGCGGTAGCCGGCGGCCGGGTCGGTGTGGGTGGTGCTCACGTTCGCTGTCCCCTCGGATTCCCCCGTGCGATGCGCACACGGACGGACGACGCTAGCGGCAGGCACTGACAGGCGGTGGGCTGGTTTCCGAAAACCTGCTGGTCATTGGCGTGAAACGCACAGCTCGGCCCAGACGGTCTTCCCGGGAGCGCCGACGCGCGGCGCGACGGCCCACCGGCTCGCCAGCCGGGCCACGACAAGCAGCCCGCGCCCCGACTCGGCGTCCCCGGGCGGCTCGTGGGAGGAGAGCAGCGGTACGCGCTCGGTACGGGTGTCGGTGACCTCGATACGCAGGGTGTCGGCCGTCCCGGTCAGCCGGAGGTGGAAGTCCCGGCCGGCGACGTGACCGTGCCGCACAGCGTTGCTGGTGAGCTCAGCGGCGATCAGCGTCAGTGTCTCGTTGGCGGTGGAGGTATAGGGGTGGCCCCAGGTGTCGAGGCGGTGGGAGACGAGCCGACGGGCGAGACGGGCGCCGCGGGGCGAGGACGTGAAGCGCATGGAGAACTCAAGGGCCGCTGGTGCGGGGGAAGTTTGGCTGTTCATGGGGCGTACGCTTCCGCAGCCCGCTTACGCTGAGTAAGACACGGCGCGCTTACGGGTGGTAGCGGTAAGCGACGTGTTGTGGCGTGTAAGCGGCGCGGAGCGTGACGGCCGACGCGGAGCGGCGTTGGCGGGTGGAGGTGATGGCGGGCATGAACGAACCCACCGAGCGACCGGACGACGACCCGGACGACCAGAGCCCCGACCCTGCGCCGGACTCGGGGATGCTGCGCGTCTTCGGCCGCCAGCTGAAACGGTTCCGGGTACGGGCGGGGCTGGAGCGGCCGGAGTTCGGAGCGAGGCTGGGGTACTCCGCCTCGACGATCGCGGCGTACGAGCAGGGGAGGCGGGTGCCGCCGCCTCGGTTCATCGACCAGGCGGACGACTTGCTGGACGCGGGCGAGGTCCTGAAAGAGATGAAGGAGGAGGTGGCTCGGGCGCAGTATCCGGCGTTCTTCCGCGATGCGGCGAGGCTTGAGGCGGAGGCGGTTGAGCTACATGTGTACGCGAACCAGGCCGTGCCGGGCCTGTTGCAGACGGAGGAGTACGCGCGCGCGGTGTTCGGGATGTGGCGGCCGTTGCTGGACGAGGACACCTTGACTCAGCGTGTTGCGGCTCGTCTGGCACGGCAGACCATCCTTGCACGAACGCCGATGCCCACGCTGAGCTTCGTCATCGAAGAGGCGACGCTGCGGCGACCTCTCGGGGGTGCGTCTGTTCTGCGGGGGCAGCTGGAGCAGATCTTGCTGGTCGGGCAGCAGCGCAACGTCGAGTTGCAGGTGATGCCAACCGAACGCGAGGAGCACGCGGCGCTGGGCGGTCCGTTCACCTTGATCGAGACGAAGGAAGGGCGCAGGATCGCCTACGTGGAAGCACACAAAGAAAGCCGCCTCCACACGGAGCGGGGCGCGGTCCGTGAGTTCGAAGAACAATATGGGATTCTCCGGGCGCAAGGGCTCACTCCGCGTGAGTCGCTGACCTTCGTTGAGAAGCTGCTGGGAGAGACATGACCTTCGCAAATGTTGATCAAGCCGAACGTGGGCTGGTCTGGTTCACGAGCAGCTACAGCAGTGGCGCTGGCGGCGAGTGCGTCGAGGTGGCTGAATGCCCGGGCAGCGTCCAGGTCCGCGACTCCAAGGATGCGAACCGCCCTGGGCTCGTGGTCGGAGCATCTGCCTGGATCGCGTTCGTCGGCTTCGCAAGCCGGTAGGACCACAAACGTGACTGCCCCGGACCTCGGAGGGTCCGGGGTAGTCACGTGTCACGCCGTGTTCTGCCCAGCCGTCTTGCGCTTCGGGGGTGTCCACCGTCCGAGGGCGATCTCCTCGTCCAGCCGCGCTTGGAAGTGCGCGTGCGCTGTTCGCATCTCGGCTTCACGGTCAGCCTTGTAGAAGGGAGCGACGTAGCCGGCGGGGGGCGGGGTGTTGGCGGGGTCGGCGAGGTGGGCCTCGAAGTCCAGCCAGTCCTGCTTGGTCTGGCCGTGGCCGTACGTGTTGAAGTTCTCGGCGATCTTGCGGCCGTTGGCGTCGAACCAGGTCTTCGCCTCGTAATCGTGCAGCTGCGGGTAGCGCGACTTGAAGATCGCGACGAGTTGGTCGGCGGTGATGCCGAGCCAAACGGAGACGAGCGCGTCGAGTTCGACGAGCGCGGCTCGGCGCTCATCCTCAGCTCGAAGCGGGGTGGTGTACTCCCAGGTCGACTTGAGGCCGGCAGCCAGGGGCTTCAGGCGGGGCCAACCCTGGTTGGCCCAGTCCTCGTAGCCCGCCCAGCGTGCGTCGAACAGCTCCTCCCAGAGAGGGGCGTAATGGTTCGTGAGGGCATTGAGGCGGAGTGTTCGGAGCAGGAGGGCTGAGGCCAGCGGGTGCTTGGCATCAGGAGCTGGCATCTTGCGGGCCTCACCGCCATGAAGGTTCGAGCGACCCGTGATGCGCAGCATGTAGTCGAGAGGCAGTGAGGCCCAAAAGCCGGCATTGAGCGCCGTCAGCCGCGTGTCCTCCATGACTAGGGACTCCACAGCGTGGATGTGGGCAGGTCCGGGAGGAAGAAGTGCGGCATGTAGGCAGCGGCTGCTGTCGAAAGGAATCATCCTCCGCCAGGCCAGCCGGAAGTGTGAGGTATACGGCTTTCCCTGCCAGGAATCCTGGGCGGCGAGGAATGTCTTTTCGTCCGTCGCGCGAAGGTAGTTAGTTACGGGGGCGTACGTCTCTGGGAGGTCTATTGGTGCTACTGGATCCCAGTCTCGATTGCTGCGGCATGGGATCCTCGGCTGCTTAGAGAAGGGAAGCGCTGCGGCAATGTGTGGCCCTTGAAGGATGGCATCCGTGAGATCAGAGACTGCTTCGTTTGCCCAACGGATCAGCCCCTCCTTCTTGGCGCTCGCCTCGTGGTATCCGCTGGAGATCAGTGAGGGAAAGTCGGCGAGGTGCTTATTGTAGGACGCTAGCGCCTGGATTGCTCCTTGCTCGCCGCTCAGCACCGGGTACAGCAGGTGAGCCTCTTCGGCGCTTCCTGCTGATCCCGTCAGAGCCTGCCAGCCAGCCAGCAGGGCGGTATTCACGTGCACAACTCGCTCGTAGTGTGGCCGGACGTCCCAGGATCCGTTGTGCTTGATGCCGGGTGCTTCGCCGCTGCTGTCGTGGGCAAGGGAGTCGGGCAACACGTCGGCGCCACGAAGCTCGCTGAGATGGAGAAAGTCAGGCTCTTGCGATGTTCCGTAGATATGCATGGCGAACTCCTGGGAGCGGTTCAGGTCTTCGAACGCCCAGTTAGATGAGTTCACGAAATGCGCGTGCACTCGGAGGTGTCGGTACGCGGCAGCCCGGATAGCTCCCTCGCGCACGCCGCCGAAATGCGTGTCAGGATGGAGTAGCCCCGCGCCCCCACGGGGAGCCAGGTGCTGCCATACCTGTGCCATGAACGCCCGGTACAGGTCGCCCTGCGTTCCTACCAGCAGGGGATACGAGGCCGGGCTTCCCAACGTGGCGACGGACCCTGCATGAACCGCCAACTCGTCAAGTAGGAAGCCCCGGCAGCGCTCCTTGCCGTCGAGGAGTTCCTCCTTTCGCAACCGCCAATATGCCGCACTAGGATTTTCTTCCAGGACGAACCAAGGATCGAGCTCGGCCAGAACCAGATCCTCCTGCCATCGCGGCCGCACCCACGGCGGATTCCCCACCTGCAGGTCAAACCCACCCATCCCCCCAAACACCTGGGCGAACTCCAACTCCCAATGGAAGAAACCCTGCTGCCCCGCAACATCACTGACAACGCCCACCCAGGGGAACCGGCTCTCCAGCCAATAGGACCGGTCCATGCCCATCCAGTCCGGGAGCTCGTCCTCGTACTGCTCCAGCGCGCCGAGCGAGTCGAAGGACGCGACCAGCGACTCCGCCGGCACGTCGTGCGTACCCAGCAACGCCTCGGCGAAGTCCAGCCAGTCGTCAAGCTCCGCCAGCGGGATCACCTCGCGGCGCTGGCCCGCAAAGGACTGCTCGCCCTTTCGCTTACCCTTCCGCCGCTTGTCGATGTCGCCGCGCTTGACCTCCTTCACGGTGACGTTGCCGAGGAGGTCGACCTCCTCGTACGTACGGATGACGTCCGACGCCGCCGCCCCGGCACCGGCGTCACCGCCCTGCGCAGGCGCGACCTCCGCCCGCTCGTACTGCCCATCAGTCCCGTCCAGCAGGCCGACCTCCTGTACCGGCCAGAACCACAGCGCGCACCACGTGTCCATGAGCTTCTTCAGCCGCCAGTACGGGGTGTCCGGCGCCGTCAGATCACCCAGCACCTTCTCCCTAGGCACCGCTTCCTTCGGTGACCGCAGCCAACCCGGCTCCGCCTCCCACACATCCACGCGCCGTGAGATCTCCCGCTCGGAGATCGTCAGCCGCTGTACCACCAGGTCCCACAGGTATTCGGCGCGCCGAGCCAGGCCCTGGAGCCGGGCCGTCTGCTTCGCCGTCGGGGACTTCGTGACCGCCTTGCGCCACGAGGCGAGCGCCTTCGTGGCCTCCGGGGCCAGCGCCTTCGCCTCCTTCTCGGCGGCGACCGCGCCCCACTCCTTCGCGGGCAGGAGGAAGTGGTGCACCGCGCCCTCCGGCAGTGGTACACCCGCCTGCGCGTCCGACAGCGGGTAGCGCTCCGGCGTCGTGCCCAGCCAGCCGCCCTTCTTCAGGCGCTCGGGGCCGTACACCTCGCGCCGGCCGCCGATCAGCGAGTTGCCGCGCCGCAGGTGGAGGCCGAACCAGGGGGCCTCCATGCCGGGGTGCATGGTGTTGAGCCAGAGGGAGACCTCGGCCAGCTCGACCGCCGTCTCGTTGAGGTCGACGCCGTACGAGTTGTGCAGGGCGATGTACGCCTTGGCCTTCTGGAGCTCGACCGCGTACTGCTCGGTGTCGATCGAACGACCGAGTTCCTTCTGGCGCCGGCGCAGGTACTCGGCGGCCACCTGGTTGATCGCCTCGTTGAGGAACGCGCCCGAGCCGAGGGCCGGCTCGCAGATCTTCCAGTCGAGGAGCTCCCGCGCCTCGGTCACCATGTCGTCCTGGTCAAGGCGGTGCTGGAGGGCCAGCTGCACCGTGACCTTGGTCAGCGATTCCGGGGTGTAGTACGAGGCCGAGGTCTGGCGGTCGCGGCCGGAGAGCCGGTAGACGAACGAACCGGGGGGGTAGCAGACCCGGAGTTCCTCGCCCGTGTCCCGGTCAGGCCGCCGGACGAAAACCGAGTCCGGGTACTCGTTGGACTTCGACTTGGGCACCAGCCAGGAGCCGTCCTTCGGGTCTCCGCCCTTGGCGACCTCATACAGTTCCTCGCCCGCGATGAAGCCGGAGTACGACATCAGGCCCTCGTAGACGGCGCCGAGCTGGTTGATGCCCAGCTGTGCGTACGAGATGAAGCCGCCGCGCTCGCCCTTCTTGCCCTTGGTGAGCATGAGCTTGTGCAGGACCTCGTACAGGGTGGCGTTACGGAGCCGGGTGTCGAGGTAGCGGACGGACTCGCCCCGGGCGTGGGCCTCGTCGGCATCGTGGCGCGGGTCGGTGACGGTGTCCGCCCCGATCAGCTTGATCGAGTCCCGCTCGAAGAGTGTGGAGTGCAGGGGCTCGAAGCGCAGGCCGAGGTCTTCGCTGATCTTCGACCCGACGACGTCGCCGGCCTCCGCCGTCTCCCCCGCCTCGACCGCCTCGCCGTGCGTACGGCGAGGCCGGTAGCCGTCCTGGACCTTGCGGAACAGCAGGTCCAGGGACTCGTACAGGTAGAAGCCCCTGCGGGACTTCTCGTCGACGAGGTCCCGCTCCGCCACGAGTTCGCCGAGCCGCCCGAGACCGTAGCCCAGTTGGTACTCGGGATAGTCGGACGGCAGGATGCCCAGCTCGGGGCGGGCCTCGGCGTACAGCAGGAACAGGATGCGGTACAGGTAGCGCAGCGACTCGCGGGTCAACTGGCGACCCAGTTCGGGGAGTTCGCCGATGTCCTCGGGCCGGATGCCCTGCTCGCGCAGGCGCTCCAGGACCTCGTTGGCGATCAGCTCGACACTCAGCCGCAGGCCGTCACGCAGCTCGCCGGAGACACCCACGGCGTGCTTGGTGGACTTGCCGACGAGTTCGGCGAGGGGGTTCTCGCCGCCTTCCTCGGGGGTGCGGAGCGAGTCGGCGCCGAACAGCGCGGCGACGGTGTCGAGTTCGCCACCCGCCCGGGTGTCGTTGCGCTGGAGCGCGGTGTCGAGGGAGACCGCGAGGTAGCGACCCTCGCCCCAGGCCATGCGATCGGCGAGGACGACGACGCCGCCGACGAGGAGCAGGACGTAGCGCGGGGCGTCGTCGCAGGCGAACAGGAACGAGGCCAGCTTGGAGCCGGTGGCCAGGCTGTTCGAGCCGTCGAGGGCCACGGGGTCGAGCAGACGGCCGGGGCCGTCGGGATCCAGGGCGGCGTCCGCCTCGGCGGCCCAGCCGCAGTCGACCGCGACGAGGCCCTTCTCGGCGTGGGCGACCGTGACCTCGTAGCTCTGGCCGGCCCGCTCCACGGTGAGCGTGCCCGCCTTTGCGTCGTAGCCCAGCGCGCGCAGGACCTCGGCGTTGAGCGCGTGCACCCGCTCGCGCCAGACGGGGGCGCCGTACGTCACCGAGTCGTCCCCGGTGTCGGGTGTGGAGGCGGTGCCCTCGGCGTCCTCGGGGAGGGCGAAGAACGACCTGGCCCGGAAGTAGTCGCGGCGCAGTGCCCGAAGCCCGGCCCGCGGGGTCACGGGCAGGGCCTTGTCGGCGTCCTCGTGTGTGGTGTCCCGATCGTCGGCGGGGGCCGCCTCACCGATGCCGGCTTCGCCCGCGCCGGCCGGCGGCCTGGCGGCCTCCTCCCGTTCCTTCCACGCCTGGAGCAGGCCCGTCTTCAGGTCCTTGGGCAGCACCTCGGCGAGGTAGTGGGCCGAGAAGTAGTCGCCGCGGTTGACCAGGGAGTCGTACGTCATGACAGGGGCTCTCTCAGAGGGCGGCGGGCGCGGAGGACAGGGAAGCGGACGCGGCGGGCGGGGCGTCGGGGTCGGGCAGCAGGACCGCGAGGACCCGCAGCATCGGGCTCTGCCCGGTGGTCAGCAGGTCGTCGGCGAGGTCGGTGAGCCGCTGCTTGGTGCGCTCGCCCGAGAGGGTGGGCTGCTCCCAGTCGCCGAGCCGCAGCTTGTGGCGCTCGATGGACTCGCGCAGCGGCCGGTCCCAGGCGTCGCGGCGCTGTTCCATGAAGGCCTCGGCGGCGGCCAGTACCTTCGGAATGGCGGCGACCAGCGGGTCGGGATCCCGGTAGCGGAGCTTGTTCGCCATCGTCGGGCCGACCCCGGAGCGGCGCAGCAGGGACACCATGTCGTCGTCCACGGCCCCGCTCCGCGTCACGCCCATCCACTTGACGACCGTCGGCCTGCCCAGGGTGTTCGAGTACACGCCCTGAACGAGGTAGGTGGGCTCCGCCACACCCGCCGTGATCATCGGCGCCTCCTGGCGACCGAGTCGGACGAGGACCTTGTCCGTCAGCCACTCGACCACCGGGTGGAGGTCGGTGAGCAGCGAGATCTCCGGCCAGCTGGAGGTGGAACCCGCTTCGCGGGCCCGCTGGAGCGAATGCTGGGCGAGGCGTCGGTTGAAGGTGACGAGCAGCCGCTCGCGCAGCCGCTGTTCCCGCAGATAGTCCACGGGCAGCGCCTTGAGTCGGTGGAGGAGGTCGGCCGGCGGGCGGAAGGACAGCAGGCCCGACTGCTCGTCGCGGTCGAGGTCCAGCCGGTCGCGGGCGTCCGGGTACACCTCGCGCAGCGCCTCGTCCAGGAAGTGGGCGGTCGAGTCGAAGAGCCGGGGGAGTACGGAGCCCGTGGCCGTGCTCGTACTCGTGTCGCCTCCGAGCGCTTCGGGGGAGGACTTCTCGGCGTCACCACCGGCCTCCGCCGCCGGCTCCTCGCCGACCGAACCGAAGAAGTCCGCGAGGAAGTCGTCCATCGCCTCCGTGCCCGTGTCCGCGTCGGACCGGCGCCCGTCGAGGGACTCGTCCACGGTCCTGCCGCGCAGAAGGTCCTGGATCAGGGACTTCTCCTCGGCCTCCGCGCGGTAGAGGCCGGTGACGGCCTCGGCGGTGCCGAGCGAACGGTGCGCCTGGTCCTCCCGCTCCAGGAGCCGCTCGGAGACCAGGGTGTCGTCCTTCGCGCCCTCTGTCCCACTGGTCAGGATCAGTGCGCGGAACTGCGGCGGGTGGGCCTGCCCGTAACGGTCGATACGGCCGTTGCGCTGCTCGATGCGGATCAGCGACCACGGCACGTCGTAGTGAACGAGCTGGTGGCACTGGCGGTGCAGGTTGACGCCCTCGGAAGCCACGTCGCCCGTCAGCAGGATCCGTACCGGAGCGCCGGCGAGTCCGAACTCCTCCACGACCTGCATCTGCTGTTCGTCGGAGAGACCGCCGTGCATGACGCGGAGGGATTCCTTCGCAGCGCGGCCCCGGAACCCGAGCGCGGCGGGCAGGACGGTCGCGAGCCACTCCAGGGTCTGGACGCGCTCGGAGAAGACGACGACGCGGGTGACGGACGCCGGGCCGACACCGATGCCCTTCAGCTGCTCCACGAGCGCGCCGAACTTCGCCGAGTCCGCCTCGGTCAGGTCCGCGGTCAGTTCCGTCAGCCGGCGCAGGGCGGAGAGCTCCGCTGCCGTGCCTTGCGGGTCGTCCTTCTTCTCCAGGGTCTTCACGCGGGCGGTCACGGTGGCCTTGAGCGCCGCGTGGGACGAGAGGAAGGACTTCAGGAGCGTGTACGGGAAGAGCGGGACCGAGCTCACGGACGGGCGGCCGTCATGCGGCAGCCAGACGGCGGCCAGCTCCTCGAAGATCTTCTCCTCGGCGGGGGTGGCCGGGCAGTGCACCGCCTGTGACGGGCCGCGGTCCGCCCACTGCCCCTTCATCTGTTCGCGGACCTCGGTGCTGATCTTTGTACGACGGATGAAGAGGTGCTCGATGTCCTCGGCGCGGTAGTTCTCCGGGTCGCGGATCGCGGCCGGGTCCAGCAGGCCGATCAGCTCGGCGAACGACTTCGCGTCGCCGTTGTGCGGGGTGGCGGAGGCGAGGATCAGGGCGTCGGTGCGCGGCGCCAGGGTCTGGGCGAGCTGGTTGCGCAGGGAACCACGGTTGATCAGGTTGTGCGACTCGTCGATGACGACCGCGTCCCAGCGGATCTGCTCCAGGTGATGGCGGTACTGGTCGGTGTTCTTGAGCGTGTCGATGGAGACGATCACGCGCTTGAAGAACGTGAACGGGTTCCGTCCGGCGGGGATCTCCCGCTGGATCCGCTCGATGCCCACCGAGTCCAGACGGACCAGGGGGATGGCGAACCGTGTCCACAGTTCGTGCTGGAACTGCTCCAGTACGTGCTGGGGCGTGACGACGAGGATGCGCTCGCCCCGGCCGCGGCGGATCAGCTCGGCGAGCGTCAGACCGATCTCCAGCGTCTTGCCCAGACCCACCACGTCCGCGATCAGCAGCCGCGGACGCAGATTGGCGCCGGAGAGCGCGAGCTCGGCGGGACGGCGCTGGTAGGGGAGCGAATCCAGGAGGAACGAGTCGGCGAGCGCGAGCCGTCGCTCCGACTGGGGCAGGGCCGTACGGCGCAGTACGGCCTCCAGGAACAGTCGGGAGCGCCGGTAGTTCGGGGAGTCGTCCGCGATCAGCCGGGTGTCCCGCGGGTCGATCAGCTCGATGGTGTCAAGGCGTGTGAAGAACACGGCCTCCTGGTCCCGGACGAAGTCGGACACCCCGACCACTTCCACGCGGGTGCCGTCGTCCCTGGTGGGCGTCGCGTTCCTGACCAGCCACACCTCGTCGCGTACGAGCACCTGCGCGCCTGCCGGGAACTGCTCCTGCCCTGCCGCGTCCGATGCGTCGCCGTTCTGCTCGGGGCTGGTCTGGACGGCGGTCACCCGTGGCCTCCTGTGGTGTTTCGTGACGGATGTGGCAGGCCCTCCAGTATCGCGGGTCCGCTGGTATCGCGGGGCCGCCGGTGTCAGAACGCCGAGTGCGCCGCGTAGACCTCGCGGAGCCGCTGTGCGGTGATCCGGGCCTGGGTGGAGTGCCGACGTCCTCCGGAGCTGCCGCGGGCCGGTCCGGAGATGGCCGACCGGGAGGCCGAGGGGCCGTCCGCGGCTGTGGCGGGCTCAGGAGAGGCCGGAGCGGCCGGGTGCCCGGCCGTGGGGGAGTCGGAGGGTGGGGCGGGACGGTCGACGAGGGTCGGGACCGGCTCAGGGGCGGTGGAGGGGAGCACGACGGTCGTCGCCTGAGGCGACGCGTCCGGCACCGTGTCCGGCAGGTCGTCCGGGGCGACAGGCGGGGGAGGTGCGGCGACCGTGGGCAGCAGATCGTCCAGCATGTGCGAGGGGGCAGCCGTGTGAGTCGTGAGCCGACGCCGTGCCTGGGCGACCTTGAAGCCCTGCGCCTCGATCACGGTGCGGCACTGCTGCACGACGTCGCTCAGAGCGGGCCGGTCCTCGGCCTCGTGCGCCAGCATCGCGGTCAGCAGCGGCACCAGCTCGTCGGGCGCCCCCGAAAGATCCGGAGCCGTCTCGGGGTCGGTGACCTGGTGGAAGAGGACGTGGATGTTGGCCGCCTGGTACGGAAAGTGGCCAGAAGCGGCGAACAGCATCACGGCACCGAGCGCGTACACATCGACCGCCGGCGTGAGCGGCCGGTCGCCCCTCGCCTGCTCCGGCGGCATGCACGACGGGGTGCCGACCACGGTGTTGGGCGCGGTCAGGGAGACGCTCGACTCGGCGAAGACCGCGAGCCCGAAGTCGATGATCTTCGGCCCGTTGGGGCCGAGGAGCACGTTGGCGGGCTTGAGGTCACGGTGCAGCAGACCCTGCTTGTGCACGGTCGCGAGTGCCTCGGCGAGGGTCGCTCCGAGGGAGGCGGCGAGCAGTGAGGGGAGCGGGCCGTGGCGTGCCACGTGCCGGCTCAGGTCCAGACCCTCGATGTACTCGGTCGCGAGCCACGGCGGATCGGCTTCCGCGTCGGCGTCCAGGAGCGCCGCGATCCGCGCGCCCCAGATCGTCTTGAGGATCTCCACTTCCTGGGCGAAGCGCTGCCGGGTCTCGAAGTCCACGACCGACGGCTTGATCACCTTGACGGCGGCGGGCTCCCCGCCGGGGGACTCTCCCAGGTACACCTGCCCCATGCCGCCGTGCCCGATACGGCCGAGCAGCTCGTAGCCGCCCAGCTCGGCGGGATCGTGCGGGCTCAGAGGGGCGATGTGCACAAGGGGCCTTTCTGCTCGGACATGGAGGGACAGAACTGACGTGTCCGCTCGTACCGCACACCGTATCCGTGCGGGGATCGGACCCGTACCGGCGGAGCAAGGACTGCCTGTTCCCCCGAGCCGGAAGTGGTACGTCGCTGTGAGGGAGGGGCGAGCCTCGGCTAGCCGAGCTGTCGTGTGCGTTCCGCCAGGCAGCGCTGCCACAGCCGGTGGGCCTCACGTGCCTCGCGGACTGACTCGCGGGCGAAGACCTCGTCGGCGAATCCCACAGCCGCGACTTGTGCCACCACGTGGACCAGGTGCGCGGCCACCTCGCCGAGGCGCTTGGCATGGGTCTCACGCAGTTGTGGCGCCAGCTCCTCTTCTCGGGCGGCCATGGCCACGAAGTCGTCGAACCCCGCCTCGTCGCTGTATGAGGAGGGAAGCTCGGGCAGGTCCACTCCTGCGAGATGCCGGACGGCCGGCAGAGCGCGCTTGGCCGGCTCCTCGCGCCCGAGGATGCGATTGAGCAGCACGCGAGTCCGGTCCGTGTCGCGGACCCGAGCGCAGACGGCCTCCAGGGCGTCCAACTCCGAGGCGACGTCCTCGTCGGCTTCTGCCGCGAGCCGGGCGTTCAGCCGGTCCGCGATGGCGCGGCCTGCCTCCGAGGCGCCGTCGATGACGTCGTCGCAAGCGTCGAGCTCCGAGAACGCACGTCCGGCCGTGTGGATGGCGGCCGTCACCATGGCCTGCGCATCACCCTCGAACCCGCCGATCACCTCGGCTATGTGCGAGGGCGTAATCGAGATTGACGTGAGCGGCTCCTCGGCGTGCCGCTGTCTGGTCGGTCCGTTGAACGTTCCGGCGCTCACGGCATCCCCCCTTGCTGTGACGGTGTCCTCGTCATAGATCATGTACGGCGTCCACAGGGTGGGGCAACGCGAGGCCGGATGCCTGATGACCGACAGGCCGGAGTTGGCCGGAAACGTGCGCAGCAGCGCCGAAGTGGATCACGCGAGCCCCACAATGCCTGCATGTCCGCCCGTGAGGCCGAGGAGACCGATGTCCGATTCGTACCCGGAGTTCCAGCTGCGTCTGCCGCACGGCGGGCCGTTCGCGAGGGGTCGGCTCCTGTCCGAGATGGGAACCAACGGCAGCCAGAAAATGATGGTGCTCGCCGGATCCCCGGCGCGGCCGGAGGTCGTGCCGTCGTTCGCGGTGCGGACCCCGTCCTCGCACAGGCTGCGCGAAAAGCTCATCGCCGAGGGGGCGATACGCGAGACGACCACCCGGCCGGGATGGCTCGAAGTCGTGCAGGACGTGGAGTGCAACTCGCCGTCCGCCGCGGGCGACATCCTCGTGGGCCGCAGCTGCAACGGGTGGATGGAGTGGAAGACGGCCGACGGCCGACCGCTTGCCGACTTCCTCGACCATGTCTGGTCGGGCCCCAGCCGGGTTTGGCTGGTGCGTGGGCCCCATTCCGTAGGGCCCGACCTGTTCCGACGCGTGTGGCTTCCTGACGGCAGGGTGTCCCTTGCCGCTGCTCGACTGCGTCCGGACGTCACCCGAGGCGTCAGCAAGGACCAGCTGCGCACCTTCGTCGACGAGGACTACGAGTCGACCGCGTCGTATACCGAGAAGATGCAGCTCGCAGAGGAATTGCATGCTTTCTTCTCCAGGATGCGACCGGGTGACACGGTGTGTGCGGTCTCTGACGGTCGGCTGTACGTCGGTGAGATCACGGGCAATGTGGAACAGCGCACAGCCGAGGACGGAAGCCGGACTCTGTGGCGCCCCGTGGAGTGGGGTGGCGATGGCTTCGATCTGGAGGAGCTGCCCGAGGAACTCCGGCAGAAGTTGTCAGTGAGCCACGACGTGGTCGACCTCACCGTGGTCAAGGCCATCGTCGACGGCCTCGGGGTCAGCGATGAGGAACTCGTGGAGGAAGCCCGGGACAGTGGGGTCGCACCCGGTGTCGAGCCTCTGGCCGTCACCGTTCGCCGAGACGTGGAGCTTCCGGAGCCCGCCGAAGCGTTGCGGAAGAAGCTCAACGTGCACTCGCTGGAATGGCTGCAGGACGTCAGACAACTCCTCGACGACGAGCGGCAGCTGATCTTCTACGGTCCTCCGGGGACCGGGAAGACCTTCCTCGCGCAGGAGCTCGCCGAGTTTTTCGGTGGTGGACGGGAGCAGGTCAAGCTCGTTCAGTTCCATCCTTCGTACTCCTACGAGGACTTCTTCGAAGGATTCCGCCCTCGCGAGGACCCCAGGACCCGTGAGGTCGCCTTCCGGCTCACGGCCGGGCCCCTGCGGGAGTTCGCCGAACTGGCTCGCCGCGAGGGCAACAGGCACATCCCCCACTTCCTGGTCATCGATGAGATCAACCGGGCCAATCTCGCCAAGGTGTTCGGCGAGCTCTACTTCCTCCTTGAATACCGGGACCGGTCGGTTCGGCTGACCTACTCGGACGAGGACTTCTCCCTGCCGCGCAACCTCTTCGTCATCGGGACCATGAACACGGCCGACCGCTCGATCGCCCTCGTGGACGCGGCGATGCGCCGGCGGTTCGCCTTCGTCGAGCTGTCCCCGCGAATCGAGCCGACCCGTGGGCTGCTGCGCAGCTGGCTGGAGGCCACGGAGCGGGATTCCGAGCCCGCGGACCTGCTGGAGGCCCTCAACGCCCGTATCGACGACCCGGACTTCCAGATCGGGCCCTCGTATCTGATGAAGCCCGGCGTCTTCCGCGAGGGAGGACTGGAGCGGACATGGCGGACCAAGATCCTCCCGCTGCTGGAGGAGCACCACTACGGCGACGACATGGACATCGAGGGCCGCTACGGGCTGCCGGAGCTGCGCAAGGCGCTGGCATCGCGGGCAGCGTCCCCGGAGCCGGGTGAAGGGGCCGGCTCGGAGTGACGCCCGTCGTCTCGCTCGTCGAGCACGGGCCCGCACGGTCCTTGCGTCTGCCGGATGCCGTGGGCCGCGCACTGGCCGCCGAGAAGGTTCTCGAAGAGGCCGGGCCGGACCCGTACGAACCCGGCGCCTGGCGACTGCGCGCAGGAAGCAAGGTCGGAGCTGTCGCGATCACCGCACCGGGCGGCGAGAGCGTCACGGTGCGCATCACCCCCAAGGTGCCGGTCGCTCGCCTCTTCTTCCTGATCGGCTATAGCAGCGACCCGCGAGGCTGGCGGGACGGCGGCGTCGATCTGGCTGAACATGACGAGTTGCTCCCGGCACTCGCTCACCTCGTCGAGCGGCAGATCGACCGTGCCTTGCGGCAAGGCCTGCTCCAGGGCTATCGGACCACCGAGGAGTCGTCCCATGTCGTACGGGGCCGGCTTCGCGAAGCCGAGCAGATCCGGCGCCGGTTCGGGATGTCGCTGCCCGTGGAGGTGACCTTCGACGAATTCAGCACCGATATCGCCGAGAACCGCCTCCTGCACGGGGCCGTCGACCGTCTGCTGCGCCTTCCGGACGTTCCCGGAGCCGTACGTGCCCGCCTGACCCACCAGCGGTCCCGGCTGGCCGACATCACACCGCTCGTGCCGGGGCAGGCACCTCCCGCATGGCGACCGACACGGCTCAACACCCGCTATCACGCGGCGCTCCACCTCGCAGAGGTGGTGCTGAAGGGATCGTCGGCCGAGCACCTGCCCGGCCGGCTGCGCATGGACGGATTCCTCTTCGACATGAACGGCGTCTACGAGGACTTCGTCTGCAAGGCGCTGCGGGAGGCAATGCGTACCCACGGAGGAAGGAGCGCCCTCCAGGCGCAGAACATCCACATGGACGAAGGTGAATCCATTCGCCTGAGACCAGACTTCGTCTGGTACGGAGACTCCGGCATGCCGATGGTCGTTGCCGACGCCAAGTACAAGGCCCGCAGGAATCGGGGATTTCCGAACGAGGACCTGTACCAGATGCTGGCCTACTGCACGGCCCTCGGGCTGCCCGAGGGACATCTGGTGTATGCGAAGGGCAGCGCTCCGCACACCAGCCACCGCGTGCGACACGCGGGGACCGTGCTCCACCAGCATGCGATCGACCTGGACCAGCAGCCCGCGGGACTGCTTGCCGAGATCGGCGCATTGACCCGCCGCATGGTTCACGAATCAGCGAAGTCGAGTACAGGAAGGCAGTCCTCTGGGCGTTCCTCGGATACCTGAGCCGCTGATCGTGACGTGTGGCCGTGCACCCTGAGTGCCCGAAGGTCAGCTGAGCCGGGTCTTCTCCGATTGGGTGGCTGCTCTGCGTGATTATCATGACGCATCTCGCGGAGCATCGGCGACGCTGGCTCCCGGGCCCCCAGAGGCCGACAGTTTCTCCGCCTGGCTCAAAGTCCCAGAGAAGTCCCACAGTCGCTGCGAATCCCCTCCTGGCCCGCATATATGCAGGTCAGGAGGGGGTTAGTGAAGCTTCCGCTGAAGACGGTCAGATGTCCCGGAAGATCTCGATCTGCGCCCCCACCGAATTCAGCCGCTCCGCCAGGTCCTCGTACCCCCTGTTGATGACGTACACGTTCCGGAGGACCGACGTGCCCTCGGCGGCCATCATCGCGAGGAGGACGACCACGGCGGGGCGCAGGGCCGGCGGGCACATCATCTCGGCGGCGCGCCAGCGGGTGGGGCCCTCGACCAGGACGCGGTGCGGGTCGAGGAGCTGGAGGCGGCCGCCGAGGCGGTTGAGGTCGGTGAGGTAGATCGCGCGGTTGTCGTAGACCCAGTCGTGGATCAGGGTCTTGCCCTGCGCCGTGGCCGCGATGGCCGCGAAGAAGGGGACGTTGTCGATGTTCAGGCCGGGGAACGGCATCGGGTGGATCTTGTCGATCGGCGCCTCCAGCTTGGAGGGACGGACCGTCAGGTCGACCAGGCGCGTGCGGCCGTTGTCGGCGCAGTACTCGGCCGAGCGGTCGTGGTCGAGGCCCATCTCCTCCAGGACGGCGAGCTCGATCTCCATGAACTCGATCGGGACCCGGCGGATCGTCAGCTCCGACTCGGTGACCACGGCGGCGGCCAGCAGGCTCATCGCCTCGACCGGGTCCTCGGAGGGGGAGTAGTCGACGTCCACGTCGATCTGCGGCACGCCGTGGACGGTCAGGGTGGTGGTGCCGATGCCGTCCACCCGGACGCCGAGGGCCTCCAGGAAGAAGCAGAGGTCCTGGACCATGTAGTTGGAGGAGGCGTTGCGGATGACGGTCACGCCGTCGTGCCGGGCGGCGGCGAGCAGCGCGTTCTCGGTGACCGTGTCGCCGCGCTCGGTCAGGACGATCGGGCGGCCGGGGGAGACCGAGCGCTCCACCTGGGCGTGGTAGATGCCCTCGGTGGCCGTGACCTCCAGGCCGAAGCGGCGCAGCGCGATCATGTGCGGCTCGATCGTGCGCGTGCCGAGGTCGCAGCCGCCGGCGTACGGCAGCCGGAAGCGGTCCATGCGGTGCAGCAGCGGGCCGAGGAACATGATGATCGAGCGGGTGCGGATGGCGGCCTCGGAGTCGATGGACTCCATGTCCAGCTCCGCCGGCGGCACGATCTCCAGGTCCACGCCCTCGTTGACCCAGCGGGTGCGCACGCCGATGGAGTTGAGGACCTCCAGGAGCCGGAAGACCTCCTCGATGCGGGCGACCCGCCGCAGGACCGTGCGGCCCTTGTTGAGGAGCGAGGCGCAGAGCAGCGCGACGCAGGCGTTCTTGCTCGTCTTGACGTCGATGGCACCGGAGAGGCGGCGGCGGCCGACGACCCGGAGGTGCATGGGGCCCGCGTATCCCAGGGACACGATCTCGCTGTCCAGGGCTTCGCCGATCCGGGCGATCATCTCAAGGCTGATGTTCTGGTTGCCGCGCTCGATGCGGTTGACGGCGCTCTGGCTCGTGGCCAGTGCTTCGGCGAGCTGCGTCTGGGTCCAACCACGGTGCTGCCGGGCGTCACGGATGAGCTTGCCGATGCGTACGAGGTAGTCGTCTGCCATGGCGTCACGTTATCTCAGATATGAGATGAAGATCGTAGCGGGGGTGGACCGTCAGGGTGAAAGGCCGTGCGCGGTCGGGTGACGCGGTTCGTACAGGGGGAGTTCGGTCCCGCTCGGCAGCCGGACGGCCGCGAGCAGGCCCCACCCCTGGTCGCTGATGGCCCGCGAGATCTCCGCGCCCCGGTCCTCCAGGACCGTCAGGGTGCGCGTGAGGTCCTCGCACATGAAGTACATCTCCTGCCTCGGCCCGGCCTCCGTGGGGAGCACCACGATCTCGGCCGGCGGCAGCCCGAAGACGAGCCAGCCGCGCCCGGCGTCCACGTGTCCGAAGCCGAAGACGTCCCGGAGGAAGTCGCGGTCGGCCTCCGCGTCCTGGGTGTAGAGGGTCACATGCACGCCGCTGAACATGCCCCGATCCTCGGTGCCCCGCGCGGAAGCGGCCACCGGGCCGCGTCCGTACGGGGCGGGGTCGTGTGCGTGGGGGTGGGGGCGTGTGCGTGGGGGTGGGGATCGTGTTCGTGCGGGTCGGGGTCGCTGCCGCGACCGGGGTGACCGGGGCGATCGGGACACCCGGGGGGCCGAACCGGCGGTTCCGGAACGGGAGGCCGGCTCGGCGGCGTGCTCGGCACCGGCCCGGGGAGTGGCGCCCACCACGCGATCGCCGACGCGGCCGTACCGCCGGCGCGGCCGCACCACCGACGCGACCGCACCGCCGAGAAGCGTCCCCGAACCGCGCCGTCGCGTGCTTCGGCGGCGGTCGCGGGCGTCCGGGCATGACCGAACGGCGGGGATGCACTAGAGTTATCTCGACATCGAGATAACTGCTTACGGCGCACCGTGGCCGCCCGGCTGGTAAGGGTTACCTAACTAAGTCTTACCTTAACGGATTCACGAGGGGTCGTGGCGGCAGTATGACGGTAGTACGCGCACATTGATGAAGGAGACTGTCGTGTCGGCGAACAGCTTCGACGCCCGCAGCACGCTGCGCGTGGGCGACGAGTCGTACGAGATCTTCAAGCTGGACAAGGTCGAGGGCTCCGCGCGCCTCCCTTACAGCCTGAAGGTCCTCCTGGAGAACCTGCTCCGCACCGAGGACGGCGCGAACATCACCGCCGACCACATCCGGGCCCTCGGCGGCTGGGACTCGCAGGCTCAGCCGAGCCAGGAGATCCAGTTCACGCCCGCCCGCGTGATCATGCAGGACTTCACCGGTGTGCCCTGCGTCGTCGACCTCGCCACCATGCGCGAGGCCGTCAAGGAGCTCGGCGGCGACCCGGCGAAGGTCAACCCGCTCTCCCCGGCCGAGCTGGTCATCGACCACTCGGTCATCGCCGACAAGTTCGGCACCAAGGAGGCGTTCGGCCAGAACGTCGAGCTGGAGTACGGCCGCAACAAGGAGCGCTACCAGTTCCTGCGCTGGGGCCAGACCGCCTTCGACGACTTCAAGGTCGTCCCGCCCGGCACCGGCATCGTCCACCAGGTGAACATCGAGCACCTGGCCCGCACGGTCATGGTCCGCAACGGCCAGGCGTACCCCGACACCCTCGTCGGCACCGACTCGCACACCACCATGGTCAACGGCCTCGGCGTGCTCGGCTGGGGCGTCGGCGGCATCGAGGCCGAGGCCGCGATGCTCGGCCAGCCGGTCTCCATGCTCATCCCGCGCGTCGTCGGCTTCAAGCTGACCGGCGAGCTCCCGGCCGGCACCACCGCCACCGACCTCGTCCTCACGATCACCGAGATGCTGCGCAAGCACGGCGTCGTCGGCAAGTTCGTCGAGTTCTACGGCGAGGGCGTCGCCGCCACCTCCCTCGCGAACCGCGCCACCATCGGCAACATGTCGCCGGAGTTCGGTTCCACCGCCGCGATCTTCCCGATCGACGACGAGACCCTGAAGTACCTCAGGCTCACCGGCCGCTCCGAGCAGCAGGTCGCGCTCGTCGAGGCGTACGCCAAGGAGCAGGGCCTCTGGCTCGACCCGGCCGCCGAGCCCGACTTCTCCGAGAAGCTGGAGCTCGACCTCTCCACGGTCGTCCCGTCCATCGCCGGCCCGAAGCGCCCGCAGGACCGCATCGTCCTCGCCGACGCCGCCGAGCAGTTCAAGCAGGACGTCCGCAACTACGTGGACTGCGTCGACGAGGCGGGCAAGGAGTCCTTCCCGGCCTCCGACGCCCCGGCCGTCGCCAGCACCGCCCCGTCGAACCCGGTCGAGGTGACCGCCCCCGACGGCACCACCTACACCCTCGACCACGGCGCCGTCACCGTCGCCGCGATCACCTCCTGCACCAACACCTCGAACCCGTACGTCATGGTCGCCGCCGCGCTCGTCGCGAAGAAGGCCGTGGAGAAGGGCCTGACCCGCAAGCCGTGGGTCAAGACCACCCTCGCCCCGGGCTCGAAGGTCGTCACCGACTACTTCGACAAGGCGGGCCTCACCCCGTACCTCGACAAGGTCGGCTTCAACCTCGTCGGCTACGGCTGCACCACCTGCATCGGCAACTCCGGCCCGCTGCCGGAGGAGGTCTCCAAGGCCGTCAACGAGCACGACCTCGCGGTCACCTCGGTCCTCTCCGGCAACCGGAACTTCGAGGGCCGCATCAACCCCGACGTCAAGATGAACTACCTGGCCTCCCCGCCGCTGGTCGTCGCGTACGCCCTCGCGGGCTCCATGAAGGTGGACATCACCAAGGACGCCCTGGGCGTGGACCAGGACGGCAAGCCGGTGTACCTGGCCGACATCTGGCCGACCGAGGCCGAGGTCAACGACGTCGTCGCCAACGCCATCGGTGAGGACATGTTCAACAAGTCCTACCAGGACGTCTTCGCGGGCGACGCCCAGTGGCAGGCCCTGTCGATCCCGACCGGCGACACCTTCGAGTGGGACGCCGAGTCCACCTACGTCCGCAAGCCCCCGTACTTCGAGGGCATGACGATGGAGACCACGCCGGTCACCGACATCACCGGTGCCCGCGTCCTGGCCAAGCTGGGCGACTCGGTCACCACCGACCACATCTCCCCGGCCGGTGCCATCAAGGCCGACACCCCGGCCGGCAAGTACCTCACCGAGCACGGTGTGGAGCGCCGCGACTTCAACTCCTACGGCTCGCGCCGCGGCAACCACGAGGTCATGATCCGCGGCACCTTCGCCAACATCCGCCTGCGCAACCAGATCGCGCCGGGCACCGAGGGCGGCTACACCCGCGACTTCACGCAGGACGGCGGTCCGGTGTCGTTCATCTACGACGCCTCCCGCAACTACATCGAGCGGGGCGTCCCGCTCACGATCCTCGCGGGCAAGGAGTACGGCTCCGGCTCGTCCCGCGACTGGGCCGCCAAGGGCACCGCGCTCCTGGGCGTCAAGGTCGTCGTCGCCGAGTCGTACGAGCGCATCCACCGCTCGAACCTCATCGGCATGGGCGTCCTGCCGCTCCAGTTCCCGGAGGGCCAGTCCGCCCAGAGCCTCGGTCTGACCGGCGAGGAGACCTTCTCCTTCACCGGCGTCGAGGAGCTGAACAACGGCACCACGCCGCGCACGGTCAAGGTCACCACCGACACCGGTGTCGAGTTCGACGCGGTCGTCCGCATCGACACGCCCGGCGAGGCGGACTATTACCGCAACGGCGGCATCATGCAGTACGTGCTGCGGAACCTGATCCGCGGCTGACGCCCGGAACCCCGGCACGAAGCGGGCCCCGCTCCTCGGAAGAGGAGCGGGGCCCGTTCGGTTCTCTCACGGCCGTGCCGCCGGGGCACGGGGCGTCAGGGACGCCGGAACCGTCAGAAGATCAGACGGTAGGTGTTCCAGCCCGTGCCGATCTTCTTGCGGGGCTTGAACGCGGGCGTCTTGGAGCCCGTGCCCGGGTACAGCCACAGCACGCCCGCGGAGTCACGGGCGACCAGGTCGGTGACGCCGTCGTAGTCGACGTCGCCGCTGGAGACGAAGGTGGGCAGGCTGTTCCAGCCGCTGCCGGCCTGGTAGCGGTTGCCGAACGGCTTCGAGTAGTTGCCCGTGCCCGGGTACACCCACAGGTTGCCGGCGCCGTCGCGGGCGACCAGGTCGTTCTTGCCGTCGTTGTTCAGGTCACCCTTGCCGGTGATCTGGTTCATGCCGCCCCAGCCGGTGCCGACCTTGACGCGCGGGGCGAGCTTGCCGTTGCCGTACCCGAGGTACAGGTACAGGTTGCCGGAGGCGTCCCGGGCGAGCAGGTCGTCCGCGATCGCACCGCCGAGGTTGCCCACGGAGACGACCTTGTTGAAGACGCCCCAGCCGGCGCCGAGGGAGATCTCCTCCTGGCCCCAGGCGGTGTAGGACAGACGGCCGCCGGTGACGTCCCAGGCGCCGTCGGTCTCGCCGTCGCCGTTCTGGTCCGCCATGGTGAGGTGGGCGGTGTACTGCCAGCCGCTGCCGACGTACTGGCGGTCGCCGAAGCCGCCGGTGCCGTTCGGCAGGTACGCGTACATGAAGCCCGACTTGTCCACGCCGCGCAGCTCGCCGTCGGCGACGGCGGAGGCGTTGGACGCGGCGAACGTGCTCGCCTTCGGCGCCGCCTGCTGGACCGCCGAGGCGGAGCGGGCGGGCTGCGGCGCGTCGGCCGCGACGGCGGCCGTGGTGGTGCCGACGAGAGCGGCGGTTATCGCCGCGACCGTGACGCGGGACAGTGCGCCCGCACGGTTCAGGCCAGAAAAGTTGGCCACGTAGTACTCCAGATCCGAGTGGAAAAAGACGATCCCCGCCGCGCGTCCGTCGCGAGGAAGGCGCGGGCGGGACCCCTATGATCTCGTATCTTCCTCACGGGATCTTCACCTGTCGACGGGTTTGTGACACAGCTGTTTCCGTCCCGGTCATATATCCGGTTCGTCCCCTTGGCCGTCCGGATGTTTGTCCCCCATATGTCCGGACGTGGCGTGACCCGGCGTCACCGGCTTCGCGGACGGCCTCCAGTACGGGCACGGCCGGTCCGGTGTCAAGGGTGTCCGCCGACGGATGGTTGGACGAAACGCCGCAGATCCGGCCTGGTCATCCCGCAGGTCTCAACTCGGGAAAGATGGCTGCCGAAACCTGCTTTCGATCTTGCTCAGGCGAAGGGAAGTGGACTATACCTGTCGGCGTCCAGCCAGTCGTATTCACAGACGACGGCCCGACGCGTGCACGACCCGGCTGCAAATGACCGCGGTGGCGGGGCCCTTCGCCTGAGGCGAGTGAGAACGGGCGACCGGTACACCGCCTGAGTCCTGAATGAAGGCGAGGACTTGAGCATGGGATCCACCTCCGCACAGACCAATGAGGGCCTTGGCCGTCGCGATCTGATCAAGCGTTCCGCCGCTATCGGTCTGATCTCCGTACCGACCATGGGCTTCCTGTCCGCCTGTGCGAGCAGTGACAGTGGTGGCAACGGAAAGGTCGAGAAGGGGACGAAGTCCGACAAGAACCCCCTCGGCGTGAACGATTCGGCCCCGCTCGACTTCGTCCTCTTCGACGGCGGATTCGGACAGCAGTACGCCAAGGACGCGATCAAGGTCTACGAGACCAATTACCCCAAGGCGAAGGTCAAGTTCACCCCGACCCAGAAGATCACCACCACCCTGCAGCCGCGCTTCAACGGCGGCACCCCGCCGGACCTCATCGACAACTCCGGCGCCGAGCAGATGGACATGGGCGTCCTCGTCGGCCAGAAGCAGCTCGCGGACCTCACCCCCCTCCTCGACGCGCCCTCCGTCGACGACCCGAAGAAGAAGGTCCGCGACACCCTGCGGCCCGGCATCGTCGAGATGGGCAGGTTCGACGGCGAGCAGGTCTGGATCCTGTACTACGCCTACACGGTCTACGGCGTCTGGTACTCGCAGAAGCTGCTCGACTCGCTCGACGCCAAGTACCCGGAGACCTGGGACGAGATGCTGGCCGTCTGCGAGAAGGCCAAGAGGAAGGGCATCGCCGGCTGGACGTACGCGGGCAAGCACCCCTACTACGTGCCCTTCTCGCTCTACCCGATGATCGGCAAGGTCGGCGGCCGCGAGGTCCTGGACGCCATCGACAACCTGGAGCCCAAGGCCTGGGAGCACCCCGCCGTCAAGGCGTGCTTCGAGGCGTACTACGAGCTCGTCCGCAAGGGGTACATCCTCAAGGGCACCCCCGGCCTCGACCACATCCAGTCGCAGACCGCCTGGACCGAGGGCAAGGCGCTGTTCATCCCGAACGGCTCCTGGGTCGAGAACGAGGCCGCGAAGACCATGCCGGCCGACTTCAACCTGGCCGTCTCCGCCCCGACCGGCCTCGACGCCTCCGACAAGATGCCCTTCGGCACCATCTGGGCGTCCGGCGGCGAGCCCTTCGTCGTCCCGGCCAAGGCGAAGAACGCGGAAGGCGGCATGGAGCAGCTGCGCATCATGCTCAGCGAGGCCTCCTCCAAGAACTTCACCCAGTCGGTGAAGTCCCTGTCGGCCTACAACGGCGGCACCGACGGCATCGAGCTGACCCCGGGCCTCAAGTCCGGTGTCGCCGCCCTGGAGAAGGCCGGCCAGAACGTCGTCAACCCGCGCCTCCAGGACTGGTACGTCGCCCTCCAGAAGGAGAAGATCGGCGTCGCCGGCATCGGCGAGATGATGGCCGGGCGCGCCACCCCCGCCGAGACGATCAAGAAGATCCAGAAGTTCGCCGACGAGGCGGCCAAGGACTCGAGCATCAAGCACTACAAGCACCAGTGACCACTGCCGGGGCCCCTTCCCGCCGACCGGGAGCGGGCCCCGGGCTCTTCGCGCGCCACACCAGCGGCGCGCCTCCGCGGGAAGATCGGGGTCGGTAGGAAATGCAACACGGCAAGTACCGTTTCATCGTGGGGTTCCTGGCGGCCCCCCTCGCGCTCTACGCGCTGTTCGTCGTCTGGCCGTTCATCCAGTCCATCTACTACTCCTTCACGGACTGGACCGGACTGAGTCCCGAATTCGGAATGATCGGATTCGGCAACTACAGCAGGATGCTGGACGACGAGGTCTTCTGGAAATCGCTCCAGCACAGCCTGACCTTCGCGGTGGTGCTGCCGCTCGTGACGGTCGGTCTCGCGCTGTTCTTCGCGTTCATGCTCAATGTCGGCGGTCGGCGCCGCAAGGGCGCGGCCATCGCGGGCGTGCGCGGTTCCTCCTTCTACAAGATCGTCTATTTCTTCCCGCAGGTGTTGTCGATCGCGATCGTCGCGCTGCTCTTCCAGTTCGCGTACAACCCGAACAGCGGAGCCATCAACTCCTTCCTGAAGGGCATCGGGCTCGGCGACGTCCAGCCGGACTGGCTCGGCGACCCGGACCTCGCCCTCATCTGCGTGATGGTCGTCCTCGTCTGGTCCACCGTCGGCTTCTTCGTGGTCCTCTTCTCGGCCGGCATGGCGTCCATTCCGAGGGACTTCTACGAGGCGGCGCTGCTCGACGGCGCGAACCGCTTCACCACCTTCTTCAGGATCACCCTGCCGCTGCTCTGGGACACCGTGCAGTCCGGGTGGATCTACATGGGCATCCTGGCGCTCGGCGCGGAGTCCTTCGCCGTGGTCCAGATCATGACCGTCGGCCCCAGCGGCGGCGGTCCCGACTACTCGACCATCGTCCTTCCGTTGTACGTGTACCAGAAGGCGTTCCGGGACGGTCAGGCCGCCTACGCCACGACCATCGGCGTCGCCCTCCTCGTCGTCACGCTGGCCTTCGCGGCCGTCGTGATGAAGCTGGGCCGGCGTGAGCGGCTGGAGTTCTGATGAAGACGACCGACACTGCCACCACCGGTCCCGACCGGACCCCCGGCCACCCGGCGGGCCCCGGGACCGCCGTCACCAAGACCACGGCCGCCGGCCCCCGGGGGAAATCCCGGGGCGAGGGCGGGGTCCTCAACGTCTTCTCGCACGGCGTCCTGATCATCTGGGCGATCATGGTCGTCATGCCGCTGCTCTGGGCGGTCATGACCTCCTTCAAGACCGACAAGGCGATCTTCACCTCGCCCTGGTCGCTGCCCGACGGGCTGCACTTCGAGAACTGGTCGCGCGCCTGGACCGAGGCGCACATGAGCGACTACTTCCTGAACACCCTCCTGGTGGTCGGCGGCTCGCTGTTCGGCACCCTGCTCCTCGGCTCGATGGCGGCCTACGTCCTGGCCCGCTTCGAGTTCCCGGGCAACCGCTTCATCTACTTCCTCTTCATCGGGGGGATGAGCTTCCCGATCATCCTGGCGCTCGTGCCGCTGTTCTACGTGATGCAGAACATGGCCCTGCTCAACACGCTGCACGGCCTGATCCTCGTCTACATCGCGTACTCGCTGCCCTTCACCGTCTTCTTCCTCACCGCCTTCTTCCGCACCCTGCCGACCTCGGTGGCGGAGGCGGCGTTCGTGGACGGCGCCTCGCACACCCGCACCTTCTTCCAGGTGATGCTGCCGATGGCCCGGCCCGGCCTCATCAGCGTCGGCATCTTCAACTTCCTCGGGCAGTGGAACCAGTACCTGCTGCCGACCGTGCTCAACACCGAGCCGGAACAGAAGGTGCTCTCGCAGGGCCTGGTGCAGCTCGCGGTCAGCCAGGGCTACAAGGGCGACTGGTCCGGTCTCTTCGCCGGCCTGGTGATGGCGATGCTCCCGGTCCTCGCCGCCTACATCATCTTCCAGCGGCAGGTGGTGGCCGGCCTGACCGCCGGTGCCGTGAAGTGACCCCCGGGGCCGTTCCGGCCCCGCCGCCGCCTCCGAGGGGCCCCCGGTACGCCGGGGGCCCCTCGGTCGTGCGACGCGCCGGGAAACCGGCCGGAGACACCGGGTGAACCGCACCTCCGAGACTCAAGGTCTTGACGGGGAGCAAGCCGAAAGCGTCCCCTTAGAGTTCACATGTTGGAGAAAACGGTGGGAGTGAGTGAGTCGATGGAGACTCCGGGGTCGCAGACTTCTCTGCACAGGGCCAATCTCGAACGGGTCGTCCGGGCGGTGCGCATGGCCGGCTCGCTCACCCAGGCGGAGATCGCCCGGGCGACGGGCCTCTCCGCCGCCACGGTCTCCAACATCGTGCGGGAGCTGAAGGACGGCGGCACCGTCGAGGTCACGCCCACCTCCGCCGGGGGCCGCCGGGCCCGCAGCGTCTCGCTCTCCGGCGACGCCGGCATCGTGATCGGGGTCGACTTCGGCCACACCCACCTCCGGGTCGCCGTGGGCAACCTGGCCCACCAGGTGCTCGCCGAGGAGGCCGAGCCGCTCGACGTCGACGCCTCCGCCGCCGAGGGCTTCGACCGGGCGGAACAGCTGGTCAAGCGGCTCGTCCTGACCACCGGGATCGGCCCGGACAAGGTGATCGGCGTCGGCCTCGGCGTACCGGGCCCGATCGACGTCTCCTCCGGCACCCTCGGATCGACGTCGATCCTGCCGGGGTGGAGCGGCATCAACCCCGCCGAGGAGCTCTCGGGCCGCCTCGGGGTCCCCGTGCACGTCGACAACGACGCCAACCTCGGCGCGCTCGGCGAGCTGGTCTGGGGCGGCGGCCGGGGCGTCAAGGACCTGGCGTACATCAAGGTGGCCAGCGGCGTCGGCGCCGGCCTCGTCATCGACGGACGGGTCTACCGGGGCCCCGGCGGCACCGCGGGGGAGATCGGGCACATCACCCTGGACGAGTCGGGGCCGGTCTGCCGCTGCGGCAACCGGGGCTGCCTGGAGACCTTCACGGCCGCCCGCTACGTCCTTCCGCTGCTCCGGCCGAGCCACGGGCCCGACCTGACCATGGAGCGGGTCGTCCAGCTGGCCCGGGAGGGCGACCCCGGCTGCCGCCGGGTGATCGCGGACGTCGGGCGGCACATCGGCAGCGGCGTCGCCAACCTCTGCAACCTCCTCAACCCCAGCCGGGTGGTGCTCGGCGGCGACCTCGCCGAGGCGGGCGAGCTGGTCCTCGCGCCCATCAGGGACTCCGTCTCGCGCTACGCCATCCCCAGCGCCGCCCGGCAGCTCTCGCTGGCCCAGGGAGCGCTCGGGGGACGCGCCGAGGTGCTCGGCGCCCTCGCCCTCGTCCTGAGCGAGATGGGCGATTCGACCCTGCTGGAGAGCGCCCTGCCCGCGGCGGCCCCGGCCTCCCGCCTTGCCTTCACTTAGATAACGAACACTACCGTTGTCATCTCGTTAAGAATTTACTTCTTGACGTCAACGTTGCGGCCGAGTTGACTTCGTGCAACCTCGGCCGCAACGTCGCGGCCTCGTCAGGGAGGCAACCCCACATGAACGCAGTGACGCGTCGTGCCGTCATAGCCACGGCCGCGGTCTCGATGGCCCTCTCGCTCGCCGCCTGCGGCCAGGCCGGCGGCGGCGACAGCGGAGACAAGGGCAGCACGACCAAGATCGGCCTGCTCCTTCCCGAGAACAAGACCTCGCGCTACGAGGCCCTGGACAAGCCCCAGTTCGAGAAGGCCGTCAAGGCCGCGTGCGGCGACTGCGAGGTCGTCTACAACAACGCGGTCTCCGACGTCGTCAAGCAGAAGCAGCAGTTCGACCAGTTCATCGCCGACGGCATCAAGGTCATCGCCCTGGACCCGGTGGACGCCGCCAAGGCCGAGGGCTGGGTCAAGGACGCGAAGGCCAAGGGCGTCAAGGTCGTCGCGTACGACCGCGCGATCCCGGGCGCCGACGCCTACGTCAGCCACGACAACAACAAGGTCGGCGAGCTCCAGGGCCAGGCCCTGCTGGCCGCGCTCGGCGCGAAGGCCGCCACCGCCAACGTCGTGATGATCAACGGCGACGAGAAGGACCCGAACGCCGCCCTGTTCAAGAAGGGCGCCCACACCGCCCTCGACGGCAAGGTCGGCAAGATCGCCTACGAGGCCTCCGGCGAGTGGGACCCGAAGATCGCGGGCGAGAAGATGTCCGCCGCGATCTCCTCGGTCGGCAAGGACAAGATCGGCGCCGTCTACTCCGCCAACGACGGCATGGCCGGCGGCATCATCACCTCCCTGGAGAACGCCGGCGTCAAGGGCATCCCGGTCGGCGGCCAGGACGCCGAGGTCGCGGGCGTCCAGCGCATCATCGCCGGTTCGCAGACCTTCACCATCTACAAGTCGCCGCTCCAGCTCGCCCCCGAGGCCGCCAAGTTCGCGGTGAACCTCCTCAAGGGCAAGGACCTCGGCGCCCAGGGCACGACCGACGGCGTGCCGTCCACGCTCTTCCCGCCGGTCGTGGTCGACAAGACCAACATCCAGACCACGGTCGTCAAGGACGGCATCTACAAGGCCGCCGACCTCTGCACCGCGGACCTCGCCGCCAAGTGCACCGAGCTGGGCGTCAAGTAGGCCCCGGCACGAACCCGCCGGGCCCCCGGGCCCGGCGCCACGGACCACGGACCCGGCCGCCCCTCCCGTGAGGGGCGCCGGAACCCCGCCCGCGTACAGAGGGTGAAGCCCGCGTACGGCCGGCGCGCGTCCGCGTCCGTCCCCTTCGACCCGTCCGGTCCCCGGCCGACCCAGACCCCGCTGTCGGCCCGGGACCGGACGGGCTCACCCCCCCCTCGAACTTTGGCGCTGCACCGGCGGCGCGACATGCCGCCGCCCGCGGGCGGCGAAGGAGTTGGTTCACGTGTCCCAGACGCCCGTGCTGGCGTTGCGCGGGATCTTCAAGCGATTCGGAGCGGTCCAGGTCCTCTCCGGTGTCGATCTCGAAGTCCACGCAGGTGAGGTCGTCGCGCTCGTCGGCGACAACGGAGCGGGAAAGTCCACGCTGGTCAAGACGATCGCCGGCGTGCACCCCATCGACGAGGGCGTCATCGAGTGGGAGGGCCGGCAGGTCGAGATCTCCCGCCCGCAGGACTCCCAGAGCCTCGGCGTCGCGACCGTCTACCAGGACCTCGCGCTCTGCGACAACCTCGACGTCGTCGCCAACCTGTTCCTCGGCCGCGAGATCAAGAAGGGCGGCGTCCTCGACGAGGTCGCCATGGAGAAGCGCGCGAAGGACCTCCTCTCCACCCTCTCCATCCGCATCCCCAGCGTCCGCATCCCCGTCGCCGCCCTCTCCGGCGGTCAGCGGCAGGTCGTCGCCATCGCCCGCGCGCTGGTCGGCGACCCCAAGATCGTGATCCTCGACGAGCCGACCGCCGCCCTCGGCGTCGAGCAGACCGCCCAGGTCCTCGACCTGGTCGAGCGGCTGCGCGAGCAGGGCCTCGGCGTCATCCTCATCAGCCACAACATGGCCGACGTGAAGGCCGTCGCGGACACCGTGGCCGTCCTGCGCCTGGGCCGCAACAACGGCACCTTCCCGGTCGCCACCACCACCCACGAAGAGATCATCGCCGCGATCACCGGTGCCACGGACAACGCCGTGACCCGTCGCCAGGCCCGCAACGCGGAGGTAGCGAAGTGAGCAAGTCCCCGCAGGCCTCGCAGCCCGCGAGCGACCCGGCCGCGGTGCCCGACCCCCGCGCCCCCGAGGGCGACGCGCCGGTCACCGAGGCCCCGGCCGCCGCCGCGGTGCCCGCCGTCGACCCGCGCCTCCTCGTCCGCGAGCAGGGCTTCAAGGGGTACGTCGACGAGTTCCGGCGCAAGATCCGCTCCGGCGAGATCGGCTCGCTGCCCGTCGTCGTCGGCCTCATCGTCATCGGCGTCGTCTTCCAGGCCCTCACCGGCAACTTCATCACCCCGTACAACCTCGACCAGATCACGCTGTACGCGGTCGGCCCCGGCATCATGGCCGTCGGCATCGTCTTCGTCCTGCTGCTCGGCGAGATCGACCTCGCCGTCGGTTCCGTGGCCGGTCTCGCGGGCTCCGTCTGGGGCGTCCTCGGCACCGACATGCCCGACGGGCTCGCCATCCTCCTCGGCATCCTGTCCGGCACCCTGATCGGCGCCTTCCACGGCGTCGTGTTCGCCAAGATCGGCGTGCCCGCCTTCGTCGTCACCCTCGCCGGCTTCCTCGGCTGGGCCGGCCTCCAGACCTGGGTGATGGGGGAGCGCTCCACCATCTCCACCCCGATCGGCAGCTTCGTCGGCGACCTCACCAAGTACTACTTCTCCGACGTCGCCGCCGCCTACGGCCTCGCCGTCGCCGTGGTCGCCGCCTTCTACCTGGCCCAGTTCCGCGACGCGCGCCGCCGCCGGACCGCCGGCCTTCCGCACCGCCCGCAGAGCGAGATCGCCCTGCGCACCGCCGTCCTCGCGGTCCTGGTCCTCGTCGCCGCGTACGGCTTCAACCAGCAGCAGGGCCTGCCGCTCTCGCTGGTGATCTTCCTGGTGATCCTGCTCGTCACCGACTTCGTGCTCCGCCGCACCACCTACGGCCGCCAGGTCTTCGCCGTCGGCGGCGGCATCGAGGCGGCCCGCCGGGCCGGCATCAACGTGGCGTGGATCCGCGTCTCGGTCTTCATGATCTCCGGCACCCTGGGCGCCGTCGGCGGTCTCTTCCTCGCCTCCGCGACCGGCGGCGCGGACCGCTCCCTCGGCGGCGGCAACCAGCTCATGATGTGCATCGCCGCGGCGGTCATCGGCGGCACGTCCCTGTTCGGCGGGCGCGGCAAGGTCTGGTCGGCGCTCCTGGGCATCCTGGTCATCCAGTCGATCGTCCAGGGCCTCAACCAGCTGAACCTGTCCTCCAACGCGATCCAGTACATGATCACCGGCGCGGTCCTCCTCATCGCCGTGATCATCGACTCGGTCTCCCGCCGCACGCAGAAGACGGCGGGACGCGCCTGACACACCCGGGAACCCCGCGCGCGTAACGCTCGCCACACCGCCCGGCGCCGTGAAACCGGCGCCGGGCGGTCTGGCGTCCCGAGCAGTACGGGACGTTCCGCCGCGGGCGGCACGGACGCCGGGTTTCCGGCCCGGGGAACGACGCCCCGCCGCCCGGCCCGATGCCCGCGATCCGGGACGGAACATTAGACTCGACGAATCGGCAAGCTCGACCAGCTCAAACGCAAGGAGGAACGGGTGGCTCTGCTGACCCGTATCAGGGGACCGCGAGACCTGGACCGGCTCTCCCCGGAGCAGCTGGACCAGCTGGCCGACGAGATCCGGACGTTCCTCGTGGACGCCGTCTCCAAGACCGGCGGGCACCTCGGGCCCAACCTCGGCGTGGTCGAGCTGACCATCGCCCTGCACCGGGTGTTCGACTCCCCGAAGGACAAGGTCCTCTGGGACACCGGCCACCAGAGCTACGTCCACAAGCTCCTCACCGGACGTCAGGACTTCTCGAAGCTCAAGATGAAGGGCGGCCTCTCCGGCTACCCCTCGCAGGCCGAGTCCGAGCACGACGTCATCGAGAACTCGCACGCCTCCACGGTCCTCGGCTGGGCCGACGGTCTGGCCAAGGCGAACGAGGTCCTGAAGAAGGACGACCACGTCGTGGCCGTCATCGGCGACGGGGCCCTCACCGGCGGCATGGCCTGGGAGGCGCTGAACAACATCGCCGCCGCCAAGGACCGCCCGCTGGTCATCGTCGTCAACGACAACGAGCGCTCCTACGCGCCCACCATCGGCGGCCTCGCCAACCACCTGGCGACCCTGCGCACCACCGACGGCTACGAGCGCTTCCTCGCCCGCGGCAAGGACATCCTGGAGCGCACCCCGGTCGTCGGGAAGCCGCTCTACGAGACGCTGCACGGCGCGAAGAAGGGCCTCAAGGACTTCATCGCCCCCCAGGGCATGTTCGAGGACCTCGGCCTCAAGTACGTCGGCCCCATCGACGGCCACGACATCGAGGCCCTGGAGTCCGCCCTGACGCGCGCCAAGCGCTTCGGCGGCCCCGTCATCGTCCACTGCCTCACCGAGAAGGGGCGCGGCTACCAGCCCGCCCTCCAGGACGAGGCCGACCGCTTCCACGCCGTCGGAAAGATCCACCCCGACACCGGTCTGCCCATCGCCTCCTCCGGCGCCGACTGGACCGGCGTCTTCGCCGACGAGATGGTCGCCCTGGGCAAGGAGCGCGAGGACATCGTCGCCATCACCGCGGCCATGCTCCAGCCCGTCGGCCTCGACAGGTTCGCCAAGGCCTTCCCCGACCGGGTCTTCGACGTCGGCATCGCCGAGCAGCACGCCGCGGTCTCCGCCGCCGGCCTCGCCACCGGCGGCCTCCACCCGGTCTTCGCGGTCTATGCCACCTTCCTCAACCGCGCCTTCGACCAGGTCCTGATGGACGTGGCCCTGCACAAGTGCGGCGTCACCTTCGTCCTCGACCGGGCCGGCGTCACCGGCACCGACGGCGCCTCCCACAACGGCATGTGGGACATGTCGATCCTCCAGGTCGTGCCCGGCCTGCGGCTCGCCGCCCCGCGCGACGCCGACCAGGTCCGTGCCCAGCTCCGCGAGGCCGTCGAGGTCACCGACGCCCCGACCGTGGTCCGCTTCTCCAAGGGCGCGGTCGGCCCGGCCGTCCCCGCGCTGCGCCGCGTCGGCGGCATGGACGTCCTCCGCGAGCCCGGCACGGACCGGCCCGACGTCCTCCTGGTCTCCGTGGGCGCCCTCGCGCCCATGTGCCTGGAGATCGCCGACCTCCTCGACCGGCAGGGCATCTCCACCACCGTGGTCGACCCCCGCTGGGTCAAGCCCGTCGACGAGGCCCTCGCCCCGCTCGCCGAGCGCCACCGGGTCGTCGTGACCGTCGAGGACAACAGCCGCGTCGGCGGCGTCGGCTCGGCCGTCGCCCAGGCGCTCCGCGACGCCGGGGTGGACGTGCCGCTGCGCGACTTCGGCATTCCGCCCCGCTTCCTCGACCACGCCTCGCGCGGCGAGATCCTGGCGGAGATCGGCCTGACCGCCCCGGACATCGCACGGCAGGTCACCGGCCTCGTCTCGCGGTTCGACGGCCGGTACGAGGGCAGCGCCAAGGCCGTGGAGCCCGTCGGCGACTGACGCCCCGGCAGCCTCCGGGACCGTCCTTTGGGCCGGTCGGTTCACCCTCCCGGGTGCCGACCGGCCCATTCGCGTGCATTCTGGCTCTGTTCGGGGAGACGTATCCCAGCCCCCGGCTCGCGGGGGCGCCGAGACCGACGTCGGACAGAGCGCGGAGGTACCACGGTGAGTACGGACCAGCGGCCACGGGCCAATTCCGGCATGTTCCGGACCAAGTCGGTCGAGCAGTCGATCCGCGACACGGAGGAACCGGAGCACGCCCTCCGGAAATCCCTGTCCGCCTGGGACCTCACGGTCTTCGGCGTCGGCGTCATCATCGGCACCGGCATCTTCGTCCTCACCGGCAAGGTCGCCAAGGAGAACGCCGGACCGGCGACGGCCATCGCCTTCGTCGCCGCCGGCGTCGTCTGCGCCCTCGCCGCCCTCTGCTACGCCGAGTTCGCCTCGACGGTGCCGGTGGCGGGTTCGGCCTACACCTTCGCGTACGCCTCCATCGGCGAGCTGCCCGCCTGGATCATCGGCTGGGACCTGGTCCTGGAGTTCGCCCTCGGGACGGCGGTGGTGGCCGTCGGCTGGTCGGGCTACGTCCGCTCGCTCATGGACAACATCGGCTGGCACCTGCCCGCCGCCCTCGAAGGCCCGGACGTGGCGGGCGGGACCTTCGACATCCTGGCGTTCGTGCTCGTCCTGGTCCTCACGGTCGTCCTCGTCCTGGGCATGAAGCTGTCCGCCCGCATCACCACGATCGTCGTGGCGATCAAGGTGACCGTGGTGATGATCGTGATCGTCGCCGGCCTGTTCTTCGTCGTCGGCGACAACTACAAGCCCTTCGTCCCGCCCGCCGTCACCCCGGAGGGCGGCGGCTCCAACTGGAGCTCCCCGCTGGTCCAGCTGCTCTTCGGGTACGAGCCGACCAACTTCGGCGTCATGGGCATCTTCACCGCCGCCTCCGTCGTCTTCTTCGCCTTCATCGGCTTCGACGTGGTGGCCACCGCCGCCGAGGAGACCAAGCTGCCGCAGCGGGACATGCCCCGGGGCATCCTCGGCTCGCTCCTCATCTGCACGGTGCTCTACGTGGCCGTCTCGCTCGTCGTCACCGGCATGCAGAACTACAAGGAGCTGTCGGTGAGCGCCCCGCTCGCCGACGCCTTCAAGGCCGCCGGGCACCCCTTCTACGCGGGCGTCATCAGCTTCGGCGCCGCCGTCGGCCTCACCACGGTCTGTCTGATCCTGCTGCTCGGCCAGACCCGCGTCTTCTTCGCGATGAGCCGCGACGGCCTGCTGCCGCGCTTCTTCTCCGTCACCCACCCCCGCTTCCGGACCCCGTACCGGCCGACGATCCTGCTCGGCGTGATCATCGCGGTCGTCGCCGGCTTCACCAGCATCAACGAGCTGGCGACCCTGGTGAACATCGGCACCCTCTTCGCCTTCGTGGTGGTCGCGGCCGGCGTCATCATGCTCCGCCGCACCCGGCCCGACCTGCCGCGCGCCTTCCGCACCCCCTGGGTGCCCGCGCTGCCGGTCCTCTCCATCGCCGCCTCGCTCTGGCTGATGCTCAACCTGCCGGGCGAGACCTGGTTCCGGTTCGCCGTCTGGATGCTCATCGGCTTCGTCGTGTACTTCCTGTACGGGCGCCGTCACAGCCGGCTCGCCCGGGAGGACGGGGCCGTCCAGCGCTGAACGGGTGACGCCGGAGGCACGGGGAACGGGGCCCGGGAGGGCGGCTACAGTCGGCTCGTACCCGAACTCCCCCCGATGACCGGAGTGCTGGATTCCCCCATGGCGAACCGATCCCAGGCCCCCCTCGCCCACCTCCACGACCCCGCCGGGGCCCTGCGGCTGAAAGGCCCCTGGCTGACCCGCGGCAAGGAAGGGAGATTCAGCGCCTATCTGCCCCGGGACGGCGAGGTGGTGCGCTGGACCGAGGGCTCCGACGGCCGCTGGACCGGCCCCGTGTCGCTCGGCGGCGGCGGGCTGGCGCCGGGCCTCTCGGTGGGACAGGGGACCGACGGATACGTCCACCTCGTGGCGGCCCGGCCGGTGGCCGACGGCGAACCCGACCACGTCGAGCTGGTGCACACCGTCCAGTTCCAGACGGGCCGGCCCGCCCTCGAATGGCGTCCGCTCGCCCACCCCAACGGCAGGTCCTACGCCTGGACGGGCAACCCGAGCGTGACCGTGGACGGCATCGGCCGCGCGTACGTCTTCTGCCGCAACGGGGGCGGGGGCGTCAGCGTGCGGGCCCAGAAGGACGCGGGCGGCTGGCACCCCTGGTGGGACCTGCTCGGTTCCAAGACCGACCCCTCACCGGTCGCCGTCACCAACGGCCTCGGCTTCGTCGAGCTGTACAGCTCGCACGCCAAGGGCCTCGTCCGCTACGTCCAGCGCGAGTCCGGGGCCAAGCCGATCCGCGAGGAACTGCTGCCCGCCTCGGTGGCCATGGGCACGCTCGCGGCCGTGACCGGCCCCTCCGGACACGTCACCCTCTTCTACGTCGACCAGGAGGACGGCCTGCGCGCCTGGTCCCCGGAGCGCGGCCTCGAACCGACGCTCCTCGGCCGGGCGGCCGGCACGGGCCCGCTGTTCGCGACCCGCTGTCTCGTCGGCGGCTCCGACCGCACGGTCCTCGCCCGGCGGACCGCCGACGGCCGGATCGCCCTCACCGGCCGCCCGAGCGAGCGCGAGGAGGAGGGGGAGGAACTGGCCTGGACGGAGACCGGGGACCCGCAGGACGGGCCGGACACCGTCCTCGCCCAGGGGCCCGACGGCGGCCTCGTCGTGATGACCGCGGCCCCCGGACGCCCGCCGGTCGTCGCCCGCCCGGACGCGGACGGGGAAGGGCTCCGCCTCGGGGACCGGCGCTCCATAGGCTGAGACCGCCCGCACGCGGACGGCCCCGGCACCTGGGAAGAGGTGCCGGGGCCGTCCGCGTACGGGCCTCGGGGCGTTACGCCGGGACGCTCGCCACGCCCTGCGCCAGGAAGCGCCTGCCGTTGACGCGCTCGGAGACGCCCTCGCGGTCCAGGTACGGCGTGATGCCGCCCAGGTGGAAGGGCCAGCCCGCGCCGGTGATCAGGCAGAGGTCGATGTCCTGCGCCTCGGCGACGACACCCTCCTCCAGCATCAGGCCGATCTCCTGCGCCACCGCGTCCAGGACGCGGTCGCGGACCTGCTCCTCGGTCAGGACGGTGTCGCCCTGCTTCAGGAGGGCGGCGACCTCCGGGTCCAGCTCCGGCTTCCCGGAGTCGTACACGTAGAAGCCGCGCTTGCCGGCCTCGACGACCGCCTTCAGGTTGGGGGAGACCTTGAAGCGGTCCGGGAAGGAGCGGTTCAGGGTTTCGGAGACGTGCAGGCCGATGGCCGGGCCGACGAGCTCCAGGAGGACCAGCGGGGACATCGGCAGACCGAGCGGCTCGATGGCCTTCTCGGCCGTCTCGACCGGGGTGCCCTCGTCGATGACGTTCTGGATCTCGCCCATGAAGCGGGTCAGGATGCGGTTCACGACGAACGCCGGGGCGTCCTTGGTGAGGACCGCGGTCTTCTTCAGCTTCTTCGCCACGCCGAAGGCGGTGGCGAGGGAGGCGTCGTCCGTCCTCTCGCCGCGGACGATCTCCAGGAGCGGGAGGATCGCGACCGGGTTGAAGAAGTGGAAGCCGACCACGCGCTCGGGGTGCTTGAGCTTGGAGGCCATCTCCGAGACGGACAGCGAGGAGGTGTTGGTGGCGAGGATCGCGTGCGCCGGGGCGACCGCCTCGACCTCCGCGAACACCTTCTGCTTGACGCCCATCTCCTCGAACACGGCCTCGATGATGAAGTCCGCGTCCGCGAAGCCCTCGGCCTTGTCCAGGACGCCGGAGACCAGGCCCTTGAGACGGTTGGCCTTGTCCTGGTTGATGCGGCCCTTGCCGAGCAGCTTCTCGATCTCGCCGTGGACGTAGCCCACGCCCTTGTCGACGCGTTCCTGGTCGATGTCGGTCAGGACGACCGGCACCTCCAGACGGCGCAGGAAGAGCAGGGCGAGCTGGGAGGCCATCAGACCGGCGCCCACGACGCCGACCTTGGTGACCGGACGGGCCAGCGACTTGTCCGGGGCGCCGGCGGGGCGCTTGCCGCGCTTCTGCACCAGGTTGAAGGCGTAGATGCCGGAACGCAGCTCGCCGCCCATGATCAGGTCGGCGAGGGCCAGGTCCTCGGCGTCGAAGCCCTTCTGCAGGTCTCCGTCTTTGGCGGCCTCGATGATGTCGAGGGCGCGGTAGGCGGCCGGGGCGGCGCCGTGCACCTTGGAGTCGGCGACGAGGCGGCCCTTGGCGACGGCCCGGTCCCAGGCCTCGCCGCGGTCGATCTCGGGGCGCTCGACGGTCACGGTGCCGTTCAGGACGGAGGCCGTCCAGATCAGCGACTGCTCCAGGAAGTCCGCGCCCTCGAAGAGCGCGTCGGCGATGCCGAGCTCGAAGACCTGCGCGCCCTTGAGCTGGCGGTTCTGGTTCAGCGAGTTCTCGATGATGACCGAGACGGCCTTCTCGGCGCCGATCAGGTTCGGCAGGAGGACGCAGCCGCCCCAGCCGGGCACCAGGCCGAGGAAGACCTCGGGCAGCGAGAAGGCGGGCAGGGCCTTCGACACGGTGCGGTAGGTGCAGTGCAGACCGACCTCGACGCCGCCGCCCATGGCCGCGCCGTTGTAGTACGCGAAGGTCGGCACGGCGAGGGAGGACAGACGCTTGAAGACGTCGTGGCCGCCCTTGCCGATGGCGAGGGCCTCGTCGTGCTTCTTCAGCAGCTCGACGCCCTTGAGGTCGGCGCCGACGGCGAAGATGAACGGCTTGCCGGTGACGCCGACGCCGACGATCTCACCGTTCGCGGCCTCGGCCTCGACCTGGTCGATCGCCGTGTTCAGGTGGGCGAGGGACTGCGGGCCGAAGGTGGTCGGCTTGGTGTGGTCGAAGCCGTTGTCCAGCGTGATCAGCGCGAACCGGCCGGCGTTCGCCGGGAGTTCGAAGTGCCGTACGTGGGCCGAGGTCACGACCTCGTCCGGGAAGAGCTCGGCGGCGCCCTTCAGAAGCTCGGCGGTGGTGCTCACTTGCCCTCCCAGTGGGGGTTTTCCCAGATGACCGTGGCGCCCATGCCGAAGCCGACGCACATCGTGTTGAGGCCGTAGCGGACCTCCGGGTGCTCCTCGAACTGGCGGGCCAGCTGCGTCATCAGACGGACGCCGGAGGAGGCGAGCGGGTGGCCGTAGGCGATCGCGCCGCCGTACTGGTTGACGCGGGCGTCGTCGTCGGCGATGCCGTAGTGCTCCAGGAAGGCGAGCACCTGGACCGCGAAGGCCTCGTTGATCTCGAAGAGGCCGATGTCCCCGATCGAGAGGCCCGCCTTGGCGAGGGCCTTCTCGGTGGCCGGGATCGGGCCGTAGCCCATGACCTCGGGCTCGACGCCGGCGAAGGCGTACGAGACCAGGCGCATCTTGACCGGGAGGCCGTTCTCGCGGGCGAAGTCCTCGGAGGCGATGATCGAGGCGGTGGCGCCGTCGTTCAGGCCGGCCGCGTTGCCGGCGGTCACGTTGCCGTGGACGCGGAACGGGGTCTTGAGGTTGGCGAGCGACTCCAGGGTGGTGCCCGGACGCATCGGCTCGTCGGCGGTGACCAGGCCCCAGCCCGTCTCGCCGCCCTCGGGGGAGGTGCGGCGGACCGAGATCGGCACCAGGTCCTGCTGGATCTTGCCGTCGGCGTACGCCTTGGCGGCCTTCTCCTGCGAGCGCACGGCGTACTCGTCGGCGCGCCGCTTGGTGATGCTCGGGTAGCGGTCGTGCAGGTTCTCGGCGGTCATGCCCATGAAGAGGGCGGACTCGTCGACGAGCTTCTCCGACACGAAGCGCGGGTTCGGGTCGACGCCCTCGCCCATGGGGTGGCGGCCCATGTGCTCGACGCCGCCGGCGATGACGGCGTCGTAGGCGCCGAAGGCGATCGAACCGGCGACGCTCGTCACGGCGGTGAGGGCGCCGGCGCACATGCGGTCGATGGAGTAGCCCGGCACCGACTGCGGCAGCCCGGCGAGGATGCCCGCCGTGCGGCCGAGCGTCAGACCCTGGTCGCCGATCTGCGTGGTCGCGGCGATGGCGACCTCGTCGATCTTCTGGGGGTCGAGGCCCGGGTTGCGGCGCAGCAGCTCCCTGATGGCCTTGACGACGAGGTCGTCGGCGCGAGTCTCGTGGTAGATGCCCTTCGGGCCCGCCTTGCCGAACGGGGTGCGGACGCCGTCGACGAAGACGACGTCCCTGACGGTACGAGGCACGATGGCTCTCCTCCAGGGTGCGGAACGGCCTGCTGCGACACACGCCTAAGCGTGCGCTTGCTCCCCCATGCTACTTGCGGGTAACCATGCTGCCCACCCCTTGGGGGGCAAGCGGCGAAGGTCACACCGGGAACTCTGCCGGACACCCCGGGGAACGGCCGGACGCGACGGAGCCCCCGTCACCCTTCCGGGTGGCGGGGGCTCCGCGGGCGGGAATCACGGGCGCCGCCGGGGCTCCGGGCGCGCGGGGCCGCCCGACGGGGTCACGCGCTCGCCGCCAGCGCCTTCACCAGCAGCGGGGTCACCAGACCGACCTGCCAGGGACGCGCCCCGTACCCCGTCAGCGCGGCGGCGACGCCCTCCGCGTCCGCCCGGGACGGCGGTTCCCAGCAGACCCGGCGCACGGTGTCCGGGGTGATCAGGTTCTCCTGCGGCAGGTTCAGCTCCTCGGCGAGCGCCGAGACCGCCGCGCGCGCGGCCGACAGGCGGGCCGCCGCGACCGGGTCCTTGTCGGCCCAGGCGCGCGGCGGGGGAGGCCCCGCCACCTGCTGGCCCGGCTGGGGCAGCTCGCTCTCCGGCAGCGCCCTGGCCCGGTCGACCGCGGCCTGCCACTGCTCCAGCTGACGGCGGCCCATGCGATGGCCGAAACCGGGCAGCGCCGTGAGCGCGGCCAGGTTCACCGGCACCGCGAGCGCCGCCTCCACGATCGCCGCGTCGCTCAGCACCTTGCCGGGGGAGACGTCGCGCCGCTGCGCCACCCGGTCACGGGCCGTCCACAGCTCGCGCACGACCGCCATCTGGCGCCGGCGGCGCACCTTGTGCATGCCGGAGGTCCGCCGCCACGGGTCCTTGCGCGGCGGGGCGGGCGGGGCCGAGGCGATCGCGTCGAACTCCTGGCGCGCCCACTCCAGCTTCCCCTGGCGGTCGAGTTCCTCCTCCAGGGCGTCCCGCAGGTCCACGAGGAGCTCCACGTCGAGCGCCGCGTACCGCAGCCAGGGCTCGGGGAGCGGGCGCGTCGACCAGTCCACGGCGGAGTGGCCCTTCTCCAGGGCGTAGCCGAGGACGGACTCGACCATCGCGCCGAGGCCGACGCGGGGGAAGCCCGCGAGCCGGCCGGCCAGCTCGGTGTCGAAGAGCGAGGTCGGCACCATGCCTATGTCACGCAGGCAGGGCAGGTCCTGGGTGGCCGCGTGCAGAATCCATTCGGTGCCGGTCAGCGCCTCGCCGAGCCCCGAGAGGTCGGGGCAGCCCACCGGGTCGATCAGCGCGGTGCCGGCGCCCTCGCGCCGGAGCTGGACGAGGTAGGCGCGCTGCCCGTAGCGGTAGCCGGAGGCGCGCTCGGCGTCCACGGCCACGGGGCCGGTTCCGGCCGCGAAGGCGGCGATCACCCCGGCGAGGGCTTCCCCGGTCTCGACGACGGGCGGCACCCCTTCGCGGGGCGCCAGCAACGGGATCGGAAGCCCATGCGCAGGGACGTCGTCGTCCGGGGGGCCGCCCCCGGTGGTGCGCAGTGCTGTGTCTGCTGCGGTCTCTCGGGCGTCGGTCACCCGTCAAGGGTATCGGTGAACGGCGGGCACCTGTCGACGGAACGTTCCCTCGACAGGTGCCCGCCGGTTGTCCGCCGCCGGTCAGTGGATGATCCCCGTCCGCAGGGCCACCGCGACCATCCCGGCGCGGTCGCCGGTGCCCAGCTTGCGGGCGATGCGGGCGAGGTGGCTCTTCACGGTCAGGGCGGAGAGGCCCATGGAGACGCCGATCGCCTTGTTCGACTGGCCCTCCGCGACGAGCCGCAGCACCTCGACCTCGCGGCCGGAGAGCTCGCGGTAGCCGCCCGGGTGGCTCGGGGCACCCGGGGGGCGGCGGTGGCCCAGACGGGCCGCCGCGGCGCCGATGGGGGCGGCGCCGGGGCGGGTGGGGTGGCCGATGTTGGTCCGGGTGCCGGTGACGACGTAGCCCTTCACGCCTCCGGCCAGGGCGTTGCGCACGGCGCCGATGTCGTCGGCGGCCGAGAGGGCGAGGCCGTTGGGCCAGCCGGCCGCGCGGGTTTCGGACAGCAGCGTCAGGCCGCTGCCGTCGGGCAGGTGGACGTCGGCAACGCAGATGTCGCGCGGGTTGCCGACGCGGGGGCGGGCCTCCGCGATGGACGACGCCTCGATCACGTCACGTACTCCGAGGGCCCACAAGTGGCGGGTCACGGTGGAACGGACGCGCGGGTCGGCCACGACGACCATGGCCGTCGGCTTGTTCGGGCGGTAGGCGACCAGGCTTGCGGGCTGCTCGAGGAGAACGGACACCAGGCCTCCTGGGGGGAAGGTGGGGGACGGAGCCGGCTCGGGGAAGAAGCCGGGGGCGGACCCGTGCTGTGAAGGGGTCACTGACTCCTTCGGCACCGGGGCCGCCCGCCTTTAGGGAAAGATCACGATTTGGTGAGTAACAATTAGGGCAATTCGGACGCTTGATCGATCATCCTACGAGTAACTCCCCTTGCTTCACCCTCCCGAGGGAGCCCCGGAGCACCTTTCCGAACGCCCCGGAGGGCCCGAACCCCGAACGTCCCGGACCTCCGAAAGCCCTGAACCCCCGAACGCCCCGGACCCCCGGAGGGTCCGGACCCCCGGTGGGCCCGGAGGACACCCGGGGCGGTCGCGCGGCGCCATCACACCTGCTGCGGCCCCCGCCGCTGGGGCAGCGAGACGACCCCCGCCCCCGAGGCCGTGCCCGCCCCCGGGTCCGGCGGCGCCGGCGGAAGCCCCGCGACCTGGCAGAGCAGGTCGCACCAGGCCGCCAGGTGCGCCCCCGTGTCCGGCACCCCGGCCAGACCCTCGCGCGGCGTCCAGGACGCCCGGATCTCGATCTGCGTCGCCGGCCGCCGGTCCGCGAGCCCGCCGAAATAGTGAGAGCCCGCCATGGTGACGGTCCCGCCCGCCTCCCCGTACGCCAGCCCCCGCGCCTCCAGGGCCCCGGTCAGCCAGGACCAGCACACCTCCGGCAGCAGCGGGTCCGACGCCATCTCCGGTTCCAGCTCCGCGCGGACCAGCGTCACCAGACGGAACGTGCCCTTCCAGGCGTCGTGCCCGTCCGGATCGTGCAGCAGCACGAGACGCCCGTCCGCCAGGTCCTCCTCGCCGTCCACGACGGCCGCCTCCACCGCGTACGCGTACGGGGCCAGCCGCTGCGGCGGCCTGGTCGGTTCGACCTCGACCTCGGACCGCAACCGCGCCCCGCGCAGGGCCTCCACCGCCCGCCGGAACGGCGGTGGCGCCGGGTTCGTCTCCGTGCTGTCCGCCGTTTCGTCCGTCCCTCGATCGCCGTCGGAATGATCGGAAAAATGTCCCTGAGCCGCAGCCATGCGGGGAAGAGTAGGCGGAACGGACCCTCCGCGCAGGGAGGGACACCCGGCCCGGACGAGCCGCTTCCCGCCACATGCGAAGATTCTGGGCGTGAGTGCCAACGATCGCCCGCAGGGCCAGCAGACGAAGCAGCAGTCGCGGACGTACGACTCCGCGTTCCTCAAGGCGTGCCGGCGCGAGCCGGTGCCCCACACCCCCGTCTGGTTCATGCGGCAGGCCGGGCGTTCCCTCCCCGAGTACCTGAAGGTCCGCGAGGGCATCCCCATGCTGGAGTCGTGCATGCGGCCCGAGCTGGTCACCGAGATCACGCTCCAGCCGGTGCGGCGCCACGGGGTCGACGCCGCCATCTACTTCAGCGACATCGTCGTCCCCCTCAAGGCCATCGGCATCGACCTCGACATCAAGCCCGGCGTCGGTCCGGTCGTCGCCGACCCGATCCGCACCCGCGCCGACCTGGACCGGCTGCGCGACCTGACCCCCGAGGACGTCCACTACGTCACCGAGGCCATCGGCATGCTCACCGGCGAGCTGGGCGACACCCCGCTCATCGGCTTCGCCGGCGCGCCCTTCACCCTCGCGAGCTACCTGGTCGAGGGCGGCCCGTCGCGCAACCACGAGCACACCAAGGCGCTCATGTACGGCGACCCGCAGCTCTGGGCCGACCTCCTCGACCGCCTCGCCGGGATCACCTCGGCCTTCCTCAAGGTCCAGATCGAGGCCGGCGCCTCCGCCGTGCAGCTCTTCGACTCCTGGGTCGGCGCCCTCGCCCCGGCCGACTACCGCCGCTCCGTGATGCCCGCCTCCGTGAAGGTGTTCGACGCGGTCGCCGGGTACGGCGTCCCGCGCATCCACTTCGGCGTCGGCACGGGCGAACTGCTCGGCCTCATGGGAGAGGCGGGCGCGGACGTCGTCGGCGTCGACTGGCGCGTCCCGCTGGACGAGGCCGCCCGCCGCGTCGGCCCCGGCAAGGCGCTCCAGGGCAACCTGGACCCCGCCGTGCTCTTCTCCACCCGCGAGGCCGTCGAGGCCAAGACGGACGAGGTCCTGGCCGCCGCGAAGGGCCTGGAGGGGCACGTCTTCAACCTGGGCCACGGCGTGCTGCCCACCACCGACCCGGACGCGCTCTCCCGCCTCGTGGAGTACGTCCACACCCGCACGGCCGTCTGACCCCGGCCGGGCACGCGCGCACGACGGCGGCGGCCGCCGGGACACCCCTCCCGGCGGCCGCCGCCGTGCGCGGTCCGCGGCCCGGCCGTTCCGCCGGACCCCGCGTCCGGCCCGTCGTGCCCGGCCCCGGCCCGGCCCGTTCCCCCGGGGCCCGCTCAGCCCGCCTCGCGGACCGCCGCCGTCGCCTTGCGGGCCGCGATCAGCACCGGGTCCCACACCGGCGAGAACGGCGGCGCGTACCCCAGGTCCAGGGCCGTCATCCGCTCCACCGTCATCCCCGCCGTGAGCGCCACCGCCGCGACGTCCACCCGCTTCGCCGCGCCCTCCCGGCCCACGATCTGCGTCCCGAGCAGCCGTCCCGTCCGGCGTTCGGCGAGCATCTTCACCGTCATCGGAGCGGCCCCGGGGTAGTAGCCCGCGCGGCTGGTCGACCCGACGGTCACCGTCACGAACCGCAGCCCCGCCTCCAGGGCCTCCTTCTCCCGCAGTCCCGTCCGCGCGATCTCCAGGTCGCACACCTTCGACACCGCCGTGCCCACCACGCCCGGGAAGGTCGCGTAACCGCCGCCGACGTTCGACCCGATGACCTGGCCCTGCTTGTTGGCGTGCGTCCCCAGGGCGACGTGCCGCGCCCGGCCCGACACCAGGTCCAGGACCTCCACGCAGTCACCGCCCGCCCAGATGTTCTCGTGGCCCCGGACCCGCATCGCCAGATCGGTGAGCAGCCCGCCGTACGCCCCCAGCGGCAGCCCCGCCGCGCGGGCGAGCGAGGTCTCCGGCGCCACGCCCGTGCCCAGGACCACCACGTCCGCCGGGTACTCGGCGTCGTCCGTCGCCACCGCGCGGACCCGGCCGTCCGCCCCGGTCAGCACCTTCGTGACCGCCGCCGAGTTGACCGTCCTGATCCCGAGCCCGTCCATCGCCTCGTGCACGAGACGGCCCATGTCCGGGTCCAGGGTCGCCATCGGCTGCTCGCTCCGGTTGAGGACGGTGACCTCGTAGCCCCGCTTCAGCAGGGCCTCGGCCATCTCCACCCCGATGTACCCGGCGCCGACCACGACCGCCCGCCGGTTCTCCGTACGGGAGAGCGCGTCGATCAGCGCCTGCCCGTCGCCCAGGTTCTGCACCCCGTGCACCCCGGGCGCGTCGATCCCCGGCACCGGCGGGCGCAGGGGCGTGGCGCCCGTCGCGATCACCAGCTTGTCGAAGCCGGTCCACTCCTCCGTCCCCTTCTCCAGGTCCCGGGAGCGGACCCGCTGCCCCTCGACGTCGATCTCCGTCACCTCGGTCCGCGTCCGCAGGTCGATGTCACGGGCCCGGTGCTCCTCGGGGGAGCGGGCGATCAGGGCGTCGCGCGACCCGACGTCCCCGCCGACCCAGTAGGGGATGCCGCAGGCCGAGTACGAGGAGAAGCGCCCGCGCTCGAAGGCGACGATCTCCAGCTCTCCGGGGGACCTGAGCCTGCGCGCCTGCGACGCGGCGGCCATGCCCGCCGCGTCCCCACCGATGACCACCAGTCGTTCGCTCATGGGGAAACGCTACTTCGCGGGCGTCTCCGGCGTCTCCGGCGTCTCCGGGTCTTCCAGGGCTTCCGGGGCCACGAGCGCGCCGGCGGCGTTCCGCCCGGCCCCCGGTCGTCCGGCTTCCGGCCGCTCGGGGCGCGGCGCCGGGACCGGCGCGGGGCGCCGGGCCGCCAGCCGGGGGCGGACCAGCCGGCGCCACAGGACGAAGGCGGCCAGGGCGACCGCCAGCCACGGGGCCAGGGCGGCGAGCACGACCACGATCCAGGCCGCCACGCCGACCAGGGCGCTCCAGCCGCCGCCCAGGGCCTCCAGGAAGCCGGGACGGCCCTCCTCCGGCTCCGGCGCCGGAGCCTTCTTCTCCGCCCTCCTCTCGGAGAGCTGGAGGGTGATCGTCGCCAGCGACGTCCGGTCGGCCAGCGAGGACTGCTGGGCGAGCAGCGACTCCAGGTCCGCCTGCCGCCGGCTCAGCTCGGCCTCCAGGGTCACCACGTCGGACAGCCGCTCGGCCCGGTCCATCAGGGCCCGCACCCGTGCCACGCTCGCCCGCTGGCTGGCGATCCGGCTCTGCACGTCCACCACCTGGTCGGTGACGTCCTTGGCGTCCGCCTTGCGGCTCAGCAGCTTCCCCGCGCCCGCCAGCTCGGTGAGGACCGGGTCGTACCGCTCCTGCGGCACCCGCAGCACGACGTGCGAGGTCAGGTGCGTGCCGTCGACCCGCTCCGTGGACTCGTTCTCGACCCGGCCGCCCGCCTCCGCCGTCACCCGGCGGGCCGTGGCCAGCGCCTTCGCCGCGTCCGCGACCTCCACGGAGAGCGTGGCGGTGCGGATGACGTGCTGCCGGGCCGGTGCCTTCGGCGCGGCCGTCCCGGGGGCCGCGCCGGGGGAGGCGTCCGCCGCGCCCTCGGCCGCGCCGCCCGGAGCCCGCTCGGCGGGCCGCGCCGCCCGCGCGTCCGCCGCCTTGCCGCCCGCGTCCGTCCCGCCCGCTCCGCAGCCCGTCAGGACCAGTGACGCCGTCAGCAGGACGCCGGCCGTCGTACGCGCTCTCCGCATGGGGACCCCCAGGATGGTGATGAGTGATGCCCTTTGGACGTACGGGCCGGTGGCGGAGGTTGCCGTCCGGCGGTAGCGATGCGGTCACGGTCCGGCCTCGGAACGGGAGCGCGCGGGCGGTTTGAGAGAGTGGCCCCATGAACGCGGACACCACGGGACCCCACGTCGTCGTCGCCGGAGGCGGGATCACCGGCCTCGCCGCCGCCCACCGGCTGGCCCTCGCCGGCCACCGGGTGACCCTCCTCGAAGCGGACGGCCGGCTCGGCGGCAAGCTCCTCGCCGGGGAGATCGCGGGCGCCCCCGTGGACCTCGGAGCCGAGTCGCTGCTCGCGCGCCGCCCCGAGGCCGTCGCCCTGGCCCGCGCGGTCGGTCTCGGCGACCGGCTCCGGCCCCCCGCCACCACCACCGCGTCCGTCTGGTCCAGGGGCGAGCTGGTCCCCATGCCGAAGGGGCACGTCATGGGCGTCCCCGGCGACGCCGACGCGGTCCGGGGCCTCCTCTCCGAGGAGGGCGCGCGCCGGGTCTCCGGCGACCTCGACCTGCCGCCCACCGCGATCGGCGAGGACGTCGCCATCGGGGAGTACGTCGCCGCCCGCATGGGCCGCGAGGTCGTGGACCGGCTCGTCGAACCCCTCCTCGGCGGGGTGTACGCCGGGGACGCCTACCGCATCTCGATGCGGGCCGCCGTCCCCGCCCTCTTCGAGGCCGCCCGCGCCCACCCCACGCTCACCGCCGCCGTCCGCGCCGTCCAGCGCGCCGGCGCCGCCGCCCCGGCCGACGCGGCGGGCGCCGCCACCGGTCTCGGCGGCTCCGTCTTCCTCGGCGTCGAGGGCGGCGTCGGCACCCTGCCCGGCGCGGTCGCCGACGCGGTCCGCGCCGCCGGCGGCGAGATCCTCGTGAACGCCCCCGTGACGGAGCTGCGCCGGACCGGGGCCACCGGCTGGCAGGTCGTGAGCCGCGACCGCGTCCTCACGGCCGACGCCGTCGTCCTCGCCACCCCCGCCGGGCCCGCCGCCGCGCTCCTCGCCGCGCACGCCCCCGCCGCCGCGAGCGAGCTGGACGCGATCGACTACGCCTCCATGGCCCTGGTCACCCTCGCGTTCCGCCGCTCCGACGTTCCGCCCCTGGCCGGTTCCGGCTTCCTCGTGCCGCCCGTCGACGGCCGCACGATCAAGGCCTCCACGTTCTCCGCCCAGAAGTGGCGGTGGGTCGCCGACGCCGCCCCCGGCCTGTTCGTCCTGCGCGCCTCCGTCGGTCGGTACGGCGAGACGGAGCAGGTCCACCGCGAGGACGCCGACCTCGTGGACGCCGCCCTCGGGGACCTCGCCGCCGCCACCGGCCTCGGCGCCCGCCCCGTCGCCACCACGGTCACCCGCTGGCTCGACGGCCTGCCCCAGTACCCGGTCGGCCACCTCGCCCGCGTCGCCCGCGTCCGCGCGGCCGTCGCCGCGCTTCCCGGGCTGCGGGTCGCGGGAGCCGCGTACGACGGCGTCGGCGTCCCCGCCTGCGTCGCCTCGGCCCTGCGCGCGGCCGACGGGATCGCGGGCGGCTTCGGGGGCGGGACCGGGGGTGGGACCGGGGGCGGCTCCGGGGACGAGATCATCGCCACGCCGGAAACGGCCGACCCCGGTGCGGGGCACTCCTCGTGAAGGGCGAGAATGGACCCATGAGTGCGCCCGAAAAGATCCCGAACGCCGGTAAGAAGGCGAAGGACCTCAACGAGGTCATCCGCTACACCCTGTGGTCCGTCTTCAAGCTGCGCGACGTCCTGCCCGAGGACCGGAGCGGCTACGCCGACGAGGTCCAGGAGCTGTTCGACCGGCTCGCGGCCAAGGACGTCACGGTCCGCGGCACGTACGACCTGTCCGGTCTGCGCGCCGACGCCGACGTCATGATCTGGTGGCACGCCGAGACGAGCGACGAGCTCCAGGAGGCGTACAGCCTCTTCCGCCGCACCCGCCTGGGCCGCGCCCTGGAGCCGGTCTGGTCGAACATGGCGCTGCACCGCCCCGCCGAGTTCAACAAGTCGCACATCCCGGCCTTCCTGGCCGACGAGAACCCGCGCGACTACGTCTCGGTCTACCCCTTCGTGCGCTCCTACGACTGGTACCTGCTGCCGGACGAGGACCGCCGCCGGATGCTCGCGGACCACGGCAAAATGGCCCGCGGCTACCCCGACGTCCGCGCCAACACGGTCGCCTCCTTCTCGCTCGGCGACTACGAGTGGATCCTCGCCTTCGAGGCCGACGAGCTGCACCGCATCGTGGACCTCATGCGCCACCTGCGCGCCTCCGAGGCGCGGATGCACGTCCGCGAGGAGGTCCCGTTCTTCACCGGCCGCCGCAAGAGCGTCGCCGACCTGGTGGCGGGCCTGGCCTGACGGCCGTACGAAAACCTGGTGGCGGCCCGGCTCCCGGCCGGGTGCGCCACCCCTCGACCCGGAAGATCAGACGGCAGGCGGCAACATCGGCCTGCCGCTCCAGCGACACCGGGTCCGGCACCGGGTGCGGCGCGCCTCCAGCGCGCCGCACCGGCGTCATTCCGGGGCGTCTCCCCGGCCGGAGGCGGCGCGGAGCGCACCGGTGGTCAGCTGGAGCACGAGCTGGAACTGGAGCACGAGCTGGAGCTCGAACTCGAACACGAGCTGGAACTCGACCCGGAACACGAGCTGGAGCTCGACCCGGAACACGAGCTGCCCCCGCCCCCGCAACCGGCCCCGCCCCCGCAGCCGGAACCGCCTCCCGGCCCGGAGTCCGGGGAGCCGGAACCGCCCCCGGAGCACGAACCCCCGCCCCCTCCGCAGGAGTCGGCGCCCGCGCACCACACGGCGGCCACGGCGACCGCGTCCGTCCCGGAGGACGCCGAGTGCCGGTGCCCCGCCCCCTGACGCCCTCCCCGCCGGGGCCCGCCGAGGCGGGCGGCGGCGAGGAGCTGGTCCCTGAGCACCGGGTCCGGCAGCGTCCGCGGTCCGTGCAGGGCCACGAGGAGACCGGCGTCCGCCAGGTGCCCGTGCGCCCGCCCGTACGAGAAGGAGGCGTGCCGGCCGGCCGGGGTGAGCCGCCCGGCGGAGACCGTCCCGCAGACGAGGGCGCAGATCCCGGCGGCGAACAGCACCGGCAGCACCTTGACGACGAACGGCACGGCGGGTTCCGGGCGGACGGCGACGTCGGCGAACGTGAGGACGACCGAGACCGGGACGAGGAGGAGGGCCGTGAGGCCCAGCGCGAGGCACCACCGTTTCGTGGTGCGCCGCGTCTCCGGGTCCACGAGCAGCCCGCGCGCCGCGAGACCGTCGCCGATCTCCTGCACCGCCGGGTGCCGCATCGCGGCGAGCCGCAGGTGGTGCAGGGCCCCGTGCGGGGCGGCGGCGTGCTCCTGGAGCACCGCGCGCTCCACCGGATCGTGCGCGGCGGCACGGACGACGGCCACGACGCCGGGCCCGCCGACCGCGAGCCGGCCGTCCGCGTGGAGGGAGGCGAGGGCGCTGTCCACGACCCTCGCGGGACCGCCGTTGAGGAAGGCGGCCTCGTACCGGTCGTGGACGGGCCCGGCGGAGCCGCGGCGCGTCCGGACGACCCGGGTGACGACCAGGGCGATGCCGGCGGCGCCCGCGAGGTGGTACAGGACGATCAGGAGGTCCACGGTCGTCTCCCCGCGAGGACGTGACGGACGGTCCGGACGAGCCGCCCGGCGGGACCGGGCCGGCGGCTGCCGGAACGCTCCTGCCACCAGCGGGTGAGCCGCTGCCGCGCCAGGGGGTCCTCCGGGCGGCCGGCGATCAGCAGGTGTTCGGCGAAGCCGAGCGCGTCCCGGCGGTAGTTCCCGGTCATCGGGCGGGACCTGGCGTACGCGAGGAAGGCGGGCCGGAACCCGTCCCCCAGGATCTCCGGCAGCTCCGGCGCGACCTTCGCGACGACCCCGGCCCGCTTGGCCGCGAGCGCCCGGCTCTGCACCCCGAGCCGCCGGCTGTCGAACCCTTCGGGCGCGGGCGTCCCGGCGACCAGCGCCGAGAGCAGCGAGGCCTGGGCGAGACCGACCCGCTGACGGACGTCCGCACCGGGAACGGACCCCGGAGCGGAAGCGGGGACGGGAGCGGACGCGGGGACGGGGACGGACGCGGCCCCGGACGGGGGCGCGGCCACCGGCACCGGCACAGGCACGGGCGCCGGGGGAGCCGCCACCGGGACGGCGCCCGGCATCGGCCCGCCGGAGACGCGCGCGCCCGCCCCGATGAGCAGGGGCCGCGCGACCGCCGCGGGCGTCCCGGCGCCCACCGCCCGGCGGGCGGACGCCTCCGCCACCGTCCGCCGGATCACCGCCAGTTCCCCGGCCAGTTCCCCGGCCGGCGGGAAGGCGTCGTCCCGCTCCAGGAGCACTCCCGGCGGCGAGACCCGGGACGCGAGGTCGGCGAGCACGTCGAGGACCGGGCGCGGCACCGGGTGGGCGTGGGTGTCGTGCCACACGCCGTCCCGCTCCACGCCGCCCGCCACGTGCACGTACGCGATGGCCTCGACCGGCAGTTCGGACAGGGCCCGTGCCGGGTCCTCGCCCCGGTTGACGTGGTTGGTGTGCAGGTTGGCGACGTCGACGAGGAGCCGTACGCCCGTGCGCTCCACCAGCTCCGCGAGGAACCGCCCCTCCGTCATCTCCTCCCCCGGCCAGGCGACCAGGGCCGCGATGTTCTCCAGGGCCAGGGGCACGGGCAGCGCGTCCTGCGCGATGCGCACGTTCTCGCAGAGCACGTCGAGCGCGTCCCGCGTGCGGGGCACGGGCAGCAGGTGGCCCGCCTCGAGCGCGGGGGTGGCGGTGAGCGGCCCCCCGGCCCGTACGAACGCGATGTGCTCCGTGACCAGCGGCGCCCCCAGCGCCACCGCCTTCTCCGCGAGCGCCGCGAGCCGCGCCGGGTCGGGCCGGTCCGCGCCCCCCAGCCCCAGCGAGACGCCGTGCGGGACGACCGTGACGCCCCGTCGCCGCAGCCGGGCCAGGGAGTCGGGCAGATGGCCGGCGCAGATGTTCTCCGCGACGACCTCCACCCAGTCGACCCCGGTCAGACCCTCCACCGCGTCCGCGATCTCGGGACGCCAGCCGATGCCGATGCCGAGTTCCGTCATGTCCCCCTCCTTCGGTCCTCAGTTCTCCGGTGATGGCCCACGCGGGAACGTCCGAACCCCGGAGGGAACACGTTCAGAGCTTCATTTGAGGTTCCCGTTCCCCGGGCCCGCGGAGCCGGGGAACGCCGACACCACCGTGGCCGACCCCGGCGCGATCTCCGTGAAGCCCGCGTCGCGCACCACCGGGAGCCCGCTCGTCGTGAGGGCGGCCCAGTCCTCCGCCGGGGCGGTCCGCACGGTGAGCGGGAAACCCGCCTTCCGCCAGGCCTCGCGCCCGGCGTTCGTCATGGCCCACCAGAGGAGCTGGGCGCCGTGCCCCGCCTGCGCCATCGACTTGCCCGCCGACATGCCGAGGTCCGGATTGAACCACAGGACCGCCGCCCCCTCCGGCACGGGGCCGGGGGGAGCCGGGTCGTCGAGGTCGGTGCCCGAGACCTGGAGGCGGGCCAGGTCCTTGGGCCAGCCGTCGAGCGGGACCGGCGGGAAGACCCGTACCTCCGCCTCCGTGCCGGTCACCGTGATCCCGGGGAGGGCGCACGCCCGGCGCCACTCCGCTCCGCGCGCCCGGCGCACCACCTTGCGGATGCGGGCGTCCTGCCAGTCGGCCACGGCCCGCGCCCACGCGCCCCCGTCGAGGGAGCGGTCGTCGGTCAGGATCTCCAGGACGGCCCGCGCCGCCGTCTCCAGGGCGTCGGTACGGGCCGGGGGCGCGTCGCGCTCGATCCGGACGACCAGGGGGAGGACGAACTGGGGCTTCCCGTCCCGGAGATCGGTGCCGGCGTCGGCCTCGGTGTCGGTGCCGGGGGCGGGGGCGGGGTCGGTGTCGGCCTCTGTGTCGGGGTCCGGGCCGGTGCGGGAACCGGTGCCGGGACCGGTACGGAGATCGGTTTCGTCGCTGCTCACCCGGCAAGTCTGCCACCGCCGTGACGGGCGTTCCTTGTGGAGACGGGCCCCCCGGGGCCAGGATGCCCCTCATGAAGAGCGATCTTTTCTCCGGCCACCACCTCGCCGAGACCGCCACCGTCCCCGGAATGACCCTGCAGAACGGCAAGTCGGTCAAGTACGCCGTGAACGGCGAGATGCTCGCCCGCCAGGGCTCCATGATCGCCTTCCGCGGCGACCTCCAGTTCGAGCGCAAGGGCCAGGGCATAGGCGGCCTGCTCAAACGGGCCGTCACCGGCGAGGGCCTGCCGCTGATGGCCGTGCGCGGCCGGGGCGAGGCCTGGTTCGCCCACGAGGCGCAGAACTGCTTCGTCGTCGAGATCGAGCAGGGCGACGCCTTCACCGTCAACGGCCGGAACGTCCTCTGCTTCGACTCCACCCTCCAGTACGAGATCAGGACCGTGAAGGGCGCCGGCATGACCGGCGGCGGCCTCTTCAACTCGGTCTTCTCCGGCCACGGCAAGATAGCCCTGATCTGCGAGGGCGATCCGATCGTCATCCCCGTCTCGCCGCAGGCCCCGGTGTACGTGGACACAGACGCGGTCGTCGGCTGGAGCGAGCAGCTGCGCACCTCGCTGCACCGTTCGCAGTCCGTCGGTTCGATGATCCGCGGCGGTTCGGGCGAGGCCGTGCAGCTCAAGCTGGAGGGACAGGGCTTCGTCGTCGTCCGGCCCAGCGAGGTCACCCCGCAGAAGCACACGTCCGGTTGAGGCTGGAGGGGGCCGGACGCCGGCACGGTCCGAGGGGCCCGTGGGTGCTGCGCGGGGTCGATCTCGACCTGCCCGCCGCCGCCCTCGTCCGGGTCACCGGCGCCAACGGCACCGGCAAGTCCACGCTCCTGCGCCTGCTCGCCGGCGTCGACGCCCCCACCGAGGGACGCGTCACCGGCCGCCCGGCCCGTACCGCGTACGTCCCCGAACGGTTCCCGGCCGCACTGCCGTTCACGGCCCTCGACTACCTGGTCCGTCTCGGCCGCGTCCAGGGCCTCGGCCGGGCGGAGGCGCGGACCCGGGCGGGGGAGTGGCTGGAGCGGTTCGGGGCCGGTGAGCACGCCCGCACCGGACTCGCGGCGCTGTCGAAGGGGACCGCCCAGAAGGTCGCCGTCGCGCAGGCGTTCCTCGCCGGCCCGGCCCTCCTCGTCCTCGACGAGGCGTGGACCGGGCTGGACACCGGGGCCCGCGCCGCGCTCGACGCCGCCGTCCGCGAACGCCGTGCGGCGGGCGCGACGGTCGTCTTCGTCGACCACGACCCTCGCCGGCTGCGGGGCGCGGCGGACGTGGTGTACGAGGTCGGGGCGGGCCGGGTACGGCCGGGCCGGGAGCCCGTACGGGAGGACCCCGAGGACCTGGTGCGCGTCACCGCCTCCGGCGGGCGGACGCTCCCCGGCGGGCTCCCGGGGGACCCGGCCGTCGCGGCCGGACCGGACGGCACCACCGTCCTCACCGTGGGGGCGGCCCACTCCGACGCGCTGCTCGGCGCGCTCCTCAGGGCCTCCTGGCACATCCGCCGGCTGGACACCGCGACGGACGCGGAGACGCCCGGGGCATCCAGGAATTCCCGGGCATCCAGGACGTCCGGGGCATCCGGCATGTCCGGGGCGGCCGGGACGTCCGGGGCATCCGGGAAGGACGTACGGGCATGACGGCGCTGCTGCGGTACCAGACGGGCCTGCTGTTCCGCTCCCAGCGGTGGCTCGGGCCGTTCCTCCTGTACGCGGCCCTCGTCGGCGCCGGCGTCCGGGCGGGCGAGCCCGTGCTCGACGCGCTCGGCTTCACCGCCGCCGCCCTGCTCCCCGTGACGGCCTGGACGGTGCGGACCTGCCTCACCCAGGAGCCGTCCGCCGCGCGGAGCGTGGTCGCGGCCGCCGCCGGCCGGAACCGCGCGCACCTGGCGGCGATCCTCACCGGGACCGCCTGGCCGGCCCTCACCGGGGCGGTCGCCGTCCTCTGCGTGGCGGGCGCGAGCGACAGGGGGCGCGTCACCCTCCCCGCCGCCGTCACCACCGGGCTCCTCGCCGCCCTGGCCTGCGCGCTCACGGGCGCCGCCGTGGGCATGCTGGCCTCCCGCCCCTTCCTGCCGGCCGCCGGCTGGTCCCTCTCGGCCCTGGTCCTCGGCTCGCTCCTCGCCTTCGTGGTCACCGGGTCCCCGGCGAAGCACGCCATGACGGCCCTGGTCACGGGCGCCCGTACGGCGAGTGCCCATCCGCCCTGGCTCGCCTGCGCGGGCGCCCTGGTCCTGGCGGCGGCGACGGCGGCCCTCGCCTGCCGTGCCACGGCGCGCCTGGAGTGAGGACTCCGGCGACGAACCCGCCGGAGTAGCCTCGAAGGCATGACCGATTCCGAGTCCACGCCGTCCTGCGCCCCCGTGCCCGGTCCGGAGCACGAGCCGGTGACCGAGGGGCCGTTCGCCGCGTGCGTCCTGTGCCAGGAGCCGACCGAGTACGCCCGGTCGGCCAAGGGGATCACCCTCTGTCCCGTGTGCGCGTGGCAGGAGGCCCAGCGCACGGCCTGCTCCGGCTAGGAGGGCGGACGGACGACGGGCGGACGCGCGGGCGGACGACGGGGAGGCGCGGACGGACATGGTCGGCGCGGCCGGCGGGACCGGCCGTGGCCGCCCGGTGCGCGCCCGCCCGGTGCTCGCCCGCCCAGTGCACGTCCGCCCGGTGCTCGCCCGCGCGTCCGTCCGGGTCAGCGGTGGTTCATCCGTTCCGCCGGGCCGTCTGCGAGCGGTGGCTGTGGCCGAGTTCGGGGCCGAGCCCGTAGTAGTGGCGGAAGTTGTAGATCAGTGGGTTCCACGCGGCCGGGTCGATGTGCTGGGAACCGGGGACGACGATCCGGGGGTCGGCGTGCACCTCGAGCACACGGGCTTCGACGACGAGGAACTCTCCGGAGGCGTCGGGCCGGGCCCGGGCGACGCGGGCCTCCAGTTGCAGCGGGCATTCGGCGACCCGGGGCGGCCGGACCAGCTCGGAGGGCTGGGGTCGCAGACCGGCGGCGGTGAACTTGTCCGGTTCGAAACGGAAGGACCCGCGCTTGCTCGCGGGCACCGGGCTGCGCCCGGTCAGGGGCGCCAGCCTCTCCACCGCCGGCCACTGCGCGGACGAGGGGAGGTTCACCACCAGATCGCGGCGGCTGCGGAGATTGCGCGCGGTCTGCCCCTCGGCGCCCAGGCCGAGCACGATCACGTGGCCCAGTGCCCAGGCCGAGGACATCGGCGCGAGGTTGAAGGTGTGGTCCTCGTTCTCCGTGGAGAGCAGCACGACCGGCGTTCCGAAGTACAGGATGCTCGGCGTGACGGTCATGTGTGCGGACGGCGGGCCGGTGGGCACGCCGACGGGTGTCGCGGTGTTCATGGGACCGACCGTAGGGCGCGGACGCTTCGGCGGCCGCCGAAGGATCACGGGTGGACAATGGGCGGCGATGAACAGTCACGACGCCCACACCGGAAGCCCGGACCTGGCCGCCCTGGCCGCTTTGCTGGCCGACGGCACCCGGGCCGCCTTCTGCCTGGCCCTCCTGGACGGCCGGGCGTGGACCGCGACCGAGCTGGCGCGCCATGCCTCGGTGGCCCCCTCGACGGCGACCGGGCACCTGAACCTCCTGGTCGGCGGAGGACTCCTCACGCAGGAGCGCCAGGGCCGCCACCGCTACGTCCGCCTCGCCGGCCCCGACACGGCCGAACTGATCGAGAAGCTCGCCTCGATGGCGCCCCGGCGCACCGACCCGCCCCGCTCGCTGCCCGCCGTCCACCGCGGCCGGGCGCTGGCCCGCGCCCGCACGTGCTACGACCATCTCGCCGGGGCCCTCGGAGTCGCGATCACCGAGGCGATGACCGGTCGGGGGCTGCTGGACTGGGAGCAGGGGCCGGCGCTCACCGGCGACGGGGCCGCCTGGCTGGCCGGACTCGGCATCGCGCCACCGCCCGCCACGCGGCGCCCGCCGGTCCGCTCGTGCCTGGACTGGACCGAACGCCGCCCCCACCTGGCGGGTGCCGTCGGCGCCGCCCTGTGCCGTCACGCCTTCGACGCCGGCTGGATCAGGCGGATCGGCACGAGCCGCGCCGTCGCCCTCACCGGCACGGGCGAGCGCGCGCTGGAGGACCACCTCGGTCTGTCCGGCGGGATGCCGACCCCGGCCGGTTGACACACCGGCCCCCGGGGCCGGCCTGAGCCGTTGCCCGGGGCCGGAGAGGGGCGAGGGGACAGACCTCGTCGCCTTCCGGGCCGGCCGGAACCGTCCAGGAGAGCGCGGACCGGCCGGACCGGGACGGTGGCGCCCAGGACGCGCGGCCGGGCCTCTTCCGCTTCCAGGTCGCCACCGGGGCGGGGGCGGACGCCGGGGCGGACGCGGGTCCCCACGCACGTGGCGCCGGGGGTGCGGACGAACCCGGGGCAGGGGCCGATGACTTCGGCGGAGCGCCTGGTCGAGCTGCCGGACGAAGGGCGCCGGCTGATGTGACCACCAGCGAAATCCAGAGGGCTACGGAGCGCGTCGCGAAGCTCCGGGTGCAACGGCGATCCGGTGGGGCCGGACGGCGAGAGGGCCGCGTCTCCTCCGGGTGGGAGAGGTGCGGTCTTCCGGTGCGGAAGCGGCTCGGCATGAGGAGCCGTTCACGCCCGGCGAGCCTCTTTCGCCCTCCAGTACGGGAGGAAAGAGATTCACCGATGGCGCGACGCACCGGATCTCCGCCCGGGTTCCCCGGCCGTGACCTGAAAGACGGCTTCAGCCGGGATGGTACGGGGCGCGGAAGGCGGCGGGTGTGCTGCCGGTGCGCCGGGTGAAGTACTTGGTGAAGTTGCTGGCGTCGAGGAAGCCGAGGCGGGCGGCGACGGAGGCGACGGGGGCGTCCTCGTGGGCGAGGAGGCGTTTGGCCTCCAGGACGACGCGCCGGTCGATGTAGTCCTTGGCGCCGACGCCGGCCGCGGCCAGGGACGCGCGGGTCAGGGTGCGCGGCGCGTAACCGAGCGCCCGGGCGTAGTGGCCGACGTCCCGGGCGCGGGCGAAGTCGTTCTCGACCGCGTGGCGGAAGCGCTGGAAGGTTTCCGCGTGCTCGCCGGGCAGGGTGCCCACGGGGCCGGCCCGGTGCGTCAGCCGCAGCAGGAGGACGCCGAGCAGGCGCTGGAGGACGGCGTCGCGGGTGGCGGGGGGCGTGCCGGTGGCGGCGGCTTCGTGGGCGAGGTGGTCCAGGGCGCGGCGCAGGGCGGGGACGTCGTCGCCTGCGGTCTGCCACAGGGTGCGTCCGAAGGGGTCGTCGAGGCGCACTTCGGCGGCGGTGGCGGTGTCGAGGAAGTCCGGCTGGAACAGCACCACGGTGCCGGTGGCGGCGCGCAGGTCGCCGAAGCGCTGCACCTGGCCGGGGCGCACCCACAGCCAGGCGCCGTCGGTGACGGCGTAGTCGGTGAAGTCGACCATGTGCCACAGCGGCCCCCGGTCGACGGTGAGCAGCAGGTGGAACTCGGGGCGCTGGGCGCGGCCGGAGCCCCCGGCGTCCCGGGCGCCTTCGGGGCCGCCGTGGCGGCGCATCCGGGCGGACAGGACGGCGAGCGTCATGACCTCGACGCCGGTCCTGTCGCCGCCGGGCGGCGCGAAGGGAACCTGCGGGATCGTTTCGTGTCCGTTTTTCACCACGGCCGGACCTTCGTGTACCTGGGCGGTCGTTCCACGGCATCGTACGTTCGAAGTGCGCGGGAAGGACGACCGGCGACGGCCGCTCGGCTCTCCTCGCACGTGCGTCAGACCGACTTCCACCATTGCCGGAGGCTCCGGATGTCCGACCGTGTCCGTCCCACCTACGCGTTCGACGCCTCCTGCGGCTGGTGCTACGGCTTCGGCCCGGCCCTGCGGGACTTCGCCGCCGCCAACGCGGACCGGATCGAGCTGCGGGTGCTGTCCGGGGGCCTGTTCACCGGCCCGCGCGCCCGGCCCGTGGCGGCGTATCCGCACATCCCCGGGGCCAACCGGCGCATCGCCCGGCTCACCGGAGTCACCTTCGGTGACGGCTACGCGCGCGCCCTCGCGGAGGGGGCCGCGGTGACGGACTCCGCCGACGCGGCCACCACCCTGGTCGCGTTGCGCCGGCAGGCCCCCGGACGGACCCTGGAGCTGGCCGGTGCCCTCCAGCGTGCCTGGTACGCCGACGGTCGCAGCCTGTCCGACCCCGGCGCCCACCGCGCCGTCGCCCTCGAACACGGCCTGGACGCCGACGCCGTCGCCGCCTCCTACCGCGATCCGGCCACCCGAACGGAGGTCGAAAGCGAGTTCAGGGAACTGCGCCGACGCGGCGTCGACGCCTACCCCACCCTGCTCCTGCACACTCCCACCGGCGTCCACCGCCTCGGCGGCCCCCTCGCCGGTGCCGCCAAGCTCACCGACGCCCTCGACGGACACCTCGCCCCCACCGCCTGACCCACCGCACCAGCACGTCACGAACCGAGAAGGAAACCCCATGACGAACATCGCCGTCTTCGGCGCCAACGGCACCATCGGCTCCGCCGTCGTCCGCGAGGCCCTGGGCCGGGGCCACCACGTCACCGCCGTCGTCCGCGACCCCGCCAAGGTCACCGAGCGGCACGCCGGCCTGGCCGTCACCACCGGCGACGTCCTCGACCCGAAGTCGATCACCGCCGCCGCGAAGGACCAGGACGTCGTCGTCAGCGCCGTCGGCGGCGGCGACGGCCCCGGCCACCTCGCCACCATCCGGCCCGCCGCCGAAGCCCTCACCGAAGGCCTGCGCGCCCTCGGCGCACAGGCTCCCCGCCTGATCACCGTCGGCGGCGCCGGCTCCCTGCGCACCCCCGGCGGAAAGCAGGTCTGGGACGCCCCGGGCCTCCCCGAATCCCTCCTGCAGATCATGCACGCCCACGGCGACGCCCTCGACTACTACCGGACCGTCACCGACATCGACTGGACCAACCTCAGTCCCGCGGCGAAGATCGCCCCCGGCGAGCGCACCGGCACCTACCGCACCGCCCTGGACGACCTCGTCACCGACGACGACGGCGACAGCTCCATCTCCGTCGAGGACTACGCCGTCGCCCTCCTCGACGAAATCGAGCGGCCCCGCCACCACCGTCGGCGCTTCACCGTCGGCTACTGACCGCCGGCCCCGCCGCCGGACCCCGGCCCGCCGTCCCGGCAGAGGCGGCGGGCCGGGTCGCGTACCGGGGACGTCCGGGGCCGGTCACCACGGCCGCACGATCCGCCGGACCGGCCCCGGGCGCGTCGACCGTGATCCACGGGCGGTCCGCCGTGACGGGTCCCGTCCGGAACCCCCCTCGTGGTGGGGATACTTCCGGGATGGACAGACCAACGGTTCCGTGGCGCAACACGACGCACGACTGGGCGAGCGGCGTGGACGTCCGGCACCTCGCGCGCATCCGTCACGACGCGGCCGCCTTCGCACCGGGCGGGACGCGACACCTGATCCTCGAAGTCGTCGCCTACGCGGCCGACGAGGCGGAAGCACGGGGCGCGGGGCGCTGCACCGTCACCCTCCACGCCGACGGATCGGTGTCCGTCGCGGACGACGGCCGGGGCACCGACACCCGCTTCGACCGCCACGGGCGAGCCGTGAAGAAGCCGGTCATGGCGTCGAGGGACCTCCGGTTCTTCGACCGTCCCGGCGCGCAACTGCTTCCCGACGGCCATCCGCGCCGCGGCATGTCGGTCGTCGCGGCGCTCAGCGAATGGCTCGTCCACACCAACCGCCGCGCGGGGGGAGCCTGGGAGCAGCGCTACGAGTTCGGCGTCCCCACGACCGGTCTGACACCGGTCGCCGGCGACGGCACGACCGGCACCGTCGTCCACTTCCGCCCCGGCGGGTCCGTGCGCACGGCGGCCGGACCGGTCGTGGACGAACCGGCGCGGCTCGTCGCACGGTGGCCGCACCTGTCCGTCGAGGTCGACGACCGCCGGGGCGCCTGACGCGGTACGGGGCGGGTCCGGGCCCGGAGGGCGGCCGGCGGGCTCAGGGCCCGTCCCCGCCGGGCCCGGCGGGCGGCCCGCTCCGGCCGGATTCCGGCGCGGGAACCGCCCGGGGCCCGGACCGGGCCGCGTCCGCGCGGGCGGCGACCGCGTCGAGGACCAGACCGAGGGTCGTCTCGAACCGGTCGTCCTCGTCGGCCTCGGCCAGGTACGGGGCGGCGGCGGCGAGGTGGGGGTAGAGCGCCGGCGGAACGGCCGGGTACTCCCGCCGCCAGGCCATGCGGTCCCCCTCCCGGGACCGGCTGTCGAGCGCGGCGACGGCGGCCTCGTAGGAGGAGAGCGCCAGGGCCGTGTCGACCAGCGAGCGGTAGTACCGGGCCGCGTCCCGCTCGTCGAAGCCCGCCTCGCGGAGCGCGCCGACGACCACGTCCGCGCCCCGGAACTCCGCCGAGCGCCGGGAGACCCGGGTGGCGACGGACAGGGCGACCTGGGGGTGGGCGAGGCAGGCCGCGCGCACGCGCCGTGCCAGGGACTCCAGCGTCCGCCGCCAGTGCCCGGCGGGCGCGAAACCGTCCAGGGCCTCCTCGATCAGCCGCTCGGCGAGCCCGAGCAGGATCTCGTCCTTGCCGGTGAAGTGCCGGAGCACGGCGGTGTGGTTCACTCCCAGCTCGCCCCCGAGCCGGCGGAGCGTCAGGGCATCGGCCCCCTCGCGCTCCACCAGGGCGAGCGCGCCGTCCAGGATGCGCTTCCGGTTCAGCGCGGTGGACGGCGGACGGCCACGGCGGGCTTTCTCCCGGGGCTCGCCCTGACCTGCGGATTCCGTCATGGACGCCATCCTATCGGCCGTCACCGGGCCTTCCCCGGCGCGCGGGCCGCCCGAGGGTCCGCGCGCACCGGGACATCCGGTCGCGCGCACCGGGACGCCCGGTCACGCGTACCTGATGCCCGGTCGCGCCCGCCGGGACATCCGGTCGCGTCCGCCGGGGCGTTCAGTCCCGCGTGCCTGATGCCCGGCCGCCCCCGCCGGGGGCGTTCAGTCCCGCCCGTCCAGCCAGGAGACGAGCGCGGTGAGGGCGGCGACGGTCTCGGCGTCCCGTTCCGGGTCGTCGGCGGTGGGCCAGGCGCTGGTCTTCACCACCACCGCGTCCGCCACGGGGTCGATCCAGAGAAACTGCCCGTGGATGCCCAGCCCCGTGAAGGCGCGGTGCCCGCCGCCCAGCGTCCACCACTGGTTCGCGTACCCGTAGTGGGCGGGGTAGCCCCCGCCCAGCGCCCCGACCTCCAGGTGCGGCAGCCCCGTCCCCCGGCCGCGTTCGACCCACGCCGCGGGCACGACCTGCCGCCCGTCCCGCTCCCCGCCGCGGGTCAGCAGCATCCCGAGCCGTGCCAGGTCGCGGACCGTCGCGTTGAACGAGCCGCCGCCGAGCGCGACGCGCGGACGTCCCCGGGTCAGGAAGTAGTAGGCGTCGCTCTCCGCCCCGGCCGGGTCCCACAGGCGCCGGGCCGCGTAACGGGCCAGCGGCTCGCCCGTCGCCGCTTCGAGCACCTGGCCCAGCACCTGGGTGTCGAGCGTGGAGTAGTTGAACGCGGTCCCCGGCGCGGCGGCGCGCGGCAGGGAGCGGATGACGTCCAGGACCGACCCGCCCCCGGTCACCGCCCGCTCGAAGCGGTTGATCGGCGCGTCGGGATCGGTGTAGTCCTCCACGCCGCCGACGCCGCTGCACATGTCGAGGAGGTGGCCGACCGTCGTTCCGTCGTAGGCGGAACCGGCCAGCGCGGGGAGGCGGGAGGCCACCTGGTCGTCCAGGCCGAGCGCGCCCTCCTCCCGCGCGATGCCCACGAGGACCGACGTCACCGACTTCGTCAGGGAGAACAGCTGGAACCGCGTGTCCGGCGAGGCGAAGAGCCCCGGATACGCCTCGTGGACCAGGGCGCCGCGGTGGACCACCGCGAATCCGGTCGTGTGCGTGCGGCGGTGCAGCTCGTCCAGGTTCCGCCGCCGTCCGCCGAACTCGTAGGCGAACCCCTCCAGGGTCCCTTCCCGCCGGGCGAGCGGCCGGGGGCGGGCGGAGCGCGGCACGGTGTCGACGGGCATCAGCGCCGACATGTGCGTGAACGTCCACTCGTTGACGGGCCGGCTCGTCGCCACGGTCCCCTGGTTGCGCCACAGCCAGGCCGCCCCGGCGGCCAGACCGGCGCCCGCCGCCACCGTTCCTGCGATTCCCCGCGCCCCGAGCGCCATGTCCGTCTCCGTCTCTTCCGGGTCCATGAGGGATGAACCAGTGGTGACACCGATGGTGTCACCACTGGTTCATAAAGGCAAAGGAAGGGGCGCGGTTCCGTCTCAGTCCCTCATCAGGTCCGACACCTTCACGAAGCGGTAGCCCCGGGCGCGCAGCTCCGGGACGATCCTGCGGACGGCCCGCTCGGTGACGGGAGCGGCGCTGCGCGTGCAGTGCATGACCACGAGCGAGCCGGGACGCACTCCGGCGAGCACCTGCTCGGCCACGGCGTCCGCGTCCTCGGCGAAGGCGTCCCCGCTGACCACGTCCCACTGGACCGCCGTGACCCCGGTGGGACCGAGGGCGCGCAGGGCCGTGTCGTCGTAGCAGCCGCCGGGGAAGCGGAAGTACGGGACGACGTGGGCGGCCCCGGCCTTCCGGAAGGCGTCGAACGCGCGCCGCACGTCGGCCGCCATGGCGGGCCCGGAGACGGTGGGCAGCCCGTAGCAGGGGGACGAGAAGGCGTAGTGGCTGTACGAGTGGTTGGCGATCTCGAAGCGGGGGTCGCCGCCGATCGACCGGGCCTGGTCCGGGTACTCCTCCGCCCAGCGGCCGGTCATGAAGACGGTGGCGTCCACCTTCAGGCGGCGCAGGGTCGCGATCAGCTCCGGGTTGTCGAACCGCTCGCCGCGCGCCGCGCGGGGGCCCTGGTCGGCCGTCATGTCGGCGTCGAAGGTGAGCGCCACGACCTTCTCGGCGCTCCGGGGGGAACGCGCGGCCCGGCGCGTGTAGACGGGGGTGAGCCCGCCGGGGCCGGGCGCCATGGTGGGCGGGGCCGCCGGACGGGCCGCCGGCCCGGCTCCCGGCCCGGCTCCCGTCGCGGGGCCCGGTGCGGGCGTGGCGCCGGTGGTCACGGCGGGGGAGGGGGGACCGGCCGCCGGGACGTTCGGGACCTTCGGGGAGGCGCCTTCCCCGCAGCCGACGAGAACGGCTCCAAGAAGACCAAGGACCGCCGCTTTTCGTACAGGAATCTTCACGATCGGAAGTTATCCGATCAAAATGATAAATGCCTGCGACGCGACAGGGCTGCCGCGCCGGTCCACCGGGAGGCGGAGGGATCCACCCGGGGCCGGCTCCGGAGGCCGGCCCCCGGGCGGCCCCGAGACCGGCTCACCGGCCGCCCCCGAGACCGGCTCCCCGGCCGGCCCGGAGACCGGCCCCGGTGCCCCGGACGCTCTCCGCCCGCCCCGGACGGCGCCGCTCACGAGGCCAGCAGCCGCCTCCGGCTCTCCTCCACGTCGAAGTCCCCCGGCGGGTACTCCGGGTCCAGCTCCTCCAGGTGTTCGAGGAGGAGCTTGCTGATCGCCCAGTTCCGGTACCACTTGCGGTCCGCCGGGACGACGTACCAGGGGGCCCCGTCCGTCGAACAGCGCTCCAGCGCCAGCTCGTAGGCCTCGCGGTACGCGGGCCACAGGGCCCGCTCCTCGATGTCGCCCGTACTGAACTTCCAGTGCTTGGCGGGGTCGTCGAGGCGTTCGAGGAGACGGGCGCGCTGTTCCTCGTACGAGAGGTGCAGGAAGACCTTCACCACCGTGACCCCGTCGTCCGCGAGGGACTTCTCGAAACGGTTGATCCGGGCGTAGCGCCGCTTGATCTCGGAGCGGGTCGCCAGGTCGTGCACGCGCGGGACGAGGACGTCCTCGTAGTGCGAGCGGTCGAAGATGCCGATCTCGCCCGGCCGGGGGAGCGCCCTCTCGATCCGCCAGAGGAAGGGGTGCTCCCTCTCCTCCGGCGTCGGGGCCTTGAAGGCGCGGACCCGGCAGCCGGACGGATTGAGGAAGCCGATCACGTGCTTGACCGTGCCGCCCTTGCCGCTGGTGTCCATGCCCTGCAGGACCAGGAGCACGCGGCGGCGGTCCCCGGCGGTGCTCGACGCGTACAGGCGTTCCTGGAGGTCCGCGAGGCGCGGCCCGAGGGTGGCCGTGGCGGCCTTGCCGTCCGCCTTGTCGGCGGGACCGGCCGGGATGCCGCGGGTGTCGTACGAGGAGAGGTCGACCCGCTCGCCCCCGGGGACGCGCAGGACCTCGCGCAGGGCGGGCTCCCGGTCCGGCCGCTTCTTCCCGGAGTCCCTCTTCCCGGAGTCCTTGCTCCCGATGGGCTCCTTGCCCGAGCCCTTCCCCGAGGCGTCCTTCTTCCCGGCGTCCTCCTCGCCCGAGCCCTTCTTCCCGGTGGGCTCCTTCCGGGAGTCCTTCTTCCCGGTGTGCTTCTCGCCGTCCTTCTTCGTCATCCGGCTCCCCTTCCGCAGCGCCGCTCGCCTTCCCCCGATCCTCCGCCGCAACCGGGCCGCCCGCGAGCGAGCGGGGACCGCCGCGCGCGGCGGTCCGGCCCGTCCCGGCCCCCGCCGGGCGGTGGGGCGGTCAGCCGGCGGGGGGGCCCGGGGGCGGAGGACGCGGCGGCCTCCCGCGTGGCGGCCCAGGAGGCGAGGAGCCGTAGGCCCTCTTCGGAGGGCGAGCCGGGTTCGGCGGCGTAGACGGTCAGGGTCAGGCCGGGCGCGGCGGCCATCTCCAGGCCCTCGAACGCGAGGGTGAGTTCGCCGACGACCGGGTGGTGGAAGCGTTTGGTGCCGGTGCCGTGGTGGCGGACGTCGTGGGCGCCCCAGCGCCGGCGGAACTCCTCGCTCCGGGTGGACAGCTCGCCGACGAGGTCGTGCAGGTCCTTGTCGTGGGGGTCGCGGCCGGCCTCGGTGCGCAGGATGGCCACGGCCACGTCGGCGAAGCGGTCCCAGTCGGGGTAGAAGCGCCGGGAGGCGGGGTCCAGGAACTGGAAGCGGGCGAGGTTCTCCTGATTGCCCGCATGGGCGTACACGTCCGCGTAGAAGGCGCGGGCGAGCGGGTTGACGGCGAGGAGGTCCATGCGGCCGTTGCGGACGAAGGCGGGCCCGGCGGTGATCGCGTCCAGGGTCCACTGGAGGCTGCGATGGGGCTTCCACTGCCGGGTGGCGCGGCGACGGGGCCGGGCGAGGGCGTCGGAGCCGTCGGCGGCCCGGGCCAGGTTCAGCAGGTGGGCGCGCTCGGCGTCGTCGAGCCGCAGGGCGCGGGCGACGGCCTCCAGCACGGCCGGGGAGGCGCCGGCGAGGTTGCCGCGTTCGAGTTTGGCGTAGTACTCGACGCTCAGGTCGGCCAGTGCGGCGACCTCGCTCCTGCGCAGTCCGGGAACGCGTCGGCGGGCGCCTGCGGGCAGGCCCGCCCGCTCGGGGCTGATCTTCGCTCGCCGCGAGGTGAGGAACTCGCGGACCTCCTCACGGTTGTCCATGCCCTCGACGGTACGGCCTGTCCGGCGGGGGAGGGGTGTACCACCGGTACACCCCTCACCGGTGACTCGCTCCCCGCGCGGGACGGGGGTTACCTGGAAGAGGTGGCACGCGCCGTCCGCCCCTCACGGCGGAGCGGGTGCCCCCGCCCGGCCCCGCGAGCGGCGAACGCGCCGCCCGTGCCGGGTCACCCCCGTCCGACGGCCCGCCGGAACCCCTTCCGGTACCGGCGCGGCCCAGCAGGCAAGGAGCCTTCCCCATGCGCGGAGCAGTGATCCACGCCCCCGGTGACGTGCGGTTCGAGACCGTGGACGACGCGAAGATCGTCGAGCCGACCGACGCGGTCATCCGCACGGCCGTGACCTGCGTGTGCGGCTCGGACCTGTGGCCCTACCGGGGCGCGGAGCCGATCGGCGACCCGCACCCGATGGGCCACGAGTACGTCGGCTTCGTGGAGGAGGTCGGCTCCGGGGTCACCTCGCTTCGGCCGGGCCAGTTCGTCGTCGGCTCGTTCGCCACCTCGGACAACACCTGCGCGAACTGCCGCAACGGCTTCCAGTCGAACTGCCTGAACCGTACGTTCATGTCCACCTGCCAGGCCGAGTACGTCCGCGTCCCCCACGCCGCCGGCACCCTGGTCGCCACCGACGAGGTGCCGGACGAGAAGTTCTGGCCCGGCCTGCTGGCCGTGTCCGACGTGATGGGCACCGGCTGGTGGGCCGCCGACGCCGCCGGGGTGAGGCCCGGCTCGACCGCCGTGGTCGTCGGTGACGGCGCGGTCGGCCTGTGCGGCGTGATCGCCGCGAAGGAGCTGGGTGCGGAACGGATCATCGCCATGTCCCGGCACGCGTCCCGCCAGGAGCTCGCCCGGGAGTTCGGCGCCACCGACATCGTCACCGAACGCGGCGAGGAGGACGTCGGGAGGATCAAGGAGCTCACCGGCGGGATCGGCGCCGACTCCGTCCTGGAGTGCGTCGGCACCGCCCAGGCCATGAGCCAGGCCCTGCGCTCCGCCCGGCCCGGCGGCAGCGTCGGCTTCGTCGGCGTCCCGCACGAGGTCGCGATCGACGGCCAGGAGCTGTTCTTCTCCCACGTCGGCCTGCGGGGCGGCCCCGCCCCCGTACGCCGCTACCTGCCCGACCTGATCGACCGCGTCCTGACCCGCCGGATCGACCCCGGCAAGGTCTTCGACCTCACCCTCCCGTTGGAACAGGTGGCCGAGGGCTACCGGGCCATGGACGAACGCCGCGCCATCAAGACCCTCCTCACGCCCTGACCCCCGCTCTACGACCCGCGCAAGGAGCAACCGTGCAGATCACCCGAAGCTCGATCGACACCGTCAAGGGCCCGGCCGACTGGTTCACCGGCGACGTCTACATCGACCCCGTCGCCGCGGCCCCCGCCCCCTCCCGGGTCACCGCCTCCCTGGTGCACTTCACGCCCGGCGCGCGCACCCACTGGCACCGCCATCCGCTGGGCCAGACCGTCTTCGTCACCGAGGGCGTCGGGCTGTGCCAGCGCCGCGGCGGCCCGGTGGAGGTCATCCGGCCCGGCGACCGCGTCCTGTTCGAGGCCGGTGAGGAGCACTGGCACGGCGCCGCCCCGAACCGGCTGATGGTCCACCTGGCCATCAACGAGGGCGACGACGACCACGCCGTCGTGCACTGGCTGGACCCCGTCACCGACGAGGAGTACACCGCCACCCCGGCCACCGGCTGAGACCCGGCCCGGACCACCGAGCCGCCCGCGCCCCGCCCGGCCGTCCGCGCGGGATGCGCGCCGCCGGTACCCCTCCACCGAACTCCCCGTTCCGGGCGAAAGGCGGTCGCCCCGAAGGGGCGGGGCCCCGGCGGTCACCGGAACCCCGTCGCCGGTGGCCGCCGGGAACTCCCGCCACCGGCGGCCACCGAACCCCCTTCGCCGACGGCCCCCGCCCCCCCACCACCGGAGTCCTCTCCGCCGGCGGCCCCCGGAACCCCCGCCCCCGGAACCCCGCCACCGGCGGCCCCCTTCCCCGTGCTCGATCGGAGTCCCGTGCCCACCCCCCGAACCCCGGACGCGTCGCGTGAGCGGCCGGCCGGCCGTGCCCTGGCCGTGCTCCTGGCGTTGCTGACCGTCTTCGGGCCGATCTCGATGGACCTCTACCTCCCGGTCCTGCCCGCCCTGACCGGCGACCTGGGGGCGGCGACGTCGACCGCGCAGCTGACGGTCACCGCGTGTCTGCTGGGTCTCGCCCTCGGCCAGGTCGTCGCGGGGCCGCTGTCGGACCGGCTCGGCCGGCTGCGCCCGCTGCTGGTCGGTGTCGCCGCGTACATCGGCACCGCGGTGCTGTGCGCGGTCAGTCCCGGTGTCGAGACCCTGATCGCGGCCCGTTTCGCCCAGGGGCTCGCCGGGTCGGTCGGCATCGTGATCGCCCAGGCCGCGGGCCGCGACCTCTACTCCGGCGGCGCGCTCGTGCGGTACTACGGCCGCCTGACCGTCATCGGCGGCCTCGCCGCGATCGCCGGGCCGGTGCTCGGCGGCCGGCTCGCCGCCGTCACCGACTGGCGCGGTCTCTTCCTGTTCCTCGCGGCCGTCGGCGCGGTGATCCTCGTCGCCGTCCTGCTGGTGTTCCGCGAGACGCTGCCGCGCCGGGACCGGACCACCGGCGAGTTCCGGCGGACGGGGCGCGATTTCCGCCGGCTGCTGTCCGACCGGCTGTTCCTCGGCGCCGTCCTCGTCATCGGCTTCGTGTACGCCGCGCTGTTCGCCTATCTCAGCGGTGCCACCTACGTCCTCCAGGGCATCTACGGCCTCTCCCCGCAGGCGTACTCGTTCGCGTTCGGCCTCAACTCGCTCGGTTTCATGATCTTCGGTTTCTCCGCCGGCCGTCTCTCCGGTCGCCGGTCGGAGAAGGGCACCCTGGTGATCGGCCTGGTGACGAGCCTGGCCGGCGCGGTCGGCGTGCTCGTCACCGCGCTCGCCCGGCTCCCGCTGCCGGCCATGCTCGTCGCCCTGTTCGTCCTGGTGAGCGGCGTGGCCGCGACGACGCCGCCGGCCACGTCCCTCGCCCTGGCGGGCTATCCCGACGTCGCCGGTACGGCCTCGTCGCTCCTGGGGCTCGCCCAGTTCGCCTTCGGTGGCATCGCCGCCCCGCTCGTCGGTCTCGGCGGCGCGGGCACGGCCGTCCCGCTCGGGCTGGTCGCGGTCGTCGCCACCGGCCTCGCGGTCGTCACCCACGCCGTGACGATCCGCCGCCACGCCGGGGCCCCGGAGCGCCCGCCCGCCCGGAGCGAGCCGCTGGACCGCGCGGCGGCGGGTCTCCGATCCGCCGGTTCCTCGCGGACGGTACGGGTCCGCCCGTCCCCGGGACGGAAGGCCGGCGGGCGGGGGAGGGGCGGCCGTGCCCGCGCGAGGCACGGCCGCCCGGCGCGGGAACGTTTCAGCGCCGAGAGCCCGTGATGCGTGAACGTCTCAGCGCCGAGAGCCCGTGATGCGTGAACGTCTCAGCACCGAGAGCCCGTGACGCGGGAACGTTTCAGCGCCAGGGGCCCGTCACCGCGAACGTCGTTCCCGGGGTGTAGCAGTTGACGTACATCGTGCTCCGGTCCGGGGAGAAGGTGACCCCCGCGAACTCGCCCCACTCCGGTTCCTCGGCGGTGCCGATGTTCTGCCGTCCCCGGGCGACCGGGTAGACCTCGCCCCGCTCGCTCACCCCGAGGACGTGCTGCGCGCCCCCGCCGTCCTCGCAGACCATCAGGCCCCCGGACGGCGCCAGGCAGATGTTGTCCGGCGACTCGCCCGGCAGCTGGACGTCGGTGTCCGGGCCGAAGACCACGACCAGGGTCAGCCGCCGCCGGTGCGGTTCGTACTTCCACACCTGGCCGAAGTGCGTGGCCGCCGAGCCGTCCTTGGCGCGCGCGAACGACGACACGAAGTAGACGGCCCGGCCGCCCCAGTAGCAGCCCTCCAGCTTCTGCGCGTGCGTGATGCCCTTCGGCCCGAAGTCCTGGAACCTGATGGGCGTCCCGGAGGCCAGCGGGTCCGGGACGGGGACCCATTCGACGCCCTCGAAGCGGGTGCCGGTCTCCTGGACCGCGGACAGGTCGGGGACGCCCGGGACCCGCATCGCCTCCAGGGCGCCGCCGGCGCGCAGCGAGCCCGTACCGCCGAGCGGCTTGTGGGGCAGGAAGCGGTAGAAGAGCCCGAAGGGGTGGTCGAAGGCGTCCTCCGTCTCGTACACGACGCCGCTGCGCGGATCGACGGCGATCGCCTCGTGCTGGAAGCGGCCCATGGCGGTGAGCGGGACGGCGCCGGTGCGGTGCGGGTCGGCGCCGTCGACCTCGAAGATGAAGCCGTGGTCCTTGGTGTAGCCCTTCGTGCCGGCCTTGTCCTCGGTTTCCTCGCAGGTCAGCCAGGTGTTCCAGGGCGTGGGTCCGCCCGCGCAGTTCACGGCCGTGCCGGCGATGGCGACCCGTTCGCCGAGGACGTTGTTCCGGCCGTCGAGTTCGAGGGCCGTGCAGCCGCCCTTGGCCGCCGGGTCGTACGTGAGGCCGGGGACGGTCGGGACGCCGATCTTCCCGGTGGTCTTGTTCTCGTGGTTGCGGACCAGGTGCACCCGGCCCCGGCGGCCGGGGAAGGCGGCCATGCCGTCGTGGTTGCTGGGCACGGGGCCCTCGCCCGAGCGGAGCGGGTCGCCCTGCCGGGAGAGGACCTTGTAGCGGAAGCCGGCCGGCAGGTCGAGGAGGCCGTCGGGGTCGGGGACGAGGGGGCCGTAGCCTCCCCGGGGCGGGTGGGCGCCCGGCGCGGCGGAGGACGCGGGGCCGCCGGACGCGGCCGAGGCGCTTCCGGCGAAGAGTTCGGAGAGGGCGCCCGTGAAGGCGATCCCGGCGACGGAGGCGCCGGTGCGGGAAAGGATCTGACGTCGTGTCGCGGACATGAGGCAACAACTCCCTGCTGGCGGACAGGATGTGACGCTCCGCGCACGTCTCGTGGTGCTGGTGTGACGTGCGACCCGCATGTGTGTATCACGCACTGTGGTGGCGCGTGAACCATGCGGGCCGCGACCGTTCCGTACGGCGGGGAACCCGGCCCCGGTCGGAGGGGGTCAGACCAGTTCGGCGGTGAGCGTGATGGTCGTGCCCGAGAGGGCCTGGCTGACCGGGCAGTTCTTCTTCGCGTCCTCGGCGAGCGACCGGAACTCCTCCGCGCTCATGCCCGGGACCTCGCCGCGCACGGTCAGGTGGATGCCGGTGATGCCCTCGCCCGGCTGGAAGGTGACGTCGGCCTTGGTCTCCAGGCGGGCCGGCGCGTTGCCGGCCTTGGCGAGGCCGTTCGAGAAGGCCATCGAGAAGCAGGAGGAGTGCGCGGCGGCGATCAGTTCCTCGGGGCTGGTCTTCCCGTTCGGCTCCTCCGAGCGGGCGGGCCAGGAGACGTCGTACGAGCCGAGGCCGGAGGAGTCGAGGGTGACGGTGCCGGAACCCTTGAGGAGGTCGCCCTGCCAGACGGTGTGGGCGTGACGCACGGTGGCCATGGTGAATCCCTTTCGATCGGATACGGCCCCCAAGCTACTGCGCGACGAGCCCCTTCGCGTCGCGGGCGAGCGCGGTGAGCCGCGAGATCGCCCGGAAGTACTTCTTGCGGTATCCGCCGTTCAGCATCTCGTCGCTGAACAGCCGGTCGAAGGGGAGGCCGGAGGCGAGCACCGGTATCTCGCGGTCGTAGAGCCGGTCGGCGAGGACGACGAGCCGCAGCGCGGTCGACTGGTCGGGCACGGGCCGGACGTCGGTGAGGCAGACCGCCGCGAGGTCGTCGGTCAGGGCGCCGTACCGGCTCGGGTGGACGCGGGCCAGGTGCGCGAGCAGGTGCGGGAAGTCGTCCAGGGAGGCGCCCGGCGTGGCGTACGCGGTCGCGGTGACGGTCTGGTCGGAGTGGGGCGCCGGGGCCTCGGGCAGGCCCCGGTGGCGGTAGTCCTCGCCGTCGATCCGCAGCGGCCGGAAGTGGGCGGAGAGCCCCTGGATCTCGCGGAGGAAGTCGGCGGCGGCGAAACGGCCCTCGCCGAGCTTGCCGGGGAGCGTGTTGGAGGTGGCGGCGAGCGCCACGCCCGCCTCGACCAGCTTGCCGAGGAGGCTGGAGACGAGGACGGTGTCGCCCGGGTCGTCCAGCTCGAACTCGTCGATGCAGAGGAGCCGGTGCCCGCTCAGGGTCTTCACGGTCTGCTGGAAGCCGAGCGCGCCGACCAGGTTGGTCAGCTCCACGAAGGTGCCGAAGGCCTTCAGGGCGGGCTCGGCGGGGGTCGCGTGCCAGAGGGAGGCCAGGAGGTGGGTCTTGCCGACGCCGTAGCCGCCGTCCAGGTAGACCCCGCGCGGCCCGGCGGGGGCGGCGGGCTTCCTCGCGAACCAGCGGCGCTTCCCGGCGCCGGAGGCGTGCGCCCCGCCCAGGCCCGCGGCGAAGGCGCTCAGGACCTCGACGGCCCGCGTCTGGCTGGGCTGGTTCGGGTCCGGGATGTACGTGTCGAAGCGCACGGAGTCGAAGCGCGGCGGCGGCACCATCTCCGCGACGAGGCGCTCGGCGGGGACGTGGGGCTCTCGCGAGCAGAGCGAGAGGGGGGCCGCTGCGGAGGAGACGGCTTCGGTGAGGGCACGGGTCGACACAGTTCCCCACTGTAAGCGCCGTGTCAGACTGCCTGACATGCGACGCCTGTTCCCTGTGACGGACATGACAGCCGTACCCGCCCGAGAGACCGCGACGGACACGGTGGCCGCGCCGGTGCGCGGGGCCGCGCCGGACGGGGTGGCCTCGCCCGCCCCCGAGGCCGCCCCGGAGGGCGGCGACTGGTCCCTCGACGCGCTCGCCGACGCCTACGCCTATCCGGAGGGCGACGCCCCCTGGCTGCGGGCCAACATGGTCTCCTCCCTCGACGGCGCGGGCCAGCACCAGGGGCGCTCCCAGCCGCTCTCCTCCGAGACGGACATGCGGATCTTCGGCACCCTGCGCGGGCTCGCCGACGTGATCGTGGTCGGTGCGGAAACGGTACGCCTGGAGGGGTACCGCCCCGCCCGCGCGCGGGAGGCCTTCGCGGACCGCCGGGCCGCCGCCGGGCAGGGCCCGGCCCCCGTGATCGCCGTGGTCAGCTCCTCCCTCGACCTGGACTTCTCGCTGCCGCTCTTCACAGGCCCGCTGGTGCCCACCCTGGTCCTCACCGGGTCCGGCGCGCCGGACGGCCGGGTGCGGGCGGCCCGGGAGGCGGGGGCCGAGGTGCTGTTCGCGGGCGACGGGACCCGGGTGGAGCCGGCCCGCGCGCTCGCCGCGCTCGCGGAGCGCGGGCTCCGGCGCCAGCTCACCGAGGGCGGGCCCCGGCTGCTCGGCCAGTTCGTGGCGGCGGGGGTCCTGGACGAGCTGTGCCTGACGCTCTCCCCGACCATGACGGCGGGCGACGCCCAACGGATCGCCGGGGGGCCCTCGGTGGCCGTCCCGACACGCTTCCGGGTGGCTTCCGTACTGGAGCGGGACGGCTTCCTCTTCACCCGCTACCTTCGGATCTGACAATCGGCGGAATTCGCCGTTCCGCTTGCCGTCCACTGGGCACACTTATGTCGCAGACCCCGTGCGAACACGGGGAAGGATGGTTTCCGCAGAAGGGCTCCCGAGGTGTTCACAAGCGTTCTGATGATCGAGAAGCCGCTGACGTCCGTGGACGTGGAATTCGTCACCACGCTCCACGGAGACGAGGGCGTCTCGTTCATCGTCCTGATGCAGCCGCGCGGTGACCAGGCCGATGTACTGCTGCGCGCCATCGACGACGTCGCCCTGGGCGAACTGAAGGAGGCGACCCACGAGGGCGAGGAACCGGAGGGCGCGGAGGCCCGCCCTCCCGCAGAACAGGCCCTGGAGCTGTCGCTCCGGGCGCTGAGGGACGCCGGCTGCGAGGCGGTCGGACAGGTCGTCGAGGACCACCCGCTCGACAGGATGAAGGCGGTGGTCGAGGAGGCGTCGGCGGACGAGGTGATCGTCCTCACCGCCCCGCACTACGTGGAGGAGTTCTTCCACCGCGACTGGGCCTCCCGGGCCCGCCACAAGGTCGGCGTCCCCGTCCTGAAGCTCTTCGCCCACAGCGAGTGACCGGAGGACGGCCGGGCCCGGCCCGCGCGGGCCGGGCCCGGCCGTCACCGTCCCGTCCGCCGCGAGCCACTAGGCTGAACGCATCCACGTAGAGACCCACCCGGGGAGAGATCCGCATGGCACCCGCCATTCCCGCCGCCATGGAACGGCCGCACTTCATCGGCATCGGCGGTGCCGGGATGTCGGGCATCGCGAAGATCCTCGCCCAGCGCGGCGCCAAGGTCGCCGGCAGCGACTCCAGGGAGTCCGCGACCGCCGAGGCCCTGCGCGCCCTCGGCGTCACCGTGCACATCGGCCACGCCGCCGAGCACCTGGCCGACGACGCCTCCGCCGTCGTCGTCTCCAGCGCCATCCGCGCCGACAACCCCGAACTGGCCCGCGCCGCCGAACTGGGCATCCCCGTCGTCCACCGCTCCGACGCGCTCGCCTCCCTCATGGACGGCCTGCGCGCGATCGCGGTCGCCGGCACGCACGGCAAGACCACCACCACGTCCATGCTGGCCGTCGCCCTCGGCCACCTCGGCCTCGACCCCTCGTACGCCATCGGCGGCGACCTGGCGGGCCCCGGCACCAACGCCCGGCACGGCGCCGGCGAGGTCTTCGTCGCGGAGGCCGACGAGAGCGACCGCAGCTTCCAGAAGTACGACCCCGAGGTCGCGATCGTCCTCAACGTCGAGCTGGACCACCACGCGAACTACGCCTCCATGGACGAGATCTACGAGTCCTTCGAGGCCTTCACCGCCAAGATCCGCCCCGGCGGCACCCTCGTCGTCGGCGAGCACGCGGGCGCCCGCGAGCTGGCCCGCCGGGTCGCGGACCGCGAGGGCCTGGAGATCGTCACGGTCGGCGAGTCCGAGGACTCCGACGCGCGCATCCTGAAGATCGTCCCGAACGGCATGAAGAGCGAGGTGACCGTCGCCCTCGACGGCGCCGAGCACACCTTCACCGTCTCCGTCCCCGGCCGCCACTACGCCCACAACGCCGCCGCCGCGCTCGCCGCCGGCGCCCGCGTCGGCATCGACCCGGCCGGGCTGGCGCAGGCCCTCACCGCCTACACGGGCGTCGGCCGCCGCCTCCAGCTCAAGGGCGAGGCCCGGGGCGTGCAGGTCATCGACTCGTACGCGCACCACCCCACCGAGATGACCGCCGACCTGGAGGCCATGCGCGGCGCCGCCGGGGACTCCCGCCTGCTCGTCGTCTTCCAGCCCCACCTGTTCTCCCGCACCCAGGAGCTGGGCGTGGAGATGGGCGACGCGCTGGCCCTCGCGGACGCCTCCGTCGTCCTCGACATCTACCCGGCCCGCGAGGACCCGGTCCCGGGGGTCACCAGCGAGCTGATCGTCGACGCGGCCCGGAAGGCCGGCGCCGACGTGACCCCCGTCCACGACAAGGACGCCGTGCCCGGGGTCGTGGCGGGAATGGCGCGCCCCGGTGATCTCGTTCTCACCATGGGAGCGGGCGACGTCACGGACCTCGGCCCGCGCATCCTGGACCACCTGTCGAAGTAGCGCGAAGCAGCAGAGGGAGCGAGCTCATGGCGTACGACGTCGAGAAGCCGGACGAGCAGTGGCGCGCGGAGCTGACCCCGGAGGAGTACCAGGTGCTGCGCCGCGCGGGCACCGAACCCGCCTTCCGCGGTGAGTACACCGACACCACCACCAAGGGCGTCTACTCCTGCCGGGCGTGCGGCGCGGAGCTGTTCACGTCGGACGAGAAGTTCCCCTCGCACTGCGGATGGCCGTCCTTCTACGACCCGAAGGACTCCGACGCCGTCGAGCTGATCGAGGACCGCTCCCACGGCATGGTCCGCACCGAGGTCCGCTGCGCCCGCTGCGGCTCGCACCTGGGCCACGTCTTCGAGGGCGAGGGCTACCCGACCCCGACGGACCAGCGGTACTGCATCAACTCGATCTCGCTGCGGCTGGAGCCGGCGGAGGGCTGAGGGACCGGAGGGGGGGGGGGGGGGGGGGGGGGGGGGGGGCCCCGCCCCCCCCCCCCCCCCCCCCCCCCCCCCCCCCCCCCCCCCCCCCCCCCCC
>NZ_JBVHEG010000013.1:0-173475 GCF_055562975.1 Streptomyces sp. NPDC014907 | reverse complement strand
CCGAGGCCGACGCCCAGCGCTCCCGCCTGACCGGTGAGGGCGAGAAGGCGCACCGCGCGGCGCTCGCCGACGCCGTGCGCATCGAGGGCGAGGCCCAGGCCGCCGCCATCGCCGCCCGGGGCTCCGCCGAGGCCGAGGCGATGCGCAAGAAGGCCGACGCCTTCGCCCAGTACGGCGACGCCGCCGTCCTGCAGATGCTCGTCGAGGTCCTGCCCCAGATCGTCGCCAAGGCGTCCGAACCGCTGTCGGCCATCGACAGGATGACGGTCATCTCCACCGACGGGGCGAGCCAGTTGTCCCGCACGGTCACCGACAACGTCGCCCAGGGCATGGAGCTCCTCTCCGCCACCACCGGGGTCGACCTCGCCTCCCTCCTGCGGGGCGTCACCCGCAAGCAGGAGGCGTCTCCGAAGTCCCCGGAGGCGCGGGAATCCCGGGACGCGCACGGTCCTGCCGCCCCACACGGCCCGCACGGCCCGCAGGGCGAGACCGTCGAGATAACCGGCTGAACCGGCCGACCGGACCCGATCAGCCGGACCGATCGAACCCGATCAGCCGGCCCGGCCGGGGTCCGGAACGCCGTGGGGGGGCACGTCCACCGGACGTGCCCCCCCACGGCACCTCTCCCCCGCCCGCGGGAGGGAGGCGCGGTGCCGGGTCAGACGCGGCCGGCCGCGTCGCGCCCCTCCGCCACGCCCACGCCGTCGCCGTCCTTCTCCACGGCTCCAACGGCGTTCCCCAGCGAGGACTCCGCACCCGGGGGCACGGCTCCGTCCGCCGCCCGCGCCGCCGGCGCGCCCCGGCGGCGGGCGACGTACGCGGCGACCGGTTCGGTGTAGCGGGCGGTCAGCGGCCCGATCACGACGAGGACCAGGACGTAGGCGGTGGCGAAGGGCCCCAGCTGCGGCTGCACCCCGGCGCTGACGGCCAGTCCGGCGATGACGATGGAGAACTCGCCGCGCGCGACCAGCGTGCCGCCCGCCCGCCAGCGGCCCTTGGTCCCGATCCCGGCCCGGCGCGCCGCCCAGTACCCGGTGGCGATCTTGGTCAGCGCGGTGACGACCGCCAGGGCGAACGCCGGGAGGATCACCGGCGGGATGCTGGCGGGATCGGTGTGCAGGCCGAAGAAGACGAAGAAGACCGCGGCGAACAGGTCCCGCAGCGGGCTCAGCAGGATGTGGGCGCCCTCCGCGGCCTCGCCGGAGAGGGCGATGCCGACGAGGAACGCGCCGACGGCGGCGGAGACCTGGAGCTGCTGCGCGACACCGGCGACCAGCAGGGTCAGGCCGAGGACGACGAGGAGCAGCTTCTCCGGGTCGTCGCTGGAGACGAAACGGGAGATCAGCCGCCCGTACCGGAGGGCGACGAAGAGCACGAGCCCGGCCACGCCCAGGGCGATCGCGAGCGTCGCGCTGCCCGCGGCGAGGCCGACGCCGGCGAGCAGGGCCGTGATAATCGGCAGGTAGACGGCCATCGCCAGGTCCTCGAGGACCAGGATGCTGAGGATCGCCGGCGTCTCGCGGTTGCCCAGGCGGCCGAGGTCGCCGAGGACCTTGGCGATGACCCCGGACGAGGAGACCCAGGTGACGCCCGCCAGGACGACGGCGGCCACGGGCCCCCAGCCGAGCAGCAGCGCGGCGGCCGCGCCGGGCAGGGCGTTGAGGGCGAAGTCGACGAGTCCGGCCGGGTACTGGGTCTTGAGGTTGGAGACGAGGTCGCTCGCGGTGTACTCGAGGCCGAGCATCAGGAGCAGGAGGATGACCCCGATCTCGGCGCCGATGGCGACGAACTCCTCGCTCGCGCCGAACGGCAGCAGACCGCCCTTGCCGAAGGCGAGCCCCGCGAGGAGGTAGAGCGGGATCGGGGAGAAGCTGAACCGGCCCGCGAGCCGGCCGAGCAGGCCGAGCCCGAGGATGATGGCGCCGAACTCGATCAGGAAGACAGCGGAGTGCACGCGCCCCTCACTCCCGGCCGAGGATCGCGGCGGCGGCGTCGACGCCCTCGCGGGTGCCGATCACGATGAGCGTGTCGCCGCCCGCGAGCCGGAAGTCCGGCGTCGGGGACGGAATCGCTCCGGAACGGCGCAGCACGGCGACGACGGAGGCGCCCGCCTCGGTGCGCATCCGCGTGTCACCGAGGACGCGGCCGTTCCAGTGCGAGTGGCCCGACAGTTCGATCCGCTCGGCGACGAGCCCGAGATCGGTGGTGTGCAGGACGTTGGGGCTGTGGTGCGCCGGCATGAGCGCGTCGATCAGGGAGGCCGTCTCCCCCTCGGTGAGGTGGAGGGACTGGGCGCACGCGTCGGGGTCGTCGGCCCGGTAGACGTTCACCGTCCGGGTCCCGTCGCGGTGCGCGATGACCGAGAGCTGGCGGTGCTCGCGCGTGGTGAAGTCGTACTGGACTCCGATGCCGGGCAGGGGTGTCGTTCTCGTCCGCGGAGCAGGCACAGGCCCGTCGCCTCCTGTCGTCGTGGCCGGGTCACGGCCGGCCGGGGCCGGTTCGGGCCCGTGCGTGGAAAGGAATGGCCACGGGGGGAACGGCGCCGCTCCCCACCCCGTGACCCCGTTATGGTGCCATCCGCGCGGAAGCCCGGAACACGGGTGTGGGCACGGATGGACAGAACACCGGTGGCACGGTGAGGACGGGCCGGGGCATCGGTCCCGCCGCCGGGGCGGGAGGGCGAATCGATCCGCTCCGTCCGGGGTAGGCGGCGGGCATGAGTACGGACCACCGCGCACCGCCGTCGGCGCCGGACCCTCCGGTGCACTCGCCCGGCCGCCTCGACCGCGCCGCCTTCCGCGCGGCGCGGGTCCTCGCCCGCCGCCGGGGGGCGCGGCCGGCCCTCCACCCCCGGGGGGTGGTGCTCGCCGCGAGCCTCGTCGTGCCCGACCACCGGTTCCGGTGGGGCGTGCCGTGGCTGGACGAACCGGGCTCCTACCGGGTGACGGCGCGGTGGTCCCGGGGCGCCGGGCTGCCGAGTCCGCTGCCCGACGGGCTCGGGCTCGCGCTGCGGGTGGAGGACGCGGGCGGTCCGGGCCACCCCCTGGAACTGCTCCTCACCAGCAGCGGCAGCGGCCGTCTGGCCCGGCACCTGCCGGTGCCGCGCGCGTCCGCCACCTCGGGCCCGTACAGCACGCTCCTGTCCTACGTCGTCGGCGGGGCGCGGGGCGTGGTGGCCGCGTTCCCGGTGCCGGGGCCCGGGGGCGCGCCCGGCCGTCACACCGCCGTGGGGGCGCGTCCCCTCGCGTTCCGGCTGGGGTTCGGCACGGCCACCGGGTGGTGGCCCCTGGCCCGGCTTCTCCTCCTGCACGAGGAGACCGCCCCGGGCCCGTACGCGTTCGACCCCTACCGGAACTCCCTGCCCGGCTTCCGTCCCGTCGAGCGGCTCCGCTCCCTGCGCGTCGCCGCGTACGCGGGGTCGAGGGCCGGACGGCACGCGGACTGAGGGCACGGGCTCCCGGCGGGCCCGTGCTCGCGGAGGCGGCTCGCGGGGCTGCCGGATCAGACGCAGACGTGCAGGACGCAGATGTCGTCGCGGCGGGTGGCCGGGTCGACGAGGGCGTCCAGGATTCCCTCCAGGGGGCGTTCGCCCTGGCAGGCCCCGGCCACCGCGCGGGCCAGCTGGCCGAACCCCTCGTCGAGGAGTTCCCCGGGGGTCTCGATCAGGCCGTCGGTGAAGAACAGCAGGTGGTCGCCGGGCAGCAGCCGGATCGTGGACTCCTCGTAGCGCGGCGCGATCGTGGCGCCCAGGAGGACGCCGTGGGGCGAGGGGAGGTACCGGGTCTCCCCCCGGCGCAGGAGCAGGGGCGGCAGGTGTCCGGCCCGCACCCAGGTGAGGAGCCCCTCCCCGGGTTCGTAACGGGCCATGATCATCGTGGCCGTGCTGAAGGCGCGGTCCGAGCTGTGCCACAGGAGGGTGTTGAGCCGGGCGAGGATGGTGGCGAGCGGGGTCCCGGTGATGGCCATGCCCTTGGCCGTGAAGCGCAGCTGGGCCATCGTGGCCACGGCGTCGAGTCCGTGGCCGGCCACGTCGCCGACGACGAGCAGGGCGCTGCCGTCGGGCAGTTCGATGGCGCTGTACCAGTCGCCCCCGACGTTGAGACCCTGCTGGAGGGGCTGGTAGGCGACGTCGACGGTGAGCCCGGCCAGACGCAGCGACTGCTGGGGAAGGGGCAGCAGGGCGTGCTGGAGCCGGGCGGCCAGCGCGCGTTCGGCCGCCAGCATCTCCTGCTGGGCCAGGGCGGTCCGCTCGCGTTCCACCAGCTCTTCCTTGGCCCGCTCCACGGCGGTGAGGTCCTGGAAGAAGCCGTGGACCTCGACCGGCGAACCGTGGGCGTCCGCCTCGGCCTCCGCGACGATCCGGAGGTACCGCACCTCCCCGGTGGGCGTGACGACGCGGAAGGTGTGGTCGACGGGCAGACCCGCCCCGAGGAGGCGCCGGACCGTGGCGCCCAGGGCGGGAAGGTCCTCGTCCGGGACGTGCCGGGGCAGCTCCTCCAGGGGCATCGGGCCGAGGGAGGGGTCGCGGCCGAAGATGTCGTAGACCTGTTCGGACCAGACGAGGGTGTCCCGGACGAGGTCCCAGTGCGCCCAGCCCATGTTCCCCAGGCGCTGCATGACGTCGAGGCGGCGGCGCTCGCGCGCCCCGTCGTCGAGGCGCACCCAGGAGACGACCAGCCCGCCCTGGCCGGGCGCCACGCGGACGGCGAACCGGGAGAGGCGGGGGATGCCGGCGAGGAGCTCCTCGTACTCGAACGGCTCCCCCTCGTAACGGACGCCGTTCTCCAGCGCTTCGAGGTACCCGCGCCACAGGGAGGTGCCGAACACCGTCGGGTAGGTCTCCAGGACGCTGAGCCCCACCAGCTCCGCCCCGGAGCGGCCCCCGACGTCCAGCGCCTCGGGCGAGGCCGCGGCGATCCGGAAGTCCTCGACCCCGCCGTCCTCGCCGAACAGCGGCAGGAGGAAGATCACCGAGCCCGGAAGGCCGTCGAGCAGTTCCTGGACCGCGGGCGCCGACAGGGCGGGGACGGGGGCGTCCCCGGCCGTCCGCCGGCGGCGGGCCACATAGCGCTCCGAGGAGAACACCGAGTCGTCGCCGGCCGTGCCGGAGAGCGCGGCGACTCCCCCGGAGCCGCGGTCTCCCGGCTCGGGCATGTCCGGCTCGACGCGCCTACCCTTCATGGGACGAGCATGCCACGAATGGTCCTCACGGCCCACGGACGGTCCCGGCGCGGGACCGTCCGGGAGACCGGGCCCGGGAGTGCGCGGCCGCGACGGACCGTGACCGGATCCGGCCGCCGAGCGCCGTCCGTCCCTCCGCGGCGGCCCCGGGCGCGGGGTCCCTACGGCACCAGGACGACCTTGCCGACCACGGTGCCGGATTCCGCCAGCCGTACCGCTTCGCCGACCTCGGCGAGCGGGACGCGGGCGGCGACCTGGGGGACGATCTCGCCCCGGGCGAGCAGGGCGAAGACCTCGGTCAGGTCGGCGCGCAGCCTGGCGCGGAAGGCGTCGCGCCTGCGCCGGCCGGCCCAGATGTTGTAGAAGTGGGCGCTCCTGCCGTCCGGCAGCGCGTTCCGGAGCGCCAGGCGGGCGAACAGCTTGAGGACCGGGAGCCTCGAGGAGCCCCGGACGTCGCGGGTCGAGGCGGTGCCGTAGGAGACGAGGGTGCCCCCGGCGGCGAGCAGGCGGTACGAGGCGACGACGCCCTCGCCGCCGACGTGGTCGAACACCGCGTCGTAGCCCTGCGGGGCGTGGGCGCGCAGCCGCCGGTCCATGGCGGGGTCCCGGTAGTCGACGGGGGTCGCGCCCAGCGCCCGGACGGCGTCGTGGTGCCTCGCCGAGGCGGTGCCGACGACCCGGGCGCCGGCGACGCGGGCGAGCTGTACGAGGGTGGAGCCGACGCCGCCGTTCGCGCCGTGCACGAGGACGGTCTGCCCGGGGCGGACCTTCGCGACGCGGTGGAGCATCTGCCAGGCGGTGACGCCGTTGACCACGAAGGTCTCGGCGTCGGCGGAGTCGACCGGATCGGGCACCGCGGTCAGGTCGGCCGCGTCGACGGTGACGCGGCCGGCCCAGGCCCCGGTCTTGGTCAGGGCCGCGAAGCGCCGTCCCAGCAGGTCGCCGGGGACGCCCTCCCCCACCTCGACGGCCCGTCCGACGAGGTCGTAGCCGGGGACGAAGGGGAAGGGCGGCTGGTCGTAGTACTTGCCGCGGCGCATCTGCTGCTCGGCGAAGGAGATCCCGGCGGCCTCCATCGCCAGCACCACCTGTCCGGGCCCGGCCGGGCGGGCGGGCCGGACGCGCACCCGGATGCCGTCCGGCTCGACGACTCCGGGCAGCACCGCCTCGGTGACGGTGGACGGCGCCGGGGCGGGGGCGTGGTGGTCGTTCGGGCGGGGCTTGCCGGCCATGAGAAACCTCGGTTTCGAGAGGAAGGAGCCGATGAGAGTGAAGTGTGTGGTTGACCACTCACTAATTGGGGCGAAAAAAGGGCGCCCACCGGCGCACGAGCACGGGGCCGCCGGCCGGGAGCGCGCTCAGTAGTGCGTGATCCCGGCGGACAGGGTACGGGTCCAGGGCGCGGAGACCGCCTCGGCGTCGACGGAGACCAGCAGGTGGCAGAGCATGCCGGTGGCGAAGAACTGCTGGACCTGCCCGTCGTCGCCTCCCGAGGCGCCGCGGACGTACTCGACGGTGCGGGCGTACCCCGCCCGCACCGCCTCCCTGATCCCCGGCTCGGAGACGGCGGCCGCCTGGGCGTGCAGCTGGACCAGCATGAGGTCGTTGTCGCTGATCAAGCGGGCATAGGCGTCGCCCATCGAGGCGAGGACCGCTTCGGGGGCGCTGCTCCCGGCATCCGCCGCGCCGCCTTCGAGGGCGGCGCGGACCCGGACGAAGCAATGCTCGACGACCGCGGTGAACAGCGCCTCCTTGTTCGGGAAGAGGCGGTACACGTAGGCCTGTGAGATGCCGGCGGCCTTGGCCACCTCCGTGGTGGTGGTGCCGAAGTACCCGCGGGCCGCGAACGCCCCGATGGCCGTGCGCAGCACCGTCTCCCGGCGCTCTTCGGCGGTGGACAGTCTGCGGCGTTCCGTCGTCATGTGAGTACTCAATCACTCACTCTGGTGGACGTCAAGCGCGGTGGCACCCTCGTGACCGGCTCCCCCGTGTGCGCCGGGGCGCGGTGTCCGCCGGACGCCGCTCCCGCACCCGGGGGCCCGGACGGCGGGGTCGCGGCTCGGACGGCGGGGTCGGAGGCCCGGACGGCGGGACCGGAGGGGGCCGGTCGTTCCCGCCCCTCCCCCGGTCCCGTGCGTCAGGACAGCCGGTCCAGGATTCCCTCCACCTCCGCGAGGATCGCCGCGCCCGCCGGCTCCGGCCGCGCCCGTTCGCGCAGCAGGGTCCAGGCGGCCCGCACGATCTCGGTGCGCCGGGCGAGGTAGCCGCGGATGTCGGTGGTGGGCACCTCGGGAACGCCCTTGTCGATCAGCAGGGCGGTCAGGTGGATCTCCCGGGCGAAGGAGTAGCAGCCGTGGAAGACGGCGGTCAGCGGCCGGTCGGCGTCGACGACGGGGCTGATGGCACGGTCGTCGGGGTTGGCGCACAGCGGCACCAGGTCGATGAGGGTGCTCATCCGGTTGTGCCCCGTCTCGTGGACCAGGGTCTGCGCCGCCATCAGGGCCGGGCGGGGGCTGCTGACGATCTGGCCCCGGAAGGCGTGGATGCTGTAGTTGTGCGGCCTCAGGCCGGCCCACGGCATCGGCAGCAGGCGCTCGACGCACGCCCGGGTCTCGTCCCAGGCCTCGGGCCACACCGCGCGCAGCAGCTCCGCCGCCTCGGTGAACTCGTCCCGGAAGCGCGCCACGTCGGCCGGTTCCGTGGTGGGCAGCACCTCGGTCGGCGGCAGGTGCCGGTCCAGCCACCGCGAGGGGCCGGGCACGATCCACGGCCCGTCGAGGACGCGGTCCAGCGTCCGCGCGCCCGGCCCGTCCTCGAAGAGGGGGACGGTGGCGGCGCCGTCGCGGGCGAGGACGGCACCGTCCGCACCGACGGCCAGCGACCAGGTGCCGGTCGCCGAGCGCGCGCCGATCGCACGGCCCAGCCGGGGCACGGCCAGTCCTCCGTCGCGGTCGGCGGGGACGCGGATCTCCGGAACCGGCACCGTGCCCGCGGACGCCGCCAGTTCGGGCAACAGGAAGAAGGCGAGCCAGTGGGCGAGCGGGTCCTCCTGCCGTGCGACGGGCAGTTCGCCCGGCTCCTGCTTGGCCACGGCGATCCACGACGTGACGTCGGGTCCGGCGAGCAGTCCCTCCAGGGTGGTGCGGGGCGTGGCGGTGAGGGCCGTCACCACGGCCTGGTACAGCTCGCGTTCCGCCTCCCCGGCGGCCTGGCCGAACCGGCGGAGCACCAGTTTCAGCAGGTCGCGCAGGTTCTTGCGGGCGAGCAGCGCGTTGAGCGGCGCGACCGCGTCCGGGGTGCCGCCCGGCAGGACGAGACCGTCCGCCGGAAGGGCGGGCGCCGCGGCGACGAACTCCCTCACCGCCGCCATGTCGATGTCGAGCCTGTCGACCGGTCCCCGTGTCGTACGCGTCGCCACTTCGCCCTCCGCCTTTCTCCTGGTCCGTTCCAGCGCGTCACCCCGGGCGAGGCCCGTGACGGCCTCGGCGAGCCGGGCCCTCCTGGCTCCGCCGGTCCCGGGCCCCACCGGCAGGGGCAGTTGCCAGGCCTCCTCGTGGCGCAGTTCGGCGCCGAGGGTGCGGTGCAGGGCCTGCCAGACGGTCCTGGCGTTCACCACCAGGCTGACGCTGAGGCTGTCCCCGTCCGAGACGCCCCAGTGCCGCCACAGCAGCGGGATGTACAGCACGTCCCCCGGGTGGAGGGTGAACTCCCGCGCGTCCCCGGTCATCGGTGCGTCGCCGACGCCGGGTTCGCCGAGCATGCGCAGCCGCCGCTGCTCGGCGTCCAGGGTGGCGGGAGGGGCCAGGCGCCAGCGTTTGCTGCCTTCGAGCTGGACGGTGAAGTTGTCGCTGTTGTCGATGTGCGAGCCGATCGAGGAGCCGCCCTCGGTGAGGAACACGTCGCACCACAGGTCGTCCCAGTCGAACTTCTCCCGGGCCGCCCCGCACAATCCGGCCACGCCGGGCAGTCCCTCGCGGAGCGCTTCGAGGAACCAGATGGAACGGCCGTCCGTCCGCACCCCGGTGGTGGCGCCGGCCAGGGCCCTGACCTCCTCGCGTCGCGGGGCCCGGGCGAGGAAGTCGCCGGCCGCGCCGCGCAGGACGACGGGGGTGCGGCGCCAGTGGGTGCCGAAGAACTCCTCGTCGAGGACGGCCAGCGGTTCCGGCCGTCGCGCCGTGGTGGGGTTCATGCTGCCGCTCCGTTCCCGATCAGCCGTTCGTGCGCGTCGATCCGCCGTGACAGCCACGGCTGCCGCCCGATTCCCAGACGGTCGCCGAGCCCGGCCGCGAGCCGGGCCGCGTCGGCGTGGAGCGGATAGTGCCGGGAGAAGTCGAGGAGGGCCCGGTGCGCCTCCTCGTGCGCGCCGGTCCGCAGGGCGCACAGGGCCGCGAGGAACGCGGACTTGACCTCGATGGTGTCCGTGCGTTCCCCGGTGGCGCGGCGGAACCACTCCCCCGCCTCCGCGAAGGCCCGCCTTCCGTAGTGGGACAGGCCGATGCCGTACGCCAGCCAGGAGGAGCGGCAGCCCTCCCGGGCCGCCTCGTGCCAGTGCCGGCCGGCCCGGTCGGTGTCGCCGGCGGTGTGCAGGTGCAGCAGGCCCATCAGGGCGGTGCCGACCGCCCCGAGCGGGGCCAGTTCGCTCTCGTACCGCTCCGGCGGCAGGGGGTCCGCCGCGCCGCGCAGGGCGGTGAAGGTGGCCTGCGGCAGGGGGAGGGCGTCGCGTTCGCGCTGCCGCAGGCCGCGCGCCAGCTCGCCGGCGAGCAGCGGGGCGAGGTCGCGCCGGGACTCGGGCAGGAAGCCGCTGCGCACCGAGTACGTCATGGAGTCGACGTTGCCGAGGAGGCCGTGCCGGTCGAGGAGGTGGAGGAGTTCCTCCGGCCGGTGGTCCTGTCCGGTGCGCACGTCGGCGAACCAGTCCAGGTCGAGGTCGACCCGGCTGGCCGGGTCCTGGGGCGTGGCGCCGAAGGTGTCCGGGGTGTGGATCGCCAGGTCGAGTCCGCAGACGCGGGTGTGCAGCGCGCCGCGCCCGTCGAAGCGGGTGGTGTCGAGCGCGTCGGGTTCCGCGGCGATCACGCCGAGCGCGGCGAGCAGTCTGCGCCGGGCGGCCGGCGAGTCCTCCTCCCGCGTGGCCCGGACCCAGGTCAGCCTGGACACCAGGCCGAGGGTGGCGCCGGCCGCGTAGAAGTCGTCGAGGCCGTAGCTGCCCTCCACCTCCCTGATGGGCAGTTTGCGGTTCTCGTCCTCGACGGTCCGCCCGGCGCCGGGGCGGGTCAGCCGGGCGGCCGCCGCGCGGGTGAGCGGCTTGAGGTCGAGGTGCCGGTCGAAGCAGACGACCGACTCCGCGCGGTAGCCCAGCCGTGTCCAGCTCGCCACGACCTCGCCGTGTTCCTCGTGCAGCGCGATCACGGGATCAGTCCCTTCCTCCGGAGCGCCTCGCGGGCACGGTCGACGGCCCCGGCGCGTTCACCGGTGGTCCAGGCGCTCAGCCAGCCCGGCCGGGGCTCGGCGTTCCACAGCAGGGCGGCGACCAGGGGGGTGCTCAGCGCGCCCGCGACGTACCGGCCGCCGCGGGCGGCGAAGACGGCCGGCGCCGCGGGTTCGCGGTCGGCGTCGCGCAGCGGCCGGGTGCTGTCCGTCCAGGCGACCCAGGCGTCCGCGCCGGTGCGGCGCAGGTGCGGGTGGCGGATCAGGTAGCCCGGTTCGGGGTGCCGTGCCAGCGTCTTGACCAGGGCGGCCAGCAGTTCCCGTTCGACGAGGAGCGCGGTGGGCGCGTCGTGTCCGGCCCTGTCGAGCAGGAACTCCCCGAACGCCTCGGTCACCGACCGGCCGCGGCGCAGTCCGAGCATGTCGACGTCGTGGCAGTGGGGTCCGCGCAGGAACTCCGCCACCGCGCGCTGTCCCGCGTTGTGCCGGTCGGGGTAGAGCGCGCGCAGGCTGCCCGCGAAGTGCTCGCGCAGGGGGACTCCGCCGATGGCGCCCTGGGAGATGCCCTGGGTGAGTTCGTGCGCGACCCGGGCGAGCTGTTCGGCGTCGACCGCGCGCAGGGCGGCCGGCGCGGCCGGGTCCACCGGGGCGACGCCGTCCACGCCGCCGGTGCGGCGGGGGGCCGGGTGGGTGAGCCGTTCCCTGAACGCGCGGTTGAGTTCGGTCAGTCCGCCGCCTGCCACCGGCTCACCGCCTTCCGGAGGCGTTCGAGGTTGGGGAGGCTCCTGGGCACCAGCCGGCCGGTCTTGTCGTAGGTGGGGTCCTCGTAGGTGACCGCTTCCAGCCGGGGGCACCGCTCCATGAGCATGTCCGCGAGGACCAGCTGTTCGTCCAGCAGGACGCCGTGGTGGAGGTCGAGGAAGCGGCCGCGGCTGAACGCCGATCCGGAGAGGTGGAGTTCGGTGCACCGGTCCAGCGGCAGCCGGTCCAGGTCGGCGTAGAGCCCGGCGCCCCGTTCGCCCCGCCACCACCGCCAGCTGATCAGGTGCCCGACGTCCAGGGTGACGTCGACGTCGCCGAGTTCGGCGACCCGGCGGAAGAAGTCGTAGGCGTCCATGTCGCCCACCACCACGGTGACGCCGTCGGTGAAGCCCGGGAACTCCACCCGCAGCACCGGGTCGAGTTCCCGCCTCGCCTCGCGGATGGCGCCGGCCACGTGGGCGACGTTCTCCTCCACGAGGTAGGGCGGCAGCGGGTAGGGCATGGGGATGCCGCCGAGGGACCACATGCCGAGGTCCTCGACGACCCACTGCCAGCCGAAGTGCCGGTGCGTCTCGTTGGTGAACTCGTAGACGGGGGTGCGGTCGTAGGGTTCCACGGTGCCCAGGTTGAGCATGGTCTGGTGCAGGGCGACCGGGGTGCCGGCGGGGAGTTCGGCCATCAGGCGCCGGTAGGGCTCCAGGTAGTGCGCGGCGAGCAGCGGCACCGGCCCGCGGGGCTGGAAGGCGAAGGCGTAGTAGGCGTAGTCGGCGCCGTGGCGGGCGAGGAAGTTGCGGACGCGTTCGTTGGGGCCCGGGTCGTCGGGGTCGAAGCCGATCGGGGCTCCCCAGGGCAGGTCCATCCCGGCGCCCAGTCCCCGGCGCACGGGGCGGCCCGTGCGGCCGGGGCGGGGCAGGGGTTCAGCTGTGGTCACCGACATCCGCCTCCTTCAGCAGGCCGAGCAGTGTGCGGCCGAGTTCGGTACGGGCCGTCAGGCGGCTCGCGGCACCGGACGCGCGGAGGGTGACGTGTCCGGGTCCGATGCCGTACCGCATGCGCCAGCGCAGGTCGATCAGGCGTCCCTCCAGCGGCACGATCCAGGGGTGCAGGACCAGTTCGTCCGTGGGGACGGCGCCGCCGGCCTTCTTCCACCGCGGGTGTTTCTCGTCGTTCTTGCCGGGGAGCACCGTGCGGACGGTCTCGCGGAGCCAGTCGGCCCGTTCCTCGCGGGTGGCGCCCTCGTAGGTGAGGGTCCTGCCGTGCCGTCCGGCCAGGTAGCTGAAGCCGCTGTTGGACTGGAGGGCGTCGTCGTCGGCCAGGGCGAGGCCGGTGCGGTGGCGGGGTTCCGCGGCGAGCAGGGAGGTCGGTTCGGCGATCATCATCTGGGCGGCGTCGATGCCGAGCCGGGCCGAGTTGCGCACGAGGAAGTCCCGGCTCTCCCTGGCCTCCTCCTCCGTCTCGCCGGGCAGTCCGCCCATGACGCTGAGCCGCAGCACGATGCCCGTCTCGTCGAGCACCTCGACGATCCGCTGGTACAGGTCGGCCCGCACGCCCTTGTCGACGAGGTCGAGCAGTCGCTGGGAGTTGGTCTCGTAGCCGACGCTCATCAGCCGGCAGCCCGCGTCGTACATGCGCCGGACGAAGGCCCGGTCGGCGAGCAGGGGTTCCAGCCGGTTGCGGGTCGACCAGGTGAAGGTGTGGCCGCGGGCGCGCACCAGTTCGGCGGCGCCGAGGACGAGCCGCAGGTTGCAGTTCTCGTCGACGAACGCCACGAAGCGCGCGCCCGTCCCGCGCAGACCGTGCTCGACGTGGTCGGCGAGCTGTTCCTGGGTGAGCTGCTGGTAGCGGCCGCGGCTGCGGTTGCCGTACGAGCAGAAGGTGCAGCGGCCCCAGTAGCAGCCCACGCAGGAGATGAGGGGGAGCTGCGGTTCGGGGCTGAGGTACGAGGCGAAGGGCAGGCCGTCGAAGTCGGGGGGCGGGTTGTCCGCGAGGTGGTGGTCCGGCGCGGGCCCGGTGGCGCCCCGCGCGGTGAGCAGTCCGGGCACGCCGTCGACGGGGCGTCCCGCGTCGACCGCTTCGGCGAGTCCGCGCAGGACCGCTTCGCCCTGGGTGGTGACGAGGGCGTCGACGTGGCGGAACGTCTCGGGCCGGGCGGCCAGTTCCGTGCCGCGCATCATCAGCTGCTGGCCGCCGAGGACGACGGTCGTCCCGGGGTCCCGCTGTTTCACCAGCCGCGCGACGCGGAGGGCGGGCGCGAGCTGGCTGAAGTACGCGACGGAGAGGCCGACGACGCGGGCCGGGCGGTCGGCGAGCGCGGCGAGGGTCAGTTCGTCGTACAGGCGGGTGGCGAGGTCGCCGGCCTCCGCCTGCCGTCCGGCGAGGCCGAAGACCTCGGACAGGCCGGTCACGGTCCGGGTCAGCGCGCTGTCCCGCAGCATGACGTCGAGGACGTTGTTGACCAGCCGGAATCCCACGTCCCAGGGCAGCGGGGTGCTCTCCTTGCGGACGACGGTCCGGTGGAGCAGGTCGTGCCGCTGTTCCGCGTAGGACAGCAGGGTCTCGTCGAACTCGTCCAGTCCGCCCAGCCGCAGCCGTTCCCTCAGCGCCGCGGGCTCCAGCAGCCGGTGCGTCAGCGCGATGTTGAGGTCGCTCTGGGCCGCGTCGATCCCGTGCCGGCGCAGGTGGGCGACGAGCATGGGGAGGCTGAGATAGGGGAACAGGCGTGCCTCGGTCACCCCGGGGAAGACCAGGTGCACCGCTGCCTGAGGCGTCCGGTGGGGCACCGTTTCTCCTCGTCGGGCCGGCGGGATTCGGTTCGGGCGCCGGAGCCGGCGAGGGGGTCCCGGGTCGGGGAGCCGCTCGCCGGCCACGGCCGTGCGTCAGACCGCGAAGCGGAAGGCGTGGAACGCCGCGCCGTCCTGGAGCTCGGCGGCCTCGACGACCTCCAGACCGTCCAGCTCGGTCAGCAGGTCCTCGTTCACGTCCTTCTGGATCTGCTCTTCGTTCATGGCAATTCCTTTCTCGGCAGGCGAGGGAGGGCGTGCGGACACACCTGACCCCACAATCGATTTCTTTCCTGCTCCTCGGCGCGACTCCGGCGGAAAGAGAAAACCGGGGAAACCCGAAGAGATAAAGGGCGCCATCATGCCGCCGCCGCTGCGGGAGGTTTTCCTTCCGGGCATGCGGCGGCCTGGCGGATCTCGCTGAGAAGTAGAATCGGAACGGCTCTGCCCGTACGGATGCGGCGACGCCGGGAATGCGACGGAAAGACGCGCGGATCAGCAGGAGAGGGTGTCGCGCTCAGAGCCCGGTACGAACGGCAGGAATCACAAGAAAGCCCCCGTGGTCCGGCATCGCGGTGTGTGCGATGCCCCTGTGGAACCCGGCGCCGGGCTCCTGACACGAAAACGTTAGAGAGGGTTTCCGGGGCTGTCAATGGTGACCTTTCGCAACTCGATCAGGATTCAACAATTCCTGTCGCACCCTTGCGCCCCCACGGCCCCGAATGCCCGCCGGCGGGGCGGCGCCGAAAAGGGAGGACGTCGTGACAGACGCGCGCACCGGCCCGTAAGCTCGGCCGGCGCGGTCGCGTGAACGAATGTCCTGAACGCATCGACCGAAAATGATCCGTCACAAGGGGGAATCGTGGGGCGTGGGCCCTTCTCGCATCCTGGTTACCGCTGGCTGTGGTCCGGCCAGCTGATCAGCATCATCGGCGACCAGCTGTTCCCCATGGCCGTCGTCGCCCTGGCCCTGGGCAGGGACGAGTCCGCCTTCTCGCTCGGCGTCGTCTTCGGCTCCCGCTTCGGCGCGCTCGCGCTGCTCATCCTGGTGGGCGGCGTGCTCGCCGACCGGATGGACAAGCTCCGCCTGATGATGTCCAGCGACGTGGTCCGGCTCGCCGCCGTCCTGCTGCTCATCGCCCTGGGGAACGGCGCCCCGCTGTGGGCCCTGGCCCTCATCACCTTCCTGATGGGCGCGGGCGAGTCGATCTTCCAGCCGGCCCACGACTCCCTCGTGCCGTCCCTCGTGCCGGAACAAACGCTGGAACAGGCCAACGCCGCCACGAACATGCTGAAGAACATCGGCCAGGTCGCGGGCCCGGCCGGCGCCGGCCTGCTGGTGGCGGCCGTCGGCCCGCGCAGCGCCCTGTGGGCCGACGCGGCGACCTTCGCCGTCTCCTCGCTCACCCTGCTGATGGTCGGACGGCGGCTCGGCGACCGGCGCCGTCCCGCCGCCCGGCAGGAGGAGTCGATGTTCGCCGAGGCCGTCGCCGGCATCCGGGTGGTGGTGCGGATGCGGTGGCTGATGGCACTGGAGGCGATGGCCGTCGTCCACGTGCTGCTCGCCGTCGGCCCCTGGTTCGTCCTGGTCCCGCTGATCGCCGACGACCGCCTCGGCGGCCCGGCCGGATACGGTTTCGTCCTGTCCGCGTTCGCCCTCGGCGGCCTCGGCGGCGCGGCCCTCGCGGGCCTGACCCAGAAGCTCTTCCGGCGGCCCGGACTGTGGGCGCTGGCCGCGATCAGCCTGTTCGGCGTGGCCTGCCTCGCCTTCGCGGTGACCTCCTCCCTGCCCGTGCTGGTGGCGCTGTTCGTGCTCGGCGGCGCGGGCGTGCAGTTCTTCGACGTGCTCAAGACGAGCGCCATCCAGCGGCACGTCCCCCGCTCGCTCCTCGGCCGCGTCTTCGCCCTCGACTTCTTCGCCTCCTTCGTCGGGATGCCGGCCGGGCAGATGCTGGCCGGCCTCCTGGTGGTGGGCGCCGACCAGGCCGCCACCGCGATGGCCGCGGCCGGTGCCGTCGTCTTCGTCACCACCCTCCTGCCGCTGGCCGTACGGGACGTGGCGACCCTCGGCGGCGCCGGCGACGGCCCCGGCCCCCTCCCGCCCGACACCGCCGCACAGGCCCCGCTCACCGCCGGAGGGGGCAAGACCGAATGAGCACGGCGGCGACGGCCCGCTCGCTGGCCGCCGAACTGACCGGCCTGTGCGCCCGGTTGCCCGCCATGCGGGTCACCGTGGAGACGGACACCACCGGGTGGGCCGTGCTGGTGACGCACGGCGGCACGGGCCGCGTCCAGTGGGGCGTCCGCTCGCCGGACGCGGCCGGCCTGCGGACGGCGCTCCTGTCGGAGGGACTGGACTCGCTCCGCACCGACCTGGACGCCTGCCGCGCCGCCCGCCCCCTGCCCGCCCGGACGGCCGCGCCCGTGGTGATGACACCGCTGATGGCCGCCATCGCCCTGCACGAGTGCGTCGGACACACCAGCGAGGCCGACAACCACGCCGCCTACGGGCACCGGCTGGGCATCGGCCTCGGAGACCGCTGGACCCGGATTCCGCTGACGGTGACCGACGACCCGACCCGGCCCGGGCACTGCGGCTCCTACGTCCACGACGACGAGGGCGTCGCGGCGGCCCCCGTCCGGCTCGTCGAGGACGGCCGCTGGAGCGGACTGCTGACCAGCCGTTCCCACCCGGGCCCGGCCGGCAGCAACGGCCACGGCCGCCGCGCCCCCGCCGCCCGCGAGGTCCTCCCCCGGATGGGCGTGCTGAGCGTGGGGCCGGGCGAGCACCGCGCCGAGGACCTCGTCGCGTCGGTCACGGACGGGTTCCTGCTCGGCGCTCCGCGCGAGGGCGGCTCCGTACGGGAGTACGCCCTGCTCAAACCGGCCTGGGCCCGGCGCATCCGCGACGGCCGGATCACCGACGAGGTGTACGGCGACCTGGTGCTGCGCGCCCACAAGGTGCAGCTCATGAGGAGGCTGCGCGGGGTCGGCGACCGGGTGGTGATGAACGACCCGTACCACCGCTGCGACAAGAAGGGGCAGGGCGTCTCCGTCTCCCTGGAGGCCCCCCACCTGCTCTTCGACGACCTGCTGCTGTATCCGGACGGAGGGACACCATGACGGAGTTCGTGAGGGGCCTGACCTACGAACGGTTCCTGGCCGAGTACTGGCGCCGGAAGCCGCTGTTCGTGAAGGGCGGCGCGCACGACCTCCTGGAGCGGACGCTGACCTACGAGGAGGCGGACGCGATCGTCGCGCGGGTCGGCGAGGAGGCACCCGACCGGCTCGCCCGCGACCCGGGGCGCATCGAGTTCGTCAAGGGGGCCGACGCCGTGAGCCCCGAACTGGCCCGGCGCGCCGGGGAACTCCAGCGGGCGCTGGGGTGGCCGCGCGTCACCTTCGACGTGTCGCGCACCCACGCCCCCGGCAGCATCGGCTGCCACTTCGACTACGACGACAACTTCACCCTCCAGCAGGACGGCAGCAAGATCTGGCGCGTCGGCTCCCCCACCGCCGTGCCGGAGGCGGACCGGCGGCGGCGCGTCCTGGAGGACCCGACGATCTCGGGGCAGTTCTACCTCACCGACGACTACGAGGAGTTCGTGGTCGAGGCGGGCGACCTCCTGTACATCCCGCTCTTCCACCCCCACTGGGGCACCTCCACCGGCCGTTCCCTCTCCCTCACCATGACCTGCAACCTGGTCACCCCGCTCACCGAACTCTGGCCGGTGCTCCACGAGGAACTGTCCGGGCTCCGGCCGTGGTGGCACCCCTCGCCCCTGCCGGCCGCCCCCGACGAGCGGTCCCTCGACGAACTCCTCGGCCTGCTCGCGGACCCCGGGGTGCGGCGGCGCGTCCTGGCCCGGTGGCGGGAGGCCCGCCGCTCCGCCGTGGCCCGGCACCGTCCCGAAGCGCACCCGGCCCGGCCGGAACCCGTCCGGGCCGGCCCGGTGACCGTCGACGTCACCCCGATCAGACCGCTGTTCACGGGCGCCGCGCCCGCGATCGACCCCGGGGAGGCGGTGCTGCCCGGCGGGGCGGCCGCCCGGCTGGGGGACGCGGCCGCCCCGCGCCACCTCAAGCGGCTGCTGATCCTGGCGCGGGACCGGGCGGGAGCCTGCGGCGACGCCCGGCTCGCCGGCTCGGTGCAGGCGGTGGTGGACGGACTGACGCGGCTGCCGCACCCCGTCCTGCTGGCCTGGTGCGGCGGCCCCGAGGTGACGTCCTGGGTGCGGCAGGCGGAACGCGAGCGCGAGGCCGGCTACCGGCGCGCGCCGGACACCCTGCTCGCCCACCTCACGTCGTTCTGCCTGCCCGAACTGGTCCGCCACGAGGTGCTCGCACCGGGAACCCGCCTGGTGGCCGCCCTCGGCGCCCCGGGGGAACTGGTCCTTCCCTCGGCGGGCCGGGTGATCGCGCTGCCGGAGGCGGCGGACGCGACGGTGACGGTCGAGGCGTACGCGTCGCACGTCGAGGCGGACGGCGTCCGCATAGCGTCGGCGGACCTGACCGGGGAGACGGCGGGCCCGCGCGTGACCGTGCTGCCGGCCCTTCCCGGGGGCGGCCCCTGCGTGCTGCCGGCGCATTCCTGGTACACCGCCTTCCACCCGGCGGGCCACCGCTCCCCGCCTCCGCCGAGGGGCGAACGCGCGGAGGAGTTCCTGGAGACGGTGGCGGAGGCCCTGGCCCTGATCGGGAAGGCGTGGCCACCGGCCGCGGACGACGTCCGCACCTCCCTGCGCCGGATCGCCCCCGCGCCGGCGCCCTCCGCGCCGGAGACGGTGCCCGCGTTCCGCGGCGCGGCCGCCGTCGCCGGGACCGGCCCCCTGGAGATCGCCCGGCACCTGTGCCGCGCGGCCGCCCAGACGCGCTACGACGCGATCGGCGACCTGTACGCGCTGAGCGAGGAGCCGGGGGCCGTCGTGCGCCCGTCGCCGGCCGGGACCGGCCTGACGGTCGCGGCACTGCTGCGGGACACGTACGCGACCGTGAACGAACGGGAGTTCCTGCGGCGCCACGACGGCGCGCCGGACTCAGCGCCGGACTCCGCGCCGGACCTCTCCGGACGCGTCCGCGACGCCCTGGACGTGCTGCGGCACGACGGACGCCTCACCCCGCGGGGCCGCGCCCTGTGGGCCGGACTGTCGGCGCACGGCCGGGAACCCGGCGCACCGGCCGCGTGACACCGGGCGCCCCGGAACTCCGGCGTCCGTACGCGCCTCGGGCTCCGGCGCGCGGCTCCCCCGCCGCGGGGGGGGGAGGGGCACGCAGCGCGGCCTCGCTCCCGGAGCCCGGGCGGTCGCGATCCTCCGGAAGCGGGCGGAAGCCCTCCGGGGGCGCCGTCGCGGACGGCCCCGTTGAGCCTCCGCCCCCGGAAGGCGGAAGTCCTAGTCGGGCATGAGGACGGTGTCGACGATGTAGACGGTGGCGTTGGAGGTCCGCACGTTGCCGCAGACGACCTTCGAGGTGTCGTCGACGGTGTACTCCTCGCCGGACCCCTTGGTGGTGATCGTGCCCTTCTGCAGCGTCTCGAAGGAGCCGTTCTCCAGCTGCGCCGGGTCGAGCTTCCGGCCGACGACGTGGTGGGTGAGGATCTTGGTGAGCGCGGCCCTGTCGGCGAGGACCTTGTCGAGGTCGGCCTTCGGGATCTTGGCGAAGGCGTCGTTCGTCGGCGCGAAGACCGTGATGTTCCGGGCGTTGTTGAGGGTGTCGACCAGGCCGGCCCGCTTCACCGCGGTGACCAGGGTGGACAGCGCCGGATTGTTCGACGCCGCGGTCGCCACCGGGTCCTTCGCCATCCCGTCGAAGGAGCCGGCGCCCTCCTTCGGGACGCCCGCGCAGGCGGGGCCGAAGGGCCGGTCGCCGGTCGCCGGCTCCTCGGAGGGGGTACGCGGCTCCGTCTTCGCCTCGTCCCCGGCGGTCGCGGTGGAGGCGGCCTTGGTGTCACCGCCGGAGTCGGAGCACGCGGCCAGGGAGAAGGGCAGCAGGGCCGCCGCGGCGACGGCGATCGCGATACGGCGGAACTTCGTGCTGTTCATGGTGGGGTGCTCCTCGGGGGTCGTTTCCACGGGGGTCGTCTTCACGGGGGTTGTTCTCATGGGGGCTGTTCTCATGGGGCTGTTCTCACAGGGGTCGTTTTCACGGGGGTCGTTTTCATGGGGTGTTGACGTGGCTGGTGGTGCTGACCCGGGCGCGGCCTGTTGGCCGTCCGGGTGGTCTAGGTGACGGTGACGAAGACGCTGTGCCGGCCGCTCGCCCCGTCGGGGACGGTCCGCGCGCGCCGCTCGGTCTGGACCCGCCCGGTGCCGTCGGTGGCGCGGACGGTCAGGCGGTGCCCGCCGGGGGTGGCGTCCCAGCGGTAGGACCACTGGCGCCAGGTGTCGACGCCCGCCCGCGCGGCGAGGTCGGCGTCCCGCCAGGGCCCGTCGTCGACACGGACCTGGACGCGGTCGACGCCGCGGCGCTGGGCCCAGGCGACACCGGCGACGACGACGGTGCCCGCGGCCGGGCGGGCGAACGGCCGGGGGGTGTCGATGCGGGACTGGGTCTTGACCGGCGCCTCGCGGGCCCATCCGCGTTTCACCCAGTACGGGTCGTAGGCGCCGAAGGCGGTCAGCTCGATGCCGGTGATCCACTTGCAGGCCGACACGTAGCCGTAGAGGCCGGGGACGAGCATGCGGACGGGGAAGCCGTGCTCGAAGGGCAGGGGTTCCCCGTTCATGCCGACGGCGAGCATCGCGTCGCGTCCGTCCATGACGTCCTCGACCGGTGAACCGAAGGTCATCCCGTCCACCGAGCGCGCCACCAGCTGGTCCGCCGTCCCGCCCTCGGAGGGGGGCCTCACGCCGGCCTCCCGGAGGAGGCCGGCGAGGGGGACGCCCAGCCAGCGGGCGTTGCCGGTGTAGGGGCCGCCCACCTCGTTCGACACGCACGTCAGGGTGATGTCGCGCTCGACGAGCGGACGGGCCAGGAGCTGGGCGAGGGTGTGGACGCGCGGCCGGGCGACCCCCTCGCCGTGGATGCGCAGCCGCCAGGTCCCGGCGTCGATCCGGGGAACGGTCAGGGCGGTGTCGACGCGGTAGAAGTCGGGGTTGGGGGTGGTGAAGGCGGTGATGCCGGAGACCTTCAGTTGGGCGCCGGGCGGGACGGCGGGTGCGGGCGAGGCCGGTTCGGGCAGGACCAGGGACTCGCGGGAGGCCACGGCCCCCCGGCCCCGCCGGCCGGCGAGGAACCGCCCCAGCGCTCCGGCCGAGGTCGCCGCCACGGCCGTCGCGCCGGCGGCGGTGAGGAAGCCGCGCCTGCTCCGTCCTCCGGCGCTCCGGCCGTCCACGGCGGACGGCTCCGGACCGGGCGCTTCCGGACCCGGCGTCTCCGGGCCGGACGGCTCCGAAGCGGCCGGCTCCGGACCGGACGAGTCCGAACCGCACGCCTCCGGACCGCACGCCTCCGACCCGCACGCCTCCGAACCGCACGCCTCCGAACCGGACGCGGCTTTGGACGCCAGTACGTACAGGACGAGGGCACCCGCGACGGACCCGACGACCGAGGGCAGTGCGTCGCCGGTGCCGCCCGAGTCGGGGCGGCCGAGGGCCGCCGCGGCTCCGACGGCCCCGAACAGCAGCACGCCCGCGGCGCCCGCCCGCCGGTGGGACAGGGCGGAGACGCCCAGGGCGACGGCGAACAGGCCGAGGACCACGAGGATGCCCAGCCGCAGGACCGTCTTGTCGTCCTCCCCGAAGGCACGGATCGCGAAGTCCTTCACCGCGGCCGGCGTCCGGTCGATCAGGGCGCCGCCCACGACGGTCACCGGCCCGGTCGCGGGCCGCGCCGTCCCGGCCACGAGCCCGGCCGTCGCCAGAGCCGTGAAGGCGGCCAGGAGTCCGGCCGTCGCGCCCCGTGCGGCGCGGACGATTCTGCTGCGGAAGCTGCTCACACCGGGCATTCGGCGGCCCCCGCCCGGCGGATGGGTGCGTCCCCCGAAAGAGTGAGTCGTCCGCTCCCCGCACACCGTCGTCGCGACCGGTCTCCGGCCGCCCCGCCCCGCCCTTCTCCGAAGGAAACGGCCGGAAGTGAAGAGTCACCCCATCCGGGGGCCCGTCCGCTCCGAAGAACAGACGGCACACGAGCGGATTCCCCGGCCCCCGCCGCCCCCGGGGGCGGCCGGAACCGCACGAACGACGACAAAGGAGCGGCATGCGATGGAAGCCCCGCCCCCCGACGGCCTCCCCGGGCCGGCCCTTCGCCTTCTCCCCACGGCCGGAGCGGCGCGGGTGAACCAACCGATCCCCTTCGGCGCCGGCCGTCCCGCCGACACCGGCCGCGACGAACTCGGCGACGTGATGCGACAGGTCGCCCACGGCGACAAACAGGCGTTCTCCACCCTCTACGACGCCCTCGCGCCCCTGGTCTTCGGCATCGTGCTCAAGGTCGTGCGCGACCGGGCGCAGTCGGAGGAGGTCGCCCAGGAGGTCATGATCGACCTCTGGCGCCAGGCCGCCCGCTACCGGCCCGGCACCGCCTCCGTCAGGACGTGGGCGGCGACCATCGCCCACCGGCGGGCCGTGGACCGGGTCCGCTCCGCGCAGGCCGCGACCGACCGCGAGCACGCCCGGGCCGCCCGCGAACACGCCGTCGCCTACGACGACGTCACCGAACAGGTCGAGACCCGGCTCGAATCGGAACAGGTGCGCCGCTGCCTGCGCGGCCTGACCGAACTCCAGCGCCAGGCCGTGGGCCTGGCCTACTACCGGGGGCTGACCTACCGCGAAGTCGCCGAAGCCCTGCGCACACCGCTTCCCACCGTCAAGACACGCATGCGCGACGGGCTCGTCCGGCTCCGCGACTGCATGGGGGTGACCACGTGAGACACCACGCCACCGACGTCCACACCCTCGTCGCCGCCCACGCCCTCGGCGCGCTCGACGACACCGAACGCGAGGACTTCGACGCCCACCTCCGGGCGTGCGAGGCCTGCCGCCAGGAAGTCGCCGAGTTCCGGGCGACCGCGGCGCGCCTCGCCGCCGCCGTCTCCCGGACGCCCCCGGCGGCGGCCAAGGCACAGGTCATGGCCGCCCTCGACGGCGTGCGCCAGCTGCCCCCGCGCGTCCCCGCGCCCCGCCCGGTGCCCGTGTCCGGCGGCACACCGCGCCGACGGGCGGTGCCCCTGGCGCTCGCCGCCGGCGTGTCCGCCGCCGTGCTCGGCGGACTCGCGGTGTGGCAGGCGCAGAACGGACACGAGCTCGAACAGCGGGCCCGGCAGGCCCAGCAGCGGCTCGACGAGGTCGGCGCCGTGCTGGCGGCCCCGGACGCGCGCACCGTCCGCGGCAGGGCCGCCAACGGGGCCCTGACCACCGTCGTGACCTCCGGCCGGCGGAACAAGGCCGTCTTCACCGCCGCGAACCTGCCCGCCCCGGGACCGGGCAGGACGTACCAGCTGTGGCTCGACCACGACGGCACCATGCGCCCGGCCGGACTGATCGACCGCGACGGCACCGTGGTCCTCACCGGAGGCCCCGCCGGCGCGGGCGCCGTCGGCCTGACCCTCGAACCCGACGGAGGCTCCCCCCGGCCCACCACCGCCCCCCTGCTCCTGATGGCCCTCCTCGCCTGACGGCCGGGCACAGGAACCCGCGCCTCGAAGTCCCCGGTCACACCCGACGCGGTCGTGACCGGCGGGAGCGCCCCCGGACCGTACCCGCAGGCCTTGACGGTGGGCGCCGCCGTGACGGTGCGGACGCGGTGGTGCGGACGCGGTGGTGCGGACGCGGTGGTGCGGACGCGGTGGTGCGGACGCGGTGGTGCGGACGCGGTGGTGCGGACGCGGTGGTGCCCCGGAACGCGGAGGGCGTTCCGGGGCACCGGGCGCCGGTGGTCCGGTGGTTCCCTCAGCCGTGCTTGACGGTGAAGGAGCACCAGGCGGTCCAGGCGGAGGACGTGCCGCCGTCCTTCACGCGGACGCGCCAGCGGTAGGCGCCGTCGGCGAGGGTGCCCTCGGGCAGCTGGAGGGCGGCGGCGTGACTGGTGTCGCTGGTGAGCTGCCGGTGGAGCACGGGCTTGCCGGTGGCGGTGTCGACCTCGAAGGTCACCTTGCGGCGCGGGCCGGGCCGGGCCGGCTCGACGGTGCCGGGCGGGGCGACCGACTCCAGGGTGGCCGCGAGCGTCGGGGTGCCGGTCGTGACGACCGGGTCTCCGGCCGGGCCGCCGCAGAACTGGAAGCCCGCGTACGAGCCGTCCGAGATCCTCGGCGCCTCGGGCGTCGGCAGCAGCCGGTCGTCCCCGGCGACCGCCGCCGGGGCACGGTCGGCGGAGGCGGCGGCGAGGGCGATCGGGGCCGCGACGGCGCCGGCGGCGCAGGTCGCGACCAGGGCGACGACCGCCCTTCGCACCCCCTTCCGGTGCTGGGGCTGCTGGGGCTGCTGGGTGCGCGCGCGCATGTCCTTGTCTCCTCTCCTCATCGGCCGGCTACTTCACGTACAGCGTGTGGTCGGGCCCGGGCGCCTGCACCTGTGTGCACTGGTAGGAGGTCCAGCGGTGTTCGGCGACGAGCCGCTTGCCGACCTCCTGGCAGCCGGCGAGGTTGTGCAGCGTCTCGTACGCGGTCCAGCTCGCGGCCGTGTTCGGCTTGAGCCTGTTCGTCACCCCGTACGCGGCGGCGTTGCCTCCGGCGGTGACGCCGTCGGTGCCGTCCCACCGGTAGTGCACGCCGAGCCAGACCCGGCCGACGGCGTTCTCGGTCGCCGCGGCGGAGATCGAGGTGAAGGTGCGGGTGACGCCGAGGGCGTTGGGGTCCTCGGTGGTGGCGGTCCAGGTGACCTGGTCGGTGCCGAACCACGTCTGCGTCGCCTTCGACCACGCGCCCGCGAAGGTGGCGTGGCCGGAGATGTACGCGGGGAAGGGCGGGGAGAAGTGCTGGCCGTTGCGGTCCTGGGACAGCGGCTGCCAGTTGGCGTCGGCGGTGGTGTTCGCGTTGCCGTCGCCGTCGAGGCGGATCGCGCTCTCCGGCCGCCACAGGTCGATGCTCGTCCGGTACTTCTGGTCCCAGGAGACGATCGACGCGTCGGCCATGGCGAAGGCGGTCAGGGCGAAGAGCTTGGCGTTGCCGGCGACGGTGGTGCCGTACTGGCGGGACAGGGTCTGGGTGTGCTCGAAGAGCTGGCCCGGCGGCTTGTAGGTGCCGTCGAGGTCGTTGGCCCAGAACAGGGCCGCCTTGGTCTGGTCGGCCGTACGGGCCGTGGACTCCGCCGCGCCCAGGCTCTTCACGTCGTTGACCTGGTCGGCGTACGCCTGGCTCGGCAGCAGCGTGCTCATCTGCGTGTGCCCGGCCGGGCCGGAGGAGCGGAACTGGGAGCTGCTCGCCATGCCGAAGGGCTTGACCAGGCCCCACTGCGGGGTGGCGCCGTCGCCCGTGCCCGTCGGCCGCCAGTAGCCGGGCTGGGTGGAGCCGGTGTACGGGGCGACGGGGGCCGAACCGTCGTTCTGGCGGGCGGCGTTCATCGCGGCGGCGGCCTTCTGGCCGACCTCCGTGCCGGCGGCGCGCTGGGCGGCCGTGACGGCGGCGGGGATGGTGGAGCGGGCGGCGGCGATCTCGTCGTCGAAGTTCAGCGCCGGGTAGAGCGAGCGCAGGACGTCGAAGGCGGCGTGGTCGATGGCGCTGTTCACGTCGGGCAGTGCCCCGTTGGAGGCCGTGGCCTTCACCAGGTAGGGGTCACCGAGGCACTTGAGCGGGCCTTCCGCGCACCGGGCGGAGTTGGCCGCGTCGTAGATCGCGCCGTGCATCATGGCGCCCGCCCGGGCGAGCGGGCCGGGGGCGCCGCCGACCTGGCGGTAGGTCTCCTGCAGGACGTCGTTCCAGTAGACGACGTGGTCCTTGACCGGGTCCGCGGGGGACTCGTAGGTGACGAGGATCGAGGGCGCGGTGGTGGTCTGGGCGGAGGCGAAGACCTTGAACGCCGTGGCGTCGTTCTCGTCGGTCGCCCGCAGGCCGACGGTGTCGACCGTGTTGGCCGTCCTGGACCACTGCTTCACCAGCGGGGTGATGTCCTCGGATATCCAGCGCGGGCCGCAGTCGGTGTGCCCGTGCGTCTGGGTGGAGGAGGTCACCTTGGAGCGCCAGGCGGGCTGGCTGTTCCAGCGGGTGGCGGACGACGCGTTGCCGGTGTCCCATATCTCCCAGGAGCGCGGCGCGCAGCCGTCGGACCAGGTGGCGTAGAGGTTCAGCTCCGCGTTGAGGACGTCCTGGCCGGTGACGGCGGAGTTCCGGGGGAAGTTGACGAAGGAGCGGGCCTCGCCCTTCTGCCACTCGCGGCCGACCCGCAGGTCGGGCGCGGCGGAGAAGTCGGCGGTGTCGCCGTTGCGGACGTAGGTGTCGAAGTCGGTGCCGAAGTAGACGGCCGGGTCGATGGTGACCGGGTAGCGGGTGGCTTTGTCGGCCAGGAAGGCCCGGTCCGCCCGGACCGTGAGGTCGAAGCCCTGTCCCCGTTCGGTGACGTCCAGGTCGACACGGGCGGTGCGGGCGCCGGGAGCGTTCTCGCCGCCCGCCGAGGCGTCCCACATGTACGGGGTGGAGCCCCGCCCGACCGTGGCACCGGTGCGGGGATCGGTCAGGGTGAGCGTCTCGTCCTCGCCCTGGCGGGCCTCCAGCCCCTCGGAACGAACGGGCAGCGTCAGGGCCGCCGCGCGCTCGGCGGCCCGCCGGTCGGCGACCACCAGGAACTGTTCGAAGCCGGTGCGGGTGGCCTCGACGACGAGGTCGGTGCCCGGCAGGACGTTCTCGTACGTCGCCTTCGAACCGCTCAGCCGCGGCTCGGGCAGCGCGCCCCTCCAGCCGAGGGCGAGTTCCTGCTCCCCGCGCCCCAGGACGGCGAGGTCGCCTCCGGCGGCTCCGGTGCGCCCGGCGAGACGCAGGCCGCGCGGGTGGGCCTTGGGGCGGACGGTGCCGTCGGCGTCCTTGACGAGCGTGAGGTCGATCCCGACCCAGCGGCCGTTCTCCCGGTACCGCACGGGACCGGCGGAGGACTCGACGGACATGGTGCCGTCGGGGTTCGCCCACAGGGTCGTGCCCTCGGTGCGGGCGCCGGTGACTTCGATCCGCCGGCCCTGGGCCTGGGCGGTGAGCCGCGCGTTCACCTCCTCGCGGGAGGACGCGGAGGACGGGGAGGAGGCGGAGGACGGGGCGGCGGAGGTCTTCGCGGCCTCCGGCGCCGGGGACGCCGACGCCGGGGACAGGGGGCCGGCCGCCAGCACGCCCACGGGGGCGAGGAGGGCCAGGGCGAGGGGCAGGGCCAGGGTTCGGGCCCTGTCGTGCCGAGCCGGTCCACGGGACCGGCCGGTGGTTCTGCGCACGCGGTACTCCTTCTGATCAAGAAGAAATAGACGCGCCGCAGCCTGTCAGCCGTACTCGTACCGCGTCCACGCCGTTCCGCAACGTGACGGTGTGATCATTTCGGTTGCGGAATCAGGAACTCCGCCCGGGTGCGGGGGCGTTGGCCGGGGACATCCCGGCCACGCCCCTCGTACGGTGTCAGGTGCGGACGATCTTCGCGGCACCGAACGAGACGTCGAAACGGTCGCACCAGATGCTCACGCTCGTGTACGCCGAGAGGTCGAGGTCCGCCGGCAGCGGATAGTTCTGGTCACCCTTGTTCCCCTTGAGCTTGGCGAGGTTGACGTACTTCCCGTCGTCGAAGACGCCCCAGCCGGCCTTCCCCTCCTTCACCGGCGCGTCGCTCAACCACACGCGCAGGTCGGGGCCGTTGCTCGTGTCGAGTCCTTCGAGCCGGAGCGTGTGGGAGCCGTCGGCGAGCCGGACGATCTTCACCGTGCCGGTCGTCGTGTGCTCGTGGCTGATGAACGAACCCCGCGCCACGGTGGCCGGGCCGGCGGGCGGTGCGGCCTGCGCGGAGGAGGACGGGCCCGTGGGCGCCGCTCGCGTCCCGGCCGGCGCGGTCGCCGAGGGCAGCGCCTCGCTGACGGTCTCGTCCACCCACAGCGCCCAGGGCTTGAACCACACCAGCCCGGCCCCCACGATCACCGCGACGACCACCGCCCCCGCCCACCACCGCTTCTCCATGACGCGCCCCATGGCGCACCCCCTTCGTACGTCGTGTCTTCTCCGGGCCATCCAACGCGACCGGACACCCCGGCGAAAGACCCGGCCCACGGCCGGAAGGCCTCGCGTCGTCGGGTCGGGGGACCGGGGCGAGGGGCACGCGACTCCGGGCGAAGGACCGGCGGAAGTGGAGGGAGATCGCGACCGCGTCCGAAGGAAGGCGCTCCCCCGGTGAACCGGAGCGCCTTTTCCCCCGTTGCGTCGATGGGGCGCGCGTGCGCCCCCTCGACGCCGCCGTGCGCTGCGGCCCCCGGCGGCACCACACCACCACGGAAGGAACAACTCACCAATGAAGCGCTTCATCGCACGCCTCGCGGTGGTCGCGGCGGCCGGAGCCATGGCCGTCACGCTGCCGGCTTCGTCGGCGTTCGCCATCAACCGCACCGATTGCAACGGCCTGGGTCTCCTGTCGCTCCACAACGCGGGCGGCTCCCTCTGCTTCGCCAACGCGGGCACGCAGAGCGTGGCGATCTACGGCGTGGACCGGATCTGGACCGGAGACAACAAGGTCACGCTGGAGTTCGTGCCGAGGCTGGGCGCGCCGGCGACCAGCGCGACCGTGGACAAGTGGCACTTCGGCAACGCCCCCGGCGGGACCATCCACAAGATCACGAAGATCACGATCTGGTAGCACCCGCCGCCGCGAACGAGGTGAGGGCGGGCCCTCGCCGGAGAGGGCGCCGGTCGCCGGTCGGCACCGTCCGGGCCCGCACCGCAGGGGTCATCGGCCGCCCGGCCGCCCGGCCCGGTCGAGGCCCCGCGCGGGGGTGAACCGGAAGGACGTCCTGCCCGACGGGCCCCCCGCCGGGTGCGGCCGCGCGGGCGGCGGACGGGCCAGCCACGCGCACCGGCACCGCCACGACGGCGCGAACGCGCGGGTCGTGACCGGACCCGCGCGGACAGGCGCTCCGGAACGGGTCCGGGAGGGCTCCACGGCGCCGGACCGCGAGCCCCGGGACCGGGGCCGGAAGGGAGACCGCACGGCCACGGCGGGGGCGCGATCAGTCCGAGGAGGCCCGACCGCCCTCGTCCACGGCCTGGTCCGTCCTCCGCCAACGCCTCAGGGCATGCCCTTCACGACCCGGCCGCGGGACCCGCGACCCGCCCGCGGCCGGGGAGTCCTCGTCCCGGACGACCTCCCCCGTGATGACCTGGCCGGCGGGCCTGGCGAGTTCCAGGCCGGAAAGATGCGTCTTGAGCCTCCTGGACATGGGCCGGAAGGTCGCGAAGGTGAGCCCGCCGGACACCGCGGCCCCGACGAGGGGAATGGCCTTCGAGACGGACTTGGCGAAGGTCTGCTTCGTCATCTCGACGCCGAGGTACTGGGCGACCTTCTTCACGACGGGGTAGACGACGCCCTGGGTCAGTGCCTTCTGCGGCAGCTTCTTGGCCACCTGCTCGGACATCATCCCCGCCACCTTCCCCACGGCGGCGTTCGCGGACTGGGTTCCGAACATCACTCCGAAGAAGAGCGTGAGCACTCCCTTGGTCGCGTCGTCCAGGTCGTCGTCGTCGAGGGAGAACAGGTCGGGCCAGCTGTAGAGGTAGGCGAGCTTCTGCGCGATGCGCAGCATGTGGGCGGCGTACTGGGCCACATCGGCCGGCACCGTGGCGGGCAGGGCGATGAAGCCGGGAATCCCGGCAGCCGCGGAGATCGCGCTCACCTTGGCGGTCTCGTAGCGGATGGACTCGTCGGCCACCCTGTCCAGAACATCCAGCGGGATGCCCGCCGCCGCGGGGGTCTCCTCCGTCGCCCTGCGCAGTTCGTCCTCCGAACAATGCCGGGCCAGCGCCGCCCGGAGATACGCCTCCCTGTCGATCCGCACACCCGGAAGCCTTGCCGCGCCGACCAGAAGAGCGGAGAAACGCGACTCCGCGGTCTCGCTCACTTTTCCCGTGACCATGCCGGGAACGTACAGCAAACGGGTGATCCGCACCCCTCGAACGGGCCCTTCCGACGGCGGATCGGGGGTGCGGGAGCCCCCAGGAACGGAAGCCGCCCTCGAAAACACGGACCACCCGCCCCCGGCGGTCGGTGGGCGTGCCCACGGGGCACACCCACCGACCGCCGCTCAGGCGTCCTTCTTCACCGGCTCCAGGATCGCCACGCACTCCACGTGGTGCGTCATCGGGAACAGGTCGAACGCCCTCAGCGTCCGCACCCGGTATCCCCGCTCCCGGAAGTACCCCAGGTCGCGGGCCAGGGCCGCCGGGTCGCAGGCGACGTAGGCGATGCGGCGGGCGCCCAGGGTGGTCAGGTGGTGGACGGTCTGCTTGCCGGCGCCGGCGCGGGGCGGGTCCAGGACGATGAGGTCCACCTCGGTGATGCCGGTGCGCGGGAGGACCGACTCGACCTTGCCCTGTTCGATGCGGACGCGCGGGAAGCCGGCCAGGTTGTGGCGGGCGTCCTCCACCGCGCGCTTGCCGGACTCGATGCCGAGGACCGCGCCCTGGTCGCCGACCCGGTCGGCGAGGGCGCCCGCGAAGAGGCCGACGCCGCAGTAGAGGTCGAGGGCGGTGTCGCCCTTGCGCGGGAGGAGGCCCTGCATGACGGCCTTCATGAGGGTGTCGGCGGCCTTCGGGTGGATCTGCCAGAAGCCGCCGCTGCCGACGCGGTGGGTGCGGTCGTCGGCGCGCTCGCGGACGAAGGCGCGGCCGTGGACGCGGTGGACGCCGCCGTCCTTCTCGTCCACGCGCATCACGGAGACCGGCTTGTCCAGTTCCACGAGGGGGAGGCGGGCGCCGGGGCGGGGGGTGAGGATGACCTGGCGGTCGTTCGAGCCCGAGGCGGCGATGGCCTCGACCGAGGCCATGCCCTCCCAGGTGCGCTTCTCGACTCCCAGCTCCGAGACCCCCTCGGCGGCGATCATGCAGTGGTCGATGACCTCCACGTCGTGGGAGCGGTGCTTGCGCAGGCCCGCGCGGCCCTCGTCGTCGATCGCGTACTGAACGCGGGTGCGCCACTGCGGGACCTCGCCCGCGGGCAGCTTGTCGCCCTCGGCCGGCATGACCGTGCCGTCCCAGCCGGCCTCCTCCGGGGTGAGCCCGGCCAGGCGCTGGAGCTGTTCCGCGACGACCTCGCCCTTCAGGCGGCGCTGGGCGCCGGGCTTGGCGTGCTGCCAGTCGCAGCCGCCGCACTTGCCGGGGCCCGCGAACGGGCAGGGGGCCTCGACCCGGTCCTTGGAGGGCTCCAGGATCGTGACCGCGTCGGCGCGCAGGAAGCGGGAGGTCTCCTCGCCCTCGGTGACGCGGGCGACGATCCTCTCGCCGGGCAGCGCGTGGCGGACGAAGAGGACGCGGCCCTCGCCGGTGCGGGCGATGCAGTGACCGCCGTGGGCGACCGGGCCGACCTCGACCTCGTACTCCTCCCCGACCAGCGACGCAACAGGGGTGTTCTGCATGGTGGGGGGTCTCCAAGGGAAGCGGGGGTGGGCTGCCGTTCGGACGGCAGCCCACCAGTCTAGCCGTTCTTCGCGGCCGGTTCCTTGTGCCCCTTCTCCACGGGACCGCGGCGGACCGAGCCCGGCGCGTTCCACTCCTGCCGCTTCCGGGCCCGCTTCTTGGCGGCCTCGGAGGACTGGAGCTGGTACGGGACCGAGGTCACCATGACGCCCGGGGTGAAGAGGAGCCGGCCCTTGAGGCGCAGGGCGCTCTGGTTGTGCAGCAGGTGCTCGTACCAGTGGCCGACGACGTACTCGGGGATGTAGACGGAGACGGCGTCGCGCGGGCTCTCGCGGCGGATGCTCTTCACGTACTCGATCACCGGGCGGGTGATCTCGCGGTACGGGGAGTCGAGGATCTTCAGCGGGACGTTGATGCCGCGGCGTTCCCACTCCTCCTTGAGCGCCTTCGTCTCGGCCGGGTCGACGTTGACGGTCAGCGCCTCGACCTCGCTGGCGTGCACGAGCTTGGCGTAGGCCAGGGCGCGGAGGGTGGGCTTGTGGAGCTTGGAGACGAGGACGATGGAGCGGACCCGGGAGGGGCGCACGTACTCGTCGGGCTTCTCCTCGGCCGCGGCGATCTCCGCCGCCACCGAGTCGTAGTGCTTACGGATCGCGGTCATCGTGCCGTAGAAGATCACCATGCCGAGCAGGGCGACCCAGGCGCCGTGGGTGAACTTGGTGGCGAGGACGACGACGAGGACGAGGCCGGTGAAGAAGGCGCCGAAGGCGTTGATCGCGCGGGAGCGGATCATGTGGCGGCGCTTGGCGGGCTCGCGTTCCGTCGCGAGGTGCCGGTTCCAGTGCCGGACCATGCCGATCTGGCTGAGGGTGAAGGAGACGAAGACGCCGACGATGTACAGCTGGATCAGGCGGGTCGAGTCCGCCCCGTAGATCCAGACGAGGAGGGCGGCGGCGCCGGCGAGGAGCACGATGCCGTTGGAGAAGGTGAGGCGGTCGCCGCGGGTGTGCAGCTGGCGCGGCAGGTAGCGGTCCTGGGCGAGGATCGAGCCGAGGAGCGGGAAGCCGTTGTACGCGGTGTTGGCGGCCAGGAAGAGGACGAGCGCGGTGGCGGCGGCGAGGATGACGAAGAAGAACGTCCCGTCGCCGAAGACGGCGGCCGCGACCTGGGAGATCACCGGGTCCTGGACGTAGCCCTCGCCGACCGGGACGCCGTTGTGGAGCAGGTCGTGGGCGGGCTTCTCGGCCATCCGCACGTCGGTGGCCATGGCCAGGAAGATGATGCCGCAGAACATGGTGACGGCCAGGCCGCCCATGAGGGCGAGGGTGGTGGCGGCGTTCTTCGACTTCGGCTTGCGGAAGGCGGGGACGCCGTTGGAGATGGCCTCGACGCCGGTGAGGGCGGCGCAGCCGGAGGAGAAGGCGCGCAGCAGCAGGAAGACCAGGGCGAAGCCGGCCAGGCCCTGGTGTTCGGCCTTGATCTCGAAGTCGGCCGTGGGGGCCTTCATGGTCTCGTCGAGGACGATCCCCCTGTAGGCGCCCCAGACGATCATGAGGAAGACGCCGGCGACGAAGACGTACGTCGGGATGGCGAAGAGGGTGCCCGACTCCTTCACCCCGCGCAGGTTCATCAGGGTGAGCAGCAGGATGACGGCGACCGCGGAGGCGACCTTGTGCTCCACGACGAAGGGGACGGCCGAGCCGAGGTTCTCGATGCCGGAGGCGATGGAGACGGCGACGGTCAGGACGTAGTCGACGAGCAGGGCGCTCGCCACGGTGAGTCCGGCCTTCGGCCCCAGGTTGGTGGTGGCGACCTCGTAGTCGCCGCCGCCGCTGGGGTACGCGTGGACGTTCTGCCGGTAGGAGGCGACGACCGTGAACATCAGGACGACGACCGCGAGCGCGATCCAGGGGCTGAAGTGGTAGGCCGACAGACCGGCGACGGAGAGGACGAGGAGCACCTCGCCGGGCGCGTACGCCACCGAGGAGAGCGGGTCGGAGGCGAAGACGGGGAGGGCGATCCGCTTCGAGAGGAGCGTCTCTCCGAGCTTGTCGCTGCGCAGGGCCCGCCCGATCAGGATGCGTTTGGGCACGTCGGTCAGTTTGGACACGGAGAGGATCGTAAGCGTTCGAAATTCGCCATGCTCACCGGCACCCCCGATCCATACGGAATCTTTCCGTCTACCACCTCGGATGCGGTCCCCGCCAGTGTTGACGCTTAAGCTCGGACCGGGCGACCCGGCAGGGCGTCGCCCGCCGCGGCCCGGGCGGATCGGGCGAGGAAAGTTGTGAGCAGGGTGTTTTCGCAGGTCAGCAAGGCGATCAGGAGTGCGGGGTAAGGGGACGTGCACATCGTCATCATGGGCTGCGGGCGAGTGGGAGCCGCTCTCGCGCAGACCCTCGAGCAGCAGGGGCACACGGTCGCGGTCGTGGACCAGGACCCGACGGCCTTCCGCCGCCTGGGGTCGGGTTTCGGCGGTCGCCGCGTCACGGGCGTGGGGTTCGACCAGGACACGCTGCGCGAGGCCGGGATCGAGGACGCCGGCGCCTTCGCCGCGGTGAGCAGCGGTGACAACTCGAACATCATCGCGGCGCGGGTCGCGCGCGAGATGTTCGGCATCGAGAACGTGGCGGCGCGGATCTACGACCCGCGCCGTGCCGAGGTCTACCAGCGGCTCGGCATCCCGACGGTCGCGACGGTCCGCTGGACCGCCGACCAGATGCTGCGGCGGCTGCTGCCCTCGGGCGCCGAGCCGCTGTGGACGGACCCGAGCGGCGGGGTGCAGCTCGCCGAGGTGCACACCTCGCCGTCCTGGATCGGCCACAAGATCAGCCGGCTGCAGGACGAGACGGGCGTGCGGGTCGCGTTCCTCACCCGGCTCGGCGAGGCGGTCATCCCCACGTCCCAGACGGTGCTCCAGGAGGGCGACCTGGTGCACGTGATGATGCGTACGGACGAGATCGCGAAGGTCGAGGAGGCCTTCGCCGAGGGTCCCGAGGAGGGCGGTCACTGATGCGTGTCGCTATTGCGGGCGCGGGTGCGGTGGGCCGTTCCATCGCCGGCGAACTGCTGGAGAACGGCCACGAGGTGCTGCTGATCGACAAGGCCCCGACCGCCATCTCGGTGGAGCGGGTGCCGCAGGCGGAATGGCTGCTCGCCGACGCCTGCGAGATCACCTCCCTGGACGAGGCGGCGCTCCAGCGCTGCAACGTGGTGATCGCGGCGACCGGTGACGACAAGGTGAACCTGGTCGTCTCGCTGCTGGCCAAGACCGAGTACGCGGTGCCGCGGGTGGTCGCCCGGGTGAACAACCCGAAGAACGAGTGGCTGTTCAACGAGGCCTGGGGCGTGGACGTGGCCGTCTCGACCCCGCGCCTGATGTCGGCCCTGGTGGAGGAGGCGGTGAGCGTCGGCGACCTGGTCCGGCTGCTGCGCTTCAGCCACGGCGACGCGAACCTGGTCGAACTGACGCTTCCGCCGGAGTCGGCGCTCGCCGGCACGTCGGTCGGGGACGTGGACTGGCCGCAGGACACCTCGCTCGTGACGATCATCCGCGGTTCGCGGGTGCTGACGCCGAGCACCGAGGAGACCCTGGAGGCCGGTGACGAGCTGCTGTTCGTGGCCGCGCAGGCGCGCGAGGAGCAGTTGGAGGACCTGCTGCAGGTCCGCCGCGAGCCTTCCTGACCGGCCGCGGCCGTACGCGTACGGGGAGGGCCCGGACCTGTTCACCGGGTCCGGGCCCTCCCCGTACGTGCCCGGGGTCCCGGGCGCACTCCCGCGCTCCGGGGCCCCCGCGCGTACGACGGGAGTCCCGGGGCGCCGTGCTCAGGCCTCCGGCCGTCCTCCGGACGCCGCCTCGCGGGCCTTCTCGGCGCGCTCCTCGGCCTCCATCTCGGCGAAGACGTCGATCGGCGCCGGGGCCTTCGCGAGGAAGACCCAGGTGAGGTAGACCGCGAGCAGGAACGGCGGGATCTTCAGGGCGACCGACACCCAGCCGAACTTGGTCGGGTCGGCCCACCAGTACAGCGGGAAGAGCACCGCGCACTTGCCGAGCAGGATCAGGCCCCAGGCCCAGCTCGCCTTCGTGTACGCCTTCTTGCGGCCGGGGTTGCGGGTGCGCCAGGAGAGGTTCTCCTTGAAGACCGGACCGAGGATCAGTCCGATCAGGGGCACTCCGGCGGCGGCGGTGACGATGTACGCGAGGGCCAAACCGAGCGTGTACAGCATGCCCGGCAGGTAGAAGTCCTTGGCGTTGCCCGTCATCATCGCGAAGACCACGCCGAAGGCGACGCCGAAGACGCCGCTGAAGGCGTGCTTGACGGTGTCGCGGCGGATCAGGCGGACGGCGACGAGGACCAGCGAGACCGCGAGCGCGGCGATCGCCGAGACGTGCAGGTCCTTGTCGACCGTGAAGATCGTGACGAAGAGCAGGCCCGGCAGGACCGTCTCGACCATGCCCCGCAGGCCGCCGAAGGCCTCGAACAGCGCGGCCTCGGTGACCTCCTTCGAGGTCCGGTCGTCCTGGTCCGTGCTGGTCGGCTTGTCGAGGGACGTCACCGGCTACTCCTGTCCGAGCGGTCGGAGCTCGTATTTGGGGTTGAAGAGGACCCGCCGGCCGTGGCTCATGGAGACGCGGCCGGAGGCGATCAGCTTGCGGCCCGGCTCGATGCCCACGATGGAGCGGCGGCCGAGCCAGACGACGTCCAGCGGTGCCGTGCCGTCGAAGAGTTCGGCCTCCAGGGCGGGCACGCCCGCCCGGGGGCGCAGCGTGACCGTGCGCAAGGTACCAGTCACCATGACCACCTGGCGGTCGGAGCAGTCGCAGATGCGCGTGCACCCCGACGCCTCGGTGTCCTCCTGGAGCTCCTCCGACTCCAGGTCCTCGGACGAGGAGGAGAGCCGGTCGAGCATCCGGCGGAACCTGCCGGCCGGCTTCTCTGTACGCGGTGCAGCACTCATACAGAAAGCCTACCGGCCGCCACTGCCGCGGGAGGCGGTCCCGGCGCCGCGCGGAGACCGCTCCGGGCGGCTCCCGCCGCACGGCCCCGGGGCGCCCCTCCGCGGGGTGTCCGGTTCACCGTTCGAAGCGGTATCCCATGCCCGGTTCGGTGACGAAGTGCCGGGGGTGGGAGGGGTCGCTCTCCAGCTTGCGGCGGAGCTGCGCCATGTACACCCGGAGGTAGTTGGTCTCCGTGCCGTACGACGGCCCCCAGACCTCCTGGAGCAGCTGCTTCTGGCCGACCAGGCGGCCGGCGTTGCGGACGAGGACTTCGAGGAGGTGCCATTCGGTGGGGGTGAGCCGGACGTCCCGCCCGTCGCGGTGGACCTTCTTCGCCGCGAGGTCGACGGTGAAGCTCCCGGCCTCGACCACCGCGGGCCCCTCCCCGGCGCCGCCGACCGGCTCGGCCCGGCGCACGGCCGCCCGCAGCCGGGCGAGCAGCTCGTCCATGCCGAAGGGCTTGGTGACGTAGTCGTCGGCGCCCGCGTCGAGGGCCTGGACCTTCTCGCCGGAGGTCTGCCGGGCCGAGAGGACCAGGATCGGCACCCGGGTCCGGCCGCGCAGGTCCCTGATGACGTCGACGCCGTCCATGTCGGGCAGGCCGAGGTCGAGGACGACGACGTCCGGGTGCCGGGTGGCGGCGAGACGGAGGGCGGTGGCGCCGTCGGGTGCGGAGTCGACCTCGTACTTCCGCGCCTTGAGGTTGATCACCAGGGCGCGGACGATGTGCGGCTCGTCGTCGACCACGAGGACCCGGGTCATGGAGGGGGGCCTTTCTTTCGGTTCGTGCGGTTCGTGCGGTTCTCGCGCCGCTTCCGGCCGCCCGTGCGGGCGGGAGGGGCGGTGCGTGCGGTGCGTGCGTACGGGGCGGTGCGTACGGGACGGGGACGGGCGTCCGGTTCAGGTCACGGCACCTGCTGCCGCGTCCCCGTCCGGTGCCGGAGGGGCGCCGGGCGCGGCGCGGAGGGTGAGCACCATGGTCAGCCCGCCGCCCGGGGTGTCCTCGGCGCCGAGGGTCCCGCCCATCGCCTCCACGAAGCCGCGGGCCACCGCGAGGCCGAGGCCGACGCCGGAGCCGCGCGGGGCGTCGCCGAAGCGCTGGAAGGGTTCGAAGATGCCGTCCTTGGCCTCGTCGGGGACGCCGGGTCCGCGGTCCACCACCCGCAGTTCGACCCTGTCCCCCAGGGCGCTGGCGGCGACGGCGACGGGCACGCCCTCGGGGCTGTACTTCACGGCGTTCTCCACGATGTTGGCGACGGCCCGTTCCAGGAGGCCCTTGTCGACCTCGACCATGGGCAGGGTCTCGGGTATGTCGAGCCAGGCGCTGCCGTCCGGCACTCCTCCCAGGGCCATGGGCACCACTTCGTCGAGGTCGACGACGCGCATGAGGGGCTTGACGGTGCCGGTCCTGAGGCGGGACATGTCGAGGAGGTTGCCGACGAGGAGGTCGAGGCGGTCGGCCCCGTCCTCGATGCCCTCCAGGAGTTCGGCCCGGTCCCGCTCGGACCATTCGACGTCCCCGGAGCGGAGGGAGGAGACGGAGGCCTTGATGCTCGCGAGCGGGGTCCGCAGGTCGTGGCTGACGGCGGCGAGCAGGGACGTGCGGATCTTGTTGCCCTCGGCCAGCTTCCGCGCCTCCTCCGCCTCGCCGACGAGCCGCCGGCGGTCGAGCACGACGGCGGCCTGGGCGGCGAAGGCGCCGAGCACCCGCCGGTCCTCGGCGGGCAGCACCCGGCCGGACAGGGCGAGCGCCAGGTGGTCCCCGACCGGCATGTCCACGTCGGCCTCCTCCGGGCGGGCGGCCGGGTGGGGGCCGACGCTCGCGGCGGGCGTCCACGGTTCGAGCTCGTTCTCGCGTTGCAGGAGGGCGACCGACTCCATGGAGAAGGTCTCGCGGACGCGTTCCAGGAGGGCGTCCAGGCTGGTCTCGCCGCGCAGGACGCTGCCCGCGAGGTACGAGAGCACGTCGGCCTCCGCGCGGAGCCGGGCGGCCTGGTGGGTGCGGCGGGCTGCCAGGTCCACCACGGAGGCGACCGACATCGCGACGCCGAGGAAGACGGCGATGGCGACGATGTTCTTGGGGTCGGCGACGGTGAGCCGGTGGACGGGCGGGGTGAAGAACCAGTTGAGGAGGAGCGAGCCGGCGGCGGCGGAGCCGAGCGCCGGCAGGAACCCGCCGAGCAGCGCGGCGGCCACGGTCAGGGCGAGGAAGAGCAGCATGTCGTTGGCGAGCCCGAGATCGGCGTCGACGTGGGTGAGCAGCAGGGCGAGGCAGCCGGGTCCCGCGACGCCGACGACCCAGGCGGCGAGGATGCGCGAGCGGCCGAGGCGGGAACCGCGCGCGACCGGCAGACCGCGCCCCTTGGCGACCTCGCCGTGGGTGACGATGTGGACGTCCAGGTCGGGTCCGGAGTCACGGGCCACGGTCTGGCCGACCCCGGGGCCGAGGATGTACTGCCAGGTCCGGCGGCGGCTGGAGCCGAGGACGATCTGGGTGGCGTTGACCCCGCGGGCGAATTCCAGGAGCGCGGAGGGGATGTCGTCGCCGATGACGTGGTGGAACGTTCCGCCGAGGTCCTCGACGAGGGTGCGCTGGACGGCCAGCTCCTTCGGGGAGGCCGCGGTGAGCCCGTCGCTGCGGGCGATGTAGACGGCGAGGACCTCGCCGCCCGCGCCCTTCTCGGCGAGCCGGGTGGCCCGGCGTATGAGGGTGCGGCCCTCGGGGCCGCCGGTGAGGCCGACGACGATGCGTTCCCGGGCCTGCCAGGTGGAACGGATGTTGTGCTCGCCCCGGTACCGCCGGAGGTACTCGTCGACCCGGTCGGCGGTCCAGAGGAGGGCCAGCTCGCGCAGGGCGGTGAGGTTGCCGGGGCGGAAGTAGTTGGAGAGGGCCGCGTCGACCTTGTCGGGGGTGTAGACGTTGCCGTGGGCCATCCGGCGCCGCAGGGCCTCCGGGCTCATGTCGACCAGTTCGATCTGGTCCGCCCGGCGCACGACCTCGTCGGGGACGGTCTCCCGCTGCCGTACGCCCGTGATCGCCTCGACCACGTCGCCGAGCGACTCCAGGTGCTGGATGTTGACGGTCGAGACGACGTCGATGCCGGCCGCGAGCAGTTCGGCGACGTCCTGCCACCGCTTGGGGTTCCGGGAACCGGGCGCGTTCGTGTGGGCCAGTTCGTCGACGAGGGCGACGGCGGGGCGGCGGTCCAGGACGGCGTCGACGTCCATCTCGGCGAGGACGGCCCCCCGGTGCTCCACGGCGCGGGGCGGGACCCGCTCCAGACCATGCAGCACCGCTTCCGTGCGCGGCCGCCCGTGGTGCTCCACGAACGCCACCACGCAGTCCGTGCCGCGCTCCACCCGGCGGTGGCCCTCGGAGAGCATCGCGTAGGTCTTGCCGACGCCCGGCGCAGCGCCGAGGTAGATGCGTAGCTTGCCGCGTCCCATGGCTCGACCCTACGTCCCGCCGGCCGGGCCGGGACCGTCCGGTCCCGGTGCTCCCCGGCACCCCGCCGACCCGGATCAGGACTCGGCGATCTCGCCGTCCCGCAGCTCCAGGACCCGGTCCGCGAGCCCCAGGAGCTGGGGGTCGTGGGTGGCGACCAGGGCCGTGCAGCCCTCGCTGCGGACCACCGCGCGCAGGAGCTGCATGACGGCGAGCCCGGTCTCCGCGTCCAGCTGGCCCGTGGGCTCGTCGGCTATCAGCAGGGCCGGCCTGTTGGCGAGGGCCCGGGCGATGGCGACCCGCTGCTGCTGGCCGCCGGAGAGTTCGCCGGGCCGCTGGGCCGCGTGGTCGGCGAGGCCCACCAGGCCGAGCAGCAGGGCCACCCGCTCCTCGCGCTCCTTCGGGTCCGCCTTGCGCAGCCGCAGGGGGACGCCCACGTTCTCGGCGGCGGAGAGGATCGGGAGCAGGCCGAAGGACTGGAAGATGAAGCCGATCCGGTCGCGGCGCAGCTCCAGGAGCCCGTCCTCGCCGAGCGTGGAGAGGTCGGTGCCGTCGATGACGATCCGGCCGCCGTCGGCGGAGTCGAGGCCGCCCACGAGGTTGAGCAGGGTCGTCTTGCCGGAGCCCGAGCGGCCCTTGAGGGCGACGAGCTGGCCGCGCGGGATGTCGAAGGAGACGCCGCGCAGGGCGTGCACCGCGGCCTCGCCCGTGCCGTAGGAACGGCGCAGGTTCTCGACGCGGACCATGGGGGGTCCGGCCGGGTCCTCGATGACGGCCGTCGCGGACCTCGTGCTGCTCTCACTCACCCGGTGTTCCCCCTCCTCGAACATGTGCGCTCGCCAGTATGGTCCGCCACCGGGCCCGAGGACCAGAGCCGGAGGGCCGGACCTGTGGAGAACCGGGGGGAACGGGCGGAGGGCCGGGCCCGTGGAGGACCTGGGGGAACGGCCGGCGGGCCGCCCCCGTACCTCGCGTACGGAGAACGGCCCGCCGTTCGTTCCTCGCCGGCCCCGGAGGCACCGCCGGCCGCCCCGCCGGAGTGGGCGGGGACGCCGGGCCGCGCCGCGGCCGGACGGCTCAGCGGATCTCGGAGATCTCCGGGCCGCGCTGGAGCTGGCCCATGCCGCCGGAGAAGCGGGAGCCCTCCTGCTCCTCCTGCTGGACGCCGTCCGGCACCATCTGGGCGTCGTTCGGCAGCTTGAGGACGATCGGGTCGCGCGGGGCCATGGGGGCCTCGCCGCGGACCACCACGGTGTCGCGGACGATCTGCTCCAGGAGCCCGGCCGCCTCCGGCTGGACCGCGCCCTGTCCGGAGATCACCCCGCGCAGGAACCAGCGGGGGCCGTCGACGCCCACGAAGCGGACGAGCTGGACGCCGCGGTTGCCGTCCGGCAGCTGCACGGGGACCTGCGCGCGCAGCTCCCAGCCCAGCGGTCCCTCGACCTCGTCGATGACACCGCCCTGCTGGATGATGCCCGTGGCGATCTCGTCGCGGACCTCGCCCCAGATGCCCTCGTTCTTGGGGGCGGCGAAGGCCTGCAGCTGTACGGCGCTGTCGCGCAGCACGACGGTGGCCGCGACGATCGCGTCGCCCGCCACCTCCACCCGGAGCTCCATGCCCTCGACACCCGGCACGAAGATCCCGCCGAGGTCCACGCGGCCCTCCTCGGGCGTGGTGACCTCGGAGATGTCCCAGGGCCCGTCGGGCCGGGGCGCCGGCGGGAGGTTCACGCGGCGCGGCGCACCGGCCGCGTCCTCGTCGTCCTCCACCGCGTCGACGACCTGCTCGGCCTCGCTCGCCGCGTCCTCGGCGGCACCACTCTTCTTGCGACGTCCGAACACGTCACTGTCCTTCCCGGTCGGATACGGCCGAAGCGTATCGATTCCCACCCGTTGTGCCGTCCACGGCGGCGTGACCGCCGGTGGACCCGAAGCCCCCCTCGGCCCGCGCAGAGCCGGGAAGCTCCGCCACCTCGTGGAAGCGCACCTTCTCGACCTGCTGGACGACGAGTTGGGCAATCCGGTCGAATCGCTCGAACCGCACGCTCTCGCGCGGGTCGAGATTGACCACGATCACCTTGATCTCTCCACGGTACCCGGCATCCACCGTCCCCGGGGCATTCACGAGCGCCACTCCGCAGCGGGCCGCGAGTCCGGAGCGCGGGTGCACGAAGGCCGCGTACCCGTCGGGGAGGGCGAGGGAGATCCCGGTGGGGAGCACGGCGCGCTCTCCGGGGGCCAGTACGGCGGCCTCCGTGGTCACGAGGTCGGCGCCGGCGTCGCCGGGGTGCCCGTAGGCCGGAAGCGGGACCTCGGGGTCCACGCGCCGGATCAGTACGTCCACGGGGTTGCGCATCAGGGGTTCACCTCGAAGGCGCGTGCGCGCCTGGCCTGGTCGGGGTCGGACATGGCGGCCCGGATCTCCTCCGGGCGGCCGTTGTCGATGAAGTGGTCGACCTTGACCTCGATGAAGAGGGCGTCGGCGCGGACGGCGACGGGGCCGTCCGGTCCGCCGATCCGGCCGACGGCGGTCGAGTAGAGCTTGCGGCCGTGCACGGCGGTGACGGCGGCCTCCAGGTGGAGCACGGTGCCGACCGGTACGGGCCGGACGAAGTCGGTCTCCAGGCGTCCGGTCACGGCGATGACCCGCAGCAGCCAGTTGAGGGAGCCGAGGGTCTCGTCGAGCGCGGTGGCGAGGACGCCGCCGTGCGCGAGGCCGGGGGCGCCCTGGTGGTCGGGGGTGACCGTGAACTCGGCGGTGACGGTCACGCCCTCGCCCGCCCGTGCCTCCAGGTGGAGGCCGTGGGGCTGTCCGCCGCCGCATCCGAAGCAGTGGCCGTAGTGCGAGCCGAGCGGCTCGCCGGGGGCCGGCGCGTCGGGGTGGCGCACCGGCGGTATGGCGTCGGCCGGCGGGGTGAGGGCGGCAGATGTTGCAGTCACAGGCGCAGACCTTACCCGCGCGGGCGGGCGCGGGGCGGCGGTGGCCGGTCCCCCGGGGAACGCGGGCCTCACGCCTGGTCCACGGCCCGGGACCGCGATTGCCGACCGGTCCCCCCGGGGAACACGGGCCTCACCCGCGCGGACGGACGCGTGACGCGCCGTGCCAAGCTTGGACGCATGCAGCCTTCCGTACCGTCGCCGGCCTCCTCCCCCGCGCCCTCCGCCGCCCCGCTCTTCGACGAGCGGCTGACGGCCCCCCGCTCCTGGTGGGCGATCGCGGGCCTGCTCGGCCTGTCCGGCGGTCTGATCATGTTCCCGCTGGGCACGGTCCCGACGCTGGGCGGCCTGATCGCGGCGACGGTGCTCGCCGGAATCGCGGTCTCCTCGTACGGCTCCGCCCGGATCCGGGTGGTGGCCGGTTCGCTGGTGGCGGGCGACGCACGCATCCCGGTCTCCGCCCTGGGGGCGGCCGAGGTGCTGGACGAGGAGGAGGCGCGCGCCTGGCGCACGCACAAGGCGGACCCGCGCGCCTTCATGCTGATGCGCGGGTACGTGCCCCGGGCGGTACGGATCGCGGTGACGGACCCGGCGGACCCCACGCCGTACGTGTACCTCTCCAGCCGCGAGCCGGAGGCCCTGGTGGCGGCGCTGGACGCCGTGCGGGACGGCGCGGAGAGCTGAACGCGGCGCGGGTTCCCGGGCCGCCGGGTCCGGGCTAGGGCGTGTGTCGAAAGTGGCGTCGTCTGCCCGGAGGGCAGGCCCGGCGGTGTCCGGTGCGTGCGATCGCAAGGCGGAGGGTCACCCCGATACCGGGTGTATCGGGGTGATCCCGACAACGCGGCTGGGGGCACCCCCGGGCCCGAAGGGCCACGGGGGAGTGCGTGCCGGGCGCCGCCGGGCAGACGGGACTTTCGACACACGCCCTAGGGGGCCGGTTCCCCGGGGGCGGCGGGCCGGTCCAGCGCGGGCAGCTCCTGGAGGGCGTCCCAGGGGACCTGGCGGCGGCGCAGGTCCTCGCGGATGTGCGAGGCGAGCTTCCTGGTGTCGCGGCGGTTCATGACGGCGCCGACGGCGGCGCCCACCATAAAGGGCATGAGGTTCGGCAGGTTGCGCACCATCCGCTTCATGATCTGCTGGCGCAGTTCGCGCTTCAGCTGTCCGCCGAGCGCCGCGTTGACGGTGGTGGGTTTGGCGGGGTCGATGCCCCGTTCCTCGGTCCAGGAGGTCAGATAGGCCGTCGAGCGCTGCGGGAGCCGGCCGGGGGGCCGCAGTCCGTACACCTCGTGCAGTTCGGCGATGAGTTTGAGTTCCACGGCGGCGACGCCGGTGATCTCGGCCGCCAGTTCGGCCGGCAGGGCCGGGGGGACGGGGAGCATGGCGGCGGCGCCGACGCCGGCTCCCACGGTCGAGGCCGCGTTCGCCGCGCCGGCGACGAGCTTGTCGGCCAGTTCCTCGGGGCCGAGGCCGGGGAACTGGGCGCGGAGGGTCGCCAGGTCGCGGACGGGAATCCGCGGGGCGAGGTCGATCAGGCGGTCGGCCAGGTGGCCGACGCCGGCCCTGGCGCCGTCTCCGCCGCGCTTCACGCCGTACGCGACGCCGCGCCGCACGGCGTCGATCCGGCGCGGGTCGACCTTGAACCTGTCGAACCGGCCCCGGGCGGGGGCGGCCGGACGTCCGGCGTCGGGGAGACCGTCCTGTAGGACTTCGACGGTCCCGTCGTCCCGTTCCGCGGGAAGGGATGCCCGCTCCGGCCCGGGGGCCGCTTCGAGCGAGGCCGGCAGGCCCCGCTCGTCGTCACGTGCGCCGAGAGGGGGCAGGGAGGCGGTGGGCTCGGCTTCAGGGGCCTCCTGGGCACCCTCCGCCGGGTCCGGGCCGCCCTTGTGCGTCCGCGGGCTCCCGGGGAGCCACGAACGCCGCTTCCGGGACGGTGTGTCGCCTGCCACGGCCGGGCCTTCTCAGTCGCAGTCGCGGCAGATGGGCTGACCGTTCTTCTCCCTGGCCAGCTGGCTGCGGTGGTGCACGAGGAAGCAGCTCATGCAGGTGAACTCGTCGGCCTGCTTGGGCAGGACCCGGACGGCCAGCTCCTCGTTCGAGAGGTCGGCGCCGGGAAGCTCCAGGCCTTCGGCGGCCTCGAACTCGTCGACGTCGACGGTCGAGGTCGACTTGTCGTTGCGGCGGGCCTTCAGTTCTTCAAGGCTGTCCGAGTCGACGTCGTCGTCGGTCTTGCGTGGGGTGTCGTAATCCGTTGCCATGTCGCTCTCCCCCTCTGGGTGGTTGCGGTGTCTCCAGCGCACGTAACGCGTGAGAGGTCGGACTTGTGCCCGACCTGAGGCGGAGATTTTGCCTCACATCAAGGTCTGTTACTGAATCGACACCCGTCGCGCCTTCTCGCGAGTGATCGGCTTCGGGTGGCGATGCGGACCGTACACGGTCCTTCGGGCGTTCCTCACAGGCGCCACCCCGTGTACTTCCCGTCATGAGGGGGCCCGGAAACCCGGACTTTTCCAGGTTTTCCGAGGGATTTCCCGGTCACGGAGAGTGGAGGTCCACCCACCCGCTCCTGTGATCGATCACACACGGGCGTCTCAGGAGCGGGGTTACGGAATTCCGCGCAAAGCGAACAGAAAGGGTCGGGTCGCGCAGTCTGTCAGATCGGCAGAGTGACGCGCATCACGAGACCGCCGCCCGCACGGGGCTCCGCGATGATACGGCCTCCGTGGGCCCGGGCCACGGACCGGGCGATCGACAGGCCGAGACCGACCCCCTTGTCGCTGCCGGTCCGTTCCTGCCGGAGCCGCCGGAACGGCTCGAAGAGGTTGTCGGTCTCGTACGCGGGGACCACGGGCCCCGTGTTCGCGACGACCAGGACCGCCTGGTCGTGCAGGGTGTCGGTGGTGACCTCCACCCAGCCGTCCTCCGGCACGTTGTAGCGCACGGCGTTCTGGAGCAGGTTCAGCGTGATCCGTTCGAGCAGGACGCCGTTGCCCTGGACGACGGCGGGCGCGCGCCCGCCCCGGATCTCGACGCCCTTGGCCTCGGCCTCGGCGCGCACCTGGTCGACGCCCCGCTCGGCGACCTCGGCGAGGTCCACGGGTTTGCGCTCGATGATCTCGTTGTCGCTGCGGGCCAGCAGGAGCAGGCCCTCGACGAGCTGTTCGCTGCGTTCGTTGGTGGCGAGCAGCGTCTTGCCGAGCTGCTGGAGCTCCACGGGCGCCCCGGGGTCCGACAGGTGCACCTCCAGGAGGGTCCGGTTGATCGCGAGCGGGGTCCGCAGCTCGTGCGAGGCGTTCGCGACGAACCGCTGCTGGGCGGTGAAGGCCCGCTCCAGGCGCTCCAGCATCTCGTCGAAGGTGTCGGCCAGCTCCTTCAGCTCGTCGTCCGGGCCGTCCAGCTCGATCCGCCGGGACAGGTCCGAACCGGCCACCTGGCGGGCGGTGCGGGTGATCCGGCCGAGCGGGGAGAGGACCCGTCCCGCCATGGCGTAGCCGAAGGCGAAGGCGATGATGCTGAGGCCGAGCAGGGCGAAGAGCGAGCGGCGCAGCAGGTCGTCCAGGGCCCGGTCGCTCTGGTGCTGGAGGCAGACGGACACCGCGTCGTTGAACTGCTCGCCGGTGCCCGTGCTGGGCAGGTCGCACCACGAGGTGGTGGGCTGGACCTCGCCCTTGACGAACTTGAAGGGCAGATGGGCCGCGCTGTCGCCGAGGGCCTGCGCGGTGAACAGGTAGATGATCGAGAGCAGCAGGATGCCCGCGATCAGGAACATCCCGCCGTACAGCAGGGTGAGCCGTATCCGGATGGTGGGGCGCAGGAGCGGGCGGACCGGGTCCCTGGGGTCCCAGGTCGGCTTGGGGGGCACGTGGGGGTGGGGCACGGGGGTGGCGGCCATCGGTCAGATCCGGTATCCGGAGCCGGGCACGGTGACGATGACGGGCGGTTCGCCGAGCTTGCGGCGCAGGGTCATCACGGTGACGCGCACCACGTTGGTGAACGGGTCGGTGTTCTCGTCCCAGGCCTTCTCCAGGAGCTGCTCGGCCGAGACCACGGCGCCCTCGCTGCGCATGAGGACCTCCAGGACGGCGAACTCCTTCGGCGCGAGCTGGACCTCCCTGCCCTCGCGGAAGACCTCGCGGCGGTTCGGGTCGAGCCTGATGCCGGCGCGCTCCAGGACGGGCGGGAGGGGCACGGACGTGCGGCGGCCGAGGGCGCGCACGCGCGCGGTGAGCTCGGTGAAGGCGAAGGGCTTGGGGAGGTAGTCGTCCGCGCCGAGTTCGAGGCCCTCCACGCGGTCGCTGACGTCGCCGGAGGCGGTGAGCATCAGGATGCGGGTGGGCATGCCGAGTTCGACGATCCTGCGGCAGACGTCGTCGCCGTGCACGAGCGGGAGGTCGCGGTCGAGGACGACGACGTCGTAGTCGTTGACCCCCACGCGCTCCAGGGCCGCCGCGCCGTCGTACACGACGTCGACGGCCATGGCCTCCCGGCGCAGTCCGGTGGCCACCGCATCGGCGAGCAGCTGCTCGTCCTCGACGACGAGTACGCGCACGTCGTACATCCTTCCCGTGGGGGCGCGGCCCGGAGGGGACCGGCCGGGCCTGAGCGTTGACTGTGGGTGTCCATCCTGCCCCGTACGCGCGTAAACCGGCTGTAAGGCGGCGGTCGCGCGCTTCCCGGGCGGCCCGCGGGCGGAGGGACCGGGCGGGAGGCCCGGGGACGCTCCGGGAATTCGGCCGATTCCCGGGCCGGTTGAGGTTTCTCTGAGGAAAGGCTTGGGGAGGACGACTGCACACCCCGCGATCACGCCCTGTATGTGGCACGCCACCCGTCGCTCCCCGTCCCAGGGGCCACAGGGTGTGATCCGACCCACCCTCGGCACACCCCCGTGCCAGCCGACCCACGACGAGGGGGCGCACGATGGACGCTTTCACCGCCGGCCTGCTGCACCGCATCAGGACCACGCAGACGGATCTCACGCGGGCGCGCGAGACGGGCGACGACTATCTGGCGGAGGTGGAGCAGGCGGAGCTGGAGGACCTGCACCGCCTGGCCGCCGAGCACGGTGTGGAGGTGGCCGCGCCGATCGCCTGACCCGTACCGTCCGCGGCCCCGTGGGGCCGCGCGGGGGCCCCGGAGCCGGTCCAGGCTCCGGGGCCCCCGCGCGTCCGCCCGCGGTCCGGCGCCCGCGTCAGTCGTGCCAGGCCCCCAGCTCCTCCAGGAGCTCCTGGAGCGGCCCGAAGAGGCCGGGGGAGGCCGCGACCGTCAGCTCGCCCGACTCCGGCTCCCCCGGGCGGCCGCCCGTCAGCGCCCCCGCCTCGCGGGCGACGAGCGCGCCCGCCGCGAGGTCCCAGGGGTTGAGGCCGCGCTCGTAGTAGGCGTCGAGGCGCCCCGCGGCGACGTCGCAGAGGTCGATGGCCGCCGAGCCGCCGCGCCGGATGTCGCGGACGCGGGGGATCATCCGCCGGACGACGTCGGCCTGCCGCTCGCGCCGGGCCCGCAGGTAGCCGAAGCCGGTGCCGAGGAGGGCCTGGTCGAACGGGGGCGTGGGGCGGACGGCGAGGCGCCGGTCCCCGGCGTACGCGCCGCGGCCGAGCACCGCGTGGTACGTCTCGCCGCGCATCGGTGCCCCGACCACGCCGACGACGGTCTCGCCGTCCCGTTCGGCGGCGATCGAGACGGCCCAGGTGGGCAGGCCGTACAGGTAGTTCACGGTGCCGTCGAGGGGGTCGATGACCCAGCGGACCCCGCTCGTGCCGGGGCTCGACGCGCCCTCCTCGCCGAGGAAGCCGTCGTGCGGACGGTGCTCGGCGAGGAAGCCGGTGATCAGTTTCTCGGCGGCGATGTCCATCTCGGTGACCACGTCGATGGGGCTGCTCTTGGTCCTCGCCACGGCCAGGTCGTCGGGGCGGCCGTCGCGCAGCAGCGCTCCGGCCCGCCGCGCGGCTTCCAGGGCGAGGTCGTGCAGCTCGGTGAGGAGGGGCTCTGACGGATCGGTCACGGGATCTCCTTGCGCGTACGGGTCGGTCGCGGATCTTCTTGCGCGTACGGGTCGGTCGCGGATCTTCCCGCGCGTACGGGGGCGCGGGCCCTCCCTACGCGTACGGGCTGTCGGCGCCGGCCGCCGCGGGCCGTTCCGTCCTGGCCGGGCAGCAGCCGATCGGGCACAGGTCGTGGGACGGCCCGAGCGCGCCGAGGGCGCACCGCTCCGTCCGGACGCCCCGTTCCGCGGCGGCCCGCTCCAGGACCAGGTCGCGGACGGCGGCGGCGAAGCGCGGGTCGGCGCCGACGGTGGCCGAGCGGCGGACGGGCAGGCCCAGTTCGGCGGCCTTGGCGGTGGCCTCGGTGTCGAGGTCGTACAGGACCTCCATGTGGTCGGAGACGAAGCCGATCGGGACCATGACGGCGGCGGGGGCCCCGGCCGCGTGCAGCTCCTCCAGGTGGTCGCAGACGTCGGGCTCCAGCCACGGGATGTGGGGGGCGCCGCTGCGGGACTGGTAGACGAGCTTCCAGGGCCGGTCGGTGCCGGTCCGCTCGCGGACGGCGTCGGCGATCACCCGTGCCACGTCGAGGTGCTGGCGCACGTAGGCCCCGCCCTCGCCGTGGCCGGTGGCCGGTCCCGAGGTGTCGGCGGCGGACTCGGGGATGGAGTGGGTGGTGAAGGCGAGGTGGGCGCCGTCCCGGACGGCGGGGTCCAGCTCGTCGAGGGCGGCGAGGACGCCCTCGACCATGGGTTCCACGAAACCGGGGTGGTTGAAGTAGTGCCGGAGCTTGTCGACCCGGGGCAGCGGGAGGCCCTCCGCCTCCAGGGCGGCGAGCGCGTCGGCGAGGTTCTCGCGGTACTGGCGGCAGCCGGAGTAGGAGGCGTAGGCGCTGGTGGTGAGGACCGCGACGCGGCGCCGGCCGTCGGTGACCATCTCCCGGAGGGTGTCGGTGAGGTAGGGGGCCCAGTTGCGGTTCCCCCAGTAGACCGGGAGGTCGAGCCCGGACTCCGCGAAGTCCCGCCGCAGTGCGTCGAGGAGCGCGCGGTTCTGGTCGTTGATCGGGGAGACGCCGCCGAAGAGGAAGTAGTGCTGCCCCACTTCCTTGAGGCGTTCCTTCGGGATGCCGCGGCCGCGCGTCACGTTCTCCAGGAACGGGACCACGTCGTCCGGCCCCTCGGGGCCGCCGAAGGAGAGCAGCAGCAGGGCGTCGTACGGGGCGGGATCGTGCTGATCGGACATGGCACCGATCCTCCCACCCGCTCCGGCCGGCGGGGGCGCGGCCCGTCCGGGAGCGCCGCCGAGCGGGGCGACCGGCCGGGGAGGCCGATCCGGCCGGACCGGGGAGGAGGAGCCGCGCCATCGACTTCAGAACTGTAGGCTTTAGCTGTTAACTACACCGGCCGGGTGCCGGCGCCCGCACGGGACGAGCCGTCGTGCGGGACCGGACGCGCAGCACGTACGGAGTCCCCTTGCCCAGTCCCTACCGCGCGATCTTCGCGGCGCCCGGAACCGCCGCGTTCTCCGTGGCCGGCTTCCTCGGGCGGATGCCCCTGTCCATGATGGGCATCGGCATCGTCACCATGATCTCCCGGGTCACCGGCGCTTACGGGCTCGCCGGGGCGCTCGCGGCGACGCTCGCGATGTCGGCCGCGGTCCTCGGCCCGCTGGTCTCCCGTCTGGTCGACCGGCACGGTCAGCGCGCGGTGCTCCGGCCGGTGACGCTGGTGTCGCTCGCCGGGGCCGCCGGGCTCCTCGTCTGCGTGCAGCGGGACGCCCCGGTCTGGACCCTCTTCGCGTTCACGGCCGTGATCGGCTGCGTGCCCAGCGTGGGGGCGATGGTCCGGGCCCGCTGGGCGGAGATCCACCGGGACGGGGGACGCCACCTGCACACGGCGTACGCCTGGGAGTCGATCGTCGACGAGGTGTGCTTCATCTTCGGCCCGATCGTCTCCATCGGCCTGTCCACGAACTGGTTCCCCGAGGCGGGCCCGCTGTTCGCCGGGGTGTTCCTCGCCGTCGGCGTCTTCTGGCTGACCGCGCAGCGCGCCACGGAGCCCCGGCCCCACCCCCGGAAGGACGGGGAGCGGCGCGGTTCCCCGCTCCGCTCCCCCGGCCTCCAGGTCCTGGTCCTCGCCTTCGTCGCCACCGGCGCCGTCTTCGGCTCGGTGGACGTGGTGACCGTGGCCTTCGCCGAGGAGCAGGGACGGCCGGGCGCCGCCAGCCTCGTCCTGGCCGTCTACGCGCTGGGGTCCTGCCTGGCCGGAGCCGTCTTCGGCCTGCTCCGCCCCGAAGGGGAACCGTCCCGCAGGTGGCTGCTGGGCGTCTGCGCGATGGCCGTGAGTATGATCCCCCTCCTACTGGCCGGGAACCTGCCGTTGCTGGCCGTGGCGCTCTTCGTCGCGGGCCTCTCCATCGCGCCCACCATGGTGACCACGATGGCCCTCGTCGAAGCGCACGTACCGCGCGCCGAACTGACCGAGGGCATGACCTGGACGAGTACCGGGCTCGCGGTCGGCGTGGCGCTCGGCTCCTCCGCGGCCGGCTGGGTCGTCGACGCGGAGGGCGCCGGAACGGGGTACGTGGTGCCCGTCCTCGCGGGTGCGGCCGCGGTCGCGGTGGGTCTCCTCGGACACCGCCGGCTGCGCAGGCCGGCGCCGAACCGGGAGGGGCAGCGTGAGCGGGACGACAACAGCGGGACCGGGGAGCACCAGGACGACGGCCGGTCCGTGGCGTAACTGGGCGGGGAACGTCACCTCCCGCCCGGTCCGGGAGGCGAGTCCGGCCTCGGCCGAGGAGCTCGCCGAGACGGTGCGCCGGGCGGCCGAGGACGGGCTGCGGGTGAAGACGGTCGGCACCGGCCACTCCTTCACCTCGATCGCGGCCACCGACGGCGTACTGATCCGGCCGGAGCTGCTGAGCGGAATCCGGCGGATCGACCGCGAGGCGATGACCGTGACCGTCGAGTCGGGCACGACGCTGAAGCGGCTCAACGTGGCGCTGGCCCGGGAGGGCCTGTCGCTCACGAACATGGGCGACATCATGGAGCAGACCGTCGCCGGCGCCGTCTCCACCGGCACCCACGGCACCGGCCGCGATTCGGCGTCGATAGCCGCGCAGATCCGCGGTCTCGAGATGGTGACCGCGGACGGGCGGCTGCTCACCTGCTCGGCGGAGGGGAACGAGGAGGAGCGCGCGGTCTTCGCGGCCGCCCGGATCGGGCTCGGCGCCCTCGGCGTGATCACCGCGATCACCTTCGCGGTGGAACCGGTCTTCCTCCTCACGGCGCGCGAGGAGCCGATGTCCTTCGACCGGGTCACCTCGGAGTTCGACGCGCTGCACGCGGAGAACGAGCACTTCGAGTTCTACTGGTTCCCCCACACGGACAACTGCAACACCAAGCGCAACAACCGCAGCGCGGGTCCCGCCGCTCCCCCCGGGCGGATCAGGGGCTGGGTCGACGACGAGCTCCTCTCGAACGGGATCTTCCAGCTCGCCTGCTCGCTGGGCCGGGCGGTACCGCCGGTCGTCCCGCCGCTCGCCAGGATCTCCAGCCGGGCCCTGTCGGCCCGTACGTACACCGACATCCCGTACAAGGTCTTCACCTCGCCGCGCCGGGTGCGCTTCGTGGAGATGGAGTACGCGCTGCCGCGCGAGACGGCCGTCGCCGCGCTGCGCGAGCTGAAGGCGATGACCGAGCGGTCGCCGCTCAAGATCAGCTTCCCGGTGGAGGTGCGCACGGCCCCGGCCGACGACATCGCGCTCTCCACGGCCTCCGGGCGGGAGACCGCCTACATCGCCGTCCACCTCTACAGGGGGACGCCCCACCGGGCGTACTTCACCGCGGTGGAACGCATCATGACGGCGCACGGGGGACGCCCGCACTGGGGCAAGATCCACACCCGGGACGCCGCGTACCTCTCCGGGGTCTATCCGCGCTTCGCCGAGTTCACGGCGCTGCGCGACCGGCTCGACCCGGACCGCCTGTTCGGCAACGACTACCTGCGGCGGGTCCTCGGCGACTGACGGGAACGGCCGCCACGCGGGCGCGTGGCGGCCGTTCCTCACTCCCCTCCGGGCTCCGTCCCGGTCCTGGAACCGGGGTCGGCGCCGGTGCCGGTCGGGGCCGGGGCCGGCGGGGTCCCGGACGGTTCCGTCCCGGCGGAGGGCTCCCCGGCCGGGGAGGTCGGCTCCGTCGCGGGGCCGGTCGGCTCCGCCGGGGACGCCGTCCCGCTCCCGGCGGAACCGGAGGGGGCCGGCTCCGTCGACGGGGCCGCGCTCCCGCTCCGCCCGGCGTCCGGCCGCCCGGTACCCCGGTCGTCCGGGGCCGGCGTGGAGCCCGGCGCGGAGCTGGTGTCCCCGCCGTCCGGCCGCCCGGTGGCGTCGCCCGTCCCGGACGGCGCGGGCGTGGTCTCCCCGCCCGGGTCCGGCGCCTCCTTGCCCGTGCCGCCGTCGCCGCGGACGGCCGAGCCGAAGGTGGTGGTCCCCTGCCTGCCGCCGAAGTCCTCCCCGGCAACCAGTTCGTAGGCGGTGATGCCGCTCATGGTGACGCCGAAGACCAGGGCGGCGGCGACCACCGGGCGCCTCCAGCCCCGGACGCGGGTGCCGTGGGTGGTCGCCTCCCCGAACTCCTCCCCGCCGGGAGCCTCCCCGCCGGACGACGGGACCGTGCGGAGCAGCAGGGTCCGGTCCTCCCCCTCGGGCGAGGTCGTGTCGACGAGCCGGATGCGGCGCGCCTTCGGCCTGGCCGCCGTGGTCACGTCGCGGACCTGTTCGCCCGTGCGCCGGAGGGCGTACTGGAAGAACGGGCCGCCGCAGGTGGCGATCACGCTGATCACTCCGGCGCCGACGATCGTGCCGTACACGCCGAGGGTGGAGGCGAGTTTGGCGGCGACGACCGCGGCCAGGGCGCTGCCCGACACCTGGGCCATGCTCAGGTCGATCTTCCTCCTGCCGGTGTCCTCCGCCGTCCCTGCCGTCCCCACCGTTTCCGCCTCCCGTGCCTCCTCCGGTCCGTCCGTGCCGGTGCTCGGCCTCTGCCCCATCTCCAACCCCTGCCGACTGATCGAGTGCTGTGCACCCAGAAGGGACACGCGAGAGAGGGGAATAGTTCCGTTTTCGCCCTTTCTGTGAAGAGCGACACGTACGGAGGGGAATCGTGGGGACCCGCTCCCGCACCGCCCGGCAACTCGGACGGCGCGCCTGTCCACCCAGGTGGCCCGAATGGAGTACATTGACGAACCCTGGGTCCGGACGCCCTCACGGGTGCCCCGGATCATGGGGCGGGAGCCGGGGACGGCGCCCGAACCGGCGGCGCTTCGGCATCACACGGGAACCGGCTGCACAGAGTGACCGCCAGTCACTCGGCGTGGCGATCCGGCCACCGTGTCACCACGGCGTTCCAGGGTCCACGCCCGACACGCCGGGCAACTCGGCAAGTAGTGGCAGGCTGCACCCGGGCAGGCCACACTCGACTAGCGGAAGCAGCGACGCACGTGACGTCGGCAGGCACCACCCGGGAGGTACCCATGCCCGAACTGCGTGTCGTGGCCGTCTCCAACGACGGCACACGACTGGTGCTGAAGGCTGCTGACAGCACGGAGTACACACTTCCGATCGACGAGCGGCTGCGCGCCGCCGTGCGCAACGACCGCGCGCGCCTCGGCCAGATCGAGATCGAGGTGGAGAGCCACCTCCGCCCCCGTGACATCCAGGCGCGGATACGAGCCGGTGCCTCCGCGGAGGAGGTCGCCCAGCTCGCCGGCATCCCCGTCGACCGCGTGCGCCGCTTCGAGGGCCCCGTGCTCGCCGAGCGCGCCTTCATGGCGGAGCGGGCCCGCAAGACCCCGGTCCGCAGGCCCGGGGAGAACAGCGGCCCCCAGCTCGGCGAGGCGGTGCAGGAGCGGCTGCTGCTGCGCGGGGCCGAGAAGGACACCGTGCAGTGGGACTCCTGGCGCCGGGACGACGGCACCTGGGAGGTGCTGCTCGTCTACCGGGTCGCGGGCGAGGTCCACACCGCCAGCTGGACGTACGACCCGCCCCGGCGGCTCGTCCAGGCCGTGGACGACGAGGCGCGCGCCCTGATCGGCGAGACGGACGACACGATCGCCGCCGCTCCCGAGCCCAGCTTCCCGTTCGTGCCGCGCATCGCCCGGCTGCCCCGGGACCGGCCGCTCGACCGCGCCCTGGACCGCCAGCTCGACCGCCACCAGCCGGAGCGGACGCCCGCGCCCGCCGAGCCGGAGGACGAGCGGGACTCCCTGACGAGCCTCCTGGAGGCCGTGCCGAGCTTCCGCGGCGACATGGTCGTGCCCGAGCAGCCGGACTCCTCGGACCACGCGGAGGAGCCCGAGGCGGAGGAGCCGCCGGCGCCCGCCGCGTCGGCGGGAGCGGGCGCCGCGTACGCCGACGTCCTGATGCCGCGCGCGGTGTCGGGCCACCGCGACCGGCTCACCGGCACCACGGACCGCCAGGCCGAGGCGGACGGCGTCCGTCCGGGCCGCCGCGCGGCGGTGCCCAGCTGGGACGAGATCGTGTTCGGCACCCGCAGGAAGAAGCAGGACTGACCTTCGTACGCCGCTCCGCCGAGATCCGCACGGAAGGGCCCGCGCCGTGACGGCGCGGGCCCTTCCGCACAGGCGTCCGGGCCGGTGCCGTGCGCGCTACCGGGGGTCCGGGCCCGTGGCCACCGGGCGGGACGGGTCGGCGGACCACTCCGACCAGGAGCCCGCGTAGAGGGCGGCCGGGATGCCCGCGATCTCCAGGGCGAGCACCTCGTGGGCGCCGGAGACGCCCGAACCGCAGTACACCCCGACCGGCGTCCCCCCGGCCGCGCCCAGCGCGGCGAACCGGTCCCGCAGGACGCCGGCCGGCAGGAACAGCCCGTCGGCGCCGACGTTCCCGGTCGTCGGCGCGGAGACCGCGCCCGGGATGTGCCCGCCGACCCGGTCGATCGGCTCCACGTCCCCCCGGTAGCGCTCGGCCGCCCGCGCGTCCAGGAGCAGCCCCGCGCCGGCCAGGGCCGCCGCGCCGTCGGCGTCGAGCAGTCCGAGCGCGCCCGGCCGCGGCAGGAAGTCGCCCGGCTCCGGCGCGGGGACCTTCTCCGTGAGCCCGCCCGTCCAGGCCGCGAGCCCCCCGTCCAGGACCCGTACGTCCGGGTGGCCCGCCCAGCGGAGCAGCCACCAGGCGCGGGCCGCGCCCCAGCCGGAACCGCCGTCGTACACGACGACCGGCCGGTCCGCCGAGACGCCCGCGCGGCGCATCGCGGCGCCGAAGGTCTCCGGGTCGGGCAGGGGGTGGCGTCCGCCGCTCCCGGGCGGTCCCGCCAGTTCCGTGTCCAGGTCGACGTAGACCGCTCCGGGCAGGTGGCCGGCCTCGTAGGCGGGCCGTCCGGGCGGGCCGCCGAGCGTCCAGCGGACGTCCAGGAGGACCGGCGGCCGGGGCCCGGCCGACTCGCTGAGCAGTTCACTTGCGGAGATGATGGGCTTCATGGGTGCCATACTCGCGCAGCCGCACGGCCGCGGGGGACGGACCCGGCCTTCCGCCCCCGGGATCGCGCCCGCGCGCGGTGCGGCCGGGGTCCGCCGCGTCCCCTCCGGTGCCGCCACCGGGCGGGGGCACGGCCACGACGACGGTCCGAGGAGAGGGTGACGATGACCGAGGCGACCCGGCGCACACCCGGCACGCCCTGCTGGGTGAGCCTGATGGTGCACGGGCTCGACGCCACGCGGGAGTTCTACCACGCGCTCTTCGGCTGGGAGTTCGTGCCCGGACCCGAGCAGCTCGGCCCGTACGTCCGCGCCCTGCTCGGCGGCAGGGAGGTGGCGGGCATCGGCCGGCTGCCGGACGACCGGCAGCTGCGCATCGCCTGGACCCCCTATCTGGCCACCGAGGACGCCGACAAGACCACCGAGAACATCCGCAGCTGCGGCGGCACCGTCGCGGTGGGCCCGCTGGACGCGGCGGAGGCGGGCCGCCTGGCGATCTGCTCGGACCCGACGGGCGCCGTCTTCGGCGTCTGGCAGGCGGAGGCGCACCACGGCACGGCGACGGCGGGGCCGGGGACCCCGGTGTGGAACGAGCTCCTCACGTACGAGACCTCCTCGACCGGCGAGTTCTACCGGGCGGTCTTCGGCTTCGAGGTGGTGTCCGTCCCCTCCGCCGGGCGCGACTACGCGGCGCTGCACGTGGACGGGGTCCCGGTGGCCTCCCTGCACGGCGTCGGCGACGCGCTGCCCCGGGACCGGGGCCCGCACTGGATGACGTACTTCGAGGTCGCCGACGCGGACGCGGCCGCCCGGCTCGTCGTGGAGCTGGGCGGGCGGGTCCTGGACCCGCCGCGCGACGGCACGGCGGGGCGGCTCGTCCCGGTGGCGGACCCGGAGGGGGCGGTCTTCACCCTGATCGGGTCCGCCGGGCGCTGACCCGCCCGTGCCGGTGCGGCGGGCTCAGCCCCGGCGGCCCCGCAGGAGGCTCCGGCGCGGCCGGGACGCCCCGCCCCGGGCGGGGTCCTCCGTTCCGCCCGGCAGACCGAGCCGGGCCAGCCGTTCGGCGGTGAAGTGGTGGGCGGTGCCGGGGTCGTCGTGGTGGGCGGCGAGGAAGCGGACGGCCTCCTCCCGGAGTCCCGGGTGGCTCGTGGGGCGCATGCAGTAGCCGACGGCCCGGACCAGGGGCGTGAGCGAGGCGGGGGCCGGTCCGGGGACGGCGGGTTCCCCGCCCCCCTCCAGGTCGGCGACGAGGTGGTCGACGACGGTGAGCGGGACGCGGTTGCTGTTCTCGTAGGGGGTGAGCCGTTCGAGGACCTCGGCCGTGCCCACGCGGGCCACGGGCACGCCGTAGTGAACGGCGGCGGTGAGCATCGCCGTGGAGAAGCAGCCGACGACGAGCCGGGGCCGGCACCGCTCGTAGAAGGTCTCGGCGAGCAGCGGCCCGTCGAGGACCGTCAGACGGACGCCGGACCGTTCCGCCTCCTCCTCCAGGGCCCGGGAGTAGCGGACGGGGGCGGACGGGTGCGGCTTGAAGACGACCGACCGGTGCCCGGCGGCCGCGGCCCCGCGCAGCATCCGCACGTGCAGGTCCTCCTCCTCTTCGGCGGTGAGGAGGTTCAGGGCCGCGAGGTACTGGCCGAGCAGGAGGGCCGTGGGCCCGGCGGCGGCCGCCCGCGAGATCGCCGGGTCGCCGGCGGCCTCCTCGGCGATCTCGGCGAGGACCGCGCGGAAGGCGTCGTCGGGGACCCGTTCGGGCTCGACCCCGTACTCGCTCAGGAGGAGGGGACGCAGGCCCGGGACCAGATCGGGGTGGAGGACCCGCCGGACGCGGCAGGCGACCGACTGCGCGAGGTCGTTGCGGGTGGGGCCGTAGCTCATCAGGCCGTCCGCGTAGACGTGCAGGGAGCTCTCGGGGAAGGCGACGGCGAGTGCCTTCGCGGGGTTGACCTGGATGGACTCGACGGCCAGCTCGACCGGAGCCGTGCCGAGGTCCCAGGCGGTGCGCAGCACGCGCTGCCAGAGCGGCGCCTCCTCGGGGCGGGGGGCCCAGGCGGCGGGGTGGTACGGGTGGATCGTCTCGTTCCAGTCGAGGGTCCCGTCGAAGCGGGCGGCGATCCGCCCGTAACCGGTCATGTCCTCCAGGCGCGGCGCCGTCTCCGGGATCTCGGCGTTGCGCGAGATCAGCAGGAGCCGGCGGGCGTCCTCGCGGGGCCCGAACAGGCCGGCGTCCAGGGCGGCGGCGAGGGTGGCCGCGCCGTACAGGGTGGACACCTGGAAGACCTGCACCGGCCGGGTGCCGGCGTCCGTCGTGACGTCCTTGTCGGGAGCCATGGTTCAGGCGGTCCTTCCGGTGTCGCGCAGGCTCCGGAGGAGGGTGCTGCGCGGGGTGTCCATGGTGGCCAGGGTCTCGTCCAGGACCCGCTGGGGCATGCGGCGCAGCGCGTCGCGGACGCCGGCGCGCAGCCGGTCGGCGACGGCGGGCTCGTACTTCCCGGCCTTGCCCACGTGGAAGGCGATCATCGCGCAGTACGTGCGGACCGCCTTCGGGAGGAAGCGGTCGGCGTCGGCGTCCCGGGAGACCTCGTCAAGCAGGAGGTCGTAGGAGGGGATGAAGTCCAGCTGCCGGTTGTCGGTGATCTGGGTGAGCGAGGTGGTGACGCCCCGCCGGTAGAAGACGCCGTGCAGGGAGAGCGCCGCGAAGGTGCGGGCCCTGAGGTGGAGCCGCCACACCCAGAGGCGGTCCTCGGCGGTCCGCAGGGACGTCTCGAAGCGGGACTCCCCGTTCTCGAAGAGGCGCCGGCCGTAGATGCCGAAGGGGACGAAGGGATAGTCCACCATCGTCACCATGCCGGCCGGCGAGATGCCGTCCCTGGGGTCCATCACGGTGTCGCGCCGCTGGGCGGGGGCGTAGCGGATCTGGCGCTTGCGGCCCTCCGCGAGGACGTGGTCGGTGCGGGCGAAGTCGCAGCCCAGCCGGGAGATTCCGGCGACGGCGGCGCTCAGGTGGCCGGGCGCGTACCAGTCGTCCCCGTCGAGGAAGGTGAGGTAGTCGCCGCGTGCCGCGTCGATGCCGGTGTTGCGCGCCTGGGCGACGCCGAGGTTCGTCTCGTGCCGGACGACCGTGGCGTTCGGCAGGCGGTCGCGCCAGCGGTCGAGGACCTCCGGGGTGTCGTCCGTCGAGCAGTCGTCGATCAGCAGGAACTCGAACTCCGGGTCCGCGTTGTTCGCGAGACTGCGCAGGGTGTCGGGGGCGTACGCCCCGACGTTGTGGAACGGTACGACGACGGACAGTTTCGGCACTCGGGTTCCCCACACTGAATCGGACGGTCAAACGCCGTGGTGGCGCGTACGGTAGCGCTCCGCCTCCCCGGCCGGACGAGGCGCGCGTGTACGCCCGGTGAACTCTCCCCGCCCTCCCGGGGGGCCGGGACGGTGCGCCGGCGGCGGGTCCGTCAGGCACGGGCACGCCGGCGGTGCAGGGCCCCGGTCACGGCCAGGGCCAGGAGGGCCCCGGCCCCGACGGCGGCGCCGGGGCGGAGTCCCGGGGGCCGGAAGGAGCAGCGGACCGTGTCCGCCCGCCCGTCGAGGGGGACGGCGACGAGCCCGCCGTACGCGCGCGCGGGACGGAGGCCGGCGTCGCCGGCGGCGCAGCGCCAGCCGGGGACGCGGGGGACGGCGAGGACGGCGATGCCCGTACTGCCCCGCGGGAGAACGGCCGTGACGGTGTGTCCGGTGGCGCGGACCCGGGTGGCGCCGGTGGCGGTGAGCCGTTCCACGGCGGCGGCGAGGCGGGCGCGGACCAGGCAGCCGACGGGCTGCCGGGGCAGCTCCGGCCGGGCCTCCGGGCGCAGGTCGATCCGCACCTCCCCCGAGGCGGGTACGGTGCCGAGGGCGGCCATGGCGGCGCGGACGGCGGGCGGCCCGCCCCCGAACGCCACGGGCCCCTCCCCCGCGAGGGCGGCCGTGCCCCGGTACCCGGGCGCCCAGAACCAGACCTCGGAGCCGGCCGGGCAGCGGGCGGTGAGGACGCGTCCGGTGCGGCGGGGCGCGGGCAGCTCGTACACGGTGGTGCCGAGCAGGCGTTCCTGCCGGGCGAAGGCGGAGTCCCCCGGGCGTCCCGTGGGGCGCGGCGTCGGGCGGACGGTGACCAGCGGCGGTACGGGGACGGTCGTGGCGGTGACCGCGGCGCGGGGCGGGGCGTCCTGCCGCACCGGCTCCAGGGGTTTCGAGCGCACCCGGGTGCCGATGGAGAAGAGGGCGTCGGTCACGGGGTTGTCGAGGGTGACGGGGTGCCGGCCCTTGGCGTAGTGGCCGAAGCCCAGGCCGGTGAGGGTCCGCGAGGTCACGTCTGCGGTGAGGCTGCTGTAGTGGTCGGCGCCCTGCCCGCCGACGAGCAGGGCGTCGTTGCCGCCGGGGACCTCGCCGGGCTCCGTGCGGTACCGGGGCCAGGCGTCCGCGCGGGCCGTCTCGCGCGCCACGGCCTCGTGCCAGGGGCCGGTCCGGGGCGACCAGGCGACCTCGTTCCGCCGCTGCTCCTCGGCCCGCTTCCCGGTGACGGCCGCCTCACCCGCCTGGGCGGCGGCGAGCAGGACCACGGCCAGGACGGTGAGGGCGCGGGCGGCGCGGGGGCGGGCGGTGCCGGAGCGGGCGGCCGCCAGGGCGGCGAGGGCGGCGGCGAGCGCCAGGAGCGCGGCCGCGCCGGAGGCGGGGAAGGTCCACCGGTCGACGTCGGCGCTTCCCCGGGCCGCCCACGCGAGGGCGCCGAGCAGCCCGCCGGCCGCGAGGAGCGCCGCCGGGCGGGGCACTCCCCCGGCGGCCGAGAACCAGGCGCCGATCAGCAACAGGCCGCACAGGACGAAGGACTGACGGTACGGGATGCCGTTGGGCGAGGCGCCCGCGTGCCAGAGCAGATGGGTGGGTTCCCACTGGAGGGAGAGGGTCACCAGGACGGCCGCCGCCGTCCAGCCGGCCCGGACGCGCGGGGCGACGGCCCGGTTGAACGGCAGCGTCAGGGCGAGGGCGAGGGCGGAGGTGCCGATGAAGAGCGCGGGGGTGGACACGCTCGCGGTGGCGGGCAGGAACCGGGCGAGGACGTCCGTCCGGGCGGCGGGGGCGAAGACGGTCTCCGGGGTGGGGGCGGCGGCCCCGGTGGCGAGGAAGACGACCACGACGAGCGGCGCGGCGAGCCCGATGCCGACGAGGACGCCCCGGGCGGCCCGCAGCAGCCCCGCGAGGCGCTGCCGCGCGGTCGCGGACTCCTCGGCGGTGAGCAGCCGGACGGCGAGGACGACGGCGGCGCCGAGGGTCGCCATGTACGCGGTGTAGAAGTTGGCGGTCCAGGCCAGCGCGACGACGAGCGGCCCGAGGACGGGCCGGCGGCCGGTGCGGGCCCACTCCCCGACCAGGCAGAGCAGGGGGAGGGCGACGAGCCCGTCGAGCCACATGGGGACGGTGGACCCGTGGTCGAGGGTCCAGCCGGAGAGGGCGTACGCGGTGCCGAGCACGGCGGCGACCGGCCAGGGGCCGGGGCGCAGCCGCAGGAGGAGCACGGCCATGGCGGCCCCGGCGGCGGCGATCTTGGCGGTGGTGATCGCGTACAGGGCGAGTTCGACGCGGTCCGCCGGGAAGAGCACGACGAGCAGGCTGAAAGGACTGCTCAGGTACGTGCCGATGTCGCCGAGGAAGGGGGAGCCGAACCCGGTGTTCCAGTTGAGGAGGGCGTCCCCGTGGGTCTCGCCGCGCAGGAAGGCGCGCCAGTAGGTGTGGTACGGCAGGTACTGCTGGCCCAGGTCGACGGAGTTCCTGGTCATCGGGCCGAAGGGGTGGGCGCGGGCGAGCCCGGTGGCGAGGCAGAACAGCGCGGTGGTGAGCAGGGCGGCGGCGGTCGCGGCCCGGGGCCCCGGGCGGCGGAACCGGGTCCGGAGCGCTCCGGACCGGCGCCGGGTGCCGTCCGTCTCCTCCCCGCCCGCGTCCGCTCCCGTGTCCCCGGCCTTCGCGCCGGTCTCGGTCTCGGCCCCCACGGGCGCGGTCTCGGGAGCGGGGGGCACACGTCCTCCAGGGGTCGTACGGCGCGGGAACGCCCGGAGGTGGGGTCGTCACGCACGGGCCGACCGCCATTACCACCGAGGCGGGCGACCCGTGGCCGATCACCGGGGATGGTCCGGGTACACCCCGGGTGAACTCCCGGTGCCGTGCGGCCCGGTGGGGGGCGGGGGCCAGTGCCGTGCGGTCCGGGGAGGTTCGGGGCCGGTGCCGTGCGGCCCGGTGCGGCGGCCCGGGGCGGGTCAGGCGGCCGGTGCGGCGGCCAGGAGTTCGTCGACCGTACGGGCCACCGTGCCGAACAGGTCGGAGACGGTCGTCAGGGCGGCGGCCTCCAGCGCGCCGGAGGACAGGACGGTGCCGTCCGGCGCCTCCAGGGAACGGGTGGCGGTGGCCTCGGCGACGACGGCCGGGCGGTGGCCCCGGTGGAAGGCGCCCTGCGCCGTGGACAGGACGCACATGTGCGTCATGAACCCGGCGAGGACCAGATCGCCGCCGGCGCCGAGCTCCTTCAGGACCTCCTCCAGGTCCGTGGCGTGGAAGGCGTCGGGGAACCGCTTGACGACCACCGGCTCCCCCTCGGCCGGGGCGACCTCGTCGCTGATCGAGCCGATCTCGGCGCGGATGTCGTACGGGGTGCCCTCGCCTCCGTCGTTGACGACGTGGACGACCGGGGTGCCCGCGGCTCGGGCGGCCGCGAGCAGGCGGGCCCCGGCGGCCACGGCCTCCTCGGCGCCGTCGAGCCGCATGACGCCGGTGCGGTAGGTGTTCTGGAAGTCGATCATGATCAGGACCGATTCGCTCAGGCGCGGCAGCTCCCGGGAGAGGCCGGTCAGCTCGCGGAGGGGGGTGGACGCGGTCATGGCGGTTCCTTTCGGGCGGGGTCGGGCGACGGGGGGCTGCGGTGACGTCCCCCCGGCTGTTTTCAACGCTAACACACTTCGTAATCAGCGTTAACAGACGTGTGCGCGCCGCACCGCCCCGAAGGCCACGGCGGGAGGTTCCCCCAGGTCCGCCCTGTTAGCGCTGATACCGTGAAGCCATGTCGACTGCCCGCGAGCGCATCCTGGAAGCCACCGAGGAACTGCTCGCCACCAAGGACGCGCCGGCGATCTCGACCCGGGCCATCTGCGACCGGGCGAAGGTGGGCATGCCCGAGATCTACCGCCGGTTCGGCGACAAGCAGGGACTGCTCACGGCGGTGGCCGACATCGGCTTCGAGCGCTTCCTCGCCGCCAAGAGGCTCAATCCGCTCACCGACGACCCGGTGGCGGACCTCCGCACGGCCTGGGACAGCCACGTCGCGTTCGCGCTGCGCAACCCGCACCTCTACCGCCTGATGTTCACGCCGGCCGGCGGCTCCGGGCCGGGAGGCATCAGGGAGGCGCAGGCGATCCTGCTGACGGTCCTGGAGCGGTGCCGGGACGCCGGGCGCCTGCGGATGCCCCCCGAACAGGCCGGCCGGTCCATCCTCTCCGCCAACGTGGGCGTGTGCGTGATGGCGCTGTCCTTCCCCGACCTCTTCGGGGACCCCGGAACCTCGGAGGCGGTGCGGGACGCCGTGATCGACAGGGTCACCGGCGACGAGCGGGAGGACCCCCGGCTCGGCACCGCGACCGTCCTCGCCCAGGCCCTGGTCGGCACCCTCGCGGGGACGGCGCCGGTGGACGCCGCCGCTCTCGACGGCCTGGCCCGCGCCCTGCGGCCGCCGGCCGCGCCCCCGGAACCGTGAACGCCCCGGCCGCGCGGTCGCCGTCCCTCCGGCCGACCGCACCCTGGAACCGTGAACCCGGTCGGCCGCATCCCGGAACCGTGAACCCGCCGGCCACGCCCCGGAACCGGGTGCCGGTCGGCCGCGCCCCGGGGCCCGTACCCCTTCCGGTCGCGCCCCCCGGGCCCTCAGACGTGGTTGACGGGGAGCACGTCCGGGGAGAGGACGCCGGCGCGGGCGGACGCCGAGGTCACGCGGCGGCGGTGGTGACGGCGGCAGAGGACCTCGTAACCGATCTCCTCCGCCGGGCGGTTCACGTCGCCGACCACGACCTGCTCGCCCTCCACGACCATCTCCCCGCCCACCGTACGGGCGTTGTGCGTGGCGCGGGCCCCGCACCAGCACAGGGCCTCGACCTGGAGCTGTTCTATGCGGTCGGCCAGCTCGATCAGCCGCTGCGAGCCGGGGAACAGCTTCGTGCGGAAGTCGGTGGTGATGCCGAAGGCGAAGACGTCCAGGCCCAGGTCGTCGACGATGCGGGCGAGCTGGTCGATCTGCTCCGGGGCGAGGAACTGCGCCTCGTCCACGATCACGTAGTCGGCCTTGCCGCCCTGGGAGAGCTGGCCGACGAGGTACGCGTACAGGTCCATGCCCCGCGGCGCCTCGACCGCCTCCGTCACCAGGCCGAGCCGGGAGGACAGCTTGCCCTCGCCCGCCCGGTCGTCACGGGTGAAGATCACGCCCTGGAGCCCCCGCGCGTCGCGGTTGTGAGCGATCTGGAGCGCCAGGGTGCTCTTCCCGCAATCCATGGTTCCGGAGAAGAAGACCAGCTCGGGCATGACGGGACGGGGACCTTTCGGGGGCGTGGGAGGGCAGGTGCCGGGAGGGTCAGGAACGCACTTCGAGCAGCGGGACGAGCTGCTCGGCGGGGGTCATGGACCCGTGCATGCCGGCCATCGCGGACTCGTGGGGCTCGTTGACGGAGGCGGTGATGGCCACGTCGTCGCGGGCCGCGGCGACGACGTCCCCGATCCGCCCGTGGACGCGTTCGTCGATCTCGTCGCCGAACCAGCCGAGGGAGACGGCCTCGTCGCGGCTCGCCACCCAGAACTGCTCGCCGATCACCTCGCGCCAGCAGGTGAGGACGTCCGCCTCGGCGCCGGGCACGGCGTAGACGTGACGGGCGCGCCCCTCGCCGCCGAGGAGGGCGACGCCGGCGCTCAGCTCCCAGTCCTCGTCGAAGTCGATGCGGTGCCGCTCGTCGAAGGGGATGTCGACCATGCCGTGGTCCGCCGTGACGTACAGCGCCGAGCGGGGCGGCAGTTGCTCGGCGAGCCGCCGCACCAGCCGGTCGACGAACATCAGCTGGCCGCGCCAGGCGTCGGAGTCGATGCCGAAGCGGTGCCCCGCGCCGTCGAGTTCGCTGTAGTACGTGTAGACGAGCGAGCGGTCGCCGGCGGCGAGCTGCTCGGCGGCGAAGTCCATCCGCTCCTCGCCGGAGAGCCGCCCGTGGAACGTTCCGCCGCTGAGCGCGATCTGGGTGAGCGGGGTCTGCTCGAAGACCGGGGAGGAGACCTGGGCGGTGTGGACACCGGCCTCGTGGGCGAGCCGGAAGACGGTGGGGTACGGCTGCCAGACGCGCGGCGCGGTCCACGGCTTCCAGCGGAGCTGGTTCATCAGCCCGCCGGTGCCGGGGTCGCGCACGGTGTAGCCGAGCAGTCCGTGCGTGCCGGGCTGGCGGCCGGTGCCGACGGAGGCGAGGGAGGTCGCGGTGGTGGCGGGGAACCCGGCGGTGACCGGCCGTCCCGTGCCGCCCCGCGAGGAGCCGAGGAGCGAGGTCAGATAGGGGGCCTCGTCGGGGTGGGCCCTGATCTGCTCCCAGCCGAGCCCGTCGATCAGGAAGACGCAGTTCCGGTCGGCGGGGGTCAGCTCCGCGATCCGCGGGGCGAAGCCGGGCACCTCCTGGCCCGCGACCAGCGTGGGGAGGAGGTCACCGAGGGAGCCGGAGCCGTACTCGGGCACCGGCGCGCTCTCCGGGGCGAGCGGAACCGGGTCGTCGGGCCAGCCGTAGGACGCCTCGGTGGACCGCTCCATCAGCGGGTGGGGGCGGCGGTGGCCGCGGTCGCCTCGGAGAGCGCCTGGGCGAAGGCGAGGGTCTGGCGGACGGTGTCCGGGCCGTCCCCGGCGTCGCTCACGCGCAGGCTGAGGTCGTCGGCGGTGGAGTTGCCGGTGTAGCCGTGGTCGGCGTCGCAGTCCGGGTCGCCGCAGGCGGCGGGCTCCAGGTCGATCCGGGAGACGGCGCCCCAGCCGATGGTGAGGACCACCTCGCGGGGCAGCGTGCCCGGGGTGTACGACTCGGGGTTGGCGACCACGCGGCTGACGACGACCGACGAGATCCGGTCGAGCTTCACGGACTCGGTGGAGGTCGTGGCGTACGGGGTCGGGGAGCTGGTGTCGGCGGCCTGCTCGTCGGTGTGGCTGACGATGAAGCGGTTCGGGGTCAGGACGAGGACGGTGACGTGGCGGCGGACCTCGTTCGCGTCGAAGGTGGTCTCCTGGTGCACCACGTACGACGCGACGGCCTCGCCGCCGACGGCGGCCTCCACCGCCTCGGCCACGAGGGCCGGGTAGTAGCCGCTGCGCTCGATCGCCGCGCGCAGCCCCTGGGTCGTCGTACCGGTCTTCGCCATGGACTCCATCCTACGGGGCCCCGGGCCCCCCTCGGCCCGCTCAGTACCTCGGCAGGCTGCGCGGGCCGAGGTCCGTCCGGGGCGGGGGCGGGGCCAGGCGGACGGTCGCCCCGAGGACGGAGAGGCCCCGGGGCGCCACGACCACGGGCTCCAGGGAGACGGCGACCACCTCGGGGTGGTCGTCGACGAGCCGGGAGACCCGCAGCAGCAGGTCCTCCAGGGCCGGGGTGTCCACGGGGGCGGAGCCGCGCCATCCGAAGAGCAGCGGGGCGGTCCGGAGGGAGCGGACGAGTTCGGCGACGTCCCGGTCGGTGGCCGGGACCAGCCGGTGGGCCGTGTCGCCGAGGAGTTCGGAGGCCGCGCCCGACAGGCCGAAGGAGAGGACGGCGCCCACGGCCGGGTCGATCGCGGAGCGGACGACGGTGTCGACGCCCCGGGGCACCATGGCCTGGACGACCGGCTGGAGCTCCTCGGGCTTGCCGAGGACGTCGGTCAGCTCGGCGTAGGCCGTGCGGAGCTGTTCCTCGGTGGCCAGGTCGAGCCGGACCCCTCCGAGGTCGGGGCGGTGGCGGAGGTGCGGGGCGGTCGTCTTGAGGGCGACGGGATAGCCGAGCCGGGCGGCGGCCGCGACGGCGGCGTCGGGCGCGGGCGCGGGCAGGGACGGCAGGACGGCGATCCCGTACCGGGCGAGCAGTTCGCCCGCTTCCCGGGGGCCGAGGGTCACGCCCCGCGCGTCCGCGTCCCCGGCGGTGAGCACCCGCGCGATCAGGGCGGCGGCCCCGGCCTCGTCGACGTCCTCGTACTCGGGCACCCGGCCGGGCTCGGCCGCCTGCCGCCGCCACTGCCCGTACCGCACGGCCTCGGCCAGCGCCCGCACGGCCCGCTCGGCGGCGGGATAGGAGGGGATGGTGATCGGGGGACGGGCGGGAGCGGGGGCGGAGGGGGCGTCCGGGGAGGGCGGACCTCCGGGAGCGGGCGCGGTCGCGGTCGCGGTGACGGGCGTGGTCGCGGGGACGGACGCGGTTCCGGTGGTGGGCGTGGTCGTGGTGGCGGACGCGGTTCCGGTGGTGGGCGTGGTCGTGGTGGCGAACGCGGTCCCGGTGGCGGACGGCGGGCCGGGGGTCCGTTCCGGGCCGGGGGTCCGCCCCGGGCCGGACGACGGGGAGGGGCCGGCCGACGGGGACGGTCCGGTCGCGGTTCCCTCCCCGGTCTCCCGCCCCGCCGGGGCGGGCCGGGTGCTGGTGGCCACCGCCAGGGCCTCCGCGAGGCCGCCCATCTCGACGTGGACGACGACGACCGGCTTCGCCGGGGCGGAGGCGGCGGCCTCGCGGAGCGCGGCCGCCAGGACCTCGCCGTCGCCGGACTCGGTGGCGCCGTCCTCGCCGACCCAGGGGATCGCGGTCACGACGACCGCGTCGGACGCCTCGTCCGCGAGGGCCGCCGCCAGCGCGTCCCGGAAGTCCTCCGGGGTCGCCGCGGTCGTCAGGTCCAGTGGCCGCAGCGGCCGCAGCCCCTCGGTCAGGCAGGCGTCGTAGGTGAGGAGGCCGAGCGACTCGGAGTTGCCGAGGATCGCGACCCGGGGTCCTGCGGGCAGGGGCTGGGCCGACAGGAGCAGTCCGGCGTCGACGAGTTCGGTGACGGTGTCGACGGGGATCACCCCGGCCTGCCGGAGCAGCGCGGAGACCGTGGCGTGCGGAACGCGGGTGACGGGCACCCGGTGTCCGGGCGGGGCGCTGCCGCTGTGCCGGGCGCCCTTGACCACGACGACCGGCTTGACGGCGGCGGTGCGGCGGGCGAGCCGGGCGAACTTCCGGGGGTTGCCGATCGACTCCAGGTAGAGGAGGACGACGTCGGTGCCGGGGTCGTCGTACCAGTACTGGAGGAAGTCGTTGCCGGAGACGTCGGCGCGGTTGCCGGCCGAGATGAAGGAGGAGAGCCCGGCGCCCCGGCGGTGCAGTCCGGAGAGGAGCGCGATCCCGATCGCGCCGGACTGGGTGAAGAGCCCGATGCGCCCGGTGGCCGGCAGCCGCGGCGCGAGCGAGGCGTTGAGCCGGACGTCGGCGGCGGTGTTGATGATGCCGAAGGCGTTGGGCCCGATGATCCGCATGCCGTGGGAGCGGGCCTGCCGCACGAGCCGGCGCTGCCGCTCGCGGCCGTCCGGGCCGCTCTCGGCGTATCCGGCGGAGAGCACGACCAGGCCCCGCACGCCGTGCTCGCCGCAGTCCGCGACGGCCTCCGGGACCCGTTCGGCGGGGACGGCGACGATCGCCAGGTCCACGGGTTCGCCGATGGCGCCGACGGAGCGGTGGGCGGGGACGCCGTCGAGCTCGACCGGGCCGCCGTCCCCGTCGCCGGCTTCGGGGAGCGCGGAGTTCACCGCGTACACGCGTCCGGCGAAGCCCGCGCCGAGGAGGTTGCGCAGGACGGTCCGGCCGACGCCGCCGGGGGTGCGGCCGGCGCCGACGACGGCGACCGAGGCGGGAGCGAGCAGCCGTTGCACGGAGCGGGCCTCCGCCCGCTGCTCCCGGGCCCGCTGGACGGCGAGGGAGCGGTCGGTGGGTTCGAGGTCGAGGTGGAGGCGGACGGAACCGTCCTCGAAGCTGCGCTTCTGGGTGTAGCCCGCGTCGGTGAAGACCTTGATCATCTTGTTGTTGGCGGGAAGCACCTCGGCGGCGAAGCGCCGGATGCCCCGTTCACGGGCCACCGCCGCGATGTGTTCGAGCAGGGCGGAGGCGACGCCGCGGCCCTGGTGCGCGTCCTGGACGAGGAAGGCGACCTCGGCCTCGTCGGCCGGGGCGGAGGCGGGCAGTCCCCGGTCGTCGATGCGGTCGTAGCGGACGGTGGCGATGAACTCGCCGCCGACGGTCGCCGCGAGCCCCACCCGGTTCACGAAGTCATGGTGGGTGAAGCGGCGCACGTCCTTGGCGGAGAGGCGCGGGTAGGGGGCGAAGAAGCGGTAGTACTTCGACTCGTCCGAGACCTGTTCGTAGAAGCTGACGAGCCGGTCGGCGTCATCGGTGGTGATGGGCCGGACGAGCGCGGTGCCACCGTCGCGGAGCACCACGTCCGCCTCCCAGTGGTCGGGGTAGGCGTGCTCCGGCGCCACCTGCGGTTCCGTCGCTTCCGGCTGTTCCGACGCGCTCTGCATGGGGTCAGCCTACGGCCGTGGCACGGGTGGGGCACCGGTCGCGCGGCGGGGTCGCCCGTTGCAAGGTGAGAGGGCCGGAAGGCGGTCCGGACCGGGCCGGGGACCGGTGTGAGCACCTCTCATCCCGTGAGAGACTGGTCTAGACAACCCGCTTGAGACTTGAAGGGCAACACCATGGCTGAGCGCCGCGTCAACGTCGGATGGGCCGAGGGCCTGCACGCCCGCCCCGCGTCCATCTTCGTCCGTGCCGCCACGGCTTCCGGCGTTCCGGTGACGATCGCCAAGTCCGACGGCGCCCCCGTGAACGCCGCTTCCATGCTCTCGGTGCTCGGCCTGGGCGCGCAGGGCGGCGAGGAGATCGTGCTCGCCTCGGACGCCGAGGGCGCCGAGGCCGCGCTGGACCGCCTCGCGAAGCTGGTCGCCGAGGGCCTGGACGAGCTCCCCGAGACCGTCTGAACCGTCCGGTTCACGAGCGGGCCCGGACCGGGGCCGCTCCGGACCGGGTCGAGCCGGATCGGGTCGGGTCGGACCGCTCTGGGGCGAGTCGGGCCGGAATCGTTCCGGGTCGGGTCCGGGCCGGGGCCCGGCCGGGCGCCCGAGCCGGGAACGACTCCCGTCCCCCTCGCGCCTTCGCTCTTTTCGCATCCTGAAATGCCGTGACCGCCGCAATCGCGGGGCACGGCATTTCTCCTTTCCCGTCCCCCTTTTTTCGGGCAGCACGAAAAGCGTCCGCCGAATTCCGCCCCCTTGCCCACGGTCTTGTATACGGTGGACGTGTTAATTCCGGGCGCTCGTCGTGTTGACGGCATGTTGCGGAACCCTCACACGGCCCCGCTCCGCCCCCTTGAGCCGGTGCAGCGGCAGCGAGCGCTCCGTGTGCAGCGCGGTCAGCACCCTCGCCCGCTCCGCGTCACCGCGCGCCACGGCGTCCACGATCGCGCCGTGCTCGGCCCAGGCGTCCACCGGCCGTCCGGGCTGCTCGATCGCGTACACCCAGGCGATCTTGTACCGCAACTGGGTGAGCAGCGCCGTCAGGGCCGGGCTGCCGCAGGCCTGCGCGAGCGTCTCGTGGAACCAGCCGCCGAGCGGGCGCAGATCCTCGCCCGGGCTCCGCTCGGCCCGTTCCTGACCCAGCCTGACCAGACCGCGCAGCACCTTGAGATGGGCCTCGGTGCGCCGCTGCGCGGCCCGCGCCGCCCCCAGCGGTTCGAGCAGCGCCCGCATGTCGAGCAGGTCGGCCGCCTCCCGCTCGGTGGGTTCGGCCACGTGTGCCCCCGCGTGGCGCCGGGTGAGGACGAAGCCCTCCGACTCCAGGGTGCGCAGCGCCTCGCGGACCGGGACGCGGGAGACCCCGTACCGGCGGGCGAGCTGCTCCTCGGTCAGCCGGCTCCCCCGCGCGAAGACGCCGGAGACGATGTCGTCCCGGATCGCCGTGCACACCGAATGCGCGGGAATACGCATGTCCGACCTCCGCCTCGTTCCGCGCGAGCCCATTCGGGCGGCGCCCGTTTCGCGCCCGGTCCACGACTCTATTGCAGCCCGCCGGAATTTCCGATGCCCCACCGGATTTCATGGGCTTCTTTTGGCCGAAGAAAAGCCCCGGCTCAGTGCGAGCCGGGGCTTTCTCGACGCGGGTGCCCCCCGGGTCCGGGGGCACGCGGAGGAGGCGGTGTCAGACGGCGACGCCGCGGGCGCGGAGGTAGGCGACCGGGTCGATGTCGGAGCCGTACTCGGGGCTCGTGCGCGCCTCGAAGTGGAGGTGCGGGCCGGTCGAGTTGCCGGACGAGCCCGAGACGCCGATCTGCTGTCCCGGCTCGACGGTCTGGCCGACGTACACCCCGATGGAGGAGAGGTGACCGTACTGGGTGTACGTGCCGTCGTTCATCCGGATGACGATGTTGTTGCCGTACGCGCCGCCCCAGCCGGTCTCGACGACGGTGCCGGAGCCGACGGAGACGACACGGCTGCCGTAGGCGGCGTGGAAGTCGACGCCGGAGTGGCTGCCGGAGGACCAGAGCGAACCGCCGGTCTTGTACCCGGTGGAGACGTACGAACCGGCGACGGGGAGCTGGAAGGAGTTCAGGCGGCGGCGCTCGGCCTCGCGGGCGGCGCGCTCCTTCGCCTCGCGGATCTCCTTCGCGCGGGCCTCGGCCTTGCGCTTCGCCTCGGCCCGGAGCTTCGCCTCGGCCGCGGCCTCGAAGGCCTGCCGGTCCTGGGCGGCGGCCTGGGCGTTGACGCGGTCGACGAGGGAGTCCTCGGTGATCACCTCGACGAGGCCGGTGTCCTCGGGCGAGCGGTGGTCCGTGTCGGCGGCGAGCGCCGGGGAGGCGAGGGTTCCGATGACGCCGGTGGTGGCCAGTGTCGCTGCGCCGGCGATGCCCGCGCCGCGGCGCGTCATCCGGCTCGGTCCACGATGCTTCCCGGTGGCACGGGTGAACGCCATGAAGACGCTGTTTCCTTTCCCTCCTTCTCGCCTACCGGGTTAGCTGACGGGTTCGGAGCAGGAAGGTCTCCTACGGGCCCCTCCGTACGGGACGAAGGCGTCCGATTCACCCCAGGGACTGCGTGCGGGTCCCCGGCTCCCCGGGCTCGCGCCTGACGGGGACTCGGCGATGGCTGTCCGGTGCCGCGGGTGCGGCGGGTACGACTGGCGAACAGCCGGATCGACGGTATGCGGGCCGCCAGTCGATCACCAACCGAACATGACCTTTTGTAAGACATGCCACAGGGCAGAAGATCACTCTTGCCGCCAATACGGACAATTCCCTTGCGGGTGGTCCCTCACGGCGCGCTTCTCCCCCGGAGGAACAGCGCCCTTGACGGGCCGTCGGGCCGGGACCCCGTGCGCGGGGCCGGCGGCGGTGGGCCGCCGGCCCCGCGAGGAGCGGTCAGCCGCCGACGACGGTGACCTCACCGATGCCGAGCGCGCGCACCGGCTCCGCGATCTGCGCCGCGTCGCCCACCAGGACGGTGACGAGCCGGTCCACCGGGAAGGCGCTGACGACGGCGGCGGTCGCCTCGACGGTGCCGGTCTCGGCCAGGCGCGCGTACAACCGCGCCTGGAAGTCGTCCGGCAGGTGCTGCTCCACCTGGTCGGCGAGCGTTCCGGCGACGGAGGCGGCCGTCTCGTACTTGAGCGGCGCCACCCCCACCAGGTTCTGCACGGCCGTCTCCCGTTCGGCGTCCGTGAGGCCCTCGGCGGCCAGGGTGCGCAGCACCTTCCACAGGTCGTCCAGGGCCGGGCCCGTGTGGGGGGTGTCGACGGAGCCGCTGATGGCGAGCATCGCGGCGCCGTTCCCCTCGGCGTCGGAGCGGAGCACCTGCCCGAAGGCCCGCACGCCGTACGTGTAGCCCTTCTCCTCGCGCAGCACCCGGTCCAGACGCGAGGTCAGGGTCCCGCCCAGGCAGTACGTGCCGAGGATCTGGGCCGGCCAGACGCTGGCGTGCCGGTCGGGGCCGATCCGGCCGATGAGCAGCTGGGTCTGGACGGCGCCGGGACGGTCCACGATGACGACCCTTCCGGTGTCGTCGGCGGTGATCGGCGGCATCGGGAGCGGCTCGCCCGGATCGCCGGTCCAGGCGCCCAGCGTCTCCGCCAGGACCTTCTCCAGGTCCACCCCGGTCAGGTCGCCCACGACCACGGCGGTCGCCGTGGCGGGCCGCACGTGCCTCTCGTAGAAGGCGCGGACCGCGGCGGCGTCGATCGCCGCGACGGTCTCCTCGGTGCCCTGGCGCGGCCGGGACATCCGGGACTCGGCCGGGAACAGCTCCTTGGAGAGCTGCTTGGCGGCCCGCCGGGCCGGACTGGCCGTCTCGTGCGGGATCTCGTCGAGACGGTTGCGCACCAGGCGCTCGACCTCGGTCTCCAGGAACGCCGGGGCGATCAGGGCCTCGGCGAGCAGACCGAGCGCCTTGGGCAGCCGGGAGACCGGGACCTCCAGGGAGACCCGTACACCGGGGTGGTCGGCGTGCGCGTCGAGCGTGGCGCCGCAGCGCTCCAGCTCGGCCGCGAACTCCTCGGCGGTGTGCTTGTCCGTGCCCTCGGACAGCGCGCGGGCCATGATGGTCGCGACGCCGTCGAGACCGGCCGGCTCGGCGTCCAGCGGGGCCGGCAGGAACAGTTCCACGGCCACGACCTGCTGGCCGGGGCGGTGGCTGGTGAGCACGGTCAGGCCGTTCTCCAGGGCGCCGCGGTCCGGGGCCGGGAAGGCCCAGGGCCGGGCGGTGCCCGGCGCCGGCCGCGGGTGGAACTCCATGCTCGTCAAAGACACGGCAGCGTCGGTCACTGGTCCGCCCCCTCTTCCTCGTCGCTGTCGCTCTGTTCGTCGGCCACCGGCTCGTAGACGAGCACCGCGCGGTTGTCGGGACGCAGCCGGGCCGCGGCGGCCTCCCGCACCTCCTCGGCGGTGATGTCGAGGATGCGGTCGACGGCGGTGAGGGCGAGCTGCGGGTCGCCGAACAGCACGGCGAACCGGCACAGTTCGTCGGCGCGGCCCGCGACGGTGCCGAGCCGGTCCAGCCACTCGCGCTCCAACTGGGCCTGCGCGCGCTCCATCTCCTCGGGCGTGGGCCCCTCGGCGGCGAACCGGGCCAGCTCCTCGTCGACGGCTGCCTCGATCCGCGGGACCTCGACGCCCCCGGACGTCTTGACGTCCAGCCAGCCGAGCGAGGGCGCCCCGGCGAGGCGCAGCAGGCCGAAACCGGCGGCGACGGCCGTGCGGTCGCGGCGGACGAGGCGGTTGTGCAGACGGGAGGACTCCCCGCCGCCCAGGACCGTCAGGGCCAGGTCGGCGGCGTCGCACTCGCGCGTGCCGTCGTGCGGCAGCCGGTAGGCGGCCATCAGCGCGCGCGCCGGGACCTCCTCCTCGACGACCTCGCGGAGCTGCTCGCCGATGACGTCGGGCAGCGAGCCGTCGCGCGGGGCCGGCTTGCCGTCGTGGGACGGGATGGAGCCGAAGTACTTCTCGATCCAGGCGAGGGTCCGCTCCGGGTCGATGTCGCCGACGACGGAGAGCACCGCGTTGTTCGGGGCGTAGTACGTGCGGAAGAAGTTCCGCGCGTCCTCCAGGGTGGCCGCGTCCAGGTCGGCCATGGAGCCGATCGGCGTGTGGTGGTAGGGGTGGCCCTCCGGGTAGGCGAGGGCGGTCAGCTTCTCGAAGGCCGTGCCGTACGGCACGTTGTCGTAGCGCTGGCGGCGCTCGTTCTTGACGACGTCCCGCTGGTTCTCCATGGACTCGTCGTCCAGGGCGGCGAGGAGCGAACCCATGCGGTCGGCCTCCAGCCAGAGGGCGAGCTCCAGCTGGTGCGTGGGCATGGTCTCGAAGTAGTTGGTGCGCTCGAAGCTCGTCGTGCCGTTGAGCGAGCCGCCCGCACCCTGGACCAGTTCGAAGTGACCGTTCCCGTGGACCTGCTTCGACCCCTGGAACATCAGGTGCTCGAAGAGGTGGGCCAGGCCCGTGCGGCCCTCGACCTCGTGGCGCGAGCCGACGTCGTACCAGAGGCAGACCGCGGCGACCGGGGTCAGGTGGTCCTCCGAGAGCACCACGCGCAGGCCGTTCGCCAGCCGGTGCTCGGTCGCTGTCAGGCCGCCGGAGCCGGCCTCGGCCGTGGCCGTGTGACCCATGGGCATGTACGTCCCTTCGATCGCGATGTGAAAAAGTCCTGCCACTGTATGCAAGCGCGCCGACACCTGGCGAAGTTCCCGCCCGTTCGAGATGTCCCTCTTCCGGGTCGCGGTCGGCGTTGTCGGTGGCACGGTCCACAATGGTCCGCGTCAGAGCAACCATGTTGGTGAAGGAGCCGCAGCCGCGATGGCCCGCCGCAGCACGAAAACACCGCCGCCGGACGACGCGTACGAGGAGAAGATCCTCGACATCGACGTCGTCGACGAGATGCAGGGCTCCTTCCTCGAGTACGCGTACTCGGTGATCTACTCGCGCGCGCTTCCCGACGCCCGCGACGGCATGAAGCCCGTCCAGCGCCGCATCGTCTACCAGATGAACGAGATGGGGCTGCGGCCCGACCGCGGCTTCGTGAAGTGCGCCCGTGTCGTCGGCGAGGTGATGGGCAAGCTGCACCCGCACGGCGACGCGTCGATCTACGACGCGATGGTCCGCATGGCACAGCCCTTCTCCATGCGTCTCCCCCTCGTCGACGGCCACGGCAACTTCGGCTCCCTCGGGAACGACGACCCGCCGGCCGCCATGCGGTACACCGAGTCGCGGATGGCCCCGGCCGCGCTGCTCATGACCGAGTCCATCGAGGAGGACACGGTCGACTTCGCGCCGAACTACGACGGCCAGGAGCAGGAGCCGGTGGCGCTGCCCGCCGCCTATCCGAACCTGCTGGTCAACGGCGCCTCCGGCATCGCGGTCGGCATGGCGACCAACATGCCCCCGCACAACCTGGGCGAGGTCGTCGCGGCCGCCCGCCACCTGATCAGGTACCCGAACGCCGACCTCGACGCGCTGATGCGCTTCGTCCCCGGCCCGGACCTGCCGACCGGCGGCCGCATCGTCGGCCTCTCCGGCATCAAGGACGCGTACGAGTCGGGTCGCGGCACCTTCAAGATCCGCGCCACCGCGACCGTGACGGACGTGACGGCGCGCCGCAAGGGCATCGTCGTGACCGAGCTGCCCTTCTCGGTGGGCCCCGAGAAGGTCATCTCCAAGATCAAGGACCTGGTCGGCTCCAAGAAGCTCCAGGGCATCGCGGACGTCAAGGACCTCACCGACCGCAGCCACGGGCTGCGTCTGGTCATCGAGATCAAGAACGGCTTCGTGCCCGAGGCGGTCCTGGAGCAGCTCTACAAGCTGACGCCGATGGAGGAGTCCTTCGGCATCAACAACGTGGCGCTGGTCGACGGGCAGCCGCTCACCCTCGGCCTCAGGGAGCTCCTCCAGGTCTACCTGGACCACCGATTCGAGGTCGTCCGGCGCCGTTCCGAGTTCCGCCGCACCAAGAAGCGCGACCGGCTCCACCTGGTCGAGGGCCTGCTGGTCGCGCTGCTCGACATCGACGAGGTCATCCGCCTCATCCGGGAGAGCGACAACTCCGCGCAGGCCAAGGAGCGCCTGATGGAGCGCTTCTCCCTGAGCGAGATCCAGACGCAGTACATCCTGGACACCCCGCTGCGCCGCCTCACCAAGTTCGACCGGATCGAGCTGGAGAGCGAGCGCGACCGGCTCAACGGCGAGATCGACGAGCTGACCGGAATCCTCGACTCCGACGCGGAGCTGCGGAAGCTGGTCTCGGCGGAGCTGGCCGCGGTCGCCAAGAAGTTCGCCACCGACCGGCGGACCGTCCTCCTGGAGTCGGCGGGCGCGCCCGTCACGGCCGTCTCCCTGGAGGTCGCGGACGACCCGTGCCGGGTGCTGCTCTCCTCGACCGGCCTGCTGGCCCGTACGGCGACGGCGGAGCTGCCCGCGGCCGATCCGGACGCGAAGCGGGTCAAGCACGACGTGATCGTGTCGTCGGTGGCGGCCACCCAGCGCGGTGACGTCGGCGTGGTGACCTCGGCCGGCCGGCTGCTGCGGCTCGCGGTGATCGACCTGCCGCGGCTGCCGGACACCGTGAGCGTCCCGAACCTGGCGGGCGGGGCGCCGCTGTCGGAGTTCCTCTCCCTGGAGGCGGACGAGACGGTGGTCTGCCTCACCACGCTCGACGAGTCCTCGCCCGGTCTCGCGCTCGGCACGTCGCAGGGCGTGGTGAAGCGGGTGGTGCCGGACTATCCGGCGAACAAGGACGAGCTGGAGGTCATCACCCTCAAGGACGGCGACCGGATCGTCGGCGGGGCCGAGCTGCGGACGGGCGAGGAGGACCTGGTCTTCATCACGTCCGACGCCCAGCTGCTGCGGTACCAGGCCTCCCAGGTACGGCCCCAGGGCCGGCCGGCCGGCGGCATGGCGGGCGTCAAGCTGGCGGCGGGCGCCGAGGTCCTGTCGTTCACGGCCGTCGACCCGGCGTCGGACGCCGTCGTCCTCACGATCGCGGGCTCCACGGGCGCCCTGGACGCCTCCGTCGGGACGTCGGCGAAGCTGACGCCCTTCGACCAGTACCCGCGCAAGGGCCGTGCCACGGGCGGCGTCCGCTGCCACCGCTTCCTGAAGGGCGAGGACGTCCTGATCCTGGCCTGGGCGGGTACCACCCCGGCCCGCGCCGCCCAGAAGACCGGCGCCCCGGTCGACCTGCCGGAGATCGACCCCCGCCGCGACGGCTCGGGGACCCCCCTGGCGAAGCCGGTGGACGTGGTGGCGGGCCCCGCCGTCTGACCCCGCTCCCCCCGGGCCCCCGCGGGGCGGGCGAAGGCGCCGCCCCGCGGGGGCCTCCGCGTGCCCGCCGGACATCGCCGTGGGCCGGGGCGGGGCCCCGCCCGCTCCGCGAACCTGCGGGCTGCCGGCGCGAGGGGGCCGCGGCCGGCGGGGGGGCCGGTCCGGCCTCCGGGCCGGCGGACCCTCCCGCCCGGCTCAGGAGACCGCGTCCTCCTGCCCCGGGTCCTGCTCCGTCCGCCGCACGTACCGCAGGACGCCCCACATGCTGTGCTCGTCGGGCACGTCCTCCGGGCCGTTCAGTTCGCAGGCGGCGAGGTCCTTGCGGAGACGGGCCGTGTCGGTGCCGGAGCCGATCAGGACGAGCTGGGTGAGGCGTTCCTCGCCGGCGGGCCAGGGCTCCGGGTAGAAGCGCAGGAAGCGCCCGACCGCGTGGACGGTGTAGCGGTTGAGCGGGTCGGCGGTGCCCAGGTCGACGAAGCCCTTGATCCGGTAGACGCCCTCGGGCCGCGAATCGAGGAACTCCATCAGGCGGCGCGGGTGGAGCGGCGTCGAGGCGGTCAGCGAGAAGGCCTCGTAGTCCGCGTGCGGATGCGCCTGCCCGTCTCCGTCGAGGTCGTGGAGGACGTCCTCGATCGACATCTGGCCCTCGATCTCGCCGTCCGGTACGACCCGGTCGAAAAGGAACTCCGGGTCGACGCGTCCGTGCGAGGCCTCGATCACGACGGCGCGCCCGGCGAGCCCCGCCACCGTCTCCCGTACGGTCCGCAGCCCGTCCCCGGGCACCCGGTCGACCTTGTTGACGACCACGAGGTCGGCGACGGCGAGGTGCCGGTCGGTCCCGGGGTGCCGCTGCCGGGTGGCCTCGAACTCGGCAGCGTCGACGACCTGGACGAGCCCCCCGTACACGATCCGCTCGTTCTCGCTGGCGAGCACCATGCGGACGAGTTCCTGCGGCTCCGCGAGTCCGCTCGCCTCGATCACGATCACGTCCAGCCGGGCCTCGGGCCGGGTCAGGACCTCCAGGTACTCGTCGAGTTCGCTCGCGTCGACGGCGCAGCACAGACAGCCGTTGCCGAGGGAGACCGTGGAGCCGACCTGGCCCGCGACGGTCATCGCGTCGATGCCGATGTCGCCGAAGTCGTTGACCATGACCCCGATGCGGGTGCCCCGGGCGCTGCGCAGCAGATGGTTGAGGAGCGTGGTCTTCCCGGCCCCGAGGAACCCTGCCAGGACGACGACGGGGATCTGCTGTGTGGTCAAGGGAACATGCCTCCGGTCGTACTCGGTCGTGGTCTCCGTGGCGCACCGCCCCGCGGAAGGGCCCAGGAGCGGAAAAGCCCAGGATAGGCGGGCGACCGGCCGGTGACGGGCTCCGGAACGGCGCGGTGCCCCGGGCGCGGCCGCGGTCCTCCGGGTCCTACCCCGCTCCCGCCCCCGCACGCGCGGGTCTCCGCCGTCCCACCCGCCCGCCGTGGCCGTACTCCTCCCCGCACCCGCACGCGCGCGGGCCTCCGCGCCCGGCCCGGTGCCCGCCGTCCGGACCGCGCGTTTCCGGTCCCGGGGTGTCTCCCCGTACCTTTTCGGACATGAATCCCGCACAGACCGGCCTCTCGCGCCCCCTCGCGCGCCGTCGGCGGTTCGGGTGGCCCCAGCGGGTGTTCTCGCAGGTCCTGCTGATGCAGCTGGCCATCGCGACCGGCGTGACCGTCCTCGCCACCGGACTCTTCCTCGCCCCGCTCGGCGCGCAGCTCGACGACCAGGCCATGCGGCGGGCCCTGGCCATCGCCGGGGCCACCGCCTCGCCCCGGCTCGCCGCCGGCCTCGGCGCCGGCCCGCCGTCCGCGCGGGGCCCGGTGCAGACGGAGGCCGAACGGGTCCGGACCTCCACGGGCGCCGAGTACGTCGTCGTCATGGACACGCGCGGGGTGCGCTGGTCGCATCCCGACCCCGCCCGGATCGGCGGGCTCGTCTCCACCGATCCCAGCACCGCCCTGGCCGGGCGGGAGGTCATGGAGATCGACGACGGCACCCTGGGCCGTTCGGCACGCGGCAAGGTGCCCCTGCGCGACGCGGACGGGCGCATCGTCGGAGCGGTCTCCGTCGGCATCGAGTACGACAGCGTCCGCGCCCGGCTCCTCGCCGCGATCCCCGGTCTCCTGGCCTACGCCGGCGGGGCGCTCGCGGCCGGGGCCCTGGCCGCGTACCTGATCTCCCGGCGGCTCCAGCGGCAGACCCACGACCTGGCCTTCTCCGACATCTCCGCCCTCCTCGCCGAGCGGGAGGCCATGCTCCACGGCATCCGGGAGGGCGTCGTGGCCCTGGACCGCAACGGTTCCGTGCGGCTCATGAACGACGAGGCGCAGCGGCTCCTCGGCCTCGGCCCCGAGGCCGCCGGCCGGCCGCTCGACGAGGTCCTCGGCCGGGGCCGCACCTCCGACGTCCTCGCGGGCCGGGTCACCGGCGAGGACCTGGTCACGGTCCGGGGGCACCGGGTGCTGATCGCGAACCGGATGCCCACGGACGACGGTGGTGCGGTGGCGACCCTCCGCGACCGCACCGAGCTGGAACGCCTCGGCCGCGAGCTGGACTCCACCCGGGGCCTGATCGACGCCCTCCGGGCCCAGGACCACGAGCACGCCAACCGGATGCACACCCTGCTCGGCCTCCTGGAACTGGAGATGTACGAGGAGGCGGCGGAGTTCGTCACCGAGGTGGTCGGGGTGCACCGGGCCACCGCCGAGCAGGTCACCGAGAAGATCCACGACCCGCTCCTCGCCGCGCTCCTGGTCGGCAAGGCCACCGTCGCCGCCGAGCGCGGCGTCTCGCTGCGGGTCGTGCCGGACTCCCTGCTGCCGGACCGGCTCGTCGACCCCCGCGAACTGGTCACCGTCGTCGGCAACCTCGTCGACAACGCCCTGGACGCCTCCGCCGGCACTCCCGGCGCCCGGATCGACGTCTCCTTCCGCGTCGAGGACCGGGCGGTCGTGCTGCGGGTCTCGGACAGCGGTCCCGGCGTTCCGGAGGAGCGCCGGGAACTGATCTTCACCGAGGGCTGGACGACGAAGTCCCTCCCGTCCCACGGAAAGCGCGGCCTCGGTCTCGCCCTGGTGCGCCGGCTCGCCGAGCGCCGGGGCGGGACCGTCACCGTGACCGGGGGCCCCGACGGCGGCGCCCGGTTCACCGTCGTCCTCCCCGACGCCCTGTCCGACCCCCCGAACGACCTGGGGCCAGGCACGCCCGCCGCGTCGCCGGAACCGGCCGAGGAGGCACGATGATCGACGTACTCGTGGTGGACGACGACGTACGGGTCGCCCGGATCAACGCCGCGTACGTCGCCAAGACGTCCGGCTTCCGGGTCGTCGCCACCGCCCACTCGACCGCCGGGGCGCTCGCCGCCCTGGACGCGCGGCCGGTGGACCTGGTCCTCCTGGACCACTACCTGCCGGACGAGAACGGTCTCGCGGCGGTACGCGAACTCCGCGCGCGCGGCCACCAGTGCGACGTGATCATGGTGACGGCGGCCAGGGACATGGCCACCGTGCAGGCGGCGATGCGGCACGGCGCCCTCCAGTACCTGGTCAAGCCGTTCAACTTCGCCGGCCTGCGCGCCAAGCTGGAGGCCTACGCGACGCTCCGCCGGACCCTGGAGGGCGGGGGCGAGGCCGAACAGGCCGAGGTGGACCGGATCTTCGGGGCCCTGTCGGCGGGCTCCGTCGCCCCCGACCTGCCCAAGGGCCACTCCCCCACCACGGCCGAACTGGTCCGGCAGGTCCTGCTCGCCTCCGACGGCCCGCTGTCCGCGCAGGAGATCGCCGAGCGTTCCGGCGTCAGCCGGCAGACCGCCCAGCGCTACCTCAAGCTCCTGGAACGCGCCGACCGCGTACGCCTCTCGCTCCGGTACGGCGAGACGGGCCGCCCCGAGCACCAGTACACCTGGACGACCCCGCCGACCGGCGTCTGACGCCCGGCGCGCGACCGGGTCAGACCGCTCCCGCTCCGGTCAGTGCCCGGACCTCGGTCTCCGCGTGCCGCGCCGCGTCGGGCGGCTCGGTGGAGGTGACCGTTCCGATCCAGCCCGCGAGGAAGCCGAGCGGAATGGACACCACGCCCGGGTTCTGGAGCGGGAAGAGGTGGAAGTCGACGCCGGGGAACAGCGCCTCCGGGGTACCGGAGACGACCGGCGAGAACAGGACGAGCAGCACGGCCGGGACCAGCCCGCCGTACACCGACCAGACCGCCCCCCTGGTCGTGAACTTCCGCCAGAACAGCGAGTAGAGCAGCACCGGCAGATTGGCGGAGGCCGCGACCGCGAAGGCCAGTCCGACGAGGAAGGCCACGTTGAGGTCGCTGGCGAGCAGCCCGAGGCCGATGGCGGCGGCGCCGATCACGGCCGCGGCGACCCGCGCCACGGCCACTTCGCTGTACTGCTTCGCGTGCCGGCGGCGCAACGAGGCGTAGAGGTCGTGGGCCACGGAGGCCGAGGAGGCGAGGGTGATCCCCGCGACGACGGCGAGGATGGTCGCGAAGGCGACGGCGGCGACCACCGCGAAGAGCACCGTGCCCCCGGTGGAGCCCGCGCCCCCGCCGAGGTCGAGCGCGAGCAGCGGTACGGCGGTGTTTCCGGCCGCGTTGGACGCGCGGACCTCGTCGGGGCCGATGAGCGCGGCCGCGCCGAAGCCGAGCACGATGGTCATCAGGTAGAAGCTGCCGATGAGACCGATGGACCAGACGACGGAGCGCCGGGCCGCCCGGGCGGTCGGCACGGTGTAGAAGCGCGACAGGATGTGCGGCAGTCCCGCCGTGCCCAGGACGAGGGCGATGCCCAGGCTGATGAAGTCGAGGCGGGCCGTCCAGTCCCCGCCGTAGCGGAGCCCGGGGGCGAGGAAGCCGAGGCCGTGGCCGCTGCGCTCGGCAGCGGTGGAGAGCAGGCCGTTCACGTCGCCGTGGAAACGGAGCAGGACGAGGACCGTGAGCGCGATCGTGCCCGCCATGAGCAGGACCGCCTTGACGATCTGGATCCAGGTGGTGGCCCGCATGCCGCCGAGCGACACGTAGATCACCATCAGCGCCCCCACGCCGATCACCGTCCAGGAGCGGGCCGCCTCGCCGGTGCCGCCGAGGAGGAGGGCGACCAGGCTTCCGGCGCCCACCATCTGCGCCACGAGGTACAGCACGGAGACGGCCACCGAGGACGTCCCGGCGGCGATCCGCACGGGGCGCTCCGACATGCGCGCGGCGACGACGTCGGCCAGTGTGAACCGCCCGCAGTTGCGGACCAGTTCGGCCACCAGCAGGAGGACGACCAGCCAGGCGACGAGGAAGCCGATCGAGTACAGCATGCCGTCGTAGCCGTAGAGCGCGATCAGCCCGGAGATGCCGAGGAAGGACGCCGCCGACATGTAGTCGCCGGCGATCGCGAAGCCGTTCTCCATCGGCGAGAACAACCGTCCTCCGGCGTAGAACTCCTCCGCCGACCCCTGCCGGCTGCGGCTCACCCAGGTGGTGATGCCCAGGGTCACGGCGACGAAGACGCTGAACAGCACGAGCGCCAGGGTCTGGTGGTCTCCGGTCACCGCCGCACCGCCCCTCGGGTCATCTCCTGCGTGTCCCAGCGCAGTTCCAGCGCCGCCCGGTCCCTGCGCAGCCGCGCGTGACGCGCGTAGGCCCAGGTCAGCAGGAAGGTGGTGAGGAACTGTCCGAGCCCGGCGACCATCGCCACGTTCACCGCTCCGGCGACCGGCCGGGCCATGAGTCCGGGCGCGGCGGTCGCCGCCACGACATAGGCGAGGTACCAGAGCAGGAAGGCGGTGGTGGCCGGGAAGACGAACCGGCGGTAGCGAGCGCGCACTTCCTGGAAGGCGGGACTCCGCTGGACTTCCAGATAGATCTCCGCCGCGCTGGGGACCCGCTGGCGCGGCACCGTGCCCGCGTGGCCGTCACGGGCCGTCCCGGACGCCACCCGCTCGTCCCGGCCCGGGGCCGCCATGTCGTACCAGGGGTTGTCGGCCGGCACCGTCGAAGTGCCGCGCCCCTCCTGCTTGTCCACCTGCACCACCGGTCCAACTCTCCTTGTCAGCGGACCGTTTCGGCCGCGCACCCAAGGATGGACAGAGCGGGAAGTTCCCGGACTCTTCTCCCTCCGAACTTCACCACATCAGGTGAGTTTTCCTCCGGGCGTCCTGACAAGACCGTGCTGATATGCGTACCGCACGGCCCGTGCGCGGTCGCGCACTCCGGTCTTGGCGAGGAGATTGCCGACGCGGGTCTTCACCGCGGCCGTGGAGATCCGCGGCCGTCCGGCGACCTCCCGGTGGGAGAGGCCTTCCGCGACGGGCACGAGCACCTCCGCCTCCCGCTCCGAGAACCCGTCGCGGAGCTACGGAGCGTGGGCGGCCGTGTGACCGTCCCGTGGGCGGAGCGTGCGGCCCCGCCCACGGGTGGGGCGCCTCAGGCGTCGATGCGCGAACGGTCCAGGGTGGCCGCCGAGCTGGTGATGAACTCCTTGCGGGGTGCCACGTCATTGCCCATGAGCAGGTCGAAGACCTGTTCCGACGCTTCCAGGTCACCGATGTTGATCCGGCGCAGGGTGCGGTGGCGCGGGTCCATGGTGGTCTCCGCGAGCTGGTCGGCGTCCATCTCGCCCAGGCCCTTGTAGCGCTGGATGGAGTCCTTGTACCGGACCCCCTTGCGCTGGAACTCCAGCAGGGTCTGCCGCAGCTCGTTGTCCGAGTACGTGTAGACGTACTTGTCCTGGCCCCGCTTGGGCTGGACGAGTTCGATGCGGTGGAGCGGGGGAACGGCCGCGAAGACCCGTCCCGCCTCGACCATGGGCCGCATGTAGCGCTGGAAGAGCGTCAGCAGCAGGGTGCGGATGTGGGAGCCGTCGACGTCGGCGTCGGTCATCATGATGACCTTGCCGTAGCGGGCCGCGTCGATGTCGAAGGTGCGGCCCGAGCCCGCTCCTATGACCTGGATGATCGCACCGCACTCGGCGTTCTTGAGCATGTCCGAGACGGACGACTTCTGCACGTTGAGGATCTTGCCGCGGATCGGCAGCAGGGCCTGGAACTCGCTGTTGCGGGCGAGCTTGGCCGTGCCCAGGGCGGAGTCCCCCTCGACGATGAAGAGCTCGCTGCGCTCCACGTCGTCGCTGCGGCAGTCGGCGAGCTTGGCCGGCAGGGAGGAGGACTCGAGCGCGGTCTTCCTGCGCTGCGCCTCCTTATGCTGGCGGGCCGCGATCCGGGTCCGGGCCGCCGCGACGGCCTTCTCCAGGACGGCGCGCGCCTGCGCCTTGGCGTCCCGCTTGGTGGAGGTGAGGAAGGCCTTGAGCTCCTTGGCCACCACGTTCGCCACGATCCGGCGGGCCGCCGAGGTGCCGAGCACCTCCTTGGTCTGCCCCTCGAACTGCGGCTCCGCGAGACGGACGGTCACGACGGCCGTGAGTCCTTCCAGGGCGTCGTCCTTGACGATGTCGTCCTCGGCGACCCGCAGCATCTTGGCCGAGCGCAGCACCTCGTTCACCGTCTTGGTGACGGCCTGCTCGAAGCCCGAGACGTGGGTGCCGCCCTTGGGGGTGGCGATGATGTTGACGAAGGACTTGACCGTGGTGTCGTAACCGGTGCCCCATCGCAGGGCGACGTCGACCGCGAGCTCCCGGGTGACCTCGGTGGGGGTCATGTGGCCGCGGTCGTCGAGGACCGGGACGGTCTCCTTGAAGGTGCCCTGCCCGGTGAGGCGCTGGATGTCGCAGACGGCCTTGTCCTGGGCGAGGTACTCGCAGAACTCGCTGATGCCCCCGTCGAAGCGGAAGGTCTCCTCGCTCTTGCCGATCCCGGCCAGGTCCCGCTCGTCGCGGACGACGATGGTGAGGCCGGGCACGAGGAAGGCGGTCTGCCGGGCGCGCTGGTGGAGCGTCTCCAGGGAGAGCTTGGCGTCCTTGAGGAAGATCTGCCGGTCCGCCCAGTAACGGACGCGGGTGCCGGTGCGGGTCTTGGGAATCCGCTTGCTCTTGCGGAGCCCGTTGGCCGGGTCGAAGGGGCTGTCGGGCCCCTGCTCCGTGAAGACTCCGGGGACGCCGCGGCGGAAGCTGATCGAGTGGGTCGCGCCGTTCCGGTCGACCTCGACGTCGAGACGGGCCGACAGGGCGTTGACCACGGAGGCGCCGACGCCGTGCAGGCCGCCGGAGGCCGCGTACGACCCGCCGCCGAACTTGCCGCCGGCGTGCAGCTTGGTCATGACGACCTCGACGCCCGAGAGGCCGGTCTTCGGCTCGACGTCGACCGGGATGCCCCTGCCGTTGTCCCGCACCTCGACGGAGCCGTCGTCGTGGAGGACGACCTCGATGTGGTCGCAGTAGCCGCCGAGGGCCTCGTCGACCGAGTTGTCGATGATCTCCCAGATGCAGTGCATCAGGCCGCGGCTGTCGGTGGACCCGATGTACATGCCGGGGCGCTTGCGGACCGCTTCGAGCCCTTCGAGTACGAGCAGGTGCCGCGCGGTGTAGTTGGAACCGTCACGGTCTGCGGTCAGCAGCGCACTGGACGGCACGGACGTTTCGGCGGTCACGCGGTTCGCTCCTCGCTGAATTTGAAATCTGGCCCGATGGGTAAGGCCCGGCGTCGGTTCACCGGTTCAGAGCGTACCGATGCCTGGTAGAGCCGTTGCCACGCCACCCTCCCCGTTTCCTCATGCTAGTCCAGAGTCGCATAGATGTTCGATCCCTCGATGGGGTGACGCGAACATCACGTTCCCTTCGAGGCATGAACCATTTAGGCTCCGGGCACGTCCTCATGAACAACCGGCAACCACGCCGGGAGGGCCGACCGAGACAAGCAACGCGAAAACCGTAGTGCGACGCAATACGGCTCATTCGCCGCAACCGGCAACAGACAGCCACCTTGGAAGAAGTTTCAAGGAAAAGCCACGAGCGGGAACGTTTTCGGCCTGGTTGGATGTTGACCCTGGTACGACAGCTCGTCGAGCTAGAGAAGAGGCGACGTGACTACTGTTCTGACCCCCGCGAGCCCCCTGACGGCCGCTGACCGCTGCGACCGCTGCGGCGCCCAGGCCTACCTGCGTGTCGTTCTGACCAGCGGAGGTGACTTGCTCTTCTGCGCCCACCACGGACGTAAGTTCGAGCCGGAACTCAAGAAGATCGCCGTTGAGATACAGGATGAGACGGACCGGCTGACCGATGCGCCGGCCCGCACGGTGGGCGACGAGCACTGACGCCCCGCATCCACGACGAGCCCAGGGCCGGTCGCTGACCGGACGGCGGGCGGTCACCCCTCTCCCCGGGGAGGGTGGCCGCCCGTTCTCGTATCTCCGCTCCGGTCACCCGTGGGAGGCGCCGGGCCCGACGCTCCCGGCACCCTCTGCGAGAGCCGTTCGGAAACGCCCGGGCAGCACGCCGGAGACGCGCGTGTAGACGCCGGGGTTCTCCGCCTCCCCGCAGCCGCTGCCCCAGGACACCAGGCCCACGAGGCGCCCCCGGGCCACCAGGGGACCTCCGCTGTCCCCCTGGCACGCGTCCTTGCCGCCCCGCGGATCGCCGGCGCACATCATCGTGTCCTTCTGGTACCGCACCCCGGAGCCGCCCGGATACGCCCGCTCGCACGCCGCGTCCGGAAGCACCTGGACACGCGCCGTGCGCAGGGTGGAGGCGTAGGAACCGTTTCCGGTGGTGTCCCCCCAGCCGTAGACGTCCGCCGCCGTCCCGGGCGCGTACGCCGTGTCCTCCGGGCGGGCGACGCCGATCACGTACGACTCCGGCAGCGCCTCCGCCAGCGTCAGCACCGCCAGATCCCTCGTGTTGGCCGCCGGATCGTAGTCGGGATGGATCCAGGTGTCCGCGACCCGCACCTCCTGGCCGCCCTGGCCGCGCAGCGCGGTACGGCCCGCGATGACCGAGAAGTCGCGCGCCTCCCCCGGTTCGCCTCCGAGCACCTCCCTGCCCAGACAGTGGGCCGCGGTGAGCACCTTGGTGGGCGCGACGACCACGCCGCCGCAGAACTGTCCCGCGCGCGTGCTCCCGAACCGGTCACGGCTGGACAGCGCCACGACCCATGGCGCCTCCGTGATCCGGACCCGGCTGCCGCCCACCACGACACCGTCGGCGGTCGCGGGGGCGGCGACGGCGAGCTGTCCGGCCGCCGCGGTGATCAGGCCCAGAACACCCGTCAGCGCTCGGGTGAGGGAACCGCGCATGGAGCCTCCTGACTCTCCGGTGACATCTGTTCACCCAGCGTCCACCACACGCGGCTCCGTCGCACCCCCGCACGCCGAAGGGCCCGGCTTCTCCTTTCGGAGAACCGGGCCCTTCGGTGACGATCCGCGCCTCGTACGGCTCAGTCGAGGTAGTCGCGCAGCACCTGCGAACGCGACGGGTGGCGGAGCTTCGACATCGTCTTCGACTCGATCTGGCGAATCCGCTCCCGCGTCACGCCGTAGACCTTGCCGATCTCGTCCAGCGTCTTCGGCTGGCCGTCGGTGAGGCCGAAGCGCATCGAGACGACGCCGGCCTCGCGCTCGGAGAGCGTGTCGAGGACGGAGTGCAGCTGCTCCTGGAGGAGCGTGAAGCTCACCGCGTCGGCCGGGACGACCGCTTCGGAGTCCTCGATGAGGTCGCCGAACTCGCTGTCGCCGTCCTCACCCAGCGGAGTGTGGAGGGAGATGGGCTCACGGCCGTACTTCTGGACCTCGATGACCTTCTCGGGGGTCATGTCGAGTTCCTTGGCCAGCTCCTCCGGGGTGGGCTCGCGGCCCAGGTCCTGGAGCATCTGCCGCTGGACGCGGGCGAGCTTGTTGATGACCTCGACCATGTGCACCGGGATGCGGATGGTGCGGGCCTGGTCGGCCATGGCGCGGGTGATCGCCTGACGGATCCACCAGGTGGCGTACGTGGAGAACTTGTAGCCCTTGGTGTAGTCGAACTTCTCGACGGCGCGGATCAGACCCAGGTTGCCCTCCTGGATCAGGTCCAGGAAGAGCATGCCCCGGCCGGTGTAGCGCTTGGCGAGGGAGACCACCAGACGGAGGTTGGCCTCCAGGAGGTGGTTCTTGGCCCGGCGGCCGTCCTCGGCGATGATCTCCAGCTCGCGCTTGAGCTTCGGGGCGAGCTTGTCGGAGTTCGCGAGCTTGTCCTCGGCGAACAGGCCGGCCTCGATGCGCTTGGCGAGTTCGACCTCCTGCTCGGCGTTGAGCAGCGGGACCTTGCCGATCTGCTTGAGGTAGTCCTTGACCGGGTCGGCGGTGGCACCGGCGACGGCGACCTGCTGCGCGGGCGCGTCGTCCTCGTCCTCGTCGGACAGGACGAAGCCCTTGGTCTCGCCCTCGGTCTCCTCCTCCTCGCCCTTGCCGGGCACGACGTCCTCGATCAGCTCCTCGCCCTCGACGAGCTCGTCGGAGTCCTTCTTGGACGCGGTCTTCTTGGCGGCCGTCTTCTTGGCGACGGTCTTCTTGACCGCGGCCTTCTTGGCGACGGTCTTCTTCGCCGCCGCCTTCTTCGCGGGCGAACCCGCTTCGTCGGCCGGGTCGGCACCTTCGGCCGCGGGGGCCGAGACGGTGGACTTCGTCACGGTCGTCCTGGCGGTGACGGTCTTGGTGGCGGTGCGCTTGGCCGGGCTCTTCGCTGCGACGCTCTTGCGGGCGCGCTTCGGCGACTCCGCTGCACTGACCATCAGCGTCACACCCTCTTCCTCGAGGATCTGATTGAGGCTGCGCAGAACGTTCTTCCACTGGGTTGGCGGAATCTGGTCAGCCTCGAAGGCCCGACGCACGTCATCGCCGGCGATCTGCCCATCAGCCTTTCCCCGCTCGATGAGCGCCATCACAGACTCGGACTCGGCGATCTCCGGCGGGAGCGTACGGGATGTGCTGGCCGACACGAACAACCTCTCGGAACGATGGAAACGGCTTCCGGCCCCGCCCTGGATCGGGCTGGAGCCGACGACCGTCGACGGGGAGTGTGCCGACGGCGCGGGCTGGACCGGGGAACTGCACAGCGCCTGCGTCGGCTGCTGTATTCCTTCCTCGGCTGTCACCTCTTAGGTCATCGCACGGCCCGGAGGAGTGTTACGCCCAATCTTCGTGGCCCGAGTCACACCTCATGCGCGACGAACGGCCCAAACCGGTTGATCACTGCACATTCGTGCCATCGGGACCCCGGAGCCGCACAGGGGTTCCCCGCCGGGCTCCCGGGGTGGCACTCGGGCCCCTCGGCGCCCGACGCGTACGCCCCGGCGTTCCCGGCCGCTGCCCGAGGGTCAGTGTTCACGGGGAGCGGGGACGACACGCTCCCCCTCGGGGTGGACCATGAGCAGCTGCCGCATGGCCGTCTCGGCCCCGTGGGCGTCCCCGTCGGCGAGCGCGTCCACGATCCGGGCGTGGTGCGCGAGGCACGCCTCGCTCGGCCGGTCGCAGCCGGTGGCCGGGCCGCCGGAGACCTGGAGCGCGGCGGAGACGATGCCGGAGAGGTGCTCCAGCATGCGGTTCCCGGCGAGCTGGATGAGGAGGGAGTGGAATTCGGTGTCGGCCCGGGAGAAGGTGGTGCCGTCCCCCTGGGTGAACGCGTGCCCCATGATCTCGACCATGTCGGCGAGGCGCTGCTGCACGTCCTCGCGGCCGTGCCCGGCGGCGAGCCGGGCGGCCAGGGGCTCGATGGTCCAGCGCATCTCGTTCAGCTCGCGGCGCTGGTCGTCCCGCTGGGGACCGAAGGCGCGCCATTCGATGATGTCGGGGTCGAGGAGGTTCCAGTCGCTGACGGGCCTGACCCGGGTGCCGACGTTGGGACGGGCGCTGACGAGCCCCTTGGCCTCGAGCACGCGGAGCGACTCGCGCACGACGGTGCGCGAGACCTCGAACCGCTGGCCGATCTCCTCGGGGACGAGCGGGCGGTCGGCACCGAGGTCGCCGGAGACGATCATCTGGCCGAGCTGCTGGACGAGCTGTCCGTGCAGTCCCCGGCCCCGGCTGCCGGTGCTCCTGCGCCCGACGCGGCCCAGGTCGGTCTCCACCCCCTCCCAGGAGGCCGGACCCACGCGGCCGGCGGCGGGCGCCTCCGGGTAGGGGTAGCGGTCGAGATCGCCCGGGGCGCCGAGGCCGGAGTCGACGGAGCGGGCGGCGGTCATCATGGTGTGCGCAAGGGTACTCACGCATCCTTTGTCGGCGTCGCCCTGACGGCCCTTGAGGTCTTTGGTGAAAAGCACACGAAAGGGTGATCGGCACCCCTTACACAATTGACGATTAATCGGTCATATAGTGCATAACGTAAGAGAGTTGTCGTCATGCGGACCCTTTCGGTCCCCACATGATCACCAACGGGCCCTGCGGCGCGGTCCGGTGAGCGCATAAGCACAGAACAGCCCCGTCAACGTCAGCGAGAGTGCCACCCCCGCGGGTTGCCCGACCACCCGGAGTGCCGCCGCCAGCCAGTGGTCCAGGACCGGCGGCCAGTGCGGACCCGCGAGTTCGCGCAACCGTTCCGGAAGACCGGCGGCCGAACGCACCGACGGCCCCGTCAGCGCCTTCCGCGCCAGCGGCACGAGAACGACCGGGACGACGAGGACCGCCGCCACCCCGGTCGCGGCGGCCCGGAACACACCGGCCCCGAGCACTCCGGCCCAGGCACAGCCGACGATCAGCCCCAGCCAACTCGCCCACAGTGTCCCCCGGTTGTCCGGCACGGGGATCAACTCGGCTCCGTGGACGAGCCGCAGGGCCCCCAGGTCCAGCATCACGACGAGCACCCCGAGGAGGAGGGCGACGACGGCCGTCACGGCGAGCTTGGCCAGCAGCAGGCCGGGTTCACGGGGCACGGCTCCGCGGCCGGCGGTGAGCGCGGGATAGCGGTACTCCTCCGCGAAGGAGAAGGCCCCGAGCAGTCCGGCCCCCAGCGCCGCGGGCGGCAGCGGGGAGATCGCGGGCCAGCCCGCGAGGACGGCGGGCAGCGCGGCGCGGCCACCGCGGCCGAGGAGCAGGGCGAGCGTCACGGAGACGAGCAGGACGGCGGCCACCACGAGCGGCGTGGAGGGCACGCCCAGGAGCCGGTGGACCTCGTAGCGGAGCGGACGCGAGGGCGTGCGGGCCGGTTTCCGGGGAGCGGTCGGCCGCCCGGCCGAGACGTCGGGGGCGGCGGCGGAAGCGGCGACGTGAGGCCGTTCGGTGTCCCGCGACGCGGACGCCGCGCGCCTCCCGGAAGCGGAACTCCCGGAGGCGGCAGCCCGTTCGGCACCCCGCCCGGTGCCACCGCCGTCAGGGGCGCCGGCGTCACGGGCGCCGGTGTCACGGGCGCCGCCGGCCGCGCCCGGCGCACCGGTGTCGCCGACCTCCTCCGCGAGACGGTGGACCGGCACGCCGTGCCGGAAGGCGGTGTCGCCGACGGAGGCGCAGTCGCTGCCGTAGACGAGGAGCCGGTTGCCCTCCTCGGCGACCACCTCGACCGGGCGGCGAGCGGCCCTCGCCTCCCGGGTCACGGCCACGGCCAGACGCGCGGCGTGCGGAGTGCGGACGACGACCCGTGGACGCAGCCGGGTACGGGCGAACTCGGCCGCGTCCTGGTCGGCGAGGAGCCGGCCGTTGTCGACGGTGACGACCCGGTCGGCGTTGCGGGCCGCGTCCCTGGGGTCCCGCGTGGTGTAGAGCACCGTGCCTCCCGCGGAGGCGTGGGCACGCAGAAACGCGTGCAGCCACGCGCTCTCGGACGGGGAGAGGCCGGCCCCCGGTCCGTCGAGCAGCAGCGTGTGAGGGGCGCCCAACAGGGCCACGGCGAGGCCGAGACGGCGATCCGCCCCGATCGGCAGGGTACCGATCCGCCGGTGTTCCAGTCCGGCGAGACCGACCTCCCGCAACAGTTCCTCCGCACGTGAGGCGGGGGCTCCCGTAGCGGCACAGAGCATCCGGAGCTGCCCCCGGACCGTACGGGCGGGGTGCCCGGGAACGTCGCCGAGAAGCACGCCGACCTCGCGGGAGGGATGGGCGATGCGGTGCAGCGGCCGGCCCCGGAAGCAAGTCGTCCCGCGCCCCGGTTCGAGTTCCAGCATGAGACGGAGGGCGGTGGTCTTCCCGGACCCCCGGGGGCCGAGGAGTGCGGTCACGGCACCCGGCCGGGCGTCGAAGGTCAGATCGTCCACGGAGGGCGGACGACCGTGGCGGGCAATGCTGGTGAGTCCGATGGCCTGGAGCATCGCTTCTCCCGCGGTAGGTGACACCGCTCCGCGGCAGAGCGGCGCTACCGAAGCAAGATAACGCTATATTTCGGACTTAAGATGCATGGCGGGCGCCGTGGGTGGCGGATTTCCGCCCCCTCAGACCTCGGGACGCAGCATGGGCGGATTGAGGAGGGTCGCCCCGCCCGCCCTGAAGAGCTGCGCGGGACGCCCTCCCTGACGGGTCGTGGTACCGCCGGCCGGAACCAGGAAGCCCGGCGTGCCGGTCACCTTGCGGTGGAAGTTGCGCGGGTCCAGGGTCACCCCCCAGACGGCCTCGTACACGCGCCGCAACTCGCCGACCGTGAACTCCGGCGGACAGAAAGCGGTGGCCAGGGAGGAGTACTCGATCTTGGAACGGGCGCGCTCCACCCCGTCGGCGAGGATTCTGGAGTGGTCGAAGGCGAGCGCCCCCTCTCCCTCGACGCCGACGACCCCGCCTTCTCCGAGCAGTTCCTCGACCGGCGCCCAACGGGCACTGTTCGCGTCGCCGCCCGCCCGGGGCGCGGGAAGGTCGGGAGCCAGGGCGAGATGGGCGACGCTGACCACGCGCATCCGGGGATCGCGGTCGGGCGCTCCGTACGTCGCCAGTTGCTCCAGGTGCGCGCCGTTGCTCGGTACGGGGGTCGGGACGGCCGGATCGTGGGCGCGGAGACCGGTCTCCTCGACCAGCTCGCGCGCCGCCGCGGCACCGAGGTCCTCCTCCGCCCGCACGAAACCTCCGGGCAGCGCCCAGCACCCCCTGAACGGCGCCTCCCCCCGTTTGACGACCAGAGCGCAGAGCGCGTGGCGCCGCACGGTGAGCACGACCAGATCGACGGTGACGGCGAAGGGCGGAAAGGCCGACGGGTCGTAGGGAGGCATGCCGAGATCATAGTCGTCTTCCTGACGATAAGCACGCCTCGTGGAATCTCCGGCGACGACTTCCCCGACGCGCCGCGAAGCTTCCCTCATGTCCGTGCCCGGCATTCCGTCCCACCCCCGGTCGAAGGCCTCTGCTGCCACCCCGACGATACCGAGACCGCACCCACCCGTCCGCACTCCGCGTGATCCGGCGACGGAGGCGGCCTCGGGGCCCGCCCTCCCGGAAGCGCGCGGAGCGTCGTGGGCGGACAGGACGCGGCGGATGAACACACCGTGCGCCGGAGGGGGTTCCGCCCGGTGAGCCACACGCGGGGACGCTCGGCGGGCACCGGGTACGAGTCCGGCCGGGCGGTCGGACGACTGTCCGGCGGAACGGCCGGGGGACGTGAGGAACACCGAGCGTCCTCCGCGCGGACGGGGAGGCCGGCGGGGCGCCGGTGGCGCGGTTCGCACGCCTGCGTCTGCGCCTGCGCCTGCGCCGGAGCGGTGAACACGCTTGCGGCCGACCGGGCCACGGTCGTCACCGGCCGCTCCTCGTCCCGCGATGGCCGCCGGGCCGGGGGACACCCTTCCCGGGTCCGCTGGTGGCGGGTCCGGCGGGCCGGACTCCGGCGGCGGCCCTCCGGTCCCTCGCCCCGGCCTGCCGCCCCGCCCCGGCCAGGCCCTGACGGACGGCCTGTCGGCGGGCGGTGCGCGCCCGGACCCGCCGGGAGGAGGCCGGCGCGTCCCGTTCCGGGACGGCCCGGGCATCCCGCTCGCTCCTCAGGCAGGAGCGGAGCGATTCGGGATCGAGTCCCTCGTTGCACGCCTGGTGCAGCAGCCGGGCGAAGACGTACTCGGGGTCCGCGACGAGCGCGAGTCCGAGAGCGACCCGGGCCGTCGGCTCGTCACCGGTGGACCATGCCGTCCAGCCCGCGAGGGTGAGGGGCGCGGCGGCGTGCTCCTGGTAGGGGGTGACGCAACGCCGGGCCAGTACGCGCCAGAGCCGCAGGGCGGCGGTTCCCTCCCAGCCCTCCATCCATTCGGCGACACGGTCCCGGGTGACCCGGTCCTGAAGACCCAGGATCAGTGCGGCGGCCTCATCGGTGGTGACCAGGGCGTCGTCGGCCGCGTCGGCCGCGGCCGCGTCGGCGGCGTACCGTCCCGGGCCCACCGTGCTCCTCGGAGCCATCAGGCCTGCCGAACTCTCGTGCTCCTCCGGCCCCTTCGGGTTCTCGGGGTTCTCCGGGTCACCCGAGGTCTTCGATGTCTTCGAGGTCTCCGGGACCTTCGAGGTCTCCGGGTCGGCGAACCGGCGAAGGATCTCACGGGCGAGGCGCAGCGTTCCCTCGCGCACTTCCTCCCGTCCCTGCTCCTCGGAACCTTCGAGGATGCGGGGGACGATCGAGGCGGCGGCCGCGTCGAGGGCGGCGCGCTGCTCCTCCTCCCCGGGCCCGCCCGGTGGCTTCAGCCGGGCCTCCATGTCCCTCAGGGAACCCCGTACCTGCACTCCGGCGTACGCGGCGGTCGCCGCCATCACCGTCGTGCCGCTCAGCGCGAGCGGGGTGCCGTCGGGCGGACAGCAGCGCGCGTTCGGACAGCAGTAGGAGAAGTAGAGGCCGTCGGAGATGCAGAGGGCCTCGTAGACGGGAATGTCGAGGGCCCCGCAGGCGGTGCGCAGCCGCTGGGCGAAGGGACGCAGCCGCTCCATGACCCTCCGGCCCGTCTCACCGGGCGCCGGGTCCTGGCAGAGGAAGACGACGATGCCGTCGGGCCGGGCGCCGGCCCGGGCCCCTCCTTCCACGAGGCACTCGGCGAGGTGGTCCGCGGTGGAGGCCCATTCCCGGGGCGAGCTCGGAATGCCGAGCCTGATCCGGCCGCCGAAACGGCCGTGCTCGCCGTGGAGGGCGACCATGACGACGGAATCGGTCGGATGGAAGCCCAGCATGAACGGGAGGGCGTCGGCCAATTCGGCCGGGCCCCGCAGGGTGATCTGCTGGGTGCGTGCGGGAGCGCTGGTTTCGTGGTGGTTCGCGTTCATGGTCAGGACGGTCTCGCGATCTCCCGAAATCCGAAACCCCTGTGGATAACTCCCGGAACGGGGCATCCGTCGGTTCCACCGGTTGTCCACAGGTTCGGCGGATCACGCGCATGATGGCCGGGACATCGGGTTGGATGAGGGATGACTCGTGCGGCTCCCCGGAAGGCCGGGCCGTGTCTCCGTGCGACCGGTTTCCGTGCGACCAGCGGTGTCGCGCGCCTCTCGTCCCGCGCCCGGCACCGTCGGGAATCCGGCCGCCCGGCGCCGTCGAGGCCCGGCCGTCTGATGCCGTCGGGTCCTCGACGGCGCCGGCACCGAGCCCCGCGCGGTTCGATCACCCGGTGGAACCGCTCTCCGTACCCGATGAGGTCCGGGCCGGTGTCCGGCTGCCATGGGGCCCCCGTCGTCGACGACGGGGGCCGCGCGGACGACGTCAGCGGCCGCGCGGACGGGGAAGAACCGCTCAGCCCGCCGCGGCGAGAACCAGCGGGAGCACCGGCCCGCTGCCCGCCCGGCGAAGGAGACGGGCGGCGACGGCAAGGGTCCAGCCGGAGTCGGTGCGGTCGTCGACGAGCAGGACGGGCCCCGGGGAGTCCGCCAGCGCCGCGGCAAGCTCCTCGGGGACGGTGAAGGCCCCGGAGAGCGCCCGGAGGCGCTGGGCGGAGTTGCTGCGGCTCGCCGAGTGCGCGCCGTCCGGTCCCGTGTACGCCAGGGCGCCGAGGTGGGGAAGGCGGCCGACGGCCGCGATGCCCCGGGCGAGGGAACCGACCAATTGCGGGCGGGAGAGGGACGGTACGGCCACGACCCCCACGGGGCGGGCGGTGGCGTCCGGAACGCCGGACGCCCAGCCGCCGGGAGAACGCGCCCAGTCGGCCAGGACGGCCACCGCGGCCTTCAGGACGTCGTCGGGGACGGGGACGTCGGGGGCGTTGTCGGCCAGGAGGGGGCGCAGCCGGTTGCCCCAGCCGATGTCCGAGAGCCGGCCCAGGGCGCGGCCGGGGGAGCACTGTTCGCCGGCGGGGATGCGTCCCTTGAGGTCGATGCCCAGTGCGGGCATGCCGGTCGGCCACATGCGGCGGGGCTCGACCTCCACACCGGGGCGGTCCAGTTCCTTCGCCGCCCCCGTCAGCGCGTCGGCCGAGACCGAGGAGTCGATCCACGGACCCGCGCAGTTGTCGCACCGCCCGCACGGGACCGCGCCTTCGTCGTCGAGCTGCCGCCTCAGGAACTCCATGCGGCACCGGGAGGTGCCGACGTAGTCGCGCATGGCCTGCTGTTCGGCCGCCCGCTGCCGCGCCACCCACGCGTACCGTTCGGTGTCGTAGGCCCAGGGCCGCCCGGTGCTCTCCCAGCCGCCCTTCACCCGCTTGACCGCCCCGTCCACGTCGAGGACCTTGAGCATCGTCTCCAGGCGGGTGCGCCGCAGGTCGACCGCCGCCTCCAGGCTCGGTACGGACAGCGGGCGCCCCGCGTCGGCGAGGGCCGCCAGGGTCTGCCGGACCTGGGCCTCGGGCGGGAAGGCGGTGTCGGCGAAGTAGCGCCAGATCGCCTCGTCCTCCTGCCCCGGCAGCAGGAGCACCTCCGCGTGTTCCACTCCGCGGCCCGCGCGGCCCACCTGCTGGTAGTACGCGATCGGGGAGGACGGCGAACCGAGATGGATCACGAAGCCGAGGTCCGGCTTGTCGAAGCCCATGCCCAGGGCCGATGTGGCCACGAGCGCCTTGACCTTGTTCTGCTGCAGGTCGGTCTCGGCCTGGAGGCGGTCGGCGTTCTCCGTCCGTCCGGTGTAGGAGCCCACGGCGAATCCCCGCTGTCGCAGGAAGGCCGTGGCCTCCTCGGCCGCGGCCACCGTCAGCGTGTAGATGATCCCGGAGCCCGGCAGCTCGTCCAGGTGCTCGGCCAGCCAGGCCAGCCGGTGTGCCGCGTCCGGCAGCCGCACCACGCCGAGCCGGAGGCTGTCCCGCTCCAGTGAACCGCGCAGCACCAGGGCCTCGCTCGCGCCGGTGCCCAACTGGTCGGCCACGTCCGCCGTCACCCGTGCGTTCGCCGTCGCCGTGGTGGCGAGCACCGGTACACCGGGCGCCAGCTCGCCGAGCATGGCCCTCAGCCGCCGGTAGTCGGGGCGGAAGTCGTGGCCCCAGTCGGAGATGCAGTGCGCCTCGTCGACCACCAGCAGGCCCGTCGTGGCCGCGAGCCGGGGCAGTACCTGCTCCCGGAAGTCCACGGAGTTGAGGCGCTCCGGGCTCACGAGGAGGACGTCGGTGGCACCGCTCTCGATCTCCCCGTAGATCGTGTCCCACTCCTCCGGGTTGGCCGAGTTGATCGTGCGCGCCCGGATGCCGGCCCGCTCCGCCGCCTCGACCTGGTTGCGCATGAGCGCCAGCAGCGGCGAGACGATCACCGTCGGTCCCGCGCCGCGCCGCCGCAGCAGCGCGGTGGCGACGAAGTACACGGCCGACTTGCCCCATCCGGTGCGCTGCACCACCAGCGCGCGCCGGCGCTCCTCCACCAGGGCCGCCACCGCCTGCCACTGGTCCTCCCGCAGCCGCGTCGAGCCCCCGGGGTCGCCGACCAGCTCGGCGAGGACGGCGTCGGCTTCAGCGCGGAGTTCCAGGTTGGTCATGCCCCCATGCAACCCGATGGCACCGACAATCGACCAGCTCACCCGGAGTGACACGCCTCTCGCGGACGGTGTCCCGACCGCGCGCCTCCCGGAGCCGCGGGTTCGCCGGCCGCGCGCCGTGCGCGGGCACGGCAGCGGTGACGTTCGCGTCGGCACTTCCCGCCGGAAGGGAAACCGGCAAGGGAACGGGGAGTGAACAATGGGCAACTGGGCAGGGATATGAGTGGCATACCGACCCATTCCCCTCAGCGGCCTCAATTGCTCATTGCCGCTCGCGCACGGGCCAGCAAGAATTGGGGCACCGCCCCGCACGGCCCGTCAGCGGTCCGGAAGGACTGTGCCGTGGTGCGCCCCCACCCGACCTTGCCCGTCCAACGGGCGCGTATCCGAAGGGAGGACCGTGACCCTCGGATTCGCTCCGCCCACAGCCACCTCGTTCAGATCATCGTCCGGGTCCGCCAGCCGCCTCGCCCGGATGCTGGAACCGGCCGAGTGGGCCGCGGCGGGGATTCCCCTGCTGCGCAACCCGCGTGAGGTCGTCGGCGGCCTGCACTCGCGTCACGCGCCCACGCCCTCGACGGCGGTCATCGCGGTCCTGGACCACGAGGAGCGGCTCACCGCCAGTGCCTCGTTCGTCCCCCGCCCCGCCCCGGCGGACGGGTGGGAGTTCCGCAACGCGCTCCTGGCCCATCTGCGGCGCGTCGTCCCGCACGACCTCCGCAGACGCGCGCCCGTACGGACCGCGGTGCTGCTGTACTGCCGCGAGGGGGACGAGCGCTGGACGGAGGAGGACGGAGCCTGGATGTGGGGGCTCCGGGACGCCTGCACCCTGCACGGGCTCCGCTGCGGCGCGTACATCACGCTGACCCGGGCGGGCTGGCAGGTGCTCGGGGAGGGGCGCGGGGGCCGCCGCCCGAGCTCCGACTCGCTTCCCCTGCCGATCGGCGAGGGGCCGGCCGAACTGGGACGGCTCACGCCGAGGACCGCGAGCGGCGCGAGCGAACCGTTGCGCCGGGCCGCCGCCCGCTGAGCGGACGGACGGTCCTCCGTCCGCCGGGCCGGTGGGGCCCGGCGGACGGAGGACCGGTCGGTCAGACGCCGGCGCCCGCTCCGAGCAGTGCCGTGATGCGCTGCGGGTCTCCGCAGACGACGAGCAGCGCGCCCGCGCGAGCCATCGCCGCGGGAAGGACGCGGGCGACCGTCTCGTCGTCCCCGCCGTTGACGGCGACGATCACGACGGGACGGGAGGCGGCCCGCTCCACGGCGGAGGCGTCGGCGAAGAACACGTCGTCGCCGGTGTCCTGCTGCGCCCAGTAGGCGGCCTCGCCGAAGGACAGCTCGTGGGCCGTCCAGGGGTGCTGGTCACCGGTGGTGAGCACCAGGACGTCGCCGGGGGCCCGGCCGTTCTCCAGAAGGAGGTCCAGGGCCTCTTCGGCGGCGTCGAGCGCGCCGTCGACCGGGGCGGGGACCAGCTGGAGCTGCGGGGCGGGACCCCGACCGGAACGATTCTCCGGGCCGCCCGCCGGGGTCTTCCCGGGGCCGGGGCGCGGCGGCGGCACGGGCCTGGCGGGGCCGGGAACAGGGCGTCCGGGACGCGGGGAGGTCGCGGAACGCGGACCGGGTACGGGACGGGGGGTCGACGCGGGGCGGCCGGCGGCCGTGGTGGCGCGGGGACCCTGGGCGCTCTCGTGAATCTGAGGCTCCTCGGGGATGAGAGGCATGGGTGGATGTCTATCAAACGCCGGTGCGTGGGGCATCGGCGGGTGGGCACACAGGTGCGTCCCGGGCGCGTGCACGGCCCTTCGGCAGGGCTCCGCGTCCGGAAGTTCAGAAGTCGAAGCCGAGTTGGCCCCCGCTTTCCAGTGCGGCCGCCCCGGCGGAGAGGCGGACCTTCTTGAGGTGGCGCCACCGGGGCAGCGCGTCCAGGTAGGACCAGGAGAGCCGGTGGTACGGGGTGGGCCCCAGCTCTTCGAGGGCCGCCCTGTGGACCGGCGAGGGGTAGCCCGCGTTGGCCCCGAAGGCGTACGGCGCGTACTCCCCGGCCTCCAGCTCCGCCATGAGGTCGTCCCGGCGGACCTTCGCGAGGACGGAGGCGGCGGCCACGGAGACACAGGACTGGTCGCCCTTGATCACCGTACGGACCTGCCAGGGGCTGCCGAGGTAGTCGTGCTTGCCGTCGAGGATCACCGCGTCGGGCCGCACGGGGAGGCCTTCGAGGGCCCGGACCGCCGCGAGCCGCAGGGCCGCGGTCATCCCCAGGTCGTCGATCTCCCGCGGGGAGGCGTCACCGAGCGCGTACGCCGTGACCCACTGTTCGAGTTCCGCCGCCAGCGCGGCACGGCGCTTGGGGGTGATCAGTTTGGAATCGGTGAGTCCGGCGGGGGGTCGGCGCAGACCGGTGACGGCCGCGCACACCGTGACGGGCCCGGCCCACGCCCCGCGGCCGACCTCGTCGACTCCGGCGACGATCCTGGCGCCGGTGGTGGCGCGGAGCGATCGCTCGACGGTGTGGGTGGGGGGTTCGTACGGCATGGCGCCAGACAGATTACGCCGCCCGGTGCCGCGCGCGACACCCGGATCCCCTTCGGGCGCCGGGGAGATCCCCGCCGTGCCCCCGGAGGCCGCCGTCGCGCCCCGGGGGACCGCCGGTCCGGGGTCGGGGAGGGCCGGCGCCCTCCGGGGCCGGGCGCACCGGCGCCCGGAGGGGCGAGGCGGCGTCAGACCGTCTCCGCCGGTACCCAGGCGGGGAGTTCCTCGGTCCGGCGCAGCCAGTCCGCCGGAGGCGCGCCGTTCGCCGCGGCGGCCACCACCCCTCCGGCGATGGCGCAGGTCGTGTCGACGTCACCGCCCACCTGCGCGGTCGTCCAGAACACGCCCTCGAAGTCACCGAGCCCGCGGGCCGCCGACCAGAGGGCGAAGGGGACCGTGTCGTGCGCGCTCGTCCGCCGTCCGCTGCCGAGCACGGCGGCGACCGTGCCGGCGTCGCCGTAGTCGAGCATGTCGCGCGCCCTGCGCAGCCCCGCGCCGACCGCGCTGCGCGGCACCAGGGCGATGACCCCGTCGAGCAGCGCTTCGGGCGTGGGCGGTCCGGCGGGGCCGGCCACGAGGGCGGCCGCGGCGGCGACGGCCATGGCGCCCACGACGGCCTCGCGGTGCTGGTGCGTCGTGTAGGCGGAGATCTCCGCCTGGTGGGTCGCCTGCTCCGGGTCGCCCGCGTACCAGGCCCCGAGCGGGGCGATCCGCATCGCGGCGCCGTTGCCCCAGGACCCCTGCCCCTTGAAGAGCGCGGCGGCCAGCTCCCGCCAGTCACCACCCTCCCGGATGAGCCTGAGCATCCTGTTGACCGCCGGGCCGTAGCCACGGTCGAAGTCGTGGTGCTGTGCGAACGACATGGCCAGGGCGTCCTGGTCGATCCGGCCGTGCCGTGCGAGGACGGCCAGGACGGAGCAGGCCATCTCGGTGTCGTCGGTCCACTGCCAGCGGCCGGGGGGCGTCTCGCGCCGCTTCAGCAGGGGGTAGTGGGCGGGTACGAAGAACTGGGAGCCGAGGGCGTCTCCCACGGACAGCCCGCGCAGGCTGGCCAGGGCGCGTTCGAAGCGCCGGTCGGGTGAGGAGTCAGCGGTCATCGGTCCGCCACTCTAGCCGGTGGGGCCGTACGGTTCCGGGGTGCGCCAGTGCTCGAAGGGCCTGTCCAGGCGGTACCTGCCGTCGTCGCCGAGCAGAAGGACGCGCGTCTCGGCGTTGCCGGGGTTCGACAGCGACTCGAATTCCGCGACCGTCCAGTGGAACCAGCGCATGCAGAACAGGCGCATGGTCAGTCCGTGGGTGACCAGCAGGACGTTGGGCGGGTGGTCGGGCGCCTCGAAGCTGCGGTACAGGCTCTCCAGGAACGACCCGACCCGGTCGTAGACGTCCGCTCCCGACTCCCCCTGGGCGAAGCGGTAGAAGAAGTGCCCGTACGCGTCGCGGTAGGCCTTCTGGAGGCGTACGTCCTCCCGGTCCTGCCAGTTGCCCCAGTCCTGCTCCCGCAGGCGCGGTTCCTCGCGCACCCGGACCTGTTCCGGGGGGAACCGGAAGGCCCGGAGGGTTTCGTGGGTGCGCCGGTACGGCGAGACGTAGACGCTGACCGGCTCCCCTCCGAAGAGTTCCCTCAGCCGCTCCCCCGTCTCCTCCGCCTGTCGCCGGCCGGTCTCCGTGAGCCGCAGGGCATGGTCGGGCTCCCGTTCGTACACCGTGTCATCGGCATTGCCCTCGGATTCTCCGTGCCGTACGAGGACGATGCGCCGCGGTCGTGCCATACCCCGACCCTAGATCGCCGGTCCGCGACAGGCTCGGCCGAGGGGGCACGGCGGGGCCGGATCGTCCGCGCTCCGCTCCCCGCGGCCCCGATCCGCCCCCGGGGCGCGCGAATCACCCGATCGTGGAAGGCTCGGCTCCCGCGCCGGGCGGCGGGCTCCCCGGCCCCGGGGGCCTCGGCGGGCGCGTTCGTGGCGGAGCGGGCGTCCTCAGACCGTCCAGGACGGCTCGAGCCGCACCACGTCCCCGCTCAGCGCCGCCACGTCGGCCGCGGTCCGGGCCCGCAACCCGAGCCGCTCCACCCGCTCCTCCCGGTACTTGCCGTGCTCGGCGGCGGACTGCCACATCGAGAGGACCAGGAACTCACTGCCGGGCGCCTCACCGAACATGCCCCGCAGCATGCCGGGAGAACCGGCCATCGCCGGGTTCCACACCTTCTCCTGCATGAGCGCGAAGTGCTCGGCGCGTTCCTCGTGGACGCGGCAGTGCGCCACCCTCGCCACGTCGGCGTCGGAGAACCGCGGCTCGAACCCCGTCTTCACGTCGAAGCGGTGGTCGAACAGCTTGACCCGGGCGTCCTTGAAGGTGCCCACCTGCGAGGACGCCAGCCGGTCGTGCGACCGCGCCATGAACGAGTCGTAGAAGGCCCGGCTCTCCCAGAACGCGAAGACATGGGCGACGTCCGGCCGGCCCCGGCTCCAACCGCCGCCCTGTCCCCGGAATCCGGGCTCACCGAGCAGCCCCGCCCATTTCCGCTGCCCCCGCTCGAACCCCCGACGGTCCACCACGGTGCAGCGAATCCACTTGACCAGCACCGCGCCATCGTACGGGGCCCGGAGGCGCCCCGGCAGACCCTGACGGATTCCCGCCGGGCGCATTCGCCGCGGGCCCGTGCGCCCCTCGGCGTGACGCCGGGTGCCGCTGCACGAACCGTCCGCGTCCGCCGCGATCCCCGCCCGTCCGACGCCCCGTCCGATTCGAGCCAGACGAGCGTCGAGATCCGGCTCGTCACCGCTCCGCGAACCGTTCTCCGCCCGAAGCACCGGTCCCTCTGTCACCGGCGCGTGACACCATGAGTGACCGGTCCGCGACCACGGGCCGCCGAGCGGTTCGGCCGTACGGGACGAGGCGTGCGCGGGGACGCACGCGGAGAGGGGAAGCACCATGAGCGGACTCAACAAAGGAGTGGGACGGGTCGAGGTGACGCTCAAGTGGGACCCCGCGCCGACGGGTGCCCCGGCCCACGACCTGGACCTCGTCGCCGGCGTCTTCACCACCGAGGAGCCGCACGGGGCGCCGGTGTACCTGGTGCACTTCGGCAGCCGTTCTCCCGACGGCACGATCACGCTGCACCGCGACAGCCGTACGGGCCAGGGCTTCGGCTACGACGAGGCCATGACCCTGGAACTGGACCGGCTGGCGCCGCGGTACGCGCGCGTGGTGGTGGGCGTGGCCATACAGCAGAACGGCGGGCGGGTGGCCTTCGGCGATGTGGCGGGCGTCGGCATACGGGTCCGGGAGGGCTACACCGACCTCCTGACCCACGACTTCGCCGACGTACCGGACGCCCTGTCGGCGACGGTCGTGGAATTCACCCGCGCCGGGACGGACGGCTGGACGTACCGTCCGGTCAGCCGGGGCTTCGACGCCGACCCGCAGGCCTTCGGCGAACTCCTGGGCTCCCCGGTCTCCTGAACGGCCCCGGTACGCGTGAGGGGCGCCGACCCCGGGGCCGGTTCCCCTCACGGGCGGCCCGGTGGCGCACGGCGCGAATCGTCCCCGTCGGCGCACCAACCGTTCGGCGGGGGAGGCGGGTACGGCGAAGGGGACCGGCCGGAAGCCGGTCCCCTTCGTGAGCCGCTGGTCAGCCGGCTGCAAGAACCGCGCCGGACGGGACGTCCGGCGCGGTTCCGGCAGGCGTCAGCTGCAACCGCTGGTCGAGCCGCAGCCCTCGCAGATGTAGCAGGAACCGGCGCGCTGCATCTTCGTGCCGCAGGAGAAGCAGAGCGGGGCGTCGGCGCTGATGCCGAGCTGCATCTCGACGAGTTCCGCCGAGGTGTGCGCCTGCTTGGGAGCCGGGACCTCGGTCTTCGGGGCCGGGGCGGTGGCGACGGCCTTCAGTTCCGGGGTCCGGGGAGCCGACTGGGCCAGGCCCTCGACGTCGACGTCCTCGTCCTCGGGCTGCTCGTACGAGCCGGTGTCCAGGTGGCGCTGGCGCTCCTCGGCCGAGTGGATGCCGAGGGCGGACCGGGTCTCGAAGGGCAGGAAGTCGAGCGCCAGGCGGCGGAAGATGTAGTCGACGATCGACTGCGCCATCCGCACGTCCGGGTCGTCCGTCATGCCGGCCGGCTCGAAGCGCATGTTGGTGAACTTCGAGACGTAGGTCTCGAGCGGAACGCCGTACTGCAGGCCGACGGAGACGGCGATGGAGAAGGCGTCCATCATCCCGGCGAGGGTCGAGCCCTGCTTGGACATCTTCAGGAAGACCTCGCCGAGACCGTCGTCCGGGTAGGAGTTGGCCGTCATGTACCCCTCGGCGCCACCGACGGTGAAGGAGGTGGTGATCCCCGGGCGGCCCTTGGGCAGGCGCTTGCGGACCGGACGGTACTCGACGACCTTCTCGACGGCCTCGCGGATCGTCGCCTCGGACTTCGCGGTGACCTCGGCCTTCTCCTTCTCCTTCTTCTTGGCGGAGAGCGGCTGGCCGACCTTGCAGTTGTCGCGGTAGATCGCGAGCGCCTTGACGCCCATCTTCCAGGCCTCGAAGTAGACCTCCTCGACGTCCTCGACCGTGGCCGTCTCCGGCAGGTTCACGGTCTTGGAGAGGGCGCCGGAGATCCACGGCTGGATGGCGGCCATCATGCGGACGTGGCCCATCGCGGAGATGGAGCGCTCGCCCATGGCGCAGTCGAAGACCTCGTAGTGCTCGGTCTTGAGGCCGGGAGCGTCGATCACGTTGCCGTGCTCGGCGATGTGGGCGACGATCGCCTCGATCTGCTCCTCCTGGTAGCCCAGGCGGCGCAGGGCCTGCGGGACGGTGCCGTTGACGATCTGCATCGAACCGCCGCCGACGAGCTTCTTGAACTTGACCAGGGCGAGGTCGGGCTCGAGGCCGGTGGTGTCGCAGGACATCGCGAGGCCGATGGTGCCGGTGGGGGCGATGACCGAGGCCTGGGCGTTGCGGAAGCCGTTCTTGGCGCCGAGGTGGATCACGTCCTGCCAGGCCTCCGTGGCGGCGGCCCAGATCGGCGAGTCCAGGTCGTCCATGCGGACGGCCCGGGCGTTGGCGTCGGCGTGCTGCTTCATGACGCGCTGGTGCGGCTCGGCGTTGCGGGCGTAACCGTCGTACGCGCCGACGACGGCGGCGAGTTCGGCGGAGCGCTTGTACGAGGTGCCGGTCATCAGGGAGGTGATGGCGCCGGCGAGGGCGCGGCCGCCGTCGGAGTCGTACGCGTGGCCGGTCGCCATCAGGAGGGCGCCGAGGTTGGCGTAGCCGATGCCGAGCTGGCGGAAGGCGCGGGTGTTCTCGCCGATCTTCTGGGTGGGGAAGTCGGCGAAGCAGATGGAGATGTCCATCGCGGTGATGACGAGTTCGACGACCTTGGCGAAGCGCTCGATCTCGAAGGACTGGTTGCCCCGGCCGTCGTCCTTGAGGAACTTCATCAGGTTCAGCGAGGCGAGGTTGCAGGACGTGTTGTCCAGGTGCATGTACTCGCTGCACGGGTTCGAGCCGTTGATGCGGCCGGACTCGGGGCAGGTGTGCCAGCGGTTGATCGTGTCGTCGTACTGGATGCCCGGGTCGGCGCAGGCCCACGCGGCCTCGGCCATCTTGCGGAAGAGCGCCTTGGCGTCGACCTCCTCGATGACCTCGCCGGTCATGCGGGACGTGAGGCCGAACTTCCCGCCGGTCTCGACGGCCTTCATGAAGGTGTCGTTCACGCGGACGGAGTTGTTGGCGTTCTGGTACTGGACGGACGTGATGTCGTCGCCGCCCAGGTCCATGTCGAAGCCCGCGTCGCGCAGCGCGCGGATCTTCTCCTCCTCCTTGACCTTGGTCTGGATGAAGTCCTCGATGTCGGGGTGGTCGACGTCGAGGATGACCATCTTGGCCGCGCGGCGGGTGGCGCCGCCCGACTTGATCGTTCCCGCGGAGGCGTCGGCGCCGCGCATGAAGGAGACCGGGCCGGAGGCGTTGCCGCCGGAGGAGAGCAGCTCCTTGGAGGAGCGGATGCGGGAGAGGTTCAGGCCGGCGCCGGAGCCGCCCTTGAAGATCATGCCCTCTTCCTTGTACCAGTCGAGGATGGACTCCATGGAGTCGTCGACGGACAGGATGAAGCAGGCGGAGACCTGCTGGGGCTGCGGCGTGCCGACGTTGAACCAGACCGGCGAGTTGAAGCTGAAGATCTGGTGCAGGAGGGCGTAGGCCAGCTCGTGCTCGAAGATCTCGGCGTCGGCGGGCGAGGCGAAGTAGCCGTGCTCCTCGCCGGCCTTCGTGTAGGTCTTCACGATCCGGTCGATGAGCTGCTTGAGACCGGTCTCGCGCTGCGGGGTGCCGACCGCACCGCGGAAGTACTTGCTGGTGACGATGTTGACCGCGTTCACCGACCAGAAGTCGGGGAACTCGACGCCACGCTGCTCGAAGTTGATCGAGCCGTCGCGCCAGTTGGTCATGACGACGTCCCGGTGCTCCCACGTCACCTCGTCGTACGGATGCACGCCGGGGGTGGTGTGGATGCGCTCGATGCGCAGACCCTTGCTCGCCGACTTGGCTCCCTTGGTGCGGGAACCACGTGCCGGGCCGCTCGCCGTCTCTGTCATGCCGCCTCCCATATACGGGCAAAACACACTTTGGCGCCCAGATAGTCCCAGGGCACCGTCTTCTGTACGTCGTTCTGTACTGCTGCCACGAGGACCGCGGAGGAGCCTCGGGGCACGTCTGCCGGGCCGCACGACGGCGGCCGGGTCGTGCGGGGCGGCCCCCGCCCCGCCCCCCCGGCCGGCGGCGGCGGGGGGGGGGGCCGGGGCCCCGGGGGGGGGGGGCCCGGCGGGGGGGGGGGGGGGGGGGGGGGCCCCCCCCCCCCCCCCACCGCCGGTCAGTCGGCGGCGGTGGCGGGAACGGGGACCCCTGGGGTCGCCCCGTTCCCGGAATCCTCGGCGGAAGGCCGCACGCGGAGTTCCGCGATGGCGGCCTCGAAGTCCTCGAGGCTGTCGAAGGCCTTGTACACGGACGCGAAGCGCAGGTACGCGACGAGGTCGAGCTCCCGCAGGGGGCCGAGGATGGCCAGTCCCACGTCGTGCGTGGTCAGCTCGGCGCTGCCGGTGGCGCGCACCGCCTCCTCGACGCGCTGGCCGAGCTTGGCGAGGGCGTCCTCGGTGACCGGCCGCCCCTGACACGCCTTGCGCACGCCGGAGATGACCTTGGTGCGGCTGAAGGGCTCGGTGACGCCGGAACGCTTCACGACCATGAGCGAGCAGGTCTCCACCGTCGTGAAACGACGGGAGCACTCGGGGCACTGACGACGGCGCCGGATCGACGTCCCGTCGTCGGTGGTGCGGCTGTCGACGACACGGCTGTCGGGGTGCCTGCAGAAGGGGCAGTGCATTGGTTCCAGAGCCTCCCTCGCGGCACGACTGACGGGCCTCGCACTGCCCGTGAGGGCCCCGCGAAGCGACCACCAGCATAGGCGATACGGGCACCCCCGGCAGACCGGGGACCACTACCCCTGGGTGGCCGGTGACATACAACCACTAGATCTTGGGTTGGCTGTACTTCCGGACCTTCCGCGTGTCGCGGCGCCCCCGTTGCCGGGATTCCGCTTCGGCGGGTGTGACACCGAGGGGGCTCGCCGGATGATCACGGCCCAGCGGCGAAGGCTACCGGAGCGGCCGGTTCACGGCGCCGGAACGGCGGCGCGCATACACCTCTCCCCGTACGGACGTAGGGCAATCTGCGAATTTTCACTCGAACGTGTGTTTGGCGCAACCTTTCGAAAGCTACTACCGTTGTGCCAGCCAGGGAGACCATTCGAGAGGGGCCGACGACGTGACCACCACCGCAGACAGTGCCACCATCACCGCCCAGGACCGCTCCCAGGGCCGACTCGAGGCGGTGCACGCCATGAGTGACGCAAGCATGAACGGTGAGGAGGCCGGGCGACCCGCCCGCGCCCTTCCCGGGCGACCTCCTGGCATCCGGGCCGACAGCTCCGGCCTCACCGACCGGCAGCGCAGGGTCATCGAAGTCATCCGCGACTCGGTCCAGCGACGCGGCTACCCGCCGTCGATGCGCGAGATCGGGCAGGCGGTGGGCCTCTCCAGCACCTCTTCGGTCGCCCATCAGCTCATGGCTCTCGAACGCAAGGGCTTCCTCCGTCGCGACCCGCACCGCCCCCGGGCGTACGAGGTGCGCGGCTCCGACCAGCCGAGCACCCAGCCCACGGACACCACCGGCAAGCCCGCCGCGTCCTACGTCCCGCTGGTCGGCCGGATCGCCGCCGGCGGCCCGATCCTGGCCGAGGAGTCGGTCGAAGACGTCTTCCCCCTCCCCCGGCAGCTGGTCGGCGACGGCGAGCTGTTCGTCCTGAAGGTCGTCGGCGACTCGATGATCGAGGCCGCCATCTGCGACGGTGACTGGGTCACCGTCCGCCGCCAGCCCGTCGCGGAGAACGGTGACATCGTCGCCGCGATGCTGGACGGCGAAGCCACGGTCAAGCGCTTCAAGCGCGAGGACGGCCACGTCTGGCTGCTGCCGCACAACGCGGCCTACCAGCCCATCCCCGGCGACGAGGCCACCATTCTCGGCAAGGTCGTGGCGGTGCTGCGGCGGGTGTGACCCACCCCGCCGGTCCTGACCGGGCCCCGGAACCCACTGCGCCGGTTCCGGGGTCCTGCCGTGTCCGGAGGGACGGGGCGGGGCGGGCCCCTCAGGCCTCCGCCGCCTTCGAGGCGGCGTCGATGGCCGCCAGGGACTTCCGCACCTGATTGCGGTCCGTGGTGTACCAGAAGTCGGGCAGCGAGGCCTTGAGGTAGCTGCCGTACCGGGCCGTGGCCAGCCGGGGATCGAGGACCGCCACGACCCCCCGGTCGCCGGTGGCCCGTACGAGCCGGCCCGCGCCCTGGGCCATCAGCAGGGCCGCATGAGTCGCCGCCACCGCCATGAAGCCGTTGCCGCCCGCCTCCTCGACCGCCTTCTGCCGGGCGCTCGTCAACGGATCGTCCGGACGCGGGAACGGGATCTTGTCCATGACGACCAGCTGGCAGCTGGGGCCCGGGACGTCCACACCCTGCCAGAGCGAGAGGGTGCCGAAGAGACAGGTCCTCGGGTCGGCGGCGAAGTTCTTGATCAACTCGCCCAGGGTGTCCTCGCCCTGGAGCAGGATCGGCAGCTCCGGGATGCGGGTCCGCAGCTCCTCCGCCGCCTGCTGTGCCGCGCGCATGGAGGAGAAGAGGCCCAGGGTCCTGCCGCCGGCCGCCTGGATCAGTTCGGTGAGCTCGTCGAGCATGTCGCCCCGCTCCCCGTCGCGCGCGGGACGGGAGAGGTGCTTGGCGACGTACAGGATGCCCTGCTTCGGGTAATCGAACGGAGAGCCGACGTCGATGCCCTTCCAGACGGGCAGGTCGTCGCCCGTGGTGCCCTCGGGGGCCAGACCGAGCGAGGCGCCGACGCCGTTGAAGTCACCGCCCAGCTTGAGCGTGGCCGAGGCGAGCACCACGGACCGCTCCGCGAACAGCTTCTCCCGGAGCAGGCCGGAGACGGTGAGCGGCGCGACCCGCAGCGAGGCGCCGCTGTACCGGGGGGCGGCTCCGCCCCGGGGCTCGTGGCGCTCGTACCAGACGACGTCGTACTCGGACGCCTGGGTGATCCGCTCGGCGACGCCGTGGACGGTCTCCACGGAGGCCATGGCCTGCTTGCGCACGGCGTCCTCGTCCTGCACGGCCCGGTCACGGGTCGAGCCCAGGGCCGTGATCACGGCGCGGGCCGCGTCGCGCAGCGCCATCAGGGCGTACGCGAGGTCTTCCGGGATCTTCTCCAGGCGGCCCGGCAGGGCCAGCTCCATGACCCGCTCGAAACCCTCGGCGGCGGTCTGGAGCTGGTCGGCGATCTTCTCGTCCACCAGTTTCGCGGCCCGCCGCACCGCACGGTTGACCTGACCGGGGGTGAGTTCCCCGGTGGCGACGCCGGTCACGCGGGAGACCAGCTCGTGGGCCTCGTCGACGATCAGCACCTCGTGCTGCGGGAGCACGGGGGCGCCCTCGATGGCGTCGATGGCGAGCAGGGCGTGGTTGGTGACGACGACGTCCGCGAGCTTGGCGCGCTCCCGGGCCGCCTCGGCGAAGCACTCCGCCCCGTACGCGCACTTGCTCGCACCCAGGCACTCCCGGGAGGAGACCGACACCTGGGACCAGGCCCGGTCGGAGACCCCCGGCGTCAGGTCGTCCCGGTCACCGGTCTCCGTCTCGTCCGACCAGTCCCGCAGGCGCAGCAGGTCCTGCCCCAGCTTGCTGGTGGGCGCGGCCGCCTCGAACGGGTCGAAGAGGCCGTCCTCCTCGTCCTGCGGCACTCCCTCGTGGAGCCGGTGCAGACAGAGGTAGTTCGACCGGCCCTTGAGCATGGCGAACTGCGGACGCCGGCGCAGCTGCGGATGCAGCGCGTCGACCGTCCGGGGAAGGTCGCGCTCGACGAGCTGGCGCTGCAGCGCCAGGGTGGCCGTGGCCACCACCACCCGCTCTCCCTGGGCCAGCGCCGGCACGAGGTAGCCGAGCGACTTGCCGGTGCCGGTGCCGGCCTGGACGAGGAGGTGGGAATTGTCGTCGATGGCCTCGGCCACGGCCTCGGCCATGGCGACCTGGCCGGGCCGCTCCGTGCCGCCGACGGCGGAGACGGCGGCGTGGAGGAGGTCGGGGAGGGATGGCTTCGTCATAGCCCTCCCACCCTACGGGGCGGCACCGACAGCCCGGTCACGCGAGCGGATTGGGGACCGTCCCGTGGACGGCGGCGTGGGGGCGCCGCGGCCTGTCCCGGTAGCCGTCCAGATGCAGACGGTTGCGGTTGAGGCAGAGCCGTTCGATACGGGGGGCGAGGAGGTCGAAGAGTTCGAACCGCTCCTTCAACCCGGGGAAGCGCGCCTGGTGGCGCAGGATCTCGGCGCGGACGAGGGCCCAGAAGTCCCGCTCGGAAACCCCGAGTTGTTCTTCGCAGAGGGGTGCCAGGTAGCGGAAGACCCCCACGAAGAGTCCCGAATGGATGAACTGGGTCAGGAACCCGGGTTCCTCCGTCAACAGGACGGCGCGGACATCATCCGGGAGGGTGGCGTGTTCGGGGAGCGGCTGGGCACTGATGTTCACATCGTCGACGAAGTCCTTGATCGCCAGACGCACGGGGACGTCCTCGTCGTCGTACACGACGATGGCGTTCTCCCCGTGGGGGGAGAAGACCGTGCCGTACCGGTAGAGGAAGTGCAGCAGAGGGGGGAGCAGAGCGGTGAAGAGGTGCTGGAGCCAGACGACGGGGGTGCGCCCGGAGCGTTCGACCAGTTCGGCGACGAACGCCCGGCCTTCCGGGTCCGTGTGGAGGAGGGAGGCGAGGGTGCGGGCGCGCTCGCCCGGGGGCAGTGTCAGGGGCTCGCGCCAGATGGCGCCGAGCAGTTCCTTGTACTGGTACGGCACTTCGGGCAGCCGGTCGTACAGGGGGTGTTCGACGGTGACGGAGGCGACCTCGCCGAGGAGGACCACACGGCACTCGTCCCGCAGGAACGGGTCGGCGTCGCGCAGACCGTGCACCCAGGCGGTCACGGCCGGGGCGGCGAGGGTGCGCTCGGTGGGCAGACCGCGCCAGACGAGGGTGTTCAGCACCGACAGCGGGAGCTTGACGGTGTGCCGGTCCGGACGGTCGGTGTTGAGGAACGTACGGACGGACTGCTGCGGCAGACGGAGGTCGCCGTCGGTGGTGAGCGGGACTATGGTTCCGGCGGCGACGGCCGGCGCGTAGAGCGGGAGCAGGATCTCGTCCCACTGCCAGGGGTGGACGGGCAGCAGGAGGTAGTCGTCGGCTTCGTGACCGCGCGCGGTCAGTGCCTCGCGGAAGGCGGCGTGGACCTCGGGGTCGAGTTCGCGGGCGTAGAGGCGGCCGGGGGTTTCGAGGCCGGAGACGCCCCGGTAGGCGGCGAGGCGGTTGCTGACGGCGATCCACGGCAGCCGGGTGGGGCGGCGCGCCTCGGGTGCCCAGCGGGCGGCGTCGGCGGCGGAGAAACCGACGCGCCCCTTGTTGAGGACGAGCCAGGGGTGACCGGTCTGGTGGCCTTCGAGTTCCGCGTAGGAGAGGTCGGCCAGCCGGTCCGCGGTGAGGGCCGTGTGGTCCAGGCGGGTGTCGGCGGCGAGGGTGGCGGAAAGCTCACGGATGAGGTGGCCGAGGGTGGCGCCGTCGAGCCGGAGGAGGCCGCGGGCACGGACCAGGAAGTCGAACGGATCGGTCGTCCGCCGGCCCTCGTGGCTGATCGAGTCGGCTTCGACGCGCCAGCCGCCGTAGGCGCCGCGGCGGGCCCGGAAGGTGAGGGTCGTGCCGTCGTCGAGGCGCAGGGCGTACTGGCCGGGGGCACCGCCTTCGACGGGGACGGCAGCGCCTTCGGCAGGGACGGGGACGGGTTCGAGGATCTCCTCGTACGCGAACTCGGCGAGGGCCTTGGCGAGGAGGCGGGAGGACGCCCGGGTCCAGGCGGCGGCGTTCAGTTCCGGGGGCGCGAACAGGCCGGGGGGCGTGGACGGGCCGGGGGGCGTGGAGAGGCCGGGGGACGCGAGCGGGCCGGACGGGGGGAACGGTTCGGACGCGGGGGCCGGGGCGGGAATGGGGGGCGGAACGGAGGTGGAGACCGGGGCAGGCGCCGGCGGGGTCTCTCCGGGGGGCTGGGCCGGGATGCTCTCGGAAGGCCTGGCGAGAGGGGCGGGGCGTGCGGAGCCGTGGGGTGCAGGGGACGTCGACACGGGGACTCCTCGGGATGGAAGCCGCTGTGGGTCAGCGGTGCGTGCGGGACGGAGGGGTGGTCACAGGACGTGGCGCAGGGCGCGGTCGCGGATCATGAGCGCCGCTCTCTTGTCGGGGAGGTCGACTTCCGTCGCGTAGCGGAAGCCGGCGCCGAGGAAGGCCGAGACGGAAGGGGTGTTGCGGATGTCGGGTTCGGCGACGACGCGGGTGCAGTGGGGACGGTGGTCGAGGATCAGGTCGGCGACGGCGCGCAGGAGTGTGGTGCCGATGCCTCTCCCCCGGTCCGTGGCGCCCCCGATCAACAGGTGGATACCCGTGTCGTGGGGGCGGGCCGGGTAGTGCCGGGAGAGCGGGTCGAGGTCCGCGCGGTAGACCTCGAAGTAGCTCATGGGCGTCGCACCGAGCACTCCGAGGCAGGGGACGCTCCGGCCGTCTCCCTCCAGCTGGGCGCGCAGGTGACGGGCGGTCGTGGCCGCGGGACCGGCCAGCTCCCAGAAGGCGGAGACGGCGGGGTCGTTCATCCACCCGGTGAGGAGTGACAGGTCCCGTTCGAGCCGGACGGGAGCGAGCCGGAAGGAACCGGCCGGGGTGGCGACGGGGCCCCAGGTGGCGACGGCGTCGAGCAGGTCGCCGTCGAGGAGTCCGTTCGACGGGTCGTCATCCGGAGGAGCGCCGTCCGGGGGGCGGTGGCCGAAGAGTCCCGTGGAAAGGTCCGTGGCCGGGAGGCCGGGGGCCCGGAGGCCGGGGGTGGGACGGCCGGCGCGGAAAGGGCCGGCGGTGAGGCGGTCGGTGACCGGCCGGTCGGTGGGGGCGGGGCCGCGGCGCGGCGGAAGGACACCGGCGAAGGCCGTGTCGGCCGGGATGCCGGGGGCCGGGTCCGGTGCTTCCCCGGTGAGGAGGGCGACGAGGCCTTCGGCTCCCGGGGCGAGGATGTCGCCTCCGGACGGATCGGCCGGGGGGCGGGTGGGTGACACGGTGTCGCTCTCCTCTCGGCGGGACGGTCGGGGTGCGGGTCGCGGGACGGCGGCCGGGTTCAGGTGCGGAGGGGGTTGGTGACGGTGACGTAGACGGACTGGGTGTCGACGGGGCCGACGAGTTCGTCCAGGCCGTGCAGACGGGTGAGGAGGTTGGCCTTGCTCCGCAGGGTCGCGGCCTCCAGGAGCCGGTGCGGAAGGGGGGAGCCCAGACCGGTGGCGGAGGTGAGGAAGCTGCGGAAGGCGGCGAGCAGGACGCGTTCGTCGGCGAGGTGCTGGGAGCCGAAGGCGCCGATCAGGCCCAGGACGTTGTTGATTCCGAGGTAGTAGGCGAAGCGCTCGTCGGTGACCTGGTCGGAGACGAAGGTGTCGCTCTCGGCGCCGATGCCGGGGAGGCGGCTCTCCAGTTCGCTCCGGTGGGACTCGCGGAAGTAGTAGCCCTGGTTGTCGCGGTAGCGGCCGCCGATCGGCCAGCCCTCCGGGTCGAGGAGTACCAGGGTGTTCTGCTGGTGGGCTTCCAGGGCGATGCCGGCGTGCCCGTCGAGCCAGAGGACGGGTCGGACGACCTGGTCGAGGTAGCGGAGGAACCACTCGGCGGCCACCGCGGCGGCGGGACGGCCGGTGCGGGCGGCGAGCCCGCCGATGAGGTCGGCGAGCCGGGAGCGCATGGCGGTGGATCCGGGCCAGGGGCGGGGAGCGGTGAGGGAGGCGATGCAGACGGCGTCGTCGCCGGGCCCGAAGGGGTTGTGGCGGATCATGACGTCCAGACCCGTGACGGGGGCGCCGTTCGGGGTGTCGACGGCCAGCCAGGCGGGGTCGCGGACGATGTCGAAACCCGGGTGGGCGGCCTGCCATTCGTCGGCGAGGCCGGTGCGGAGCAGCCGGTGGACCTCGACGCCGCGGTGGAGTTCCTTGCGGAGGTTCTCGCGGCGGGAATTGGTGATGCGCAGGCCGAGGGAGAGTTTGAGCATGGCCCGGGTGCCGGGGCGGTGCACGGTGCGGATGGAGGAGGTGGGGTGCCAGGGCCTGCCGTGGGGGCCGAGATCGTGGAGGAGGCCGGCGTCGAGGAGGGCACGGACGTCCGTACGGTGCCGGAGGTCGCGGGCCTGCCAGGGGTGGAGGGGCAGGGGGACGGTTCCGGCGGGCAGGGCGAGTCCGTCGGCGAGTTCGAGGGCGAGTTGTTCGGCGGTGACGGGCCGGCCCTGTTCCGTCCAGGCGGAATCGGCCGCCAGGACGGAGGTGTCGACGGCGAACCAGTGGAGGGGGAAGGCGCCCTGCGACTCGGGAGAGTAGAGGCGGCTCTCGGCCTCGGTGAGGCCTTCACGGCTCTTGGGAGTGGGGTGGAGCGGGTGGCCGAGCAGGAGGGACTGTTCGGCGGCGAGGAAGAAGTCGGCGTCCAGGTGCGGCTGGGGCCGCCGGCGGCGTTCGGCGAGGAAGTCGGCGGTGCGGCGGGCGGAGTCGGCGACCCGGCCGACGAGGTCGGCGCCTGCGGAACAGCCGGTCTCCCGGCCGATGAGGGCGGCGACGGTGACGGCGTCGACGGACGGCACCGAGGCGGGAAGCCCTTCGAGGACGGGTGCGCCGAAGCGGTGCCAGCCGGTGGGTGACCAGTAGCGGACCGGGACGAGGAGGGCGGTGCCGCTGGCGTCGAGGGGGACGCGCAGGGTGGTGGACCCGGGGGCAGAGAGGTTCTTCTCCCGGACCCAGCAGCGGAGGAGGTTCTCGATCGTGGCCGTGTCTGCGGCGCGCCGCGGGTCGGGATCGTCCAGGGGGTCGGTGGTGTCCGGCCGGGGGGCGTGGAGGCCGGGGGGCGGGCACGGGGCGACGGGACCCGTGGGAAGGCCGTGCCCGGAGGCGGGCGTCACGGCCCCCGGTACGAGTGCAGTGGAGGCGGGCGCCCCGGGTGCGAGGGCTCCGGAGGCGGGCGCCCCGAGTGCGAGGGCTCCGGACGCGAGGGCTCCGGAGCCGGGTTCCCCGGAGACGCGGGTCCCGGGACGGAGCGTCTCGGGGGCGAGCGCCTCGGGCCCGTGCCCGCCGGGGCCGAACGCCTCCTGGGCGAACCCCTTCCGGCCGGGCCCCCCGGGAACACGGGTCGCGGGGCCGGGGGGCTCGGGGGCGAGGGGGGAACCGGCGGCGGGCGGCTCGGGGACGGGAGGGACCTCGGTGGCGGGTGCCGGGGAGGTGGGCGTGGCGTTCACGGGCTTCCTTGGGGGGTGGGGCCGGGTCGGTCCGGGATCAGTCGGACCGCTCGGGGGCGATCGTGGGGGCCGGGACGCCGTGGGGGACGGACGGGCGGGGGACGTGGGCCCGTTCGGCCGCGGCGAGGGCGTCGGCGAAGCGGTCGAGGACGGCGGTGGCCTGCTCGTCGGTGAGGGTGAGCGGCGGCAGGAGCCGGACCACCGCGGAGTGCCGGCCGCCGAGTTCGACGATGAGCCCGCGGGCCAGGCACTCCTGCTGGACGGCACGGGCCAGGGAGGGGGCGGCGGGCGGTACGGGGTCGCCCGGTCCCGACGCGTCGGGGTCGACGAGTTCGATCCCGATCATCAGGCCCCGGCCCCGGACGTCACCGACGCACGGATGGGCGGCGGCGAGGCCCCGGAGCTGTCCGAGGATGCGGTCGCCGAGGACGCCGGCCCGTTCGGCGAGCCCGTTCTCGCGGACGTACGCGAGGGTGGCCGTGCCGGCGGCCATGGCGAGCTGGTTGCCGCGGAAGGTGCCCGCGTGGGCGCCGGGTTCCCAGGCGTCGAGTGCGGACCGGTAGACGATGACGGCGAGCGGGAGGGAGCCGCCGATGGCTTTGGAGAGGACCATCACGTCGGGCACGACGCCGCTGTGCTCGACGGCCCAGAAGGCGCCGGTGCGGCCGACCCCGGTCTGGACCTCGTCGACGACGAGGGGGATGGAGCGGTCGGCGGTGACGCGGCGCATCCGGCGCATCCAGTCGTCGGGGGCCGGGATGACCCCGCCCTCGCCCTGGACGGCCTCGACGATCATTCCGGCGGGGGCGGTGACGCCGCTCTTGGGGTCGTCCAGGAGGCTCTCGGTCCAGCGGGCGGCGAGTTCCGCGCCGTACGTACCGCCGACGCCGAAGGGACAGCGGTAGTCCTGTGGATAGGGGAGCCGGGTGACACGGACGTCGGTCGCTCCGCCGGAGGCGGCGAGGGCCCCCGCCGTCATGCCGTGGTAGGCGCCGGTGAAGGCGAGGAGCCCGTCGCGGCCGGTGGCGGTGCGGACGAGCTTGAGGGCGGCCTCGACGGCGTCCGTGCCGGCCGGTCCGCAGAACTGGATGCGGGCGTCGTCGGCGAGCTCGCCGGGGAGGGTGGCGAACAGTTCGGAGGTGAAGGCGTCCTTGACGGGGGTGGCGAGGTCGAGGACGTGGAGCGGGGCGCCCGAGTCGAGGACCTTCTTGACGGCTTCGAGGACCACGGGGTGGTTGTGGCCGAGCGCGAGCGTCCCGGCGCCGGAGAGGCAGTCCAGGTAGCGGCGGCCGTCGGCGCCCTCGATGGTCAGGCCCCGGGCCCGCACCGGCACGATCGGGAGGGAGCGGGCGTAGGTGCGGGCGGCGGACTCGCGCAGGGACTGGCGGCGCAGGATGCCCTCGTACCCGGTCCCCCGTACCGTCCGGCCCGCGGGGGACGCCGGTCGTTCCCCGGGCCCGGGGTCCGCTCCGCCCGCCTCGTCCGCCGGGGCGGGCAGGGCGCGCGGGTCGGGGGCGGCGCCCCGGGCCGGCGCGCCGGCGGCCGCGTGCGGTCCGCCGGCGGTCCCGCCGGCCGGCCCGGTCTGCGTGCGCGCGGCCGGTGGAACGGCCGGAGCTGGTTCGGTCACGGCCACGGCTCGGTGTCCTCCCGCTGTAACGGTTGCGTTGCACATCGGGGCGTCGTGGAGCGGCCGCAAGGCCCGTCACGGGCGTCTCCGTCGCGTCCCCCGTACGTACCAACGACGGGAACTCCCGGGGATCACGGGCCGGAGGCGAGATCTTGGCGTGTCCCGGATCACGGCACGACAACGGCCGAACGGTTCCCGGAACCGCCGGCGGGGCGCGTACCGTCCCCTCCGGCACCGGCATAGTGGGGGCGCCGGCCGTGGTCCGCGAGGGTCCGGCCACCGCTCGCCCACGAGCAAGCCGTACAAGTTGACGTAGTCCCAGGGGGATCACGAGATGCGATCGATTCGTCCGCTGCTGACGGCGGCTTCCGCCGTCGCGGCGCTGACGCTCACCGTTACGTCCTGCGGGCCGAGCGAGGAGAACGCGGGGAACAAGCCCAGCGCGCCCGCGAGCCCGAGCCCGGACAGCAGGATCAAGATTCCGGAGGACCTGAAGGACCGCCTGAAGGCGCACGGGATCGACATCGACAAGTGGCGCGGCGGCGAGTGGAAGAACTGGGACCGCGACAAGTGGCTGCGCGAGGCCAAGGACTTCGTCAACCCGATCATCGAGGACCTCTGGAACCCCGACCGGATGCGGGAGGCCGAGCGCCCCGACAGGCCGGTCGAGGAGGAGGACATCTCCGGTGACAAGGGCGTGACCGACCCGACGCCGGACCCGGTGCGGGCGAAGGCCGTGGGCGCCAAGTACCACGACAGGGTCCCGGAGTCCGGCAAGGTCTTCTTCGACGGCCCCGAGGGCTCCATGGTCTGCTCGGCCACCGTCGTGCGGGACCCGGCGCACCCGGGCAGGTCCAACATGGTCTGGACGGCCGGTCACTGCGTGCACAAGGGGAAGAAGGGTGGCTGGTACCGCAACATCGCCTTCGTGCCCTCGTACAACGACTCCGCGCTGGCGACCTCCGACCTGGAAAAGGCGTCGCGGGAGAAGATCGCCCCGTACGGCGTGTGGTGGGCGGAGTGGGTCAAGACCTCCGACCAGTGGATCGCCGAGGGCGCGAACACGGGCGGCGCGGGCGCTCCCTACGACTTCGCGGTCATCCGGGTGACCCCGGAGAAGGGGTCGTCCGGCAAGTCCCTGGAGGAGACGGTCGGGTCGGCGCTTCCGGTGGACTTCAACGCCCCCGCGACGCCGAAGATCGCGAGCATGACGGCGACCGGTTACCCGGCGGCGCCGCCGTTCGACGGCCAGAAGATGTTCCAGTGCCAGGACAGGCCGGGCCGGCTGTCCCTGAAGGCGAACCAGCCGACGATGTACCGGATCGGCTGCACGATGACCGGCGGTTCGTCCGGCGGCGGCTGGGTGGCCAAGGGCCGCGACGGCAAGCCCGCGCTGGTGTCGAACACCTCGATCGGCCCGTCGTCGGCGGGCTGGCTCGCGGGCCCGCGCCTGGGCGCGGAGGCCAAGGCCGTCTTCGACTCGGTCAGCAAGAAGTACGCGGGCCGGTAGGACGTACCGGGGAGGCGGGGCCCGGGGGGTCCCGCCTCCCCACGTGCCGTACCGGGCCGGTGCCGTGCCCTACCGGACCGTGCCGGGTCGGCCCCGGCACGCGGGGAGGACGCCCCGGCGGCGCAGCGTCGGCGGGAGCGATCGGGCCCCGACGGGGACACGCTTGGCAGGGACACGTCGCAGAGGGACACGCCTCGGCGAAGAAACGTTTCAGGGGGAGAACACCACATGCGTTCCGTACGACTCGTACCGGCCGTCCTCGGACTGGCCTCGGCGCTCGCGCTGACCGCCACCGCCTGCGGTCCGACCGAGACCCCGGCCGCGGGCAAACCAGCCGGGACGACCGCTTCCGCGCCCACCGCCGCCGACGGTGACGGCGGCTCCAGCCTTCCCGGGGACCTCGCCGGCAAGCTCAGGGAACACGGCGTCGACCCGGAGAAGTGGAAGAACGGCGAGTGGAGGAACTGGGACCGCGACAAGTGGCTCCGTGAGGCGGAGGACTTCGTCAATCCGGTGATCGACGGCCTCTGGAACCCCGCGCGCATGCAGTCGGCGAAGAGCCCGGACCAGACGGTCACCGCGCGGGCCGGCACCGGCGGAACCGATCCGACGCCCCGGCCCGTCGGGGCACAGCGCGAGAAGACGCCGTACCACCGTCACGCGGCCCCGGTCGGCAAGATCTTCTTCGACGCGCCGCAGGGCCACATGGTCTGCTCCGGCACCGTCGTGAAGGACCCCCGGCGGCCCGGGAGGTCCAACCTCGTCTGGACGGCCGGTCACTGCGTCCACGCGGGCGGGAGGGGCGGCTGGTACCGCAACATCACCTTCGTCCCGGCCTTCAACGACCTGGGCAAGTCCCCCGCCGCGCTCCGGAACGCGAAGCCGCACGAGGTGTACCCGTACGGCCAGTACTGGGCCGACTGGGCCGTGACGTCCGGCGAGTGGATCAGGTCGGGCGGCACCGGCCGGGCCTGGCCGTACGACTACGCCGTGCTGCACGTGAAGCCGCAGCGGGGCACCAAGTCCCTGGAGGAGACCGTCGGCGCCGCCCTGCCGGTCGACTTCTCCGCCCCGGCGCCCGCACGGGCCGGGACGGTCGGGGCCTGGGGCTACCCGCAGGCCGCCCCGTACAACGGCGTGATCATGCACAAGTGCCTGGACCGGGCGACGCGGCTGACCACGGCGCCCGCCACCCCGGTGATGTACCGGATCGGCTGCACGATGACGGCGGGATCGTCCGGCGGCGGCTGGTTCCGGACGCTGCCGAACGGGAAGACGGCGCTCGTCTCGAACACCTCGATCGGCCCGGCCGACGGCAACGGATGGCTCGCCGGACCGCAGCTGGGCCAGGGGGCCAGGGCGGCTCACGAGGCGGCCAGCAAGAAGTTCGCCCGCTGAGACCGTCCCGTGGAACGACCGGTGGCGCCGGTCCCCTCCCGGGCGGGAGGGGACCGGCGCCACCGGTTCGGGGAACCGTCAGTGCGCGGCCGGGACGAACGGCGCGAGCAGCGCCGCCAGCTCCTCGTGCACCCGGGCCCTGACCAGGGTGCCCTCGGGGGTGTGCTCCTCGGACTCCAGCTCGCCCTCGGCGTGCACCCGCGAGACCAGACCGCCCTGCGTGTACGGCACGAGGGCCTCGATCTCGACCTGCGGCCGCGGCAGCTCGGCGTCGATGAGCGCGAGCAGCTCCGCGATGCCCCGGCCCGAGCGGGCCGAGACCGCGATGGAGTGCTTCTCCGTCCGCAGCAGGCGCTGGAGGACCAGCGGGTCCGCCGCGTCAGCCTTGTTGATGACGACGATCTCCCGCACGTTCACCGCGCCGACGTCCCGGAAGACCTCGCGCACGGCGGCCAGCTGCTCCTCCGGGGCGGGGTGCGAGCCGTCCACCACGTGCAGGATGAGGTCGGAGTCGCCGACCTCCTCCATGGTGGAGCGGAACGCCTCGACCAGGTGGTGCGGAAGGTGCCGGACGAAGCCGACGGTGTCGGCCAGGGTGTAGACCCGGCCGGTGGGCGTCTCGGCCCGGCGGACGGTCGGGTCGAGCGTGGCGAACAGCGCGTTCTCCACGAGGACGCCCGCGCCGGTGAGCCGGTTGAGCAGGGAGGACTTGCCGGCGTTGGTGTACCCCGCGATGGCGACCGACGGCACGTTGTTGCGGCGCCGTTCCTGCCGCTTGATGTCGCGGCCGGTCTTCATCTCGGCGATCTCCCGGCGCATCTTCGCCATCTTCTCGCGGATGCGGCGCCGGTCGGTCTCGATCTTGGTCTCACCGGGACCGCGGGTGGCCATGCCGCCACCGCCGCCGCCGCCCATCTGCCGGGAGAGCGACTGGCCCCAGCCGCGCAGGCGCGGCAGCATGTACTGCATCTGCGCGAGCGCGACCTGTGCCTTGCCCTCCCGGGACTTGGCGTGCTGGGCGAAGATGTCGAGGATGAGGGCGGTCCTGTCGACCACCTTCACCTTGACGACGTCTTCGAGGGCGATGAGCTGGCCGGGGCTGAGCTCGCCGTCGCAGACGACGGTGTCGGCGCCGGTCTCGACCACGATGTCCCGCAGCTCGCGGGCCTTGCCCGAGCCGATGAAGGTGGCCGGGTCCGGCTTGTCGCGGCGCTGGATCACGCCGTCGAGCACGAGGGCGCCCGCCGTCTCGGCGAGGGCCGCGAGTTCCGCGAGGGAGTTCTCGGCGTCCTGCACGGTCCCCGAGGTCCAGACGCCGACCAGCACGACGCGCTCCAGGCGCAGCTGGCGGTACTCGACCTCGGTGACGTCCTCGAGCTCGGTGGAGAGGCCCGCGACACGGCGCAGGGCCGCGCGCTCGGAGCGGTCGAACTGGTCGCCGTCCCGCTCTCCGTCGATCTCGTGGCTCCAGGCGACGTCCTCTTCCATCAGGGCATCGGCCCGAAGGCTCTCGGTACGGCTCGTCTCCGCGAAGCTCTGTTCGTCCTGGGAAGGGGATGAAGAGGAGGTCATTGGATCCTTACGTCGATGAGGAGAAAAAGGTGTCCGCCGGTGACAACGTCCGTGGACGCCGGAAGATTCCCGGCCCGGCCGCGTCACCGACCCGACGATGGTGACACGGCCCGCCACGGCGCGTCATCCGGGTTTCGCGGTGCCCGCCGGCCCCGCCGGGCGGCTCTCCGGCTTCCGGCCGGGGCCCGTCGCCCGCCGGCCCCGAAACGCCGCCGGGGGTCCGTCGACCGCCGGTCCCGGGGGGCCGCCGGAGCCCGTCAGCGGTGTTCCGGCGCGCTCCCCGCCGGCGGCCGGACCGGTTCGCTGCGCCAGTCCGGGTGCCCGGGCATGGGCGGGGTCTTCGTCCCGTACAGCCAGGCCTTGAAGAAGCCGGTGAGGTCGCGCCCGGCGGTCCGGCCGGCCAGGGCGACGAAGTCGGCGGTGGCGGCGTTCCCGTCCCGGTGCCGGGCCACCCAGCGGCGTTCCAGGCGCTCGAAGGCCCCGGTGCCGATCTCCCGGCGGAGCGCGTAGAGGACGAGGGCGCTGCCGTCGTAGACGACCGGCCGGAAGAGGCTGATCTTGTGGCCCGGCGAGGGGGGCTCGGGGGCCGCGGGCGGGCCGCCGGCCGCGCGCCACCCGTCGGAGGCGGCGTAGGCGGCCTTCATACGCCGCTCCAGGGCCGGGCCGCCGTTCTCCTCGGCGTACAGCGCCTCGTACCAGCTGGCGTGTCCCTCGTTGAGCCACAGGTCGGACCAGGTGCGCGGGGAGACGCTGTCGCCGAACCACTGGTGGGCCAGCTCGTGGACCATGACGGAGTCGACGTACCACTCCGGGTAGGCGGGCTCGGTGAAGAGGGAGCGCTCGAAGAGCGAGAGGGTCTGGGTCTCCAGCTCGAAGCCCGTGGCGGCGTTCGCGACGAGGACGCCGTACGTCTCGAAGGGGTACGGGCCGACCCGCCGCTCCATCCACTCCAGGTGGCCCGGGGTCTTGCGCAGCCAGGGCTCCAGCCGTTCCCGGTCCGCGGCGGGCACCACGTCCCGCAGGGGCAGGCCGCGGGGCCCCTCGCGGCGCACGACGGCGGAGCGGCCGATGGAGATCTGGGCCAGCTCGGTGGCCATGGGGTGGCGGGTGCGGTAGGTCCAGGTGGTGGTGGAGCCGTGGCGGACGCGACCGCCGGGCAGGCCGTTGGCGACGGCGGTGAACTCGCTGGGGGCCGTGATCCGGAAGGTGAAGTAGGCCTTGTCCGCCGGATGGTCGTTGGACGGGAAGACCCGGTGGGCGGCGTCGGCCTGGTTGGCCATGGCCAGGCCGTCGCCGGTGCGGACCCAGCCCCCGGTGGCGGCGGGGCCGGAGGGGTCGCTGGTGTGGGTGACGGTGATCCGGACCGGTTCGCCCGCGCCGATCGGTTCGGCGGGGGTGACGACCAGGTCCTCGCCGCTGCTCGCGTACGCGGCGGGCCGTCCGCCGACGGTGACGGCGGAGACCTCGCCGTGGGTGAAGTCGAGGTTGATCCGTTCCAGGTCGTCGGTGGCGAGCGCGTCGATCCGGGTCACGGCGGAGAGGGGTTTCGTGTTCACGCCGGGGTACGCCACGTCGATGGCGTACGCCAGGACGTCGTAGCCCGGGTTGCCGAGGTGCGGGAAGAGCGGGTCGCCGATGCCGAGCGGCGCGGGGGCGGGCGGTGCGGCGGCGACGAGCGCGGCCGAGGCGGCGGCCGCGGCGGCGGCACGGAGCCGTCGCGCACGGGACGGGGAGGATCGGACGAGCGGCATGGGCCAGGGCCTTTCCGGAGGACTGGACCTACGGCTACCAGGGGTTCCCCCGATCACGGGGACGGCGCGCTCGCCCGCCACCCGAAGGGGGTCGCGGCCGCGCCCGGGGGGCGGCGCCGGCCGCGCGACCGGGGCGCCCGCGCCCGGTCACGTCCGGCGCGGCCGCGGTGACGCCCGGTGGCGGGCGCGGCGCACGTCGTACACCCCGGGCACGTCCCGCATGGCCCGCATGAGGGCGGGGAGCTCCGTCACGTCGGGGAGGTGGAGTGTGTAGGTGTGGCGGACCCGCTGCTCGCTGGGCGGTTCGACGGTCGCGGAGACGACGGCGGCACCGGCGGTGGCGATGGCCTCGGTGAGGTCGGCGAGGAGACCGGGCCGCCCGAAGGACTCGGCGACGAGGGTGACCCTGCCCTGGGCGGTGTCGCCCCAGCGGACGGTGACGGGCGCGCGGCCCACCCGGCGCATGGCCGCGGCGGACGCGCAGCCGGAGCGGTGGACGGTGACCGATCCGCCGTGCACCCGGAAGCCGGTGATCTCGTCGGGCGGCACGGGGGTGCAGCATCCGGCGGGCCGGACGGCCGCGGGCTGCTCCCCGTCCAGGTCGGCGTGGAGTTCGGTGCCCGCGCGGCGGTCGGCGGCCGGGATCGCGGGGGGCCGGGGGTCGGCGGGGACGACGGCGGGCGCGGCGTTCTCGGGGTGGCCCCGCAGCCAGTCGGTGATGGCGATCCGGGCGGCGGGGGTCCTGGCGTGGTCCAGCCATGCCGGGGACGGGCCGGACACGGTGTCCCGGGCGAGCAGGAGCTGGACGGTGTCGCCGTCGCCGAGGACGGTGCCCATCGGTGCGAGGCGCCCGTTGACACGGGCCCCGAGGCAGCCGTGGGCGGCCTCGCCGTGCTGGGCGTAGGCGGCGTCGACGCAGCTCGCGCCGGCGGGCAGGCTGAGCGTCCCGGGGGTGGTGCCGTCCGTGTGGAAGACGGTGATCTCGTCGTCCTCGGCGAGGTCGGCGCGGAGGGAGGACCAGAAGGTGTCGGGGTCGGGTGCGGCCTGCTGCCAGTCGAGGAGGCGGGAGAGCCAGCCGGGGCGGGTGGGGTCGGCGCGCTCGCCGTCCTCGGCCGGGGGCGCGGCGGCGTCCGGGTGCGCGGCGGGGGTGCCGTCCGGCGGCCCGGCCGTCTCCTGTCCCCCGTGGGGGTTGCCGAGGGCGACGACCCCGGCCTCCGCGACCCTGTGCATCCGGTGGGTCCGGATGAGGACCTCGGCCACGGCCCCGTCGGGGGCGGCGACCGCGGTGTGCAGGGACTGGTACAGGTTGAACTTGGGCGCCGCGATGAAGTCCTTGAACTCGGAGACCACCGGGGTGAAGCAGGTGTGCAGTTCGCCGAGGACCGCGTAGCAGTCGGCGTCCTCCGCGACGAGCACGAGGAGCCGCCCGAAGTCGCAGCCGCGCAGCTCGCCCCGTTTGAGGCGGACGCGGTGGACGGAGACGAAGTGCCGGGGGCGGACCAGGACTTCGGCGCCGATGCCCGCCTCCCGCAGGATCGTTTCGACCTGTTCCGCGACGGCGCCGAGTTCACCGGCGGCGTGCGGGGCGCCGGCGACGAGGGCGCGCGTGGCCTCGTACTCCTCGGGGTGGAGGATGGCGAAGACGAGGTCTTCGAGTTCGGTCTTGAGGGCCTGGACGCCGAGCCGTTCCGCGAGCGGGATGAGGACGTCCCGGGTGACCCTGGCGATCCGGGCCTGCTTCTCGGGGCGCATCACGCCGAGGGTGCGCATGTTGTGGAGGCGGTCGGCGAGTTTGATCGACATGACCCGGACGTCGTTGCCGGTGGCGACGAGCATCTTGCGGAAGGTCTCGGGTTCGGCGGCGGCGCCGTAGTCGATCTTCTCCACCTTGGTGACGCCGTCGACGAGGTAGGCGACCTCCTCGCCGAACTCGCGGCGCACCTGATCGAGCGTCACCTCGGTGTCCTCGACGGTGTCGTGGAGGAGGGAGGCGGTCAGGGTGGTGGTCTCCGCGCCGAGTTCGGCGAGGATGAGGGTCACCGCGAGCGGGTGGGTGATGTACGGCTCGCCGCTCTTGCGGAACTGGCCGCGGTGCGAGGACTCGGCGAGGACGTACGCCCGGCGCAGCACGCCCAGGTCGGCCTCGGGGTGGTGGGCGCGGTGGGCCTCCGCGACGTGGCTGATGGCGTCGGGCAGCCGGTCGCGGGGGGCCGGGCCGGCGGTGGCGCCGAGGAGGGCGGCGCGACCGAGCCGGCGCAGGTCGATACGGGCGCGTCCGCGTCTGCGGACGGTCACGTCGGTGGCGGCGTCCTCCGCCGCGCTTCCAGGGTTGGTGGCCTCTGCGCTCATGGGCACCTCCGGCGACATCGACCGGCGGTGGGCGGGCCAGGCGTGCCCGGGGCCGGTGCTTGATGCTACCGACCCCACCACGCGGCGCAGTCGCGCTCTCGCCCAGCGTGAAACGGATCACCCATTCGAGCGACAAATCGGTCGTTGACAGTTTCGATTCCGGGGCCTGCTCCGTTTCCCCTGTCCCGTTTCCCTGTCCCGTTCCGCCCCGGGGCCCGTGCGGCCCAGGGGCCCGCTCCGCCCCGGGGCCGTCCTGCCTCAGGACTCCGCGGCGAGCCAGGCCGGGTCGACGGAGCCCTCGGCGACGATGACGGCCGGGCCGGTCATGTCGATCCGTCCGTCGGGATGCTCGGTGACGACCAGGGTCCCGCCGAGGACGTCGACGGTGTACGTGGCGGGGGTGCCGCTCCCGGCGGGGTCGACGCCGTCCCGGCGCGCGGCGGCGACGGCGACGGCGCACGCGCCGGTGCCGCAGGATCGGGTCTCGGCGGCGCCGCGCTCGTGGACCCGCATGGCGACGTGGCGGGGGCCCCGGTCGGCGACGAACTCGATGTTCACCCCGTCCGGGTAGACCGAGGCGGGCTCGTAGGACGGTTCGGTGAGGAGGTTCCCGGCGTGGCCGAGGTCCTCCACGAAGGCGACCGCGTGCGGGTTGCCCATGTTCACGTTGCGGGCGGGCCAGCTGCGCCCGTCGACGGTGACGGTGACGCCGTCCCCGGGGAGGACCGCGCGGCCCATGGCGACGGTGACGGAGCCGTCCTTGTCGAGGTGGACGTGCTTGGTCCCGCCGCGGGTGGCGACGGCCACCTCGCCCGTGGTGACGTGCCCGGCGTGCTCCAGGTAGCGGGCGAAGACCCGGACCCCGTTCCCGCACATCTCGGCGACCGAGCCGTCCGCGTTGCGGTAGTCCATGAACCACTCGGCCTCGCCGGCCAGGTGCCGGGCCTCGGGGTGGGCGGCGCTGCGCACGACGTGCAGCAGACCGTCGCCCCCGATGCCGGCCCGCCGGTCGCAGAGCCGGGCGACGAGGGCGGGGGGCAGGTCGAGGACGTTCTCCGCGTCGGGGACGATCACGAAGTCGTTCTCGGTGCCGTGGCCCTTGAGGAAACGGAACGGGGAGGTCTGCGCGCTGGTCACGGGATCAACTGTACGGGGCGGGTCAGCGGAGGCGGGCCACGCGCCAGACCGCGAGGGCGACCAGGACCGCGATGGTGGCCGCGTACAGGGCGAGGACGCGCCAGTCCGGGCGCTCGCCGGAACCGCGCGCCGGAAGGCCGGGCCAGGTGTGGCCGACCTTGCGGGCGGCCATCACTCCCCAGCCCGCCGCACAGGAGCTGATGAGCAGTCCGAGCATGGCGAGGACGGCGCCGCCGTCGCCGGAGCCGAAGGCGAGCGGGAACGCGAACATCAGCGAGCCGACGGCGCCCAGGCCGACGATCGGGGCCAGCTGCCAGATCCGCAGGCGCCGCTGGGGGCGCAGTTCGACCTCGACCTCGTCGGCGTCCACCTCGACGGCGGTGCCGACCGCGTCGTCGGGACCGTCCGGGGTCAGTCCGGGAACGACGGCCGAAGCACCGTCGGCGGGGCGCCCGGGTGTCCCGCCCGACGGGTCGGCCGTCGGGTCGCCCAGGGCCGCTTCGTGCTGTTCTCTGTCGCGAGGGCCGGCCTCCATCGCCACGCGCCCTCCCCACTCGGACTCGACTCGGTCGATCGATGCTCGATGATGGCACGCTCCCGCCCGCCGGAATGACGGGCAGGGCGTCCCGATGCCATCACGTGATCAGGCTGTAACCGCTCGTTCGACCAACGAGAGCGCCTGCCCCGGGAGTTCCCCCCGGTGGTCGGCGGCTCCGCTGAGCCAGTGCACGCGCGGGTCGCGGCGGAACCACGAGTCCTGACGGCGGGCGAAGCGCTTGGTGGCGCGCACGGTCTCGGCACGGGCCTCGTCCTCGGTGCACTCCCCCGCGAGCGCGGCGAGGATCTGCTGGTAGCCGAGCGCGCGGGCCGCGGTGCGCCCCTCGCGCAGGCCCCGCGCCTCCAGGGCGCGCACCTCGTCCACCAGACCGGCCTCCCACATCCGGTCCACGCGCGTGGCGATCCGCTCGTCCAGTTCGGGGCGGGCGACGTCGACGCCGATCTGGACGGTGTCGTAGACGGAGTCGGGTCCGGGGAGGTTGGCGGTGAAGGGCTTGCCGGTGATCTCGATCACCTCCAGGGCCCGGACGATGCGGCGCCCGTTGCCCGGCAGGATCGCGCGGGCCGCGCCGGGGTCGGCCGCGGCGAGCCGGGCGTGCAGGACGCCGGGGCCGTGCTCGTCGAGTTCGGCCTCCAGGCGGGCCCGGACGGCGGGGTCGGTGCCGGGGAACTCCAGGGCGTCGACGGCTCCCCGGACGTACAGTCCGGAACCGCCCACGAGGACGGGGGTGCGGCCGGCGGCGAGCAGCCGGTCGATCTCGGCGCGGGCGAGGCGCTGGTACTCGGCGACGCTGGCGGTCTCCGTGACGTCCCAGACGTCGAGGAGGTGGTGGGGGACGCCGCCGCGCTCCTCGGGGGTCAGTTTGGCGGTCCCGATGTCCATCCCCCGGTACAGCTGCATCGAGTCGGCGTTGACGACCTCGCCCCCGAGCTCACGGGCCAGGAACACGCCCAGATCGGATTTTCCGGCCGCCGTGGGGCCGACGACGGCGATGACCCGCGGGGCGGGAGCTGCGCTTCTCACCGCCCCAGTCTCGCAAACCTCGCGGCCCGCCCCGAACGGGCCGCGTGACCGGCGGCTTCCGGCTTCGCCGTCCGGGCGGCGACCGCGGCCGCCGGTCACCGTCCGGAACCCCTCCCCCGAGTGCGCTGTGGAGTGAAGAGGGGCGTTTGGGTGAGTTTTCGCCGCGAGAAGCGGAACGGACGGACGCGGTCGGGAGTTCTCCGGGGGAGAGCGGGAACGCGGACGGTACGGCGGACGCCGGAACGGTCTCGGCGCCGGCCGTGACGGCCGCCGCCGGAGCCCCGGGATCTCCGGAGCGGCCGCGGACCGGGCCGCCGCGGACGGCGGGGCGGCGAAGACGCACGCGGTCGGTGCCCCCGGAACGCCGGGGGCAGGACACGAGGACGGGCCCGCGAGGGCCCGTGGAGGGAAGGTGCCCCATGGGTCTCATGGACTCGCTGAAGGCGAAGCTCGGCCCGGCCAAGGAGAAGGTCGCCGACCTGGCGCAGCAGCACGGCGACAAGATCGACCAGGGCCTGGACAAGGCCGCGAAGGCGGTCGACGAGCGGACCAAGGGCAAGTACAGCGACAAGATCCGGTCCGGTACGGGCAAGGCGAAGGAGGCCATCGACCGGATGGGCCACAAGGACGGGGGCGCGCCCGGGACCGGCGGTGCGCCGGGCACCGCGCCCGGGACCGGCACCGCGCCCGGCGCCGGTGGCTTCCCGGGGAACGGCGGTACGACGCCGCCGGCCGCCTGAGGGCCCGGAGAACACCGGCGGGCTGTTCCCGTCGCGGCGGACGGCCGCGGAGCACTTCGCTCCGCGGCCGTCCGCCGTCGTACCGGGGCCGTTGCGGCCCCGTCGGCGGCCCGCGCCGCGGCCTTCTACGGCACGCCTCAGGACCAGACGGCGACGACGTACTCCACCCCGTAGGGGGCGTCTTCGTGCAGGAGCCGGCCGCCCAGGCCGGCGCCCTCGGCGGCGCCCGCGAGGACCTGCCAGGGCGCACGGCCCGCCGCCTTCAGCTCGCGGGCGAGCCGGGCGTCGAGGGCCAGCAGCGCGGACGGGTCGGCCCCGCCCAGCGCCCGGACGGCCTCCGCGTCGAAGCCCTCGGCCCGCTCGTCCAGGTAGCCGGGGGCCTTCACGGTCCGGCAGGCGCTGCCGTCACCCATGACGAGGAGCGCGACGCGCTCCGCGGAGGCGGCGAGCGCGCGTCCGGCCCCGGCGCAGAGGTCGGCGGCGGCCGACTCGGCCACGCCCAGGCCTTCGACGGGCACGCCGGCCCAGTCGGCCCGTGCGAGGAGCCAGGCCCCGACGGCGAGGGACGCGGGCAGGGGACGGTCGGCGTCGACCGCCAGGGGAGTGTCGCCGAGCCGTACGGAGAGGTCGACGCCGAAGCCCGCGAAGGAGCCCGTGGTACCGGAGGGGAAGACGCCCTCCGTGCCCTCGGCGGCGGGGCCGACGACGTGGAGCCGGTCCGGACGCGCGGCGGCGAGCACTCCCACGGCGTCCGCGCAGGCCGCCCGCACGGCGTCCAGTTCGGGAGCGGCGCCGGTCGCGACCTCGGGCACGAGAAGCGGCGGACAGGGACAGACGGCTGCGGCGACAAGCATGATCCGCACCTTACTGCTCCCGGTCCGCGCCGTCCGGGGGTGGCCGGACCCGCGTGGGGACGGCGCCCGGGGAGGGCCGTCGCGGGGCCGTTCCGGGAGCGGTCGTCGCCGGGGTGGGGATGGCGCCCGGGGACGGGCGTCGCGGGGCCGACCCCGGGAGCGGTCGTCCCCGGGGTGCCGCTTCCGGACCGTCCGGGGCGGGACGGTGTCCGCCGCCGGGGTCCGGGAGGACGGCGTCGCGGGCCCGCCCCCGGGCCTCACGGCCGCCGGGGCGGGCCCCCGGGTCAGTGCGTCAGTGGGTTCCGCAGGCCGGGACCTCGGCCGCCGGGAGGGGCGCCGGGACGCCGATCTTCGGGAGGCCGAGGAGGACGCCCTTCGGCTTCTCGGCGGTGCGCCTCTCCCAGGCGTCGCCCGCGCGGGTGCGGCGCACCGAGGCGACCGGGCCCTCGGCGAGCAGGTGGTGCGGGGCGGCGTAGGTGATGCCGACGGTCACCACGTCACCGGGGCGCACGTCCTCGTCCGGCTTGGTGAAGTGGACGAGCCGGTTGTCGGGGGCGCGGCCCGAGAGGCGGTCGGTGGCGCCGTCCTTGCGGCCCTCGCCCTCGGCGACCATGACCTCCAGGGTGCGGCCGACCTGCTTCTTGTTCTCCTCCCAGGAGATCTCCTCCTGGAGCGCGACGAGCCGCATGTAGCGCTCCTGCACGACCTCCTTGGGGATCTGCCCCTCCATCTCGGCCGCCGGGGTCCCGGGACGCTTGGAGTACTGGAAGGTGAAGGCGTTCGCGAAGCGGGCCTCGCGGACGGTGTGCATGGTCTGCTCGAAGTCCTCCTCGGTCTCGCCGGGGAAGCCCACGATGATGTCGGTGGAGATGGCGGCGTGCGGGATCGCCGCACGGACCTTCTCCAGGATGCCGAGGAAGCGCTCCTGCCGGTACGAGCGGCGCATCGCCCGGAGGATCGCGTCCGAGCCGGACTGGAGCGGCATGTGCAGCTGCGGCATGACGTTGGGGGTCTCGGCCATGGCGGCGATCACGTCGTCGGTGAAGTCGCGGGGGTGCGGGGAGGTGAAGCGGACCCGCTCCAGGCCCTCGATCCGCCCGCAGGCGCGCAGCAGCTTGGAGAACGCCTCGCGGTCGCCCAGGTCGGAGCCGTACGCGTTGACGTTCTGGCCGAGCAGGGTGATCTCGGAGACCCCCTCGGCGACCAGGGCCTCGATCTCGGCGAGGATGTCGCCGGGCCGGCGGTCCTCCTCCTTGCCGCGCAGGGCGGGGACGATGCAGAAGGTGCAGGTGTTGTTGCAGCCGACGGAGATCGAGACCCAGGCGGCGTACGCGGACTCGCGGCGGGTCGGCAGCGTGGAGGGGAAGGCCTCCAGGGACTCGGCGATCTCGATCTGCGCCTCCTCCTGGACACGGGCGCGCTCCAGGAGGACCGGCAGCTTGCCGATGTTGTGCGTGCCGAAGACCACGTCGACCCAGGGGGCCTTCTTGACGATGGTGTCGCGGTCCTTCTGGGCGAGGCAGCCGCCGACGGCGATCTGCATGCCCGGGCGCGCGGTCTTCATGGGGGCGAGCCGGCCGAGGTTGCCGTACAGCTTGTTGTCGGCGTTCTCACGGACCGCGCACGTGTTGAAGACGACGACGTCGGCGTCGCCGTCGGAGCCCTTGGCGGCCCGTACGTAACCCGCCTCCTCCAGCAGACCGGAGAGCCGCTCGGAGTCGTGGACGTTCATCTGGCACCCGTAGGTGCGGATCTCGTAGGTCTTGGTGCCGTCAACGCTCACTGCGGTGCTCCGGTCGCTGCTGCTCGTCATGCGTCAAGGGTAGGCGGTCCGGAGCGGGGCCCCTTCCGTGCACGGCGCCCGTCCCTGGCCAGGGACGGTGGCGAGCTGGCAGGATCGCCGCCATGTCCGCCTCGCTCTCCCGCGCAGCCCGCCGCCGTGTTCCGGTGGTCTCGGGCGCGCTGCTCGCGGTGTGCGGGGTGCTCCTGTGGTGGCTGGCCCCCTTCGGCCCCTCCGTCCCGCGCGGCACGGTCACCTTCAGCACGGGCGTCCCCACCGGCGTCTACCAGCGGTACGGGGAACTCCTCAGGAACTCCCTGGCCCAGGACCTGCCCGAGGTCTCGATAAGGCTCAAGGACAGCGAGGGCTCCCAGCAGAACCTGGCGCGGGTGGCCACGGGCGAGGCGGACTTCACCGTCGCCACGGCCGACGCGGTGGCCCAGTACCAGCGGGAGCGCAGGCCCGGTTCCGAGCGGTTGCGGGGCTGCGCCCGGCTGTACGACGACTACGTGCAGCTCGTGGTGCGCAAGGGGTCGCCGTGGCAGAGGGTGCGGGACCTGAAGGGCCTCCGGGTGGGAGTGGGCCAGGACGGGTCCGGTGTGCGGCTGATAGCCGACCGGGTCCTCGCGGCGGCGGGGCTCGCGCCCTCCCGGGACGTGAAGGCGGTCTCGGCGGGCATCGACACGATGCCCGGGCTCCTGGAGCGCGGCGACCTGGACGCCTTCTTCTGGTCGGGCGGGCTGCCCACGCAGGCCGTGCAGTCGCTGTCCGAACGCTTCCCCGTCCGGCTGCTCCCGCTGGACGCGGAGCTGGTCGACCGGTTGCACGACGTCGGCGCCTCGACCCGTCACTACCGCTCGGCGGTGATACCGGCCGAGGCGTACGCGAAGGCGCAGGACGGCCAGCCGACGGAGACGGTGGCCGTGGCGAACCTCCTGGTCACCACGGAGGAGGCCGACACGGACCTGGTGGAGGGGTTCACCCGCACGGTGATCAGGAGCCGGGACGGGATCGGCCGCCAGGTCCATCCGGCCCAGCTGGTGGACCTGCGCACCGCCGTGTACACGGAACCCCTGAAGCTCCACGACGGCGCCCGCCGCTACTACCGCTCGGTGAAGCCCTGACCCGGAGGCGCGGGCCCGGCGTGCGGTGAGGCCCGGGGAAGCGGGCCGGGCGGGGCCCTGTCTCTCCGGTCCGGCGTGCGGTGAGGCCCGGGGACGCGGGTCGGGCGGGGCCCCTGCCTTCCCGGTCCGGCGCGCGCCCTGTCTCTCCGGTCCAGCGCGCTCCGTCTCTCCGGGCCCGGCGCCCTTCCCTACGTCCCCTGTCCCTCCCCCGTCGCCGTCTCCGCCGGCGCGTTCCGGGGGACGGTGACCGTCACCCGGAGCCCGTGCGGCTCGTTCGGGGCGAAGGCCACCCCGCCCCCTCCCGCCGTCAGCAGGACGCGCGCGATGGAGAGGCCGAGACCGGAGCCCTTGACGTTCTGGTGCCGGCCCGAACGCCAGAAGCGGTCGCCTACACGGCCCAGTTCCTCCTCCGTGAGGCCGGGTCCGTGGTCGGCCACGACGACGGCGACGCTCTTCCCGTCCGGGGCCACGCCGACCGTGACCCGTTCCCCGGCCGGGGTGAACTTCAGCGCGTTGTCGATCACCGCGTCGAGGGCGCTGGAGAGGGCCACCGGGTCCGCCCAGGCGGTGACCGCACCGCACTCCCCCTCCAGGACGACGCCCTTGTCCTCGGCGACCGGCCGCCAGGACGCGACGCGCTCGGCGGTGAGCGCGCCGACGTCGGTGAGCCGCGGTTCGGCCGCCGTGTGCTCGGCCAGCGCCAGGTCGAGGAGGTCGTCGAGGACCCGGGCGAGGCGCTTTCCCTCGGTCCGCACGGAGGCGATCTCCTCGTTGCCCTCGGGCAGCTCCAGGGCGAGCAGCTCGATGCGCAGGAGCAGGGCGGCGAGCGGGTTGCGCAGCTGGTGGGAGGCGTCGGCGACGAAGGCCCGCTGCTGTTCGAGCGCCTCCTCCACGTTGTCGGCCATCTCGTTGAACGAGCGCGCCAGGCGCCGCAGTTCGGGCGGGCCCCCGGCGGCGGCGACCCGGGAGTTCATCCGTCCGGTGGCGATGTCGTGGGTGACGGCGTCGAGGACCCGGACCGGCCGCAGCACCCAGCCGGTGAGCCGGAAGGCCGCGCCGACGGCGACCAGCATCGCGGCGGCCTCGCCGGCGAAGATCAGCAGCCAGCCGTGCAGGATGCGGGAGCGGAGCTGCCCGGTGGGCGAGTCGGTGACGACGACGGCGACGACGTCGCCGTCCCGGACGACCGGGGAGGCGACGGTGAGCCGCGCGTCGTCCTGCCAGGGCCAGACCTGGGGCGGGTCGTGGCTGCGGCGTCCGAGCAGCGCCTCGTTGAAGGCGCGCCTGCCCTCGCCGTCGTACGGGACGACCCAGTCCTCGGGGGCGGCGGCCATGGCCCGGTTGCCGCGGTAGAAGACCCCGGCCCGGATGTCGTACACGTCGTGGTAGCTGGCGAGTTCACCGCCGAGCGTGACGCGCCGCTCGTCCACGCCGGGGCCGCTCTCGCTGACGAACTGGGCGAGGGCGGCGAAGCGCGCGGCGTCGTCGAGGCGGTCGACGACGACCCGCTGCTGTTCGGTGGCGGCGAGGCTGGCGGCGAGCGGGAAGCCGAGGGCGAGCAGGACGCCCGCCATCAGGACGATGAGCAGGGGGAGGAGTCGGGTGCGCACGGAGGGACCGCCGGAGGGCTACGCGGCGGGGACGACCAGGCGGTAGCCGACGCCCCGCACGGTCTCGATCAGGGCCGGCATCCGCAGCTTGGAGCGCAGGGAGGCGACGTGCACCTCCAGGGTGCGGCCGGTCCCCTCCCAACTGGTGTGCCAGACCTCGCTGATGATCTGTTCCCGGCGGAAGACGACACCGGGCCGCTGGGCGAGGAGGGCGAGCAGGTCGAACTCCTTGCGGGTGAGCTGGACGCCCTCGCCGTCGACGCTGACCCTGCGGGTGGGCAGTTCGACGGTGACGGAGCCGAGCCGCAGCAGGGTCCCGTCGGCGGTTCCGGCGGCGCCGGCCGTCTCCTCGGGTCCGGTGCTGCGCCGGCTGACGGCGTGGATGCGGGCGAGGAGTTCTCCGGGGTCGTAGGGCTTGACGACGTAGTCGTCGGCGCCGAGGTTGAGCCCGTGGATGCGGGAGCGCACGTCCGCGCGCGCGGTCACCATGATCACCGGGGTGGTGGTGAGCTTCCGGATGCGGCCGCAGACCTGGTAGCCGTCCTGGTCGGGCAGGCCGAGGTCGAGCAGGATGACCCCGTAGGAGGGGCGCTCCCCCTGCGCGGTGGGCAGGACGGCCTGGAGCGCCTCCTCGCCGTTGCGCGCGTGGGTGACGCTGAAGCCGTGCCGGGCGAGGATCGCGGAGAGGGCGGCGGCGACGTGGTCGTCGTCCTCCACGAGCAGCAGTCGCATGCGTACCTCCTCCGTGTCCCCGGGTTCCGTGGGCTGTCTGGGCCGTCTGGGTTCTCCGGTCTTCTTGCGGGGCCCTCGCGGGTTCCCCGTGTCCCCCGGGACGTCCGTGCCGGGTGACGGGTCTCTGTGTATCAGGTGGTACCGGAACATGAACACCGTTCATCGGTGACGTGCTCACGCGTCCCCCCGCGACGGGGTCGTCCGCGCGGCACCTCCGGGGCGGTCCGCGGCGGCGTCTTCACACGGCGTGTCCGTGCGCGGCCGGATCGTTATCCTCAATTTCCGCTCAGATGTGATGACGCTCGTCACACCCGGTCTCTAGTGTCCTCCCCAACCGAGGAGGACGGAGCAAGAGGCCGATGAGCGGAGAGTCAGTGTCCAAGGGTCCGGAGAACGCCCCGCGTGCCGCGGAGGACCTGGTCGTACTGTCCGGCGTGAACAAGCACTTCGGCGCACTGCATGTCCTCCAGGACATCGATCTGACGATCACCCGCGGCGAGGTCGTGGTCGTCATCGGACCCTCGGGGTCCGGCAAGTCGACGCTGTGCCGCACGATCAACCGGCTGGAGAGCATCGACTCCGGCACCATCACCATCGACGGCAAGCCGCTGCCGCAGGAGGGCAAGGAGCTCGCCCGGCTGCGGTCCGACGTCGGCATGGTCTTCCAGTCGTTCAACCTGTTCTCGCACAAGACGGTGCTCGAGAACGTGATGCTGGGGCAGGTCAAGGTCCGCGGGACGGAGAAGACGGCCGCCGCGGCCAAGGCCCGCGCCCTGCTCGACCGGGTGGGCGTCGGCACCCAGGCGGACAAGTACCCCGCCCAGCTCTCCGGCGGTCAGCAGCAGCGCGTGGCGATCGCCCGCGCGCTCGCGATGGATCCGAAGGTCATGCTGTTCGACGAGCCGACCTCGGCGCTCGACCCCGAGATGATCAACGAGGTCCTGGAGGTCATGCAGCAGCTGGCCCGGGACGGCATGACCATGGTGGTCGTGACCCACGAGATGGGCTTCGCGCGCTCCGCCGCCAACCGGGTCGTCTTCATGGCGGACGGGAAGATCGTCGAACAGGCCTCGCCCGAGGAGTTCTTCAGCAACCCGCGCAGCGACCGTGCCAAGGACTTCCTTTCCAAGATCCTTCACCACTGAGCGAGTTCGGGCCTATTCTTCCCCACTCACGCCTAGCCAAGGGACATTCCTCCATGAAGCTTCGCAACACCTCCGCCGCCGCCGCGGCCGTCGTCCTGCTCGCGCTGACCGCGACGGCCTGTGGTGGCGGGTCCGACTCCGGGAGCAACGGCGACAAGATCACCGTCGGCATCAAGTTCGACCAGCCGGGCCTGGGCCTGAAGACCCCGGACGGCAAGTACGCCGGCTTCGACGTCGACGTGGCCCGGTACGTGGCGAAGGAGCTCGGCTACGCCGAGGACAAGATCAACTTCAAGCAGGCGCCGAGCGCCGAGCGCGAGAACCTGATCAAGAACGGCGACGTGAAGTTCATCGTCGCCAGCTACTCGATCAACGACAAGCGCAAGAAGGAGGTCGACTTCGCCGGTCCGTACTTCCTGGCCCACCAGGACCTGCTCGTGCGCGCCGACGACACCTCGATCACCAAGGTCGAGGACCTCAACTCCAAGAAGCTCTGCTCGGTCACCGGCTCGACCTCCGCGCAGAACGTCCGCGACAAGCTGGCCCCCAAGGCCGACCTGCGCCAGCTGGGCGGCTACTCCGAGTGCCTGACCGGCCTGGAGAACAAGCGCGTCGACGCCCTCACCACCGACGACTCCATCCTGGCGGGCTACGCCTCCCAGAAGGAGAACCAGGGCAAGTTCAAGCTCGCCGGCCTGCGGATGAGCGACGAGAAGTACGGCATCGGCCTCAAGAAGGGCGACGCCGAGCTGCGCGGCAAGATCAACAAGGCGCTGGAGAAGATGGTCTCCGACGGCACCTGGGAGAAGCTCGTCAAGGAGCACTTCGGCCCGTCCGGCTACAAGTACGAGCCCGCGCCGAAGGTCGAGAGCTGACCCACCCCGCCCCCATCGTGACGGCCTTCCCCGTACGGGACGGCCGTCGCGCGGGCACCGGCCGCCGCCCCCGCGGCGGCCTCCACACCGACCGACCACCAGGGGAGAGCGCGGGGCATCGTGTTCGACTTTCTTGATTCCGGGCAGTACGACCTGCTCGGCGCCTTCTGGGTGACGGCGCAACTCACCTTCTACTCGGCGATAGGTTCCCTGATCTGGGGCACCGCCCTGGTCGCCATGCGGGTCAGCCCGGTCCCGCTCATGCGGGCCTTCGGCACCGCGTACGTCAACTTCGTCCGGAACACCCCGCTGACCGTGGTCATCGTGGCCTGTTCGCTGGGACTCGACCAGACCCTCGGCATCACGCTCGGCGCCGACGACTCCGAGACGATCGGCTTCCGGCTCGCGATCCTCGGACTGGTCGCCTACACCGGCACCTTCGTCTGCGAGGCGCTGCGCTCCGGCATCAACACCGTCCCGCCCGGCCAGGCCGAGGCCGCCCGCGCGCTGGGACTGAGCTTCTTCCAGGTCCTCAGCCTGGTGGTGCTCCCGCAGGCCTTCCGCGCCGTGGTGACCCCGCTCGCCAACGTCCTCATCGCCCTCACCAAGAACACCACCGTGGCGGCGGCCATCAGCGCCGCCGAGGCGGCGTTCCTGATGAAGGAGATGATCGAGAACGAGGCCGACGCGCTCTTCGCGGTCTTCGCCGTCTTCGCGTTCGGCTTCATCGTCCTCACCCTCCCCACCGGCCTGGTCCTGGGCTGGGCGGCCAAGCGACTGGCGGTGAAGCGATGACTTCCGTCCTGTACGACACCCCCGGCCCGCGCGCCAGGCGGCGCAACGTCCTCTACACGGTCGGCTTCCTCGTCGTCCTCGCCCTGCTGGCCTGGTGGGTGCTCTCCGCCCTGGCCGAGAAGGGCCAGCTGTCGGCCGACAAGTGGAGCCCGTTCGTCACCGACTCCCGGGTCTGGACGACGTACCTGCTGCCGGGTCTGGTCGAGACCCTCAAGGCCGCCGCGCTCTCCATCCTGATCGCACTGCCGTTCGGCGCCCTCCTCGGCATCGGCCGGCTCTCGGACCACCGCTGGGTGCGGGTGCCCGTCGGTGTGGTCGTCGAGTTCTTCCGCGCCATCCCGGTGCTGCTCCTGATGATGTTCGCGAGCGCCGTGTACGCGCAGTTCACCTCCGTGAGTTCCGACTTCCGTCCGCTGTACGCGGTCGTCACCGGCCTGGTGCTCTACAACGCCTCGGTCATCGCCGAGGTCGTCCGGGCCGGCGTCCTCTCGCTGCCCCGTGGCCAGGGCGACGCGGCCGTGGCGCTCGGCATGCGCAAGGGCCAGACCATGCTGTACGTCCTGCTGCCGCAGGCCGTGACCGTCATGCTGCCGGCCCTGGTCAGCCAGCTCGTCGTGATCGTCAAGGACACCGCGCTCGGCGGCGCCCTGCTCGGCTTCGCGGAACTGCTCAGCCAGAACCGGCAGATCACGGCCAACTACGGCGCCAACACGATCGCCACCTTCACGGTCATCGCGCTGATCTTCATCGGCCTCAACTTCGCCCTCACCACCTTCGCGAGCCGGCTCGAACAGCGGCTGCGGCAGGGCCGGAAGACGTCCGGCGTGACCGAGAGCGCCGCCGTGAAGACCGGCGAGACCCCGGCGGAGGCCCCGACCGGCGCCTGACACCGGAGGAGGCCGGCGGATTCCGCGGGGATTCGCCGGTCCCGCGGCGGAGTCCCGGGACGACAGGGGCGGGCCGGAGCGGTACGACGTCGAGTCGGCCGCGCCGGACCCGCCCCTTCGCGCGGCGCCGGCGGTGTCCGCCCCCTCCGGTGAGGGCTCACCACGCTCCCTCCCCCGGCGCAAGCACCCCGACGCCTGACGCGGGCACCCGTCGCTTGACGCGGGCACTCTCAGTGGGTTGCATACGTTCTGTGATCAAGCACCGGGTTCGTGCCACACTCAGGTGTGCTGCCCTCATGACCGTCCGGCCTTCAGGAGCCGCGCCGTGGACCCGGTGATCATCGTGGGCGCGGGGCCGGTCGGTCTCGCGCTCTCCCTCGCGCTCGCCGCCCAGGGCGTGCCCAGCGTCGTCCTCGACGAGGGCTCCGGCAAGGAGGAACCCCGCCCGGCCCGGAGCGTCGTCCTGCGCGCCGACATGGCCGCCATGGTCGAACGCCTCGGCTGCACGACCCTCCGTGAGGAGGGCGTCCGCTGGATCGGCTGGCGCGGCATGCGCCGCCGCCAGGTGGTGCGCCGGACGGACCTGGATCTGGGGCTCGGCGGTACGGAGGAGTGGTCCGAGGACCCCTCCGCGCCCGCCGCCCCGGCCGCCCCGCTGCACATCCCCCAGCACGCCCTCGCACGCGGACTGCGCGCCGCCGTCGCCGGGCAGAAACTGGTCCGGCTCGTCACGGAGGCCCGGCTCGACTCCGTCGAGCAGGACCGGGACGGGGTCGTCGCCCACACCCGGGGCCCGGCGGGCACCTGGTGGCGCGGCAGTCACCTCGTCGGCTGCGACGGCGCCCGCTCGACCGTGCGCAAGCTGCTCGGCATCCGTTTCCCCGGCCGCACGGCGGTGGAACGGCACGCCGTCGCCGCCCTGCGCACCGAACTCCCCTGGCCCGGCGAGGCCCTGCTGCACCGTCAGCCCGCCTGGCGCGGCGCCGCCGAGGAGATCGGCGCGCGCCCGCTGCCCGACGGGGTGTGGCGGATCGACTGGCTGCTGCCGCCCCGTGGCGACCTGGTCACCCCGGACGCGCTGATCGCGCGCATCCGCGAGACCCTGGCCGGCTGGTGCGACGGCGTGACGCCGCCGTACGAACTCATCGACACCGGGGTGTACACGCTGCACCACCGGCTCGCACGCCGCTGGCGGGTCGACCGGGTGCTCCTCGCCGGGGACGCGGCGCACCTGCTCGGCGCGGTCGGCACCCAGGGGCTCGACGAGGGCTTCCGGGACGTGGACAACCTCGCCTGGAAGCTCGCCCTGACCTGGCACCACGGCGGCTCGGACCGGCTGCTCGACAGCTACCAGAGCGAACGACGGGCGGCCGTCGCCACCCGGCTGCGGGCGGCGGACCAGTCCCTGTCGGTGCTGCGCGGCGGCGGGGGGCTGCGGACCTACCTCCCGGGGGCCTCGCGCGGTCACGACGCGCTGCTGACCGACGGCCACGTGGGGCGCGGGCCGCTCGGCGCGCCCCCCGCGTACCCGCACTCCCCCCTCGCGCCCCCGTACACCGAGGGGTGGACCCCGGTGGGCACCCCGCCGGGCGCCCCCGTCGAGGACGTCCATGTGACCGCCCCCGACGGCACGACCGTACGGCTCCGGGACCGGCTCGGGCGGGGCCGCCTCCTGGTCGTCCTGATCGCCCCCGGCACCGGGGTGTGGGACCGGCGCCACTGGCGGACCGCCGGGGTGATGCCCCGTCTCGAAGAAGCCGTCCGCGCCCTCCCGGTGAAGGCCGAGGTCCTGGTGACGGAGGCCTACCCGGGCGCCCCGGCCCACGCCGTCCTGCTGGTGCGGCCCGACGGACACCTCGTGGCCTCCTTCTCCGGGGTCCGCCCCGAGGAGCTGTACGCGGCGGCGGACGCGGTGCGCGGCGGCTCCGTCGCCGGCGGCGGGGAGGGCACCGACGGGGAAGGGGACGAGGCGGAGAAGTCCGGTGTGTCCCCCGGAGCGGCCGTGGGGAGTGACCGCACGGCGGACACGCGTTGATTCCGGCGGGACCGCGTGGTGTACTCCGGGACGTGACCGACACCGATGCGCGCCTGTGGCGGAGGGTCCATGTGGACCTCCTCCGCTATGCGGGCTGCGTGTGTCGACCGTCCCGCTGACCTCGCCCTTCCCCGCGCGCCCCGCCGCCGCTCCGCGTCCCGTCGTCCTCACCGGCCGACGCGGGTCCGTGTGTGCCGCGTGCCGCCGCGCGCCCTTCGCGAACCCCAGGACGGTCACCCGTGTCCCAGCACGTCACGTTTCCCCCACCCGTACCCGGCGTCTCCGCCGCCCCTTCCCTGTCCGCAGCCCCCGTCACTTCTCCCACTGCCCCGGCTGCCGCGGCCGCTCCGGTCCCGGCAGCTCCGGCAGCTCCGGTGCCTCCGACAGCTCCGACAGCTCCGACAGCGGCCGAACTGCTGGAGTTCGTCCGGCGCACGGCCGCCGACCGGGAACTGGTCTCCTCCCTGCCGCTCGACCCCGAGGGCCGCACCTGGGTACGGCTCGACGGTCCCGGCGGCAGCGAGGCCTGGCTCATCGGCTGGCCTCCCGGCACCGGTACCGGCTGGCACGACCACGCCGAGTCGCAGGGCGCCTTCGCCACCGCGCGCGGCACGCTGACCGAGAACGCGCTCGCGGTCCGGTTGCCGGCGAGCGGCTGGAAGACCCTGGAACTGACCGGAGGGGTCGACCGCTCCCGCCGTCTCGGGGAGGGGGCGGGACGGGCCTTCGGCCGCCACCACGTGCACGAGGTGTTCAACGGGTCCCCGGACACCCACGCGGTGTCGGTGCACGTCTACCATCCGCCCCTTCCGCTGATCCGGCGTTTCAGCCGGACGGGCGCGGTGCTCCGCCTGGAGCAGGTCGAGCGTCCGGAGGACTGGGGGTGAGCGACGAGCGCGTGGGCATCGACGTCCTTCTGGAGCGGGTCAGGTCGGGCCTCGACCGGATCTCCCCCCGGGCGGCGTACGAGGCGTACGGGGCCGGGGACGCCCTCCTGGTGGACACGCGCTACGCGGCCCTGCGGGAACGGGACGGGCTGGTCCCGGGCGCGCTGGTCGTGGAGCGCAACGAACTGGAGTGGCGGCTCGACCCGCTGGGCAGCCACCGCGCGGCGGAGGCCGACAGCCACGACCTGCGGGTGATCGTCTTCTGCAACGAGGGTTACGCCTCCTCCCTCGCCGCCGAGTCCCTGCGCCGCCTGGGCCTTCACCGGGCGACCGATCTCATCGGCGGCTTCCAGGCCTGGCGGGCCGCGGGCCTCCCGGTCCTGCTCCCGCCCACCCGCTCCTGACGGGACCGAGACCGGAAACGGAGAGGGCGGCGGACGGCGGACGGCAGGTCCCTCGTCGGCGCGGGGTCTTCCGTCCTCCTCCGTGTCAGTAGGGCTCGTCCAGCCCCTCCGTGTCCTCGCCCTCCGCCTCCAGGGCCTGGCGGACGACACGGAGGGCCATGCCCTCGGGGTATCCCTTGCGGGCGAGCATGCCGGCGAGCCGCCGCAACCGCCGGTCGCGGTCGAGACCGCGGGTGGCGCGCAGTTTGCGGGCCACCAGTTCGCGCGCCGTGGCCTCCTCCCGCTCGGAGTCGAGCCGGTCCACCGCCTCCTGGATGAGGGTGGGCTCGACGCCCTTGGTGCGCAGCTCCCGGGCGAGAGCCCGCCGGGCGAGTCCCCGCCCGTGGTGACGGGACTCCACCCAGGCCCCGGCGAAGGCCGCGTCGTCGATGAGCCCGACGTCCTCGAAGCGGGAGAGCACTTCTTCCGCGACCTCGTCGGGAATCTCCCGCTTGCGCAACGCGTCGGCCAGTTGTTTGCGCGTGCGGGGGGTCCCGGTGAGCAGGCGCAGGCAGATCGCCCGCGCCCGCTCAGCCGGTTCCTGGGGTGACGGTTCCTTTTCGGCCCTCGACGAGTCGGGACCGTCACCCGGCCATTCGGTGCGACCGGTCACCGGTTCAGCTCTTGACCGCGGTGGCCTTGGTCGCCTTCACGGTCTTGGCCGCGGGTGCCGGGACGCTCTTGGCGGCGTCGTCCGCACCGGCCGCGTCCGTGCCCGCCGCGTCCGCGCCCGGTTCGGCCGGCAGGGCCGCGGGCCGGACGCCGACGCCCAGCTTCTCCTTGATCTTCTTCTCGATCTCGTTGGCGAGGTCGGGGTTGTCCTTCAGGAAGTTGCGGGCGTTCTCCTTGCCCTGGCCGAGCTGGTCGCCCTCGTAGGTGTACCAGGCACCCGCCTTGCGGACGAAGCCGTGCTCCACGCCCATGTCGATCAGGCCGCCCTCGCGGCTGATGCCCTGGCCGTAGAGGATGTCGAACTCCGCCTGCTTGAAGGGCGGCGCGACCTTGTTCTTGACGACCTTGACGCGGGTGCGGTTGCCGACCGCGTCCGTGCCGTCCTTGAGGGTCTCGATGCGGCGGATGTCGAGGCGCACCGAGGCGTAGAACTTCAGGGCGCGGCCACCGGTCGTGGTCTCCGGCGAACCGAACATCACGCCGATCTTCTCGCGGAGCTGGTTGATGAAGATCGCGGTGGTCTTGGACTGGTTGAGCGCGCTGGTGATCTTGCGGAGGGCCTGGCTCATCAGACGGGCCTGGAGGCCGACGTGCGAGTCGCCCATCTCGCCCTCGATCTCCGCGCGCGGGACGAGCGCGGCGACGGAGTCGATGACGATCAGGTCGAGGGCACCGGAGCGGACCAGCATGTCGACGATCTCGAGGGCCTGCTCACCGTTGTCCGGCTGGGACAGGATGAGGTTGTCGATGTCGACGCCGAGCTTCTTGGCGTACTCGGGGTCGAGGGCGTGCTCGGCGTCCACGAAGGCGACCTGGCCGCCGGCCTTCTGCGCGTTCGCGACGGCGTGCAGGGTCAGGGTCGTCTTGCCGGAGGACTCCGGGCCGTAGATCTCCACGACACGGCCGCGCGGCAGTCCGCCGACGCCGAGGGCGACGTCCAGCGCGGTCGATCCGGTGGAGATCACCTCGATCGGCTCCTGGGTGCGGTCGCCCATGCGCATGACCGCGCCCTTGCCGAATTGGCGTTCAATCTGTGCGAGCGCGGCGTCGAGCGCCTTCTCGCGGTCGGTTCCTGCCATGGGTTCCACCCGGTTTGCTTGAGTCGATCGCTTCATGTGAAAGACGCTAACCCCTGCCACTGACAATGGGCCTCGCCCTCCCGCCCGGCCTGTGGACAACTCCGCGACAACCCCGTGATCCCAAGGCCCGGACTTCCATGAGAATGGATGTTCGATTTTAGTGTCAAGCGTGCCACGCGGGGCCGGAGTGAGGCCGCGATCCGCCCGCCGGGAACCGCTCCCGCGCCGCCGGCCGCCGGGTCGGGGTTCCTCCGGCCCGGGCCGCCGGGTCGGGGTTCCTCCGGCCCGGGCCGCCGGGTCAGGACTCCTCCGGCCCGGACTCCTTCTTGTGGTGCAGGGCCTTCTGCAGCCGGGCGACCACCGCCTCGCCGTACCTGCGGTGACCGTGGACGCGGGGGTCGTCCATCACGTCGTAGCGCTTCACGTAGGCGCCGAGGAAGGCCTGCAGGGTGGCGACGGCCGGAATGGCGATCAGCGCGCCGACGGCGCCGAGCAGCGCCGTCCCCGCGATGACCGAGCCGAAGGCCACCGCCGGGTGGATGTCCACGGTCTTCGAGGTGAGCTTCGGCTGGAGGACGTAGTTCTCGAACTGCTGGTAGATCACGACGAAGCCGAGCACCCACACCGCGTACCAGGGGTTGACGGTGAAGGCGATCAGCATGGGCAGGGCACCGGCCAGGTAGGTGCCGATGGTCGGGATGAACTGCGAGACCAGACCGACCCACACGGCGAGCGCCGGGGCGTACGGCACGTCCAGGATCTCGAAGAGCACGAAGTGCGCGATGCCCGAGACGAGGGCCATCAGACCGCGCGAGTAGAGGTAGCCGCCGGTCTTGTCGACCGCGATCTCCCACGCCCTCAGCACCTCGGCCTGCCGGGCGGGCGGCAGGACGGAACAGAGCGCGCGCCGCAGCCGGGGCCCGTCGGCCGCGAAGTAGAACGAGAAGAGGAAGATCGTGAGGAGCCGGAACAGGCCGCCGAGGACCGTGGCGGAGACGTCGAGGACCCCGGACGCGCTGTTCTGCACGTACTTCTGCAGCCAGTCGGAGCGGAGCAGGCTGTCCTGGACCTCGACCCGCGACAGGTCCGTGTGGAAGCTGTCGTTGATCCATTTGATCAGCGAGTCGAGGTACTTGGGGAAGTTCTCGACGATGTCGATGATCTGGCCGGCGAGCATCGACCCCAGGAGGAAGACGAACCCGACGCCGAAGACCAGGACGGCGAGGAAGACCAGGAAGGTGGCGAGGCCCCTGCGCATCCCCCGCGCGGCCATGCGTCCGACCGCCGGCTCGATGGCGAGGGCGAGGAAGAAGGCCAGGAGGATGTTGACGAGCAGGCCGATGAGCTGGTGGAAGGCCCAGTCGCCCAGCCTGAAGCAGGCGTAGAGGGCGAGGGCCAGGACGAGCGCGCGGGGCAGCCAGCGGGGCATCCGCTCGGCGCCCGCCGGGGGCGCCGTGGCGGCGGGGCCCGGAGGCGCGGCCCCCGGGGCGGAGGACGTGCCCGCGGCGACGCCTCTCCCGGTCCCGGTGGCCGGGGCCGGGGAGACCGTCGCACCGGACGGCCGGGGCCTTCCGGGCTCGGCGGACGCGTCGGGTTCGGTGATGTCGTCGGGCTTGGCGATGTCGTCGCTGTCGTCAGTCGGGGCCACCCCGCCAGTCTCGCGCACCGCTCCGGCGTTCCGCCGGGGGCCCCGCGCGTCCCCGCCGGACGTCCTGCCGTACGGCTCCCGTCACACCGCGGGCCGCTCCGCCGTGCCCCTCCGTCCACCGCCGGCCGCCCCGCCGCGCGCTTCCGGGGCCGCCCCGGTCACGCCCCCCGGGGGGCGGCTCCCGGGAGCGGCGCCCTACGGCCGGTCCCTCAGCGCTTGTCGGCGGGGACGTCGACGGCCGCGCAGACGGCGCGCCACACGTCCTTCGCCTCCCAGCCTGCGTCCAGCGCCTCCCGCACGGTCCGGCCCCCGAGCTCCGCCATCACGTGGTCCCGCGCGAAGGACTCGGCGTACGACGCGCCGAAGTGGTCGGCCATCCGTTCCCAGAAAATCGTCAACCGCATGCCCCCAGTATCCCGCTCCCAAGAGTGCAGCCCGCCCCATGACCCTTGTCACCGGGGCTTTCCGCCCTACGGTCGGTGCATGGCCGAAACCACCCTTTCCTCCCCGACCCCTCTGGCCCGCGCCGAGCGTTTCGTCTGGCTGACGGCCCGGGTCCTCGAACAGCGCCGGTTCGCCTACCACTTCCGGCGCGGTGGCGCGGACCAGGTCGAGACGGCCCTCACCGCGTACCTCAACGAGGACGGCGGCTACGGTCACGCGCTCGAACCGGACCTGCGCGGCCCCGTCAGCCAGCCGCTGCACACCGCGCACGCCCTGCGCGTCCTGGACTCCGTCGGACGCTGCGGCGGCCCCCGGATCGAGCGGATCTGCCGCTACCTCACGACGGTGTCCACGCACGACGGGGCGCTCCCGGCGATCCACCCGTCCCAGCGCGGCTACCCCTCGGCGCCCTTCGTCCCGGTCGTCGACTCCCCGCCGAGCGCGCTGCTCTCGACCGGCCCGGTGGTCGGGCTGCTGCACCGCAACCAGGTGTGGCACGCCTGGCTGTTCCGGGCCACCGAGTTCTGCTGGTCGGCCGTGGAGAACCTGGAGAAGTCCCATCCGTACGAGGTCCAGGCGGCCGTCGCCTTCCTCGACGGGGCCCCCGACCGTCCGCGCGCGGAGGCGGCCGCCGACCGGCTCGGCAGGCTCGTCCGGGAGCAGGGGCTCGCCGTTCTCGACCCGGACCGGCCGGAGGATTATCCCGTGGCGGACGGGTACGCGCCCGGGGAGCACCACTTCCCGCACGACTACGCGCGCGTACCGGACTCGCTGGCCGCGCGCTGGTTCACGCAGGAGGAGACGGCCCGGTCCCTGGACCGGCTCGCGGCCGACCAGCAGGAGGACGGCGGCTGGCCGATCCGCTGGCGCGCCTGGGCCCCCGGCTCGGCCCTGGAGTGGCGCCCGATCGTCACCGTGGAGGCACTGCGCACCCTCCGCGCGCACGGCCGGCCCATCGACTGAGGAGTACGCGCGGAAGGAGCGGCACGGCCCCCGCACGGACTCAGCACGGCATCCGGGACCGGCCGCGCGCCGGCCGCCAGGCGTGCGGCGGCATCCCGTACGCCTCCCGGAAGACCCGGAGCGGGGCGAAGGGGCCGGTGACCGGTTCGGCGGCGGGCCCCTCCGGGGCCGGAGTCCGGCCCTCCGGGACCGCACGCGCGCGTGCCGCGTTCCGGGCGCCGGCCGGCCGGGGCGGTCGGCCCGGCCTCCGCCGTTCCCGCCCGCGCCTCACCCGAACGGTGTTCACGGGCCCGTTGCCCGGACCGTTTTCCACAGGCCGTCGTCCACAGGTCCGGGCGACTGTCGGTGGCCGGGTGCAGGATGGGGGGCATGGTCAGGTCCGCGCTCGACTCGTTCTCCCCCGCCACCCGTGGTTGGTTCGCCGGGGCCTTCGACGCGCCCACGGCGGCGCAGGAAGGCGCCTGGAACGCCATCGGGGCGGGCTCCGACGTCCTCGTCGTCGCCCCGACCGGCTCGGGCAAGACGCTGGCGGCCTTCCTCGCCTCCCTGGACCGGCTGGCGTCCTCACCGCCGCCCGCCGAGCCGGTCAAGCGCTGCCGCGTGCTCTACGTGTCCCCGCTGAAGGCGCTCGCCGTGGACGTCGAGCGGAACCTGCGCTCCCCGCTGACCGGCATTCGCCAGGAGTCGGTCCGGCTCGGACTGCCCGAACCGGACATCCGGGTCGGCATCCGCTCCGGTGACACGCCCGCCGCCGAGCGCCGAACGCTGGCGACCCGGCCGCCGGACATCCTGATCACCACCCCCGAGTCCCTGTTCCTGATGCTGACCTCCGCCGCGCGCGAAGCCCTGACGGGCGTGGAAACGGTCATCCTGGACGAGGTCCACGCGGTCGCGGGGACCAAGCGGGGCGCGCACCTGGCGCTCTCCCTGGAGCGGCTCGACGAACTGCTGCCCCGCCCGGCGCGCCGCATCGGTCTCTCGGCCACGGTCCGCCCGGTCGAGGAAGTGGCCCGCTACCTCTCCCCCGGGCGGGCCGTGGAGATCGTGCAGCCGCCGTCGGGAAAGGAGTTCGACCTCTCCGTCGTCGTCCCCGTCGAGGACATGGGCGAGTTGGGCGGCTCCCCGGCCTCCGAGGGCAAGGAGGGCGGCGACAGGCCGTCGATCTGGCCGCACGTCGAGGAGCGGATCGCCGACCTCGTCCAGGCCCACCGCTCCACCATCGTCTTCGCCAACTCCCGCCGCCTCGCCGAGCGCCTGTGCAACCGGCTCAACGAGATCGCCTACGAACGGGCGACCGGCGAGCCCCTGCCCGAGGGGGCTCCCCCGGCCGAGGTCATGGCCCAGTCGGGTGCGGCGCAGGGCGCTCCGCCGCTGCTCGCCCGGGCCCACCACGGCTCGGTCTCGAAGGAACAGCGCGCCCAGGTGGAGGAGGACCTGAAGGCGGGCCGGCTGCCCGCCGTGGTGGCCACCTCCAGCCTGGAGCTGGGCATCGACATGGGCGCGGTCGACCTGGTCGTGCAGGTCGAGTCACCGCCCTCGGTGGCCTCCGGGCTCCAGCGGGTGGGCCGCGCCGGTCACCAGGTCGGCGCGGTCTCCACGGGCGTGGTCTTCCCCAAGTACCGGGGCGACCTGGTGCAGGCGGCCGTGGTCACCGAGCGGATGCGTACGGGGGCGATCGAGTCCCTGCGGATTCCCGCCAACCCGCTGGACGTGCTCGCGCAGCAGCTGGTCGCGATGGTGGCCCTCGACACGTGGCAGGTGGACGACCTGCTCGCGGTGGTGCGCCGGGCCGCTCCGTTCGCCTCGCTGCCCGAGTCGGCGTTCACGAGCGTCCTCGACATGCTGGCGGGGCGGTACCCGTCGGACGCCTTCGCCGAACTGCGCCCGCGCGTGGTCTGGGACCGGGTGGCCGGGACGGTCACGGGCCGGCCGGGCGCGCAGCGGCTCGCCGTCACCTCGGGCGGCACGATCCCCGACCGGGGCCTGTTCGGCGTGTTCCTGGCGGGTTCGGACCCCAAGAAGGGCGGGGGCCGGGTCGGGGAGCTGGACGAGGAGATGGTGTACGAGTCGCGGGTGGGCGACGTGTTCACGCTCGGCACCACCTCGTGGCGGATCGAGGACATCACCCGGGACCGGGTGCTCGTCACCCCCGCGCCCGGCGCGCCGGGCCGACTGCCCTTCTGGAAGGGCGACCAGCTGGGCAGGCCGCTCGAACTGGGCCGGGCGGTGGGCGCGTTCCTCCGCGAGGTCGGCGCCCTCGGAACCGAGGACGCGCGGCTGCGGCTGCTCGCCGCCGGGCTCGACGCGTGGGCCGCCGAGAACGTCCTGGCGTACCTCGGGGAGCAGCGCGAGGCCTGCGGCCACGTGCCGGACGACCGGACCATCCTGGTCGAGCGGTTCCGGGACGAGCTGGGGGACTGGCGGGTCGTCATCCACTCCCCGTTCGGGGCGCAGGTGCACGCCCCGTGGGCGCTGGCGCTCGGCGCCCGGCTCACCGAGCGGTACGGCATGGACGCGCAGGTGATGCACGCGGACGACGGCATCGTGCTGCGCCTGCCGGACGCCGACCTGATGGGCCTGGACATGGGCCTGGACCTCCTCGACCACGAGCCGGTCGACCCCGGCCGGCACGCGGACACCGCGTACGACGCCGACAAGGCGCCGGTCGGCGCGGCCGACACCCTCTTCGACAAGGGGGAGATCGAGCAGATCGTCACCGACCAGGTGGGCGGCTCCGCCCTGTTCGCCTCCCGCTTCCGCGAATGCGCCGCCCGCGCCCTGCTGTTGCCGAAGCGCAACCCGGGCAAGCGCACCCCGCTCTGGCAGCAGCGCCAGCGCGCGTCCCAGCTCCTCCAGGTGGCGAGCGAGTTCGGTTCGTTCCCGATCGTCCTGGAGGCCGTCCGCGAATGCCTCCAGGACGTCTTCGACCTCCCCGGCCTGACGGAGCTGATGGGCGACATCGAGGCCCGCCGGGTCCGTCTGGTCGAGGTCACCACCCCCGAACCGTCCCCCTTCGCCCGCTCCTTGCTCTTCGGGTACGTGGCGCAGTTCCTGTACGAGGGCGACTCGCCGCTGGCGGAGCGGCGGGCCGCCGCGCTCTCCCTGGACTCCCGGCTGCTCGCGGAGCTGCTGGGCCGGGCGGAGCTGCGTGAACTCCTGGACGCGGACGTCCTGACGGAGCTGGAGCGGGAGCTCCAGTGGCTGACGGAGGACCGGCGGATCAAGGACGCGGAGGGCGTCGCGGACCTGCTGCGGGTGCTGGGCCCGCTCACCGACGCCGAACTCGCCGAGCGCGGCGCCGAGGCGGACTGGGCCCCGGGCCTGGAGGCCGCCCGCCGTGCGATCCGGGTGCGGATCGGGGGGCGGGAGCACTGGGCGGCGATCGAGGACGCGGGCCGGCTCAGGGACGCCCTGGGCACCGCCCTGCCCGTCGGCGTGCCCGAGGCCTTCACCGAGCCGGTCAGGGACCCTCTGGGCGACCTCCTCGGCCGGTACGCGCGCACGCACGGGCCGTTCACCTCCTCCCGGGCGGGCGACCGCTTCGGGCTGGGCACGGCCGTCACCGACGGCGCCCTCCAGCGGCTCGCCGCGTCGGGCCGGGTCGTCCAGGGCGAGTTCCATCCCTCCGGCATCGGCCAGGAGTGGTGCGACGCCACCGTTCTGCGCCGGCTGCGCCGGCGCTCGCTGGCGGCCCTGCGCCACGAGCTGGAGCCGGTGCCCCCGGCCGCCCTCGCCACCTTCCTGCCGCAGTGGCAGCACCTGGGGGGCAACAGCCTGCGCGGCGTCGACGGCCTGGCCCGCGCGGTCGAACAGCTCCAGGGCGCGCCCGTCCCGGCCTCCGCCCTGGAGAAACTGGTCCTGCCGTCCCGGGTCCGGGACTACTCCCCGGCGATGCTGGACGAACTGACGACCACCGGCGAGGTGGTGTGGGCCGGCACCGGCGCGCTGCCCGGCAAGGACGGCTGGGTCTCGCTCTACCTCGCGGACGCCGCACCGCTGCTCCTTCCCCCGCCGCACCCGCTGGAGCTGTCCGCGCTGCACGAGTCGGTGCTCACCGTCCTCTCCGGCGGATACGGGCTGTTCTTCCGTCAGATCGCCGATCAGGTCCGGGCGACCACCCATCCGGACGTCACCGATCCGCAGCTCGCCGACGCCCTCTGGGACCTGGCCTGGTCGGGCCGGCTCACCAACGACACCCTCGCCCCGCTGCGCGCGCTGCTCGGTTCGGGCCGCACGGCCGGCTCGACCGCGCACCGGGCGCGCCGCACGGTCCCCCGCGGCCGGTACGGCACCCCGACCGCCTCCGCCCGGCCCGTGTCCCGTTCGGGGCCTCCCACGGTCTCCGGTCGCTGGTCCCTGCTTCCGCCGGCCGAACCGGAGCCGACCCACCGGGCGCACGCCCTGGCCCGCACCCTCCTGGACCGGCACGGGGTGGTCACCCGGGGCGCGGTGGCCGCCGAGGGCGTGGAGGGCGGTTTCTCGGCCACGTACCGGATTCTGGCCGCCTTCGAGGACAGCGGGCAGGCCCGTCGCGGTTACGTGGTGGAGGGCCTCGGCGCGGCCCAGTTCGCGATGGACGGGGCGGTGGACCGGCTGCGGGCGGCGGCGACCGCGCGCGACCGGGGCGTCGAGGCGGCGGCCGGTCCGCGCGCCCTGGTCCTGGCGGCGGCCGATCCGGCGAACGCGTACGGCGCCGCGCTGTCCTGGCCGGAACCGCCCTCCGGCGCCGGGCACAAGCCCGGACGCAAGGCGGGCGCCCTGGTGGTCCTGGTCGACGGCGAACTGACGCTCTACATGGAGCGGGGCGGCAAGACCCTGCTGTCCTGGCCGGACGACCCGGACGACCCCGCCCTGACGGCGGCGGCCGGGGCCCTGGCGGCGGCCGCCCGCGCGGGCACCCTCGGCACGGTCACGGTGGAACGGCTCAACGGTGCTCCGGCCCTGACCTCTCCCCTGGCCCGTCCCCTGGAGGCCGCGGGCTTCCTGGCGACTCCCCGGGGCCTCCGCCTGCGCGCGTAGGGGCCTCTTCCGGAGGGGACTCGTAGGGCCGGGCCTCCCCGCTGAGGGGAACCCCACGGCTGAGGAAACCTCACGGCGGCCCCTCTCCGGCTTCCGCCCGCGCGCCAGCCGCCTCCCCGCACCACCACGTCCGGCGCCCACAAGCCCACCGCCCTGCCACCCGCCACCCGCCACCCGCCACCCGCCACCCGCCACCCGCCACCCGCCACCCGCCACCATCAACCCCGGGCCCGGCATCATCAACCCCGGACCCGGCATCATGGACCCGTGCCCGAAGGAGACACCGTCTGGCAGACGGCCCACCGCCTGCACGCCGCCCTCGCTGGGCGGGTGCTGACCCGCTCGGACCTCCGGGTGCCCCGGTTCGCCACCGCCGACCTCACCGGTCGCACGCTCCTGGACTTCACCCCGCGCGGCAAGCACCTGCTCGCCCGCGTCGAGGGCGGCCTCACCCTCCACTCCCATCTGCGCATGGACGGGGCCTGGCGCATCCACGCCGCCGGGGAGCGTCCGCGCGGCGGCCCCGAACACCAGATCCGGGCCGTTCTCGGAAACGCGGAGTCCACCGCGTACGGCTACCGCCTCCCGGTCCTGGAGCTGATCCGCACTGCCGAGGAGGACCGCGTCGTGGGTCACCTCGGCCCGGATCTGCTCGGCCCCGACTGGGACCCGGAGGAGGCCGTGCGACGCCTGACGGGCGACCCGGCGAGAACGCTCGGGGAGGCCCTGCTCGACCAGCGCAACCTGGCCGGCATCGGCAACATCTACAAGTCGGAGCTGGCCTTCCTCGCCGCCGTCACCCCCTGGCTCCCCGTGGGAGAGCTGGGCCCCGACGTCCCCGCGCGCCTGGTCGCGACCGCCCACCGCCTGCTCGACACGAACAAGGACCATCCCGACCGGCGCGTCACCACCACGCGCCGCCCCGGCACCCCGCTCCACGTCTACGGCCGGGCGGGACACCCGTGCCTGCGCTGCGGGACCCCGATCCGCAAGGCGGAGCTCGGCGACCGCGTCACGTACTGGTGCCCGGGATGCCAAAAGGGCCCGCACCGGGAAACCGGTACGCGCCCTTCGTCCTGACGCGGATCACCCACCGGGCCCGACGGCGGTCGGGTCGACGGCCCGCGCGCCCCGCGTCCGTCCCCTCCGGTACTCCGCGCCCGTCTCTTCCGCACTCCGTACCCGTTCCTCCGACGCCCCGCGTCCGCCCCTCTCTCACACCCCGTGCCCGCCCTCCGGACGCGCCGGGCTCACACCGCGCCGGGCCCCGCGCTCCGGCGGCGGCCCCGCGTGATCCTGCCGATGCGCCGGGCGATCGTGCTGGGCCGTCCCGACGAGGCGGTCACGTGCACGGGCAGGAGGCTCAGGCCCCAGCCGCCCGCGGCCACCACGCCCTCGACCGGTCCGGCGGCTTCCGGGACGAGCAGCACGCGCAGTACCGCCCACCACCAGAGTCCTCCGGCCACCAGCCCGACCGCCACCAGCAGTGCGAGCACTGTCGGCGGAAATCCTCGCCGTACCATGGCCGCCTCCCGCGGTCGACGCTAGACCGGCAGGATCACCCTGTGGGAGGGCGCACCGGGGTGCGCCCCGGCGCGCGCCGCGGATATCGCCCCGCCCGGTGCCACCGGGACCGGGGACACGGCACCCGGCGGAGCGGCGCCCGGGGCCGGGGACACCCCGCCCGGCACCGCCTGGGCCCGGGACGGGGGCGTCACGACCGGCACCTTCACTACCGGGGCCTTCACGACCGGCACCTTCACGGCCGTCCCGTTCCTAGACGCTCTCCGCCTGGAACATCCACGCGTGCTTCTCGAGCTCGCCCGTCAGCCCGATCAGGATGTCCTGGGTGACCGGGTCCGGGTCGCCGGTCGCGTCGATCCGCTCCCGCATCCGGCCGGTGACGGCAGCGAGGGCGGAGACGAGGATCTGCACCGCGTCCACGTCCTTGATCCAGCCCTCCGGCACCGTGCCGATCGCGCTCGACGAAGCCACGGTCGCCGCGCGCCCGTCCGGGTTGACCCCCAGGGCGGAGGCGCGCTCGGCCACGGTGTCGGAGTGCGTCCGGGCGGTGGTGACCACCTCGTCGAGCTGCAGGTGAATGGAGCGGAAGCGCGGTCCCACGACGTTCCAGTGCACCTGCTTGGCGACCAGGGAGAGGTCGACCAGGTCGGCCAGCGCCCCCTGGAGTGCGTTGCCGACCGTCTTGAGGTCGGCCTCGGACAGCGTGCTCTTCACGACAGACATGCGGAATCTCCAACCAGTCGAACGTTGTTCCACCATGGCACGGCTCTCCGGAAACCGGCATCTCAAACAAACCGCGCCAAAACCCAAAAGGAAAAGCCCCGGTCACCACCCTGTGAGGGCGTTGACCGGGGCTTTTCCCCGTTCCGGTTCAGGCGGCGACGACGTCGACCGCCTTCGCGGGTGCCTTGAGGGTCACCCGCTCGGTGGGCACACCTGCCACCGACACGGAGTTGAGCATCGGACGGACAGGTGCCGGCACCTGTTCGCTCGCGGCTGCCGACTCGGCCAGTTCGGCCAGTGACAGCTCGTCGCTCACTTCACGCATGAGCTCGGACATCCGTACGTCCAGCGCGTCGCAGATCGCGGAGAGCAGCTCGGAGGAAGCCTCCTTCTGCCCCCGCTCCACCTCGGAGAGATAGCCGAGCGAAACTCGGGCGGACGAGGAGACTTCGCGCAGAGTACGGCCCTGGCGCTGGCGCTGCCGACGCAGCACGTCACCCAGCAGGCGACGGAGCAGAATCATCGGTGGCTCCCTCCTCGGACCGCGTAGCCGCATCCTTCACGCCCCACCGTACCGCCTCGCGACGCGGCCGTGCGGGGAGCGATGTCGTGTTCACTCAGGGCTGCAAACATCCATTCCCCCCGTTCTGTTCCGTATCCTGTGCCCGCACATTTCCCAAGAGTTCCCCGTGGAGCAGTTCCAGCGCGCTCCGTACGCTCTCCCTACGAATTTCCCCCCGGTCGCCGTTCAACCTCAACGACACCACTTTCCCCGGACGGATCTCCGTCGCGGCCGGGCCGGCGACCGCCACGTGGACGGTTCCCACGGCCTGTCCGTCCTGCGGATCGGGGCCCGCGACCCCGGTCGTCGAGACGCCCCAGTCGGCCCCCAGTCTGTCCCGCACGCCGGCCGCCATCTGCAGCGCGACCTCCGGGTCCACCGCGCCGCGCTCCGCGAGCAGGTCCCCGTCCACGCCGAGCAGCTCGTGCTTGAGGGGCGTGGCGTAGGCGGTCACGGCCCCCCGGAAGGAGGCCGAGGCCCCGGGGACGCCGGTCAGCTCGGCGGCCACCAGGCCGCCCGTGAGGGACTCCGCGACGGCCAGGGTCTGACCGCGTTCGGCGAGCAGCGCGAGCACGCGGGCGGCCTCGGTCACCGGGCCGCCGCTTCCGTCCGCGCGGCCGCCCGCTCGGCGGCGATGCCCCTCCGCCGCAGCGCGACGGCCTGCCGTACGTAGTCCAGGCCCGTGACGACCGTCAGCACGACGGCCAGCGCCATCACCCAGAAGCGGAGGGTGGCCAGCGGTCCGACGAGCATCAGCACGTACATGCCCACGGCCGTGCCCTGGGCGAGCGTCTTCATCTTGCCGCCGCGGCTGGCCGGGATGACCCCGTGCCGGATGACCCAGAACCGCATCAGGGTGATCCCCAGTTCCCGGGCCAGGATGACCGCCGTCACCCACCAGGGGAGATCCCCGAGCCAGGACAGGGAGATCAGTCCGGCCGCCATGATCGCCTTGTCCGCGATGGGGTCGGCGATCTTCCCGAAGTCGGTGACCAGGTTGTACGCGCGGGCGAGGTGCCCGTCGAAGACGTCCGTGATCATGGCCACCGCGAACGCGGCCCACGCCCAGGCGCGCCACGCGGGGTCGTGTCCGCCGTCCTGGAGCAGCAGCAGCACGAAGGCCGGCACGAGCACGAGCCGGATCATGGTGAGGATGTTGGCGATGTTCCACAGGCTGGCCTGGTTGACGGCCGCCGTGCCCAGCTTGCCGCGGGGCGCCGGCCTGCCGGTCCCGCCCGTCGCGGATGCCGGGACTCCGGTCATCTGCCCGCCTCCTCGGAAAGACACTCGGCCACCAGATCGACGCCTTCCGTGCCGACGACCTTCGCCCTGACCATAAGGCCCGGGGCCAGGTCGGGCTCCGTTCCGCCGGCCGTGGTGAGGATCACCTGGCCGTCGGTCTCGGGAGCCTGGTGGGCGGCGCGGCCGATCCAGCCGTCCTCCTCGTCCAGGGACTCCACGAGTACTTCCAGGGTCTCTCCGATCCGCTCCTCCGCACGTTGTGCGGTGAGTTCCTCGGCGAGCCGGGAGAGGTGGGCCAGTCTCTTGTCGACGGTCTCCTGGTCGAGCTTGTGCTCGTACGTGGCGGCCTCGGTGCCGTCCTCGTCGGAGTAGCCGAAGACGCCGATGGCGTCGAGGCGGGCGTGGGTGACGAAGCGTTCCAGCTCGGCGAAGTCCGCCTCGGTCTCGCCGGGGAAGCCGACGATGAAGTTGGAGCGGGCGCCGGCCGTGGGGGCCTTGGCCCGGATGGTCTCCAGGAGCTCCAGGAAGCGGTCGGTGTCGCCGAAGCGGCGCATGGCCCGCAGCACGTCCGGGGCGCTGTGCTGGAAGGACAGGTCGAAGTAGGGGGCGACCTTCTCGGTGGAGGTGAGGACGTCGATCAGGCCGGGGCGCATCTCGGCGGGCTGGAGGTAGCTGACGCGGACGCGCTCGATGCCGTCCACCGCCGCCAGCTCGGGCAGCAGGCCCTCCAGGAGCCGGATGTCGCCGAGGTCCTTGCCGTAGGAGGTGTTGTTCTCGGAGACCAGCATGATCTCCTTCACGCCCTGCTCGGCGAGCCAGCGCGTCTCGTTCAGCACGTCCGAGGGGCGGCGCGAGACGAAGGAGCCGCGGAAGGAGGGGATCGCGCAGAAGGTGCAGCGGCGGTCGCAGCCGGAGGCCAGCTTCACCGACGCGACGGGGCTGGTGTCCAGCCGCCGGCGGAGCGGCGCGCGGGGGCCGGAGGCGGGCGCGATCCCCTCGGGCAGGTCGGCCGGGGCTTCGGCGGGGGGCTCGGCGGCGCCGCCGTGTCCCGGCAGGGCCACGGCCGCGGCGGCCTCCTGGCGCTCCACGGGCGAGAGCGGCAGCAGCTTGCGCCGGTCGCGGGGGGCGTGGGCCTCGACGCTGCCACCGCTGAGGATGGTCTGGAGGCGGTTGGAGATGTCGGCGTAGTCGTCGAAGCCGAGGACGCCGTCGGCCTCCGGGAGGGCGTCGGCGAGTTCCTTGCCGTACCGCTCGGCCATGCAGCCGACGGCGACGACGGCCTGGGTCCTGCCGTGGTCCTTCAGGTCATTGGCTTCGAGGAGGGCGTCGACGGAGTCCTTCTTGGCGGCCTCGACGAATCCGCAGGTGTTGACGACGGCGACGTCCGCTTCCTCGGCGTTCTCGACGAGCTGCCAGCCGTCCGCTGCCAAGCGGCCTGCGAGCTCCTCCGAGTCCACCTCGTTACGGGCGCAGCCAAGAGTGACAAGGGCGACGGTACGGCGTTCGGGCATGGGCTCAAGACTACTTCGTCCCGGCCGTTCCCCCGTCGCGCAGGGTTCGCCCGCGCGACGGAGGTCACATCACGGCGGCGCCGGACGGCTCAGCCGGCCTCGGGGTCGCCCTTGGTGTAGGTGAGGCGCTCGACCTGGCCGGATTCGAACTTGTCCGCGACCTTCTTGCCGTTCACGTACAGCTCGATGGCTCCGGCGTTGCCGAGGACCAGGTCGACGCGCTCGTCGTCCTGGAAGGTCTTGGACTCGCCCTTGAGGAGCAGGCCGTCGAAGAGCAGCTTGCCGTCGTGGGCCTTGGCCGAGATCCAGCTCTTGTCGTCGACGGCGGAGAGCTTGACCGTCACCTTGTCCTGCGGGACGGCGGCGATCGCGCTCTCGGTGGGCTTGGGCGCGACGGGCTTGACGGGCTTCGGCTTGGCGGCCGAGGTCGCCTTCTCCGGGGCGGGCGCCGGGCCGCCGTCGGCCGCGGTGGTCCCCTTCGGCGCGTCGTTCCCGCTGAACATCGTGAAGCCGACGAACCCGACGACGGCGACGATGGCCGCGACCATCGCGGCGGTCCAGTTGGGCCGGCGCGGTTCGGGGCGGATGCGTTCCGCCTCGAAGAGCGGGGCGGCGGGGGTGGGGGCGGGCCGGCCGCCGTGCTCGGCGTCGAACCGGTCGACCAGGGGAGCCGGATCGAGGCCGACGGCGCGTGCGAGGGTACGGATGTGGCCGCGGGCGTAGACGTCGCCGCCACAGCGCGAGAAGTCGTCCTGTTCGATCGCGTGCACGATCGGGGTCCGGACGCGGGTGGAGGCACTGACCTCCTCGGCGGTGAGACCGGCGGCGATACGGGCCTGCTGGAGAGCGCGACCGATCGAGTCCCGGTCGTCTGCCGGGAAGATCCGGTCGTCTTCGGGGGAGTTGCCGATGGACACGAGAGCGCCTTTCGAGCGTGTAGCCACCTGCTGGACGTTCAGTCTATGGGTGGTACGAAAGGGTGGGGCAACCGGGCGGGTGCTGTTTGTACGCCATGAGGCTGGGACGTCCTTCTGTCCCTCCGTCCAACTTGACGTACGGCCCGGGGAAACGGTTGCTCACCCATTCTTACGAGTGAGTCTCAGCGAGATCTCGAACGAGTACCCCGCCTTCCGGCACCCACACCCGGCCCCTCCCCCGCTCCCCGCCGCTACGCGCCGGGGGCCGGCTCCCCCCGGATCACGGCGAGCACCCCGTCCAGCTCGTCGGGCTTCACCAGGACGTCCCGCGCCTTCGAGCCCTCGCTCGGACCGACGATGTTCCGCGACTCCATCAGGTCCATCAGCCGGCCGGCCTTCGCGAAGCCCACGCGCAGCTTCCGCTGGAGCATCGAGGTGGAGCCGAACTGGGTCGAGACGACCAGCTCGGCGGCCTGGCACAGCAGGTCGAGGTCGTCGCCGATCTCCTCGTCGATCTCCTTCTTCTGCTTGCTGCCCACGGTGACGTCGTCCCGGAAGACGGGCGTCATCTGGTCCTTGCAGTGCCGCACGACGGCCGCGACCTCGTCCTCGGTGACGAAGGCGCCCTGCATGCGGACGGGTTTGTTGGCGCCCATCGGCAGGAAGAGCCCGTCGCCCTTGCCGATCAGCTTCTCGGCGCCGGGCTGGTCGAGGATGACCCGGCTGTCGGCGAGCGAGGAGGTGGCGAAGGCGAGCCGCGAGGGCACGTTCGCCTTGATGAGGCCGGTGACGACGTCCACGGACGGCCGCTGGGTGGCGAGCACCAGGTGGATGCCGGCGGCGCGGGCCAGCTGGGTGATGCGGACGATCGCGTCCTCGACGTCCCGGGGGGCGACCATCATCAGGTCGGCGAGCTCGTCGACGATCACCAGGAGGTACGGATAGGGGTTGAGCTCGCGCTCGCTCCCCTCCGGCAGCTTGACCTTCCCGGCCCGGATGGCCGCGTTGAAGTCGTCGATGTGCCGGAAGCCGAACGCCGCCAGGTCGTCGTAGCGCAGGTCCATCTCGCGCACCACCCACTGGAGGGCCTCGGCGGCCTTCTTGGGGTTGGTGATGATCGGGGTGATCAGGTGCGGGATGCCCTCGTAGGCGGTGAGCTCGACCCGCTTGGGGTCGACGAGCACCATCCGGACGTCCTCGGGGGTCGCTCTTATCATCACCGAGGTGATGAGGCAGTTGATGCACGAGGACTTTCCGGAGCCGGTGGCGCCGGCGACCAGGATGTGCGGCATCTTCGCCAGGTTGGCCATCACGTAGCCGCCCTCGACGTCCTTGCCGAGCGCGACCAGCATCGGGTGGTCGTCGCCGGCCGCGTCCGCGAGCCGCAGCACGTCCCCGAGGTTGACCATCTCGCGGTCGCTGTTCGGGATCTCGATGCCGACCGCCGACTTGCCGGGGATCGGCGAGATGATCCGCACGTCCGGGGAGGCCACGGCGTAGGCGATGTTCTTGGCCAGGGCCGTGATCTTCTCGACCTTCACGGCGGGGCCGAGTTCGACCTCGTACCGGGTGACCGTCGGCCCCCGGGTGAAGCCGGTGACGGCGGCGTCGACCTTGAACTCGCCGAAGACGTTGGTGAGCGCGGCCACGACGGCGTCGTTGGCGGCGCTGCGCGTCTTGCCGGGCCCTCCCCGCTCCAGGAGGTCCATCGACGGCAGGGCGTACGTGATGTCGCCGGAGAGCTGGAGCTGTTCGGCCCGCGACGGCAGGTCGGTCGGCTCGGGCGCGGGCTTGGTCAGGTCGGGCACGGCGCCGGAACGCGCCTCCCCTCCCCGCGCCGGCGGTACGGGCGCGGGGGTCTTCTCCGCGGCTCCGGCGGAGAAGGCCGCGACCGCGTCCCGCTCGGCGGTGACGTCCTTGGTCAGGTCGGCGACGACCGGGGACGGGGGCATGCCGTTCAGCACCGCGCCGTCGAGCGCGGCGGCCGCCGCGGCGGCGACGTCCACCGGGTCCATGCCGGCGTCGAACGCGGTCCGCCCGGTGGAGCGGCGCGCCGGACGACCGCGCCGCGTCCCCTCCTCCGCCCCCGCCGGGTCCGTCCCGTACGGGTCCGCCGGAGCGGGCGCGCGGCGCCGGACGGGGCGCGCGGGCCGCGCCTCCGCGTCCCGCCACTCGTCCCCGTACTCCTCCTCCGCCGGGTCGTGGACCGGGTCGTAGGCGGGTTCGACGATGCCGAGCCTGACGCCGAGGGCGCGGAGCCGCCGCGGAATCGCGTTGACCGGGGTGGCGGTGACGACGAGCAGGCCGAAGACGGTGAGCAGCACCAGCATCGGTACGGCCAGGACCTCGCCCATCATGAAGACGAGGGGCTGGGACGCCGCCCAGCCGATGAGGCCGCCCGCGTCCTGGAGGGCGTCGGCGCCGTCGCCGCGTCCCGGCGAGTCGCACGCGATGTGCACCTGGCCGAGGACACCGATGACGAGGGCGGAGAGACCGATGACGATCCGGCCGTTGGCCTCGGGACGTTCCGGATAGAGGATCAGGCGTACGCCGATTCCGGCGAGCAGCGGCGGCACCAGCAGGTCGAGCCGGCCGAAGGCCCCGGTGACCAGCATCTCGACGAGGTCGCCGACCGGACCGCTCAGACGGGACCACGTCCCGGCGGCGACGATCAGCGCCAGGCCGAGGAGGAGGAGCGCGAGGCCGTCCTTGCGGTGGGCGGGGTCGAGCCCCTTGGCGCCGCGCCCTATCCCCCGGAACACCGCTCCGACCGCGTGGGCGAGACCGAGCCAGGCGCCGCGCGCGAGCCGGTAGACGCCCCCGGTCGGGGACGGGGCCGGCCGGGGCGGGGCCTTCTTCGCCGCGGTCTTCCGCGCGGGCGCGCGCTTGGCGGGCGCGGCCTTCCTGGCCGGCGCCTTCTTCGCGGGCGGCTTGGCGGGGGACTTCGCGGGTGCCGCTTTCTTCGCGGCGCCCGCCGTACGGCCGGCGCGCGGCTTTGCGGTGCCCGCCGTGCCCTGGGAACCCTTGCCGGACGTACGTGAAGCCATGGGGCCGAGGTTACCCGTGTGGGAACCGGCTGTCCCCACTCACCCGTTCGTGTCGTTCGCACCGGGGCGCGAAGCTGACGCGGCCTCACCGGTGGCCGCCCCGGCCGCTGCGGGCCGGGACGCCGGGTGACGGCGCGTCAGCTCGGGGAGGGCAGGGACGGCGTGGCGCCGGTACCGGGCTCCAGGGCGTCCAGGGCCCTGCGCAGTCCGGTCAGCTTGCGCTCCAGGTGCGCGGCGGTGGCGACGGCGGCCGCGTCGGCCGAGTCGTCGTCGAGCTGCTTCGACAGCGCCTCGGCCTGCTCCTCGACGGCCGCGAGGCGGGCGGACAGTTCGGCGAGCAGACCGGCGGACTCCTTGCCGTGACCGCTCTCGCCGCCCTCCAACTGCAGCCGCAGCAGGGCGGCCTGCTCGCGCAGCTTGCAGTTCTTCATGTAGAGCTCGACGAAGACGGAGACCTTGGCCCGCAGCACCCACGGGTCGAAGGGCTTCGAGATGTAGTCGACCGCTCCCGCCGCGTACCCCCGGAAGGTGTGGTGGGGGCCGTGGTTGATGGCGGTGAGGAAGATGATCGGGATGTCCCGGGTCCGTTCGCGCCGCTTGATGTGGGCGGCGGTCTCGAAACCGTCCATGCCCGGCATCTGGACGTCCAGCAGGATGACCGCGAAGTCGTCCGTCAACAGCGCCTTGAGCGCTTCCTCCCCGGACGATGCCCGCACCAGCGTCTGATCGAGCGCGGAGAGAATGGCCTCCAGCGCCAGCAGATTCTCCGGCCGGTCATCGACCAGGAGGATCTTGGCCTTCTGCACCATGCCCCGTCCTCCTCGTCCCGGCGACGGCTCTCCCCGGCCCCCCTGACCGGGGGAAGCACCGGGCGCCGCCCCGGAAGACGACTCCCTAGCGCCGTCAGTCCTTGTGCCGGTCATCGTAGCCGCACCCCGCCCGTCGCCACACCCTGTCACCGCGATGTCACTGTGCACTGAGGAAAAACGCGGTGGAAGACCAGAAGGTTCCCCGTGACCGGGCACTTCACACGCCCCTGGCGACAGTACGCCGCCCGGGACCGGGGGCCCGCACGGCGCTCCGCGCGGGCCCCCGGGACCGGACTCACTTCCGCCGCATCCACTGCTCCATGACGGACAGCAGGTGGTCGGGGTCGACCGGCTTCGTCACGTAGTCCGAGGCGCCCGACTCGATCGCCTTCTCCCGGTCGCCCTTCATCGCCTTCGCCGTCAGCGCGATGATCGGGAGCCCGGCGAACTGCGGCATCCGCCGGATCGCGGTGGTCGTCGCGTACCCGTCCATCTCCGGCATCATGATGTCCATCAGCACGACCGCCGCGTCGTCGTGCTGCTCCAGGACCTCGATGCCCTCCCGCCCGTTCTCGGCGTACAGCACCGCGAGCCCGTGCTGCTCCAGGACGCTGGTGAGGGCGAAGACGTTGCGGATGTCGTCGTCCACGATGAGGACCTTCTCGCCGGAGAAGGAGAAGGTGCGGCGCGGTTCCTCCGCCTCCTGCTCCGGCCGTTCCGCAGCGGACCGCCCCGGCACCGCGTCCCGCGATCCCGTCGCCTCCGCGGCCGCCTTCCTGCGGTGCCGGAACAGCGCCCCGGCACCCGACCGCGCCTCCTTCCGCACGGGCGGCGGGAAGTGCGGGAACGGGTGGACGGCCCCGGCCTCCCCCTCCTCCGCGTCCTGCTGCGGCGCGTCGCCCTCCTGCGTCCCCTGCCCGGTCCCCTGCGCGAGGGGTTCGGTCGGGTTCAGCGGCAGGTACAGGGTGAACGTCGAACCCCGGCCGGGCTCGCTCGCGGCGAAGATCTCACCGCCGAGCAGCCGCGCGATCTCCCGGCTGATCGAGAGCCCCAGCCCCGTGCCGCCGTACTTCCTGCTGGTCGTGCCGTCGGCCTGCTTGAAGGCCTCGAAGATGACCCGCATCTTGCTCGCCGCGATCCCGATCCCGGTGTCGGTGACCGAGAACGCGATCAGGTCGGCCTCCGGATCGCGCAGCGAACCGGCCTCCAGGAGCTGCTCGCGGATCGACTGCGGCACGTCCGAACCGGCCGGCCGGATCACCAGCTCCACCGCGCCCGTGTCGGTGAACTTCACCGCGTTCGAAAGGAGGTTGCGCAGCACCTGGAGCAGTCGCTGCTCGTCGGTGTGGAGCGTGGCCGGCAGCTCGGGCGAGACCCGCACCGAGAAGTCGAGCCCCTTCTCGGCGGTCAGCGGCCGGAAGGTCGCCTCCACGTAGTCGACGAGCTGGACGAGCGCGATCCGGGTCGGCGAGACGTCCATCTTGCCCGCCTCGACCTTCGACAGGTCGAGGATGTCGTTGATCAGCTGGAGCAGGTCGGAACCCGCGCCGTGGATGGTCTCCGCGAACTCGACCTGCTTCGGCGTCAGGTTCGACTCGGCGTTGTCCGCGAGCAGCTTCGCCAGGATCAGCAGCGAGTTGAGCGGCGTGCGCAGCTCGTGCGACATGTTCGCCAGGAACTCGGACTTGTACCGCATGGAGACGGCGAGCTGTTCGGCCCGCTCCTCCAGGACCTGCCGGGCCTCCTCGATCTCGGTGTTCTTCACCTCGATGTCGCGGTTCTGCCGGGCGAGCAGTTCGGCCTTCTCCTCCAGCTCCAGGTTCGAGCCCTGGAGCTCCTTCTGCCGGTGCTCCAGCTCGGCCGAGCGCTCCTTGAGCTGCTCGGTGAGCTCCTGCGACTGCCGGAGCAGCACCTCCGTCTTGGTGTTGACGCTGATGGTGTTGACGGTGGTGGCGATCAGCTCGGCGAGCTGGTTGAGGAAGTCGCGCTGGATCTGGGTGAACGGCTGGAACGAGGCGAGCTCGATCACCCCGAGGACCTTGCCCTCGAAGAGGACCGGCAGCACGATCACGTGCGCGGGCGCGGCCTCCCCGAGCCCGGAGGAGATCTTCAGGTAGCCGGGCGGCACGTTGACCTGGATGGTCCGCTTCTCCTCGGCCGCCGTCCCGATGAGGGTCTCGCCGGGACGGAACGAGGTCGGCATGGACCCGGTGGAGTATCCGTAACTCCCGCGCATCCGCAGTTCGTACGAGCCGTCGCCCTCGCCGACCAGTTCGGCGTCGCCGTGGGCGGAGCCGGTCGGCATCGCCACGAAGAAGGCACCGTGCTGGGCCGAGACCACCGGGGTCAGCTCGCTCATGATGAGCGACGCCACGTCGTCCAGGTCCCGCCGGCCCTGCATGAGGCCGGAGATGCGGGCCAGGTTGCCCTTGAGCCAGTCCTGCTCCTCGTTGGCGAGGGTCGTGTCGCGCAGGTTGGTGATCATCGTGTTGATGTTGTCCTGGAGCGCCTGGATCTCACCGGCCGCGTCCACGCCGTCGATCTTGAGGTTGAGGTCGCCCCGGGTGACCGCCGTGGCGACGGCCGCGATGGCCCGCACCTGGCGGGTCAGGTTCCCGGCCATCTCGTTCACGGACTCGGTCAGGTCGCGCCAGGTGCCGTCGACGTCCCGCACGCGCGCCTGGCCGCCGAGGATGCCCTCCGTACCCACCTCGCGGGCCACGCGCGTGACCTCCTCGGCGAAGTTGGAGAGCTGGTCGACCATCGTGTTGATGGTGTTCTTCAGCTCCTGGATCTCACCGCGCGCGTCGATGTCGATCTTCTTGGTGAGGTCGCCCTTGGCGATCGCGGTCGTGACGGCCGCGATCTGCCGCACCTGACCGGTCAGGTTGGACGCCATCGAGTTCACCGACTCGGTCAGGTCCTTCCACGTGCCGGAGACCCCCGGCACCCGGGCCTGGCCGCCCAGTTCGCCCTCCGTGCCCACTTCCCGGGCGACCCGCGTGACCTCGTCCGCGAAGGACGACAGGGTCGTCACCATCGTATTGACGGTCTCGGCCAGCTCCGCGACCTCGCCGCGCGCCTCGACGGTCACCTTCTTGGTCAGGTCGCCGTTGGCGACGGCCGCCGAGACCCGGGAGATGTTCCGCACCTGGCTGGTCAGGTTGTTGGCCATCAGGTTGACGTTGTCGCTGAGGTCCTTCCAGGTGCCCGTGACGCCGCGCACGCGCGCCTGGCCGCCGAGGATGCCCTCCGTACCCACCTCGCGGGCCACGCGCGTGACCTCGTCCGCGAAGTTGGAGAGCTGGTCGACCATCGTGTTGACGGTCGTCACCAGTTCCAGGATCTCGCCCCGGGCGTCGACCGTGATCTTCTTCGACAGGTCGCCCATGGCGACCGCGGTCGTGACCTCGGCGATGTTCCGCACCTGGATGGTGAGGTTGTTCGCCATGAAGTTCACCGACTGGGTGAGGTCCTTCCAGGTGCCGGAGACCCCCTGCACCTCGGCCTGACCGCCCAGGATCCCCTCGGTGCCCACCTCGCGGGCGACCCGGGTCACCTGCTCGGCGAAGTTGGAGAGCTGGTCCACCATCGTGTTGAGGGTGTTCTTCAGCTCCAGGATCTCGCCGCGCGCGTCCACGTCGATCTTCTGCGACAGGTCGCCGCGCGCGACCGCCGTGGCGACCTGCGCGATGTTGCGGACCTGGGTGGTGAGGTTCCCGGCCATGCCGTTCACCGAGTCGGTCAGGTCGCGCCACACCCCGGCCACGCCGGGCACCTGCGCCTGACCGCCGAGCCGCCCGTCGGTGCCCACCTCGCGGGCGACCCGGGTCACCTGGTCCGCGAACGCGGAGAGCTGGTCGACCATCGTGTTGATGGTGTTCTTCAGCTCCAGGATCTCGCCGCGCGCGTCCACGTCGATCTTCTGCGACAGGTCGCCGCTCGCCACGGCCGTCGTCACCTGGGCGATCTGGCGCACCTGCGAGGTCAGGTTGCCGGCCATGAAGTTCACCGAGTCGGTGAGTTCCCGCCAGCGTCCGGAGACCCCGTCCACCCGCGCCTGGCCGCCGAGCCGGCCCTCGGTGCCCACGTCCCGGGCCATCCGGGTCACCTGGTCCGCGAACGACGACAGCTGCGACACCATCGTGTTGACGGTGTTCTTCAGTTCGAGCATCTCGCCGGCCACGTCCACGGTGACCTTCTGCGACAGGTCGCCGTTGGCCACCGCCGTCGTCACCTGCGCGATGTCCCGCACCTGACCGGTCAGGTTGCGGAAGGCCGTGTTGACGGAGTCCGTGAGGTCCTTCCAGGTTCCCGCCGCCCCCGGCACCTCGGCCTGGCCGCCGAGCAGGCCCTCGACGCCGACCTCCCGGGCCACCCGGGTCACCTCGGAGCCGAACGCGGAGAGCTGGTCCACCATCGTGTTGACGGTGTTCTTCAGCTCCAGCATCTCGCCGGCCACGTCGACCGTGACCTTCTGCGACAGGTCGCCGTTGGCCACCGCCGTCGTCACCTGCGCGATGTCCCGCACCTGCGTGGTGATGTTCCGGAAGACCGTGTTGACGGAGTCCGTGAGGTCCTTCCAGGTCCCCGCCGCCCCCGGCACCTGCGCCTGACCGCCGAGCAGGCCCTGTGCGCCGACCTCGCCGGAGACGCGGGTCACCTCGTCGGCGAACGTCCGCAGCGTCTCGGTCATCTGGTTGATCGTGTCCGCGAGCTGGGCGATCTCGCCGCGCGCCGAGACCCGGACCTTCTGCGACAGGTCTCCGTTGGCGACGGCGGTCGTCACCTCGGCGATCCCCCTCACCTGATTGGTGAGGTTGCCCGCCATCGTGTTGACGGAGTCGGTCAGGTCCTTCCACACGCCGGCGACGCCGGCCACCTCGGCCTGGCCGCCCAGCTCGCCCTCGGTCCCCACCTCGCGCGCGACCCGGGTCACCTCGGAGGAGAACGACGACAGCTGGTCCACCATCCGGTTGACGGTGTTCTTCAGCTCCAGCATCTCGCCGGCGACGTTCGCGGTGACCTTCTGCGACAGGTCGCCGTCCGCGACCGCCGTCGTCACGAGCGCGATGTCCCGCACCTGGGCCGTCAGCTGGTTCGCCATGGTGTTGACGGAGTCGGTGAGGTCCTTCCACGAACCGGACACCCCGCGCACCTGTGCCTGCCCGCCCAGCTTGCCGTCGGTCCCCACCTCGACGGCGACCCTGGTCACCTCGGACGCGAACACGGACAGCTGGTCCACCAGGTTGTTGGCGGTGCGCGCGACCTTCAGGAACTCGCCCCGCAGCGGCCGCACCGTCCCGTCGGACCCCTCCGAACGCAGGTCCATCCGCTGTTCCAGGTCGCCCTCCGCGACCGCGGAGAGCACCCGCCCCACCTCGGACACCGGCCGGGCCAGGTCGTCGACGAGCGCGTTCGCGGCCTCGATCGCCGCCGCCCACGCCCCTTCGGTGGGGCCCGTATCCAGGCGTTCGGACAGCTTGCCCTCGCGCCCCACCACCCGCCGGACCCTCGACAGCTCGCCCGTCACGTGCATCTGGCGGTCGGCGACCTCGTTGAACACGGCGGAGATCTCCGCCATGACCCCGTCCCCGGAGACCGTGAGCCTTCTGCGGAGGTTTCCGTCCCGCATCGCCGCGAGGGCGGCGAGCAGCCGCTCCAGCGCCGCCGCCTCCACCTGGACCGTCCCTCCACGGGAACGGCCGCCTCTCGTGCGCGTACCGCTGCCTCCGCCGCGACGCGCCGCCGTGCCAGACTCCACCGTGTCCCTCCCGAAAGGGGTCGACCGTACCGCTCCGGCTCTGCCGGTAGCCTGCCCAGTGTTTCACCGTGACCGAACCAGGCGATAACAGTTCGGCAGCTTCGACGGCGTCCTCGCCCCCCCCGGGGGGCGGAATCTGCGGTGACCGGCATCCGCTGGGACAGCGAAGGTAAGTAACCTGGCATCCGGCTGTCCAGCCGCTCCGGTCCGCCCGGCCGGGGCGGTGTGGTGAGCGCACGACCACCGGGCAGCGGGAGGGGCAGACCGAGCATGGCAGAGCCGGGCGTCGAGACTCGTACGAGGAGAGCTGTGATCACCGCGCGGGCGACTGCCACCTTCGAGCCCGTCGGGCGGTCCGTCGCGTCCGCCCGCGCCTTCGTCCGGGACACCCTCCAGGGCTGGGGACACCCCGAACTGGTGGACGACGCCGTCGTCCTCACCAGCGAGCTGGTCACCAACGCCGTCATCCACGCCGGCACCTCCGCCGACGTGCTCTGCCTGCTCTCCGACGACAGCGTCCGCGTCGAGGTGTCCGACCGCTATCCGGAGCGCGAGATCCCCGTCCAGAGCGGCCGCACCCTGGCCGCCCCGGACCGCGAGAGCGGCCGCGGCCTGCTGCTCTGTGCCGCCCTCGCCCACCGCTGGGGCGTCGACTACTCCCCCACCCGCAAGCACGTCTGGTTCCACCTCGACCTCCCGCAGCGCCCCGTCGGGACCCGTTCCGCCGGTCCCGTCCTCCCCGACGCCCTCCTCCCGGTCGCCGACAGCCGCGTCCGCGTCGCCGTCGTCCAGATCGGCCGGGACGGGACGGTCGGCGCCTGGAACGAGGACGCCGAGGAACTCTTCGGGTACGCCTCCGGCCAGGTCACCGGCAAGCCCCTGGGCGATCTCGCCGCCTGGCCCCACACCCCGGGCATCGGGACCGGTCTCGCCGAGGCGCTGCGCCTCTCCCGCTGGGAGGGCAGTTACGGCATCCGCTGCGCCGACGGCCGGATCGTCCCCGTCTACGCCTCGCACCTGCGCGTCCGCGACTCCCAGGGCGAGCCCTCCACGGTCTGTCTCCTGGTGCGCGAGCACGAGCGGGCCGTCCTGCAGACCCCGCAGCGCCCGGCCGCCGAGCCGGGCGCCGAGAGCCGCGCCACCGATCCCTTCGAGGTCTTCATCGGCTCCCCGGCGCCGGACGATCTGGACGGCCTCCTCCAGCGCACGGTGGAGCGCGCCCGCGACATGCTCGACGGCGACGCCGCCTTCCTGCTGCTCGCCACCGACGACGAGACGGAGCTGGAGGTACGGGCCTCCACGGGTCTTCCGGCCGCCCGCCAGCGCTTCGCCCGCGTCCCCGTCGAGACCGGCGCCAGCCGTTACGGCTCCGCCCGGATGCCCGCCGTCCACGAGGACCTGGCCGCCGTCCCGGGCGCCGTACCGCTCCTGGAGAACACCGGGATGCGCTCGGTGGTCACCGTGCCCCTGAAGGTCGAGGGCCGGCTCACCGGCTCCCTGGGCGTGGCGGCCGAGGCCGCGAACCGCTACTCGAACGAGGAGGCCCTCCGCCTCCAGTTCGCCGCCGACCGCATCGCCCTGGCCGTCGAGTCCGCCCGCCTGGGCGAGCTGGAGCGCCTGCGCCGCGGTTCCCTCAGTTTCCTCGTCGAGGCCTCCGACCTCCTGGCCGGCACGCTCGACCGCGACCAGACCCTGGCCCTGATGGCCCAGATGACGGTCCCCACCCTCGCGACCTGGTGCGCGGTCTACACGATCGCGGACCAGTCCTCCGACCCGTACCTCTCGTACGTGCTCCACGAGGACGAGGACCGCATCGACGGCCTCAAGGAGCTGCTCTCCTCGATCGCTCCGCCCGATCCGGTGCCGACTCCCGGCGCCCGGGTCTGGACCGCGCCGGGCGACGCCGCCCACCGGGCCGCGCTGGACGCCTCGACGCAGGCCCTGAACCATCTGTCGGGTCCTCTTCCGCCGGGTGTGGACACCACTCTGGCCACCGCGACCACGGTCGCCGGCGAGACGGTCGTCCTGCCCCTGGTGGCCCGGAACCGGGTCATCGGCATGCTGACGCTCGGCCGGCCCTCCGAGGACCACTTCCGCCAGGAGATCCTGGAGCTGGCCGAGGACCTCTCCCGCCGGGCCGCCCTCGCCCTGGACAACGCCCGTCTCTATTCGGAGCGCGTGGCGATCAGCCAGTCCCTCCAGCGCAGTCTCCTGCCGCCCGGCCTCCCCGAGATCCCGGGCGTCGAGGTCGACGTCATCTACCGTGCGGCCGGCGAGGGCAACGAGGTCGGGGGCGACTTCTACGACCTGTTCCCGATCGCCGACGGCGCGTACGGCTTCGCCATCGGCGACGTCTGCGGTACGGGTCCGGAGGCGGCCGCCGTCACGGGCCTGGCCCGTCACGCGCTGCGGCTCCTGGCCCGCGAGGGCCTGGGCGGGCCGGCCGTCCTGGAGCGCCTGAACGCGGCGATCCTGGACGAGGGCGCGCGCAGCCGCTTCCTGACCCTCCTCTACGGCGAGATGCGTCCGCAGGAGGACGGTTCCGCGATCCTCAAGGTCGTCTGCGCGGGCCATCCGCTTCCGCTGCGCCTCAGCCCGGACGGCACGGTCCGCCCCGCGGCCGAACCGCAGCCGCTCCTGGGCGTCATGGAGGACCTGGAGCTGTACGAGGAGACGGTGACGCTCGATCCGGGCGACGTCCTCCTCTGTGTCACGGACGGCGTCACGGAGCGCCGCGAGGGCTCCCGCATGCTGGGCGACGACGGCCTCGCCGACGTCCTCAAGACGTGTACGGGCCTGACGGCCGGTGCGGTCGGGGCCCGTGTGCTGCGCGCGGTCGAGCGCTTCGCCCAGGAGCCGGCCTCCGACGACATGGCCATTCTCGCGATGCGTCTCCGCGAGCCGGACGACCGCTGACCCTCGGGTGTCCCGCTTCCGGTGCCTTCCCTTCGGGGGAAGGCACCGGAAGGTGTTCTCACCGTTCCGGAAACGCGAAAAGGCCCCCGCCACAAGGCGGGGGCCTTTTCGTCTGAGCCCTTTAACGGAATCGAACCGTTGACCTTCTCCTTACCATGGAGACGCTCTACCGACTGAGCTAAAAGGGCAGGTGTTCGGCGGTGTCCTACTCTCCCACAGGGTCCCCCCTGCAGTACCATCGGCGCTGAAAGGCTTAGCTTCCGGGTTCGGAATGTAACCGGGCGTT
>NZ_JBVHEG010000012.1:0-177758 GCF_055562975.1 Streptomyces sp. NPDC014907 | reverse complement strand
TCCTCGGCGACCTGCCCGGCGAACGCGGCACGGTCGCGGATGATGTCCTCCACCGACATCCGGCCCACGATGGAACGCAGCGCCCCGGACAGCACTTCCTGGGTGAAGCCGACGATGCCGTCCTGCTGCATCAAGAACCGCTGCGCGGCGGCCCGGATGGAGTCCTCGGTGCCGCCGACCTTGACGATCGCGACGCCCTCCAGGTTCGCCTTGACCCCGCGCAGGGTGACCGCGCCGCGCACGGCGACCGGGATGTGCCGGCTGGAGAGGTCCAGGGTGAACTTCTGCTGCACGAAGGGGACGACGAACACGCCCCCGCCCACCACGACCTTCTGGCCGCTGTTGTCGGTGAAGACGCGCCCGGTGGCCGGATCGGTGGCCTGCTTGCCGCGCCGGCCGGTGATGATGAACGCCTCGCTGGGACCGGCCACCTTGTAGCGGGTGACGACGACGAGACCGAGCAGGACGACGAGGACGACGATCCCCAGGACCGCGGTCAGGACAGGACTCATGCGGAATCCCCTTGCTTGTTGCCGGATGAAGTGGGTCGGACGGAGAACGGGGACGGGCGGCGGATCAGCGTTCGACGGGGCGAACCGAAACCGACGTCGGCGACAGGACGGACTCCACCCACACCTCGGTGCCCCGCGCCACCGGCACGGCGGCCCTCGCCGCGTACTTCACCGGCTGCCCGCCCAGATACAGCAACACCTCGCCGTAGCCGGCAACAGGGATCGCGGTCACCACGGTGCCGCTGGTGCCCGTGAGGTCCTCGCCCCGGGGTGCGGGCGCGCCGCCGTCGCGCAGCAGGGCCCGGCCGAACCGCCAGGTGCCCCACCCCACGACGCCCCCCGCGACCACGCCCGCACCGGTGGCGGCCCCCGCCCCCGCACCGGCGGCCCCCATGGTGATCGCCCCCGTGAACCCGAGGGCCGACACGAAACCGGCGATCACCGGCAATGACAGGAACCCGTCCAGCCCTCCCCCCAGTCCGTCGAGGGCGCCTTCCAGCACCCCGTCGAACATCAGGGACAGGACGAGCAGTACGAGACCCACCAGGCCGAAACCGAGAAACCACACCATGGCGTCACCCCGTCCGTCCCGCCGGCCTCTTGCCCGTCACGGGGATGGTTCCACGGGGAGGAGCGCGCCTTCACTGCCTGGTTCCGGCAATCTTTACGCGTTCTTCATGCCGCCTCCGCGCGCGGGCGGATTCGCCCGCGAAGGCGGCCGGGCATTCGGGCCGGGCGTCCGGCGGGCCGCCGCTGTCCGTCCGGGCCCGCGTCACAGCGGATTGCCGGGCCAGTCGAGGAGCCTGGCTCCGATGACGGCCGTCTGCAGGGTGTAGCGCTGGACGGGGTCGGAGGGGTCCACCCCGGTGAGCCGGTGGATGCGGTCGAGGCGGTAGGTCATGGCCCGCACGCTGAGCCCGAGCAGGCGGGCGGCCTGGGCGCTGACGCAGCCGGTGTCGAAGTACGCGGTGAGGGTGTCGAGGAGGGGTCCGGCGCCGCCGCGTGCCTGCTGGAGGGGGCTCAGCACGGTGCGCACGAGGTCGGCCATGGCCTGGCGGTCGCGGGTCAGGACGGGGTAGACGAGGAGGTCGGCGGCGTGCAGGACGGGCGCGTCCAGATGCAGGCGGTCGGCCAGGTCGAGGGCGTTGAGGGCTTCCTCGTAGGAGTGGACGACGCCGCCCGCGCCCGGGTGGGGGCGTCCGACGGCCACTCTGCCGCCGTCGGTCGCCGCGTACGCCTGTTTGGCGAAGTGGGCCAGGACCTCGGGTTCGCCGGCGGGCGCGACGCAGATCAGCCGGCCGTCCTTCGTGGTGAGCAGGATGCGGCGGTCGCCGAAGCGGGCCAGGAGCGAGGACTCGACGGCACGGGTGACCGCGTAGCCGTCGCTGTACGGCTCCGGGCCCTGGGCGACGGCCACGGCGTGGGCGTGGGACAGGAGCAGCCCGAACCGTTCGGCGCGCTCGGCGAGCCGGCCGAGGTCGCTGCGTCCGTAGAGCAGGTCGTCGATGAACTCCCGCCGGGCCGCCTCTTCCTGCCGCACGGCCAGGCGCTGTGCCCGTTCGTGTCCTTCGGCGAACGCGTCGACGGCCTGCTCGACGGCGCTCAGGAGGTGTCCCGCGGCGGTCTTCGGGAGGGTCGCGTGCACGTCCCGGGCGGCCGAGAGGTGCGCCTTCACGAGGCTCCGCAGTCCGGTGCCGGCCTCGGCGGCCCGCTCCCCGCGGGACCGCAGCGCCTCCCGTTCCTCACGGGTCAGCCGCCGGCCGGTCGCGCACACCTCCGTCAGGATCTCGGCGTACCCCTTCAGATGGTCTACGGTCACTTCCCGCTTCGTCACGGCCCCTCCGGTTCGCCCGCGCGCCGTCGACGAGTTCCCGGCGTGCGGGGACCAAGGGTGCCACGCGGCCCGTCCGCGCCCGTCACCGGTACGGGCGGGACGGCGGGGAGCGTCGGTGCCCCCTCGCCGTCCGCGCTCCGTGCCGTCCCGCCCACCCGGTCCGGCCCCCGCCCCCGCCGTGCCCCGTGCCCTTCCGCCCGTACCGCCTCGGGCCGGGGGAGAGGGCACGGGGGCGGCCGCCGGATGGAAGCCGTCCCGGGCTACAGGCCGGGGCCGTTGTACGCGCCCCGGTGCGGTTTCGCGGTGCCGGACACGGGGTTCGCCCAGTAGTCGCGGCCTCCGTTGCCGCTGATCACGGAGCCGTTGTTCAGGGCGGGGGAGGTGGAGCGCAGCTTGTAGCCGTCGGCGGATTCGATCGTGTCGCCCCCGGTGCCGGGGTTCACGAAGCGCGGGTCGCCGGTGATGCCGTTGGCGGTCGGCCGGGGCACGCCCTGGAAGACGTTCCACAGCCATGTGATGCCGCTGCCGGTGGGGAGCCGGGAGTCGGTGGTGCCCACCCAGATGTTGTTCTCGACGACGCTCTCGTCGGGGAGCGTGATGCTGAACTTCTTGTCCGTGCAGTAGAGGACGTTGTTGTACATGTGCAGGGCGGAGCGGCCGGCGCTGACGCTGCTCATGCGGCAGTCGTTCTCGGAGATGTTGTAGCGGATGACCTGCTTGGCGCCGCCGATGGTGCCGCACCCGTCGCAGTCGAGGAAGAAGCCGCCGATGTTGTCGCGGCTGAAGTTGTACTGGATCGTGCAGGTCCCGGTGTTGCCCCAGTCGCAGTCGAACGCCTGGCTGTCGGCCACGGACATCCGCGTGATGCCGTACACGGCGTTCTTCTGGATGGTCGGATCGTGGTCGCCGAGCACCCATATGCCGGCGAAGTTGCCGCCGGAGAAGGGGTACGCGCCGTTGCCGACGCCGGAGGCGTTGTTGTACTGGATCATGGGCGCGGTGGCGTAGCTGGCGATGATGCCGTCGCCGCCGACGTCCTTGATGACGTTGTGCTCGATCAGGACGCCGGAGCCCTTGACGGCCATGGACCCGACACGGATCTTGAGGCCGCCGCCGCCCGTGTCGGCGATCCGGTTGTGGTGGACGTGGATGTCGTTGAGGGTCGAGTTCGCACCGCTCGCGCCCGTGACGATGCCGGCGGACTGGACGAAGTCCTCGGTGGTCGGGCTGTTCTTGTTCGTCTGGCCGGCCACGTGGTCGACGACGAGGCGGCCGACGTCGAAACCGCGGTGTGCCGTTCCGTCGGTGGCGGAGATCCGCAGGCCGGTGCGGCGGGAGAGCGAGGACGCCGGGTTGGTGAGCCGGAGGTCGCTGATCCGCCAGTGGTCCTGGTTGGTGAAGGAGACGGCGTCGGCGCCGCCGTTGCCGTCGATCACGGGCAGTGCGCCGGTGCCGTAGGCGGTGAGGGTGATGGGGGCGGCGGCGGTGCCGCTGCCCCGGGGGGCGAGGGAGCCGGTGCACGTGGTGCCGGACGCGAAGGCGAGGGTGTCGCCCGGAGCGTACGTCTTCCCGTTGGCCTGGCCGATGCTGTTGAACGGCGACGCGAGGCTGCCGTCTCCGGCGACCGGAGCGGAGCAGTCCACGTGAGTGGTGCTTCCCGCGGCCGAGGCGGGTACGGCGGCGAGAGCGACGGTGCTGGTGAGCGCGAGAGCGGCGGCGGCGAGCACGCGGCCCGCCACCCCTCGTCTCCGGGAAGTTCTGATGACCATGACGTCACGCCCTTCTGGGGGTCTGTGCCGCCAGAAGCTAGGCGCGACGGATGATCGAGTCAATGCACCTTTGTCGATTGATCGAATTTCGATCGCCCACTGGGCGATTGGCCGTCTCCCGGGAGAGTTCGCTCACGTGAGAACGGGGCGGGGGAAACCCCCGCCCCGTCGGTGCCGGACGTCGGACGTCAGGCGTCAGGCGTCGAAGTCGGTGCCACGGCTGACCGGCTCCCAGGCGCGGACCTCCGCCAGGGCGGCCTCCGCGTGGGCGGTGATCGCGTCGAACGCGTCGTTGCCCAGGGCGAGCCGGAGCGGGGTGTTCTCGCTGTCCAGCGCCTTCAGGATGGCGGCCGCGGCCTTCGCCGGATCGCCGGCCTGCTTGCCGTCGCTGTCCGGCAGACCCGTCCGCACGGCCCCGACCGTCTCGGCGTACTCCGGCATCTCGGCCGTCTGCCGCAGAGCGCCGCCACCGGCGAACGAGGTGCGGAACGCACCGGGTTCGACGATGAGCACCTTGACGCCGAACGGGGCGACCTCGGCGGCGAGCGCCTCCGTCAGCCCCTCCAGGGCGAACTTGGAGGCCGAGTAGGCGCCGACCCCGGGAAAGGTCAGCCGTCCGCCCATGCTGCTCATCTGCACCACGGCGCCGGACTTCTGGCCGCGCATGTGCGGCAGGACCGCGCGCGTGAGGCGGGCGGGTCCGAAGAAGTGCAGTTCCATCAGGTCCCGGAGCTCTTCGTCGGTGGTCTCCTCCACCGCGCCCACGAGGCCCCGCCCGGCGTTGTTCACCAGGACGTCGATCCTGCCGAATCGTTCCACCATCGCGTCGACCACCGCGTCGGCGCCGGTGGCGTCGGTCACGTCCAGGGCGACCGGAACCAGCCGGTCGGGGTGGGTGGAAGCGAGGTCGTCCAGGGCCTCCGGGCGGCGGGCCGCCGCCACGACCGTCCCGCCCGCTTCGAGCGCGGCCTCGGCTATGCACCGGCCGAAGCCGGACGTGGCCCCCGTGATCAGCCACACCTTGCCGGACGCGCGCGTGGCCGACGTCGGATCTTGCGTGTTCAATCTCTCTCCCCGGTTCTCGGGCGCCGCGCTCGGGGCGGCGCCCTGCGAGGATGCCCGACGTCCGCCCGGCCGTGTCTCCTTTCCGGCCACATCGGCGTCGGACTCCTCGGTGCCGGGGTCACCGCCTCCGCCGGGACCGGACGGGGCCTCGGCGGAGCCCCGCCGACCGGTGCCGCTCGTCCGGCGCCCAGGGAACGGGGGTGCCGGCATCCGGCTCACCGCCGGGAAGGAGTCCTTCCCGGCGGTGCCGTGGGTCGCGCGGTGTCAGCGGTTGCCGGACGAGGAGCGGCGCTCCCGTCCGCCGCTGTGGTCGCGCGCGGCGGACGCGGCGGCCAGGGCGAGGAGGGTGGCGAGGGCGCCGGTGATCAGATTGCTGGTGATGGAACGGGTGTGGGCGACGTCGCCGGCCACGACCCAGGGGGCCACGCAGGTCCAGACGCCCACGGCGGCGGCGGCCCACGCCATGGAGTGGGTGCGCTCGTAGGAGTTGCCGAGACCGCCGAGCAGCAGCATGTAGGCGACGCCGGCGATGAGGTTGGTGACGGCGAGGGTGGTGAAGCCGTCGAAGCCGACGATCCACGGGGAGGCGGCGAGGTAGAGGCCGGTGAGGAGGGCCAGGGCCTCGATCATCTGCGCCCGTGGGGTGGCGGCGGCACGGTCGTGCCGGGCGCGCAGTTCCATCAGGTCGGGGTGCTCTTCGATGGGTGCGCGGTGGGTTGACGCCATGATGGCCTCCGGAAGAGGGATGTTTACACGACCCTTACCCATAAAAGCATAATAAACACCTGAATGGGTGTATTTGAGGCATGCCTGGGCGGGGCTTCGCGGCGGTCGGCCGGAGTGCTCCCCTTCGCCGGTCCGCGCCTCTCCGGGGGCGTGCGCCGCGCCTCTCCGAGGGCGTGCGCCGGGCCGGTCGCGCGCCCGCCGTTCGGGTGCTCTCCGCTCCGGGGGGCGGGAAAGCCGCAGGTCGCGGCCGCTGGGGGAGGTGAGATGAAGCGATCGCCCGTGTTCCGGTCATTTGCCCGGAGTCATCGCCTTTATGGTCGTTCCACCCCTGTGTGTTCACCTGATTCCTTGCCGGGAGTTCTCATGGCCGTCTCCACGGAGCCACCCACCCTCGTACCCGTGAAGAGAAGGACGCGGGGGGCGATCGTCGTGGACTGGCTGACGACGACCGACCACAAGAAGATCGGGCACCTCTACCTGATCACGTCGTTCGTGTTCTTCCTGCTGGGAGGCCTGCTGGCGCTCGTGCTCCGGGCGGAACTGGCGCGGCCCGGTCTGCAGATCGTCTCGCCGGAGCAGTACAACCAGGTGTTCACGCTGCACGGGACGGTGATGCTGCTGCTCTTCGCCACCCCGACGTTCGCCGGTTTCGCCAACGCGATCATGCCGCTGCAGATCGGCTCGCCCGACGTGGCCTTCCCGCGGCTGAACATGTTCTCGTACTGGCTGTTCCTCTTCGGCGGGCTGATCGCCTTCGCGGGAATCTTCACCACGCAGGGAACGGCGGACTTCGGATGGACCGCCTACACGCCGCTCAGCGGCGGGGAGCGCACGCCCTACGTGGGCGGTGACATGTGGATCATGGGGCTGGCGTTCGCCGGCTTCGGCACGATCCTGGGAGCGGTGAACTTCATCGCCACCATCCTGTGCATGCGCGCGCCGGGAATGACGATGTTCCGGATGCCGATCTTCACCTGGAACGTCCTGCTGACGTCGGTCCTGGTGCTGTTCGCGTTCCCCGTCCTCGCCGCGGCCCTGTTCGCGCTCGAGGCGGACCGCAAGTTCGGCGCGCACGTCTTCGACCCGGCCAACGGCGGGGCGCTGCTGTGGCAGCACCTCTTCTGGTTCTTCGGGCACCCCGAGGTCTACATCATCGCGCTGCCGTTCTTCGGGATCGTCACCGAGATCCTGCCCGTGTTCTCCCGCAAGCCGATCTTCGGTTACGTCGGCCTCGTCGGCGCCACCATCGCCATCGCGGGCCTGTCGGTGACCGTGTGGGCGCACCACATGTTCGCCACCGGCGCGGTGCTGCTGCCGTTCTTCTCCTTCATGACCTTCCTGATCGCGGTCCCGACGGGAGTGAAGTTCTTCAACTGGATCGGCACGATGTGGAAGGGCTCGCTCTCCTTCGAGACCCCCATGCTGTGGTCGATCGGCTTCCTCGTCACCTTCCTGTTCGGCGGGCTGACCGGGATCATCCTGGCCTCGCCCCCGATGGACTTCCACGTCACGGACAGCTACTTCGTCGTGGCCCACTTCCACTACGTCGTCTTCGGCACGGTCGTCTTCGCGATGTTCGCCGGGTTCTACTTCTGGTGGCCCAAGATGACCGGCACGATGCTCGACGAGCGCCTGGGGAAGATCCACTTCTGGACGCTCTTCGTCGGCTTCCACGGCACCTTCCTCGTCCAGCACTGGCTCGGTGCCGAGGGCATGCCCCGCCGCTACGCCGACTACCTGGAGGCCGACGGGTTCACCGCCCTGAACACGGTGTCCTCCATCGGCGCCTTCCTCCTGGGCACCTCCACCCTGCCGTTCTTCTACAACGTCTGGAAGACGGCCAGGACCGCGCCCCGGATCACCGTCGACGACCCGTGGGGCTTCGGCCGCTCCCTGGAGTGGGCCACCTCCTGCCCGCCACCCCGGCACAACTTCGTCACCCTCCCCCGCATCCGCTCCGAGTCCCCCGCGTTCGACCTCAACCACCCCGCGATGGCCGCGCTCGACCACGGCAAGACGCACAAGCGGGACGTGTTCGACGACTCCGGCGCCGCCACCCACGACGGCCCCGGCTCCGGACGGAACGCATGACCGCGTACGGTCCCGGGAAGCCGCGGCGCTCCGCGGACCGCGCCGGCGGCGACGCCTCCGCGCCGGCCGCGGAAGGGCGGGCGGTCCCGTGCGCCCTGACCGACGAGGCGGCCGAGGGCATCGCCCGGATCGAGGGGTACCTGCTCGCGCGGCGGGCCGGCACCGAGGCCGTGGAGGCCGGCGCCGCCTTCGCCCGCCGGTTCCCGTGGCTGGGACCCCAGGAGCGGTCGGAGGTGGCCCGCGCCTTCGCGCGGGAGCACCTCGCCGTGCGGCGCCGGATGTTCGAGGACACCGTCGCGCGGGCGGGCGAACTCCGGCACGAGTACGCCCGCCGCTACGAACTCCTCCGCCGCCGGCTGGTCGCCGCCGCGCTGGGCGCGTGCGGAGCGGTGACGGTCGTGGTGTCGTTCCTGGCCCGGAGCGCGGTCTAGGAAGTGCGCCGGTGCGCGCCCCGGTCCGTCCGGTGCGCGCTCCGGTCCGTCCCGCGGCGGTCCGTCCACCAGACCGCCGCGGACAACAGGCTCAGGACCACCAGGACGCTCCCCATCACGATGTCGAGCGTGCGGGTCCCCGTGTCGAGGGCCGTGTCCTGGGCGTCGAGGGCGAACGGCGAGAGGAGCAGCCACACGCCCGCCAGGCCCACCAGCGCGTCGGACAGCACGCCTCCGCCGCGGTACACGCGCGTGCCCGCGGCGAAGGCGACGACGAGCCCCACGACCCACTCGTTCACCTGGGCGTCCTTGGGCCCGTCCTGCGTCGCCATGAGGAAGACCAGCAGGACGACCGACGCCAGCAGCATCAGCAGGCCCAGGATCTGGTCGTGGACGCCCTTGCGCGTCGCGTGCGCCCGGTCCGGGGCGCGGAAGGCCGTTCCCCGGTCGATGTCGATCGCCATGATCTCTCCTCTTCTCCCGATCGGAACAGGGGCCGCGTGCGACTACCCACGACGCCCGGCCCCGACTCCTCCCGGGGCGGCCGTCACGCGCGCACCGGGGCCCGCCTCACTCGGCGTTCTTCTGCAGGAGGCAGTCGTAACCGAGCTGCAGGGTGTCGGCGGCCGCCAGGACGGCGAGACCGCCCGTCACGGTCCGCGTGGCGCCCGGCCACAGCAGACGGGCACCCGTGAAGGTGGCCGTCAGCCAGACGCTCAGGCAGAACGGGCAGGTGGCCAGCTCGCCCACGGTCGACCTGAAGGCCCCTCCCCGGGGGCTCTCGCCCACCTCGGCGGGGCCCGTCGCCGACTCGTAGCGCGTGAAGGGCGCCCGGAGGGGGCTGGTGACGGACCCCTTGCTGAGCAGTCGCCCCAGCCGGAACACGGCCGCCGCCGTCATCAGGACGTCCAGGGGATCGTGGCGCTCCGGGAGCCGTGCCCCGCGCACGCGGGCCGCCACGCCCCACGCGGCGGTGTACGCGCCGAAGGCGGCGACGGCTCCCAGGTGCCCGCCGAGCCGGCGTTCCTCCTGCGGCGAGTAGGCCCTGCCCACACGCCGGAACGCCTCCCCGAACCGGCGCAGGGGGGCGGCTTTTCCAGGTGTTTCACGGTTCACGTGAGAGTCTCCGTCGAGTAGGGGTGAGGAGCGGGACCGTCCCGTACGGGCGGCCTCAGACCTCGTCGCGGGAGGAGGCGGACGGGTCCCCGGTCTCGGGGGAGCGCAGCCTCGCCTCGACCCGGCCGCCGGTGATCCGGGTGTCGAAGACGGGCTGGGGGGCCGTGGCGGGACCGCGCACGTTCCACCCGTCCTCCAGGCGGAAGGCGCTCCCGTGCCACGGGCAGCGCACGCAGCCGTCCTCGACCGTGCCCCCGGACAGGGGACCCGCGGCATGGCTGCACGCGTCCGCCAGGACGTGCACGCGGTCGGCGCTCTCACGGACGACCAGGACGGGCACGTCGCCGGCGTGCCGCCGGACCGCCCGCCCGAGGGGGAGGTCCCCGGCCTCGCCGATCTCGTGCCACCCCGGTTCCACCAGCTCCGGGACCGACGCCGCGTGGTTGACGCCGGAACCCTGCCGGTATGCCAGGTGGCCGCCGATCGCCCCGCCCAGGCCGACGGCGGTCAGCCCGGCGAACCCCAGGACCCTGCCCAGGGCGGCCCGGCCCCGCACCCGCGCGGCCAGGGAGCCCGCGTACAGCGCCACCCCCGTGGCGTTCGCCGCCGCGTGCACCAGCCCGACCCGTGCCTGACGGCGTTGCAGCTCCGCCCAGTCGACCCAGCCGGCGACGGCGGCGGGGAGCGCGGCCACGAGCCCCACGCCGATCAGCGTGCCGGCCGCCCGCCGCTGTCCCGGCACCGCGTCGAGCACGGCCGCCGAGAACCAGGCGCCGATCGGCACCTGCACCATCACCGGGTGGACGGGGTGGCCCAGCCAGCGCCCGTGCAGCACGTCCCTCCCGCGGCCCAGGGGGACCGAGCGGACCGCGTCGCGGAGCCGTCCGGCACAGGCGTCGAGGGCGGTGGCGCGTTCCAGGCGGTCCATGCCCCGGAGGACCCCGCCGGGGCCCGACGCCGACGGCAGGACGCGTTCCAGCACTCGTCGTACGGCGTCGCCCGCGGGGACACGGTCCTTGATGTCCGGTTCATGAGTCATGAACCGCCTCTAACCGTTCGGGCACCGGCGAAACGGTCCGGAGGCCGTTCCCCGTCGCGCGCCCGTCCGCCGCGCGCCCCCCGCCGTACGAGGAGCGCCGGACCCGCCGGAACCCGCCGGCCCGGACCCGGCCCGGACCCGGCTCGGACCCGGGCCGGCGCCGGGACGGACCGGCTCCGGCCCGCCGGACGGTACCGCTACGCGGTCCCCTCCTCGCTGTCCGGCTCGCGTTCTCCCTCGGCCTGCGACGGCGTCGTGCGCTCGGGTTCCGCGTCCCGGTGGCCCGCCTCCTCCGGGGGGTCGTCGTCGGGGCGCTCGCCCTCCGCCTGTGACGGGGTGCTCTCCCGCATGGTTCGCTCCTTTCCTCGGTGTGACGCGTACGGACGTGCGGCACCGCGCGTGTGCCCGGGGAACGTCTACCCGCCGGAGGCCATCGCGGACCGCACGAGGCGAAGACGCTCCCGAACGGGTCACCGCGCCGGGTTCTCCCCGGCGCGGTGACGGAACAGGAGCCGGGACGGTGCCTCCCGGAGCGCCTCAGGCGCCCGTCTCCTCCTTCGGCTCCGGGGTCCCCGCCGCCGGGTCCTGCGCGCCCGGGGTCCTCGCCCCCGGACGGCGGCGGCGCCGGGCCGCGACGGCGGCGAGGACCACCGCGAGGGCGAGCACCACCGAGCCGCGCAGCCAGACACCGGCCTCCACCTGGGTGGCGAGCAGGACGCAGGAGGCGGCTCCGAGGACCGGCAGCACGGTCGGAGCGCGGAAGTGGCCGGGTTCGCCCGGGTCGGAACGCAGGACGAGGACGGCCGTGTTGACGATCAGGAAGACCACCAGGAGCAGCAGCACCAGGGTGGACGCCAGCGTGGCGACGCTGCCGGTCAGGGCCAGCAGGAGGGCGGGGACGGTGGTGGCGGCGATCGCGGCCCAGGGGGTGCGGCGGCCGGGCAGGACCCGGGTCAGGGCGGTGGGCAGCAGCCCGTCGCGGGCCATTCCGTACGCCAGGCGCGACGCCATGATGCCGGTGAGCAGGGCTCCGTTGGCGACGGCGATCAGGGCGACGGCGCCGAACAGCCGCGGGGGGACGCCGCCGGCCTCGCGGACGACCTCCAGGAGGGGGCCGCTGGAGGAGGCGAGGACGCCGGTGGGCACGGTGGCCGAGGCGGCCACGCCGACCAGGACGTAGACGGCCCCGGCGGTGGCGAGCGCGGCGAACAGGGCACGCGGGTAGGAGCGCCGGGGATCCCGGGTCTCCTCCGCGACGTTCACCGACGTCTCGAAGCCGACGAAGGAGTAGAAGGCGAGGACGGAACCGCTGAGCACGGCCGCCGCGGCGCCCTTCCCGGGCGTGCCGAGCTGGACGAGGCGGCCCGGGTCGCCCTCCCCGCGCAGCAGCAGCCGGGCGCCCAGCACCACGATGACCACCAGGCCGCCGACCTCGATCAGGGTGGCGACCACGTTGGCGCGGGTGGACTCCCGGATGCCCCGGGCGTTGACGAGGGCGAGGAGGACGAGGAAGACCACGGCGACCGGGGCGACGGGCAGGGTGACGAAGGCGGCGAGGTAGTCGCCGGCGAAGCCGCGGGCGAGCGCGGCGACCGAGACGACGCCGGCCGCCAGCATGCAGAACCCCGCGACGAACCCGACCGCCGGGCCGAACGCCCGGGTGGCGTAGTGGGAGGCGCCGCCGGCCCTCGGGTACTTCGTCACCAGCTCGGCGTAGGAGGCGGCGGTCAGCAGGGCCAGCGCCAGTGCCACGGCGAGCGGCACCCACACCGCGCCCCCGGACGCGGCGGCGACCTGCCCCACCAGTACGTACACCCCGGCGCCCAGGACGTCACCGAGGATGAAGAAGTAGAGCAGGGGAGTGGTCAGGGCGCGCCGCAGTCCGGGCGGGGACGCGCCGTCGGTTCCGGCGCTCACCGCGCGCCCGGCCCGGATCGCAGCGGCGGGCGCGCCGGGCCGCCGCGGGCCGTCCCCGTCCCGGTGGCCGGGCCGCCGGCCGAGGGGCGTGCGCCGGCGCCGCGGCGCGATCGCGCGGGCACCGCTCCACGGGCGGCGATTTCGCCGGCCCGTTCCTTCCACTTCTGCATCGTCCTCCGCTTTCCGTGCCGGGCGACCGGTTCCGTCGCCTCCTCCTCGCCGGACACGGTCCGGGAGGGCCCCCGGGACGGTCCGGACGCCGAGGTCCGTGTTCCGGTGCGGGCCCTGCCCCTCTCACCCGTGGGCGCACGTATATGCAGAAACGTTCCTTCCGCCGGACGGCGCCCTCCCGGGGCGCCGGGGGCTTCCCCGGGGCCGGAGCGCAGTCGGGGCCGGGCGGGCCCGTCCGCGCGTCAGTAGCGCAGGACCGCCGCGACCCGCCCGCACGCGTCCAGCGTGCCGTCGGGGACGAAGCGGACCGAGGCGTCGGCGTCCAGGGCGTTCTCCACCAGGGTGTCGACCAGGTCGGTCACCACCCCGTCCGGGGCCTGCTCCCGGCCGGCGGTGCCGCCGTCGGTGATGCCGGGTTCGTCGGGCAGCGGGACCAGACGCAGACCGCGGCCGTCCTCCGCCACCGCGCCGGCGGCGCGCAGCCCCTCCTCGAGGACGAGGAGACGGACCCGGCGGTCGGCGACGGCGACCCACACGTCCTGCAGGCCGGCGGCGTACTGCTTGCGGCCGCGGGCGTCGTCGAGGTCCTGGAGCGCCTGCCGCGCCCTCCGTTCGCGGAACTCGGAGAGGACCGGTTCCAGGCGTTCGGCCAGGACGGCGGGGGAGACCTCGTCCAGGCCGGCCAGGTCGAGCCGGCCGTCCACCTGGCCGGTGTGCCGGCTCACGCCGTCGAACTCGGCCAGGAGCTTCGTGCCCCCGACGAGGAAGAGCGGCTGCCGCCGCGCGGCGAGGGGGGCGGACAGCTTCTCGTCCACGGCGCGCATGTACTGCTGGATGCGTTCGTCGCGGGCGGGTGACGGGAAGTCGGTGATCGGCCCGGGGATGGCGTCCTCGTGGTCCGGGATCGCGGGCTCCGCCGGGAAGCCGTACTCCTCGACCTCGAACAGGCGCCCGCCCGACCCCTGGTGGAGGCGGCAGGTGTCCAGGCCGAGGACCAGGACCCAGTAGGACGCCGAGCGTTCGCGGGCCGCCACCAGGTAGCGGGTCAGGAACGTCGGGGCGAACTCGACGCGGGTCGGGACGTCCTCCTGGCCGTCGAGCTCCCACACCTGCGTCTCCTCGCCGGGGGCGAGCAGGACCTGCAGGCCGTCCCCGGCGTGCAGGAACACGTCGTCCCGGCCGAGGACCTCGGTCTCCTCCAGCCTGGCCCGCAGCTCCAGCCGCTCCTCGCGGCCCACCCGCGGATCGGCGTCGAGCTGCGCGCGCGCCTCGGACAGCAGGTTCTTGAGCCGCACCCGGTCCTCGTCCACCCCCCGGCGCGGATGCGTCCGCATGACCAGGGAGATCGCCGGGTACGGACGCGGCCGCCGCAGATCGGCGAGGACGGCGGGAGTGAGTGCGCTGACGTGCATGATGCGGACCTTCCGGTGCGAAGGGGGATCGCCTACAGGAAATCAGTCACCGGGGAACCCCGCGAGTCCACGGGGAGTCCCCCGGGCGCGCGGGCCGGGGCACGCCCGCCCCCCTCCGCCCCGCCGGACGCCCGGGAGTTCCCCGGGCGCGGGCCGGGGCGTGCCGGCGCCGGAGCCGCCCCGGCCCGCCTGGGGGCCCGCCGGACGGGACGGGGGCGGGGTCACCCCCGGTCGAAGAGCGCCGCCAGGGCCGTCCGCAGGGCCGACCCGGGGTCCTCCGAGGGGCCCTCGGAACGCCAGGCGACGAAACCGTCCGGACGGACCAGGACCGCGCCGGCCGGTGTGACGCCGTGCGGCCCGGACCAGTCCGCGTCCCCCTCGGGGGACAGCTCGGCGCCGGGCCCCCCGCCGATCCGGTACGACACGAGGGGGATCCCCAGCTCCTCCGCGACGCGCACGGCGGCGTCGTGCCACGCGCCGGCGGCGCCCGCGGAACTCAGGAGCACCGGGGTCCGCTCGTACAGGTCCAGCGTGGAGATCCGGTCCCCGGCGCGCTCCAGCCACATGTGCGGGGCCCGGGTGCCGGGTTCGCCCGTCAGGCGCAGGCCGTCGGGCACGACCGGAAGCTCCCGGTCGGCGCCCAGGACCGCGCCCCGCGGATAGCGGTAGCCCAGGACCACGGACAGGATTCCGCCCTTCCTCCCGCGGCCCTCCGCCTCGGGACCGGGGGCGTAGCCGGGGTGGCTGTGCTCGACCGAACGCGACGAGGCGCGGGCGCTCGTCGCCTCCGCGACCGGGCGGCGCTCCGCGTCGTAGGACGCGAGCAGACCGGGCCCGGCCCAGCCGCCCAGGACGGCGGACAGCTTCCAGGCCAGGTTGTGCGCGTCCTGGATGCCGGTGTTGGAGCCGAACGCGCCGGTGGGCGGCATCTCGTGGGCCGCGTCGCCGACGAGGAACACCCGGCCGTCCGCGTACCGTTCGGCGATCCGCTCGGCCGCGTGCCAGGGGGCCCGGCCCGTGATCTCCACGTCGAGGTCCGGCACGCCCACGGCCCGCCGGATGTGCTCCCGGCACCGCTCGTCCGTGAAGTCCTCCAGGAGTTCGCCGCGCTCGGGGTGCCAGGGCGCGTGGAACACCCAGCGCTCCCGGTTGTCCACCGGGAGGAGCGCCCCGTCCCCGTCCGGGTCCGTCAGGTAGCAGACGATGAAGCGCCGGTCGCCGACGACGTCCGCGAGACCGCGCGAGACGAAGGTGACGCTCACGTTGTGGAACAGGTCGCCCGGGCCGGTCTGCCCGATGCCGAGCCGCTCGCGCACGGGGCTGCGCGGCCCGTCCGCCGCGACGAGGTAGTCCGCCCGGACGGTGGTGTGCTCGCCCGTCTCCCGGCTCTTGAGCCGGGCGGTCACTCCTTCGGAGTCCTGCTCGAACGACAGCATCTCCGTCGAGTACCGCAGGTCCCCGCCCAGCTCCCGGGCGCTCTCCAGGAGGACCGGTTCCAGGTCGTTCTGGCTGCACAGGCACCATTCCGCGGGGCTGAAGCGGGCGAGGCCGCCGCCGGGGTCGATCTCCCTGAACAGCCACTCGCCCGTGTCGCCGGTCAGCGCCGGAGCCTGGAGGATGCCGTTGTTGGACGACAGGACCGAGGCGGCCTCCCGGACGCGCTGCCGCACCCCGGCGGTGCGGAACAGCTCCATCGTGCGCACGTTGTTGCCGCGTCCGCGCGGATGGATCGAGGTGCCGGCGTGCCGCTCGACGAGCGTGTGCGGCACGCCGAGGCGACCGAGGAACAAAGAGGCCGAGAGGCCCACCAGAGAGCCGCCGACGATGAGGACGGGCGTACGGTGCTCGGCCTCGCCGGACCCTTCGAATCGGTTCATCGAGTGCCTCCAGCGTCACCTGTGACGCGAGTCGGGGGTGGGGTGGAGATCCATGCCCTCGGGGAACCGGTTCGCGTGTCCGGGGCACCCGAATGACGCGCAGTTCACTCATCCGCCCCGTGGGACTCGCGCGACCCGCGGGGACGCACCGACGATCGGCATATGACGACCCCTGCCCTCCGGCACGGCGGTCTCTTCCGCCTCCCACGAAGAAAGAAGAGGTGCGCCGGATGACCATCTCGGCACGTATCTCGCAGTCGGCGTTCGACGGCTCCAGACTGCGGGTGATCCTGCTGCTCGACCTGTACGAAGGAGCCCAGCAGCAGTTCCTGGAGGCGTACGAGCTCATGCGCAAGCAGGTCGCCTCGATCCCCGGACACATCAGCGACCAGCTCTGCCAGTCCATCGAGAACCCCTCGCAGTGGCTCATCACCAGCGAGTGGGAGAGCGCCCCGCCGTTCCTCGCCTGGGTGAACAGCGAGGAGCACGTCGAGACCGTCCGGCCCATGCACAGCTGCGTACGGGACACCCGGTCGATGCGCTACAGCATCCTCCGGGAGACGGGCACCCGGGCCGTGACCCCCGAGTTCACGGAGGTCGCGGCCCGCGTGGGCGACGGGGTGGCGCGCCACGCCCTCACCTTCACCGTCAAGCCCGGCAGCGAGTCGAAGGTCGCGGAGCTCCTGGCCGGGTACGACTCGCCCGAGGCCCGGGTCGACGAGACCACCCGGCTGCGCCGCACCTCGCTCTTCATGCACGGCAACCGCGTCGTGCGGGCCGTCGAGGTGGAGGGCGACCTCCTCGCCGCCCTGCGCCACGTCGCCCGCCAGCCGGAGGTGCGCGCGGTCGAGGAGGCCCTCAACCCGTACCTGGAGCAGGACCGGGACCTGACCGACCCCGACTCGGCGCGCGTCTTCTTCACCCGGGCCGCGCTCCCGGCCGTGCACCACGTGGTCGCCGACCGCCCCGCCCCGGCCGGCCTGCGGCGCCACGCCCTGTACTACCCGGCCAAGGAGGGCCGGGGGATGGAGCTCGCCCGGCTGCTCGCCCACCAGGACGAGGCCGCGGCGGAGGACCCGCGCAACCCCGTGCACAGCAGCACCGTATTCCACCGCGACGACCTCGTGGTGCGCCTGATCGACATCACGGGCGACATCGACCTCGACCCCGCCGCCTCCCTCGGCCTCAGCGGCCCCGGGAAGGCCGAGGAGCTCGAAAGCCTCCTCGACGGCGCCGCGATCGGCGTCGAGGGGTCCCTCACGACGGACCGCAACATCAACCGGCTCCTGTCGCACGCCGACATGCTGCCCGTCACCGACCGCACCTCGGCGGACTCCTGACGGACGGCCGAAACCCCGTCCGGACGCCCCCGCCACACCCGGAGGTATCAACCATGCTCAAGCAGCATCCCCGCATCGTGAGCCTGAACGAGACAGAGCCCAACCGCAGGCGCGGAGGTGACCTGCGGGCCATGCTCACGCCGGCCACCGTGGGTTCCACCAGCGGCTTCATGGGCCTGGCCATCGTCCAGCCCGGCGAGCGCATCGGGGAGCACTACCACCCGTACTCCGAGGAGTTCGTGTACGTCGTCTCCGGCACCCTCGAGGTGGACCTGGACGGAGAGACCCACACGCTCGGGACCGATCAGGGGCTCCTGATCCCCGTCGACATGCGGCACCGCTTCCGCAACGTCGGCGGCCAGGAGGCCCGCATGGTCTTCCACCTGGGTCCGCTCGCCCCGCACCCGAGTCTCGGCCACGTCGACACCGAGGTCACCGGGGACGCCGGGCCCGCCGCCGGACCCCAGCTGACCGTGGGCGGCCCCGGACAGGTCCCGGAACGAAGCGGGGCCATCGAGTGAACCGGCGAGTGGCCGTCACCGGGATCGGTGTGGTCGCTCCGGGCGGCACCGGAGCGGCGGCGTTCTGGGACCTCCTCGCCGAAGGCCGTACCGCGACCCGCGGCATCACCCTGTTCGATCCGGCCGGGCTGCGGTCGCGCATCGCCGCCGAGTGCGACTTCGACCCGTCGGACCACGGTCTCGACCCGGAACTGAGCCTGCACGCCGACCGGTACATCCAGTTCGCGGTGGTCGCCGCCGGGGAAGCGGTGCGCGACTCCGGGCTCGACACCGGCACGGAGGACCCGTGGCGCGTCGGCGTCTCCCTGGGCAGCGCCGTCGGCGGCACCACCCGGCTCGAACACGACTACGTCCTGGTCAGCGCGGGCGGACAGCGGTGGGACGTGGACCACCGCGCGGCCGAGCCGAAACTCCACCTGGCGTTCTCGCCGAGCACGCTCGCCTCGGTCGTGGCCGAGCGGTTCGGGGCCAGGGGTCCGGTGCAGACCGTCTCCACCGGCTGCACCTCCGGCCTCGACGCGGTCGGCTACGCCTTCCACACCGTCCAGGAGGGCCGGGCGGACGTCTGCATCGCGGGGGCGTCGGACTCGCCGATCTCACCGATCACCATGGCCTGCTTCGACGCCATCAAGGCGACGTCCCCCGACAACGACGACCCCGCGCACGCCTCCAAGCCCTTCGACAACCGCCGCAACGGCTTCGTCATGGGCGAGGGAGCGGCGGTCCTGGTCCTGGAGGAGTACGAGCACGCGCGGGCCCGCGGCGCGCACGTCTACTGCGAGATCGGGGGCTACGCCACCTACGGCAACGCCTACCACATGACCGGTCTGACGGCCGAGGGGATCGAGATGTCCCGGGCCATCGACGGCACGCTCGCACAGGCCCGCGTCGACCCCACGCTGATCGACTACGTCAACGCGCACGGCTCGGGCACCCGGCAGAACGACCGGCACGAGACCGCCGCCGTCAAGCGCTCCCTGGGCGCCCACGCCTACGACACCCCCATGAGCTCCATCAAGTCCATGGTGGGACATTCGCTCGGGGCGATCGGCGCCATAGAAGTGGCCGCGTGCGTCCTCGCGCTGAAGCACCAGGTGGTCCCCCCGACGGCGAACTACGAGGTCCCCGACCCCGAGTGCGACCTGGACTACGTGCCGCGCACCGCCCGCTCCCGGAAGCTGAGGAACGTGCTCTCCGTGGGCAGCGGCTTCGGGGGCTTCCAGTCCGCGGTGCTCCTGACGGAGCCGGCAGGGAGGACACGATGAGCACGGAGCAGCCGAGACGGGCCGCCGTCACCGGCATCGGGGTGATCGCCCCCAACGGCCTGAGCGCCGACACCTACTGGAAGTCCGTCCAGGAGGGCGTCGGCGTCCTGGACCGGATCACCCGCGAGGGGTGCGAACACCTCCCGCTGAAGGTGGCGGGCGAGGTCAGGTCCTTCGACGCCTCGGCCCTCATCGAGGACCGCTTCCTCGTCCAGACCGACCGGTTCAGCCACTACGCCATGGCGGCGGCCTCGCTCGCCCTCGACGACGCCGGCCTCGGCCGGGACGCCGCCGAGGACCCCTTCTCCATCGGGGTGGTCACCGCCGCCGGCTCCGGCGGCGGCGAGTTCGGCCAGCGCGAGCTGCAGAAGCTGTGGGGCCGGGGCTCGAAGTTCGTCGGCCCGTACCAGTCCATCGCCTGGTTCTACGCCGCCAGCACCGGCCAGATCTCCATCCGGGGCGGTTTCAAGGGTCCGTGCGGGGTCGTCGCCAGCGACGAGGCGGGAGGCCTGGACGCCCTCGCCCACGCGGCCCGCGCCGTACGGCGCGGGACCGGCGTGGTGGTCGCCGGGGCGGCGGAGGCACCCCTCGCCCCGTACTCGATGGTGTGCCAGCTCGGCTACCCCGAGCTCAGCACCGCCGGGGAACCGGACCGCGCCTACCGCCCCTTCACGGCGGGCGCCCGCGGCTTCGTGCCCGCCGAGGGCGGCGCGATGCTCGTCGTGGAGGACGAGGACCGCGCCCGGGACCGGGGGGCGGCCGTCCGGGCCGTCGTCGCCGGTCACGGCGCCACGTTCACCGGCGCCTCCCGCTGGGAGGAGTCCCGGGAGGGACTCGCCCGCGCGATCCGGGTCGCCCTGGACGAGGCGGGCTGCGCCCCGGAGGAGGTCGACGTGGTCTTCGCCGACGCCCTGGGCGTGCCGGAGGCGGACCGCGCCGAGGCGCTGGCGCTCGCCGACTCCCTCGGGGCCCACGCCGCCCGGGTGCCCGTCACGGCGCCCAAGACCGGCATCGGCCGCGCCTACTGCGGGGCACCCGTCCTGGACACCGCCGCCGCCGTGCTGGCGATGGAACACGGTCTGGTGCCCCCCACCCCCTATGTGTTCGACACCTGCCACGACCTCGATCTGGTGGTGTCCCGCGCCCGCCCCGCCGAACTGCGGACGGCCCTCGTCCTCAGCCGGGGCCTCATGGGTTCCAACGCCGCGCTGGTCGTGCGCCGCGGCGACGAAGCCGCCCGGTGAACGGGCGGGAAGGAGAGTACAGATGAGCACCACCGAACTGACCTTCGACGAGCTGGCCGCGCTGATGAAGCAGTCGGCCGGCGTCACCGTCGACCCCGGAGAGCTGGCCGCCGCGCCGGACGTGCCCTTCGGCTCCCTCGGCGTCGACTCGCTCGGTCTGCTGGGCATCGTCGGCGAACTGGAGAACCGCTACGGCGTGGCGCTCCCCCCCGACGCGGAGCGCAGCAAGACCCCGGCCGACTTCGTCGGCCTCGTCAACAGCACCCTCAAGGCCGGAGTCTGACATGACGGGACACACCGACAACAGCGTCGTCATCGACGCCCCCCTGGACCTCGTCTGGGACATGACCAACGACATCGAGAACTGGCCCCGCCTCTTCAGCGAGTACGCCTCCCTGGAGGTGCTCTCCCGCGAGGGCGACACGACCACCTTCCGCCTGACCATGCACCCGGACGAGGCCGGGAAGGTCTGGAGCTGGGTGTCGGAGCGGACCGTGGACCGCGACGGGCGGACCGTCCGGGCCCGCCGCGTCGAGACCGGGCCCTTCGCGCACATGGACATCCGCTGGGAGTACGTGGAGAAGCCGGACGGCGTCCACATGCGCTGGGTCCAGGACTTCGCGATGAAGCCCGACGCCCCGGTCGACGACGAGTGGATGACGGACAACATCAACCGCAACTCCCGCACGCAGATGGCCCTCATCCGCGACCGCATCGAGCAGGTCGCCCGCGAGCGCCGGCAGACGCCGGTCGTCCCCGGCTGATCGCGGAACCAGGAAGGACACCCGATGCACCACGCCCTGATCGTCGCCCGCATGGCGCCCGGTTCGGCGCCGGCGATCGCCGACGTGTTCGCCGCCTCCGACCGCGGCGAACTGCCCCACCTGGTGGGCGTCTCCCGGCGCAGCCTCTTCCAGTTCGGCGACGTCTACCTGCACCTCATCGAGTCCGAGCGGGACCCGGCGCCCGCCATCGCGAAGCTGACCGGGCACCCGGAGTTCCGGAGCGTCAGCGAGCGCCTCTCGGCGTACGTCAGCGCGTACGACCCGGAGACGTGGCGCGGGCCCAAGGACGCCATGGCGCAGTGCTTCTACCGCTGGGACCGGGACGCCGGCTCCTGAACGGGCACGACGAAAGACCCGAGGCCGCCGGCCCCGCGACGAAGCGGGGCCGGCGGCCTCGGGTTCCGGCCCTTCTCCGGGCCTTCCGGTCGGACGGGTCCCCGGGCCTCCGGTCAGGCGGGTCCCCGGGGCCCCGGGCCTCCGGTCAGACGGGAACGGTGCACTCGAAGGCGTGCAGGTAGGCGTTGACGGGGTGGACCCCGCCGATGACCAGTCCCGCGTCCTCGAGCCGTTCCGTCATGCTCCGCCGGGTGTGCTTCGCCCCCCCGACGTTGAGGAGCAGCAGCAGGTCCATGGCCGTCGTGAACCTCATCGACGGGGTGTCGTCCACCAGGTTCTCGATCACGACGACGCGGGCGCCGGGCCGCGCCGCCCTCCGGACGGCGGCCAGCGCCCTGCGGGTGCTGTCGTCGTCCCACTCCAGGATGTTCTTGAGGACGTACACGTCGGCCTCGACCGGGATGTCCTCGCGGCAGTCCCCGGCCACGACCCGGGCCCGGGAGGCCAGCGCGCCGCCCGGACGCAGCCTCGGGTCGGGGTTCTCCACCACGCCCGGCAGGTCGAGCAGCGTGCCGTGCAGGGCGGGGTGCCGCTCCAGCAGGCTCGCCAGGACGCGGCCCTGGCCGCCGCCGATGTCCGCGACCGTCGACGCGCCCTCCAGGTCCAGCAGGTCGGCGACGTCCCGCGCGGACTGCTCGCTCGACGTCGTCATGGCCCGGTTGAACACGTACGCGGACTCCGGCGCGTCCTCGTTGAGGTAGGGGAAGAACTCCTTGCCGAACACGTCCTCGAAGACGTTGCCGCCGGAGCGCACGGCCTCGTCGAGCTTCGGCCAGACCTCCCACGTCCACGGCTCGGTGCACCACAGCGCGATGTACCGCAGGCTGTGCGGGTCGTCCTCGCGCAGCAGCCGGGACATCTCCGTGTGCCCGAACGTGCCGTCGGGGAGTTCCGTGAAGACCCCCTGGGAGGACAGGGCGCGCAGCAGCCGCCGCAGGGTGTGCGGCGGGGTCTTCACGGCCGCCGCCAGGTCCTCGACGGCCGCGGGCGCGTCGCCCAGGGCGTCGGCCACGCCGAGGCGGGCGGCCGCGCGGACGGCGGCGGCGCACGCCGCGCCGAAGACGAGCTCCCGCAGCCGCATGGGCGGCGGGGGAGCGGTGTCGGCGGTCCTCACCGGGTCAACGGTCGTCATGTGTCGCTCTGCCTTCTCTGTCGTGCCGGGGGTGGGGGTCGTGCGGGAGGAGGGGTCGTGAGGGAGGGGCGGCGGTCCGTTCAGCACATCCCCGCGGGCTCCGAGACCCCGCAGGTGTTGCCGCGGAAGGTGTTGCCCGTGCCGGTGTCGCGGACGGCCAGGTCGGCCGCGCCGTTGCGGAGCACGACGTTGTCGCGGATCTCGTTGCGCTCGTTGAGGGCGCCCACGAAGCTCTTGAACAGCACGATGCCGCCCGACAGCGGGGAGGTGCCCCTGTTGTCCTCGATCCGGTTCCCCGTCACCAGCGTCTCCTCGGCGCCGGTGAGGACGAGCCCGGAGCCCTGGAGGAAGGGCAGCCGGGGAGTCTTGGGGCAGTACGTGTTGTTGGCGTGGAGGTGGTTGCGGCGCAGGCTCATCGCCCCGGCGCGCGGCGTGGACTCGTCGCCCACCACGAACACCCCGGCGCAGTTGCCGGTCGCCTCGTTGCGGTCGACGGTCAGGTTCCGGAGGCGCCGCACGGTGAGGCCGATCCGGTTGCCGGACAGACGGTTGTCGCTGATCACGGTCCCCCCGGTGTCGACGGCCCCCTGCTCCGTGTCGGTGGTGTTGGACACGAAGAGGCCGGCGTCGCCGTTGTCCCGGGCGGTGTTGCGGCTCAGTACGCTCCGGGTCGAGCGCTCCTGGGCGATGCCCCAGTTGCCGTTCTTCTCGGCGGTCACCCCCTGGACCCGCAGCCGGTCGGTCCGCGACGCCCACAGGCCGTTCCTGGCGAAGCCCCTGAGGGTCAGGGAGCGGACGGTGACGCGTTCGACGGGCCGCCCCTCCGTGCCGGTCACGCAGATGCCGTGGCCCGCCCCGGCGCACGCGCCGCCCGCTTTCGCGCCGGGCACGAGGACGGTGGGGAAGACGCTCGAACCCCGCAGGGTCAGGCCCGGCGTCGTGAGGGTGACGCTTTCGCGGTAGGTGCCGGGGGAGAGGACGACGGTGTCCCCGGGCCTCGCGGCGTCCAGGGCCTTCTGGATGGATTCGCCGGGCTTCACCCGGTGCACGGTGGGGCCGGCGGCCGACGGGGCGGCGGCCGACGGGGCGGCGGCGCCCAGGCCGGCGACCAGGAGCGCCGCGGCGCACGCCAGGGGGGCGATCTGTCGTTGGGTCATGTGCCGAAGCTATGAGCGGGTCACCCGGCCCGCCACCGTTGATCCCCCGGCCGGGCGGGCTGTCCCCCGGATGATCCCCCCGCCCGTCCCGGCGGGTCGCCGGAGGGGAACCGGAATGATGAATTCCGCACGTCGCGCATGTCCGTGGACCCCCGTGGGTAGCGGCCGCCCCGAAAGCCCCACCCCGAGGCAGGAGCACCATGACGACGACCGATCGGTTCCCGCCCGCGCCGCACGGAACGCGGACGTCCGCTGCCGCAGGGACGGTGCGGGTCGCCTCGGTGCCCGCCGGACACGTCTACGTACGGCACTGCTCGGACGACTCGGAGCCGGACGGCGTCGTCCGGCTCGCGGACCCCCGGCCCAACGGGGCGCCCAGCACCTCCCAGCGCTGGTGGCCGCCCGTCATGCTCGACCCCGGCTGGGTCCGTGCCCACCACGTCGACTTCGACGTGTTCCACCTGCACTTCGGGTTCGACGCGCAGTCCCCGGAGGACCTCGCCTCGCTCGTACGGACCCTGCGGCGGTACGGCAAACCGCTGGTGTACACCGTGCACGACCTGCGCAACCCCCACCAGCCCGACCCCGCGCCCCACGACGCCGCGCTGGACGTCCTGGTCCCGGCCGCCGACCACCTGATCACGCTCACCCCCGGCGCCGCCGCCGAGATCCGGCGGCGCTGGAACCGCGCGGCGACGGTCCTGCCCCACCCGCACGTCGTCGAGGAACCCCGCCTCTCCCGGCCGCGCCCGCCGCGCGACGGGTTCCGCGTGGGAGTGCACGCCAAGAGCCTCCGCCCGAACATGGCCCTCCTGCCCGTCGTCCGCACCGCGGCGGCGGCCGTCGCCGGCCTGCCGGGGGCGGAGCTGCACGTGAACATCCACCGCGAGGTGGGCGACCCCGGCGCGCGCGCCCACGCGCCCGACGTGCTCGCGGAGCTGCGGACGCTCTCCGGCGCGGGCCGGCTGCGCCTCCACGTGCACGACTACTTCGACGACGACCAGCTGTGGGACTACCTCACGGGACTCGACCTGTCCGTGCTGCCCTACGCCTTCGGGACCCACTCGGGATGGCTGGAGGCCTGCCACGACCTCGGCACCCCCGTGGCCGCCCCCACCTGCGGCTTCTACGCCGAACAGCGCCCGTGCCTGTCCTACGGCCACACCGTGGGGGACGGCCTCGACGAGACGTCCCTGTACGAGGCCGTGCGCGAGGCGCACCGCACCCGTCCGGGATGGCGCGCCGCCCCGGCGGACCGGGCCGCCGAACGCGCCGGGGTGGCCGCCGCCCACCGCGCGATCTACCGGGGACTCCTGGGATGAACGGACCCCTGCGCGTCGCCCTGGTCGCGTCCGCCCGCTTCCCGATCAGGGAACCCTTCGCCGGGGGCCTCGAAGCGCACACCTGGTCGCTCGCCCGCGTCCTGAAGGCACGCGGCCACCACGTCGAACTCTTCGCCGCGCCCGGCTCCGACCCGGCCCTCGGCGTCACGGAACTCCCGGTCCACCGGCCGGCGCTGAGCAGGGCGGCCCGGTCCGACGCCAGCATGCCGGCGAGGGTGTGGATGGACGAGCACCACGCCTACCTCCGCCTCATGCTGGACCTGGCGCGGGACGGCGGGGACCGCTTCGACCTCGTCCACAACAACAGCCTCCACCACCTGCCCGTCGCCATGGCCCCGGTCGTCCGGACACCGGTGGTGACCACCCTGCACACGCCCCCCACCCCGTGGCTGGAGTCCGCCGTCCAGGCCGACCCGCGCTGCCCGGTGACCTTCACCGCCGTCAGCGAGCACACCGCGGCCGTCTGGCGCCCGCTCGTCCCCGACGCCCGCGTGATCCGCAACGGCGTCGACACCGCCCGGTGGCCGGAGGGACCGGGCGGCCCCTACCTCGTGTGGTTCGGCCGCGTCGTGCCCGAGAAGGGACCGCACCTCGCCGCCGAGGCCGCCCGCAAGGCGGGACACCGCCTCCTGCTGGCCGGGCCCGTCGGCGACGCGGACTACTTCACGACCTGCCTGGCGCCGCTCCTGGACGACGACATCGCCTACGTCGGCCACCTCGACCACCGCGACCTGGCCCGCCTGGTGGGCGGCGCCGCCGCCGCCCTGGTCACGCCGTGCTGGGACGAGCCGTACGGCCTGGTCGTCGCCGAGGCCCTGTCCTGCGGGACGCCGGTGTGCGGCTTCGACCGGGGCGCCCTGGGCGAGATCCTCGACCCGGAGTGCGGCTCGCTCGCCCCGCCGGACGACGTCGGCGCCCTCGCCGGACTCGTCGACGCCACGACACGGCTGGACCGCCGCGCCGCCCGGCGGCGCGCGGAACGCTTCTGCTCCCTGGACGCCATGGCGGACGGCTACACGGCCCTGTACGGGGAGCTGACGGCGTGATCGGCTACTACGTCCACCACCAGGGGCGCGGCCATCTGCACCGCGCCGTGTGCGTCGCCCGGCACACGCGGGCCCCCGTCACCGGCTTCTCCTCCCTGCCCCGGCCGGACGGCTGGACGGGGGAGTGGCTGCGCCTGCCGATGGACGACCGCGCCGGCGCGGGCCCCGGCGAACCCGATCCGGACCCGACGGCCGGTGGAAGGCTCCACTGGGTGCCCCGCCACCATCCCGGCCTGCGGGGCCGCATGGGCACGGTCGCGGACTGGATCGCCCGGACCGGGCCCCGCCTCTTCGTGAGCGACGTCTCCGTCGAAGTGGCCCTGCTCGCACGGCTCATGGGCGTCCCCGTGGTCGTCGCGGCGATGCGCGGCGACCGCTCCGACCCCGCCCACCGCCTGGCGTACGACATGGCCGACGCGCTGCTCGCCCCCTGGCCCGGGACGGCGCCGGAACCGGACTGGCCCCGCCGCTGGCTCGACAAGACCCTGCACACGGGAGCCTTCTCCCGGTACGACGGCCGGTCCCGCCCCCCGGCGCGCCCCCGGACGGGCACCAGGGAGGCCGTCGTCATGCTGGGCGCCGGCGGCACCGGGATCGGCGCCGCCGACCTGCGGCGCGCCGCCGGGGCCACCCCCGGCTGGTCCTGGACGTTCCTGGGCGGCCCGGACGGCGGCCGGTGGACCGACGACCCGTGGCCGCTGCTGTGCCGGGCCGACGTGGTCGTCACCCACGCCGGACAGAACGCCGTCGCCGAGTGCGCCGCCGCCCGCACGCCCGCCGTGGTCGTCCCGCAGGACCGGCCCCACGACGAGCAGCGGGCGACCGCCCGGGCCCTGCGGGCGGCCGGCCTGGCGACCGTCCGCCCCGACTGGCCCCGCCCGGGAGAGTGGAAGGACCTCCTCGACCGCGCGGCGGAGCGGCCCGGGGAGCGCTGGTCCGTCTGGGCCCCCGGGGACGGCGCCCGGCGCGCGGCCCGGCTGCTCGACGAGCTGTCCGGGGCGGTACCGGGGGAACGGGAGGCGCCGTGCGCGTCGCGGTGATCACCCTGGTCGCCGGCCGGCACCGGCACCTCCGTCTGCAGCAGGACGGGCTGGCGGCCGGGACGCGGCGGCCGGACCTCTACCTGGTCGTCTCCATGGGCGACGAGGGCGCCGGAAGGGCGGTCGCGGGCAGACGGCCCGCCGCCGGGACGGTCGGGGTCGCCACGGGCGCGGACGGACGCCTGCCCCTCGCCGCCGCCCGCAACGCCGGCGCCGCCCGGGCGCTGGCCGCCGGGGCCGACCTGCTGGTGTTCCTCGACGTGGACTGCGTCCCCGGTGAGAACCTGCTGGCGCGCTACGCCGAGACGGCCGCGGACGGCGCGCTGCTGTGCGGCACGGTCGCCCACCTGCCGCCCCCGCCGCCCGGGGGCTACCGCCTCGGCGACCTGCCCCGGCTCGCGCCGCCCCACCCCGCGCGGCCGGTGCCGGAGGACACCGAGGTGCTGCGCGGCGGCGACCACCGGCTCTTCTGGTCCCTCTCGTTCGCGCTCACCGCCGCCACCTGGCGCACCGTCGGGGGATTCTGCGAGGAGTACACCGGGTACGGCGGCGAGGACACCGACTTCGCCCGCACCGCGGCCGCGCGCGGCGTCGGCCTCTGGTGGGTCGGCGGAGCCCCCGCCCACCACCAGTACCACCCGGTGAGCAGACCGCCCGTGGAGCACCTGGACGACATCCTGCGCAACGGCGCGGTCTTCAGGGAGCGCTGGGGGACGTGGCCGATGGAGGGCTGGCTGCGCGACTTCGAGGCCCTGGGCCTCGTCGTCCACGACCCGCGCACCGACACCTGGCGGAAGGCGCGGGCCACCGGTTAGGGCCGTCCACGGGCCCGTTCCGCACCGCGGGGCCACCGGGGTCGCGTTCCGCGGCGCCGCGCGCGGACCGGACCCCGGGCTCCGGGCCCGGGGCCGTCGCGCGGGGACCGGCTCCGGCCCCCGCGCGCGGGCCGGCCTCCTCAGGCGGGGTGGTCCGGCTGCTGCTCGGGAGGCGTGCCGCCGCCCTTCCCGCCGCCCTTGTTCCCGCGGTCGGTGCCGTGGGCGCGGCCACCGCTCCCGGTGGGCTCGGCGGCCTTGCGGGCCTGACTGTCCTGCGGGGTGCCCGCCCCCTTGTCGCTGCGTCGCAGTTCGGGCTGTTGCGGATTCGACATCGGTGCCGCTCCTTCCTCGGGTGCGCGCCGAAACGCCGGTCGAACAGGCGACTAACCGCCCGGGCCCACGGGAAACGTCCGTGTCGTCCCGTTTCGGGCGAATGTCTTGCCCCCTCGCGCGACCCTCGCGCCGGCCCCGCCGTCCGGGGGTCCCCGACCACCGTCCGGCGGCGGTCCCGGCCCCCCGGATCGCGGAGGGCGGGGATGTGGGGGAGGCTCGTGGGGCAGAGCGCCCGGACCCCGGGCACCCCGCGCGCTCCCGCCCGTTCCCCGACGCACCGGAGGTCAGCCCGTGCCGGCAACGAAGCACTCCAGGGTCCATCTGGTCGGCGGTGGCCTCGCCTCCCTCGCCGCGGCCGTCCTCCTCGTGCGGGACGCGGGCGTCCCGGGGGAGAACGTGCGCGTCCTGGAACAGCTGCCGGTCCTCGGCGGTTCCCTGGACGGCGTCCCCGCCCCGACGCGCGCGGGCGGACGCGTCGCCCGGGGCGGCCGGATGGTCGAGGAGGCGCACCACGTCTGCCTGTGGAACCTCCTGGAGACGATCCCCTCCCTGGACGACCCGGCGGTCCCGGTGCGCCGGGAGGTGCTCGCCTTCGCCGCCGAACGCCCCACGTACGCCAGGGCCCGGATCATCGAGGACGGCCGCACGGTCGCCGACGCCTCGGAGTTCGGCCTGGACGCCGGTGACCGGACCGACCTGGCCCGCCTGCTCGCCCTGCCCGAACGCCTCATCGGGACCCGGTGCGTCGAGGACTTCTTCCGGCCGCACTTCTTCACGACCCGCTTCTGGTGCCTGTGGCGCACGACCTTCGCCTTCCACACCTGGCACTCGGCCGTCGAGTTCAAGCGGTACCTCCTCGCCTTCGCCCACGAGTTCACCGGCCTCCACACCCTGTCCGGGCTCCGGCGCGGCCGGTACAACCCGTACGACTCCGTCGTCCGCCCGATCCACGCGTGGCTCACCGAACGGGGCGTGCGGACCGAGTTCGGGACCACCGTCACCGACGCCGACTTCTCGGGCCCCGCCGCCCGCCGCCTCTCCCGCCTGCACCTGCGGCGCGACGGGACCGGGGCGGGGACGATCGAACTGGGCGAGGACGACTACGCGTTCCTCACCCTCGGCTCGGCGGCCGCCGACACCACCTACGGCGACGACACCACCGTGCCCGAACCCGTCCGCGACAGACGGGACGGCTCCTGGCGGCTGTGGGAGTCGATCGCCGGGAACGCCCCCGACTTCGGCCGCCCCCACGCCTTCTGCGGCAACATCGACGAGACCGTGCGGGAGTCCTTCACCCTCACCACGACCTGCCGCGCGCTCCTCGACCGCATCCAGAAGCACACCGGCAACATCCCCGGCGAGGGCGCCCTGACGACCTGGAAGGACTCCCGCTGGCTGCTCTCCCTGGAGGTGCCCGCCCAGCCCCACTTCCCCGGCCAGGGGGAGGACACGTACACGCTGTGGGGGTACGCCCTCTTCGGGGACGTCCCCGGCGACCACGTGCCGAAGAGGATGGGGGACTGCACCGGCGCCGAGGTCCTGGACGAACTCCTCGGCCACCTCGGCTTCGACGACATCGCCGACGAGGTCCGGGCCACCACCGCGGTCACCACCGTCCGGATGCCCTACGCCGGTGCCCCGTTCCAGCGCCGCGCCGCCTCCGACCGCCCTCTCGTCGTCCCGGACGGAGCGCGGAACTTCGCCTTCCTCGGCCAGTTCGTCGAGATCCCCGAGGGCGCCGCCTCCACCGCCGAGTACGCGGTCCGCTCCGCGATGCTGGCCGTGCACCACCACTTCGGCGTCGACAGGGAGATCCCGCCGGTGCACCACGGCCTCTCCGACCCGGAGACCGCCCGGTCCGCCCTGAGCACCGTCTTCGCCTGACGGGGGGAGAGCGCATGAACACGGCCACCGGCAGGTCCCCGGAGCCCCACGAGCCGGAACCCTGGGACGAGGCGGTCCTGGACGCCGTCTTCACCCAGTCCGACATCGGCCTCCACGTCCTCGACACCGACCTGCGCGTCGTCCGCGTGAACACGGTCGCCGTCGGCGTCCACGGCGTCCCCGCCGAACGGATCGTCGGCCTGCCGGCGGTGGAGGCGTACGCCCCCCTCGGCGTCGGCGTCGACGAGGAGATGCTGCGGGAGGTCCTCACCACGGGCCGTCCGGTGATCGACCACCTCGTCACGGGACGGCCGCTCACCGACCCGCGCGGCGAGTACGTCTTCTCCGTCTCCGCGCACCGCCTCCAGGACGGCGGGGGACGCGTGCTGGGAATGGTCCTCACCAGCACCGACGTCACCGAACGGGAACGGGCGCAGGCCCGCCTCCGGCTGCTGCACGAAGCCCGCGAACGGATCGGCTCCAGCCTCGACGTGGAGCGCACGGCCCGGGAACTGGTCGACGTCACCGTGCCGGGGTTCGCCGACGCGGTGGTGGTCGCCCTCACCGACGCCGTACTGAGGGGACGGGAGCCCGGCCTCCGCTCCCGGGACCCGTCCCCGCTGCTGCGCTGCGCCGCGACCGGCGGGAGGGACGACGGCCCGCGCATCCCGACGGCCGGCTCCTTCCTGCTCCCCGGCGTCTTCGGGCGGGAGCTGCCGGCGGAGCCCCGGCTGCTCCCGCCGGAACGGGAGGACGGCTCCGGCGGCACGCGGCTCGTGGCGCCGCTGACGGTGCGCGGCCAGGTCTTCGGGGCCGTCGTCTTCCAGCGCGCGGACGGCACCGAACCGTACGGGGACGAGGACCTCGACCTGGCCGAGAGCATCGCGACCCGCACGGCGACCTGCCTGGAGAACGCCCTGCGGTTCACCCGCGAGCACATCGTCATGACGGCGCTCCAGAGCTGGCCGCTGCGCCAGGAGGAGGCCACTCAGCGAGCCGTCGACGCCGCCGAACGGAACCAGCCGGACGGCAGCGGGGCCGGCGCCTGGTACGACGTCATCCCCCTGCCGGGAGCCCGCGTCGCGCTCGTCGTCGGACAGGTCGAGAACGCCGGGCTCAGCGCCGTCGCCACCATGAGCCGGCTGCGGACCGCCGTCCACAGCCTCACCACCCTCGACCTCGACCCGCACGAACTGCTCGCCCGCCTCCACGCCACGACCCTCCGCCTCGCCGCCGAGCCGGGCGGTTCGCGCGGCGAGGACAGCGCGACGGCGAGCTGCACGATCGCCGTGCACGACCCGACCGACGGGCGGCTCGACGTCGCGCGCGCCGGGACCTCGCTGTTCGCCGTCGTCCGCCCGGACGGCTCGGTGGACACGCGGCCGGTCGACGACGGCCCGCTGCTGGGCGCCGAGGGACCCCCCTTCGCCTGCGCCTCCATGGTCCTTCCCGAGGGCAGCACCCTCTGCATGGCGTCCGGCGAGGGCGACGTGCGGACGGAGGAGCTGGTGAACGCCCTCGCGCACCCGGGGCGTTCCCCGGAGGCGATGGCCGACGACACGGCCCGGCTCCTCGCCCCCGACCGCGTCCTGCTGCTCGCCCGCACCCGGTACCTGTCGCCGGGCGAACTGGCCGAGTGGCCCATCCCCTTCGACTTCTCCGCCGTCGGCATCGCGCGGGCCCACGTCGAGGAACAGCTCCGGGAGTGGGACCACCCCGTCGACCCGTTCACGGCGGCGCTCCTCGTCAGCGAACTCGTCACCAACGCCATCCGCTACGGCGCCGAACCGGTCACCCTGCGGCTCGTCGCGGACTCCACCACCCTGATCTGCGAGGTGAAGGACGCCGGGCAGGCCGCGCCCCACCTGCGGCACGCCAAGGCGGCCGACGAGAGCGGCCGGGGACTGCTCATCTGCGCCGCCCTCGCGGAGAACTGGGGCGTGCGCCACACCGAGGACGGCAAGACGGTGTGGGCCGAGATCGAGGCGGAGGAGACGGACGAGGCGGAGAGGACGGACGAGGCGAACAAGGCGGACGGGACGGAGGGGACGGACGAGACGGAGGGGACCGGCGGGGCGGACGGAAGGGACGGGACGGACCGAGGGAGATCCCGGCCCGGCGCCCCCGCGGCGGAGGAACCCGCCCGGGGCACCGGCCCGGCGGGGCCCCGGAGCGAGCCGTGACGCCGTCCCCCGGGCCGACGAACGCGTTCGTTACGATCGGGGCGTGACTGCGAAGCGAGAACCGATCAGCCGGCGCGAACGCCCCGCCAAGCCCGCCCTGACGCGGCGGGGGATCGTCGACGCGGCGGTGCGGGTCATGAGGTCCGAGGGGCTGGAGAAGGTGACCATGCGGCGCCTGGCCCAGGAGCTGGACACCGGCCCGGCCTCGCTCTACGTCTACGTGGCCAACACCGCCGAGCTGCACGCGGCGGTGCTGGACGCGCTCCTGGGCGAGGTGGACCTGTCCGCCGGCCGGTCCGGGGCCGGCTGGCGCGAGGACCTCGTCGCGGTCCTGACCTCCTACACCCGCCTGCTCTTCGAGCACCCGCAGCTGGCCCGCTCCGCCCTGGTCGCACGCCCCAGCGGCGCGCACTACCTCGACCTGGTCGAACGCCTCCTGCTGCTGCTCTCCCGCGGCGGCGCTCCCCGGGAGCAGGTCGCCTGGGGCGTGGACAACCTCCTGCAGTACGCGACCGCGGTCGCGGCGGAGCACGGCGCCCAGGAGAGCGACCCGGCGAGCCGGGACGACTGGGACGCGCTCACCCGCGCCGTGCACGGGGTGGACGAGGCCGAGCACCCGATGATCAGGGCGCACCTGCCGGCGCTGCTGTCCGGCACCCGGGACGCACGGCTGTCCTGGGGCTTCGACCTCGTGATCAACGGCATCCTCCACACCCCCGTACCGGGCGCCACCGGTTGAACCCCGTGCGGCCCCGAGCACTGCGGCCCTCCTGTTCCCGACGGCCGCCTCTCCCTTCGGCCCGTGCCGGGGCCGCACGGGCGGGGCACGGCACACCCATGAACGAACTTGTTCGCTACGAACATGTTCGTTACGGTGAGGGGGCGAGCCGGCGAAGACGGCCGCAGCGGCATCCCCCGCACCCCAGGGAGGGCTCCATGAACACGCACCACCCCGTCGCGATCATCGGCGGAGGCCTCGGCGGCCTCACCGCCGCCCGCGTCCTCCACGTCCACGGCATCGAGGCGGCCGTCTTCGAACGGGAGGCGTCGAGGGAGGCCCGCACCCAGGGCGGCATGCTCGACATCCACGAGGAGAACGGCCAGAAGGCCCTGCGCGCCGCCGGCCTCCACGACGGCTTCCTCGAGATCGTCCACCAGGGCGGCCAGGCCGTGCGCCTGCTCGGCCCCGACGGCACCGTCCACGTCTCGGAGGAGGACGACGGCACCGGCGGCCGGCCCGAGGTCGACCGCGGCGACCTGCGCGACCTGCTCCTCGACTCCCTCCCCGACGGCACGGTCCACTGGGGGAAGACGGCCACCGGAGTCCGCGCCCTGGACGGCGGCCGCCACGAAGTGACCTTCGCCGACGGCTCCGCCCTCACCACCGACCTGCTGATCGGCGCCGACGGCGCCTGGTCGCGCGTGCGCCCCCTGCTCTCCGGCGCCGAGCCCGCCTACACCGGCGTCTCCTTCGTGGAGACGGACCTGCTGGAGGCCGGGACCCGGCACCCGCGCAGCGCCGCCGTCGTCGGCGGAGGGTTCTTCGTCTGCCTCGGCGACGAGCGCGGCTTCCTCGCCCACCGGGAGACCGACGGCAGCCTGCACGTCTACGCCGCGCTCAAAGCGGACGAGGGATGGCTGGACACGGTCGACTTCACCGACCCGCCGGCGGCCAAGCGGGCCGTGCTCGCCCGCTTCGAGGGCTGGGACGAGGCCCTGCGCGGCCTGATCGCCGACGCGGACACCATGACCCCGCGCCGCGTCCACGCCCTGCCGGTGGGCCACCGCTGGGACCGGGTGCCGGGCGTGACCCTGCTCGGCGACGCCGCCCACGTGATGTCGCCCTTCGCCGGCGAGGGCGCGAACCTCGCCATGCTCGACGGCGCCGAACTCGCCCTGGCCCTCGCCGCCCACCCCGGTGACACCGAGGCGGCCCTGACCGCCTACGAGGAAGCCCTCTTCCCGCGCGGCGAAGCCTCCGCCGCCGACTCCGCCCGGAGCCTGGACACGATGTTCGGCCCGCGGGGACTGGAGCGGATGACGGCGTTCTTCACCACCGGACCGGCGGCCCGGTGACCCCCGCCCCGGAAACCCCTGTCCTCCGACACGCGATCCTGACTGATTGACGGGTGGGTTTGGCCGGTCGGCCCAGGGCGTCAGTACCGTGCGGGCCGGGCTGCCGGGGGAGCAGCGGTGGCCGGTCGACGGGCTCTCGGCACCGAGCCGCGCAGGCGCCGGATCGTCCGCAGGAGTTCTTCCCGGTGCTTGGCCGACTTCATCCATGCCGGCAGCCGCTCGACCAGGCTCATCGAGCCGGAGACCGCACCGCGCTCGCGCAGGCCGGCGCCGATGTAGCCCTCCAGCAGATCGAGGTGGGCGGGGTTGTACGCCCAGAACTGCCGTCCGCGGCCGTCCGCGGCGAGCCGGAGCGGCAGCCGGAAGTAGGGGTCGACCGGGCCGCCGAGCGCCCGGGAGTCCTGGAACTCGTCCTTGGTGTACCCGCAGCCGCACCGCGGTCTGCGGCGGCTGTACTGCCGGCCCCTGACCCAACGGCGCTCACATCCGCCCAGGCTCGCCAGGACAAGAGCGCAGTCCCCGCACACGGGGCAGCGGACCAGTATCTCGTCGGCGAAGACGCACACCGTGGAGCCCGGGTCGGTGAAACGCCCCTCCATCACGTCCTCCACACCGCCGGCCCCCGCATGCGCCCCGATCATCTCGTCGGCGAAGGGGGCAGCGGGTACGCACCAGCGACCGGACCCGCGGTCAGGATCACGTGGCAATCGGTCGAGATCACGCGTCAGCGGCCTTCGACGGCTACGCCATCACCCGCCGGGTGCCGGAGCGGACCTCGGCCCGGCCCACCGGTTCGAACGCCGTGGACCCGCTGCGACCTGCGCGCCGGCCCCGGCCCGCTCCGGTCACCTGTCCCCGCTCGGCAGGTTCTCCTTGATCTTGGCGATGGCGAAGCCCCATCCCTGGGAGACGGTCGGCTTGCCCGGGACGGCGACCTCCTGGGGATTGGTCAGCACGTCGAGGAGGACGGGCCCGGGGGTCTCGAAGGCCCGGCGCACGGCCCCGTCCAGGTCGCCGGGGTCGGTGACGCGGATGCCGGTCAGGCCCAGGGCCTCGGCGACGGCGGCGAAGTCCGGATTGTCGAGGACGGTGCCGAACTCCGGCAGGCCGGCCTGCTCCTGCTCCAGCTTGACCATGCCGAGGCGCCGGTTGTCGAAGACGACGAGCTTGACCGGGAGCCGTTCGGAGCGGAGCGTCATCAGGTCGCCGAGGAGCATGCTCAGCCCGCCGTCGCCGCAGAACGCCACGACCTGCCGGTCGCGGTCCCACAGCTGGGCGCCGAGGGCCTGCGGCATGGCGTTGGCCATGGAGCCCAGGTTGTACGAGCCGAGCAGGCGGCGGCCGCCCCGCATGCGGACGAAACGCGACAGCCAGACGGTGGCCATGCCGGTGTCGGAGGTGAAGACCGCGTCCTCGGCCGCGTGCCGGTCCACGGCCCTGGCCAGCGCCTCGGGACGGATCTCGTGGTCCCGGTTGTCGAACGCCGCCCGCACCCGTCCCAGGAACTTCCTGTCGTGGCCCGGGTCGGCGAGGGCGGCCTGCTCCTCCTCCCACTTCAGGAACCGTTCGCGGGCGTCGTCGAGGTGGGAGCGGTCCTCGACCGGCGCGAGCAGCGGCAGCAGGGCCCGCAGCGTGGCGCCGACGTCCCCGGCGAGGCCGACGTCCACCGGGACGCGCCGGCCCAGGTGTTCCTCCCGCAGGTCGATCTGCACCACGCGCCGTCCCTCCGGGTACCAGTCGCGGTACGGGAAGTCGGTGCCCAGCATGAGCAGGGTGTCGCACGTGTCCATGGCGTGGGCGGCGGCCGGGTTGCCGATCAGGCCGGTCTGCCCGACCTCGTAGGGGTTGTCCTCCTCGAAGCCCTCCTTGGCCTTGAGGGTGAGCACCATCGGCGCCGCGAGGCGGTCGGCCAGGCGCAGCACCTCCTCGCGGGCGTCCCGGGCGCCGCGCCCCACGAGCAGGGTGACCCGGGAGGCGTCGCGGAGCGCCTCGGCGGCCTCCGCCAGGGCCGGGTCGTCGGGGCGGGTGACGGCGGGGCGGGGGAGGGCGAACCGCGGCGGGCGGTCGTCCCCGACCTCCTGGTCCCCGAGGTCCCCGGGCACGGTGAGCACCGCCACCCCGCCGCGGGTCACGGCAGCCCGGACGGCCGTCTCCAGGAGCCTCGGCATCTGGGAGGGGGAGGCGACGGTGGCCCGGTACACGGCCACGTCCCGGAACAGCAGGTCGTTGTCCACCTCCTGGAAGTAGTCGCCGCCGGCCTCGGACAGCGGCACCTGGCCGCAGACGGCGAGGACCGGCGCCCCGCTCTTGGCCGCGTCGTACAGCCCGTTCAGGAGGTGGACCGAACCCGGCCCCACCGTGCCCATGCAGACGCCGAGGCGGCCCGAGAGCTGGGCCTGCGCCCCGGCGGCGAAGGCGGCGGCCTCCTCGTGCCGGCAGCTCACCCAGTCGATGCCGTCCGTGGTGCGGATGGCGTCGGTGAGGGGGTTGAGGGCGTCGCCGACCACGCCGAAGACGTGGCCGACACCGAGGTCCGCGAGGGACTCGACGATCACCCGGGCGACGGTACGTGTCACAGGAGTTCCTTTCACGGGGCCAGGACCACGGGCCGCGCGTCGCGCGGAGGCCGTGGGTCCCACGGAGCGGTGGAGCGGTCGGGACCGGCCGCGTCCCGGTCCGTCTGCCCAGGAGGGCGGCGCCGATGCGGGGGCCGTCCGGAAACGGGCCGTCCGGGCGCTTCCGGGGGAGACCGGACGGTGCGGGCGCCGCACCGGGTCCCCGGCGCCCCGGGACGCGGCGGGCGTGGAGCGGTGTCCGGCGGGCAGACGGGCGGGGACATCGGTCCCGAAGGGGAGGAGGCGGCCGTGGAGATCTCGGGCGTCGTCAGCGCTCTGGTCGTCGGAGCGGTCATCGGCGCGCTGGGGCGGCTCGCCGTCCCGGGGCGGGAGCACATCGGAGCACCGTGGACCGTCGTGGTCGGCGTCGCGGCCGCCCTGGCGGGCACGGGCCTCGCCCACCTGGCGGGGATCGCCGACACCTCCGGACCGGACTGGACCGAGTGGCTGGCGCAGATCCTGTTCGCGGCCCTCGGCGTCGCGGCGCTGTCCCGGGTGAAGGGCCTGGACTGATCCCGGTCCCGCCGGCCGCCCGGACCGGAACCCGGGGGTTTGCCCCGGCGAGGTCCGGCTAGACGGTGGGCATGAGCGCATCGGAGAAGAACGACGACAGCCGCGGGCCCGCCCGGTCCGGTTCACGGACCGCCCCCCGGGGCGCCGGGCTCCGTCTCGTCACGGATCGCGATGCCGACGCGGCGGTGTCCGGAGGGACGGCCGCCGGAGTCCCGTTCGCGCCCCCCGCCGGGAGGAGCCGCACGGCCGTGCACGCCGTGCGGGACGCGGGCGAACGGCTGTGGACCGCGGCGCGAGGCCACGGGCCGGCGGCCGTGGGCGCCGCGGCCGCGGTCACCGGTGCGTACGCCCTGGGCCGCCGGTCGGCGCTGCGTTCCCGGGGCCCGCTCACCCGCCTCACCGGCGGTCGTATCTGACACGGGGGCACGGGAGCGCGAGCCCTTCCGCACGGCGGAGCGGCCCCCTTCCGGGATATCTCGGGCAGAACAACCCTTTTCTTATCTTTTTCCTTCTTTTCTTATCAGTTCGCGTAAAATACCCGTCATCACGGGTGCGTGACATACCGGAGGTCGATCACGATGGTTCCCCTTCTCCTTGTTCTCCTGCTCGCACTGATCCTCTTCGGCGCCGGTTTCGCGGTGAAGGCCCTCTGGTGGATCGCCGTGATCGTGCTCGTCGTGTGGCTGGTGGGCTTCGTGGCCCGTCCGAAGGGTGGATCGGGCCGCTGGTACCGCTGGTGACCCCACCCCTGCCGCGCCCGGCCGCGCCCGCCACCCCACCAGGTGGCGGGCGCGGCCGTGCGGTCCGCCCCGGGCGTCGTACGTCCCACCGGAAACGGAGCCCCGTCCCACCGGAAACGGGGCCCGGCACGGTTCCGGAAACGCCGGAAACGGCCGAACCCGGCCCCACCCGTGAAGGGCGTGCCGGGTTCGAGGCATCCGCGGTCTCAGGCCATCAGCACCGAGTCGTCCCCGGGGCGCGCGCCGGGCAGACGGTGACGGGCGGCGACCAGCGCCGTCTCCACGTCGCGCGTACCGGTGGAGACGCACAGCGTGTACGCGATGTCGTCCATGCGCCGGCGCACCTCGGCGCCTCCGTTCTCCGCGTGCAGCATCCTCAGCGTCTCGTACTGCTCGATCAGGTTGCTCAGTACCGCGGGATGGGCCATCAGCACAGTGGGTCTCCCCTCGTGGACAGGGCGCCGGCCGCCCGGCTCGACCCGCCGCGTACCCCTGTTCCCCGGTTGCATGCGGACCGCGCGGGCAGGAGGGGGCGGTGCCCCTCCGGGGGCACGGACCCGGGGGACCCCGCGACGGCCCGCTCCGGCCGTGTGATTCCCCACCGCTCCGCTCGGGAGGATCACGGGGGGAGTAGGGTCGCCTTTATTGTCGTACGGCAACGGTCCGCACCGGGACCGTACGGGAGGGGCGGCGGTCCGACCGGGACCGCGGCCGTGCTCAGGCCCGCGGTGGCGCCTGGCGAGCGAACGAGGATGAGGCATGTCTGAGACGACGATCGAAGGCTCCTCGGCCGTACGGCGGCCGGGCCCGGCCGCCGTGGGAGAGGCCGAGCTGCGCCAGCTCCTGGCCGGTCTCACCGCCGTGCGCGACGGGGACTTCGGCACCCGCCTGCCCGGCGAGACGGGCGGGCTGATGGGGGAGATCTCCACCGTCTTCAACGGCATGGTCGACCAGCTGTCCCTCTTCACCTCCGAAGTGACGCGCGTCGCGCGCGAGGTCGGCACGGAGGGAACCCTGGGCGGCCAGGCCGAGGTCCCCGGGGTGTCCGGCACCTGGGCGGACCTCACCGACTCGGTGAACGCCATGGCCGGCAACCTCACCACCCAGGTCCGCGACATCGCCCAGGTCGCCACCGCCGTCGCCAAGGGCGACCTCTCCCAGAAGATCGACGTGGACGCCCGCGGCGAGATCCTGGAACTGAAGAACACCATCAACACGATGGTCGACCAGCTCTCCTCCTTCGCCGACGAGGTCACCCGCATGGCCCGGGACGTCGGCACGGAGGGCATCCTCGGCGGCCAGGCGGACGTGAAGGGGGTCTCCGGCACCTGGCGGGACCTCACCGACTCCGTCAACTCCATGGCCGGCAACCTCACCGCGCAGGTGCGCTCCATCGCGCACGTCGCCACCGCCGTGGCCAGGGGCGACCTCTCCCAGAAGGTCGACGTGGACGCCCGCGGCGAGATCCGGGAGCTGAAGAACACCATCAACACGATGGTCGACCAGCTCTCCGCGTTCGCCGACGAGGTGACGCGCGTCGCCCGCGAGGTCGGCACCGAGGGCAACCTGGGCGGCCAGGCCACCGTGCGCGGTGCCTCCGGCACCTGGAAGGACCTCACCGACAACGTCAACGTGATGGCGTCCAACCTCACCGGACAGGTGAGGTCCATCGCCCAGGTCGCCACCGCCGTGGCCCGCGGCGACCTCTCCCGCCGGATCACCGTGGAGGCCAAGGGCGAGGTCGCCGCGCTCGCCGACACCATCAACACCATGGTGGACACCCTGTCGGCGTTCGCCGACGAGGTGACGCGCGTCGCCCGCGAGGTCGGCACCGAGGGCCGCCTCGGCGGCCAGGCGCGGGTGCCGAACGTGGCCGGCACCTGGAAGGACCTCACCGACAACGTCAACTCGATGGCGAACAACCTGACCGGGCAGGTCCGCAACATCGCCCAGGTCACCACCGCCGTCGCCAACGGCGACCTGTCGAAGAAGATCGACGTCGACGCCCGCGGCGAGATCCTGGAACTGAAGACCACCATCAACACGATGGTCGACCAGCTCTCCTCGTTCGCCGCCGAGGTGACGCGCGTCGCCCGCGAGGTCGGCAGCGAGGGCCGCCTCGGCGGCCAGGCCGAGGTCGAGGGCGTCTCCGGCACCTGGAAGCGCCTCACCGAGAACGTCAACGAACTCGCCGGGAACCTCACCCGTCAGGTCCGCGCCATCGCCGAGGTCGCGAGCGCGGTCGCCGAGGGCGACCTCACCCGCTCGATCACCGTCGACGCCTCGGGCGAGGTGGCCGAACTCAAGGACAACATCAACGCGATGGTCGGCTCGCTCCGCGAGACCACCCGGGCCAACCAGGAACAGGACTGGCTCAAGTCCAGCCTCGCCCGGATCTCCGAGCTGATGCAGGGCCACCGCGACCTCGCCGTCGTCGCCGAACTCGTCATGGACGAGCTGACCCCGCTCGTGTCCGCCCAGTACGGCGCCTTCTACCTGGCGGAGGACGGCACGCGGGGCATCGAGCTCAAGCTCGTCGGCTCCTACGGACGTCCCGCCGACAGCCCCGGCCGCGACCGGTTCCGGCTGGGGGAGTCCCTCGTCGGCCAGGCCGCCCGCAGCCGCCGCACCATCGCCGTCGACAACCTGCCCGGCGACTACGTGTACATCTCCTCCGGACTCGGACGGACCGCCGGGGGGAGCCTGATCGTGCTGCCGATCGTGGTCGAGGACCAGGTCCTGGGCGTCATCGAACTGGTCTCCGTCACCCCCTTCACCTCCGTGCACCGGGACTTCCTGGGACAGCTCATGGAGACCGTCGGCGTCAACGTCAGCACGATCGTCGCCAACGCCCGCACCGACGAGCTCCTGGAGGAGTCCCAGCGGCTGGCCGACGAGCTGCGCGCCCGCTCCGAGGAACTCCAGGTGCAGCAGGAGGAACTCCAGCGCTCCAACGCCGAACTGGAGGAGAAGGCCGCCCTGCTCGTCTCGCAGAACCGCGACATCGAGGCCAAGAACCTCCAGATCGAGCAGGCCCGGCAGGAGCTGGAGGACCGCGCCCAGCAGCTCTCGCTGGCCTCCAAGTACAAGTCCGAGTTCCTGGCCAACATGAGCCACGAGCTGCGCACCCCGCTCAACAGCCTGCTGATCCTCGCCCAGCTCCTCGCCCAGAACCCCACCCGCAACCTGACGGCCAAGCAGGTCGAGTACGCCGGCATCATCCACTCGGCCGGATCGGACCTGCTCCAGCTGATCAACGACATCCTCGACCTGTCCAAGGTCGAGGCCGGGAAGATGGACCTCAACCCGGAACGGGTGGCGCTGCGCCGCCTCCTCGACTACGTCGAGGCGACGTTCCGGCCGCTCACCTCGCAGAAGAGCCTCGCCTTCACCGTCTCCACCGCCGCCGGCGTGCCCGTGGACCTGGTCACCGACGACTCCCGGCTGCGGCAGGTGCTGCGCAACCTGCTCTCCAACGCCGTCAAGTTCACCGAGCGCGGCAGCGTCGAGCTGTCCATCGAGCCCGCCTCGGACGAGGAGCTGCCCGACACGGTCCACCGCGGCGGCCCCGTCGTGGCCTTCCGGGTCAAGGACACCGGCATCGGCATCGCCTCCCAGCACCTGGAGGCCATCTTCGGAGCCTTCCAGCAGGCGGACGGGACGACCAACCGCAAGTACGGCGGCACCGGCCTCGGCCTGTCCATCAGCCGGGAGATCGCCTACCTCCTCGGCGGCGCCCTCACGGTCGCCAGCGAGCCCGGGGAGGGCAGCACCTTCACCCTCTACCTGCCCGTCGCCCGCGCCGACTTCAAGGAGCAGTCCACCCACGTCCAGGCCGTCCGGCCCGAAGAGGACCGGGACACCGCGGAACTCTCCGACGGCGCGCCCGCCGGCCGGCCCGCCCTGCCCGCCGCTCCGGCGCCCCGGCAGACCAGACGCCTGCTCGTGATCGAGGAGCGTCCGCGCGGACTGCTCTCGCTCGTCGCCGAGAACGCCGTCGCCGAACTGACCGACGGCCGCGTCCGCGCGGACCGGGAGGACATCGAGCTGATCACGGCCGTGGGCCCCCAGGAGGCCGCCACCGCCCTCGCCACCCAGCCGTTCCACTGCGTCGTCCTCGAGGTCGACATGGCCCACGGCGAGGCCCTGGACTTCCTGGACGCCATGGACGGGGACGAGGCCCTGCGCAACGTCCCGGTCCTCGCCCACAACAACCGCAGGCTCACCGCCGAACACGAGCGGGCCCTCCAGACGCGCGCCCGCCGGCGCCCCCTGGAACTGCTCTCCAGCCTCGACGAGCTGCGCGAGCGGATCGCCCTGCACCTCTCCGCCGACCAGCCGGGCGACGTCGTCCCCCTGGTGCGCGGCGAGCACCGGCCGCCGGCGCCCCAGACCATCGACACCGCCCTCCAGGGCCGCACGGTCCTCGTGGTCGACGACGACGCCCGCAACCTCTACGCCCTGAGCGGCATCCTGGAGCTGCACGGCATCAAGGTCCTGCACGCCGAGAACGGCCGGAAGGGGATCGAGGCGCTCACCGCGCACCCCGAGATCGACCTGGTCCTGATGGACGTCATGATGCCGGAGATGGACGGCTACACCGCCACCGCCAAGATCAGGCAGATGCCCGCCCACGCCGGACTCCCCGTGATCGCGGTCACCGCCAAGGCCATGCCGGGGGACCGGGAGAAGAGCCTCGCCTCGGGTGCCAGCGACTACGTCACCAAGCCGGTCGACGCCGACGACCTCATCGCCTGCATCCGCCGGTGGCTGAACGACGGATAGCCGTCTCCTCCCGCCGGCCCGCACCCCCGCCGGCCGGCGGGACCCCCGCCCCCGGCCCCGCGCCCCCCTTCCCGCCCGTCCTCCCGCCCGCCCCGCGGCCCCAGGCCGCCGTCTCCGAGGAGTCCGCGACATGAGCGCTCCCCCCCACCACGGCGGGGACCCCGCCGTCGGTCCCCACGGAGACGCCGCTCCGCATCCGGCCGGGGCCCCGCGCGACCCGGCTCCCGGCCATCCGTACCCCGCGCCCGACGCCCTCCCGGACGAGGACCGGCGCCCGCGGGAACAGCACTCCGCCGTCGGCCGGCTGGCCGCCACGGTGGAACGGCTGCGCGAGGAGGTCCGCGCCGCGCACGCCGCCGCCGAGGGGCGCGCCCTGATCGAACTCGCCAAGGGCGTCATCGTCGAACGGCTCGGGTGCGGCCCGGCGCAGGCGGCCCGGCAGCTCGCCGCGCTGGCCGACCGCGCCGGCCTCTCGCAGCTCGAACTGGCGACGGACATCATCAACCAGGCCGCCCACGACCGGGTCGCCGAGGTCGCCGACGACTTCGTCCGCCGCGCCGTGGACGCGGCGGACGGACCGGACGGGGGCACGGAGGCCGGCACGGCGGTCGCCGTGCGGCTGCGCACGGCCGAGAGCGCCGCGCTCAACGCGGGGGACAGCCAGGCCGTCGCGGAGTCCCTGCTCGAACACGCCCTCACCCCCCTGGGGGCCACCGCCGTCGCCATCTGGACCACCGGCCCCGACGCCTCCCTGACCCTCTGCGGCCACGCCGGCTTCGGCGCCGACGAACCCGCCCGCTGGCACTACGTGCCCCCGGGGGTGGCCACGGTGGCCCGGCAGGCGCTCACCGGCCGCCGCACCGTCTGGTTCCCCTCGCTCGAAGCCGCCGGACTCCCCTCGATCGGCCACACCCGCCATCCCGCGGGCGGCCGGGTGGCGGTGCCCGCGGGCACCGGCGGCCGCATCCACGGCGTCCTGGAGATCTGCTGGCCCCGGCCGCTGGAACCCCAGCCCCGGGCCGTGGAACGCCAGATCGAGGCCCTGGCCGAACTGTGCGCCCACACGCTCGAAACCCTCCCCGTCCAGCCGGTGCGGGTGCCGGCGTTCCCGTCCCAGCCCGCCGGGGAGTCGGACCTGCTGGAGATCGCCGACGGCCTCTACGACCCCGCCCTGGTCCTGACGCCGCACCTGGACGAGGACGGCGGCCTGCGGGACTTCCGCATCCGCCACGCCAACGAACACTTCCAGGACCCGGCGGGCCGCTCCCGGAGCGCCGTCGACGGAGCCCTGCTCCTGGAGGCGTACCCGACGATGGTCGGCGACAACGAACTCTTCGAGCGGATCGAGCGCGTCTACGCCACCGGTGAGCCCTTCCGCGCCCGGCGGGCCCGGCTGACCGCCCTCGTCGACCAGGTGCCGCTCGCGTCCGCCGCCGACATCAGCATCAGCCGGCACGGTGACAGCGTGCTGCTCATCTGGCGCATCGAGGACGAGACGGCCCGGCTCGCCAGCCTGCTGCAGCACGCCCAGCGCCTCGGCCGCATCGGCGGCTTCGAGGAGGACGTGCCGACCGGGGAGATCACCTGGAACGGGCAGCTCTTCGACCTCTTCGGACGGGACATCACCGAGGGGCCGGTGCCCCTGCGCGACCTCGCCTCCCACGCCCACCCCGACGACGCGGACGCCCTCGGCCGTTTCCTCCAGGCCGTGCTGCACCAGCGGCGGGCGAGCTCGACGGCGTTCCGCATGCTGCGCGGGGACGGGGTGACCCGTCACATCCGGGTGGTCGCCGAGCCCTCCCTCGACCCCGTCGGGCGGCTCCTCGCCGTGCGGGGCGCCTACCAGGACATCTCCGCCCAGCACTGGACGGAGGTCGCCCTGGCCGCCACGCGCGACCAGCTCGCCATGACGGAGCAGGAGTCGGCGGAACGCAACCGCCTCGCCCTCCAGCTGCAGCACGCCATCATGCCGCCGACCACGGCCCCGCTCGACGCGCCGGGACTCGACGTCGCCGTGCGCTACCGGCCGGCCGAGACCGAGTCCCTGGTCGGCGGCGACTGGTACGACGCCGTCGTGCTGCCGTCCAAGAAGATCCTGCTGTGCGTCGGGGACATCGCCGGCCACGGCATCGAGGCCGCCACCGGCATGGTCGTCCTGCGCAACGCCCTGCGCGGCCTCGCCGTGACCGGGGCGGGCCCCGCCCAGCTCCTGTCCTGGCTCAACGACGTGGCGCACCACCTCACCGCGCAGGTCACGGCCACCGCCGTCTGCGGCGTCTTCGACCCCGAGACCCGCACCCTGCGCTGGGCCAGGGCGGGCCACCTGCCGCCGGTGCTCGTGCGGGGCGCCGAGGCCAGCACGCTGCCGCTGCTCCAGGGACTGCTCCTCGGGGCCCTCGCCGAGGCCGAGTACGAGGAGGCGGAGATCCAGCTGGAGCCGGAGGACACCGTCCTGATGTACACCGACGGCCTCGTCGAACGCCGGGACACCTCCGTGCACGACTCCCTGACCCAGCTGCTGGTCACGGCCCGGGCGCCCGCCGACAGCCTCGAACGGCGGCTCGACGTGCTCCTGACGCACAGCAAGTCCGACACCGACGACGACACCTGTCTGATCGGCGTGCGGGTCTCCTGACCGCACGCCCGGACGCACCTTCCCCATCCGCGGAAAGCAGGGAGCACACCCGTGAGAGAAGCGAACCTGGACGTCGAGGCGAAGGTCCGCGACGCCGGTACGGCGGTCCTGTCCGTGGAGGGCGAGCTCGACATCGAGACGGCCGGCCTCCTCCGGGAGCGCCTGGCCGACCAGCTCCGGCAGGGCCGGCGCCACCTCGTCCTGAACCTCTCCTCCCTGGACTTCATGGACTCGTCCGGCCTGAACGTCCTCATCGGGGCGGGGCGCGACGCCAGGGCGGCCGGGGGCGACCTCCACCTCGCCGCACCGACCTCGGCCGTACGGCGCATCCTGGAGATCACCGGTCTGACGATGACGACGCCCCTGCACGCCGGTGTGACGGAGGCGCTCGCCGCGGCGGACCGCACGGCCTAGACGAAGGGGGTGGGGTTCCGCGACGGGCGGGACCGCACCCGGGCAGAAGGGAAGAAGAGGACACGTGGACGGGATCACCGGTGTCGAGCGGGCGCTGCGGCGTGCCGCTCCGCACGCGCTGGTCGGCGTCGTGGCGGACGCGCTGCGCGAGCGCCACGACGTCCGGCGGGTGGAACTGCGGCTCGCCGACTACGCCCTGCGGACGCTCCAGCTCGTCGAGCGCGTCCCCGGCTCCACCCCGCCGGTCCCGGTCCACGGCAGCCCGCAGGGGCGTGCCTTCGGCGCCCAGGAGCCGTACGTCACCCAGGAGGCCGACTCCCTCTCCGCGCACCTGCCGGTCACCGTCCGGGGGGAGCGGATGGGCGTCCTCACGGTGACGGTGCCGGACGACAGCGACCTGGTGTCCCTGCTCACCGACCTGCGGTACGTCTGCGAGGCGCTCGGCCACGAGATCCTGGTGGCCGAGCGGGACACGGACCTCTACGACAGGGCCCGCCGGGCCACCCGGCTGACCCTGGCGGCCGAGATGCAGTGGCAGCTCCTCCCGGGGCGCTCCTGCGCCCGCCGCGAGTTCGCCCTCGGCGCGCACCTGGAACCCGCCTACGCGATCTTCGGGGACAACTACGACTGGTCGGTCTCCGCCGACCACCTGACCCTGACCGTCACCAACGGGATGGGGGAGGGGGTCGAGGCCGCCCTCCTGACGAACCTCGCCATCAGCGCCCTCCGCAACGCCCGCCGCGCGGGCCTCGGCCTGGCGGACCAGGCGGCCCTCGCCGACCAGGCGGTGTACGCGCGGTACGGCGGCGCCGCCTTCGTCTCCGTCCTCCTGCTGCGCTTCGACCTCGCCACCGGGGAGGTCGAGGTCGTGGACGCCGGGTCCCCGCGCCTGTGGCGTCTGCGGGAGCGTTCCGTCGAGCCCGTGCCGTTCGAGGCGCAGCTCCCCCTGGGGATGTTCGAGGACTCCGTCTACACCCCGCAGCGTTTCGCGGTGCGCCCGGGCGACCGGCTGCTGTTCGGCAGCGACGGCGTGTACGACGCCGCCTCCCCCGGCGGGGAGAGCTACGGGGAGCGGGCGCTGGCCCGCGCGCTCCTCGCCACGATGCTGCTGCCACCCACGCAGGTTCCGGGCGCGGTCCTGCGCGAACTCGCCACGCACCACGGCGAAAGCCCGCTGGAGGACGACGCGCTCGTCGTCTGCCTCGACTGGTACGGGCGGCACGGGCGGCCGGACCCCGACTCCCCGGAGACCGGCGGCTCCTGACGCGTACTCACCGGTACGGCCCGGGCAACAGTTGCCGTGACGCAACTGTATCCTTGGGGCGGCACCTGGCTCGCGCCCGGAGCGGACACGTCGTGGGCGAGCGGGGGTGACGGGTGGAGCGGGGGACGTGCGGACCGGCGAAGAGCGCGGTACGCGGGGATCAGGCGGACCGGACGCCCTTGAGGGACGGGCTCCCGCGCGACGGGGAGGCCGGGGGTCTCTCCTTCTCCAGGGCCTCCTGGAACCCGGTGAGCCCGCGCAGCAGCGCCCTGCGGCTGGCCGGCGTCATGGCGGAGATGACGGAGAGCAGGGCTTCCTCCCGCTGGACCCGGAGGTCCCGCAGGTACGTTTTCCCCCGGGGGGTCAGGTGGAGTTCGAGCTGCCGGCGGCTCACGGGACTGGGCAGCCGCTGCACGAACCCCAGAGCCTCCAGACGGTCGCACATGCGGCTCACCGAGGGCGGCGCGGAGCCGAGCAGCTCGCCCAGCGCGCGGAGGTTGATCCCCTCCTCGCGGTCGAGGCTGTAGAGCACGCGGAGCTGGGACGCCGACACCGGTGTCGACGACACCATGTCCCGGCCGCGCTCCCACAGCACTTCGAGGAGCTCGATGAGCTCCCGGGCGGCCTGTGTCGTCTCCTGCGGTTCCCGTCGGGACGGGGCGGGGTTCGTGTCCATGGCTACCGACACTCCTCAGGCGTCCGGGGCCGAGGGCGTCGGCCTCGCGACGCACCGGTCATCTCCACATCTCTCCAGAAGACGGTACGGATTCGGTGGCTCGGGGCGTGACGGCGGAACGCGCTCCGCGCGGGGCGTCGCCACACCGCCCTCCGGACTCCCTCCGTATCACTTCGGCGCAGCGCGCGCCGTGCTCTCCGTCGCTCTCCTGCTCGCCGGTCGCGGACCCGCGTCGCCGGTGTCCCGCCGGGCCCGTACGGGTTCCGGCGGGGATGCGGCGAGTGGCCGTGGGGCCGGGGCCCACAGGTCGCGCTTCCTCCACACCGCAACCATATCTTTTCGGTGGTGACGGGCCCACGGTGACCGCGTACCTTCGTGTGGCGGTTCGAGGAGAACGCTGTGTCGTCCTTGTGTTCGTCCTTCCCGTCGGCGGACGCTCTCCCGGACGGCCGGAAGCGCACCGTCCGCCCCGGGGCGCGCGGGCCCGGCGAGGGACCCCCGGCGAACCGCCGGACGGCGTTCTCGTACTCTGCCTGGACCGGCACGGACCGCATCCCGCCGACGGGGACGCGGTCACAGGAGAGGGCCACGGGCACGAGCCCGCCTCTCCACCGGCAAGGATCACGGCCTTGTCCGCATTTCCGGCCCCGCGCGGTGTGGAAACCGCAGAGGGGGGAAGGGGCGCAGGATGAGGTACGAAGCGCGGCACGGGGCCGTGTGACGGGAGGCAGGCCGATGACGGAGACGATCGCCGCGGAGCGGGCGACACGGGAGCCCGTGCTGTCCGCGAGTGCCGACTACGACGGCGTGGACACCGACGGTGGCATGGTCGCGTCCGCCCGCGACTTCACCGCCGACTTCCTCACGGCCTCCCCGTCCGCGGGCCACGGACCGCTGACCCGCGAGCGGATCGACCTCGCGCGCCTGGTGGTCAGCGAGCTGGTGACCAACGCGGTGCGGCACGCCCCCGGCCCCTGCCGGCTCCTCCTCGACCTGTTCGAGGACGCCCTGGAGATCTCGGTGTTCGACGGACTGGAGACCTCGCCCGTCCCCCGGGGACACGACCCGGGCCGCATCGGCCAGCACGGGGTGGAGATCGTCGTCGCCGTGTGCGAGAGCGTGAGCGTGGAACCGCACCCCACGGGAAAGCGGGTCAGGGCGCGCCTCTCCCTCCGCTGAACCCGCCCGGGAGGGGACCGGAACGGCCGGGAAAAAATTTCTGGAACCGGTGCGCATGCTCCGTGGGACCCGGGGTATGCGGGCCGTCCGGGGGAAATACGGGTTGTCTACGATAGAGGGGGTCATCGGAATGCCGAGCGTGACGCTGGCGGGGACGAAGACCGGTACCGAAAAGACTGTGGGGGGCCTTCCCGTACTCGAAGCCCCCCAGAAGGTGGCGCCGAAGGACGCGCGCGAACTGTCGAAGGTGTTCTTCGACAGGCTGGCGGTACTGGAGGAGGGCACCCCCGAGTACCAGTACGCGCGCAACACGCTCATCGAGATGAACATGTCGCTCGTGCGCTACGCGGCCGGCCGGTTCCGTGCCCGGGGCGACGACATGGAGGACATCGTCCAGGTCGGCACCATAGGACTGATCAAGGCCATCGACCGGTTCGACATCTCCCGCGAGGTGGAGTTCACCACCTTCGCCGTCCCGTGCATCGTGGGGGAGATCAAGAGGTTCTTCCGCGACACGTCCTGGGCCGTCCACGTCCCGCGCCGGCTGCAGGAGGCGCGCGTGGAACTGGCCAAGGCGACGGAGGAGCTGAGCTCCCGTCTCGGACGCTCGCCCAGCGTGGCGGAGCTGTCCGCCCTGATGAACCTCTCGGAGGAAGAGGTCATCGAGGCGCGGATCGCCTCCAACGGATACAACTCCACCTCGCTCGACGCCACGATCGGCGGCGAGGGCGAGGAGGGCGGCGCCATGCTCTCCGACCTCATGGGCGAGGAGGACCCGGCGCTCGAACTCTTCGAGGACTTCCACTCCCTGGCACCCCTCCTGGTCGAACTCGGCGAGCGCGACCGGCTGCTGATCCACCTGCGGTTCGTCGAGGAGCTGACGCAGTCGGAGATCGGCAAGCGGCTCGGCATCTCGCAGATGCAGGTGTCACGACTGCTGTCGCGCAACCTGGCGCGGCTGCGGAAGGGCATGCTGGACCCGATGGACGTGTGACCCCCTCTCCCCAGGACCGAACGGCCTCACCGCTCCCCTTCCGGTGAGGCCGTTTTCCTGTCCCGGGCCCCGTCGTGACCGGCACGGCCCCCCGGAGCGGCGCCCCGCGCTCAGCGCGCGCCGAAGGCCTGGGTCCAGTACCGGCCCTCGGCGTGCAGGCCGACGCCCATCTCCGTGAAGGAGCAGTTCAGTATGTTCGCGCGGTGGCCGGGGCTGTCCATCCAGGCCTTCATCACCTCCTCGGCCGTCCGCTGGCCCCTCGCGATGTTCTCGCCGTAGGTGGACCATCCGTAGCCGGCGGCCGTGAAGCGCTCGCCCGGACCGGCCCCGTCGGGGTTGGTGTGGTCGAAGAAGCCGCGCGCGGCCATGTCGTCGGAGTGCCCCAGCGCGGCCCGGGCGAGGAGGGAGTTGCCCGTCACGGGCCCGCAGCCCGCCCGGGCGCGCTCCGCGTTCACCAGCTCGATCACCCGCTGCTCGACGGAGGCGGAACCGGAGTCCTCCTTCGGGGGCGCGGTCGTGCGCGGAGGAGAGGGGGAGGACGTGGCGGTGGGCCTGACCGTGTCCTTCGGGACGGGCGCCCGCGTGGCCGTGCGGTCCGGCCGGGGCGGTGCGGACTCCGGGGTGCGCGGGGTGGCCTTCGTCGCGGTGGTCGAGGGCGAGGGGGAGACGGGCGGGGTGCTCGCGCGGGGGCCGGAGGGCGCGGCCGTGCCCGAAGGCAGGGCGGTGGCACTCGCCAGGGCCGCGGACGGTTCCGGCGGGGTGAGCGGCAGGTCTCCGGCCGTCGCGGCGCGCAGGCCGCCGGAGCCGGCCGGGTCGCCCGGCCCGGAACCGTCGCTCAGGGCGAAGGCCCCTCCGGCGACGGCGACCACCGCCATCCCCGCGGCGACCGCGTGCTGTCGTACGCGCCGTTGCTGCCGCCTGCGGCGCCGCGCGTTCCGGGCGCCGCGGGCACCCGGGACGAGGGACGGGCCGGTGCCGGACGCCCCCACCGGTTCGTCCCCGGCGAACGTTCCCGCCGTCCCGTACTCCGGGAACGGCCCCGTCGGCCCGTGTTCCGGGAGCGTTTCCGCCGGCCCGTACGCGGAGAACGACCCCGCCGTCCCGTACCCGGGCGCGCCGTGGGGAGCGGTCGCGGCAGCCGGGACGAGGCCCGCCGCCTCGCGGACGGTCGTGAGCAGTGATTCCGCCGGGGGCACCAGGAGCAGTCCCGCGAGCAGCTCCCCGGCCGGGCGCAGGCCGTCGGCCAGCGGGAGGCAGCGGAGGCACCCGTGGGCGTGACGGGCCACGCGCTTGCGCCAGAAAGCGGAGGGACGCCCGTCCCATCCGTCGAGCTCGTACCACAGGGCGGGGCACGGCGGGTCCTCCCGGAGCGCCCGGACGACGACCCTCGCCGCGTCCAGACGCGTCCCCGTCCGCCGGAGGTGCGCCGCCGTGTGCTCGGGGGAGAGACGGAGGGCCGACACCACCTCGTGGCGGGCCAGGTCGCCGGTGCACTCCAGCCACCACAGGGAGAGCGGGACGCCGTGCTCCGGTTCCAGCCAGCGGGTCGCCTCCGCGATCTCCCGCCGGGGCCCGGACAGGTGCAGCCGGGCCACGGCCAGGTCCACGAAGTCGGGGTCCGCCCCGCCCCCGGCACGGGCACCGGAGGGATGCGCGTGCCACCGCCGCGCGTGGTCGCGGACGACGTCCGCCGCGATGGCCACCAGCCAGGACCGGAAACCGTCCGGGGCGCGCAGCCCGCCGAGCCCGTCGAGTGCCCGCAGCATGGTCTCCCGCACGGCGTCGTCGGCGTCGGGGTGGCCGTTCGCCGCCCGGCCCACGAGGTTGTGGACCAGGGGCAGGTAATGGGCGAGGAGCCGGTCCCGCGCCCCGGGGTCCCCTCCCTGTGCCGCCCTGACCAGCTCCGTGCCGTGCTGTACGTCCATGCTCACCTTCACCCTGCCCGTTCCGGCCGTTTCCGGCGCCTGTACATGGGAGAGCGCCGGGCGTCGCGCCGACAACGGAAATCCGCCGTATTTTCCGAACGGGTCCGAACGGGTCCGGACGCACCGCCGGGCCGCCGCGGCCGACGGCCGCCGGACGCGCGTCGGCCCCGTCCCCGGTTCTCGCCGGGGGCGGGGCCGTACGGAGGCCGGGTGGCCGGGTGTCACACCGTTACGCGCGACGCGAGCGGCCACCGGTGAAGAGGCGGTAGAGCAGCAGCAGGATGACCGAGCCGATGATGGCGGCTATCCAGGTGGACAGCTCGAAGAAGCCGTCGACGGAGTCGACCCCGAAGATGACCTTGCCGAGCCATCCGCCGAGGAGGCCGCCCGCGATGCCCAGCAGCGTGGTGATGATGAGGCCGCCCGGGTCGCGGCCCGGCGTCAGGGCCTTGGCGATGAGACCGGCCAGCAGTCCGATGATGATCCAGGCGATGATTCCCATGGTCCCGTCTCCTTGGGTGCGTCGTTCCGTTCCTTATCTTGCGCTTACACCGCATCGGGCGTCTCAAACGTCGCCGGCCGCGTTCCGTGCGGACCCGGTGCGCGAGGAGTCCGGCCGCACGGCCGGGAGAGCCCGGTCGTGCGGCCGGAAAGGCCCGGTCGGGCGGTCGGAAGGGCCCGGTCGTGCGGCCGGAAAGGTCCGGTCGGGTGGTCGGAAGGGCCCGGTCAGGCGGTCGGGGTGGACTTCCGCGAACTCTCCGCGCCCGAGGCCGCCCCCGCCGTCGACAGGGGCTCCGCGATGTCCTCCAGGGAGCGGCGTTCGGCGTTGACCGCCAGGAAGGCGGCGACGAGACCGGCCGCGCACATCAGCGCGGCGCCGATCTGGAAGGCGAGGACCGTGTCGCCGACGACGCCCGACTCGGTGAGGTCGGCGAAGATCAACGGGCCGCTGATGCCGCCCGCCGCCGTGCCGAGGGCGTAGAAGAAGGCGATGGCCATCGCGCGGGTCTCCATGGGGAAGATCTCGGAGACGGTCAGATAGGCGCTGGACGCGCCCGCCGACGCGAAGAACAGCACCACGCACCAGCACGCCGTCATCGTCGTGGCCGTCAGCGAACCGCGGTCGAAGAGCCAGGCGGTGCCGAACAGGAGGAGGCCGGAGATCAGGTACGTCGACGAGATCATGATCCGGCGGCCCACCGTGTCGAAGAGCTTGCCGAGCAGCAGCGGCCCCAGGAAGTTGCCCCCGGCGATCACGGCGAAGTAGTAGCCGGTGTGACCCGTGGGCACGTCGAAGAACGTGATGAGGATGGCGCCGAAGCCGAACGTGATGGCGTTGTAGAGGAACGCCTGGCCGATGAAGAGGGAGAGCCCGAGGACCGCCCGGCGCGGGTAGGACCGGAACACCGTCCTGGCGATCAGGCCGAAGCCGATGCTCTTGCGCTGGTGGATGGTGATCTCACGGTCCGGAGGGGGCAGCCGCACGCCCTTCTCCTCCTCGATCTCCTTCTCGACGGAGCCGACGAGCTCGTCGGCCTCGTCGCCGTAGCCGTGGATGAACTGCCATCGCGGACTCTCCGGGACGTGCCGGCGCACGAGGAGGACGACCAGGCCGAGGACGACGCCGAGGGCGAAGCTGAGCCGCCAGCCGAGGTCCTTCGGGAAGATGTCGGTGTCCAGCATCACGACGGACAGCAGGGAACCGCCGACCGCGCCCAGCCAGTAGCTTCCGTTGATGATGAGGTCGACCCGGCCGCGGTAGTGCGACGGGATCAGCTCGTCGATGGCGGAGTTGACGGCCGCGTACTCGCCGCCGATGCCGAAACCGGTGAGGAAGCGGAAGAGGAAGAACCACCAGGACTCGAACGACAGCGCCGTCAGCGCGGTCGCGGCCAGGTAGACGACCAGCGTCACCATGAACAGGCGTTTGCGGCCGTAGCGGTCGGTCAGCCAGCCGAAGAACAGCGCGCCGGAGCAGGCGCCCGCCACGTAGAGGGCGGCGGCGATGCCGGTGATCTGGGCCGAGGTGATGTCCAGGCCGCTGCCGTCCTCGGCGATGCGTCCCGCGACGTTGCCGACGATCGTGACCTCGAGACCGTCCAGGATCCAGACGGTGCCGAGACCGATCACGATCATCCAGTGCCACCTGGACCAGGGGAGACGGTCGAGGCGGGCGGGTACGGCGGTGGTGACCGTCGATTCCCCGGGGCCCGAAGCAGAGGCCCGTGACACTTCAGAAGCCATGTCTCACTCTCCGTCGTGCGCCCCCCGGACATCCCCCTCGGCCGAGTTCCCGCAACCCCGAATTCCATGCGGGCGGTCGACCGTCCGTGGCCGGGCGGATTCCCGGAGTGAGGGGACCTGCCCGCGGGCCGGAGTCCCGGAGGGCGTCAGACGGCCCCGGCCCGGGTGAGCAGGGCGAGGGAGGCGACGTGGCCGTCGAACGGCGGCAGGTCGACGAGCCGGACCCCGGGGACCGGGGCCGGGCGGGCGGCCATGCCCACGTACGGCTCGGCGGCCCCCAGGGCCAGGCCCGTGCCCGTGGCCTTGAGGACGGCTTCCTTGCGGGACCAGCAGCGGGCGAACGCGGCCGGGCGCGCGCCGGCCGGCAGGGCGTCCAGCTCCGCCCGCTCGCGCGGATGGAGGACGCTCGCCACGTCCCGCACGACGGAGTCCGCCGGAACGGTCTCGACGTCCACGCCGACCGGCGCCGGGGCGACCGCTAGCAGGGCGCGGTCGCCGGAGTGGGAGAGCGAGAAGTGCACGTCGTGGCCCCGGAGGTAGGGCTTGCCGTGCGGGCCGCCGCAACCGGCGCACGGCCGCCGGAGGAGGACGAGCCGCTCGGGCCGCTCGTCCACGTGGCGGCCGAGCGCGAGCCGGAGCAGCACATGGGCGACCCGGTACCGGTCCGCGTCCGCCGGGGACCGGAAGTGGGCGGCCCGGTCGCGTTCCTCGTCGTCGAGCACGGACGCGAGCGCGCGTGCGGAGGCCGCGGCCTCCGACACCGTGGCCGTCACCACTCCCGGATGACCTGGGACTTCTTCGTACCGCACGATCGGTCAGAATACCCGGCCGGTGGCCGTGGCGACGGCGCGGTGTCCGGTCGTCCGCCGGGGCACCGCGCCGCCGTCCGCCGGGGCGGTCCCGTTCCGCGCCCGTTCTTCTCCCGGATGACGCGTCACGTTTATTTAGGTAAGCCTCACCTAAATTACTATCGTGGGGTCGGGTGGACGCCGCGAGCCGCGGCGGTCCGCTCCCCGCCGACCACCGGAGCGTGAGAAGACGTTGAGCACCACCCTGCCCGGCCCGGAGTGGCCGCCGGCCTCCGTCGCCGTCGTCCGGGCCGCCGCGAGCGGCGACGCCGGCGCCGTCCACCGGCTGTCCCTGCCGTTCGTCCGCGAGGGAACGCTGCGGGAGCGTCCGCGCGCCGAACTGGCCCGTGACACGGCGGACTTCCTGGTCGCGGAGGCCGGCACGGGGGACCTGGCGGGGTGCGTGGGGCTCCGCCCCCGCGCCGACGCGCTCGGGCGTCCCGCCGCCGTGCTCTACAACTTCTGCGTGGCGCCGGGACACCAGGGGCGGGGCATCGGCTCCGCCCTCCTCGACGCCGCCCTCGCCGGGGCCGTCGCGCGGGGAGCCGTACGGGTGTTCACGGCGACCACCGGCAGCGGACTGCTGTTCCTGCGGTACGGGTTCCGCGCCGGCGGCGACGAGGAGGCGCCGCCGGAGTGGCGCGCCTCGCTCGACCCCGCGCGCGGCTCCCGCGTCCTGACCCGGGCCCTCGGCTGACGGCCGCCGGCCGCCGGCCCGGAACGACCGGCCGTCCCCGGCGCGAGACCGTACGGACCCGGCGCGAGACCGTACGGACCCGGTGTGCGGCCGGCGCGGACCCGGCGCGGGCCCCCGGGAGGAACGAAACCCCTTCCGGCACTCGCCTGTTACCCGCGGGTACGCGATGATGGCGACCGACCCATCACACGGCGCGGGGACTGAGGCAGCGGTGACGACTTTCGACGAACGGACCACGGTGCACGCCTTCCGGGACGACGCCCTGGGGGAACACGACGCGGTGGGTCTCGCGGCGGCGATCCGGCGGGGCGAGGTGAGCGCCGCCGAGGCGGCCCGCGACGCGGCCGAACGGGTGCGGACCGTCGAGCGGCGGCTCCACGCCGTCCAGGTGCACGCCGAACGTCCGGAGCCCGGGCCGGCGACGGGCCTCCTCGCCGGGGTGCCGGCCTTCGTCAAGGACAACACCGACTACCGGGGACTGCCCACCGGCCACGGCAGCGCGGCCTTCACCCCCCGGCCCGCCCGCCGGCACGCCGCCTTCACCCGGCAGTTCCTCAGCAGCGGCGTCACCGTCCTCGGCAAGACCAGACTGCCCGAGTTCGGGTTCAGCCCGTCCACGGAGTACGAGGGCGCCGAGCCCGTCCGCAATCCCTGGAACACCGCCCACTCGGCGGGCGGTTCGTCGGGCGGCAGCGCGGCGCTCGTGGCCGCCGGGGCGGTGCCGCTCGCGCACGCCAACGACGGCGGCGGCTCCATCCGCATCCCCGCCGCCTGCTGCGGGCTCGTCGGCCTCAAGCCGAGCCGGGGCCGGGTCGTGCCCAACGCCCAGGGCGCCCGGCTTCCGCTCGACATCGTCTCCGACGGCGTCGTCACCCGCTCCGTACGGGACACCGCCGCCTTCCTCGCCGCCGCCGAGAGGCACTGGCGCAACCCGGGTCTGCCGCCCCTCGGCCTGGTGGAGGGCCCCTCGGACCGCCGGCTGCGCGTCGGGCTCCTCCTGGACTCGCCGACCGGTGTCCCCTCCGACGACGCGACCCGGGCCGCCGTCACGGAGACCGCGGCGCGGCTCGAAGGGCTCGGCCACGCCGTGGACCCGGTGGAGGTCCCGGTGGACCCCCGTTTCACCGACGACTTCCTCACCTACTGGGGGTTCCTGTCGTTCCTCATCGGCACCACGGGCCGCACCCTCGGCGCCGACTTCGACCGGCGCCGCATGGACGGCCTCAGCCGGGGGCTGCGCGCCGCGTACCTGGAGAACTGGCGCCGCACCCCGGGCGTCCTGCGGAGGCTGAAGCGCACGAGGGAGGCGTACGCGGCGGCGTTCCGCGGCCTCGACCTGGTGCTCTCGCCCGTCCTCGCCCACACCACGCCCCGGATCGGCCACCTCGGCCCGGACGTCCCGTACCCGACGCTGATCGAGCGCATCCTCGCGTACGTCGCGTTCACGCCGGTCGACAACGTCGTCGGCACCCCGTCGATCTCGCTCCCCCTGGGCGCGACGCGGGACGGGCTGCCCGTGGGCGTCATGTTCGCCGGGCGCCCCGGGAGCGAACGGACGCTCCTGGAGGTCGCGTTCGCCCTGGAGGCGGACCGTCCCTTCCGGCGCGTCCAGGACGTGTGACCCCGTCGGCGGGGGAGGGGCGGCGCGGCCCGTACGGGACCGGCGGGGGCCGCTCCGCCCGCCGCGCGGGGCCGTTCACCCGGGCCCTGGGGGACCGACCGGAAGCCCGGCGGTGTGCGCCGCCTCGGCCAGCACCTCGCGCAGCATGCCCGGGGTGAGCCGGCCGGTGAACACGTTGCGCTGGCTCACGTGGTAGCAGCCGAACACCGTGAGCGCGGCGCCCGTCCCGTCCGCCGGTGCCAGGACCGTCCGCACGCCGTGCCCGAACTTCGGGCGCGGCACGGGCGCGATCCAGCCCGCCCGGACGAGGGCCGGCAGCGCGGCCTGCCAGCCGAAGCCGCCCAGGACGACGACGGACCGCAGCGTCGGGCGCAGCAGCCGCGCCTCCCGTGCCAGCCACGGACGGCAGGCGTCGCGCTCGGCGGGCGTGGGACTGTTGCCGGGCGGCGCGCAGTGCACGGGCGCCGTGACCCGGACCCCGTACAGTTCGAGGCCGTCCTCCCGCCCCGTGACCGTCTCCCGCGAGGCCAGGCCGAGTCCGTACAGCGTCGCGTACAGCAGGTCCCCGGCCCGGTCGCCGGTGAACATCCGGCCGGTCCGGTTCCCGCCGTGCGCGGCGGGGGCGAGGCCCGTGATCAGCATCCCGGCGTCCGGGGGGCCGTACCCGGGCACCGGCCGTCCCCAGTACTCCTGGTCCCGGAACGCGGCCCGTTTCACGCGGGCGGTCTCCTCCCGCCACGCCACGAGGCGCGGGCAGGCCGCGCACCGTACGAGACGCGCGTCGAGCCCGGCCACGGTGCGCGCCCCGGGCGCGGTGCGGGCGGGGTAGTCCTCGGCAGTGCACATGGTCGGTCCGCTCCGTCCGGAAGGCAGCGTTCTCCCGGATGCTCCTACCCCCTGCGGCTGCAATGCCGTCAGAATGGCCGATTATCGCCTTGATTGCTGAGCCATGGCCTCTGTTTTACCTAACACTTAGGGTAGGCTAACCTACGGCTGTGCGAGCTGGTGAAGAGAAGACCGAGGCCGGGGAACCCCGCGGCCATGAACTGTCGGCCACGGGAGTCACCGTGGCGTACGACGGCGTCGACGTCGTCCACGACGCGTCCCTGACGCTGCGGCCCGGCCACGTCACCGTCCTGGTCGGCCCCAACGGCAGCGGGAAGTCGACGCTCCTGCGGACGGTCTCGCGCCTCCAGCGGCCCCGGACCGCCACGCTCGTCATCGACGGCGACACGGACGGCCTCGCGCTGTCCCCCCGCGAGTTCTCCCGCCGCGTCGCCCTGCTCACCCAGGGACGCCCCACCCCCGGCGGGCTGACCGTACGGGACGTCGTGGAGTTCGGCCGCTACCCGCACCGGGGCCGCTGGGGGAGGACGGACCCGGGAGGGACGGCCGCCGTGGACCGCGCGCTCGCCCTCACCGGAGTCGCCGAGTTCGCCGACCGGGGCGCCGAGCACCTGTCCGGCGGACAGCTCCAGCGGGTCTGGCTCGCCGGCTGCCTCGCCCAGGAGACCGGCGTGCTCCTCCTGGACGAGCCCACCACCTACCTCGACCTGCGCTACCAGGTCGAACTCCTGGACCTGATCCGCGACCTGGCGGACGACCACGGCATCGCCGTCGGCGCCGTCCTGCACGACCTCGACCAGGCTGCGGCCGTCGCCGACCGGATCGTCCTGCTCCACGCGGGGCGGGTCGTCGCCGACGGCCCCCCGCAGGACGTCCTGACGGGCCCGCGCCTGACCGAGACGTACGGCATCCGCATCGAAGTCGACACCGACCCCCTGACCGGCCGGCTGCGCACCCGCGCCCTCGGCCGGCACCACACGCGAAGCGAAAGGCTCCCCAGCCCCTCATGAAGCGCCTCCTCCTCACCGCGGCCACCGCCACCGCCGCGGCCCTCGCCCTGAGCGCCTGCGGCACCACCGAGCCCGCCGCCGGCAAGAAGACGGACAAGGCCGCCGAGCGCATCACCCTCACCGACTCCAAGGGCGCCGAAGTCGTCCTCGACGGCCCCGCCAAGAAGGTCGTGGGCACCGAGTGGAACGTCGTGGAGAGCCTGATCTCCCTCGGCGTCGACCCCGTCGGCGTCGCGGACGTCAAGGGCTACAAGACCTGGAACACCGCCGTCCCGCTGAAGAACGACCCCAAGGACATCGGCACCCGCGGCGAGCCGAGCGTGGAGACCGTCGCCGGCCTCGCGCCGGACCTCGTCGTCGCCACCAGCGACCTGCCGCCGGCCGCCGTGCAGCAGCTCCGCAAGATCGCGCCCGTCCTGGAGCTGAAGGCCGCCGACGCCTCCGACCCGATCGGCCGGATGACGGAGAACCTGAACCTCATCGCCCGGGCCACCGGCACCACCGAGCGGGCCGGCACGCTCACGAAGGACCTCGACGCCAAGATCGAGGACGGCAGGAAGAAGCTCGCCGCCGCCGGTCTCGCCGGCGCGAAGTACGCCTTCGCCGACGGCTACCTCGTCTCCCACCAGGTCTCCATCCGGCCCTTCACCGGCGGCTCGCTCATCGGCGCCGTCAACGAGCGGCTCGGCCTGAAGAACGCCTGGACCGTCAAGGGCGACCCGGCCTACGGCCTCGGCAAGACCGACGTCGAGGGCCTCACCCGGCTCGGCGACGTGCACTTCGCCTACGTCGGCAACGAGCAGGACCCGAACAGCACCCCCTTCACCGGCGTCCTCGCCAAGGACAAGGTGTGGACCTCGCTGCCGTTCGTCAAGAAGGGCGACGTCCACCGCCTGCCCGACGGCATCTGGATGTTCGGCGGCCCCGCGTCGATGGGCAAGTACGTCGACGCCGTGGTCGGGGAGCTGACGAAGTAACACCATGGCCGTCACCGCAACCACCCCCTCCCCCCGTCCGACGGCGGCCGCGTCCCGGGCGGGCGCGGCCGCGGTGACGGCCGTGCTGGTCCTCCTCGTCGCGGGCCTCGCCCTCGTCGACATCACCCAGGGCACGGCCGCCGTCGGCGCCGCCGAGATCGGGAAGGCGCTCACCGGCCGGGCCGACCGGGCCGACGCGTCCGTCGTCGTCGCCTCGCGGCTGCCGAGGGCGGTCGCCGGACTGCTCGTCGGAGCCGCCCTCGGCACGGCGGGCTCCGCCCTGCAGGCCGTCAGCCGCAACGTCATCGCCTCGCCGGACACCCTCGCGGTGAACGCCGGCTCCTACCTGGCCCTCGGCCTGGCCGCCGTCACCGGCGTCTCGCTCCCGCTCTTCGCCACCTCCGGAGTCGCCCTCGCCGGCGGCCTGCTCGCGGCGGCCGTCGTCCTCGGCCTCTCCGGGCTCGGCGCGGGCACCGTCCGGCTCGTCCTCGCCGGCAGCGCCCTCACCCTCGGCCTCACCGCCGTCACCGAGGGACTGCTCCTGCTGTTCCCGAAGGAGACGGAGGGCCTCTACCAGTGGAACCAGGGCAGCGTCTCGCAGAACGGCTTCGACGCCGTCCTGCGGATGGCGCCCGTCGTCCTCGCCGGCCTCGCCGGACTGCTCCTCGTCGCCCGCCGGGTCGACGCCCTCGCCCTCGGCGACGACGCGGCCCGCGGCCTCGGCGTCCCGGTCCGCGCCACCCGGATCACCACCGTCGTCCTCGCCGCGCTCCTCTCGGCGGCGGCGGTCACGCTCGCCGGACCGATCGGCTTCGTCGGCCTGTGCGCCCCCGCACTCGTCCGCGGCCTCGCGCGCCGGACACGAGGACTCCACCGGACCCGCGCGAGCCTGCCGGTCACGGGCCTCACCGGCGCCGCCCTCGTCCTCGGCTCGGACGTGCTGCTGCGCGCCGCCGTCCCCGCGGACGTCGCCGTCGCCGTGCCGACCGGCGTCGTCACCAGCCTCGTCGGCGCCGTCTTCCTCGTCGTGATGGCCGCCAGGGTCCGCGACACCGCCGGAGCCGCGGCGCCCGACCGGCTGCGCGTCAGGAGCCGCACCGTCTTCCTCGTCACCACGGGCGTCCTCGTCGCCGTGGTGGCCGGCGTCGTCGTCGCCGCCGTCCTGCTCGGCGACTCCGGACTGCTCCTGGGCGACGTCGTGAACTGGGCCCGGGGCCGGGCGGGCCGGACCGTCTCCTTCGTGCTCGACACGCGGGTGCCCCGGGTCCTCGCGGCGCTCCTCGCGGGCGCGGCGCTCGCCCTGGCCGGCACGCTCGTCCAGGCCGTGACCCGCAACCCGCTCGCGGAACCCGGCATCCTCGGCGTCTCCGGCGGCGCCGCGCTCGGCGCCGTCCTCCTCGTCACCACCGTGCCCCTGGCGGGCACCTGGGGCGTGGCGGGTGCCGCGTTCGCGGGCGCCGCCCTCAGCTCCGCCCTCGTCTTCGGCCTGGCCGCGCGCGACGGGTTCCAGCAGAACCGGCTCGTCCTCGTCGGGTTCGGCGTCGCCACCGCGACCGCCGCGCTGATCAGCCTGCTCATCGTGCTCACCGACCCGTTCAACGCGACGAAGGCGCTCACCTGGCTGTCGGGCTCCACCTACGGGCGGACCCTGCCCGACGTGGTGCCCCTCGCGGTGGTCCTGACGGCGGGTCTGGCCGTCGCCGTCCTGCGGCGCACCGAACTCGACCTGGTCTCGCTCGACGAGGACACCCCCCGTCTCCTCGGGCTCGACCTCGGGCGCGGGCGCCTGGGGTTCCTGGTGCTGGGCGTCCTGCTCAGCGCCACCGCCGTGGCCGCCGCCGGCACGATCGGCTTCGTCGGGCTCGTCGCCCCGCACGCCGCCCGCGCCCTGGTGGGCCGCCGCCACGTCCGGGTGGTACCGGTCGCGGTGCTCCTCGGCGCGGCGCTCGTCTGCGCCGCGGACCTGGTGGGCCGGACGGTGATCGCCCCCGCCCAGCTCGGCGCCGGCCTGATGACGGCGGTCATCGGCACGCCCTACTTCCTCCACCTGCTGGTCCGCAGCCGCCGCTGAGGAGCCGCCGGACGGACGGAGACGGCCGCGGACCCCTGTCGGGGGTCCGCGGCCGTCTCCGTCCGTCCCGGGGACCGGCCCCGGAACGGCGTCGCCGGCCCGCCCCGGGACCGTCCGGGGCGGGCCGGCGTCGCCGTCCGTCCGTCAGGGACGGGCGGTCAGATAGCCCCCCATGGAGGTGAAGTACTCCGACGCGGGCAGTTCCCGGCCGTCCTCGGTGCGGACGCGGGTGATCGCGAGACCGTGGTTGAGCCCGGTGCGGGCGTCGGCACCGGCGACGATCACCACGCCCTCGCCCTCCCGGTAGAAGATCCGGCCGGGGGTGCCGCCGTAGCGCCCCTCGGACACGACGGCGGAGACCACTTCGAGGCGCTTGCCCCGGTGGAAGGTGAAGGCGCTCGGGTACGGCGCGGACTGGGCGCGGACCAGGCGCTCCAGGACCTCGGCGGGCCAGGTCCAGTCGATCCGGATGTCCTCCTCGGACCGCTTGTGGAAGAAGGTGGCCCGGGACCGGTCCTGGGGGGTGAACTCCGTTCGGCCGGAGGCGATCAGGTCGAGCGCGCCGATGGTGACCGGGGCGATGAGGTCGACGGTCTTGTGGAAGAGGTCGGTGGCCGTGTCCGCGGGGCCGACCTCGACGGCCCGCTGCATCACGATGTCGCCGGCGTCGAGCACCTCGTCCATCAGGTGGGCCGTGACGCCGACTTCGGGCTCGCCGTTGATGAGCGCCCAGATCAGCGGGGAGAAGCCGGCGTACTTGGGCAGCAGCGAGTCGTGGACGTTCAGCGTGCCGTGCCGGGGGAGGGTGTAGACCCGCGGCGGTATCCACGTGCGCCAGTTGTTGGCGACGATGATGTCCGGGTCCGCCTCCTTGAGCAGCCGGAACAGCTCCTCGTCGTCGGGCCTGTTGCGGATGACCACGGGAACGCCGTGCTCCTCGGCCAGATCGGCGACGGAGTCGCTCCAGATCTTCTCGTAGGCGTGCTCGCTCTTCGGATGCGTCACTACCGTCACGACGTCGTGCTCGGATTCCAGGAGCGCCTTCAGGGTGCGATGGCCCCAGGTCTGATAACCGAACATGACGACCCGCATGGGCAGTTCCTCCTCGAGAGAGCGATGGACCGCTAGAGTAAAGCAAGCCTAACCTAAGAAATCAACGAAGCTTTTCTGTCTCCGAGTTGATCCGATCGGCGGGCCCTTGTCCGTTTCGTCCCGTCGACAGTCCTTCCAGATCAGGTTAGCTTTACCTAAGTTCGATTCGGGTGGTGCCGCGACGCCGGCACGCCCGGCATCCCCGTACCCCACGCCGTACCCCGCGCCTGACAGCACGCCTGGCAGGCGGCTGTCCCCGCACGATGGGAGTGACATGTCGCAGGCTCCACCCGATGACGCACCACTGGTCCACGACCTCATAGGAATCGGCTTCGGGCCGTCCAACGTGGCCATGGCGATCGCGCTCAGCGAGCACAACGCGGGCGTCGGGAGGCAGGAGGCGGTCACCGCCCACTTCTTCGAGCGCCAGCCCCGCTTCGGCTGGCACCGGGGCATGCTCATCGACGACGCGACGATGCAGGTCTCCTTCCTCAAGGACCTGGTCACCCTGCGGAACCCGAGCAGCGAGTACACCTTCCTCCGGTACCTCCAGAGCAAGGGACGGCTGGTCGACTTCGTCAACCACAAGAACCTCTTCCCGCTGCGCGTCGAGTTCCACGACTACTTCGAGTGGGCGGCGGCCAAGGTCGACGACATGGTCTCCTACGGCCACGAGGTCGTCTCCGTGGAACCCGTCGTGCGCGACGGCGTGATCGAGTACCTGGACGTGACGGCCCGCTCCGGCACCGAGACGGTGGTCCACCGGGCCCGCAACCTCGTCGTCGGCACCGGCCTGCGGCCCCTCATGCCCGAGGGCGTCGAGCGGAGCGACCGCGTCTGGCACACTTCCGAACTGCTCGCCAAGGTCGACGGCCTGGAGGGCACCGGCCCCGCCCGCCTCGTCGTCGTCGGCGCCGGCCAGAGCGCCGCGGAGAACGTCGCCTACCTGCACCGCCGCTTCCCCGACGCGGAGATCTGCGCCGTCTTCTCGCGCTACGGCTACAGCCCCGCCGACGACAGCGGCTTCGCCAACCGCATCTTCGACCCCGCCGCGGTCGACGAGTACTACACGGCGCCCGACGACATCAAGCGCAAGCTGATGGAGTACCACGGCAACACCAACTACTCCGTGGTCGACATCGACCTCATCGACGACCTCTACCGGCAGGCGTACCGGGAGAAGGTCCTCGGCGCCGAGCGGCTGCGCTTCCTCAACGTCTCCCGCCTCACGGGGGTCGAGGAGGGCCCGGACGGCGTCCGCGCCACCGTCACCCACCTCGTCACCGGCGAGGAGAGCGTCCTCGACGCCGACGTCGTGGTCTTCGCCACCGGTTACCGGCAGGCCGACGGCCTCGGCCTCCTCGGCGACGTGGCCGACCGCTGCCACCGCGACGAGCGGGGCCGCGTCCGCGTCGAGCGGGACTACCGCGTCACGACCGACCCCGAACTGCGCTGCGGCATCTACCTCCAGGGCGGCACCGAGCACACCCACGGCATCACGTCGTCGCTGCTCTCCAACACCGCGATCAGGGTCGGCGAGATCCTGGAGTCCATCGTCGAGCGAGGACCCCGGCACCTCTCCGGCCCGGTCCGCCCGGTCGCCGACGGGATCGGCACGGCCCGCTAGGGCGGGTGCCGGACGCCGCCTGGCAGGCGGACTTTCGGCACACGTCCGGGTCCCGCTCACGTCCGGGTCCGGCTCGCGCCCCGGGTCCCGCTCCGGAACCCCTGCCCGCCTCTCCGGGGCGGACGGCACCGCTTCCGCGACACGCCCGACCGGGCCCGGCCCGCCCGGCAGCCCCCCCGGGCCGCCGCCCGGCCCGGGACCCACCCCCGGCGGGAGGCGCCCGCCGACCCGTTTCCGCTCCTCCCCACATCGTCACGCCCCGGCGGCACTCCGTGCCGGACGGGCCTGACCGCACGGTGAAAGTCCCCCCGAAAGGAACATTCGTGTCCACTGGTTCACGCCCCGCGCCGAAGCGGTTCGTCAGGAACGCCCCCCGCGTGGCCGTCGCCGCCGTCGCCGCGCTCGCCCTGTCCGCCTGTGGGGGCGGCACGGAGAAGACCGGGGGGGCCGAGCCCCCGGGTGGGCCGGACGCGACCGCGCCGTCGGCCGGGGCCTTCCCGGTGACCGTCGCGCACAAGTACGGCACCACGACGATCGACGCCGAGCCGAAGAAGGTCGTCACGCTCGGCCTCTCCGACCAGGACGCGGTGCTCGCCCTGGGCGTCAAGCCGGTGGGCTCGGTGGACTGGTTCAAGGAGAAGCCGTACGGCAAGTGGCCGTGGGCCAAGGACAAGTGGGGCTCCACCCCGCCGCAGATCGTCGGCGAGCGCGACGAGTACAACATCGAGAAGATCGCGGCGCTCAAGCCGGACCTGATCGTCGCCCAGTACTCGGGCATGAAGAAGGAGCAGTACGACACCCTCTCCAAGATCGCCAAGGTCGTCGCCCAGCCCAAGGACCACCCGGACTACGGGGCCCCCTGGCAGGTCATGACCCGGCAGATCGGCAAGGCGCTCGGCAGGGGCACCGAGACCGAGAAGCTCATCACCGACGTGGACGCCCGCTTCAAGTCCGTCCGGGCCAAGCACCCCGAGTGGGCGACCAGGACCCTGACCGTGGCCGACAGCTTCGAGGCCGGCAAGTACTCGGCGTTCACGAAGACCGACCCCAAGTCGATCTTCTTCGCCGAACTCGGCTTCAAGCTGAAGCCCGAGATCGACACCCTCGCCAAGCCGGGCTGGAACGTCGCCGAACTCAGCGCCGAGAAGCTGAACGTGCTCGACGTCGACCGCCTCGTCTGGGTCACCTCCAGCACCGAGGCCAACGACCGCGTCAAGGCCGAGCCGCTCTACAAGAAGCTCAAGGTCAGCCAGGAGAAGCGCGACCTGTTCGTGCCCTACCAGAACCCGGACATCGGCGCCGCCTTCTCCTTCAACACGGTCCTCTCGATCCCCTACGCGATCGACCGGATCGAGCCGCTCCTGACGGCCGTCAAGTAACCGCCGAAGGGAAACCGCCGGCGCACCCCCCTCCCGCGGCCCGCCCGCCCGCCGACCCGGCGGGCGGGCGGCGGCCGCCGCCCCGGACCGCCGTGCCCCGCCGCACCTCACCGACGCACCACCAGGGAAAGGCCCTTTCGAACGATGTTTGACGTCGAGTCGGACCGGACGACCACCGCCGGACTCCCCCTCACGGGCGGACAGTCCGGAATCTGGCTGGCCCAGCAGATCGAGCCGGACGGCTCGGCCTACAACATCGCGTTCGTCCTCCGGCTCCACGGAGACATCGACCCCGACCGCCTCGAGGCCGCCGTCCGGCGGACCGTGGAGGAGGCGGAGAACCTGCACGTCCGGATCGGCGACGCCGGCGACGGCCCCCGGCAGACGCCCACCCGCTTCCCCGTCGACGTGCTCCGCGTCGACCTGCGCGGCGAGCCCGACGCCCGGGAGGCGGCCCACCGCTGGATGGAGGCCGACCGCGACCGCCCCGCCGACCCGGCCGGGGGCCCGCTGTTCGCCCAGGCGCTCCTCAGGGTCGCCGACGACCGGATCTGGTGGTACCAGCGCTACCACCACCTCCTCGTCGACGGCGCGGGCGTCGCCCTGATCGCCCGCCGCGCCGGCGACCGCTACACGCTCGGCGACGCGGCCCCCGCCCCCGACTGGTCCCTCGCCCGGCTCGTCGGGTCGGACACCGCGTACACCGGCTCCGGGCGGTACGAGACGGACCGGGCCTACTGGCGGGAGCGGATGGCCGGCCGGCCCGAACCGGTCCGCCTCGTCCCGCGCTCCACCGCTCCCATGCGCCGCCGCGTCCGCGACACCGTCGCACTCGACCCCGCCACCACCGCCCGGCTGCGCGCCCGCGCGGCCGAGTCCGGCGTGCCCACGTCCCGCCTCCTGATCGCCGCCGTCGCCGCCCACCTGCACCGCGCCACCGGCGAACAGGACCTCGTCCTCGGCCTCCCCGTCACCGCCCGCCGGGACCCCGCGACCCGGGGCGTCCCCGGCATGGTGTCCAACATCCTGCCGCTGCGCCTCTCCGTCCGCCCCGACACGACCGTCGCCCGGCTCCTGGACGACGTCGCCACCGCCGTCTCCGAGGCGCTCGCCCACAGCCGCTACCGCGCCGAGGACCTCGCCAGGGACCTCGGCCTCACCGACGGCGTGCGGGAACTCGTCGGCCCCACGGTCAACGTCCTGCCCCAGCCCGAAGGGGTCCGCTTCGGCGGCGCCGAGGCCGAGTTCGTCCCCCACTGGCTCGGCCCGGTCGGCGACCTCGCCCTCACCTTCGGGGACTTCGGGGAGGACCACGCCCTCCAGGTCCACCTCGACGCGGACGCCGACGTCTGCGACGAACGGACCCTGGCCGGGCACCGGCGGCGCCTCCTCGCCGTCCTGCGGGCCTTCACCGGGGACCCCGCCCGCCCCGTGGGACACATCGAGCAGACCTCCGAGGAGGAACGCGCCCTCCTCCTCGGGGAGTTCGGCGTCTCGCCCCGGCCCGCGCCCGAGCTGACCTGGCCCGCCGCCTTCGCCGAACGCGTCCGCCTCGCCCCCGGAGCCGTCGCGCTCGTCTGCGAGGACCGCGAACTGACGTACGCCGAACTCGACGCCGCCGCCAACCGCCTCGCCCGGCTCCTCATCGCCCGGGGCGTGGGCGCCGAGGACGTCGTCGCCGTCGCCCTGCCGCGCTCCCCGGAGCTGGTGACCGCCCTCCTCGCCGTCATGAAGGCCGGCGCCGCGTACCTGCCGCTGGACGCCGACCACCCCGCGGACCGCATCGCCTACATGCTGGACGACGCCGGCGCGCGCACGGTCCTGACCACCCGCGAGCTGTCCGCCGCCCTGCCCGACGCGCCCGGCACCGCCCGCGTCCTGCTCGACGACCCGGACGTGGCCGCCCGGTGCGCGGCCCTCGACCCCTCGGACCCCGCCGTCCCCGTCGCGCTCGACCAGGCCGCGTACGTCATCTACACCTCGGGCTCCACCGGCCGCCCCAAGGGCGTCGTGGTCTCCCACGACGGCATCGGCAGCCTCGTCGCCACCGCCACCGACCGCATCGGGATCACCGCCGAGAGCCGGGTCGTGCAGTTCGCCTCCGCCGGCTTCGACGTGACCGTCTGGGACCTCGTCATGTCGCTGTGCGTCGGCGGCCGCGTCATCGTCGTCCCCACCGAGCGCCGCGTCGCCGGACCGGCCCTCACGGACTACATCGCCCGCCACCGCGCCACCCACATGATCCTGCCGCCGTCCCTGGTCTCCGCGCTGCCTCCGGAGTGCGACCTGCCCGACGGCTCCGTCCTCGTCGTCGGCACGGAGGCCGTGCCCGCCGAACTCGTCGCCCGCTGGGCCGGCCGCGTCCGGGTCGTCGTCGCCTACGGCCTCACCGAGGCCACCGTCAACTCCACCCTCTGGACCGCCGACGCCGCCCGGCCGGGCCCCGCCCCCATCGGCCGCCCCGACCCCAACACCCGCGCCTACGTCCTCGACTCCGCCCTGCGCCCCGCCCCCGTCGGCGCCGAGGGCGAGCTGTACGTCGGCGGACGCGGCCTCGCCCGCGGCTACCTGGGCCGGCCGGGACTCACCTCCGAACGCTTCGTCGCCGACCCGTACGCGGACGAGCCCGGCGCCCGCATGTACCGCACCGGCGACCGGGTCCGCTGGAGCGCCGACGGCAACCTCGAGTTCCTCGGCCGCGCCGACGGCCAGATCAAGATCCGCGGCCACCGCGTCGAACCCGGCGAGGTCGAGAGCGCCTTCATGGCCTGCCCCGGCATCGCCCAGGCCGCCGTCCTCGCCCGCGACGACCACCGGGGCGTCAAGCGCCTCGTCGGCTACCTCGTGGCCGAGGCCGGCACGGACGCCGGGGCCGCCGACGACGCCGTCGCCCGGGCACGCGCCCGGATCGCCGCGACCCTCCCGGCCCCCATGGTCCCCTCCGCCCTCGTCCGCCTCGAAGGACCCCTGCCGCTCACCCCGAACGGCAAGCTCGACCGCCGCGCCCTCCCCGAGCCCCGGTGGACCGCGATGGCCGGCGACGACGCGCCCACCACCCCCGCCGAGACCGCGCTCGCCGCGCTCTTCGCCGAAGTCCTCGGCCTGCCGTCGGTCGGCGTCCACGACAGCTTCTTCGAACTGGGCGGCGACAGCATCGTCGCGATCCAGCTCGTCAACCGCGCCCGTGCCGCCGGCCTCGGCCTCACCCCGCGCGACGTCTTCCGGCTCCGCACGGTCGCGGCCCTCGCCGGGGCCGCCGCCCCCGTCGGCCCCGGCACCGCACCGGCGGCGTCCCCGGCGGCCGTCCTCGACGAGGACGCCCTGCCCGTCTCACCGCTCCAGGAGGGCTTCTTCTTCCACGCGGCGTACGACGACGGGGCCGACGACCTCTACGTCGTCCAGGAACTCCTCGACCTCGCCGGGCCCGTCGACCCCGGCCGGCTGCGGCGCGCGCTCCAGCTCCTCCTCGACCGGCACCCGCTGCTGCGCGCCTCCTTCCGCCAGCTTCCCGGCGGCGGGGTCGTCCAGCGGATCGCGGACCGCGTGACCCTCCCGTGGTCCGAGGCGGACACGGACGGCGCCGGCCCGGACGAGATCCTGCGCCGGGACCGCGCCCGGGGCTTCGACCTGGCCGAGCCGCCGCTGCTGCGCGCCACCCTGATCCGGGACGGCCGGCGCCACCGCCTCCTGCTCACCCTGCACCACATCGTCGCCGACGGCTGGTCCGTCACCGTCCTGCTGCGCGAACTGAACGCCGCCTACGCGGGCGAGACCCTGCCCGAGCCCGCCGACCCGCGCCCCTACCTGGCCTGGCTGGCCACCCGCGACCGCGACGCCGCCCGGGAGGCCTGGCGCGGGGCGCTGGCCGGCCTGGAGGGCCCGACCCGGCTGCCCGACCCGGCCGGCACCCCCGCCGGGGACGCGGCACGGACGCCGCGCACCCGCACCGAACGCGTCGACGTGCGCCTGTCCGAGGACCTCACCGCCGAGCTGACGGCCCGCGCCCGGAGCGGCGGCCTCACCCTCGGCACCGTCCTCAACGGCACCTGGGCCCTGCTCCTCGGCGGCCTGACCGGCAGCGGGGACGTCGTCTTCGGCACCACCGTCTCCGGCCGCACCACCGAGGTCGAGGGCCTGGACGCGGCCGTGGGCCTCTTCGTCAACACCGTGCCCGTACGCGTCCGCCCCCGCGCCGGCGAACCCCTCGTCGCCCTGCTGCGGCGCGTCCAGGACGAACACGCGGCGCTCCTCGACCACCAGCACCTCGGCCTCGCCGACATCCAGCGGCTCGCGGGCGGCGGCGAACTCTTCGACACCCTCGTGGTGTTCGAGAACCACCCGGCCGCCGCCCCCGCCGAAACCCCCCTGGTCACCGGCGGCGAGGTGCTCGACGCCGTCCACTACCCGCTCGCGCTCGTCGCCGAGCCCCGCGACGGACACCTGTCGCTGCGCTTCACCTACGACCCGGCCCGCCTCGACCGGACGGCCGTGGCCGTCGTCGCGCACCGCTACGAGGCGCTGCTGCGCACCTTCGCCACCGACCCCGGCCGCCGGACGGCCCGGATCGGGCTCCTCTCCGAGCGGGAGACGGAACGCCTCGCCCGGCTGAACGCCACCGACCACGCGCTCCCCGACCCGGACGCCACCCTCGCGACGCTCTTCGCCGCCCGCGCGGCCCGCACCCCCGACGCGCCCGCCGTCGTGTACGAGGGCACCACCCTCACGTACGCGGAACTCGACCGGCGCGCCGAGGCCCTCGCCCGGCGGCTGCGGGCCCGGGGCGCGGGACCCGAGGAGTTCGTCGCCGTCGCCGTGCCCCGCTCGGCGGAGCTGATGGTCGCCCTGCTCGCCGTCCACAAGGCCGGCGCCGCCTACCTGCCCGTCGACCTCGACTATCCCGCCGACCGGGTCGCGTTCATGCTGGCCGACTCCGGCGCGCGCACGGTCGTCACCACCACCGGGGCCGCCGGCCGGCTGCCCGGCGCGCCCGGTCTCGACGTCCTCCTCGCGGACCGCGAGGAGGAGGCACCGGACGCGCCCCGCGTCCCGGCGGGCCCCGACCACCCCGCCTACCTCATCTACACCTCCGGCTCCACCGGCCGCCCCAAGGGCGTCGCCGTCACCCACCGGGCGATCGTCAACCGCCTCGCCTGGATGCAGGGGGAGTACGGGCTGACCGCCGGCGACCGGGTCCTGCAGAAGACCCCGGCGAGCTTCGACGTGTCCGTGTGGGAGTTCTTCTGGGCCCTGACCGAGGGCGCCACCGTCGTCCTCGCCCGCCCCGACGGCCACCGCGACCCCGAGTACCTGGCCGGACTGATCCACGCCGAGCGGATCACCACCCTGCACTTCGTCCCGTCGATGCTGGCCGCCTTCGTCCAGGCCCTGGAGGCCGCGCCCGGCGGCCCCGACTGGGCGGCGTCCCTGCGCCGGGTGTTCTGCAGCGGCGAGGCGCTCACCGGCCCCGACGCCCGGCGCTGGTCGGAGCTGACGTCCCGGACCGGCCGGGAACCCGTACCGCTGCACAACCTGTACGGCCCCACCGAGGCCGCCGTCGACGTCACGCACTTCCCGTACGAGGGCGGCACCGACCCCGCCGTCCCCATCGGCCGGCCCGTCTGGAACACCCGCCTGTACGTCCTCGACCCCTTCCTGCGGCCCGTCCCGGACGGCGTCCCCGGCGAGCTGTACCTCGCCGGTATCCAGCTGGCGCGGGGCTACCACGGCCGGCACGGCCTGACCGCCGAACGGTTCGTCGCCGACCCCTTCGGGGCGCCCGGCACCCGCATGTACCGCACCGGGGACCTCGTACGGCGCCGGCCCGACGACACCGTCGAGTACCTCGGCCGCACCGACCGGCAGGTCAAGATCCGCGGCAACCGCGTCGAGCCGGGCGAGATCGAGGCCGCCCTCGCCGCCCTCCCCGGCGTGGCCCGCGCGGCCGTGACCGTCCGCGACGGCGCCCTCGTCGGCTACGCGGTGCCGGCCCCCGGCGCCCCCGCCCCGGACGCCGCCGCCCTGCGCGACGGCCTCGCCGGCGTCCTGCCCGCCCCCATGGTGCCGAGCGCCGTCGTCGTCCTCGACGCGCTGCCCCTGACGCCCAGCGGCAAGCTCGACCAGAACGCCCTGCCCTCGCCGTCCGCCGCCCCCGGGGCGGGCGGACGCGCGCCCCGCGACGCACGCGAGCGCGCCCTGTGCGAGGTCTTCACCGCCGTCCTCGGCATCCCCGGAATCGGCGCCGACGACGACTTCTTCGTCCTCGGCGGCGACAGCCTCACCTCGATCGCCGTCGCGACCGGGGCCCGTGAGAAGGGACTGGCCATCAGCCCGCGCGACGTGTTCCAGCACCGTACGCCCGCGGCGCTCGCCGCCGCGGCGAGCGCCGCACCCGAGGCCTCCCGGGAGGACGGCGCCCCCGGGGCGACCCCCGACGTGACCGTCTCCGCGACCGACGCCGGGCAGGCCGCCGCCGCGCTCCGGGCCGTGCTCGCGCAGCAGGACCGGGTCGATCCCGCGCTCCGGGCCCTCCTCGACCGGCTCACCGCCGCGGGCGCCCCCCAGGAGCCCCCGGCCCCGGCCGCCCCGCTCGGCGGCCTGGAACTGACCGAGGAGGAGACCACCCGCGTCGCGGAGACCGCGGGACTGCCCGTCACCGACGTCTGGCCGCTCTCCCCGCTCCAGGAGGGCATGTACTTCCACGCCACCTACGACACCGGGGACGCCCTCGACGTCTACCTGTCCCAGGAGACCCTGGACCTCGACCACCGCCTCGACGCCGGCCGGCTGCGCGCCGCCTGCCGGGCCCTCCTCGACCGCAACGAGGGCCTGCGCGCCGGATTCACCAGCGACGGCCTGCCCCGGCCCGTCCAGTTCGTCGTGGACGGCGCCGAGATCCCCCTGACGGAGACCGACCTGTCCGGACTGCCCGCCGACGAGCGGGACGCGCGCGTGGAGGAACTCCTCGCGGCCGACCGCCGGCAGCGCTTCGACCTGTCGGCCCCGCCCCTGTGCCGCCTCCGCCTGATCCGCCTCGCCGACGGCCGCGACCGGCTCGTCGTCACCCACCACCTCATCCTGTGGGACGGCTGGTCCGCCTGGCTGTTCCTGGAGGAACTGTTCACGCTGTACGAGAACGGCGGCGACACCACCGGCCTGCCCGCCCCCGGCTCGTACCGCGACTACCTCGCCTGGCTGGACGGACAGGACACCGCCGAGGCCCTCGCCGCCTGGCGCGACGCCCTGGCCGGCTTCGACGAGCCGACCCTGGTCGCCCCGAGCGGCCGCGACGCGGGCCCGGTCATCCCGGCCGACTTCGACGCGGTCCTGACGCGGGACACGAGCGACCGGCTGCGCGCCGCCGTCCGCCGGCACGGACTCACCCTGAACACGGTCCTCAACGCCGCCTGGGGCCTGGTCCTCTCCGCCGTCACCGGCCGCCGCGACGTCGCCTTCGGCACGGCGGTCGCCGGACGCCCCGCGGACCTGCCGAACGCCGCCGGCATCATCGGCATGTTCCTCAACACCGTTCCGGCGCGCACCGCGTTCGCCCCCGACGAGCCGCTGCTCGACCTCCTGCGCCGCCTCCAGGCCGAACGCGCCGCCGTCATGCCCCACGAATACGTGGGCCTCGGAGCCCTCCAGCGGGAGACCGGCCACCGCCGCCTCTTCGACACGCTGTTCGTGCTCCGCTCCGCCGACGGCGAGGACCGGGCCGAGGCGCTCCGGCGGCGGCACGGCATCACCGGCGTGTCGAACGTCGACGGCACCCACTTCCCGCTGACCCTGATCATCACCCCCGAGGCCCGCCTCCGGGTCACCCTGGCGGCCCGCCCCGACCTGTTCGGCGCCGAGGCCGCGACCACGGTCCTCGACCGGTTCACGGCCGTCCTGGAGCGGCTCGCCGATCTCCTCGCCGGACCGGACGCCGCCACCACCCGCACCGCGGCCCTCGACCTGCTGCTCCCGGCCGAACGCGCCGCCCTGACCGCCGGGTCCGCCGCGGGCCGCGAGCCCGTGCCGAACGAGACCGTCGCCGACATGCTCGCGGCCCAGGCCGCCCGCACCCCCGACGAGACCGCCCTGGTCTTCGGCGAGCGGTCCCTCACGTACGCCGCGCTCGACGCGCGCGTCAACCGGATCGCCCGGCTGCTCCTCGCCCGGGGAGCGGGCCCCGAGAAGGTCGTGGCGCTCGCGCTGCCCCGCTCCCTCGACATGGTCGCCGCGCTCTTCGCCGTCCTGCGCACCGGCGCCGCCTACCTGCCCCTCGACCTCGACCACCCGGCCGACCGGCTGCGCCTCATGGTCGAGGACACCGGACCGCTGTGCCTGGTGTCCACCACCGCCGTCGCCCCGGCCCTGGCCGCCGCCGCGCCCGAAGTCCTCCTCGACGACCCGGCCGTCGCCGCCGCACTCGACGCCCTGGACGGCGGCGCGGTCACGGACGCCGAGCGGCCCGCGTTCGCGCACGACGTCCCGGACCGCCTGGAGCACCCGGCGTACGTCATCTACACCTCCGGCTCCACCGGCCGCCCCAAGGGCGTCGTCACCCCCTACCGGGGCCTGACGAACATGCAGCTCAACCACCAGGAGGAGATCTTCGCCCCGGCCATCGCCTCGGCCGGCGGACGGCGCCTGCGCATCGCGCACACCGTCTCCTTCGCCTTCGACATGTCCTGGGAGGAACTGCTCTGGCTCGTCGAGGGCCACGAGGTCCACGTCTGCGACGAGGAGCTGCGCCGCGACGCCGAGGCGCTCGTCGCCCACTGCGACCGGCACCGGGTCGACGTCGTCAACGTGACCCCCACCTACGCCCAGCTCCTCGTCGAGGAGGGCCTGCTCGACCACGACGAGGCGGCCGGCAAGCACCGGCCCGCCCTGGTCCTCCTCGGCGGCGAGGCCGTCTCCGACACGGTGTGGAACCGGCTGCGGGACACGGACGGCTGCTACGGCTACAACCTGTACGGACCGACCGAGTACACCATCAACACCCTCGGCGGCTCGACGGACGACAGCGCGACCCCCACGGTCGGCCGGCCCATCCGCAACACCCGCGCCCACGTCCTCGACTCCATGCTGCGCCCGGTCCCCCCGGGCTGCCCCGGCGAGCTGTACATCGCCGGCACCGGCCTGGCCCGCGGCTACCACGACCGCCCCGGCCTCACCGCCGAACGCTTCGTCGCGGACCCCTTCGGGGAGCCCGGCGAGCGGATGTACCGCACCGGCGACCTCGTGCGGCAGCGGCCCGACGGCCTCCTCGACTTCCTCGGCCGCACCGACGACCAGGTCAAGATCCGCGGCTACCGCGTCGAACTCGGCGAGATCGCCACGGCCCTGTCCGCGCACCCCGGGGTCGCCCACGCGGCGGTCGTCGTGCACACCGGCACCGGCACGAAGCGCCTGGTCGGCTACTTCGTGCCGGAGGACGGCACGGAGCCCGGCGAGGAGACGGTCCGGGACCTGCGCGCCCACCTCAAGGCCGCGCTGCCCGACTACATGGTCCCGTCCGCGCTCGTCGCCGTGGACACCCTGCCGCTGACCGTCAACGGAAAGCTCGACACCAGGGCCCTGCCCGCCCCCGACCCCGCCCGGACCGGGGGTGCCGGGCGCGCCCCGCGCACCCCGCGCGAGGAGACGCTGTGCGCGCTCTTCGCCGAGGTCCTCGGACTGCCCGCGGGAAGCGTCGGCATCGACGGCGACTTCTTCGACCTCGGCGGCCACTCGCTCCTCGCCACCCGTCTCGTCAGCCGCGCCCGCACGGTGCTCGGCGCCGAACTCGCGATCCGCGACCTGTTCGAGGCCCCCACGGTCGTCGAACTGACCGAGCGCGCCGACCGCGCCACCGGCCCCGCCCGGCCCGCCCTGACGGCGGCCGGGCGCCCCGGGGAACTGCCCCTCTCCCACGCCCAGCAGCGCCTCTGGGTCGTCCAGCAGATCGAGTGCACCTCCGCCGCCTACAACTTCCCGCTCGTCCTGCGACTGCGCGGCACCCTCGACACCGGCGCGTGGGAGGCTGCCCTGGCCGACGTCACCGCCCGCCACGAGGCCCTGCGCACCGTGTTCACGGAGCGCGACGGACACGTGTTCCAGCGCGTGCTGCCCGCCGGGGAGGCACGGCCCGCCGTCGAGCGGCTGACCGCCACCGAGGACGAACTGCCCGGCCTCGTCGACGCGGCCGTCAACCGGCCCTTCGACCTCGCCGCCGAACTCCCGCTCCGCGCCGCCGTCGTGGAACTCGGCCCCGAGGACCACGCCGCGATCCTGCTCCTCCACCACATCACCACCGACGAGTGGTCCGACCGCCCCTTCCTCCGCGACCTCGCCACCGCCTACGCGGCCCGGACCGCCGGCACGGCGCCGGAGTGGGAGCCGCTGCCCGTCCAGTACGCCGACTACGCCCTCTGGCAGCAGCGCCTCCTCGGCGACCCGGCGGACCCCGACAGCACGGCCGCCCGGCAGCTGGAGTACTGGCGCACCGCCCTCGACGGCGCGCCCGAGGAGCTGGAGCTGCCCACGGACCGGCCGCGCCCGGCCCGGCCCGCGTTCACCGGCGCCGAACTCGACGTCGTCTTCGACGCCGACGTCCACGAGGGCCTGAAGCGCCTCGCCCGGGAGACCGGCGCCAGCATGTTCATGGTGGCGCACGCCGCCGTGGCCACCCTGCTGCACCGCCTGGGCGCCGGGACCGACATCCCCCTCGGCGCGCCCATCGCGGGCCGGGGCGACGAGGCCCTCGACGACCTCGTGGGCTTCTTCGTCAACACCCTCGTGCTCCGCGCCGACCTGAGCGGCGACCCGAGCTTCACCGAACTCCTCGCCCGGATCAGGGAGACCGACCTCGCCGCGTTCTCGCACGCCGACGTGCCCTTCGAAGCGGTGGTGGAGAAGCTCAACCCGACCCGGTCGCTCTCCCGCAACCCCCTCTTCCAGGTGATGGTCGGCTACCACGCCCGCACCGGCGACGCCCTGGAACTGCCCGGCCTGCGCGCCGAGTACCTGCCCTTCCACGTCCGCTCGGCCAAGTTCGACCTGGTCTTCAGCTTCACCGAACGCGTCCCGGCCGACGGGGGCCCCGGCGCCCTGGGCTGCCGTCTGGAGTTCGCCACCGAACTCTTCGACCGGGAGACCGCCGAACGGCTCGGCGAACGCCTCCGCACGCTCGTCGCGGCCCTGGCCGCCGACCCCGGCCTGCCCGTCTCGCGGGCCGAGGTCCTCGGCGACGACGAACGCCGCCTCGTGCTCGGCGAGTTCAACGCCACGGAACGCGAGGTCGACGAGGAGACGTTCCCCGCCCTCTTCGCGCGCCGGCGCGCCGAACGCCCCGACGCGGTCGCCGTCGTCGACCGCTCCCGCTCCGTGACCTACGCCGAACTCGACGCCCGCGCCGACCGGGTGGCCGGCCTCCTGGCCGCCCGCGGCGTGGGAGCCGAGAGCGTCGTCGGCGTGGCCGTGCCCCGCTCGGCCGACACGGTCGCCACGGTGCTCGCCGCCATGAAGCTGGGAGCCGCGTTCCTGCCGCTCGACCTGGTCCACCCGGCCGACCGCCTCGCGTACATGATCGAGGACTCGGGCGCGGCCCTCGTCGTCGGCACCGAGCAGGTCGCGGGCAAGATCCCCGGCGTGCCGGGCGTACCGGTGCTGCTGCTCGACGATCCGGCGGTCGCCGCCGAACTGCGCGACCTCCCGGCGACCCCCCTGGGGAGCGGCCCCGCCGCCCTGGACACGGCCGCGTACGTGATCTACACCTCCGGCTCCACCGGCCGCCCCAAGGGCGTGGTCGTCCCCCACGAGGGCATCGCCAGCCTGGTCGTCACCGCCGTCGACCGGATGGGCCTGGAACGCGACAGCCGCGTCCTGCAGTTCGCCTCCGTCGGCTTCGACGTCTTCGTCTTCGAACTGGCCATGGCGCTCTGTCACGGCGGCCGGCTCGTCCTGATCACCGACGAGGCCCGCGTCGCGGGCCCCGCCCTCACCGACTTCCTCGCCGCCCAGCGGATCACCCACATGATCCTGCCGCCGTCCCTCGTCTCCGCGCTGCCGCCCGGCTGCGCGCTGCCCGAGGGGTCCACCGTCCTCGTCGGCACCGAGACCGTGCCGCCGGACCTCTTCGAGCGCTTCGGCGACACGGCCCACCTGATCTGCGCGTACGGGCTCACCGAGGCGACCGTCAACTCCACCCTGTGGTCCGCCCGCGAGCACCCCGGCCGCCCGTCCGGCCGGGTGCCCATCGGCCGGCCCGACCCCAACACCCGCTGCTACGTCCTCGACGAGCGCCTCAGGCCGGTCCCGCCCGGCGTCGCGGGCGAGCTGTACGTCTCCGGACGCGGCCTCGCGCGCGGCTACCTCGGCAAGCCCGGACTGACCTCGGAGCGGTTCGTGGCCGACCCGTACGGCCCGCCCGGCAGCCGCATGTACCGCACCGGCGACCGCGCCCGCTGGCGCGCCGACGGCAACGTCGACTTCCTCGGACGCGTCGACACCCAGGTGAAGGTGCGCGGCTTCCGCATCGAACTCGGCGAGATCGAGGCGGCGCTCACCTCCCACCCGTCGGTGGCCCAGGCCGCCGTGGTGCCCGACCGCGACGGCGACATCGTGCGCCTGGTCGGCTACGCCGTGCCGGAGACGGGCGAGGAGGCGCCCGAACCGCAGGAACTGCGCGCCCACGTGGCCGGCGTCCTGCCCGAGTACATGGTCCCGGCGCTCGTCGTCCCGCTGGACGGCCCGCTGCCCCTCACGCCCAACGGCAAGCTCGACCGCAAGGCGCTGCCCGCGCCGGACTGGGCCGCCATGACCGGCGACGCCCGCCCGGCGAACGCGACGCAGGAGAAGCTGGCCGGACTGTTCCGCGAGATCCTCCGCCTCGACCGGGTCGGCGTCCACGACAACTTCTTCGCCCTCGGCGGCCACTCCATGGCCTCGATGCGGCTCCTGAGCCGCGTCCGCACCGAGTTCGGGGTCGACCTGAGCATCCGCGACGTCTTCGACGCCCTCACGGTCGCCGGCCTGGAGGCCAAGCTGAAGGGCGCGGCCGCGGCCCGCCCGGCCCTCCTCCCGGGCGGCGACCGCGAAGGACCCCTGCCGGCCGCGCCCGTGCAGCGCAGGCAGTGGGACGCGCACCACCGGGCCCCCGCCTTCGACCACGCCCTGGTGCTCCGCGCGCCGGGCGCCCTGGACGCGGAGGCCCTGGAGGCCGCGCTCGCCGACGTGGCCGACCGCCACGAACCGCTGCGCACCGCGTTCGCCGAACGCGACGGCGTCCTGCACCTCGTGCCGGCCGGACCGCCGGTCCTGGTGCGGGAGGAGTGCGCGGACCCGGAGGCCCGGGCGCGCGAACTGGCCGGGGGAGCACCCGACCCGGAGCACGGCGCCCCGCTGCGGGCCCACCTCCTGACCGGTCCCGACGGGCGGCAGTCGCTGCTCCTGTGCCTCCACTACCTGGCCGTCGACGAATGGTCGGTCGTCCCCCTCTTCCGCGACCTGACGTCGGCGTACGCGGCCCGTACGGAGGGCCGGGCGCCCGGCTGGGAGCCGCTGCCCGTCTCGTACGCGGACTACGCCCGCTGGGCCCGTGAGGTCCTCGGCGACCCGGACGACCCGGACAGCCGGGCGGCCCGCCAGCTCGCCCACTGGCGGCGGACGCTCGACGGCGTGCCGGCCGGACCGGTCCTCCCGTCCGACGGCCCGTCCACGTCCGCGCCCGGCGCGGACCACGTCGCCTTCGTCCTGGACGAGAAGCTGCACGCGGCCGTCGACGAGCTGGCCCGGACCACCGGGACCAGCATGTTCATGGTCCTGCACTCCGCCCTGGCCGCCCTGCTCACCGCCCGCGGCGCGGGCACGGACCTGCCCCTCGGCACGATGGTCGCGGGCCGCTCCGACGACCGGCTCGCGGACCTCGTGGGCTGCTTCTTCAACACGGTCGTCCTGCGCACCGACACGGCCGGGGACCCGGCCTTCACGGAGCTGCTGTCCCGCGTCCGGGAGACCACCCTGAGCGCCCTCGACCACCAGGACGTCCCCTTCGAGGAGGTGGCCCGGGCGGCCGGCCTGCCCCCTGAGGGCCCGCAGGTCATGGTGATCCACCACGAGCAGGCCGACCTCGACCGCCTGGAGGGCGGCATCGGTTCCCTGGACGTCGTGCCCACCGGCTCGTCCCGGGCCCGGCTGACCCTGGGCTTCCACGAACCACGGGACGAGGGGCCGGTCCACTGCGCCCTCGTCCACGCGACCGACCTGCTCGGCCCGGCCGGGGCACGACGGCTCGCCGACGAATTCCAGAGGCTGCTGCGCACCGCGGTCGCCGACCCGGAGCAGCCGCTCTCGGAACTGTTCACCACCATGTCCACGAGGAGTGACGACGCATGACCACCAACCCGTTCGAGGACCCGCAGGGCCGATTCCTGGTCCTGGTCAACGAGGAGAACCAGCACTCGCTGTGGCCGTCCTTCGCGGAGGTGCCGGCCGGATGGCGCACCGTCTTCGGCGAGGAGACGCGGGAGGCCTGCCTGGAGTACGTGGAGACCCACTGGACCGACCTGCGCCCGGCGAGCCTGGCGGCCGGGCGGAGCTGAGGAACAGGAAACGGGGAAGGGCCCCCTCCTTCGGGAGGGGGCCCTTCCCCGTTTCCGTCGTTCCCGGCCGGGGTGCCCCGGGCGGCGCTTCCGCCGTTCGCGGGCTGCGGGCTGCGGGCTGCGGGCTGCGGGCTGCGGGCCGTGGTTCATGGTTCATGGCCTTACGGTCCGCAGTCCGCGGTTCATGGCTTACGGGGCGCGGCGCGGCCCGCAGTCCCGGACCGGGGGCCGGCGTCCCCGTCAGTCCCGTACGGCGGCCGGCTCGCGGCGGCTGTCGGACCAGGCCGACCACAGCTCGGCGTAGCGTCCGCCCGCCGCGACCAGCTCGTCGTGGGTGCCGGTCTCGACGACACGGCCCCCGTCGAGCACGACGATCCGGTCCGCGGCGGCGGCCTGCGGCAGCCGGTGGGCCACCATCAGGCCCGTACGGCCCTCCAGGGCGCGCAGGGCGGCCGTCTCCAGGACCCGGGCGCCCGCGCTGCCGGCGTCGGCCGTCGCCTCGTCGAGGAGGGCGACGGGAGCGTCCGTGAGGACGAGCCGGGCCAGGGCCAGGTGCTGGGCCTGGGTCACCGTGAGCCGGTGACCGCCCTCGCCCACGACCGTGGCCAGGCCGTCGGGGAGCGCCTCGGCCCACTCCAGGGCGCCGACGTGCTCCAGGGCCGCGCGCAGTTCCGCGTCCGTCGCGTCCGGCCGGGCGAGGCGCAGGTCCTCCGCCAGGGGCCCGGCGAAGACGTGGACCTCCTGGCTGATGAGGGCGACCGTCCGCCGGACGCCCGCCGGGCCCAGCTCCCGGGTGTCCACGCCGCCCAGGAAGATCGTGCCGGTCTCCGGGGCGTGGACGCCCGCGATCAGCTTGGCGAGCGTGGTCTTCCCCGCGCCGCTGGCGCCGACCAGGGCGACGCGTTCGCCGCACCGCACGTCGAGGTCGACCCCGTGGAGCACCGGGTGGCCGTCCACGTAGGCGTGGCCGAGCCCCGTCACCTTCACCGAGCCGTCCACGGGCACGGCGGGCCGTTCCCCGGGCTCCCGCTCGGCCGGGAGGTCCGTCACGCCGACCAGCCGGGCGAGGCCGGCCCCCGCGGACTGGGCGTCGTCGATGAGGAAGAGGGCGGCGTTGATCGGGTTGAACAGGCCGAGGAAGTAGAGCGCCGCCGCCGTGGCCGTGCCGACGCTCACCGATCCGGCGTCGACCAGGAGGAAACCGGTGACGAGGAGCGAGGCCAGGCCGAGGAACTCGGCGGCGTTCAGGCGGGAGAAGAAGCCGGACACCAGGCGCATGCCGCTCGCCGCCAGGTCGACGGCCGTCCGCGACCGCCCTTCGAGCAGGTCCGTGTGACGGCCGGTCAGCCGGAACGCCCGTACGGTGCGCACGCCTCCGACGCTGTCGAGCAGCTGGTGCTGGAGGGCGCCGGTCGCCACCCGCTGCTCGGCGTAGATCCGCGCGGCGCGCGGGATGTACCAGCGGACGGTGAGGACGTGGACGGGGACGGCGACGAGGACGGCGAGCAGGAAGCGCCAGTCGAGGACGGTGAGGCCCACCAGGGTCAGGACGATGGTGAGGAAGGCGCTCGCGAACTCGGGCAGGGCCTGCCGGACCACCCGCGCGATCAGGGTGACGTCACCCGTGACCCGGGCGGTCAGGTCGCCCGAACCGGCCCGTTCGACCCGTTCGAGCGGCAGCCGCAGCGCCCTGTCGATGAACCGTTCCCGCAGGTCCGCGAGGATCGTCTCGCCGAGCCGGGCGACCAGCGACTTGCCGACGGCGGTCGCCACGCCCCGGGCCACGGCCACGGCGAGGAGCAGCGCCGTCGGCACGGTCAGCGCGGCCGTGCCGCGCCGGTCCACGACCAGGTCCACGATCCGTCCGAGCAGCGGCGCGGTCAGCAGGCCGATGCCGGTGCCGGCGACCAGGACGGCCAGCGCCGCCGCGGCGAGCGGCCGGTGCCGGCGCAGCAGCCCGCGGACGACGGCGAGGGTCCGCGCGCCGGTCGCGGTGGGCAGGAGCTCGCGTTCGGGCGTGCCGGGTCCGTTCATCGTCCGTCCTTCGTCCTTCGCCCCGGTGCTCCCCGGGGCGCCGTCCGGTCCTTCCGGTCCTTCGCGGTCCTTCGCGCCGGTGTCCCGGCTCCTTCCGTCCGGGGCGGCCGTCACGCCAGCACCACCGAGCGGTAGGCCTCGTGGGAGGCGACGAGTTCCGGATGGCTGCCCCGGGCGGTCACCCTTCCCCCGTCGAGCACCACCACGACGTCGGTCCCGGCGAGCAGGGCCGGGCTGGTGGTGACGAGGATCGTGGTGCGGCCCCGGCGCAGCTCGCGCAGCCGGGAGGCGATGCGGGCCTCGGTGACCGCGTCGACGGCCGTGGTCGGGTCGTGGACGACCAGGACCGGGGGGTCGGCGGCGAGCGCGCGGGCGAGCGCGACCCGCTGGCGCTGACCGCCGGAGAGGGAACGGCCCCGCTCGGCGAGGACGGTGTGCACGCCGTCGGGCAGGGCCTCGGCGACGTCGTCCGCCGCGGCGGCGGCGAGCGCCGGCCCGACGTCCGGCGCGCCGTCGCCCGCCCCGGCCCGTACGTTGGCGAGGAGGCTGTCCTCGAACAGGTCGGCGTCGTGGTGGGCGACCAGGACCGCCCGGCGGGCGTCGCCGGGGTCGAGGTCGGCCAGCGGCACGCCGTCGAGCTCCACGCTCCCCGCGTCGGGTTCCCGTTCGCGGCCCAGGCAGAGCAGCAGGTCGTTCGCGGCGGCCGGGTCCCGGGAGACCACGCCGACGACGCTGCCGGGCGCGACGTCGAGGTCCACGCCGCGCAGCGCGCCGTGGGTCAGGCCCCGCAGCCGCAGGCGTCCGGTGACGGGGGAGGGGAGGGGGACCGTCCCCGCGGCGACCGCCGGAGGCGAGGCGAGGACCTCGGCGATCCGGTCGGCCGACGCGCGGGCCTGGGCGAGTTCGCCGTTGACGTAGGCGAGGAGCTGGAAGGGCCCCAGGAGGTACTGGGCGAGGCCGACGGCCGCCACCAGGTCGCCCACGCTGATCGTGCCGCGCATCGCCAGATGGGCGCCGACCAGGCCGATGACCGCGATGAAGACGCCCGTCAGGGCGAGGACGGCCCCGTCGTGCCAGGCCCGGCTGCGGGCCGCCCGCAGCGCCGACGCGAGGGAGCTCCGGCTCGTCTCCCGGTAGCGGGAGACCGCCGCGCGCTCGGCCCCGATGCCCTTCAGGACGCGGAGCCCCGCCACCAGGTCGGCGGCGACGCCCGACGCGTGGGCGGCGTGCTCCTGTTCGACCTCGCTGCGCCGCTCCAGCGGGCGGCTGATGAGGTGGCCGATCCACAGCAGGGGCGGCACGCCGAGGAGGACGAGCAGGCCGAGGGGGACGGAGACGCGGAGCAGGGCCACCGCGCTGACGGCGAGTCCGGCGAGCGCGGACAGCGCGTACGGCAGGGCGGAGGCGACCGAGCCGACCCGGCGGGCGTCACCGGTCGCGACGGCGGTCAGCGCGCCCGGGAGGCGGCCGGCGTCGGCGCCGCCCCTCGGGTCGAGGACCCGGGCGGCGAGGTCCTGCCGGATGCGGTGAGCGGCGTTCTCGCCCGCGCCCTCGGCGAACCGGGCGGAGATCCGGTAGCAGGTGGACAGGACGAGGAAGAGCCCGGCGAGGAGGAGGAGCCGGTGCAGCAGCGCCCCGGAGGAACCGGTTTTTATCGCCTCGTCGATGGCCAGGCCGACGACGACCGGGACGAGGGCCTCGCACCCCTGGTGGGCCACGGCGAGGACCGACGCCCCGCCGATCCGGCGACGCTGGTCGCCGAGTGCTCTTCGGAGGACATGGCCTCCCGTTGGTCCTCCGGCGGGCATGCGGCGCCTCCACGAAGAGAGAGGATGGTTAGGTAAGGCTATCTTAATGATTCGGGGGGTCGAGGGGTCCCGTTACGGCCCTGGGGGACGGGGGGTCCCGCGACGACTCTGGGGGACGGGGGGTCCCGCGACGACTCTGGGGGTCGAGGGGTCCCGCGACGGCCCGTCAGGCGTGGGGAGCGCGCCGGGCCGTGGGCGCGGAGGCCGCGTTGACCAGCCGGGGCCGCCCGGTTAGGCTCACCTAAGTTGTCTTGTCCGGCACGTCGAGCGGCGTGCGGCGCACCCGCCCCGGACCGGTGTCCGGACGGGGCGTGAACCGCCGTCAGGGAGAGTGGCTGTTGTCCGTCGAAACCCGGGCGGAGCACGGAGTGGGGGCCGGCGGGACCGCCGCGCCCCCCGCGCGCCCGGCCGTCAACGCCCTGCGCGGCGCGGGACTCCTCGTGACGCTCGCGGCGCTGCTCCTCGTCTCCCTGGTCAGCGTCTGGACCGGCACCCGGGGAATCCCCTTCGGCTCCACGTGGGACCTCCTGTGGCACCCCGACGGGTCCGAGGCCTCCGTCATCGTCCACGACTACCGGCTCCCCCGCACCCTCCTGGGGCTCCTCGTCGGAACGGCCCTCGGCCTGTCGGGCGCCCTCATGCAGGCCCTGACGCGCAATCCGCTCGCCGACCCCGGCCTCCTCGGGGTGAACCTGGGCGCCTCCGCCGGCGTCGTCGTGGCCATCGCCTTCCTGGGCGTCGCCTCCCCCCTCGGCTACGTCTGGTTCGCCCTCGCCGGGGCGGCCGTCGCCTCGGTCGGCGTCCACCTCCTCGGCTCCTCCGGACGGAAACTCGCCACCCCCGACCGGCTCGTCGTCGCCGGGGCGGCGGTCACCGCCGTCCTGTACGCCTTCAACTGGGGCGTGCTGCTGTTCGACCCGGAGGCCTTCGACCAGTTCCGCTTCTGGACGGTGGGCTCCCTCGCGGGCCGCTACCACGACATCGTCCTCCTCGTCCTGCCGTTCGTCGCCGTCGGCCTGGTCGTCGCGCTCGTCCTCGCCCCCTCCCTCAACGCCCTCGCCATGGGCGACCGGATGGGGCGCGCCCTCGGCGTGAACGTCGGCCGCACCCGGTTCCTCGCCGCCCTCGCCGTGATGCTGCTGTGCGGGGCGGCCACCGCCGCCGCCGGACCGATCGGCTTCGTGGGCCTGGCCGTGCCGCACGTCGCCCGGTTCGTCGTCGGTGCCGACCAGCGCTGGGTCCTCCTGTACTCGGCGCTCCTCGCCCCCGTCCTGCTCATCGGGTCGGACGTCCTCGGCCGCGTCCTCGGCGCTCCCGGCGAGGTGCAGGTCGGCATCGTCACCGCCTTCCTCGGCGCCCCCCTGTTCATCGCGCTCTGCCGCCGGCGGAAGCTGGTCATGCTGTGAGCCCCTTCGTACGGAAGCCGGTCGTGCCCGTGAGCCCCGCCGCAGGGAAGGCCGCGCCGTGAGCGCCGTACGGGAGGCGCGGACCCCCGCGCCCGGACCGGGGGAGGCCCCCGCGCCCCGCCCGGTCGGCGGCCGGGTCGTCCGCGCCGGCCGGGGCGCCGTCTCCCTGCGGATACGGGGCCGCACGGTCGCCGTCACCGTCCTGCTGCTCGCCGCCCTGGTGCTCGTCGTCGGGACCACCCTCACCACCGGGGACTTCCCGCTCACCGTCGGGGAGGTCCTCCGCGCCCTCACCGGCAACGACTCCGGGGCCGCCGACTTCGTCGTCAACACCCTGCGCCTGCCCCGCGTCCTGACCGCGGTGTTCGTCGGCGCGGCCCTCGCCGTGAGCGGGGCGATCCTGCAGAGCCTCACCCGCAACTCCCTCGGCAGCCCCGACGTCATCGGCTTCACCAACGGCTCCGCCGTGGGCGCCCTCGTCGTCATCGTCCTCCTGCACGGCAGCATGACCCAGATCGCCTCCGGCGCCCTGATCGGCGGCCTCGCCACGGCCCTCGCCGTGCACCTCCTCATGATCGGCCGGGGACTCCAGGGGTTCCGGCTCGTCGTCATCGGAGTCGGCGTCAGCGCCCTGCTGCTCGCCGTCAACTCGTACCTGATCACCCGCGCCACCTTCCAGGAGGCCGTCGAGGCCCAGGCGTGGCTGATCGGCAGCCTCGGCAACCGGACGTGGACCCACGCCAACGCCGTCGGACTCGCCCTCGCCGTCCTGCTGCCCCCGGCCCTCCTCCTCTCCCGCCGCCTGGCCCTCGTGGAGATGGGCGACCTCACCGCCACCGCCCTCGGCGTGAACGTCGGCCGCACCCGCACGGCCCTCCTCGTGATCGGCGTCTCCCTGGCCGCGTTCGCCACCGCCGTCACCGGCCCCATCTGGTTCATCGCCCTGGCCGCGCCGCAGGCGGCGCGCCGGCTCACCCGGTCGCCCGAGCCCGCGCTGCTGACCTCCGCCCTCATGGGCGCCGTCCTGCTCGCCCTGAGCGACCTCGCCGTCCAGCGGGCCTTCGCGCCCGCGCTCCTGCCCGTGGGCACGGCGACCGGCGCCCTCGGCGGGATCTACCTCATCTGGCTGCTGATCACCGAGTCGCGAAAGAGCCGCGCATGACCGCAACGAACCCCCCGGGACCCCGGCTCCGCGCCGAGGACCTCACGCTCTCCTACGACCGCCGGACGGTGGCCACCTCCCTCAGCGTCGACATCCCCGACCACTCCTTCACGGTGATCGTCGGGCCCAACGCCTGCGGCAAGTCCACCCTCCTCTCGGCGCTCGCCCGGATGCTCACGCCCCGGGCCGGACAGGTCTACCTCGACGGCGCCGCCATCGCCTCGTACCGCTCGCGCGAGGTCGCCCGCCGGCTCGGCCTGCTCCCGCAGAGCTCCAGCGCGCCCGGCGGCATCACCGTCGGCGACCTCGTCGCCCGCGGCCGCTATCCGCACCAGCGGCTCCTGAGGCAGTGGTCCGCCGAGGACGAGGCGGCCGTGACCGGGGCCATGCGCCAGACGGGCGTCCTCGACCTCGCCGACCGGCCCGTCGACGACCTCAGCGGCGGCCAGCGCCAGCGCGTCTGGCTCTCCATGGTCCTGGCGCAGCAGACCTCCATCCTGCTCCTCGACGAGCCCACCACCTTCCTCGACATCGCCCACCAGGTCGAGGTCCTCGACCTGTGCGCGGCGCTCCACGCCCGCGAGGGGCACACCGTGGTGGCCGTCCTGCACGACCTCAACCAGGCCTGCCGCTACGCCACGCACCTCATCGTGATGCGCCCCGGCGGCGTCATCGCCGCCCAGGGCGACCCGGCCACCGTGATGACCGCCGAACTGGTCGAGGACGTGTTCGGGCTGCCCTGCCGGATCATCGACGACCCCGAGACCGGCACCCCGCTCATGGTGCCCGCCGCGCCCAGGCGGTACGACGCGGAGGGTGCCGGCGGCACGGCGCTCGCCACGGCCCCCTGACCTCCCCGGAGCGGGGCCCGGCGGGAAGCGCCGTGCGCGCCCGGAGCGACCGCGCGCGGACGGTCGCGCCGGGGCCCGCGCCGGCGCGCGGTCACGCGCCCCGGACCCCGGGCGGGGCGGCGGGCCCGGGGCGGAGAGGCCTAGACCCCGGGGTCCGGGACCACGAGCGTGCCCGGCCCGTCCTCGTCGGAGAGACCGCGGAGGAGGGCGTGCGGCACCCTGCCGTCGACGATCCGGGCCCCGCGCACGCCCCCGCGGACCGCCCGCAGGCAGCCCTCCATCTTCGGGACCATGCCGCCGGACAGGCGGGGGAGCAGCGCGTCCAGTTCACCGGCCGTCAGCCGGCCGACGACCTCGGTGCTGCGGGGCCAGTCCGCGTACAGCCCCTCGACGTCGGTCAGGACCACCAGCCGTTCCGCGCCGAGGGCCACGGCGAGCGCGGAGGCCGCGAGGTCGGCGTTGACGTTGTAGACCTCTCCGTCCGCGCCCCGCGCGACGGGCGAGACGACGGGGATGCGGCCGGCGTCCAGGAGGGCGCGCACGGCGGCGGTCTCCACGGCGACGACCTCGCCGACGAGACCGATGTCCACGGGCCTGCCGTCCACCCACGCGGGGCGCCGCACGGCGGTCATGGTGTGCGCGTCCTCGCCCGACAGGCCCACGGCGAAGGGGCCGTGGGCGTTGAGGGCGCCGACGAGCTCGCGTTGCACCTGCCCCGTCAGCACCATGCGGACCACCTCCATGGTCTCGGGCGTGGTCACCCGGAGGCCCGCCTCGAAGCGGACCTCCAGGTCGAGGCGGTCGAGCATGGCGCTGATCTGCGGTCCGCCGCCGTGCACCACGACCGGCCGCAGGCCCGCGTGCCACAGCTCCACGACGTCCTGCGCGAAGGTCCGGTGGAGCGCCGGGTCCACCATGGCGTTGCCGCCGAACTTGACGACGACCGCCCGGCCCCGGAGCCCTCCGGCCGGGAGCGGACCGGGGGCCGGAAGCGGGTCGGAAGCCGGGGGCGCACCGGAAGCCGGGAGCGCGCCGGAGGCCGGGGGCGCACCGGGAGGGGGAAGCGGACCGGGAGCCGGAAGCGGGCCGGGGGCCGGGAGCGCGCCGTTCACGGGGCCACCCCGTTCGTGGGCAGGCCCAGTCCTTCCGGCAGTCCGAGGGCGACGTTCATGCTCTGCACCGCGCCGCCCGCGGTGCCCTTCGTCAGGTTGTCGACGGCGCTCACGCAGACCAGCCGTCCGGCGTCCGGGTCCACGGCGAGCTGCACCTGGACCGTGTTGGAGCCGAGGACGGCTCCGGTCGAGGGCCACTGCCCGGGCGGCAGCAGCCGGACGAACGGCTCGTCGGCGTAGGCGGTCTCGTACACCGCGCGCACCGCGTCCGGTCCCGCCGCGAGCGCTTCGGGGCGGAGGCGGGCCGAGCAGGTGGCGAGGATGCCCCGGGGCATGGGGGCGAGCGTGGGGGTGAAGGAGACGGTGACGCGCTCGCCGGCCGCCAGGGAGAGGTTCTGGACGAGTTCGGGGGTGTGCCGGTGGCCGCCGCCGACTCCGTAGGGGCTCAGGGAGCCCATCACCTCGGCGCCGAGCAGGCGCGGTTCGAGGGCCCGTCCGGCGCCCGACGTCCCGCCGGCCGCGACGACCACGGCCTCCGGCTCGACGAGCCGGGCCGCGTACGCGGGGAACAGCGCGAGCGTGACCGCCGTGGGGTAGCAGCCGGGCACGGCGATCCGCCGGGCTCTCCTCAAGGCGTCGCGGGCGCCCGGGAGTTCGGGCAGGCCGTAGGGCCAGGTGCCGGCGTGGGGGGTGCCGTAGAAGCGTTCCCAGGCCGCGGGGTCGCGCAGCCGGAAGTCCGCCCCGCAGTCCACGACCAGCGCCCCGGGCTCCGCCTCCCGCGCGTACGCGGCGGACCGCCCGTGCGGCAGGGCGAGGAAGATCACGTCGTGACCGCGCAGGGCGGCGGCCGAGGTCTCGTCCAGGACCCGGTCGGCGAGCGCCGCCAGATGGGGCTGCACGGAGCCGAGCGGGCGGCCCGCGCTGCTGTGCGCGGTCACCGCGCCGATCTCCACGCCGGGATGCGACAGCAGCAGGCGCAGGATCTCCCCGCCCGCGTAGCCGCTGGCACCGGCCACCGCGACCCTTACGGTCATCTTCTTCCGTCTCTCTCCGTGCGTAGGGAACGCCGTTCCGGGGCGGGAGCGCGGGACCCGGGCCCCGCTCCGGCGGACGCGGGCCGCGCCACGGGTCCGGCCCGCGCCTCTCCGGTTCCGGACCTCCCCGGTCCGGACCTCCCGGTCCCGTGCGGGCCCGGAGCCGGGCTTCGTTCGCGAAAGCGCTCACGGCTTCTCGGGGAAACGCGAGGGCGGAGGTGCCCACATCCCCTTGCCCCGGACGTGGCTTAGCTGAGCCTAACCTAAGTTGGTCTTGTGCGGGGGCGTCCGGACGGGTCCGCCGACGGGCCGTTCCCGCCGAGCGGCCCGGCCGGGTCCGGCGTAGGGTCCGCCCATGGGACAGCCCGCGGACGCGGACGACGAGGACGTCTTCGGCGGGGGGCGGTGGGACGCCGTCCTCGCCGACACGATGCGCGAGACCGGGGCCTCGGTCGGCCTCGTGTACCTCCGGGTGCCGGGCGAACGGACGCTGCGCCTGGCGCTGGTGTCGGGCGTTCCGCGGGAGATCGCGGCCCCCTGGGTCAGGGTTCCGGTCGACGCGCCGGTCCCCGTGGTCGACGCCATGCGCGACCGGAGGCTCGTGTGGCTGGGCGGCCGGCAGGAGATCGCCACCCGCTACCCGCGCCTGGGGATCGTGCTGCCGTACGACTTCCTGCTCGCGGCCGCCCCGATCGCCGACGACGGCGCCGTGTGGGGCGGAGTCGTCCTGCTGTGGCCGGTCTGGCACCCGCCCCGGCTCGACCGGCACGAGCGCGACGTGCTCGACGCCTGCGGGCGCCGGGCGGCGGACCTCCTGCGCCGGGCGGCCGGCCGGCGGCCGGAGTCCTACCCCTCGGAACCGCGTTTCGTGCGTGCGGACCGGCCCGCGGAGGCCGACCCCGCCCTGGCCCGGGCCGCCCTCCACTTCACCGAACGGCTGCCCGTCGGGTGCTGCGCCCTGGACCTCGACGGACGCCTCACCTTCCTCAACTCCGCCGCGGCGGAGATGGTCGACGCCGGTGCGGCGGCACTGCTCGGCAGGCGTCCGTGGGAGGCGCTGCTCTGGCTGAACGAGCCTGCCTTCGAGGACCGTTACCGCGCGGCGGTGGTCACCCGCCGGCCGACGTCGTTCACCGTCGCGCGACGACCGTCCGTGCGGCTCCTGTTCGAGCTGTATCCGGACGCCACCGGCGTCAGCGTCCACATCACCCGGGTGGCGGGACCCCCCGGGGCGGACGGGGGAGAGGGCGGGGGAGCGGCGTCCGGACCGGGGGAGGAGGACGGGGACGGTGGTGGCGCGTCCGGCGCGGAGGGGAGGGGGGACGGAGCCGCCGTGCCCGTGCCGGGGGTGCTCCCGGCCCCCGTTCCCCCGGCGCCCCCGCCCGGGGAACGGCCCCGGGACGCCGGGGAGTCCGGCCCGTCCGCCCCGCCCTCCCGCCGCGCCCAGCCCGTCGGCGCGGCGGCCGTGTACCACCTCATGCACCTGGCGGCCACCCTGGCGGAGGCGGCCGGCGTCCACGACGTCGTGGACCTCGCCGCCGACCAGATCGTGCCCGCCTTCGGCCCCCGGGGCCTCGTCCTGATGAGCGCGGACGAGGGGCGGCTGCGCATCATCGGGCACCGGGGCTACACCCAGGAGTTCGTGGACCGCTTCGACGGCACGCCCCTGACCGCCGAGGTCGCCGACGCCCGGGTCCTCGCCACCGGCGTGCCGCTCTTCTTCTCCTCGCCGGAGGAGCTGTACCGCGCCCATCCGCACGCCCCGCGCTACGAGGACCGCGCCGCCTGGGCGTTCCTGCCGCTGATCGCCTCCGGCCGCCCGGTGGGCTCCATGATCCTCTCGTACGACCGGCCCCGCCCCTTCCCCGCGTCCGAGCGGGCGCTGCTCACCTCCCTCGCGGGGCTGATCGCCCAGGCCCTCGCCAGGGCGCGGCTCTACGACGCCAGCCACTCCCTGGCGCGCAGTCTCCAGACCAGCCTGCTCCCGCACGGCCTGGCCCCGTTCCCGGGGATCGCGGCCACCGCCCGCTACCTGCCGGCCGGTCACGGCATGGACGTGGGCGGCGACTTCTACGACCTCGTCCGGGTCGCCCCCGACACCGCCATCGCCGTCATCGGCGACGTCCAGGGGCACGACACGAACGCCGCGGCCCTCATGGGGCAGGTGCGCACCGCCGTCCACGCGCACGCGACGGCCGGGGCCTCCCCCGGCGACATCCTCGCCCGTACGAACAGGCTCCTGACCGACCTCGACCCGGGCCGTTTCACCAGCTGTCTGATCGTCGCGCTCGACCTCGTCCGCCACCGCCTCCGGCTCGCCACGGCGGGCCACCCGCCGCCGCTCCTGCGCGCGCCGGACGGGACGACCCGGCTCCTGGAGGTCCCGCCGGGGCTCCTCCTCGGGATCGCGCCGGACGTGGAGTACACCACCGTGGAGGTCCCCTGGGAGCCGGGTGCCGTCCTCGCCCTCCACACCGACGGGCTCGTGGAGGCCCCTGGCACCGACCTCGGCGCCGCCACGGCGGAGCTGGCCGGCCGTCTCGCGCGGTCCCGGCCCGGAGACCTGGACGCCCTCGCGGACGGCCTGATCCGGCACGTGAGGGACCCCGCGCGCCGCACCGACGACGTCGCCCTCCTCCTGGTCCGCCGCGACCCCTGACGCCGCCCCCCTTGCTGTACCTATCGAATATCGATAGCTTGTTATCGGTATTCGATCGAAGGGGATGTCATGGGGAAGTGGACGGTGCTCGCTCTGCGGGCCGTGATCGCGGTGCTGCTCGCCGGTTCGGTCTTCGTGGAGGCGGTGATGGTGCCGCTCCTGGCCGCCGACCTGGAAGGGCTCAGGCCGGAGTACGCCCACCTCCGCACGCCGCTGCCGGTGCTCCTGGTCCTGGCCGCGCTGACGGCCCAGACCGTACTGGTCTGCGTGTGGCGGCTCGTCACGATGGTGCGGCGCGGCACGGTGTTCTCGCACGGCGCCTTCCGGTACGTGGACGCCGTCACGGGCGCCTTCGCGTTCGGCGCCGTCCTGGTGTTCGCGTTCGCCGCCCTCCTGGCCCCCGGCGAGGCCGTCGCCCCCGGTGTCGTCCTCCTGGTCTGCGGGGCGAGCCTGGCGGTCCTGGGCGTGGCCCTGATCGTGCTCGTGCTGCGGACGCTGCTCGCCCAGGCAGTCGAGCGCGAGGCCGAGGCGACGCGGATGCGGGCCGAGCTCGCCGGGGTGATCTGATGCCGGTCGTCGTGGACATCGACGTGATGCTGGCCCGCCGCAAGATGTCCGCGGGCGAACTCGCGGAACGCGTCGGCATCACCCCGGCCAACCTCGCCGTCCTCAAGAACGGCCGCGCCAAGGCGGTGCGGTTCGCCACGCTCGGTGCCCTCTGCGACGCCCTCGACTGCCAGCCCGGCGACCTGCTGCGCTGGGAGGCGGAGGAGCCGGAAGGGGCGGAGAAGCCGGAAGGAGCGCAGGGGCCGGAGGAGGGGGCGGTCGGCGCGGTGGCGGTGGCCGCGGAGAACGGCTGAGGACGCGGAGAACGGCTGAAGGCGCGGCCGGGAGGGACCGCGCGGGCGGCCCCTCCCGGCCCGGAGGGCGGCTGGTGGCGGGGCGTCAGTCCGCCGGGCCCGGGACCGTGCGGGAGAAGTGGCGGGCGGTGGGGACGAGCATCGCGCCGGCCGGTACGAGGAAGCAGGCGGCGGTGCACGCGACGAGGACGGGAGTGACGCCGAACGCCTCCACCGCCGGGGCGATCAGGGCGAGGCCGACCGGGGCGAGGCCGTAGGAGACGAGGAAGTCCAGCGAGGAGACGCGGGCCAGCTTGTCCGGGGCCACCTCGCGCTGTGTCGCCGTGAACCAGGGCACGTTGAAGAGTTCGATGCCGATCCCGGCGACGGCGTACGCGGCGACGACCACGGCCGGGTGCACGGGCAGCGCCAGGCTCAGCGGGGCGAAGCCGTACGCGGCCAGGCCCGCGAAGGCGGCCCATCCCTGGGAGCGCGGCCGCAGCCGGGCGACGGCCAGGGCCCCGCAGAGGGCGCCCACGGTGTACGCGGTCATGGCCGAGGCCAGGACCCATGGGGTGCCGTAGCGGTCCCGGCTGATCAGCGGCAGCGCGACGCCGGTCGCGGAGTAGCCGAGGGTGATGACCGCGACGAGGGCGGCGAGCCCGGCCAGGAACCAGGGGTGCCGGCGCGCCTCGTGTATGCCCTCCAGGAACTCGGCGCGGAACCCGGCGCGTTCGGCGGCCCCGCCGGCCGGTGCGACCGGGTTCGCGCCCCTGCCGGGGGCGAGCGCGGCGACCAGCCAGAGCAGGCCGATGCCGAGCAGCAGCGTGCGGACGTCGAGGACGGCCGCGAGCAGGGCGGTCAGGGCGGGCCCGGCGAGCGTGGAACTCCGCACCGCCAGGGTCATGGCCGCGTTGGCCCGCCGGCGTCCCTCGGGGGCCACGGTCTCGGCCGTGAGCGCCTGGAACGCCGGCCGGCAGGCGCCCTGTCCGGCGCCCGCGAGCGCGGCGGCCGCCGTCATCAGGACGAGGGACCTGCCGAGTCCGGCGGCGAGGAGGGGGGCGGCGGCGGCCGCCGCGAGGGCCGACCCGAGGACGACCGCCCGGCGCGAGTGGCGGTCCGCGAGCACGCCCCCGACGGCGACGGCGGCGAGGAAGCCGGCGGTGCGCGTGGCGAGGACGAGGCCGAGTCCGGCGGCGTCGAGGTCGCGGTGGAGCACGGCGAGTCCCAGGACGAAGGGAAGGGCCCAGGTCGCGAGGCCGGAGGCGGTGGTGCCCGCCCACAGGCGCAGGAACGCCGGGTCGCGGAGGATCGAACGCGGCGGGGGAGCCGGGGACTTGGCCCCCGCCGAAGTGGGTGTGGTCGTCACGGTGCGGATGCTCCTCGGGGACGGGGCGGGCGGCGCCGGAGGCCGCCCGGGGGTCGTTAATGGAAATGATTTCCATTACAGTACCCCTCGAACGCGGCACTCCTGCCCGGTGCGCGACCATGCCCGCCCTTCCAGACCGGAGACCCCATGCGCCACCCCACCCGCCTCGGCATCGCCCTGGCCCTCGCCCTCGCCACCGCCGGCTGCTCCCCGGCGGCCGGCGGGCCCGGGACGGCCGGCCCGGCCGCCACCGGGGCGGTCTCCGTGACCAGTTGCGGCCGCCCGATACGCCTCGCCGCACCCCCGCAACGGGCCGTCGCCCTCGACCAGAGTTCGACGGAGATCCTGCTCGAACTCGGCCTCCAGGACCGGATGGCGGGAACGGCCAACCTCAAGACGAAGATCCCCGCGCGGTACGCCGCCGCCTACGCCGAAGTCCCCGTCATCGCCCCGAAGATCGCCACCGGTGAGCAACTGCGCGCCGCCGCACCCGACTTCGTCGTCGCCGGCTCCACGGACCTCTACACCGGCGACCGGGCCGGCACCCGCGAGGAACTGGACGCCCTGAAGGTCCCCGCCTTCGTCAGCGCCGTCGACTGCCCCCGGCAGAACCCGCCCGGCCGGACCTCCTTCGAACTGCTCTTCTCCGACTACGAGAACCTGGGCCGGATCTTCGGCGTCGGGGAACGGGCCGGCCGGCTCGCCGCCGCCCAGCGGGCCGCCGTCGCGGAGGCCGCCCGGGCCGGGGCCTCCCGGGGCGCGGACCGCCCCACCGTGGTCTACCTCTACTCCGTCTTCAACGGCATGCCGTACGTGGCGGGCGGGACCGGCCTGCCCAGCGAGATGAGCCGCGTCGTCGGCGCGAAGAACGCCTTCGACGACGTCGCCGAGGACTGGCCCGAGGTCTCCTGGGAGGAAGTCGCCGAGCGCGACCCGGACTTCATCGTGATCGGCGACCTCTCCGAACGCGGCCGCCCCGGCGACAGCGCCGCCGAGAAGCGCGCCACCATGGCCCGCCACCCGGTGATCTCCCGCCTCGCCGCCGTCCGCGACGACAGGATCATCGAGGTGCCCGGCATCGAACTGGACCCCTCGGTGCGCTCGGTGCACGCCCTCGGCCTCCTCGCGGACGGCATGAGGAGGCCCGGCCGTGCCCACTGACCCGGCCCTCCGCGAGACCCCGGCGGCCCCGCCGGAACCCACGCCGCCGAACGGCTTCCCGCCCCCGGCCGACCCGCTGCTCCCGGCCGCCAGGACGGAGAGGTCCGGCGGACCCCTCGCCCCCCGCCCCGGGACGCCCGGCCGCCTCCCGGCACTCCTTCCGTCCACCCGCCCCGCGCCCGTCCGGCTGCTCCTCTTCCTCCTCTCCGCCGGCGTCCTGGCCGCCTCGGTCGCGGTGGCCGTGCGCACCGGCACCGCCGACACCGGCTGGTCCGCCCTCGGCCGCGCCCTCGGCACCCGGCTCGGCCTGGACGTCGAACCGCTGCCCCCGCTGCTCGACTCCCTCGTCTGGGACCTGCGGCTGCCCCGGGTCCTGATGGCCGCCCTCGTCGGCGCGTCCCTCGCGGTCTGCGGCACCGTCCTCCAGGCGGTCACCCGCAACGCGCTCGCCGACCCCTACCTCCTCGGCGTCTCGTCGGGCGCCTCGGCGGGAGCCGTCACCGTGATCGTCCTCGGCGTGGGCGCGAGCACCCTCGGGATCACCGGCGGAGCGCTCGCCGGAGCACTGCTCTCCTTCGGGCTCCTCCTGCTGCTGTTGCGGCGCACCGGCCTCGACTCGGTCCGGATCGTCCTCACCGGCGTCGTCGTCGGCCAGCTCTTCGCCGCGCTGACCTCGCTCGTCCTGATGGCCTCGGCCGACGCGGACACCACCCGGGCCGTCACCCACTGGCTCCTCGGCTCGATGGCACCCGCCCGCTGGGACACCGTCGTGGCCTGCGCCGTCGTCACCCCCCTGGGCCTGGCGGCCGCGTGGCTCTGCTCGAACGCCCTCGACGGACTCGCGTTCGGCACCGACACCGCCGCCTCCCTCGGCATCGGCGTGCGGCACACCCGGCTGCTGCTGCTCGCCGTCACGGCCGTCCTGACCGCCGTGGCCGTGGCCACCGTCGGCGCCATCGGCTTCGTCGGCCTGATCGTCCCCCACGGGGCACGGTTCCTCGCCGGGCCCGCGCACCGGGTGCTCGTGCCGTACGCGGCGCTCGCGGGCGCGGTGTTCCTGGTGTGGACCGACGCGCTCGCGCGGACCGCCTTCGCCCCCCGCGAGGTCCCGGTCGGCGTGATCACCGCCCTGCTCGGCGTACCGCTCTTCCTCCTCGTCCTGCGCAGGCGGGGTGAGCTGTGAGGATCACCGCAGAAGCGCTGAGCTGGTCGGTGGCGGGCACCCGCGTCGTCCACGACGTCAGCGCCGACATCGCGCCGGGGGAGACCGTCGGGCTCCTCGGCCCCAACGGCTCGGGGAAGTCCTCGCTGCTGCGCTGCCTGGCCGGACTGCGGACCCCCGACACCGGCACGGTCCGGTACGACGGCGCGTCCGTACGGGACTGGAGCGCGCGCCGGATCGCCCGTCACGTCGCCTTCGTGGAACAGGACTCGGCCGCCGACAGCGACCTGCGGGTCGCCGACGTCGTCGGCCTGGGACGGACCCCGTTCCGCGACCGCTGGCGCGGACCGGACGCGAACGACCGCGCGGTGGTCGCCGCCGCCCTCGAACGCCTCGGCCTCACCGCGCTCGCCGGCCGCTCCTGGAAGGCCCTGTCGGGCGGCGAACGCCAACGCGCCCACATCGCCCGCGCCCTGGCCCAGCAACCGTACGGACTGCTCCTGGACGAACCCACCAACCACCTCGACGTCCGCCACCGGCTGGAGCTGATGGAGCTCCTGGCCGGCGCCGGCCGGACGGTCCTGGTCGCCCTGCACGACCTGTCGCTCGCCGCCCGGTACTGCGACCGGCTGCTGCTCCTGCACCACGGCCGCCTGGTCGCCTCCGGCACCCCCGCCCGGGTCCTCACCGCCGAACGGCTCGCGGAGGTCTTCGAGGTGGACGCCGCGCTCACCACCGACGCCCTGGGCCACCCCACCGTCACCTACCGGGGCCCGCTCGGCGCCTCCCGCCCGTGAACCGCCTGTCCCCCTGCCGAAAGGAAAGAACGATGTCCCGAACCACTCCGACTCCCGCCACCCCCACCCCTCCCGCCGCCCCCGCCCCTCCCGCCGCCCCCGCGACGACGGCGACGACCGTCGACGCCCTCGTCGAGGAGGTCCTCGCGGGCGCCCACGGCCCGCTGCCCTCCCGGTCCGTCGCCACCAGCGTCTTCTGGATCCACCACGGCACCCGGCTGGCCGGCGGCGACACCACCTACCTCAACCAGTACGTGCTCGTCCGGCTCGGCGGCTCCTTCGGCGGCTGCGCCTTCGAGGCCGGCGACATCGACCCGGAGATCTGCCGCGAGGCGTCCGGCGCCCCGCTCGACGTCCTGCTGCGCGACGCGCCCCGCCCGCTCCGGATCGCCGCGCTGGACGCCCACCTCTCCGAGGCCCGCCCCCACCGCACCGCCGACGGCGCCGAGCCCGTCGTCCTGCCCGCCGGCACCCCCGAGGTCCGCGCGCGGGCCCGGGACACGGCCATCGCCGGCCTCCTCGACGTCGAACCGGGCACCGAGGTCGGCCTCATCGGCGTCGTCAACCCCCTGGTCGCGGCCATCCGCGAACGCGGCGGCACCCCGCTGCCCTGCGACTTCAACCTGCGGACCACCCAGTGGGGCGACCCCGTCACCGCCGACATGCACGAGGTCCTGGACCGCGCGCAGGCCGTCGTGGCCACCGGAATGACCCTCGGCAACGGCTCGTTCGACACCGTCCTGGAGCGCTGCCGCACCCGGGGCGTCCCGCTCGTCGTCTACGCGCAGTCCGGCAGCGCCGTGGCCCGCGCCTTCCTCGGCGCGGGCGTCACCGCCCTCTCCGCCGAACCGTTCCCCTTCTCCCAGTTCAGCGCCGGGGAAACGGTCCTGTACCGCTACCGGACGGCGGCCGGCGCGTGATCCCCACAGGCCCGGCGACCACTCCTCCCCCCGCCGCGCTCCCGGCACCCGTCCGCACCGGCACCGGGTCCGCCCCCCGCCACCACGGCGAACTCCTCCAGGGCGTCTTCCTCGACGCCTCCGGACACCGGTGCGCGGGCCTGGTCACCCTCCCGCTGCCGGGCCCGGGCAGCGGCGCCGTGTTCGTCCCCCGGCCCGGCACGCCGCCCCGGGCGCTCACCGTCGTCCCCGCCGGGCGCGTCAAAGCGGCCAGGGCCGCCGCCCTCGCGGTGGCGGAGTGCGCGGCACGGACCGGCCGGCCCGCCTGCGGCGGGGAGGTGCGGCTCACCGGGGACATCCCGGTGGGCCTGGGCATGGGCAGTTCCACCAGCGACGTCATCGCCACCCTGCGCGCGGTCGCCGACGCGTACGGCCTGCGGCTCGACCCCGGCACCGTCGCCCGCCTCGCCGTGCGCGCCGAGACCGCCTCCGACCCGCTGATGCTCGACGGCCGCCCGGTCCTCTTCGCCCAGCGGGAGGGCCGCGTCCTCGAAGTCCTCGGCCCCGCCCTGCCCCCGCTGACCGTGGTGGGCTGCCTCCTCGGCGGAGGAGCGCCCGTGGACACCCTCTCCCTGCCCGCGCCCGAACCCGACGACGCCGACGTGCGGGCCGGGGAGCGGTCGCGCGCGCTGCTGCGCCGGGCGGTCGCCACCGGGGACGTGCGCCTCCTCGGCGCCGTCGCCACCGCCAGCGCCCGGCGCGGCCTGCGGAGGCTCGGCCACCCCGAGTTCGAGGCCCTGACCGGCATCGCCCGGCGGGCCGGGGCGGCCGGGGTGCAGATCGCGCACAGCGGCGCCGTCGCGGGCGTCCTCTTCGACCCGGCCGTTCCCGGCCTGCGCCGCCGCCTGGACGGCTGTCTGCGCGCCCTGGACGCCCACGGCATCCCCACCACCCGTACCTTCACCACCAGCAAGGAGCTTCCGCATGGACCAGCACGTCGCGGAGTCGGTCGGCAGACCGGACCTGATACGGCTCGACGAACGGCTCGTCTGCCTGCGCTTTGAGACGATGAAGGTGGTGTCCGCCCTCGCGGCCGTGCGCCATCTGCTCGACACCCGGACGGTCCGCCCCGGCGACACCCTGGTCGACAGCTCCAGCGGCATCTACGCGTACGCCCTCGCCCTGGCCTGCCACCGCTACGGGATGCGCTGCCACATCGTCGGCTCGGCGACGGTGGACCGCACCCTGCGGGTCCAGCTCGCCGTCCTCGGGGCGACGCTGGAGCAGATGGAACCCTGCGACGACCTCAAACTCGACCAGAAGCGCCGGGTCGGGCGCATCCGCGAAATCCTCGCCGAACACCCCGAGTACCACTGGATGCGGCAGTACCACGACGCCATCCACTACCTGGGATACCGGAGCGTCGCCGACCGCGTCCGCGAGGAGATCGGGACGGACGGGATCACCCTCGTCGGCGGGGTCGGCTCGGGAGCCTCCACGGGCGCCCTCGCCCGCCGGCTGCGCGAGGCCCCCGGCGCCGACGTCGAACTCGTCGGGGTCCAGCCGTACGGCAGCGTCACCTTCGGCGCCGCGCACGTCTCCGACCCCGAGATCATCATCGCCGGGATCGGCAGCTCCATCCCCTTCGGGAACGTCTCCCACGAGCTGTACGACGTCCTGCACTGGATCTCGTTCGACGCGGCCCTCGCCGGGAGCGTCGACCTGCTGCGGCGCCACGCGGTCTTCGCCGGCCTGTCGGCCGGCGCCGGCTACCTCGCCGCCCGCCACGAACGCGCGCGGACCCCCGGACGCACGGTCCTCCTCGTCGCCGCCGACACCGGGCACCGCTACGTCGAGACGGTGTACGCCCGTCACCGCGAGGCCGCGCGGATCGAGGACCTCGCCCCGCGCGACGTGACCGACCGGAGCGCCCTCGACCTGCCGTGGTCCCGGATGCGGTGGAACCGGGCCCCGGCGCCGTGACGCCCCGCCCTCAGGAGGACAGGGGCGTCCGGAGCGCGCTCCCGCCGCCCGCCCAGGCGTCCAGCACCCGGGCGCCGAGCCGGTCCTCCAGGAACCCGGTCGCCGCGATGCCGAAGGCGACGTCGGGGGCGAGGTCCGGTTCGTCCTCCAGGAGGCCGCCCACGACCTCCCGGCGCACCAGCTGCTCGTGGACCGCGTCGGCCTCCACGTGCTCGTCGTAGTACCGCTCCGCCGCCGGCCCCGCGCCCGTCCGCCGCATGGCCGTGACGAGCCGGGCCGCCGCGGGCGGCGAGGTCACCTCGACGACGGCGAAGTGCCCCACGAGGGCGCCGCGCAGCCGCCGGTGCAGACCGAACAGGGACGACAGGTTGGCGACGGCCAGCGCCTCGGCGCCGGCCGCCTCCACGTACCCGCCGTACTCCGGGTCGAGCCCCAGGTCCGCCATGAGTTCCGCGTAGAGCCGCTCGTGCATGTGCTCGGCGCGCCCGCAGCCGAACTCGTCGTACTCGATCGCGACCATCGCCGCCTTGGCCCGGCCGCGCAGCCGGGGGACGACCCACAGGTACGGGTCGGCCTCCCGGAGCTGGGTCACGGAACGCAGCGCCGCGTACTCGCGCACCTGCCACCACTCGCCCCGCGAGGCGAGGAGCGCCGAGACGCCGGTGGCCTCGGCCGGCTCCACCAGCAGGGCGCCCAGCTCCTCGTCCACGTCCCGGTGGTCGCGGCAGTCGTGGCGCAGCGCGCTCTCGAAGCGGTGCTCCAGGAGGGCGCGGGTCCTGAGCAGGTGCGGGTCCCATTCGAGGGCGTCGGGAACCCCGTCCCAGCCCCGGTGGTGCAGGCCGTAGCAGAGGTGGAGGGCGAGGTGCAGGTCCTCGCCGTACGGGTCGAGGCGCGCGGCGTCCGTGCCGTCCGGCAGCGACCCGGCGTCCCCCAGCAGGCGCCGCCGGACCGCCCCCGACACCTCGCCGCGGGCTTCGGGCATCCGGGGCGCACGAGTGCGCGGGGGCGTGAGCCTCGGGGCGGCGGTCACGAGTCCCGGCCTTCCGCCGTGCCGCCCGCCGGGCGGGAGCGCCGCTCCCGGCGGCGGTGGCTGGTGTCGCAGAACGGCGCCCGCCTGCTCCGCCGGCACATGCACAGGGCGACCACGGGCCGCTCGCAGTGCCGCACCGACCCGTCGGGCATGAGGACGTCCACCGGCCCCTCCACGAGCATCGGCCCGTCCTCGAGCGGCCTGAGGAGGGGCGGTCCGGTCCGCGGGGGGCCGCCGTCCGCCCGCACCGCCCGCGCGGCCTCGGACCGCGTGTCGGGGAAGGCCCGGGAAGCCGGGGAATCCGGGGAAGGGGACACCACACACCACCTGTCGGTTCTCGGATCGTTCTCGTGAGCGGCTGCCCGGACGGCCCCCGTCCATGCGCGGGCGGCGGGAAGGGGCGTCACGCGCGGGACGCGCGGATCACCACCAGCTCCTCGGCACGGGTGCCGGGCGGGACGAGGCCCCGGGCGGCGAACCAGTCCTCGCGGGAGGACATGACCGGCCCGAAGGGCTGGACGCGGCGGTCGGTCACCCGGGCGCGCAGCCCGGCCCGGCGCAGCCCGTCCAGGGTGGCCGTCACCCCGGAGAGCGACGACTGGACGACGAGCAGGGTGCCGGTGGGCGTGAGCAGTCCCGGCACCCGGGCGCAGACCCGGTCCAGGAGCAGCCGCCCGTCCGTGCCCGCGTCCCACGCGCGCCGGGGCCCGCGCGTGGGGAGCGCCGGGTCCTCGCACGGCACGTACGGGGGGTTCACCGTGATCAGGTCGAAGCGTTCGCGTGCCACCGGGGCGTCCAGGTCGCCCCGGAAGAGCCGCACCCGGCAGCGGTGCCGGAGCGCGTTGAGCCGTGCCGTGGCGACGGCGGCCCGCGAGATGTCCACGGCGGTGGCCCGGGTGCCGCGCAGGGCGGAGGCGACGGCGACGACGCCCGTTCCCGTGCACAGGTCGAGCGACCGGGCGCCGTGCGGAAGTTCCTCCCGCGCCAGTCGCGAAAGGAGCAGCGCGGTGTCGCCCTGGGGCGCGTACACCCCGGGGAGCCGGTACACCCGGGGCGGCTCCGCCGTCCCGCCCCGGAGGGCGGTGGTGGTGCCCTCGTCCACGGAGGGGGTCACTTGGGTCACGGGATCACCTTCCTGCCGGAACCGGAACCGGAACCGAGGCCGGAACCGGGGCCGGGGCGTCCGGGGCCCCGGACTCCCGGTCCACCGGCGCCCACGCTTCTCCGCCGCACGTCGTCGGCGCGCTCACGGTCCCGTTCCTCAACGGCCCCGCCCCTGCTCGGAGGAGTCGGCGGGCGGCTGCCAGGAGTCCCGCTTCGCCTCCGAGGCCGGCGGCTGCGCGACCCGGGAGGGCTGGCGCCGCTTGCCCACCCGCCGGGAACCCCACCAGAACGCGCCGATCAGCAGGGCGGCCACCACGATCCCGACCACCGGCAGCAGCATCGAGGAGGACCCCTCGGCGGCCAGCGGGAAGGACTGCGGGGAGGCGGACAGAGTCGAAAGGAGCATGATCGCCCTTCCTGTCGGGGACGGGACCGGCCAGTTCAGAACGGCGGGTACCCCCGAGGAGATGAACCATTCGCGCCGCTCTTCTCCGCCCCGCCCCGGCCCCCCAGGACCGGGCCGGACCGGACCGCGCGGAGCCGGCGTCGTCCCGCCCGCCCGTCGGGGGACGCCTCCCCGGCGGGCGGGAAACCCGGCCCGCCGGAAGGAAACCGGCGGCGTCCGATGAGTTTCCCCGTGATCCACGGTCAGGGATCATGGCCGGCACGAGCGCGAACGAAGCGCGTACCGGCCCGGCGCGACGCCGACCGGACACGAGACACCGAGGAACCCGAGATGCGCACCCTGATCAGCACCGCCTTCATGTCGCTCGACGGCGTCGTGGAGGCCCCGGGCGGCGAGCCCGGCTACCGGAACGCCGGATGGACCTTCAAGGACGTCGAGTTCCTGCCCGAGGCGTTCGAGATCAAGGGCCGGGAGCAGGAGGAGGCCGCGGCGATGCTGATGGGCCGGGTCAGCTACGAGGCCTTCAGCCCGGTGTGGCCGGACATGGCGGACTTCGCCGGCTACGGGGCGATGCCGAAGTACGTCGTCTCCACCACCCTCACCGAGGGCGACCTGGTGACGAACTGGGGCGAGACCACGATCCTGCGCTCGCTCGACGAGGTCGCCGCGCTGAAGGAGACCGAGGGCGGCCCGGTCGTCGTGCACGGCAGCGCCTCCCTGAACCGGGCCCTGTCGGACGCCGGCCTGATCGACCGCTACCACCTCCTCGTCTTCCCGCTCCTGCTCGGCGCGGGCAAGCGTCTGTTCAGCTCCGCGGACAAGGACACCCAGAGGCTGAGGCTCGTCGAGCACGAGGCGTACGCCAACGGCCTGCAGAAGCAGGTCTTCGACGTCGTCCGGTGACGGGGCCCCGCCCTCGGCCGGCGCCTCCACCGGCGGTCTCCGCCCGTCAGCCGCCCCTCCCGGGCGCCGGTGACGGCGCGCCCGCCAGGCCGTCGCGGGCCATGCCGTACTCCCGGGGGTGGCGGTCGGCGCCGGGAAGGGCGAGGACGGACTCGAACTCCCGCCGCGCCTCGGCGAACCGGCCCGCCGCCGCGTAGGTGGCACCGAGCCGGACGCGGACCTGCATCTCCAGCCACGTGCTGGTGTGCCGGGTGAGCGCCGACAGGGCCTCGTGGTGGGTGTCGACGGCCGGGCCGAGACGCCCCAGGGCGTGCTCGGCGGCGGCGAGCCGGGAGAGGGCCGCCGCGCGCAGCGGCGCGTCGTCGGCCTCGCGGGCCAGGCCGGCCGCCCGCCGCAGCAGTTCGACGGCCTCCGCGGTCCGGCCGAGGGCCAGCCGGGTCTCGGCGACGAAGCACAGGGTGCTGCCGATCGTACGGGGCCGGCCGCTCTTCTCGGCGAGCGCGAGGGCGGTCGCGCAGAGGTCGTGGGCCTCCTCGTAGCGGCCCCGCTGGTGCTGGATCGCGCCCAGGTTGCAGGTCACGATCCCGGTCAGCCAGTCGTCACCGAGTTCGGCCGCCCGTTCCACCGCCTCCTCCAGGAGGGCGGTCCCCTCCGCGACGCGGCCCAGCGTCCACTCCGCGACGCCCGTGCCGGCGGTGGCCCTGACCCGGTCCCGGGGGTCGCCGTGGCCGGAGGCGTGCTCCAGCGCCCCGGCGAACCAGGAGCGCGCCTGCCGGAACCGGCCCTGGTGGACGGCGACGAACCCCATGCAGTTGCGCAGCGAGGCGGGCATCCGCCGGTCGGAGGCCCGGTCCGCGCAGGACAGGGCGAGTTCCAGGGCGGCCCGGCACTCCTGGGGGTGCCCCTGGCGGAGCAGGTGGTCGACCAGGGCCTCGGCGATCCAGCAGGCGTGGTCGAACTCCTCCGCCGCGACCGCGTACGCCACCACGTCGACCAGTTCCCCGCCCGCCGCGTCCAGCCACGCGGAGGCCTCCCGCCAGCCGGCGAACGGGGAACCCGTGCCGTCGGGGCCGGTGGGGAACGCCTCCGGGCCCCAGTCGGCGGCGAGCCGGCCGGCGGTCGTGTAGAGCCGCAGGACGGCGTCCCGGCCCGCCGCGGCCTCCGCGGGCGCCTCCGCGGCGAGGTGCCGCGCGTGCGTCCGCACGAGATCGTGCAGCCGGTAGCGGCCGGGGTGCGGCTGCTGCACCAGGCTCGCGTCGACCAGGTCCTCCAGGACCTCCTCGGCGTGCCCGGGGGAGCGGTCCAGCGCGGCGGCGAGGGTGAGGGCGTCGAAGCGGGCGGTCGGCGCCAGGCCCAGCGCGCGGAAACCGCGCCGCAGACCGGGGGCGAGCTGGTCGTACGACATCCGGAAGGCGGCCTCCACGCTGCGGTCCTCGGCCCGCAGCTCGCCGAGGCCGCGCGCGTCGTCGGACAGCCGGCCGGCCAGGAACTCCAGGGTCCACGAGGGGCGGTTCTGCAGCCGGGCGCCCGCGATGCGCAGGGCGAGGGGGAGGCCGCCGCAGCGCCGGGCGAGTTCACGGGCGGCCTCGGGTTCGCGGTCCGCCCGGTCCGGGCCGAGGAGGTCGCGGAGCAGACCGACCGCGACCCCCGTGTCCAGGGGCTCCACGGTGAGCCGCACGTCGGCGTCGAGGCCGGGCAGGCGCCGGCGCCCCGCGACGAGGACCCGGCTCCCCGGCCCGGCGGGCAGCAGCGGACGCACCTGCTCGGCGCTGCGGGCGTCGTCCACGACCAGCAGCAGCCGCAGTCCGCTCGTGGCGACGCGCCAGGCGGTGACCAGCTCGGTCAGGTCGTCGGGGCCGTCCCCCTCGCGGGGCCCGTCCGGTTCGTCGGGGACCTCGTGGCCCCGGTCGCGGACCGCCCGCAGCAGCCGGTGCAGGGCCCGTCCCGCGTCGACCGCCTCGTGGGCGGCGCCGTGCGCGTGCAGGTCCACGAACAGGCAGCCGTCGGGGTACTGGCCGGCGAGCGTCCGGGCGGCGTGCACCACCAGGGCCGTCTTGCCGACGCCCGCCGTGCCGTCGACGGTCATCACGGACACCACCCCCGGCGGTGCGGGAGCGGTGAGGAGGGCGAGTTCCGCCTCACGGCCGATCAGGCGGACGGTGTCGCCCGGGAGTTCGTTCCTGCGGCGCGGGCGGGGCGCGGGCCGGCCGGGGTGCCCGTCGGGCCGGGGGCGGGGGAGACCGGAGGGGGCGGGGTCCCCGGCGGGGTGGTGCGGGGGGCCGTCCTCCCGGGCGCGGCCGGGGGCGGGGCCCTCCCCGGGCCCGGCTTCGCTCCCGGGCCCGGCTTCGCCCCCGGGACCGGCGCCGCCGGGGCCCCGTACCGGCACGGGGCCCCGGACGTCCGCCGCGTTCCGGCCGGCGGGCTCCCCGGCCGGTGCCGTCCGGCCGAGCAGCAGCGCGTCGTCCCGGCGCAGGACGGCCTGGTGCACGCGGCGCAGTTCCCCGCCGGGCTCCATCCCCAGCTCGTCGAGGAGGCGGCGGCGCGTCTCCCGGTAGACGCCGAGGGCCTCGGCCTGCCGGCCGCTGCCGTACAGCGCGCGCATCCGCAGGGCGGCGAGCGGTTCGTCGTGCGGCCGGGCCAGGGGCGCCGCCATGAGGCAGTCCAGGGCCTCCGGGTGGCGCCCGAGCAGGAGGAGGCACTCCGCCCGGTCCTGGAGCAGCGTCCGCCGCTGCCGGACGAGGCGCTGCCGCTCGCTCTCCGCGAGCGGTCCCGGCACCCCCGGCAGGGGTTCGCCGTGGAGCAGTTCCAGGGCCCGGCCGCCGTGGGCGAGCGCCGCGTCGAGGTCTCCGGCGGCCCGCGCGTCCCGGGCCCGGGCGGCGAGCCCCGCCAGCTCGGCGAGGTCGGTCCCGGCCTCCTCGGACACGAAGCGGTAGCCGCCCTGTCCGCCGAGGATCACCGACCGGCCGGGCCCGGCCCCCGGCGCGTCGAGGGCCTTGCGCAGCGAGTAGACGTAACTCGGCAGGACCCGGTGACCGGTGCCGGGGGGTTCGGCGCCCCAGACGTCGTCGAGGAGCCGTCCGTACGTCACGAAGGCGGGTGCGCGCAGGACCAGGGCGGCGAGGACCGCCTGCCGGCGCACCGGACCCAGGGAGATCCGCGTACTCCCGCGGCGGGCCCGGACGGGTCCGAGCAGGTCGATCCGCACGGGTCCCTCCGCTCCGGCCGGAGCGCCGCCCGCCCCCGCTGCCCGCTCGCCCACGTCGTCGTCCCCGTCCTCGCCCGTGCGCCCCGTACCCGCGCAGTCTTTCCAGCCGCTTCCTTCCACAGGATTTCATCGTCGTCGTGGCGCGGTGCGGCAGGGTGGGGCCGGTCGTGCGGCGCGCGTGCTGTCCTCCGGTCCGGGGGAGGGCGGGGAGCCCCACGACCCGGGGGCGGACGCCTTCCCCGGGCCGGAGACGGCACCGTGCGCTCAGCCGCGGAAGGCGGCGGGGCGCTCGGGGGAGGCGGCGGCGAGGGCCTCGGTCACGGCGTCGGCACCGGCGCGGAGCCCGTAGACGGGGGTGCCGGGCTGCTGCCGCCAGGAGTCGTCGACGCCGCCGGCGTCGACGGTGTCGAAGCCCAGCTCGTCGATGAGGGCGCGGACGGTGTTCTTGGCGGCCTCGTCGTCACCGGCGACGGGCACGGCCATGCGCTCGGGGTCCCCGGCCGGGCGGGGCCGGTCGAGGATGTCCTGCGCGTAGGTGCCGTTGAACGCCTTGACGACGGGGTGCCCCAGGTGGTTCTGCGTCCAGCGGCTCTCGGTCAGGCCCTCGTCCTCGATGGCGGCGATCCGGCCGTCGCGCTCCCGGGGGTAGTAGTTGCAGGTGTCGAGGACGGCGAAGCCCTCGGCGGCCCCGGCGAAGAGCTTCTCGGGCAGGTCGGGGACGTTCTTCAGGGGGACGGTCACGACGACCAGCTCGGCGCCCCGGGCGGCCTCGGTGACGGGCACCGGGGTGGCGCCGGTCTCCTCGGCGAGCGCGGTGAGCGTCTCGGGCCCCCGGGAGTTGGCCACGGACACGGTGTGGCCGAGGGCCGTGAGACGACGGGTCAGGTTGCCGCCGATGTTGCCGGCGCCGATGATGCCGATCTTCATGAGACGTCCTTCGTGAGCGCGGGGAAGCGGGCCCGGCCCTGCCCCGGTGTGCGTTCCGGGACCCGGCCGGTGCGGCACCGGTGAGCGCCGCGGGCTTCTCTTCGGTGAGCAAGAACACCACGGTTCCGGGCTTTCTTCCGGACGCGCGGCCCTTCCGGCCGGTCCGTGTCCGGCCGGCGGGACCGCGTCACCCGGCGGGCGGGGCCGCCCCGGCCTTCACCGGCGAGCGGTCACGGCGCCGTCCCGCGCGTCATCACGTACGTGTTCCCGCTGTCGGGGTCGCCGTAGAAGAAGAACAGCTCCAGGGCGCCGTGCGCGTTCCGGCGCACGTGGAAGCGCCACGTGTACGTCGACGGCGGTTCGGGAGCCGGAACGGCGGCCGGGGTCGCGGAAGCCCGCGTCCCGGTCCCGGTCCGGGCCGTCATGACCACCCGGAGGTCCTGTCCGTCGGCGTCGTCCGTCAGCTTCCAGTCGCCCGTTCCGGAGAGCCGCCAGCCCTCGTCGAAGTCGAACTCCTGTCCGTCGAGCCGGCGCAGGAGGGCCGTTCCGTCCGGGCGGAGCGTCAGCCGGGTCTCCTCGCGGTTCACCCACTCCCCGGCCGCCTCGGCCGCCGTGGCGTCGTGGAGCCCCGTGCCCTCGTAGTACTGGGAGGGGCCCGCGCAGGCGGTCACCGCGGCCAGTGCCGCCCCGACGGCTCCGAGGGCGAACGCCCGGCGGTACACCTTGTTCTTCTCCACCTTCGGGCCCCCGGCTCCGCTCGGATCGGCCCACCGGTCGGACGGGCTTCGACGGGGCCCACCCTGCCAGACCGGTTGAACGCGTTCAACTCCGGGGTCCCGGTGACGGGAACGGCGCCCGCCCGGTGGCCGGGGGCGCGGGGGAACGGGGGAACGGGGCCGGGGGAGCGGGGCGCACCGGCACGGCCGGGACCGGGGCACCCGGGCCGGCGCCGGCCGGCCCGACGCCGGTCGGGCGGTGTGCGGACCGGACGGTGCGCGGGCCGTGCCGGGCCCCGATCCGGTGACGCCCGCGCGGGTCAGTCGCCCCGGCGGACCCGCGCGGCCCGGCGGGCCTCGGCGGTCTTGCGGGCCTCGGCGGCGCGCCGGGACTCGTTCTTGGCGCGGCCCGGACGGCCCGGGACCGTGCCGATGCCGCGGAAGGCCGCTCCGCCGCGCTTGACGCCCTCCTGGCTCGGCGCGCTGCCGGCCACGGGCACGCCCGTCGGCTTCCGGGCGCCGGTGATGCGGGTCAGCGCGGCCTCCCCGGAGCGGACCTGGGTGACGTGGGGACGGATGCCCGCGTCCGCCATGACGCGGGCCACGTCCCGGCGTTCCTCGGGCGTGACGAGGGTGACGACGACGCCGGACTCGCCCGCCCGCGCGGTGCGTCCGCCGCGGTGCAGGTAGTCCTTGCCGTCGGCGGGCGGGTCGACGTTCACGACGAGGTCGAGCGCGTCGACGTGGATGCCGCGCGCCGCCACGTCGGTGGCGACCAGGACCGTGACCTCACCGGTTCTGAAGCGGTCCAGGGTGCGGGTCCGCAGGGGCTGGGACTTGCCGCCGTGCAGGGCCGCCGCCCGTACGCCGCTGCCGAGGAGGTGCCTGGTGAAGCGGTCGACGGCGTGCTTGGTGTCGAGGAACATGATCACGCGCCCGTCGCGGGCGGCGATCTCCGTGGCGGCGGCGAACTTGTCGGCGCCGTGCACATGGAGCACGTGGTGCTCCATGGTGGAGACGGAGGCGGTCGACGGGTCGACGGAGTGGACGACCGGATCGGCCAGGTAGCGCTCGACGAGCAGGTCGACGTTCCGGTCGAGCGTGGCCGAGAACAGCATGCGCTGGCCGCCGGGGCGCACCTGGTCGAGCAGTTCGGTGACCTGCGGCATGAAGCCCATGTCGGCCATCTGGTCGGCCTCGTCGAGGACGGTGGTCCCCACCCGGTCGAGACGGCAGTCCTTGCGTTCCACGAGGTCCATGAGGCGGCCCGGGGTCGCGACCAGGATCTCGGCCCCGTCGCGCAGCGCGGTGGCCTGCCGGCCGATCGACATGCCGCCGACCACGGTCGCCTGACGCAGCTTCAGGGCGGACGCGTAGGGGGCGAGCGCGTCGGTGACCTGCTGGGCCAGTTCCCGGGTGGGAACCAGGACCAGGGCGAGGGGTTTGCGCGGCTCGGCCCGGCGCCCGGCGGTGCGCACGAGCAGCGGCAGCCCGAAGGCGAGCGTCTTGCCCGACCCGGTCCGTCCGCGTCCGAGGACGTCACGGCCCGCGAGGGCGTCGGGCAGGGTGGCCGCCTGGATGGGGAACGGTTCGTCGACGCCGAGGCGGTCGAGTACCCGGAGCACCTCGGGCGGCAGTCCCAGCCCGGCGAAGCCGGTGGCCGGGGCCGGGGTCCGGGGGGCGGACGTGTCCTCCCGCGCGTCGTGGCGCCGGGTGTCGTCCGTACGGGGGGTGTCGTTCATGGGGAGGAACCTTCCTCGAAACGGCGCGCCCCGAGGAATTCGCGACGGGCCGCAGCCCGTGGATCACCGCGACGTACCGGACGCGTCTGCCTGCGGACCCGGGCCGGCCGAAAGTGCGGAGAGCGGCGTCCGGTCCGTGGAGAGGCCTGGAAAACACAACGAGCCGGGGCCCTCACCACACGGGTGGGGGCCCCAGCTGCGCCGGACGTGTCGACGTCAGGCGGGGAGGATGTTCTCCGCCTGCGGGCCCTTCTGGCCCTGCGTGACGTCGAAGGTCACCTTCTGGCCTTCCTGGAGCTCACGGAAGCCGGAGGTGGCGATGTTGGAGTAGTGGGCGAACACGTCCGGGCCGCCACCCTCCTGCTCGATGAAGCCGAAGCCCTTTTCCGAGTTGAACCACTTCACGGTGCCATTAGCCATGTCATATCTCCTTCGGGGCGTAGCCCTGGGAACCGCACTGTGCGATCCCCGGCGTCGCCGTGATGATTGCCCCGTCCGGAAAACTGCACCGAAAACACGACAAGTGCCTGACGATGTCGAATCGTCGAAGGCACTTGTAAGTATTTGGGAACCACAACTGCAACTGATGTCGACTGTAGCACGTCCCGGGCGCCCCGTGCGCGAAATTCTCAAATTTCTCACCCGGAACCGCCGGGAACAAAATCCCGGCCGCCGCCCGGGGCCCCGCGGACCGGTGCGCCGGCCCACGGGGACGGCGGCGCTCCGCACCCCGGGCGGGGGTGCGGAGCGCCGCCGGAGAGCGCGGGGGTCAGACCGCCGGGGACGGGAAGGTCGGGTACTCCACGCCGGAGACGTGCTGGACGACCCGGATGACCTGGCACGAGTAGCCGAACTCGTTGTCGTACCAGAGGTACAGGATCGCGTTGTCGCCGTCGACCTTGGTCGCCCCGGCGTCCACGATCGACGCGTGGCGCGAGCCCACGAAGTCCATCGAGACGGCGTCGGGGGCCGTGGTGAAGTCGATCTGGCGCTTCAGCGGCGAGTGCAGCGAGACGTCGCGCAGGTACTCCAGGACCTCGTCGCGGGTGGTCTCGCGGCCCAGGCGCAGGCTCAGGATCGCGATCGAGACGTCCGGGACGGGGACGCGGATCGAGCTGCCGGTGATCGGGGCCTTCAGGTCCGGCAGCGCCTTGGCGACGGCGGAGGCGGCACCGGTCTCGGTGATCACCATGTTGAGCGGCGCGGAACGGCCGCGGCGGTCGGCCTTGTGGTAGTTGTCCAGGAGGTTCTGGTCGTTCGTGAACGAGTGGACGGTCTCCACGTGTCCGCGCAGCACGCCGTACTCGTCGTCCATCGCCTTCAGCGGCGGGACGATCGCGTTGGTGGTGCAGGAGGCGCAGGACAGGACGCGCTCGTCCGGCTTGACCGTGTCGTGGTTGACGCCGTGCACGATGTTCGGCACGTCGCCCTTGCCGGGCGCGGTCAGGACGACCTTGTCGATGCCGGGGCGCAGGTGCTTGGACAGGCCCTCGCGGTCGCGCCACTTGCCGGTGTTGTCGATCAGGATGGCGTTCTCGATGCCGTACGCCGTGTAGTCGACCTCGGAGGGGTCGTTGGCGTGGATCACCTTGATCGTGTTGCCGTTGGCGACGATGGAGCCGTTCTCCTCGTCGACCGTGATCGTGCCCTGGAACTGGCCGTGGATGGAGTCGCGGCGCAGCAGCGAGGCGCGCTTCACGAGGTCCTGGTCGCCACCGCCGCGGACGACGATCGCGCGCAGCCGCAGGCCGTTGCCGGAGCCGGCCTTCTCGATGAGGAGGCGGGCGACGAGGCGGCCGATGCGGCCGAAGCCGTAGAGGACGACGTCGCGCCCGTCACGGCGCTCGATCTTGTTCTCGCCGAGGGCGCCGGCGACGGCCTCGGCGGTGAACTCCGCCACCGACAGGCCGCGGTCGTCGCTCTTGTAGTCGGCGGCCAGCATGCCGATGTCGATCTGGGACGGGCCGAGGTCGAGGGTGGTGAGCGTCTGGAGGAAGGGGAGCGTCTCGGTGACCGACAGCTCCTCGCCGGCTATCTGCCGGGCGAAGCGGTGGGTCTTGAGGATGCTGACCACCGACTTGTTCACCAGGGAGCGGCTGTGGAGGAGGACGGTGACGTCCTGCTCCCGGTGCAGCTTCCCGATGATCGGGATCATCGACTCCGCGATCTCCTCGCGGTTCTTCCAGCTGGTGAACGAGTCGTCATTGACAGTCACAAGTTTATCTTTCGAGCTAGGCGGCGCTCATATGGTAACCCCCGGCTCGTTCGATCGATCAAGGGGTGCCGTGTGTGACGAAGGCCCTTCGGGCCCCGGAGGGGTGGGGAGCGGTGGGGGACCGGAACCCGGAGCACGAGGGGCGGGACCTCCACGGGGCCGGGGCGGCCCGCCCGGGGACCGGGGCCGCGCTCCGCATGTCCCGGCCGAAGGGGAGGAGACCCTTCTTCCGTCCGCTCGCGTCAGTGCGTTCCGGCGGCGTCCCCGGGTTCCGGTACGCAGGTCACCTCGTCGCGCGGGGTGTAGTGGGTCCGGTAGGTCTCCCGGCCGACCTCGGCGCCACCCTTCTTGAAGACCCGGTCCACCGAGATGTCGAAGCCCTCCAGGGGCGGCTGGGGCACGCAGGCCTTGCCGGTGCCCTCGCGCTTCGCGGGCCGCGTGAGACGGGTGCGCGGACCGGCGACCGCCTCCACCGAGTCGTACTTCTTCGTCCCGAGGAAGCTCACCGTGACCGAGGAGTCCGTCGCGCTCGCCTTGATGTAGATCGGCTTGCCGGTGTCGTTGAGGAACCTCAGGTCCAGGCTGCCCCAGGCGACGGTCGCCTCGCGGCCGGCGGGGTAGCGCTCGATGTAGAAGGAGTGGGCGCCGTGCTCGACCGGCTTCACCCCGGCGAAGAACATGGCGTTGTAGACGGTGGTGGCCATGGCCGACACGCCGCCGCCGGGCGCGGAGCGGTACTGGCCGTCGAGGATCATCGTGCCGTCCACGAAGCCGTTCTCCGGGGTGCGCTCGCCGACCGTCCTGTTGAAGCTCCACACCGCGCCGGGCCGCACCAGCGAACCGTCGATCAGCTCGGCCGCCCGGCCGATGTTCTTCGTCCGGTACGGGGCGGAGGGGAAGTTCACCGTGAACGACGACATCTGCTCGGTGATGCCGAGCCGGGCCAGTGACGCCGAGGTCAGGTCGGGGTCGGTGACCTTGGTGGCCACCGTGGCGGTGCGGGCCGCCGCCCCGGTCCTGGTGAGCAGCGGGCGCACGGCGTCCCCGAGGGCCTTCGCGGTCACCTCGTGGCCCGGACGGCCCTCCGACTCCACGACGACCCTGCCGTTCCGCACGCCGAGGGCCGACTCCGTGGGCGCGTTCGTCAGGGAGGCGAGCGGCCGGGCCACGTCCGGGTCGCGCCGCAGCGCGTCCGCGTCGAGGTGTCCGCTGAGGCGCCCGCCGTCGTTCTTCACGGTGAGGTGGTCGCTCAGGGTGGCCGGGGAGATCCGCAGGCGCTCGCTCCCCGCCGTGAGCGTCACGGGGCCGGAGACGGCGGGCTTCGCGTACGTGTCGAGGAAGCGGGTGACCTCGGCGTCGGACAGCTTCGGCGCGGTCAGGGCGACGGGAAGGGTGACCGGTGCCGCGCCGGTGGCGGCGGGGTAGGCCGCGCGCAGGGCCTCGGCGGCCCGGGCGGTGTCCAGTTTCCGCCCGGTGACCGGCCGGGTGGTGACGACCTCCCCGTCGCGGAAGGAGACGGAGCCCTCGCGGACCGCGCGGTCGTTCTTCTCCGCCAGGCCGGCCACGACGGCCCGGGTCCTGGCCTCGTCGTACGCGAACACCGGCCGGATCTCGCGCGCCCCGGAGGAGAAGAGCCGCCGGACGACCGTGACGGGGTCGCGGGAGGGGTCGGCGGCCCGCTCGACGGTCTTCGCCACGTCCACGGTCAGTCCGGCGGCGGCCGGGTCCACACCGATGGTGGAGGCGGCGTCGTCACCGACCCGCACGGGTATGGGGGCCTTCCAGCCGGCCGGGGCCCCGGCGGCGAGCTTCGCCTCGGCCCGGGCGCGGCTCATGCCGCCGATGTCCACGCCGGCGACCCGGGTGCCGGCGGATATGTCGTCCCCGGTGGCGAGCAGCCCCGCGCCGTACAGGCCTCCGGCGGCGACGGCGGCCACGCCCGTCGCGATCGCGGCCGTCCTCAGACGCGGACGGCGCCCCTCGCGGGGCGTCGGGGCATGGTGGGTCGTGGGGCGGGGCACGCGCTCTCCCGGTGCGTCGAGGATGGGGGGGGGAACCCCTCGACGGTACGCCGAAAGAGTGTCTTGTGTATATAAGGGCTGTTTGACCTGCGGCAATGCGGAATGGTCCGGAATGTGTGCGGAGGGTGGCGGCCGTCGCGGCGGCGGCCCGGCCGGAGCGGGGACGGCGGGCCGGGGGCGCGTCCGGGGCACTTCCCGGCGCCGCCGGGGGCTTCCCGCCCCGCCTGGTAGGTTCGCGTGAGACGCAGGCGGGGCGCGGGCCCGGGGGGAGAGGCGGCACATGGCGGCGAGCGGGCGACGGACCGGCAGGCCCACCCTGGAGGAGGTCGCCGCGAGGGCCGGGGTCGGCCGCGGCACCGTCTCCCGGGTCATCAACGGCTCCCCCAAGGTGAGCGAACAGGCCAGGACCGCCGTCCAGCGGGCCGTCGCCGAACTCGGCTACGTTCCCAACCGGGCCGCCCGCGCCCTCGCCGGCAGCCGCACCGACGCCGTCGCCCTGGTGATCCCCGAGACCGAGGCGCGGCTCTTCGCCGAGCCGTACTTCCTCGACCTCATCCGCGGAGTGAGCGCCGAACTCTCCGACGCCGACAAGCAGTTGCTGCTCACCCTCATCCGCAGCGAGCAGGAGCGGCAGCGGTTCGAGCAGTACCTCGCCGCCCAGCGCGTCGACGGCGTCCTCCTCGCCTCCGTCCACGGCGACGACCCGCTGCCCGACCGGATCCGCGCCCTCGGGCTGCCCGCCGTCCTCAACGGCCGCCGCTCCCAGGGGGAGACCGTCGCCTTCGTCGACTCCGACAACACGGGCGCCGGCCGGACCGCCGTCGCCCACCTCGCCGCGCGCGGCCGGCGGACCATCGCCACCGTCACCGGACCGCTCGACATGTACGTCGCCCGCTGCCGCCTCGACGGCTACCGCGAAGGCCTCGCCGAAGCGGGCCTCGCGCCCGACGGGGCGCTCGTCGCGAACGGCGACTTCACCGAGGAGGGCGGCCGCCGCGCCATGCGCGAACTCCTGGACCGCCGGCCCGGCCTGGACGCCGTCTTCGCCGCCTCCGACGTGATGGCGGCGGGCGCGCGGGCCGTCCTGCGCGAGGCGGGCCGCCGGGTCCCCGAGGACGTCGCCCTCGTCGGCGTCGACGACTCGGCCGTCGCCCGGCACATGGACCCGCCGCTCACCAGCGTGCGCCAGCCCACCGAGGAGATGGGCCGCACCATGGCCCGCCTCCTCCTCCGGGAGATCGCCTCGCCCAGCGAGCCCGACGACCAGCCCCGCCGGATGCTCCCCACCGAACTGGTGGTCCGGGCCTCCTCCTGACCGCCCGAGCCGCCCGCCCCGGGGCCTCCTCCTGACCGCCCGCGCCGCCCGCCCCGGGGCCTCCTCCTGACCGCCCGCGCCGCCCGGGGCCGCCTCCGCCGGGACGGGTTCCCGCGCCGCCCGGGGCCGCCTCCGCCGGGACGGGCCCCCGCCGGGATGCGTCCCCGTCCCCGCGCGCGCCCCGTCCGCCTCCCGCGGCGCGGCCGTGCCGCGTCCGGCGTGTCGTTCGGGTGAGTCCAGCGGGCGGGCCGGGCGGGCGTGGGTTCGAATCGGGACATGGCTTCCTACGACAGGCCCCGCACCGGCGGCTCCCCGAGGCCGCCGAAGACCGGTGACACCTGGTGGTACGCCGCCGTGGCCCGCGAGGCCACCAGTTCGTTCACCTCGCGCGTCCGCGCCCGGACCCGGGGCGGCTGCCTCGTGTCCGTCCTCCTCCTCGCGGTCGTCTACGCGGGGCTCGTCCTCGCCGCGACCGGCCGCCGCTGGGGCGACGCCGCCACGACCGGCCGGCGCGCCGACACCACGGCCGCCGCCCTCCTCCGCGACCACCCCTCCCTCGCCGGGCTCACCACCCTCTCCCTGGTCCTCGGCTGCGTCCTCATCCTCGCCGCGGGCCTGATACGCGGGCGGTACGTCCTCACCGCCACCGCGGCCGGCGGCGTCGTCACCGCCCTCGCCCTCACCGGCCTGCTCCAGCTGTACGCGCCGCGCCCCCGCCCCTCCGGCGGCGCCCTCGTGCCCAGCGGTTTCCCCAGCGCCCAGACCACCCTCGCCCTGGGGATCGCCCTCGGCCTGGCCCTGGTCGTCCCCTACCGGCTGCGCGCGCCCGCCGTCGGCGCCGCCACCCTCTGGGCCGCCGCCGTCGGCGCGTACACCCTCGGGGACGGCCGGCACCGGCCCGGCGACGTCATCGCCGCCGCCCTGGTCGTCCTCGCGGTCTTCTGCGGCCTGCTCGCCCTGCGCGCCCGCAGGGGCGAGGTGCGCCCCGGTCCCCGGCGCGGACTCGCCCCGCTCGGCCTCCCGGTGCTCGTCCCGCTCGCCCTCGTCGCGGCCGGCGGCCTCGGCGCCGGGTTCTGGCTGCTCGGCGACGCCCTCGCCCTGCCCGCCGCCGCCCCCTACGACCCGGCCGAACTCCGCCTCGCCCACCGCTGCGGACAGGCCCTCGCCACCGGCGTGACCGCCGCCACCGGCCTCGTCCTGCTCGCGCTGCTCCGCCACGTCGACATCGAGGGCCCCCCGCCCCCGTACCACCTCGGCCCCTTCGCGGAGGCGGCCGGGGCGCCGGAGGAGGCCGAACTCGTGGGGCCCTTTACCGAGGACCGCGATCACGAGATATCTTGATGTCGAGCAATCTCGCATACGCAGACGTGGAGCGGAGCACCCTGGTGACTGACTCGACCATCATCTACACCCACACCGACGAGGCGCCTGCCCTGGCGACGTACTCGTTCCTGCCCGTGATCCAGGCGTATGCCTCGCAGGCCGGCGTCACGGTCGAGACGCGGGACATCTCCCTCGCGGGCCGCATCATCGCCGTCTTCCCGGAGTACCTGGAGGAGGGGCAGCGCATCCCCGACGCCCTCTCCGAGCTGGGCGAGCTGGCCAAGACGCCCGGGGCCAACATCATCAAGCTGCCGAACGTCTCGGCGTCCATCCCGCAGCTCAAGGCCGCCGTGGCCGAGCTCCAGGCCCAGGGCTACGCCCTCCCGGCCTACCCGGACGACCCGAAGACCGACGAGGAGCGCGAGATCCGCGCCCGCTACGACAAGATCAAGGGCTCGGCCGTCAACCCGGTCCTGCGCGAGGGCAACTCCGACCGCCGCGCCCCCGCCTCGGTGAAGAACTACGCCAAGGCCCACCCGCACCGCATGGGCGCCTGGACCCCCGAGTCCAGGACCAACGTCGCCACCATGAGCGAGAACGACTTCGCCTCCACGGAGAAGTCCGTCGTCATCGACGCGGACGACACCCTGCGCTTCGAGTTCACCGCCGCCGACGGCACCGTCTCCGAGCTGCGCGAGCCGTTGAAGGTCGTCGCGGGCGAGGTCGTGGACGCCGCCGTCATGCGCGCCGCCGCCCTGCGCACCTTCCTGAGCGAGCAGGTCGCCCGCGCCAAGGCCGAGGGCGTGCTCTTCTCCGTGCACCTCAAGGCCACCATGATGAAGGTCTCCGACCCCATCGTCTTCGGCCACGTCGTGCGCGCCTTCTTCCCGGCGACCTTCGCCAAGTACGGCGAGGCCCTCGCCGCCGCCGGCCTCTCCCCGAACGACGGCCTCGGCACCATCCTGAACGGCCTGGACTCCGTCCCGCACCTGGGCGAGGAGATCAAGGCCTCCTTCGAGGCCGAGCTCGCCCAGGGCCCCGCCCTCGCGATGGTCGATTCCGACAAGGGCATCACCAACCTGCACGTGCCGTCCGACGTCATCGTCGACGCCTCGATGCCGGCCATGATCCGCACCTCCGGCCACATGTGGGGCCCGGACGGCCAGGAGGCCGACACCCTCGCCGTCCTCCCGGACCACAGCTACTCCGGCGTCTACCAGGCCGTCATCGAGGACTGCCGCGCCAACGGCGCCTTCGACCCGTCGACCATGGGCTCCGTCCCGAACGTCGGCCTCATGGCGCAGAAGGCCGAGGAGTACGGCTCCCACGACAAGACCTTCGAGATGAAGCAGGCCGGCACCGTCCGCCTGGTCGACTCCGCGGGCGACGTCGTCCTGGAGCAGGAGGTCGCCGAGGGCGACATCTTCCGCGCCTGCCAGACCAAGGACCTGCCGATCCAGGACTGGGTCAAGCTCGCCGTCACCCGCGCCCGCGCCACCGGCGCCCCGGCCGTCTTCTGGCTGGACGCCGAGCGCGCCCACGACGCCCAGCTGATCGCCAAGGTCGAGCGGTACCTGCCGCAGCACGACACCGAGGGCCTGGACATCAGGATCATGTCCCCGGTCGAGGCGACCAAGTTCTCCCTGGAGCGCATCCGCCGCGGCGAGGACACCATCTCGGTCACCGGCAACGTCCTCCGCGACTACCTGACCGACCTCTTCCCCATCCTGGAGCTGGGCACCAGCGCCAAGATGCTGTCGGTCGTCCCGCTGATGGCGGGCGGCGGCCTCTTCGAGACCGGCGCCGGCGGCTCCGCCCCGAAGCACGTCCAGCAGCTCGTCAAGGAGAACTACCTCCGCTGGGACAGCCTCGGCGAGTTCTTCGCCCTGGCCGCGTCCTTCGAGCACCTGGCGACCAGCACGGGCAACTCCCGCGCCCAGGTCCTCGCCGACACCCTCGACCGCGCCACCGGCACCTTCCTCAACGAGGACAAGTCGCCGACCCGTCGCCTCGGCGGCATCGACAACCGAGGCAGCCACTTCTACCTGGCCCTCTACTGGGCCCAGGAGCTGGCCGCCCAGACCGAGGACGCGGACCTGGCCAAGGCCTTCGCCCCGCTCGCCGAGACCCTCGCCGCCAACGAGGCGAAGATCGTCGACGAGCTGGTCGCCGTCCAGGGCTCCCCGGCCGAGATCGGCGGCTACTACCAGCCCGACCCGGCCAGGGCCGCGGCCGTGATGCGCCCGTCCGCCACCTTCAACGAGGCCGTCGCCTCCCTCGCCTGATCCGCCGCGCCCCGTACCGCCCCGGCCGGAACGCCCTTCCGGCCGGGGCGGTCCCGTCGGTGGCGCATACGGCATCCGGGTGTGAACCTGGATGGATGAGTTGGGCATCTTGGACGACCACCGGTGTCTACACCGGGCGAGGTGGGGTCCTGACCGACGAGGTCGGGACCGTCACGGGCGATCTGACCGTGCACACCACCTGGACCGAGCGCGAAGCGCGTGTGGCCGTGCAGTACAGCGGCGCGTCCGACTGGTTCACCATGTCGGGAAGTCCCGTCCCCTGCGCATCGGAGGAGGAGAGCCGCGAGCTGCACGACGTCGTCGTGGCAGCCGTCCGGGAGGGCAACGGGGCCACGGTCCCGACGCTGCCCGGACCCCTGGTGTAGGGCCCCGCGCCCGCGCACCCGACCGGCCGGGCGGGCCCGCACCCGGGTACCGTACGCGTGCGGACACCGCTCGTGTCCGGCGGCAAGAAGTGTTATCCCTCCCGCGCCCACGGGTCTCCGGAAGACGGGGGACACGGACCAGGGACGAGGGAGCAGACCCATGCACAGCGACGAGCGCCGCACCACCGCGCTGGTGGAGGCGGCGGCGGCCGGCGACCCCGATGCCAGGGACGCGCTGGTCCGCGCCCACCTGCCGCTCGTCCACAACATCGTGGGCAGGGCCCTCGACGGCCACGCCGACACGGACGACATCGTCCAGGAGACGATGGTCCGCGCCCTCGGGGGCCTCGCAGGCCTCCGCGACCCCGCCAGGTTCCGGTCCTGGCTCGTCGCCATCGCGATGAACGGGATACGGCGCCGCTGGCGCGAACGCCAGCAGGCCCCCGTACCCGGTCTCGACCACGCCGTCGGCCTGGCCGACCCGGCCGGCGACTTCACCGAGCTCACCATCCTCCGCCTCGGCCTCTCCGGACAGCGCCGGGACGTCGCCCGCGCCACCCGCTGGCTCGACGGGGACGACCGCGAACTCCTCGCCCTGTGGTGGCTGGAGGCCGCCGGCGAACTGACCCGCGCCGAACTCGCCGAGGGACTCGGCGTCCCCCCGCGGCACGCCGCCGTCCGGGTCCAGCGCATGAAGGAGCGCCTGGAGACCGGGCGGGCCGTGGTCCGCGCCCTGGACGCCCTCCCGCCCTGCCCGGAGCTCACGGAGATCCTCGTCCCCTGGGACGGCGTCCCGTCCCCGCTCTGGCGCAAGAGGATCGCCCGCCACCTGCGTTCCTGCGCCGCCTGTACGGGCCGGGCGAGGGGACGCGGCGGCCTCGCCCCCGTCGAGGGCCTGCTGGTCGGCATCGGTCTCGTACCGCCCCTCGGGATCGCCGCCCGGCTCACGACCGCGCCGGACGCGGAGGCGGCGGGGTACGCGTACGGGGCGGGAGGGGAACCGGCCGGTCACGGGGGCGGAACCGGCGCCGGGCAGGGCGGGCCCGACCCGTCCGGCACGTCCGGGGCCGCGTCCCACGCGTCCGGGCCGGCCGCCGGCCGGTGGAGCCCGGGACGGCGGTCCGCCCTCGCCGGGGCCGCCGCCGTCGCCGTCCTCGGGAGCCTCGTCCTGCTCGTCCCCGGGAAACCGGAGGCGCGCGTGAGGCCCGGCCGGCCCGTCGCCGCGCCCCCGGCGACGCCCGCTCCGGCCACGACGCCCCCGGCCCCGGCGGCCACCACCACCGCCCCCGCGCCGCCGGTCACCACCGCCCCGGCACCGCGCCGCACCCCCGGGCCCCCGGCGGCGCCCGCCCCGGGGGAGCGGGTGACCGCGCTCGTCAACCGGCTCCGGGCGGAGGCGGGCTGCGCGCCGCTGCGGACCGACCCCCGGCTCGTCGCGGCGGCCCGCGCGTACGCCCGTGACATGGCCGGGCGCGGTTACTACGGACACAGCAGCCCGGAGGGCGGGTCCACGGACGCGCGGATCACCGCCGCCGGCTACGACTGGAGCGCCTGGGCGGAGAACCTGGCCCGGGGCGCGTCCGACCCGGCGTCCGTCGTGGAGGAGTGGCGGGACGGGGCGATGCACGAGGAGAACATGCTCGACTGCCGCTACCGGGACACCGGCGTGGCGTCGGCGCCCGGTCCCCGGGGCACGATCTGGGTGCAGGAACTGGCCGCGCCCGCCCCGGGGAGGGGATGAGGGTCAGCGCCTGACGCCGAAGTTCTGCACCCACCAGGGGCCGTTGGCCGCCATGGACACCCCGACGCCGATGTCCTTGAGGGCGCAGTTGCGGATGTTCGCCCGGTGGCCGGGGCTCTTCATCCAGTCCTCCATGGCCTTGGCCGGTGTCTTCGGCCCGCGGTGGATGTTCTCCGCCCAGGTGGACCAGTCGTAGCCGGCGGCTCGCATCCGGTCGCCCGCGTCCCGGCCCTCGGGGCTCTCGTGCTCGTAGTAGCCGCGGGCGGCCATGTCGTCGGCGTGCCCCTGGGCGGCCGCGCGCAGGCGCGCCACGACCCGCAGTGGCCGGCAACCTGCTTTCGCCCGCTCGACGTTGGTGAGCGAGACGATCTTCTTGGCGAACCGTTCGTTCGTCCGGAGGAACGCCGTCCCGCCCCCGGGGACCAGGGCGGGCCACCGCTCCCCCCGCCGTTCCCGTACCCGCTCCGGCGCGGGCTCCGCCCCCACCGGGGCGGACCGGGCCGGGGAGGGCGCGGCCGGTGCGGACGAGGAGGGGACGGCCGCCGGGCCGGCCTGCGCGGCGGCCGCCGGACAGGCCCCGGCCCCCACGGTGAGCGCGGTGGCCGCCGCTCCGGAGACGACGGCCGTACGGAGGACCGGACGGCGCGGGGCGGGACGGGGCGTCCCGCCCCCGTCCTTCCGGTGCCGCCCGCCGGCCGGGACGGACGGACCCCCTCCGGGGACGGGGCCCGGCCGGAAGGGGGCTTCGTGTGCCGGGAGTTCGGGACGTTCGGGACGGCCGGGGCGACGGGAAGGGTCGTGGTACCGCATGGAGCTCCGTTCTCTCGCCGGGATCGCCGGGCGTCCGGCCGGGAGCCGCCGGGGCGGTGGTGGCGGGAACCTCCCGCCACCACCGCCCCGGCGCTGCCCGTCGGCCCGCGCCGGCTCGTGCCGAAGCCTTTCAGCCCTGCGGAACGACCGCCACCGGACAGGGCGCCAGATGGAGGGCCGCGTGCGCCACGGAACCGATCCGGGGCCCGACCGCCCCCTTCCGGGCCCGCCGTCCGACCACCAGGAGCTGGGCGTCGCCCGACCCGGAGAGCAGGACCTGGCCCGCGCTGCCCAGCTCGACGTGCTCGGTGACCGGTACGTCCGGGTACTTCTCCCGCCAGGGCGCCAGCGCCTCGCGCAGCGCCTTCTCCTCGTACGGGACGAGCCCGCCGGCCTCGTCGGCGAGGCGCATCGAGGCGGGGCTGTACGCGTAGAGGGCCGGCAGGCTCCACGCCCGTACGGCCCGCACGGACGCCCCCCGCGCCGCGGCGGTCCCGAAGGCGAAGCCGAGCGCGGCGGCGCTGTCCTCGGGGCCGCCGTGCTGGCCGACGAGCACCGGGCCGGTGGGCGGTTCGGCCGGTTCGCCCTCGCGGGACCGGACGGCCACCACGGGGCGGGTGGCGCCGGCGATGATCCGCTGCCCGTACGAGCCGAGCAGGAATCCGGTCACGGCGCCGTAGCCGCGCGAGCCGATGACGAGCATCTCGGCCCGCTCCTCACTGTCGAGCAGCGCGGCGACCGGGGTGTCGGACAGCACGTCGGCCGAGAGGGCGAGGTCCGGGTACCGGCCGCCGATCGTGGCCTCCGCCTCGCGCAGGACGACGTCCGCCACGTTCTCCTGGGTCGCGCGGTCCTGGGCGAGCGGGAGGTCGAGCAGTTCCCAGCGCCAGGCGTGGGCGAGACGCAGCGGGAGCCCTCGGTGGAGCGCCTCCCGGGCGGCCCAGTCCGCCGCCGCGAGGCTCTCCGGGGAACCGTCCACTCCTGCGACGATCTCACGACTCATCGGGCTGCCTCCATCGGTGGGACGAGGGGCCCGCCGGGCGGCGGACCCCTTCCTTCCAGCTTGTGCCCGGATTCTCCCCGATGACGGCGGTGTGCGTTCCGGCGGACCCCCGCCGTCCGTCCGCCCCGGGCGCGGGGGTCCGGGGCGGGTTCAGACCGGCAGGGTGAGCCGGGCGTGGGTGCCGTTGAGGTAGTGGTCCCCGATGTCCCGCAGCCGGTGGTCCGCCCGCGCCGGGGCGGTGAGGGCGCGGGCGTTCCGCCAGAAGCGGTCGAACCCGTGCCCGCCGCCCCGGGCGCCGGCGCCCGCCGTGCCGTCGACGAGTTCCAGGACGCGGGTGGTGACGCGGACGGCGGCCCGGCCGGTGACGGTCTCGGCCGCCGCGACGAGGACGGAGACGTCGGCCCGTTCCTCCGGGCTCAGGGACCACCCGGCGCGCAGTCCTCGGGCGAGGGCGTCCACGGCCCGTTCCGCCACCGCGGCGGCGGTGTGCGCGGCGGTCGCCAGCTCCCCGTAGGCGAGGAGGAGGTACGGGTCGTTCCCGGCGTCCGGCGGCGCGGTGCCGTCCGTGCCGCCGTCCGGAGGCGGCACGGCCTGCCCGGCGCGGCTGATGTCCCGGGCCTCGGCCAGTGCTCCCTCGGCGATGCCGAGCCCGACCTGGGTGAGGAGCAGCCGCAGGACGAGCGGGGCGAGGGCGGTGAAGGGGGCGACGGCGTGCTCGTCGTACGGCAGCGCGCCGAGCACGTGCGCGGGCGGTACGGGGACGCGGTCGAAGGTGACGGTGCCCGAGCCGGTCAGCCGCTGCCCGACCCGGTCCGTGTCCGCGTCGGTGGACACCCCGGGGAGGGCGGGGTCCACCAGGACGATCAGCGGGTCCCCGGTGCCGGCCGGGCGCGCCGCGACGACGAGCCGGTCGGCCACCGTGACGCCGGACGCGAAGGCGCGGCGCCCGTCGAGGAGCCAGCCGTCGTCCCCGGCGGGGGTGAGGGTGAGGCCGGGGCCGGCCGTGGCGCGCGGCGGTTCGACGCCGCCGGCGAGCAGCCAGCCCTCCTCGGCGGTACACGCGTCGAGCGCGGGGGCGCGGCCCCGCGCGGCGCCCGTGGCGGGGGCGGAGGACGTGCCGGGGGCGGAGGGCGTGCCGGGGGCGGGGCCGAAGAAACGGCTGCTCCAGGACAGCGCGTAGTGGTGGGCGAGGAGTTCGCCCACCGAGCCGTCGGCGGCGGAGATCTCCCGTACGACCGCGCACGCGGTCCGCCAGCCGGTGTCCCGCCGGTCCGGCCCCGGTGCCGTGAGCAGGACGGGCAGTCCCGCCTCCCGGAGCCGGGCGGCCTCGTCGCGGGGGACCTCGCCGGCCCGGTCCCTCGCGAGGGCGTCGGCGGCGAGGTCGTCGGCCAGCTCCCGGGTGACGCGGAGCCAGATCTCGTCGTCCACCGGGCGGTCGGCGGCCCGGTCCGCCGGTGCGGAGGCGGTGCGTGCCGCTGGTCTCCTCGGCGCTTTCCTCGGCGTGCTCACGTCACCTCACATGTTCCCCAGTATCCCCATTGGAATGGTAGGGATAGTGGCAGAGGGGGTCGTCCCGCCCCAAGGGGCGTCCGGGGAGTGGACAGGCGCATCCCGGTCAGCGGGACGGGAGCGATCCGGCGCGGATCGCGGGGCACCGCACCGGAGGCGGCGCCGTCACGGGTTGGTCCAGGCCTCCGGATCGTCCGCGAGCGCGGCGATCCCGGCCGGCAGCTCCGCCGCCGCCACCTCCGCGAGCGAGACCCCGAGCACCTCGCGGACCCCCGCCCGGAGCGCGATCCACAGCGTCAGCAGCGACTCGGCCGGCCCCGTGTACGAGAGCTCCGGGGGCCGCTCGCCGCGCACGGAGACCAGGGGACCGTCCACGCAGCGGACGACCTCCGCGACCGAGATCTCCCCGGCGGGCCTGGCCAGCCAGTACCCGCCGTTGCCGCCCCGCTGGCTCTGCACCAGGCCGCCCTTGCGCATGTCCCCGAGGATGCCCTCCAGGAACTTGTGCGGGATGCCCTGCTCCTCCGCGATGGCCTCGGACTTCAGCGGGCCCGCGTCCTGGGCGGCGGCGAGCTGGAGGGCGGCACGCACCGCGTAGTCGGCCCTGGCTGAAATGCGCATGCGCGCATTATCCCGTACGGACGCGGCCGGTCCCGCGCCCGCGGGACGGCCCGCGCCGCGCCGTTTCCGCCTCCGCGCCGCACCGCCCGGCCCCACCGGCCGGCCCCACCGGCGGGGACCGGTCCCCATCCGCGCCCCGCCCGGCGTCACGCACCGTGCTCGCGCGGGTCGCGGGCGTGGCCGGCGACCGCGAGTATGGAGCGACCCAGGAGACAGGAGGACGCCATGCTGCTGCCCGACAGGAACACGGTCGACCGGTTGCTCCGGCACTACCGGGCCCAGGAGCGGACCGTACGGGCCCGGCCGTGCGACCTGTCGGCCCGCCGGCGCTTCGAGGACACCGCGTACACCCTGTGCGTCCTGATGGGGGAGCGGACCGCCCGCGCGGCGGCCCGCGCCGCCGAACGGTACGTGGCCGGAAACCGTCCCCCGGCGAACCGGCCCGCCCTGGAGGGACTGCCGGGAGCCTGACCGGGCCGCGAGCGGCCGGGAAGGAACGGAGGAGGGCCCGGCGGCAGGCCGGAAAGAGATCAGGAAAGGAGAAGCGGCACCACCGTGCCGCCGTTAGCGTGACGGTCACGGACATCGCGGCCCCCCCCGGGGCCCGACGCGATGGACCGCTTTCAGCCCCGCGCGACAACGGAGACACGATGAGCAAGGCCCCCCTGACGGACGGGCGGACACCCGCACCGCACGCCGCCGACCGGCACGACCTGATCCGCGTGCACGGCGCGCGCGAGAACAACCTCAAGGACGTCGGCGTCGAGATCCCCAAGCGCCGCCTCACGGTCTTCACCGGCGTCTCGGGGTCGGGCAAGAGCTCCCTCGTCTTCGACACCGTCGCCGCCGAGTCGAAGCGGCTGATCAACGAGACCTACAGCGCCTTCGTCCAGGGCTTCATGCCGACCCTCGACCGGCCCGAGGTCGACGTCCTCGAAGGCCTGACCACCGCGATCATCGTGGACCAGCAGCGCCTCGGCGCCGACCCCCGCTCCACGGTCGGCACCGCCACCGACGCCAACGCGATGCTGCGCATCCTCTTCAGCCGGCTCGGCGACCCCCACATCGGTCCGCCCGGCGCCTACTCCTTCAACGTCCCCTCCGTCCGGGCGAGCGGCGCGATCACCGTCGAGAAGGGCGCCCGGAAGGCGGTGAGGGCCGACTTCAACCGCACCGGCGGCATGTGCGTCCGCTGCGAGGGCCGGGGCACGGTCTCCGACATCGACCTCACCCGGCTCTACGACGACTCCAAGTCCCTCGACGAGGGCGCGCTCACCATCCCCGGCTACACCTCCGGAGGGTGGAACCACCGCCTCTACGCCGAGTCCGGCCTCGTGGACCCGGCCAAGCCGATCCGGGAGTACACCGAGAAGGAGCTGAACGACTTCCTCCACCACGAGCCGACCCGGATGAAGATCGCGGGCATCAACATGACCTACGAGGGACTGATACCGCGCATCCAGAAGTCCTTCCTGGCCAAGGACAAGGAGGGGATGCAGCCCCACGTCCGGGCGTTCGTGGAACGCGCCGTCACCTTCACCACCTGCCCCGGGTGCGACGGCACCCGGCTGAGCGAAGGGGCCCGTTCCTCCAGGATCGCCGGCGTCAGCATCGCCGACGCCTGCGCGATGCAGATCAGCGACCTGGCCGCATGGGTCCGGGACCTCGACGACCCCTCCGTGGCCCCGCTGCTCGCCGCGCTCCGGTCGACCCTCGACTCCTTCGTGGAGATCGGCCTCGGCTACCTCTCCCTCGACCGGCCGGCGGGCACCCTGTCGGGCGGCGAGGCGCAGCGCGTCAAGATGATCCGCCACCTCGGCTCCGCCCTCACCGACGTCACCTACGTCTTCGACGAGCCCACCGCCGGGCTGCACCCCCACGACATCCGGCGGATGAACGACCTCCTCCTGCGGCTGCGCGACAAGGGCAACACCGTCCTCGTCGTCGAGCACAAGCCGGAGGTCATCGCGATCGCCGACCACGTCGTGGACCTCGGCCCCGGCGCCGGTACGGACGGCGGCACCGTCTGCTTCGAGGGCACCGTCGAGGGCCTGCGGGCCTCCGGCACCGTCACGGGACGCCACCTCGACGACCGGGCCGCACTCAAGACCTCGGTGCGCACGCCCACCGGCGTCCTGGAGATCCGGGGCGCCTCCGCGCACAACCTCCGTGACGTCGACGTCGACATCCCCCTCGGAGTCCTCACCGTCGTCACCGGCGTCGCGGGCTCCGGCAAGAGCTCCCTCGTGCACGGCTCGCTCCCCGCCGGCGCGGACGTGATCTCCGTCGACCAGAGCCCGATCCGCGGGTCGCGGCGCAGCAACCCCGCCACGTACACCGGACTGCTCGACCCGGTCCGCAAGGCCTTCGCGAAGGCCAACGGCGTCAAGCCGGCCCTCTTCAGCGCCAACTCCGAGGGCGCCTGCCCCGCCTGCAACGGCGCGGGCGTGATCTACACCGACCTCGGGGTGATGGCCGGAACCTCCTCCACCTGCGAGGACTGTGAGGGAAGGCGGTTCCAGAACTCGGTGCTCACGTACCTCCTCGGCGGCCGGAACATCAGCGAGGTCCTCGCGATGCCGGTCACCGAGGCCGCGGAGTTCTTCGGTTCCGGCGAGGCCCGGACCCCGGCCGCGCAGCGCGTCCTCGCCCGGCTCGCCGACGTCGGCCTCGGTTACCTCACCCTCGGCCAGCCGCTCACCACCCTCTCCGGCGGCGAGCGGCAGCGGCTCAAGCTGGCCACCCACATGGGCGAGAAGGGCGGGATCTACGTCCTGGACGAACCGACCACCGGGCTGCACCTCGCCGACGTGGAACAGCTCCTCGGCCTGCTCGACCGGCTCGTGGACTCCGGCAGGTCCGTCATCGTCGTGGAGCACCACCAGGCGGTCATGGCCCACGCCGACTGGATCGTCGACCTGGGCCCCGGCGCCGGTCACGACGGCGGCCGGATCGTCTTCGAGGGCACCCCCGCCGACCTGATCGCCGCCCGTTCCACCCTCACCGGCGAACACCTCGCGGAGTACGTCGGCGCCTGACCGCGCCCCGCCCGCCGGCGCCCCACGGCACCGGGCCGGGCCCGTGGGGCGAGGGCGCGCCGTACGCTCCACGGGCCCGGCCGGACCAGGGGCCCGTACGCCCCGCAGGCCCGGCTGGTTCACGGGCCCGGCCGGACCACGTGGGCGGCCCCGGACCGCCGCGTACCCGCGTCGCCTCGCCGCCGCGGGTACGGCGCACCCGCGGCTCTCCGCGAGGGCGGGTCACTCGCGGCGGTCCGCCCCGCGTCGCCGCCGTCCCCACAGCACGACCGCCGCCGCGCAGGCCGAACCGATCAGGGCCAGCGGAAAACCGGCGGACGTGCCCGAGACCGCCGCCTCGTGCGGCGCGTCCTCGCCGGGGGCGGCACTCCCGGGGGCCCTCGGTCCGGATGCGGTCTCCTGCCCGGGCACCGCCTTCTGCCCGGGAGCGGCCTTCCGTCCGGGCACGGCCTCCGGGGAGGCGTCCTTCGAGGGGGTGGCCCCCGTCGCCGCGCCGGGAGCGGGGGCCGCCGCGCCCGTGCCGGCGTCCGCGCTCCGTCCGTCGCGCGCCGCGCTCACGGCGCGGGCGTCCGCCCCGGCCCGCGCGCTCTCCGGCGGCAGCGAGCCCACGGGCCGTACGCGTCCCGATGCCGAGAAGCCCCAGTCCAGCAGGTCCCGCGCCTCCTCGTACACGGTGAAACCGCCGCCGGCCTGCGGGTTCATCACCGAGACGACCAGCGTCCGGTCGCCCCGCCGGGCCGCGGAGACCAGCGTGTTGCCCGCGCCGCTCGTGTAGCCGTTCTTGATGCCGATGAGTCCGGGGTACCTCTCGACCCCGTCCTTCCCCGTCAGGAGCCGGTTGGTGTTGGCGATGCCGTACGACCACGAGCCCGCCGGGAAGTCCGCGTACCGCGTCGAGCAGTACCGGGTGAACGCGGGGTCCTGGAGCCCGGCCCGTCCGAAGAGCGCCAGGTCGTACGCGGAGGACACCTGCCCGGGGGCGTCGTAGCCGTCGGGGGAGACCACGTGGGTGTCCACGGCCCCGAGGGAACGGGCCTTCTCCTGCATCTTCCGGGCCATCGAGTCCCAGCCGCCGTTCATCGCGGCGAGCACGTGCACCGCGTCGTTCCCGGAGCTGAGGAAGACGCCGTTCCACAGGTCCGAGACCTTGTACGTGTACCCCTCCTTGATCCCGACCAGGCTGCTGCCCGCCCCGATCCCGGCCAGCTCGGAGTCGGCCACGGTGTGCCGTTCGGAGGGATCGTGGTGGGGGAGCGCGGTGAGGGCGAACAGGGTCTTGAGCGTGCTGGCCGGAGGCAGCCTCCGGTGCGCGTTCCGCGCGGCGAGCACCTCGCCCGTGGAGGCGTCCGCGACCACCCACGACAGGGCGGAGACCGGGGGCACGCCGGGTGCGCCCGGCAGCGGCTGCACCTGGACGCCCGGCCGGTCGAGGCGGGCCGGATCGACGTACTGCCGTACGGGCGGGGCGGGCTCCCGGACCGTGGCGGGCGAGGCCGCGACGGCGGGAAGGGCGAGCGCCGCCGGGACGGACAGCACGAGCAGCAGGGCCGCGGAACCGGCGGCGGCGTGACGGACGGCTGACGTGACGATCATTCAGCCACCGTAGGAAGCGGGGACGGCACGCGCAGATCGGAATGCGCCGACCGGGGGAGCGGGTGCGGCGTACGGCGGCGCGTCGCGGGGCCGCCCGGTCCCCGCCGGGCGTGCGGGGCGCGGGCTGACGCGGCTTCACCCCGTGCCGCGGCGGCGCCCCTCCGGGCGGACGCCGTCCCGGTCCGGAGCGGGGCGGCGGGGACGCCCCGCCCCCGGGTCCGGGACGGGGTGCCGGGGGACGCCCCGCCCCCCGGGTCCGGGGCGAGGTGGCGGGGGCGATCTGCCCCGGGTCCGGGACGGGGTGCCGGGAGATGCCCCGCCCCCCGGGTCCGGAGCGGGATGCCGGGGACGACCCGCCCCCGGGCCGGAACAAGGTGCCGGGGACGCCCCGTCGCCCCGGTCAACTCCCTTCGGAGCGAGCGGTGTTGTCCGTAGGATTCGACCGTCCGCGTGCCGCCCCGGCCCGCCCCGCCGTCAGGAGCCCCCCGTGCGCACACCCCACCCCGCCGACGCCTCCGGCCGGCCGCCGTACCGCATGGACCCGGCGGGCGGTTGTCCGCACGCGGACAACGCCCGGCTGCTCGCCGAGGGCGCCGTGGCGCCGGTGATCCTGCCCGGCGGGATCGAGGGCATGGTGGTGCTGGGCCACGAAGCGCTCCGCGCGTTCCTCTCCCACCCCGACGTCGCCAAGGACGCCCGCCACTTCACGGCCCTCGCGGAGGGGCGCGTACCGGACGACTGGCCGCTGCGGACCTTCGCCACCGTGCCCGGCATGACCACCGCGGACGGGGCCGACCACCGCCGGCTGCGCTCCCTGGTCAGCGGCGCCTTCACCGTCCGCCGGGTCGAGGAGCTCCGTCCGCGCGTCGAGGCGGTCGCCGCCGGACTCCTCGACCGGCTCGCCGGGGCCGCCGCGGCCGACGGCGGCGTCGCCGACCTGCGCCGGCACTACGCGCTGCCGCTGCCGCTCGGCGTCATCTGCGAACTCCTCGGCGTCGACCCGGACCACCAGGACCGGCTGCACCGGCTCTCCAGCCTGATCGTCGCCACCGACACCGAGCCCGCACGGGCCGTCGCCGCCCACCGGGAACTCGTCGGCCTCCTGACCTCCGTCGTCGCCGCCAGGACCGCCGCCCCCGGCGACGACCTCACCAGCGCCCTCATCGCCGCCCAGGGGGAGGACGGCGACCGGCTGAGCGGACCCGAACTGATCGGCACCCTGCTCCTGGTGATCGTCGCGGGCCACGAGACCACCCTCAATCTGGTCACCAACGCGGTCCGGGCGCTCTGCGCCCACCGCGACCAGCTCGCCCTGGTCACCGGGGGCCGCGCCGACTGGGCGGACGTGGTGGAGGAGACCCTGCGCTGGGACAGCCCGGTCAGCTACTTCCCGTTCCGCTACCCCACCCGCGACCTCGTCGTCGGGGGCACCCTCATTCCCCGGGGCACCCCCGTCCTGGCCGGGTACTCGGCGGCGGGCCGCGATCCGGAGGCCCACGGCCCGGACGCCGACCGCTTCGACGTCACCCGGACGCCCGCGGCGAAGCACCTCTCCCTCGGCCACGGCCCCCACTACTGCCTGGGCGCCCCGCTCGCCCGCATGGAGGCCGCGATCGCCCTGGAAGCCCTCTTCACCCGCTTCCCCGACCTGGACCTGGCCGTCCCGGAGGACGGGCCGGCCCGCCACGCGGGCTTCGTCGGCAACAGCGTCCGCGCGCTCCCCGTCCGTCCGGGCCGCCCGTCCGCCTGACGGCGGGGCCCGGTCCGGACCCCGGCGCCCGGTCCGGACCTCGGCGCCCGGTCCGGGCCCCGCGCGCCGGCCCGGGTGTCCGCCCGCCCTCCCCGCCGCTGGGTCCGTACCGGACCGGGCGGGCGGCACCGGCCGCGCGGGAGGCGTCCCGTCTCAGCCGGTCCGACCCCACGCGGTCGGAGGGGAGGAGCGGAGGAAGGAGACGAGACGCAGCAGCCGGGCCTCGTTCCCGGCGAGGCCGGCCGCGCGCAGCGCTTCGTCGGCCTCCGCCATCGGGTGGGTGAGCATCACCCCCGCGTAGGGGGCGAGCCGTGGATCGGAGAGCACGGCCTGCGTGGATTCGAGCAGCCGCAGGTACGCCTGGGCCGCCGCGCGCTCGTCGGCGGTGATCGTGGTCATGACGGGCTCCCTCTCGACAGTTCGGCTCCCCCCACCTTCTCCCACGGGTCTGACAACCGGGCTCATCCCCGTCCCGCGAGGTGCGCCTCCAGCCGTTCCGGGAAGACCCGCTGCCCCGCCACGAGCAGGGGAGCCGCCGCCGCGGGGGCGAACCAGCCGGCCCGGTCGATCTCCGGGAAGTCCGTCAGCCGGCCGGACCGGGGCGGCCACTCCATGGTGAAGGTGCCCGGCACGATCCGGTCCGGGTCCAGGTCGCCCTCGACGGCCCAGACGGTGACGAGCTTCCCGTTGCGCTGCCGGTTCTCCCCGAGGGGGAACCACTCGCCCGAGGGAACGGGCAGGCCCAGCTCCTCCCGGAACTCGCGCGCGGCAGCCGCCGCGGGCTCCTCACCGGGCCCGTACTCCCCCTTGGGGATCGACCAGGCGCCCTCCTCGCGGGCCCTCCACAGGGGCCCGCCCATGTGTCCGATCAGGACCTCGACGCCACCGTCCGCCGTGCGGCGGAAGACCAGGAGACCCGCGCTGCGTTTGTCCGGCATGGCGCTCAGTGTGGCCGAAGGGCTCCGCGCGCGCAGCCCCGCACGGACGGCCCGGCGCGTTCCCGGGCGTCCCGCGCGGACGGCCCGGCGAGGCCCCGCGCGCACGGCCCCGGGGGTGTGCGCCGGCGCGCGTCTCCGGCGTCCGGCTCCCGCCGCGTCCCCGGCCCCGGAGCCCGGGGACCCCCTGCCCGCTGCCGCACCCCGTCCCGCCGCACCCCGCCCTTCCGCCGTTCCGTGCCCCGGCGCCTCACTCCTCCGTCTCCTCCCCGTCCTCCCCGTCCTCCGTCTCCTCCGCCTCGACCGTCACCGGGCCGCCCGAGGGGTCCGTCCCGCGCGTCCAGTCGGGGCCGAGCCGTACGGAACGCCACGGCACGAGCGTCCCGCGCAGCCGCTCCCGCCGCAGCCGCGCGCCGTCCTGGGCGACGGACAGGAGCGGGCGGACGAGGCGGCGTTCCGGCCGGACGAGCAGGGGGACGGCCTCCGGGCCGAGGAGACCGGGCGTCACCCACCGCAGCGGCCCCGCCGTCAGGACGGGCACCGCGCCGGCGGGCCGGGGGAGGCCGGCGAGGTGGTCCAGCACGGCGCCGGCCACCGCCCGCCCCTCGGCGGCCGCCACCCGCGCCGGTTCCCCGCCGTGCAGGAGGCCGCCGACCGCGAAGACCCCGGGCGCGGGGGTGCGGAAGGCGCCGTCCGTCAGGGGACCCCGCGTGCCCGGCAGGAGCGGCAGCCCGCGGGCGCGGGCCAGTTCGTGGTCGGGAATCCAGTCGCCGGTGAAGACCACCGTGTCGCACCGCAGCACGGCCGTCCGGCCGTCCGGCCCCCGGACCGCGACCCCCGTCGTCCGGCCGCGCCCCAGGATCTCCGTCACGACCGTGCCGGTGAGCAGCGGGACCGTCCCGGGCGCGACGGCGGGCCGGGGGTGCCCGGTGACGACGGCCACCACCTCCGTCCCGGCCGAACGCAGCGTCCGCACCGCGCTCCGGGCCACCGGGTCGCCGCCGACGACCACGGCCCGCCGCCCGACGTGCTCCCGCCGCGCCCCGGACAGGGCCACCAGCCGCTGGAGTCCGCCGGTCGTCAGCACCCCGGCGGGCCGTGTCCCCGGCACCAGCCGGGCGCTGCGGGGCCGTTCGCGGGCCCCGGTCGCGAGGACCACCGCGCGGGCCCCGATCCGTTCGGGCCCGGCCGGGGAGACGGCCTCCAGGGCCAGCGGTCCGGCCCAGCCCGTGACCGAGACGCCGGTACGGACGTCCGCGCCGGCCCGTGACGCCGCCCGCACGGCACGGCGCGCGTACCCCGGCCCGTCCAGGGGGCGTCCCCGCGCGTCCGCGCCGAACCCCGGCCGGACGCAGTGGCGGGGCGCCCCGCCCGCCACCGGTTCCCGCTCCAGGACCTCGACGCGGCCCGCGCCGGCCGCGGCGAGCCGGGCCGCCGCGGCGAGCCCGGCGGGACCCGCGCCCACCACGAGCACGTCGACCGTACGGTTCACCGCGCGTTCCTCCCGCGCTTCCCCGGAAGCCGTCCGCCGGGCAGGGCCCTGCCGGGAGGGAGCCTTCCGGGCAGGGACCGCGACTCCTCGAACAGCGCCCGCACCTCCGCGCCGCAGAAGTCGCCCTGGCAGCGGCCGCCCCGGGCCCGGGTCCTGCGCCGCAGCCCGTCGAGGCCGCCCGGCGGGACGGTGGAGGCGAGCGCGGCCCGGATCTCGCCCCGGGTGACCCGCTCGCAGTGGCAGACGACCGCCCCGAAGTCGGGGTCCCGGGCGATGAGCGCGGCGTCGCGGTACGGCCTGGGAAAGGCCTCGCCGAGGTTCGGCATGCGGACCGGCGGGAGCGGCCGTTCCGGTCCCGGGTCGAGGCCGCAGTCCGCGAGGAGACCGAGCACGTGCTCCGCGACGGCCAGGGAGGCGGTGAGTCCCGTGGAGCGGATTCCGCCCACCGTCACGTACCGCAGGCCGGGATGGGCGGCGATCCGGTAGTCCTCCCGCCCGGTGGCGGCCCGCAGTCCCGCGTAGACGGCCGTGACCTCCTCGTCGAGCAGGCCGGGCAGGACGCGGCCGCCCTGCTCGCGGAGGCCGGCGAGCCCCTCGGCCGTCGTGCCGGTGGCGGTCTTGTCGTCGAGGTCCTCGGCGGTGGGCCCCAGCACGACGTTCCCGTACACCGTGGGGGAGACGAGCACGCCCTTGCCGAGGGGACCGGGGACGGGCAGCAGGATGTGCCGGACCAGACGGCGGGCGAACTTGTCGAAGACGATCAGCTGGCCCCGGCGCGGGGTGACGGTGAAGTCCTCGCGTCCGACCAGGGCGTCGAAGGCGTCGGCGTGGAGCCCGCAGGCGTTGACGAGGTGGCGGGCGCGGAGCACTCCGCGCCGGGTGACGAGCCGGTGGTACGGGTCGCCCGGGAACACCTCCTCCACCCGGCAGTTCAGGTGCAGGTCCACTCCGGAGCGGACGGCCTGGGTGGCGTACGCGAGGGTGGTCGTCCACGGGCAGACGATCGACTCGCCCGGCACGTCGAGCGCGGCGAGGGCGCCCGGGCCCAGGTGGGGCTCCCGTGCGGCGAGTTCGGCCGCGGTGAGCAGCCGGGTGGTGCGGTGCCCGTTGCGCTCCGCCTTCTCCCGGAGGCGGGGGAGCACGGCGCGCTGCTGTTCGTCCCGGGCCACGAGCAGGGCGCCGAGGGGCTCCACGGGGATGCCGGCCTCCCGCGCGTACGCGGTGAGCAGCCGGTGCCCCTCGCGGACCAGCCGTGCCTCCAGGGTGCCGGGCACGGCGTCGAAGCCGGTGTGCAGGATGGCGGTGTTGGCCTTGGAGGTGCCGTCGCCCACGTCGTCGGCGGCCTCCACGAGGGCGACCCGCAGCGGGTGGCGGGCGAGCGCGCGGGCGACGGCGGCGCCGACGACCCCGGCGCCGACGACCACGACGTCGTACTCCGCGTCCCCGCCGGCGGGCAGGGGCCCCGTCCGGGTGACCCCCGAGGGGGCGCGGTGCTCCGCCGCCCCGCTCACGCGTCCCCGCCGCTCGCCGGCCCCGGGCGTTCCAGCAGCGCCGCGACCTCCGCGCGGAACCGCGCGAGGCGCGCCGCCGCCTCGTCGGCGGAGATCCGGGGCTCGTACACGGCCGAGGGCTTCCACTCCGGTACGGCCTCCCGGAGCGCGAGCCCCGGCGTACGGCCGAGGCGGGCGACCGCGCCGGCCCCGAGGGCCGTGGCGTCGGCCAGGGCGGAGACCTCGACGGGCCGTTGCAGCAGATCGGCCTGGGTCTGCATGAGCAGCGCGCTCCGGGTCAGCCCGCCGTCGGCGCGCAGCGCGGTCGGCGGCGTTCCCCGGTCCGCCGCGACGGCCGCGACCAGCTCCGCGACCTGGGCGGCGATGCCCTCGCACAGGGCGCGGACCAGATGGCCCGGCCCGGTGTCCAGACCGAGGCCGGTGAGCGAGCCGCGCACGTCCCCCCGCCACCAGGGCGCGGCGAGTCCCGCGAAGGCGGGGACGAAGGTGACGCCGCCGGTGTCCGGGACGGTGCCGCCGACCGCGTCGAGTTCCCCGGCGCCGGCGATCACGCCGAGGTCGGTGAGCCAGCGCACGGCCGAGGCCACCGTGTACACCTGGCCGTCCAGGCAGTGCGTGACGCGTCCGCCGAGCCGCCAGGCGACACAGCTCACCAGGCCCGAAGCGGTCCGCCGCGGCTCCGGGCCCGTCCGCGCGAGCAGGAAGGCCCCCGTGCCGTACGTGCACTTGACGGCGGCCGGGTCGTCGGCGCTCTGCGCGAGCAGCGCCGCCTGCTGGTCCACGACGAGCCCGGTGAGGGGGAGCGGCGGGCCGAAGGCGGTGGTGGTGCCGACCGGGGCGTCGCAGTCGACGATCCGGGGCAGCGGTTCGCCGCCGAGCCCGTACAGGCCGAGGGCGGTCTCCGACCAGGAGACCGTGTCGAGATCGAGGAGTCCGGTGCGCCCGGCGGTCGCCGCGTCGGTGACGAAGGCGCCGGTGAGCCGGTGGACGAGCCAGGCGTCGCTGGTGGTGACGGCGCCGGCGCCGGTGACGTGGCGGCGTATCCAGGCCATCTTCGGCGCGGCGAAGTAGGGGTCCACCGGGAGGCCCGTCAGCCGGCGCAGCTCCTCGGCGTGGGCGTCGAGCCCGGCGCAGACGGAGGCGGCCCTGCGGTCCTGCCAGACGAGCGCGTCGGTGAGGGGTTCCCCGGTGGCGGGGTCCCAGGCGAGCACGGTCTCGCCCTGGTTGGCGAGGCCCACCGCCACGACCGGGGTGCCCGCCTCGGCGAGCGCCGCCCGTCCGGCGGCGACCACGGAGTCGTACAGTTCGCGCGGGTCGGCCTCGACCAGGCCGCCGGGCAGGTAGCGGGGCCGGACCGGCGCCGTGCCGCTGCCGATCACCCCGCGTTCCGGGCAGAGGACGAGGGCCTTCGTGCCCGACGTGCCCTGGTCGACGGCGAGTACCGGACCGCCCGTCATGCCACCGCTCCCGTCACCGGTTCCGTTCGGTGACCGTCCGCTCACCGAAAAGGGTCAGGGTGCCGTGGCCGCGGAGCCCCGTCAAGCCGTGCCGGCCGATCACGTCAGGTCCGTCCCCCTCGTTGACGGCAAGTCAAATTCGGTCGCTGGCCTAATAGTTGCTGTCGAAAAAGAAGGGCAGCCGGTCACGACCCGAGCCCTCTATAGTGATCGCCGATCAACGGCCGGGACGCGCACCGGGAACCGGACGCCCCGCCACCATCCACCGAGGACCCATGCCACCCACACCACCCCCCACCCCCTGATGACCGGACAAGGCTTCCGGCCCGTCTACCACCCCGCGGGCCACGACCACGCCCTGCGCCACGCCGTCCAGGACTTACGCACCGGCCGCTGGATGGCCATGGCGCGGCTGCTCGGCGAGACCTCCGACTGGGACGCCTGGACCCGGCGCACCCAGGTCCTCGCCGCCGTCGCCGCGGGCACCGACACCGTCCGCGCCTGGCGCGCCGAAGACCCCGGCAGCCCCGCCGCCACCGTGATGCACGGCCGTGTCGCCGTCGAACGGGCCGTCCGCGCCCACCGCGCCGGCCACACCCGCGCCGGTGAACTCCGGGAACAGGCGCGGGCCGCCTGCCGCGAGGCCGCCGACCGGTCGCCCGCCGATCCGGTGCCCTGGGTGGGGCTGCTCGCCCTCGCCGCCCTCGACGGACCCCAGCGCATGGCCGAACACCGGCTCCTCCCCCCGGCCCCCATGCTGCCGACCGGCCCCTGGGGACTGCTCGCCGAGGCGGAGAAGCGCGACCCGCACAACCGCGAGGCGCACCACCGCATGCTCCAGTTCGTCTACGCACGGCGCCCCGGACCGCTCTCCGAGGCCGTCAACTACTCCTACTGGGCCTCCTCCTCCGCACCCGTGGGCTCCGCCCTGCACGCCCTCCCGCTCTACGTGCGCGTCGAGCGCTACCGCCGGGAGCGCGGCCACGAGCGCGCCCTCGACCTCCACTGGGTGGCCGAGGACGCCGTGCGCGACGCCCAGCGGGCCCTGGACGACTGGTTCCTCTTCTGCGCCACCGACGAGGCCTCCCTGCTCGACCTCAACCACCTGGCACACGCCCTCTTCGGGGCCCTCCGCTTCACCGACGCGGCCCGGGTCTTCGAGGCGCTCGGCCCGTACTACACGACGCTGCCCTGGGCCTACCGGACCGCCCGCCCGGACGACCGGGCCCTCGCCGAAGAGGTCTTCCTGAACGCCCGCGCCCGCTGCGTCGGCGGCTGACGCCCCGGCCCGTCCCGCACCCCGCCCCTCCACGCCCGTCCGCCCGCCACCCGTCCCCCGGAGATCCCCATGGCCCGCACCGACGCCCCGACCGGCGCGATACACACGCCACCGCCCGCCCAGGACGAGGAGGCGAGGCTGAGAGAGCTCGGCTACCAGCCCGTCCTCGCCCGCCGCATGGGCGGATTCGGCAACTTCGCGATCAGCTTCTCGGTCATCTCGGTCCTCTCCGGCTGCATGACCCTCTACGGCTTCGGCCTGGGCACCGGCGGCCCCGCCGTCATGCTGTGGGGCTGGGCCGGCGTCGGCCTCTTCGTCCTCTGCGTGGGCCTCGCCCTCGCCGAGGTCACCAGCGCCTACCCGACCTCCGGCGCCCTCTACTACATGGCCGACCGGCTCGGCGGACGCCGCTGGGGCTGGTACACCGGCTGGCTGAACCTCCTCGGCCTGCTCGGCGCCATCGCGGGCATCGACTACGGCGCCGCCCTCTTCACCGGGGCCTTCCTCAACCTCCAGTGGGGCTTCGAACCCACCGTCGGTTCCACCTTCCTCATCTTCCTCGCCATCCTGCTGCTCCACGCCGTCCTGAACCTCTTCGGCGTCCGCCTGGTCAGCGTGCTGAACTCCGTCAGCGTCTGGTGGCACCTGGCCGGCGTCGCGGTCATCGTCGGCGCCCTCGCCCTCGTCCCGGACCGGCATCAGTCCGCCGGGTTCGTCTTCACCGAGTTCGTCAACGACACCGGGTGGGCCAACCCCTTCTACGTCGCCGCGATCGGCCTGCTCCTCGCCCAGTACACCTTCTGCGGCTACGACGCCTCGGCCCACCTCTCGGAGGAGACCTCCAACGCCTCCGTCGCCGCCGCCAAGGGCATCGTGCGGGCCATCTGGGTCTCCTGGCTCGCCGGATTCGCCCTGCTCGCCGGCCTGACCTTCGCGATCCAGGACTACGCCGCCACCCAGAACAGCGCCACCGGCGTCCCGCCCGCCCAGATCTTCCTGGACGCGCTCGGCTCCGGCGGCGCCACCGCCCTGCTGCTCGTCGTGATCGTCGCCCAGCTCTTCTGCGGCAACGCCGAGGTGGCCGCGGCGAGCCGGATGGTCTTCGCCTTCAGCAGGGACAACGCCCTCCCCGGCTCGGCGCTCTGGCGCAAGGTCAGCCCCCGCACCCAGACGCCCGTCCCGGCGGTCTGGCTCTCGGTCGGCGTGGCCGCGCTGATCGCGGTGCCCTCGCTGTACTCGGCCACCGCCTACGGCGCGGTGACCGCCATCAACGTCATCGGCATCACGCCCGCCTACGCGATCCCGATCTACCTGCGGCTCCGCGTCGGCGACCGCTTCGTCCCCGGCCCGTGGAGCCTGGGCCGCTGGAGCAGGCCGATCGGCTGGACCGCCGTCGTCTGGGTGGTGTTCGTGACCGTCCTCTTCTGCCTGCCGCAGAAGTCCCCCGTGACGGTCGACACCATGAACTACGCCGTCATCGCGCTCGCCGTCGTCCTGGTCCTGGCCAGCGTCTGGTGGTACGTCGCCCGCCGTTCGTACGGCACCCCGACCGCGTACGGCACGGCCCGCGAGGAGGCGGACATCGCGGAGGGGATCGTCTAGGGCGCGTGCCGGGCGCCGCCGGTCGGACGTGCCGGGCGCCGCCGGTCGGACGTGCCGGGTGCCGCCGGTCGGACGGGGCGCGCGAGGCACCGGGCGCGTGCGCGGGTGCCGGGCGCGCCCCTTCCCGCTCCCGGGCGCCGTTGGGGGGACGACCGTTCGCGGGCATGATCGACGGGGACCCCGACGGAAGGACGGACCGTGGCCAGTGAGTTCCAGCGCGACAAGCTCGTCGCCGTGTTCCGCGCGTTCGACGCCGACGGCAACGGCCACCTCGACCGGCGCGACTTCCAGGCCCTCGCGGAACGCTGGAGGGGGCTGCCCCGCGTGAGACCGGGATCCGAACTGGCCGCGCGCGTGGAGAGGGTCATGCTGGGCTGGTGGGACCTCCTCGCGGCCCACGTGGACACGGACGGGGACGGCAGGGTCGACCTGGACGAGGTCCTCGCCATGGTGGACCTGCTGCCCACGATGCGCGAGGTCGTCGCCGCGACCGCCGAGACCGTCTTCGACGCCGTCGACGAGGACGGCGACGGACGCATCTCCCCCGCCGAGCACCGGCGGCTGGTCGACACCTGGCACGGCGGGAGCGTCGACGTCGCCGACGTCTTCGACCGCCTCGACCAGGACGGGGACGGTTACCTCGACCGTCCCGGATTCACCGAACTGTGGATCCAGTTCTGGACCAGCGACGATCCGGCCGACCCGGGCAACCAGATGTGCGGCCCCGTGCCGATCCGCACCTGACCGCTCCCCGGACTCCCGTGCGGGAACCGTCCCGCGGGGCGGGGGAGCCGGGGCACCGGCACCCCGTGCGCGTGACGGCCCCCACGGGCGGGGGGAGGGCTCCGGGGCGACGGCCCGGGACCTGCCCGGCGGGCCGGGGCCCGGCTCAGGACCGGCCGGGCCCCGGCCCGCCGGACGCGTCGCGGCGCCGACCGCGCACCATCGACATCAGCAGCCCGTGGGTCTCGTCGTCGGCGGCGGCCACCAGCCCCCGGCCCCCCTCGTCGGCCGGGGCGCCGTCGATCCCGGTGACGACGCAGCCGGCGGCCCGGCACAGAGCGATGCCGGCCGCGAAGTGCACGCTGTGGGCGAGGTCCTCGCCGTCGGTGACGTACGCGGCGCGCCGGCCGGCGGCGACCCAGGCCAGCGCCAGCGTCGTGGACACCACCCGGGGCCGGAAGCGCTCGGCGAACACGGGGTGGGCCAGCAGGTCCACGGCCCGGAACCCGGGCGCGTTCGGGAACGGCGGGTCCAGGTTGGCGTCCACCAGCCGGGTGGCGGCCGAGGGCGACAGCGGCGCGTCCCCGGCCCCGTCGCGCCGCACCAGGGCGGTCTTCCCGTCGGTGAGGAAGATCTCGCCGCCGAACGGGTCGGCCACCGCCGCCGCCCCGCCGCGCAGCGCCACGTTGACGGCCACCAGCATGGCGCCGGAGGCGTGGTTCAGCGTCCCGCACAGGGGGTCCACCAGCCACTGGCGCACGGCGCCCGCGGCGCCCTGCCGTCCGCCTTCCTCGCCGAGCACCGCGTCGTCGGGCCGTGCGGCGCGCAGAACGCGGAGGATCGCCCGCTCGGCCTCCAGGTCGGCGGCGGTGGCGAAGTCCCCCGCGCCCTTGTCGACGCGGTCGAGCCGCCTGCCGTACATGCCGCGGACCACGTCCGCGCCGGCCCGTGCCCCGGCCACCGCGACCGCGGCGTCGTCGGAACCGATGGGGGAAGGGATCATGCCGCGCAGGTTATCGGAGCGGCACCGCCGCCCCGGCACCGCCGGTCCGGGCGGACGGCCCGCTCCCGCCCCGGTGCGGTCCCGCCGTTCCGGTGCGGACCCCGCCCCTCCCCGGCGCGAACCCCGCCGTTCCGGCCGGAAGGAGTGGCCGGAACGGGCGCGGCGCCTTGTAATGAGGGTCAGGCGACGGGGAGACCACCCCGGCGGAAGAGGCGGGTGAGGCCGGATGACGACGCCGTCGGAACGCGCCGCACGGGGCAGAGCGGCCCGCAAGCGCGTCTCCCGCTCCTCCCACGGCCGCTGGATACCCAGCTCCCAGCGCCCCGACCCGCTGGACGTCCTGGAACGCCAGTCCCTGGACCGGCTGCCCGGCCTCGTCCCCCTCCGGTACGGCAGGATGGCGGCCTCTCCCCTCGCCTTCCTGCGCGGCGCCGCCGCCGTCATGGCCGCCGACCTCGGAGCGCAGCCCGGCACCGGGCTCACCGTCCAGCTCTGCGGCGACGCCCACCTCCTCAACTTCGGCGTCCACGCGTCACCCGAACGGACGCTCCTCTTCGACATCGACGACTTCGACGAGACCCTCCCCGGTCCCTTCGAGTGGGACGTGAAACGGCTCGCCGCGAGCGTCGCCGTCGCCGTCCTCCAGAACGGCGGCTCCGAGACCCGGGCCCGCCGTGCCGTCCTCGCCGCCGTCGAGGCGTACCGCACGGCCCTGCGCCGTCTCGCCGGCCTCGGCGAGCTCGCCGTCTGGTACGAACGGATCGCCGCCGACGACCTCCTCCCCCTCGTCCGCCACGCGGACCGCGCCCGCGTGACGGACCGGCTCGCCCGCACCCGCCTCCGGGCGTTCACCGAGCCCGCCGGCGCGGACGGGACCGGACACCGGCGCCTCGTCGACGACCCGCCGCTCCTCGAACGCGCCACGGACGTCGACCGGACCGCCCTCGGCAAGGTCTTCAGCGACTACCGCAGCTCCCTGACGGGGGAGCGCCGGCTGCTCCTCGACCGCTACCGCTTCCTCGACGCGGCCCGCGAGACCGCCGGGGTCGGCGGCGTCGGCACCCGCTCCTTCGTCCTCCTCCTCGAAGGCAGGGACGAGGACGACCCGCTCGTCCTCCGGGTGAAGGAAGCCGGCCGCTCCGTCCTGGAGGAGCACCTGGCCCCGGCCGTCCACTCCCACCAGGGCCGCCGCGTCGTCTGCGGCCAGCGGATCGTCCAGGCCTCGGGCGACGTCTTCCTCGGCTGGATGACCGGACCGGAGGAGCGCCACTTCTACTGGCGCCGGCTGCGCGACACGAGGGGCCCGGCCGGGGTGGAGACCATGTCCCCGGCGATGCTGCGGGACCACGCCCGGCTCTGCGGCCGGGCCCTGGCCCGCGCCCACGCCCGCTCCGGGGACCGGATCGCCATCGCCGCCTACCTCGGCGGTTCGGACGTCTTCGACCGTGCCCTCGCCGACTTCGCCCTCGCCTACGCCCACCAGAACGCCGACGACCACGCGTCGCTCGGCGCGGCCATCGCCGCCGGCGTGATCACGGCGGCCCCGGAGGCCTGAGGGGCCGGACGGGCGGCCCGGGGCCCCCGTCCGGCCCCGGGGCCCCCGTCCGGCGGGTCCCTACGCCTCCCGCCGCATCGGCGGCCCGGCCGGCGTGCCGGGCACGGGACCGAAGAGCACCGCCCGGGCCACCGCCGGGGCGAACAGGGAGGACAGCGGGGCCGTCAGACTGAATACCGCGCGGAACGCCGCCCCCACGACCGGGTCGCCCGCGGCCCGCTCCTGCACCCGGCCCAGGTACAGGCCGACCGCACCGTCCAGCGGACCGGGGCGCGCCGCGTCCCCGGTGGCGCCGGGCATCTTCCTGTCGGCGCCCGCCGAGATGTCCCACGCCTGCTTCGAGGCGCCCAGGAGCGCCCGCTGCACCACCCGGGTGGTCGGGGTCCGCCTCGGGTCGGCGAGCGCCCGGCGCAGCGCGACCGCGCCGAGCGCGGCGACCGCCATGCCCTGCCCGTAGATCGGGTTGAAGGCGCACAGCGCGTCACCGGTGGCCAGGAAACCGGCCGGGCGGCGGCCCGGACGGTCGTACCGCCGCCGGACGTTGGCCGTCCTGCGGAAGCCGTACACCGGGGAGACCGGCTCCGCCCGGGCCAGCCAGTCGCTGATCACCGGATGCGGAAGCCGCTTCGCGTACTCCTCGAACATCCCTTCCTCGACCGGTGGTTCGTCACCGCGCAGTCCCGAGAGGGTGACCAGGTGGTGCCCGTCACCGAGGGGCAGCACCACACCGCCGTACACCTGCGCCGGGTTCGGCACGATGTAGTAGCCGACCGCGTCGGAACCGGGGTCGTCGACGGGGGAGCGGTAGACCCGCGTGGCGTACGCGAGTCCCGTGTCCAGGGTCTCCTCGTGCGGCGCCTCCGCGCCGATGGCCGCCAGCCAGTCCGCCGCCTTCGTGGACCGCCCGGAGGCGTCCACCACCAGATCGGCCGCCAGGGTGCGGGTCTCCCCGCCCGCCCCGGCGCCGCGCTCGCGCAGCCGTACGCCCCGCACGCGGGAGGAGTCGCCGGTCAGGCCCACGGTCTCGGTGCCCTCGACCAACTCGATCCTGGGGTCGGCGAGCACCCGCCGCCGCACCAGCCACTCCAGCTGCGGACGCGGACCGGTGGAGAAGTGGGCGGTCGCGGCCGTGCGGCGGAACCACCTTCCGTTCTGCCACTGGACCATGTCCCGCGGAATGCCCACCTGTGGCGCGCCGAGCTCCGCCAGCTCGTCCGTGAAGCCCGGGAGCAGTTCGTCGAGGGCCCGCTGTCCGCCCGCGATCAGGACGTGGAGGTGGCGGCCCTGGGGGACGCCCGGTCTCGCCTCCGGTCCTTCGGGAAGACGGTCGCGCTCGACGACCGTCACCTTCTCCGCGTGCTCGGCGAGGACCCGCGCGGCGAGCAGCCCGGCGAGACTTCCCCCGATGACCACCGCGTGACGTGTCGCGCGGCGCCCCAAGTCGTCGGCCATACCAGCCCTTTCGTGTCGTGGAACCGGTGCGGTCCAGTATCCACGCCGACGCGCTCCGTCACGGGCGAACGGCCCCACGCGTCCGGACCGCCCGGGGACGCCGGGTCCGTGCCCCGGGGGCTAGTCCTCCGGACCGAGTTCCGCGAGGGCGCTCGTCAGCCACTCCACCCAGAAGCGCTCCAGGTCGATCCCGCCCCGCAGGACGAGGTGGCGCAGCCGGTCCGGCTCGGCGCTCCGCCGCTCGGCCGGGAAGTCCCGGACCTCGATCGCCAGGTACTCGTCCAACTGCTCGCGGTGCAGGGAGAGATGGCGTTCCAGTTCGGCCCGGAGGCCCGCCGGGCCCACCATCGCGGCGGCCCGCATCCGCAGCAGCAGGGCGGACCGCATCGGCTTCGGGTCCTCGGCCCTGGCGACCCAGCCGGCCAGTTCGGCACGGCCCGCGGGCAGCACCTCGTACTCCTTGCGCTGCCCCCTGACGGGCACCGGAGCGGGCAGGGCCCGGATGTGCCCCGCCTGCTCCAGCCTGCCCAGCTCGCGGTAGATCTGCTGGTGCGTGGCCGACCAGAAGTAACCGATCGACTTGTCGAAGCGGCGCGTCAGTTCGAGACCGGAGGACGGTTTCTCGAGCAGCGCGGTGAGGATCGCGTGCGGGAGGGACATGCTCGCATCCTAGGTTCGGCGGGCCGCGGCGACCGTGCCGGTCAGAGGGTGGCGGCCAGCCGGGTGCCCTGGTCGATGGCCCGCTTGGCGTCCAGCTCGGCGGCGACGTCCGCGCCGCCGATGAGGTGCGCCGTGCGGCCCGCCGCCACCAGCTCCTCGTAGAGGTCCCGCCGGGGCTCCTGCCCCGCGCAGAGCACGACCGTGTCGACCGGGAGCAGCCGTGCCTCGCCGTCGATGGTGACGTGCAGGCCCTCGTCGTCGATCCGGTCGTACGTCACGCCCGCCACCATGGCCACGCCGCGGTGCTTCAGCTCGGTGCGGTGGATCCAGCCGGTGGTCTTGCCGAGACCCGCGCCGACCTTGGTCTCCTTGCGCTGGAGCAGGTGCACCCGGCGCGGCGGAGCGGTTCGTTCGGGCGCCCGCAGCCCGCCCCGGTTCTCGTACGACGTGTCGACGCCCCACTGGCGGAAGTACGTCTCGGGGTCCCGGCTCGCGCCCTCCCCGCCGTCCGTGAGGAACTCCGCGACGTCGAAGCCGATGCCGCCGGCGCCGATGACCGCGACCCGCTCGCCGACCGGCGCGCCGTCCCTCAGCACGTCCAGGTAGCTGACGACGCTCGGATGGTCCACGCCCGGGATGGCGGGGGTGCGGGGGGAGACGCCGGTGGCGACCACGACCTCGTCGTAGCCGTCCAGGTCGGCCGCCGTGACCGGGGTGTTCAGGCGCACGTCCACCCCGCGTTCGGCGAGCTGGACGCGGAAGTAGCGCAGGGTCTCCTCGAACTCGTCCTTGCCCGGCACCCGCTTGGCGACGTTGAGCTGGCCGCCGATTTCGGCGGCGGCGTCGAAGAGGGTGACGGAGTGGCCGCGCTCGGCCGCCGACACCGCGCAGGAGAGGCCGGCCGGGCCCGCGCCGACCACCGCGATCCGCTTGGCGAGGCGGGTGGGGGAGAGGACCAGCTCGGTCTCGTGGCAGGCGCGCGGGTTGACGAGGCAGGAGGTGATCTTCAGGTTGAAGGTGTGGTCGAGGCAGGCCTGGTTGCAGCCGATGCAGGTGTTGATGGTGTCGGCGCGGTCCGCCGCTGCCTTGGCCACGAACTCCGGGTCGGCGAGGAACGGGCGGGCCAGGGAGACCAGGTCGGCGCGGCCGTCCGCGAGGATCTCCTCGGCGACCTCGGGGGTGTTGATGCGGTTGCTGGTGACGAGGGGGACGGACACCTCGCCCATCAGCCGCTTCGTCACCCAGGTGTAGGCGCCGCGCGGCACGGAGGTGGCGATGGTGGGGATGCGCGCCTCGTGCCAGCCGATGCCGGTGTTGATGATCGTGGCGCCCGCCGCCTCGATCTCCTTGGCCAGCCGGACGACCTCCTCCAGGGTGGAGCCGCCGGGGACGAGGTCCAGCATCGAGAGGCGGTACACGAGGATGAAGTCCTCGCCGACCCGCTCGCGGATCCGGCGGACGATCTCCAGCGGGAAGCGGACGCGGTTCTCGTACGAGCCGCCCCAGCGGTCGGTGCGGTGGTTGGTCGCGGCGGCGATGAACTCGTTGATCAGGTAGCCCTCGGAGCCCATCACCTCGACGCCGTCGTACCCGGCCTCCCGGGCGAGTGCGGCGCAGCGGACGTAGTCCTCGACGGTCTGCTCCACCTCCTCGTCGGTCAGCTCGTTCGGCACGAAGGGGCTGATCGGGGCCTTGAGGGCGCTGGGCGCGACCAGGGCGGGATGGTAGGCGTACCGGCCGAAGTGCAGGATCTGCATCGCGATCCGCCCGCCCGCGCCGTGCACGGCGTCGGTGACGATCCGGTGCTCGGCCACCTCCTCGGCCGTGGTGAGCTTGGCCCCGCCGTCCCAGGGCCGGCCGGCCTCGTTGGGCGCGATGCCGCCGGTGACGATCAGGCCCGCGCCGCCCCGGGCGCGCTCCGCGTAGAAGGCGGCCATGCGCTCGAAGCCGTGCTCGGTCTCCTCCAGGCCGACGTGCATCGACCCCATGATCACCCGGTTGGGCAGGGTGGTGAACCCGAGGTCGAGCGGGCTCAGCAGATGCGGGTACGGGGTCATGCGGGCGCCTCCTCGCGCAGGATCGTCACCCACCGTTCTAGGGGACCCCGACGGGTTCTGCAACTAGTTGCAGAAGAATGGGAGGGTGATGTCCGCTACTCGGCAGCGGTGGTGGCAGCGGCAGCGGCAGCGGTGGTGGTGGCGCGTGGACGCCGTGCGGCGGGGCCGCCGGAGTCCCGCCGGTGCCGGGCGACAAGGCGCGGCCCGGCCTCCCCGCTCCGGGAGCCCCCGCCGACACGCCGGGGCCGACGGCGAAGCCCGTCACACGTCGCCCAGGAACCCGGGATCGGACGGCCCCGTCCGCCGGGCGAAGTCCGCCGCGACCCCGAGCACCTCGCGCATCGGTACGGGCCGCCGGCTCGTGGCCGCGAGATCGGCGTGAGCTTCCTCGGACCACAGGAACGGATACACGGAAAGCCCCTGCTCGAAGGGCAGGGCCGCGGCCTCCTCGCGCCGGCCGGGCCAGCGCATTCCGTCGTAGAACGTCTCCGGCCTGCCCGAGAGCAGCAGGGCGACCCACCCGGAGTGGCCCATCTCCATCGCCTCCCACTCCAGGGTGTCGGGAGGGAAGTACGTCATCCGGCCGGGTGCCCCGGGGCGGCCGGCGGCGGCGGGATCGCCACCGTTCAACGCGAAGACCCCTCCGACGACGTCGTGGCCGACGACAAGACCCGTCGCGGGATGCCAGCCGGGCTCGAGGTCCGTGGGGAAGCGGTTGACCTGTGCCAGGCTCGGGAGCCGCCCGCCCGCGACCGAACCCCCGCCGAACACGCGCAGCCACCCGTTGTCCACGAGCAGCCCGCCGGTGTTCAACGCCGGCGCACCCAGCACCGATCGCGCACTGACCCGCATCTGCAGAAGACACCGGCGCCCCTCGTCGACGTCCACGGGCAGCACCTGAACCGGCACGGGGCTTTCCTCGACGATCGCCTGCAACTCCGGCCACGCCGGGTCGTCCACATCGGCCGGCTCATCGATCCCTCGCATCCGACGATGGTCGCACCCTTCGGCAGCGCCTCCTCATGGGGGCCGGAGCGTGTACGCAGAAGCTGTTCCCGCTGGTAGCGGCTCTGTGGGGAAGGCGATCGATTCACTTGCGCGCTGGTGTCCGGCTGTGCCTGGCGGGCCCGCCACCCTGCTTCGGCCTCTCGAAGCCGACGGCCCGCATGTGCCGGTCTCCTCCTGTCCGGCGGCGCCGGAAGCGGACGAGCGGTCACCCCTCTTTCCCGGCGGCGTGCTCCCGGCGATGAGGAGCGGATGATCCCGCCCCTCCAGCGTCGGTTCTGCGCGAGCCGTGGGCAGGACGGCGGAACTCTTCGGGTTCCCGGCCCACGGCGGTCGTCGCGGAGGAATTCCGGGACGGTTCTCACCGCTCGTGCCAGTGTGGGGGCGTGACGAAGACCGAGAAGGCGGATGTGGCCGCAGCCGGGCACCGTGGTGGGCGCGAGAGCCTCTACGCCTACCGGATACGGGGAGCCGGCCGGAGCGCGGTGGTTCTGTGGATCGGCGGCAGGGGCGACGATCCCGACCGGGTGCTGGCGTTGCCGGAAGCCGGTCGCCGGCGGGTACCGGTGTTCGCGACCGTTCGGCGGGCGCGGACGCACGCGAGCCGACGGGGATGGGGGCCGGTCGTTCCGGAGGTGAACACGCTGGAACTCGCCCGTGTCCAGCGCTGGCTGCGGGACCCGGGGCGCCGGCGGGTTCCCTCGGGCGTGGTGCTGGAGGCGTGGAACTTCTTCGAGGACCTGGCCCGAGGTCTCGGCGAGGAGCATCGACTGCCCCGATCGGACACGGCGCACGACAACGCCTACGAGAAACTGTTCGGGGACGAGTGCTCCGCGTGGACCCCCGCGGAGCGGCGCGCGGCCCTGGAGGTGGTCACGGCCGGGGTGGAACTCTGGAACTCCTGTCCGGTGATCGTCCATCCCCGTTCGGGCATCGTCGCCGGTGAGGAGCGGTCCGTCTCCCGAAGCCCGTGACGCGCCCTTCGGCCGGCCCGCCGAGCCCCGCGCGGCCTTGTCCGGATGATCCGTCCACGGCCGGAACGGCGACCGGGGACGAGGCCGGCCCTGGCTTTCGCGCGGGCGCCGTGCCGGCGGACGTGAACGCCGGGGGCGAAGCGGAAGAGCGGCCACCGGGCGTGCCGCCCGGCGTTGGGGGGGAAGGCCGGGCCCGAGAGGGCGCCGGTACCGTCACCGCCCCGAGGGCGTTTCCTCCCGATCACCCGCTCGTTGGGTGTGCGGCGGGCGCCGATCGGCGTGCCGCCCTTGTGCACGCGCAGTTGCGAGGAGTGGTGATGGCCAGCCAGGACTTTCTGACGGCGAAGATCGAGCAGGGATTCGACCGGCTCGACGCGGACGGGAACGGCACGCTCACCCGGGACGACCACGTGGAGATGGGCCGCCGGGTGGCGTCCTCCCTGGGACACGCCGAGGGTTCCCCGGAGGCGGAGCGGATCGTGCTCGCCTACACCGCCATCTGGGAGGAGGTGCACCTGCCGTTCGTCCCGGCCGGGAGCTCCGGCATCTCCAAGGACCAGTTCGTCGCCTCGACCCGTACGCTGGCCGAGAACCCCGAGGCCGCCCGGGCGACCCTCGGCAAGCTCGCCGAGACGTACCTCTCGATCGCCGACATCGACCGGGACGGCCGGATCAGCCCCGCCGAGTTCCTCGCGTTCCAGCGCGGGCACTTCCCGCAGTTCACCGAGGAGGAGGCGGCCGAGGCGTTCGGTCACCTCGACACCGACGGCAACGGCATGCTGTCGCCCGCCGAGTTCACCGACGCGGTCATCGAGTTCTGGTCCAGCTCGGACCCGCAGGCCACCGGCAACTGGTGGATGGGACGCCCGGTCCGCGCGCAGGACTGACCCGCCCCTCGCCGGAAGCGTGTTCCGGCCGCCCGCGCCCGAGGGCGGGCGGCCGGGACCCCCGCCCGCGTCCCGCGCGGCCCCGGACGCGGGCCGGCCGGGACGACCGCTCCGGGAGGCCCGGCGCGACGTCCCCGTCGACGCCTCCGCCGACGGCGGTGAACCTCGCCGCGCGGGACGTCCGCCCGCCGCCCGCGCTCCCCGTCCGCCCCGAGTCCTCCTCGCCTCCTTTTCGAGTTCTCCCCCGGATCGCGCGATTGCCGCCGGAGATCGGGGGCATGCGGGCGGAGCGGGACGCGTGTCCCCCGTTCGGAGTAAGGAGACGGCTGATGCTGATGGCACACCCCATGGTGCTGGAGAACCTCGTCGAGCAGTACGAGACGCTGCGGGCCCTTCGGAACGAGAACGGCTCGGCCGAGGTGCGCCGTCAGATGGAGGACGTCACCTACACCCTGTGCGTGTCCACCGGAACCCGCGACATCGACGCCGCACTGGCCGCCGCCCGCCGCCAGCTGTCCCGCGCCCGCTCCGAGAGCGACTTCGCGCTGACCGGCTGACGGGACCCCGCGACCGCCCCGGCCCCTCACGCGTCCGTTCCTTCCGCGACGCGGGGGGCCTGCGGCGTGCTGCCCCTCCTGTGACGTGCTGCCCGTCCGGCCCTCGGCCGAGAGCGCGTTCGCGGAGGATACGTCGCATTTGATCGGATTAGTGTGGAGGTCATGTCCGACCCACACCACGACACACCCCCTTCTCACGACGTTCCGGCGGGGAACGGCCCGGCGGACGCACCCCCGGAGTCCGCGCGCGGAAGAACGCGCGACACGGCCGGACACGCGGGCGCCGGCACCGGAAGCGCGACCGGGGACGCGGTGCGCGCGGACGACAGCGCCGGGCCCGCGGACGGGGGCGACGGCGGAGCCGGTGAGGGCGGCGGTGGCCCCGGCGAGGACTCCGCGCCGGAGAAGGAACGCACCGCCCCGCCGCACGGCGCCCACGGCAGACCGCCGAGCCGGTCCGAGCGGTGGGAGATGTTCACCCGCTCGCCCTTCCTCCCGGCGACCGTGCTGGTCCTCATCCTGGCCGCGGCGGCCGCGCTGTTCGCCGGCTCGTACACGTACACCATGGCGAACCCGACGCCCCGTCACATCCCCACGGCCGTCATCGGGGCGGACTCGCCGGCCGGAACGGCGTTCGTCGAAGGGATGGAGCGGGCGCTCGACTCCTCGCTCGCGCTGCGTCCCCACCGCACGCGTGCCGAGGCGCTGGAGGCGGTGAACGAGCAGCGGGTCTTCGCCGTCATGACCCTGCGGGACGGCCGCGTGTCCTTCGACGTCGCCGGCGCCTCGGGCGCCTCGGTGGCCCAGCTCCTCGCGGAGGCGGCGGTCGCGGTGGGCCGGTCGACGGGCGTGCCGGTCACCGTGACGGACGTCAAGCCGCTCCAGAAGGGCGACCCGCGCGGGCTCGCGCTGTTCTACATCTCGCTCGCCGCCGTGATCATCGGCTTCGTCGGGGCCATCCAGCTCAGCGTGCACGCGAAGCCGCTGAACCCCGCCGAACGGATCACCTTCACCGCCCTCTACTCGCTCCTCGGCGGGTTCGCCATCGCCGCGACCGTGGACTGGCTGCTGGGCGCCCTCGACCTGCCGTTCGTCGAGTCGTGGCTGATCCTCGCGCTGACCATGTTCGCCTCCGGCATGGTCTTCTCCATGTTCAACACCCTGATCGGCCGCTGGGCCATGCTGCCGACCTGGGGGCTGATGGTGCTCCTGGGCAATCCCTCGTCGGGCGGCGCGGTGTCCTGGCCGCTGCTGCCGTCGGCCCTCGGGCACATCGGCCAGTGGCTGCCGCCGGGCGCCTCGGTGAACGCGCAGCACACGGCGGTGTACTTCGGCGGCCACCAGCACCTCTTCCCCTTCGTGGTGCTGGCGGGCTGGGCGCTGCTCTCCTCAGCGGTGTTCTGGACCTGGCGGCACCGCCACCCGGGCGGCCGGGAACGGGGCGGGGCGCACGCGGCCCTGTGACGGCCCGGCGGCGGCCCCCGCCCGGTCCGCTCCTCGCCCGCGCGCCGGCTCCGGGCCCGGACACGCCGAGGGGCCGCCCCCGCCCGCACAGGAGGCGACCGGCCCCGGAATGTTGGTGGGACCCCACCGGCCGGTGGGGTCCCACCAACATTCCGGGGCCGTCTCAGGAACCGCCGTCTCAGGAACGGCCGTGTCGGAAAAGGTCGTGTCAGGAAGGGCCGGGGCCGGCCGGCTCGTCGTCGGCGAGCAGCTCGCCGAAGAGGGTGCGGTAGTGCACCATCGCCTCCCGGAGCTGTTCGGTGGTGGCCGACTGGGAGGAGCTGAGCGCGTGCACCTCCTGCGCCGCCCGGTAGTGCCCGAGCGTACGGCCGTGCCGCACGGACAGGTCGCGCGCCTGCTGCTCGTACCCCTCGGTGGGGTAGCCCCGCTCCTTCATCAGGTCCGTCACCAGACGGTCGGCGTCGTGCACCGCGCCCTCCGGCCGGTCGACGAACTCCTGCTGGATGTCCCTCCACCGCCGGGCGTACTGCTCCCGCACACCGCTCGGCAGCGGCCTGACGTCCAGTTCCCGGAAGCGCCGCTCCCGGGCGTCGAGGTCCCGCTCCGCGGCCCGCCTGCCGCCGGCCTCCTCGACGGCCCGCTCGTACTCGGGACCGAACCGCTCGCGCAGACGCGTCCGCCGCCGGCGGCGGTTCGCCGCGGCGACGGCGGCGAGCGCGGCCAGCGCGACGGCGGCGATCACGAGGACCAGGAGGATTCCTGTCGACATCGGCTCGCACCTCTCGCTGTGTCTTGTCCGTGGCGGACCGGCTGCCCCGCGACCCGCGCCCCAAACGGGCGCCGCGACGGGCGAGGAGGCCGGAGCGCGGGGGAGCCGGCCGCCGGGGCGCGCCGGGAGCCGGACGACGAGGCGCATCGGGTGCCGGACGACGGGGCGCGCCGGGTGCCGGACGACGGACACCGCCGACCCGTTCGTTCCGGCCACGCCTCCGTCACGCGTCCCCCCTCCGCTGTGGCGCGGAACACATAGGGTGTAGGTGACTCCATGGCGGGTAGGTGCGCGGGAACGCGGGGGTAGAGGACGATGACAGTGGGGTCCGATGCTGAGGGTGATGCCTGTGCGGCGTCCGAAGACGGTCTCGCGCGGGCCGAGTACGCGCTCGACGGTGACGGCGAGCACATCGCCGAGGCGCGGGATCTGGCCACTGCCTTCCTCACGGAGGCCTGTGCCGCATGTGGCGTGACCGTGTCCGAGCGGGCGGCGGACGTGACGCGGCTGGTCGTCAGCGAACTGGTCACGAACGCCCGCAGGTACGCCCCGGGGCCGCTGCTGCTCCGACTGCGGCTCACCGCGGAGACCGTGGACGTCTCGGTGTGGGACAGCGACCCCACCGTCCCGGCGGCCAGGACCGCCGACCCGGGGAGGATCGGTCAGCACGGCCTGGAGATCGTCAAGGCCGTCACCCGGGACCTCCGCATCCGGCGGGAGGCGGTCGGCAAGCGCGTCACGGCCCGCATCGACCTGTCCTGACCCCGGGCGCTCCCCGCCCCCGCGGGGGGCTTCCCGGTCGACCCGGGGCCGGCGACGGCACCCGGGTCGTGGCCCGGAGGTCAGGGACGCGGCCGGGCGGCGGTGTCCAGGTAGAAGGCGTCGATGCTCTGGACGGCCCGCTCGAACTCGTCGAGGTTGACCGGCTTGGTCACATAGGCGTTGGCGTGGCTGCTGTAGGCGCCGGTCACGTCGTCGGGAGCCGTCGACGTGGTGAGGACGACCACGGGGATGGTCTGCAGCTCCTCGTCGGTCTTGAGGACCTTCAGCAGCTCCCTGCCGTTCATCCGGGGCATGTTCAGGTCGAGGACGATGAGGTCGGGGCGCGGGGTGTCCGGGGCGCGCAGGTGCTCGAGCGCGGCGACTCCGTCGGTGACCTGGACCAGGTTGCGGGCCCCGCGCTCGGAAAGCGCCTCCTCGATGAGCATGGCGTCGGCGACGTCGTCCTCGACGAGCAGGACGTCGAACGGGCGGGCGGGGGTGGTCATGATCGGTTGCTCCGTGGGTTTGTCGTGTGAGTGGTCGAAGAGCCCCGGCCAGCGGCGGCGGGCGCCCTGCCGGGTCATACCGCAGGCGGCACCGAGCTGGGGATAGCCGGCACCCGCGCGGGCACCGGCCTCGACCGCTCCGCGCTGGAGCCGTTCGGCGGCCTTCTGGATGTGGTCGAGGACGTGGAGCAGGGCCAAGGCCTGTGCGCGGTCGTCCGGTGCCGGGTGCGAAGCATCTTCCAGAAGCCTTCGGACGAGGCGCTGCGCGAGATCGCCGACCGCCGCGTCCGCGACGGCGGCCGTCTCCTGCGGAGTGGTCCGCAGTACGAAGTTCTTGCCTGGCACACCTGGCACTCTAGGTCCCCGGGCGGCCTGGCGACAACAACCGTTGTCGCCCATTAAAGTGATCGCGCCGCATCCTGGCGGCCGGCACAGCGAGGAGTCCACAGAATGACCGGCGACGAGAGGCAACCGCGCACGCGTGGGCTTTCCGCGTGGACGACACGGCGGTGGCTCCGTGTGGGGACGTCCATCTCCCTGGTCGTCCTGACGCTGCTGGGAGCGACGGGGGCGTGGATCCTGGTGCGGACCGAGTCGCTCAGCGAGGAACTGGTGGAGGTGCGCTCTCCCGCGCTGACCGCGGCGATCCGTCTGGAGTCGGCCGTCCTCAACCAGGAGACCGGCATCCGCGGATACGGACTGACCGGCACGCCGGACTTCCTCACCCCCTACCGGGAGGGGGTCGCCGAGCAGGAGAGGCGGACCGCCCAGCTCGCCGGACTCCTCCGCGGGGAACGGGCCGCCCTGGCCGACCTCGGAGCCGTGCGGGACGCCGTGGCCACCTGGCAGGAGAGGATCGCGCGGCCGGTCGCCGCCGCGCCGCCCGGCTCGTCCTCGCCGGTGGCCGTCGCGCGGGCGGAGGAGGGCAAGAAGGCCTTCGACGCGGTACGGGTCGCCCTGAGCGGACAGCAGGAACGGCTGGGCGCGGAACGTTCCGCGACGAGGGACGAACTGATGGACATGATGGCCGTCAGGAACTGGGTGTTCACCGCCATCGGGGTGTTCATCGCCCTGCTGACGGTCCTGATCTTCGAAGGGCTGCGCCGGGGCATCAACGAGCCGCTGGACCGGCTCGGCGCGGACGCCCGCGTCATCACCGGCGGTGACTTCGAGCACCCCATCACGCCGTCCGGCCCCGCCGACCTGCGGCGCCTCGGCGAGGAGGTCGACTCCATGCGCCGGCGCCTGGTGCGGGAGCTGGCCTTCACCGAGGACGCGCGCCTGCGCCTCGACGCGCAGGCCGCGGACCTCCAGCGCTCCAACGCCGAGCTGGAGCAGTTCGCGTACGTGGCCTCGCACGACCTGCAGGAGCCGCTGCGCAAGGTCTCCAGCTTCACCCAGCTCCTCCAGCGGCGTTACGGGGGCCAGCTCGACAGCCGGGCCGACCAGTACATCGACTTCGCCGTCGACGGGGCGAACCGCATGCAGACCCTCATCAACGACCTGCTCGACTTCTCCCGGGTCGGACGGCTGCACAACGCCCACCAGGAGGTGGACCTCGAGGAGGTGTTCGAGCGGACCCTGTCCGCCCTGAGCGTCGGCATCGAGGAGGCCGGAGCGGTGATCACCCACGACCCGCTGCCGTCCCTGGTCGCCGACCCCACCCAGATGGGCATGCTCTGGCAGAACCTGATCGGCAACGCGGTCAAGTTCCGCCGCCCGGACGAGGCGCCGCGCATCCACGTGACGGCGGTCCGCGAAGGCGAGATGTGGCGGTTCACCGTCACCGACAACGGGATCGGCATCGCCCCGGAGTACGCCGACAAGGTCTTCGTGATCTTCCAGCGGCTGCACACCAAGGACGTGTACTCCGGCAGCGGCATCGGCCTCGCGATGTGCAAGAAGATCGTCGAGTTCCACGGCGGCGCCATCGCCGTCGACCCGGACTACCGCGACGGCGCGCGCATCGACTTCACCCTGGCGCCCGAGCCCCCGGAGAACTCCGTCCCGGCCGTCGCCCCGCAAGCCGTCGGGTCCGGTGCGGAACGGGACGGGTGACCGCCGGAATGACCACGAACCCCGTCGGGGCACCCTACGAACCGACGTACCGCATCCTCCTGATCGAGGACGACCTGGGCGACGCCCTGCTCGTCGAGGAGCTGCTCCACGACACGGGGCTGCGGTTCGAGCTGACCACCCGGACCACCCTGGCCGAGGCCCGCGCGGAGCTGGCCGGCACCCCGATCGACTGCATCCTCCTCGACCTCCACCTGCCCGACGTGTCGGGCACCGACGCGGTCACCGCGGTCCGGGGCATGGCCCCGCACACCGCGGTCATCGTCCTGACCGGCCTCTCCGAGGCGCAGGCGGGCCCCGACGCCATGGCCGCCGGCGCCCAGGACTACCTCGTGAAGGGAAAGGTCGAGGCGGACCTCCTGCACCGGACGGTGCGGTACGCCGTCTACCGCAGCAGGACCGAACGCGCCAGCGCCGAGGCCCAGGCCGCCCGGCTGCGGGCGGAGGAGAACGCCCGCCTGGAGCGCGGCCTGCTGCCCCAGCCGATCCTCGACACCTCCACGGTACGGGTGACCTCCCGCTACCTGCCGGGTGCCGCCATGGCCCTGCTCGGCGGGGACTTCCTCGACGTCGTGGAGGGGGACGACGGGCTGCTGCACGCCGTCGTCGGCGACGTCAGCGGCCACGGGCCGGACGCCGCCGCGCTCGGCGTCTGCCTGCGGATCGCCTGGCGCTCCCTCGTCCTCGGCGGACACCGCGGCGACGACCTGCTGCACCTGATGGAGCGCATCCTGATCGCCGAACGCGGCAACCAGCACATGTTCGCGACCTGCACCCTCCTCACGCTCGACCAGAACGCCGGCACCGCCGTCCTCCACCTCGCCGGCCACCACGAACCCCTCCTCACCACCGACGAGGGCACCCGTGAACTGGCCGCCGAGCACGGCATCGCCCTGGGAATCGTGCCCGGACCGCACCGCTGGCCCTCCACGGTCGTCCGGCTGCCCGCCACCGGCGCCCTCACCCTCTACACCGACGGACTCACCGAAGGCCACAGCGGAACAGCGAACGAACGGCTGGGCGTCGAGGGACTGCTCGGCCTGATCGCGCGCCTGCCGGCGACGGACCCGGCCGTCCACGTCGACCTCCTCATCAAGGAGACCCACGAACTGAACGCCGGACGGCACTCCGACGACCTCGCCGTGCTGCGCCTCGACTGGGGGAACCTGGCGGCCCGCCACTGAGGGGGAACGAACCCCTAGGCGGCGGTCCTGCGGGCGATCAGGCCCGCGACCACCACGTAGACGACCGCGGGGACGCCGTAGTCGAGCAGCACCTGAAAGGTGTGCGAGGAGACGTTGAAGAGCCCGATGGACCAGGCGGCGAGCCAGTCGGCGGCGGTGTGGAACCAGCCGACGACGGTGTTCGCCCGGTTGGCGTCGAGCAGGTCCAGGACGATCCGGACGACCAGGACGCCCGCGAGGACGTTGGCCACGGTTCTGATGACGGAGTCTGTGCCTCTCATGGACTGCGCCTTGCCCGCGCCCGCCGGGGCAAACCGGCCGCGCCGCGACCGGCCCGCCGCGGACCGCGGCGGGGCGCCTCCGCGGACGGCGGGGGCCGGGCCGCCGGGCGCCCGCGGCACCGTACGCGCCGTCAGGAGACGCGGCCCCCGGGGCAGGTGGCGTGGGAACGTCCACCGATGTGAAGATGACGCCATGTATGCGGTCCCTGAGAGAAAAGTGCACTTCACCCGGCACGGGCAGGTCTTCGTGATCACGGTCACCGGCGAGATGGACCACGACGACACGGAGGCGGTCGAGGCCGCCTGGGCGGCGGCCGACGAGGCGGCGCTGCCCATGACGGCGGTGGATCTCTCTCAGGTCACGTTCGCCGACAGCATGCTCCTCAACGCACTGCTCGACGCCCGGCGCCGCCACGAGGCGGACGGCCGCGAACTGGTGCTGATCGGCCCCCTGCGGTCGGGAGTGCGACTGCTCCTGGACATCAGCGGCACCCTCGAACACTTCCGGATCGTCAGCACGGGACCTTCCCCCGCCAGTTGAGGCCGTGACCCCACGGGGGCACGGTGTCACGCGAAGGAGGCGGAGCGGTCGTCGCACCGCACGGCACGCTCCAGAGAGCGGCACAGGAGAACACCATGGCCATCCCGTTCGGGGAGTTGGCTCCCGGGACCCGGAGACAGGCGGCACCCATGCAGTTCATCGCCGTCTGGGAGACGACGGACGCGCCGATCGCGGACTTCCGGCACGCCACGCGCGCGCTGCTGTCCCTGGCGGGGCACCTCCCCGGCCACCGGGCGAGCCAGGACGCCCAGCTCGTCGTGACCGAACTGGTCACCAACGCCTACCGGCACGCACCCGGCCCGGGCGCGCTGCTCCTGGAACTGACGCCCGCGGCGTCCCTCCTGGACATCACCGTCCGCGACGGCTCCCCCCGCCCGCCGGTTCTCCGGCCTCCCGACGCCACCCGCCCCGGCGGCCACGGCCTCCGCCTGGTCGCCCGGCTGTGCGACCGTCTGCACCACAACGCGCTGGGGACGGGCAAGGAGGTCGTCGCCCGGCTCCACCTGCGCCGCCACGCCGGCTGAACGGCGGCTCCCGTCGCGGAGCGGCCCGTGCGGCGGGCCGCGTCACACCCGTTCCGGCGGTGCCGCCTCCTCGCCCTCCCGCGTCTCCTCATCCTCCCGCGTCCCCTCGTCCTCCCGCGCCTCCCGCCCGCCGGCCGGGCCGGTGAGGTGGTCCAGGACGTTGGTGATGCGGAGCATGCGCTCGAAGAAGTCCGGGCGGTCGTCCAGGTGCAGGGCGGCGCCGCAGGCGCTGACCCGGCGGTGGATCAGCAGCAGGGCGGCCAGGCCCGAGGAGTCGATGTGCGTCAGCCCGTCGAAGCCGAGGCGTACGTCCCGGGGCGGCGCTCCGCCGCCCGCGAGGTGCTCGGTGACCGCGTCGACCAGTTCGTCACAGGTGTCGTAGTCGAGTTCCCCGCCCACGCTCACGTACAGCGAGGTGGACTTGCGGATGACGCCGAGGGTGAAGTCGATGGGGGAGAAATGGTTCATGTGCGCGTGTCGGGGCCGGGGGAGGGGTGGATGGTTCGCTCGCCCAGGGCCGCGAGGCCCTGTTCGATCGCGTGCGTCGCGCGGGGGAAGTCGCGGAGCTGCCCGGCCAGCAGGTCCAGGCCGACCGCGATGGACCCCGCGGGCACGTGGCGGGCCCGCAGGACGTCGGCGGTCCAGGTGAGGAACGTGGTGAACAGCTCGGGATCGTCGACGTAGAGGGCCGTGGACAGGAAATTGACGATGTGCGCCAGGTCCTCCGCGGTCCGCTCGCGCTGGAGGTCGCTGTAGGCGCGCAGGGCGGGGAACCGGTTCTCCATGTCGACCAGGGTCTGTTTGACGAGCTGGTGCCGGGACCGGACGACCATCGTGTACTCCTGGTCGGCCAGGTGCGGCAGGTCGTCCACCGCCTGGCGGCCGGCCGACAGGCCCGGCCGTGCCATCCCCTCGTCCAGGACCGCGAGCGCGCCGCGCGCGTCGGGCGCCCACCGGTCGGCGCGCAGCGTGCGCGCGTACCGGCCGTCGGGCCCGAAGGCCCGCCCGCCCGCCAGTACGGGGACGCCCACGGCCTGGCAGGCCGTGATGGCCGCGTGGGCGGCCGGCAGGTGGGTGGGGATCGAACTGGACAGCAGGACGGCCCCGGGGTTGCTCTGGTGCAGGTGCGCGACCAGGTGCGGCGTGGGCGTCTGGGCTCCCAGGTAGTCGACGCGCCAGCCGTGCAGGGACAGGACCTCCGCGACGAGCCGGGCGGGGAAGGCGTGCCACTCGCCGTCGACGCAGGCGACCGTGACCCGGCCCCGGGAGGGCGCGGCGCCGCCGGCGCGGCGGTGCGCCAGGGAGGCGACGATCCGCTCGTTGATGGCGGTGGCGGCGTGCTCCTGGGCCACGGTGATGCGGTCGGCGGCCCATTCGACGCCGACCTTCGCCTGGACCGGCGCGAGCACCCCGAGGAGCAGCGTCTCCTCCGGTACGCCCGAGGCGAGCGCCCCGTGGACGACCGCCGCGGCGGCGGCCTCGTCGCCCCCGGCCACCGCCTCCCACAGCCGCTCCGCCACCGCGGCCGTCGCGATCGGGTGACTCATGTGTTCCTCCCGCCGTTTCCGGCCCGTCCGCCGGAAGGGGCGGGCCGGGCGGCCCTGGGAGCCGTGATGGCCACGACGGCCATGTCGTCGTGACGGCCGTCGTCCAGCCACTGGGCGGCCAGCATCTGCATCCGCTCCACCACCGCCTCCGCCTGCATCCCCGCGCACTCGGCCAGGGCCCTCTTGAGACGTTCCGTACCCAGGAACTCGCCGCCCAGCGGTCCGCCGCGGGCCTCCACGATGCCGTCGGTGTAGAGCAGGCAGGTCTCCCCGGGGGCGAGCTCCGTCCGTACCGTACGCGCTTTGACGGCCGGCAGCGCGCCGACCAGGGTGCCGCGGGTGGCGACCTCCTCCACCGTGCCGTCGGCGCGGACGACGAGCGGCGGCAGGTGACCGGCGCTGGTCAGCCGCAGTTCCGTCCGGTCGGCCCGGCGGCGCACGGAGGCGAGCACGAGGGTGGCGAAACGGGTGTGATGGGAGGAGAGCAGCGCGCCGTTGAGCAGTTCCAGGACCCGCTGGTGGTCCTCGGCCAGGGGCAGCAGGGCGTGCAGCGTGTTGCGGATCTTGCCGGTCAGGACCGCCGCCTCCAGCCCCTTGCCCGCCACGTCGCCCAGGACGACGAGGGTCTCCTGAGAGGGGTCGGCGCCGGGGTGGACGTCGTAGAAGTCCCCGCCGATCCGCTCGTGGTCCTTCGAGGCCCGGTAGCCCCCGGCGTACTCGATCCCGTGGACGTGGGGGAGGACCGGCGGCAGCAGCTCGCGCATCAGCGTGGTGGTGATGGCGGTCTGCTCGGTGTAGAGGCGGGCGGCGGACAGCGCGGCGCCGGCGCGCGCCGCGAACAGACGCGCGAAGACCTCCTCGCCCTCGGTGAAGGCCCGCTCGGTGCCGGAGCGCAGCAGGATGAGGGCCCCCGCGGGCACCCCATGGCCGGGCAGCGGAGTGACGATGACGGAGCCGACCGGCGCGGTGAAGCCGTCCGGGACGACCCAGTCGGGGATGTCGGCGGGGTCGATCCAGCGGGCGGGCACGGGCGGGAAGCCCTGCAGGGCCTCGGCGAGGCCCGGTACGCCGGAGACGTCGATCTGCCGGACCGTCTGCGTGACGGGCCCGCCCGGGCGGGCGAAGGTCAGCGGGTGGCGCCGCCCCTGGGACGGCGCGACCAGGACGGCGGCTTCGGCCAGGTGTTCCGCGGCCATCGACGCGGCCACCTCCATGCAGCGCTGCACGTTCAGGGTGGACAGGAGCGAGCTGGAGACCTCCGCGAGGATCTCCGAGCGCGTCCGCACGTCGGTCAGGGCCGTCTCGGCCAGACGGCGGTCGGTCTCGTCGACCAGCCACCACACCACGTCGCCGTCGTCGCCCGGTGTGGGGTGGGCCTCCAGGAGGCGGTCGCGGATGCGCCCGGACACCGGGCCGTCGCCCGTGCCGGGGAACCCGTCGCCGATGCGCCGGTGGGCGTCCGCCAGCCAGGACGGCACCCGCTCGTGCAGCCGGTCACCGCTCTCGGCGTCGGGCAGCAGGAGGCGGGCGGCCTCGTTGATCCGCACGAGACCGCCGTACCGGTCGACGACCAGCACGGGGTAGGGAGCCTCGATCCACGTCGCACCGACCTGGAGGCCGGCATCGGGGGAACGGGCGGAGGAACCGCGGGAAGCAGCCACAAACGGAGGCGCGCACAGTGCGCGCCTCACCACCTTCCTGCTATGGACGACAGTTGTCCTGAGGAAACTGTCTCGCACTCGTTCACGCGATCGCAAGCCGCACCGGAAATGTACATACAAGCCTCACATCGTCGCGGATCGATCACCGGTCACGCGCACCGCCATCAGCGCGATGTCGTCCTCCCCGTCGGGGGGAAACGCCTCCAGGAGCGCGTCGCAGACCCGCTCCACGTCCGGCGGAAGGTCCCCGAGAACGGCTTCCAGACGGGCGAGCGAGATCCCCAGGTGCTCCTGGCGCCGCTCGATCAGGCCGTCGGTCGTCATCAGGAGGACGGACCCGGGCGGCGCCTCCACCTCGGTGCCCTCGGGATGGGGGAGACCCACCCCGAGGAGCGGGCCGTGCTCGTCGAGGGAGCGGACGTTCCCGTCGGGGGTGCGGAGCAGCGGGGGCAGGTGACCGGCGTTGGCGATGCGCAGGACGCCGGTGGCCCCGTCGATGAGGACGAGGCACAGGGTGAGGGTCAGCCGCGCCCCGACGGCCGTCAGGAGGTGGTCCAGGCGGGCGAGGATGCCGTGCGGGGGGTGCCCCTCGATGGCGTAGGCGCGCAGGGCGTGGCGGATCTGGCCCATGAGCATGGCGGCGTCGAGGGAGTGGCCGGCGACGTCGCCGACGGCGAGGAGCAGTCCTTCCCCGGTGGGAAGGGCCTCGTAGAAGTCGCCGCCGATCTCCGCGTGGTCGCTGGCGGGCAGGTAGCGCACCGCGAGATCGGCGAGGCGCGAGTCGGGCAGGGACTCCGGCAGGAAGCTCCGCTGGAGGGTCAGCGCCAGGTCGTGCTCCTCGGTGTAGCTCCGCAGGGCCTCCAGGGCGAGGGCGCACGCCTGGGCCAGCTGGGTGAGGAGCTGCTCGTCGTCGGGCGTCGCGACCGCGCCGGCGGGAACCGCGAGGCACACCGGCTGGCGGCCGGGCTTGGCGCGCGCCACGGCCACGGCGAGCGTGTCGTGGGGGACGAGGTGACGCGGGAAGCCCGGCCAGCGGTGGGCGCCGACCGTGAGCAGCCGCACACCGGTGCGGTCCCCCGGTCCGTGGTGGGCGGACAGGTCGCGGGCGTCGAGCGGCACGTCGGTGGTGTCCGTGGGGGACTGCCCGCCCGTACCGGCCGCGGACGCCGGTTCGCCGTGCGGCGAGATGAGCGCCGCCACGGCGGGCGTCCCCAGGACGGCGGTCGCGCCCCTGGCGGCGGCCCGGGCGACCTCCGTGGCGCTGACCGCGCTGTAGAGGAGCAGGGTCGCCTCGTTCAGGTGCAGCAGGCGGTCGGCCAGCCGCTCGGCCCGGCGGCGCGCCCGCGCGTAGCGCAGGGTGGCGGTGACGGTGGCGAGGAGCTCGTCCGGGGCGATGGGCTCCGTCAGGTAGGCGTCGGCCCCGCGGTTGAGCCCCTGGGTGCGGTCCTTGGCCGTGATGGCGGACGCGGACACGTGGACGACGGGCAGGGCCGCCGTCACGGGGTCGGCCTTGATGCGCTCGCAGACGTCGAAGCCGGTCATGTCGGGCAGGCGTACGTCGACGATCGCCACCTCCGGGAGGGCGTCGGCCTCCCGGAGCAGGGTGAGCGCCCGGGTGCCGTCCTCCGCCTCCACGACGGTGTGCCCGGCGCGGGACAGGGTGGTCTTCAGCACGTAGCGGTTGGTCGGGTTGTCGTCCACGACCAGGACGCGTGCGGGCGAGTTGTCGGACAGGGACGGTCCTGCGATCACGGTACGGGGTCTCCGGGCGTCTGCTGCTCACCGGTCTCCGCCGGAGCGGGGCGGCCGGTGCCGGTCGGGTCGAGGGCCAGGGCCCGGGTGATGCGCTCCGGCGTCAGGTGCGTCTTGCCCAGTACGGCCCGCGCGTGGGTGAGCCGGGAGTGGTCCACGTCGCCGGGGTCGGTCGAGGTCAGCACCACGACCGGGATGTGCGCGGTGTCGGGGTCCCGGGCCAGGACCTGGAGGAGCACGTACCCGTCGGGCGCCGGCATCGCCAGGTCGATCAGCACCGCTTCGGGCCGCTCCCTGCGGATGGTGTCGACCGCGCGCGAGCTGACCGACACCTCGGTCACGTTCCGCGCGACCCGGTCCAGGACCGGCCGGATCAGCTCGATGAACGTCCGGTCGTCGTCCACGACGACCAGCGACTCCGGAAGGGGGCGGTCGGTCCGCTCCGGGGCGTCCGCCGGGACGAGGCCGAGGGAGGCCGGGATCTCGACCCGGACGGTGGTCCCGGCGCCCGGCTCGCTGGTCAGGGCGAGGGTGCCGCCGAGCAGGCCGGCCAGCCTGCGGGCGTAGGGCAGGCCCAGGCCGGTCCCCGGCTGTCCCCGCTGGTGGGTGCCCAGGACCTGGTAGAACTCCTCGAAGACGCGGTCCTGCTGGTCCAGGGGGATTCCGACGCCCGTGTCGGTGGTGGTGAAGACGAACCAGGTGCGTCCGGCCCGGTCCTCGGTCCCGACCGTGAGCCGGACCTCGCCGGCCGTGGTGAACTTCAGACCGTTGGAGAGGATGTTGCGCAGGACGCGCGTGAGCATGACCTCGTCCGTGACGAGTTCCGGCGCGTCCCGCACGTCGGGGATGTCCAGGCGCACCCCGTCGTGGGCCATGCCGTGCAGCGTCCCGCGCAGCTGGTGCAGCAGGGTCCGGAGGTCGGTGCGGACCAGATGCGGTTCCAGCCGGCCCGATTCGGCCTTGGCGACGTCGAGCAGCTCCTCGACCAGGGCGAGGAGCGTGCTGCCGGAACCGGCGATGAGGGACATCTGCCGGCGCTGTTCCTCGGTCAGGGGATCGGCCTCGGGCGCGAGCAGCAGGCGGGCCAGGGCGATGACCGAGTTGACCGGGGCCCGCAGCTCGTGGCTCACGTTGGCCCAGAAACGGGTCTTGGCCTCGCTCGCCAGCCGCAGCTGCCGGGTCTTGTCCTCCAGCTCGGCGTAGAGGGCGACCACGCCCGTGTTCGTCTCCTCCAGCTCCGCGGACAGCTCGCTGTAGAGGGCGACCACCCCCTGGTTGGTCTCCTCCAGTTCGGCGTTCAGCCGCTGCAGCTCCTCCTGCTGGGCCCTGGACTCCTCGAGCGCCCGCAGGAGCTGCCGGTTCTGGGTCCGCAGCTCCTCGCTCATGCTGAGGTCGCCGGAGTCGCGGAGTGCCGAGTGGACCCGTTCCACCCGCTGTTCGTGGAGCTCCTGGGAGGCGGGCAGCCGCTGGCCCACCGTCAACGTGTGCCCCCGGGACGTCGGGACGTGGTCGCACCGGTCCAGGAGGCGCTCGGCGGCACTGAGCGCCTCGCGGCCGGGCTCGCGGGGCCCGCTCCAGGAGAAGCGGGCGCTGAAGAGGCCGGCCTCGCCGGTGCCGTCCTGCAGCTGGAGGTCCACGCGCAGCCCCGGGGTCCCCAGGAGATCACGACCCACCTCGCTCAGTACCGTCACCACTCGGACCAGTTCATGGCCTTCGAGGCCCAGGGCCCGGCACACCACCTGTCCACGCCTGCGGAGTTCAAACCCGTCCCGCTCGACGGCCAGCGGGAGGGTGAAGAAGTCGTGGACGCGCGGCCGGCTCACCGGTGGGCCGCCCTGGCGACGACGATGCCGGCGTCGTCGCGGCGCACCCCGGCCTGGCCGAGGATCTGGGCCGCGACGACGGCCGGCTGCCGGGTGAACAGACCGGGGAAGCCGGCCGGCGACCAGCGGTCGCTCAGGCCGTCGGAGTGGAGGACGAGGACCGCGCCGGGGTCGAGGGGGACCCGGAAGGTCCGGGGCGCGGGCATCTGGTGGCCGACTATCCCCGGGAGGGAGAGGAGGGTGCTCCGCTTCTCGCCGCTGACGACGAAGCCGCTGACGTTCCCGACCCCGCAGTGCTCGACGGTGCCCCGGGAGAAGTCGGCGCGCGTGACCGCCGCCGCCGCCCCCCGGGTGCCCTTCAGCTCCGTGTGCAGGGCCCGGACGATGTCCTCGGGGCTCCTGTGCGAACCGGCGCGGAAGGCGGCCCGGGCGCGTTCGCCGGCGAGCGCCGCCAGCGGACCGTGTCCCAGCCCGTCGCACATCATCACCGTGACCACCCGCGCCCCGTCGGGCCCGTGGCCGGTGCGCGCGGCCCACGTGTCCCCGCAGACGGTCTCCCCGCTGATCGGACGCGTCAGGCCGGCGACCTCCACCCCGTCGGTCCCGGGCGGCGAGCCGGGGTCGTCCCCCGCCCAGAACCGCGCGAGGAGCGCCGTGCCGCGGCCGGGCAGCGAGTGGACGTCGAAGACGTCGGCGAACCGCGCGATCGCCCCCATGCCCAGGCCCAGGGTGCCGCTGCTGGACGCGCCGTCCGCGAGCGCGCCGCCCACGTCCGCCATGCCCGGCCCGCTGTCCACGGAGAAGAGTTCGAGGGCGGCCCGGCCCCGGACGGCCACCACCCGGAGGGCCAGGGCCCCGTCCCGCGCGTGCTTCTGGAGGTTGGTGGCCGCCTCGGTCACGGCGAGCTCGACCTCGGCCACGCGGCTCTGCGCCATGCCGACGCGCCGGGCCAGTTCCGCCGCCTCCCGGCGGGCGGCCGCGGCGACGGCGACGTCGAGGCGCAGCCACACGACCTCCTCGGCCTCGGTCTCGTCACCGGACGCGGGGTTCACCGCGCCCACTTCAGGACCGTCACCGTGGTCCCGGCGCCGGGCTCCGACCACAGCTCGAACTCGTCCACCAGGCGCCGGGCCCCGCTGAGGCCCAGTCCCATTCCGCTGCCGGACGTCCACCCGTCCGTCAGGGCCTGCTCCAGGTCCGGGATGCCGGGCCCGGTGTCCGAGAAGCGCACCCAGACGCCGACGCGTGCCACGTCGCGGACGATGACCGCGTGCGCCGTGCCGCCCCCTCCGTAGATGAGGGTGTTGCGGCCCAGTTCGCTGGCGGCCGTGACCAGCTTGGTCTGGTTGACCAGGGACAGGCCCGCCCGCTGGGCGAGGACGCGTACGGTCTGGCGCGCCTTGACGACGTCGCCGCTGGACCGGATCGGTACTTCCTCGCGGGAGGCCTCGTCGGCCGGGTAGTCCCTCACGGGCGTGCCGGGGGCAGGTCCCTCGACCGGCGCAGGTAGCCCAGGCCGAGTTCGAGGTTGAGCGCGGTGCGGACGCCGCCCAGCGACAGGCCGAGCTCCACCAGCGTCATGGCGACGGCCGGGCGCATGCCGACGACGACCGTCTCCGCGCCGAGGACGCGGGAGATCGCCGCCGTGGTGGCCAGCATGCGTCCGACGAACGAGTCGACGATCTCCAGGGCCGAGATGTCGATGACCACCCCGCGGGCGCCGGTCGCGACGATCTGCTGGGAGAGGTCGTCCTGGAGGTCCAGGACCATCTGGTCCTCCAGGTCCACCTGGATCGAGACCAGCAGGATGTCGCCGATCTTCAGGACCGGTACGCGATCGCTCACAGCAGACCCGCCGGACGGGCCGCGGCGGCCTTGTCGATCTCCGAGAGGGCGTGCCGCAGGGCGTCGGCCAGGGTCGCCTTCGTGGGAATGTCGCCGAACTCGATGCCCAGGGCAACGATGGTCTGTGCGATCTGGGGCCGGATGCCCGAGATGGTGCACTCGGCGCCCATCATCCGCGCCGCGACGACGGTCTTGAGGAGGTGCTGGGCGACCTGGGTGTCGACGGCCGGCACACCGGTGATGTCGATGATCGCGTGCGCGGAGTTGGAGTCCACCAGGGCCTGCAGCAGCTTCTCCATGACGACCTGGGTCCGCGCGGAGTCGAGCGTCCCGACGAGCGGCACGCCCACCACGCCGTCCCACAGCTTCACCACCGGGGTGGACAGCTCCAGGAGCTGCTGGGACTGCGCGGAGATGATCTCCTCACGGGTCCGGGCGTACTCCTCCACCGTGAACAGGCCCAGATCGTCCAGCAGGCGGGCGAACTGGAGGTAGGCGCGCACGTCCTCCACGGCTCCGTCGAGGACGGGCTCCAGGACGCCCTTGAGCGCGAAGATGCTCACGGCGGTCTCGGTCGGGGTGAACCCCTGCCGGGCCCGGGTGCGCGACAGCTCGACGAGGAGGCTGCGCACGACGGCGAAGTCCTCGCCGCGCCCCGCCGGGCCGCCCTTCGAGACGGCGTCGACGATCGCGTCGTAGAGTTCGCGCAGCTCCCGGCCGAGCTCGGCGGCGCTCAGACGGCCGCGCAACGAAGCCCCGACGGCCTGCTCCCACTGCTCCACCAGCTCGGACCGCCGGGTGGTCAACAGCTCCAGCAGCCGATTCGAACCCTCGTTGGCCATTGCCTTTTCCCCTCACGTCGCCCTGCCCGGTCCGTCCCGACGATACGGCACGGGCCGGAACGCCGGTCATGCCCCTCCCGGCGCCCCCGCCGCCCCGGGGCGAAGGCGGGCGCGGCCGGCGGCGGGGCGGCGGCCGGTACGGCAATCGGCGCAGCCGGGACGGCGGCGCCCCCGCACCGGTGGTGCCATGGGGGCATCCCCGCGGCCGGAGGCCCGCGGTGCCCGGCACGACCCCTTGGAGAGCCATGGCGCACGACAACCCCCTGCGGGGACGGACGGCGGTCGTGACGGGCGCGGCACGCGGCCTGGGAGCCGGACTCGCCCGGGAGCTGGCCGGCCGGGGCATGCGGATCGCCCTGATCGGACGGGAGGCCGAGACCCTGGAGCGGGTCGCGCGGGAGCTGCCCGGGGAGAGCCGGTGCTACGAGGCCGACGTGACGGACGACGACCTCATGGAACGGACGGCCCGCCGGGTCGCGCGCGACCTGGGGGAGCCCTCCGTGGTGATCGCCAACGCGGGCGTCGCCGAGGGCGGCCCGTTCGTCACCTCCGACCCGGAGACCTGGCGCCGGGTCATCGAGGTCAACCTCGTGGGCAGCGCGATCACGGCCAGGTCGTTCCTCCCCGCGCTGCTGGCCTCCCGGGGCTACTTCCTCCAGGTCGCCTCGACCGCGGCCTTCGGGTCGGCCCCCATGATGAGCGCCTACTGCGCGTCGAAGGCGGGGGCGGAGGCGTTCGCCCGGTCCCTGCGCGCCGAGTGCGCCCACGAGGGCGTCGGCGTCGGCATCGCCTACCTGCACTGGACGGACACCGACATGGTGCGGGACGTGGACGCCCACGACGTCCTGCGGGAGCTGCGCGCCCACATGCCCCGCCCCGCCCGCACGGTGTACCCCGTCGAGAAGGTCGCGTCGTGGCTGGCCGAAGCGGTCCGCCGCCGCTCCGCCACCGTCTACGCGCCCCCCTGGCTGCGCCTCGTCCAGCCCGTCCGCCCCCTGCTGCCCCTGCTCGTCGCGCGGTCCTCGGCGAAGACCCTGCCGCGCCTCGCGGAGAAGGGCCCCCTGCCCCCCACGGGCCTGCTCGGCCCCGGCGGCCTCGCCGCCCGCGAGGGCCGGAGGAACGGGGCAACGCGCGAGGACGGCGAGGACCGCGACCGCTGACCCGGGACCGCTGACCCGGGACGGCTGACCCGGGACCGCTGACCCGGGACCGCGCCGCCCGGCGCGTTGCTCCGGCCGGACGATCCGAGGGTGTGCACCCGCCCCGCACGGGGCAGGGGACCGGGCATGAACCGCGATGACGATCACCGGGACCGGCGCCGCACGCGCCCCGAGGGAGTCGACGACCTGACGGTGGAGGCCCTGGGCTCGCTCTCCAAGGCACTGGAGACCACCGAACGGGCCCGTGGCCACCTGTACTCCTTCCACCAGCTCACCGGCACCGCCGACCTGGAGCTCGACAGGACGGTGGAACTCCTCGAGAAGGCCGGCCACGGGGAGTGGGCCGACCTCGTCCGGCGGGAGATCCTCGGCCGCAACGTCATCCCGGGCCACTGGACGTACCAGGTGGTCGAGGCGTACGACCGGACGTACTACGAGCCGTTCAAGCGGATCGAGCGGGACGCCGTCGACACCCTCGCCGAGGGACGCGACCACCTCTACGAGGCCGAGATGAAGGAGGAGCGCCGCACCCACGGCCACCGGGACCACACCGCCACCCCGGAGGAGACGGGGTAGGCGCGCGGAACCGGCGGGGCCGCCCCGTGCAGACGTTCCTCCCGTACGCCGGGTTCGCCGAGTCGGCGGCCGTGCTGGACCCGCGACGGCTCGGCAAGCAGCGCGTCGAGGCGCTCCAGGTCCTGCGGGGACTCACCGTGCCCGGATACGGCTGGCGCCGGCACCCCGCCGTGCGGATGTGGGCCGGATACGAGGAGGCCCTGGTGCGGTACGGCCTCGACGTCTGCGGCGCCTGGACGGCCGGGGGCCGCGCCGACACCTGCGCCGCCACGCTGACGCGCGACTACCTCGCCCGGTACCCGGGGGCCGGGGTGCGGGGACAGGACGAACTCGCGGCGGCCGGCGAACTGCCCCCCTGGCTCGGTGACCCCGCGTTCCACCGCAGCCACCGGTCCGCGCTGCTGCGCAAGGCCCCGGAGCTCTATCGCGACCGCTTCCCGGGAGTGCCCGACGACCTCCCGTACGTCTGGCCGTCCTCCGACCGGGACACCGGACCCGGCCCCTCCTGACCCCCGCCCGGCACCCGTTTCCTCCCGGTCCGCCCGCTTCGCTCCGTACACTGGGAACGCCGCGGCACCGGCCCGGCGGCCCCTACGGCGGAGTGGACATGAGACAGCGTTCCGGAGGACCGGAGGACGGCGCCGAGGGCCTGTTCGGCATGGAAGAACTCATGGCCGCGTCCGGACCGGGGAAGGCGGACGCGGGCCGCTCCTTCCGCGACGGGGAACGCGCGCGCACGCTGCTCGACGTGGCGGAGATCCACGCCGAGCCCGCCGCCGCCGCGTCGTGGCGGGGACGGCAGATCATCGCGCGCTTCCCCCGCGCCCGCCTGGTCCCCACGGACTCCCACTGGCGCATCCCGCACCTGCACGGCAACGCGGGCAACGTGGAGCGCTGGGTGAGGACCAAGCGCGAGACCCTGGTCCTGGGCGAGCGCAGGTCCTTCGGCATCCGGCCCAACGGCAGGTCCGCCGACTGGATCGCCCCCGGCCTCTCCAACGGCTGCGCGATGGCCTGCGCGTACTGCTACGTCCCGCGCCGCAAGGGGTTCGCCAACCCCGTCACCGTCTTCACCAACGTGGAACGCGTCCTCGACGCCCTGGCACGGCACGTCGCCGCCGCCGGCCCCAAGCGGGTGCCCAACCAGTGCGACGACCACGCCTGGGTCTACGACGTCGGCGAGAACGGCGACTGCTCGGTCGACGACCTGATCAGCGACAACACCGCCGATCTGGTCCGGGCCTTCCGCCGGTGGCCGACCGCCAAGGCGTCCTTCGCCACCAAGTTCGTCAACCCGGACCTGCTGCGGCTCGACCCGCGGGGCCGTACGCGCATCCGCTTCTCGGTGATGCCGCCGGACGACTCCAGGCTTCTCGACATCCGGACCAGCCCGGTCCCGGAACGCCTCGCGGCGGCGGCCGACTTCCTGGACGCCGGCTACGAGGTGCACTTCAACCTCTCCCCGGTGGTGATCCGCCCGGGCTGGGAGGAGGGCTGGGACGACCTGCTCCGCGCCATGGACGACGTGCTGCCCCGGAGGGTGAAGGACCAGGCGGCGGCGGAGGTCATCATGCTCACCCACAACGAGGACCTGCACGAGGTCAACCTCGGCTGGCACCCCCGCGCCGAGGAGACGCTGTGGCGCCCGGACCTCCAGCAGCCGAAGCGCTCCGAGAACGGCGCCCGGAACGTGCGGTACCGCACCGGGACCAAGGCGTCCGCCGTCGAGTCGCTGCGCCGGCTCATCGACGCCCGCGCCCCGTGGCTGCGGGTGCGGTACGCCTTCTGAGCACCGCCCGCTCCCGCCCGCCGCCGGGACACGGCCGCCGGCCGGCCAACTGTCGCCGCCGGTCGCGGTGCCGCAGGGCCGGTCGCGGTGCCGCGCCGGTCGCGGTGCCGCGCGACCGGTACCGCGCCGGACGCCGGGGGCGACCGGCCGGGGCCCGTGACCGCCGGGACCGTTTCCACATGCGGAGCGTCCGCCACCGGGACCCGACCCCTTGTCAGGGGATTCCCCCCTCCCTACCGTGGTGCAGCGAGTCCTCGGCCCGGCGGGTCCACCGGCCCGTGCAGGCCGTCGTCCGTTCCCCAGCGCGCGACACACCATGGAGGCGTCACATGCCCGTAGCCGTGCCGGATCTTCTGGAAACCGACGGATTCCGCGACGCGGGTCCGCTGGAGATCGACGACGAGGCGATCGCGTTCGAGGACGACGACCGCGCCGACCGCGAGCACACGGCGTGCCTCGCCGACCCCTGGGTGACCGCCACCACCCGCTTCGCCTGTGACCTGAACTCGTAGCGGTGGCCGTTTCCATCGCCGGTCGCGGCGGATGGTCGGACGACACGTGGTCGTACCTGAACGATCCGCGCATGCCGGCGATGGAACACGGCTGGAAACTGCACGTCTCGACGCGTCCCGGCGACCTCGACGCCGTGACCGCGCTCGTCCTGACGGTGCTGGCCCGGCACGTCTGCCACGCGAAGTTCGCCCGCGACCCGGAGACGCTGCGCCGCCTCAACTCCGGGGTGGGGAGCGCCGGAGCCGTCGGCAAGGCGATCACCGTCTACCCCCCGGCCGGCGGCGTGGTCGCGATCGCCCGGGAACTCGCCGCCGTCCTGCGGGGCCGGGAGGGTCCGCGGATCGTCAGCGACCGGCGGGTCGACCCGGAGGCCCCGGTCTACTACCGCTACGGCCCCTTCACGGGCGACTACCGGACCGGCCGGAGCGGACGGCTCGAATCCGTCATGACCGGGCCGGACGGCCGGATCTTCGACGGCCTGGCCGTCGACCGCTACCGGTGCCCGCCCTGGGCCGAGGACCCCTTCACGAACGCATCCGGACCCGGCACCGGGCGGTCCGCACCCGGCTTCGGCGGCGGGCGCTACACGATCACGGCCGGCATCGCGCGTGCTCCCCGGGGCAACGTCTACCGCGCGGTCGACCGCGTGCTCGGACGGCCGGTGGTGGTCAAGCAGGCGAGGGCCTTCGTCGGCGAGGACGAGTCCGGTACGGACGCCCGCCACCGGCTGCGCAACGAACACGCGGTCCTCACCGCCCTCGACGGCGTCACGGGCGTGCCCCGCGCGCTGGACTACTTCGCGCACCACGCGGACGAGTACCTGGTGACGAGCGACTGCGGCGACCGGAACCTGCGCCGGGAGATCCTGCGGAACGGCCCCTACCGCGACGACGCCTCCCGCACGGAGGCCCGCTCCCTGCCCGCCCTCGCCTCCCGGCTCCTGCGCGTCCTGGACGCGGTCCACGGCCGGAACGTGGTCGTCCGCGACCTCAAGCCCGACAACGTCGTGCTCGACGGCTCCGGCCCCGGACACTGCCACGTGATCGACTTCGGGATCAGCGAGCGGGACGGCACCGGCCCGGGAGGGGCGACCCCCGGATACGGCGAACCGGTCCTGCGCGCGACCGGACCCGCCGCCCCCGCCGACGACCACTACGCCCTCGGCGCGACCCTCTTCTTCGCCGCCACCGGCATGGACCCGGTGATCGTGGACACCGACCACGAGGTCAACCGGGACCGGACCCTGGCCTGCCTGGCGTGGGCCCTGCCCGGACGCGCCCACCGGGAGGTCCGGGCGACGGTCGCCGGCCTCCTGAGCTTCGACCCGGCCGTACGGACCGCCGCCGCCGGTCACCTGCGCGCCGGCACGGCCGGAACCCCGCGCCGCCCCGTCCGCCGGCCCGCGCTTCCCCGGATCGACGACGACCTGCTGGCCGAGGTCGTCGAGCACACCGTCGCGTTCTGCGCCGGTGAGGCGCGCGCGATCGTGGACCCGGTACGGGCCGCGCGCCTGAACGTCCCCACCTCGGCCGACGTCTACGGCGGCAGTGCGGGACTCGGGCTGGAACTCCTGCACCACGCGCACCGGCCCGGCGTGCGGTCGGCCGTCACCGCGCTGGCGCGGTGGACGGCGGAACGGTCCGGAGACCTGCCGCCCGGCTTCTACACGGGACGCACCGGCGTCGAACTCTTCCTCGCGGAAGCGGAAGCGGAAGCGGTGTCGGAGGCCGGGACGGTGTCCGAGGCGGGGACGGAGACGGGGACGGGGGCCGGGACGGGGAAGGGGCCGGCGGTCCGGCCCGGCCGCCCCGTCCTGCCGGACCGCGCCCCGGACGGCGGACCGCCGGAGGCGGACCTGATCGCGGGGGTCGCCGGGATCGGCCTCGGCCAACTGCTGCTCGCCCGGAACGCCCTCCGGGCCGGCCGGCGGCACACCGCGGACCGGCACCTGGCCGTCGCCGCCGACTGCGACCGGATGCTGGCGTCGGGCGCCGCCCGGCTCACCCCGGGCCCGGACACGGCCGGCAGCGCCGCACTCCGCGAGGGCCTCGCGCACGGCGAGGCGGGCGTCGTCCACTTCCTGCTCGAACACGGCGGCGCGACCGGGGACCCGGACGTGATCGGCCGCTCCGCGAAGGCCGCCGCGCGCCTGGCCGCCGCGACACCGGACATCATCGCGGCGGCCGCCGCGCCGGGGGCGACACGCCGCTACGGATCGTGGTGCCGGGGCCTGGCCGGCATCGGGACCGTACTCGTGCGGGCCGCCGTGCTCCTCGACGAACCCGGCCACCTCGACCTCGCCCGGCGGGCCGCGCGCGCCTGCGCCGCGCTGGCACCGCGGATGCCGCTGGTCACGCAGTGCTGCGGACTGGCCGGGGTGGGCGACCTGATGGTGGACGTCGCGGAGGCGTCCGGCTCCGAGGAGTTCCGGGACGCGGCCGAGACCGTCGCCCTGCTCATCCTGAGCCGCAGCGGCGGCACCTGGACCCGGCCCGTGTTTCCCGACACCGGTCTCACGCGGCCGAGCGCCGCCTGGGCCGGCGGCTCCGCGGGCGTGCTGGCCTTCTTCCGGCGGCTGCACGACCGGGGCGGCCCCCGGCTCGGTCTCCTCGCCTGACCGCCGGCGGGACGCCCGGACGGTGCCGGGGCGTGTGCCGAGAGTCCCGTCCGCCCGGACGCGGCGCGGGCGGGGGACCGGACGGCGCTCAGGAGCGTCCGGGGCGCGGGGGTCCTCGTTCGGACCCGCAGTGATGGCGGTGGGGCCGGAACCCGGGAAGGGTGGAGGAGGGTCCGACGCCCGCATCGGCCCTGCCCACCCCCCCCGTTCAGAAGGAGCACCGTCATGTCCGAACGTCACACGCTCATCCGCGGTCTGCACGACGTGGGTCTGGCCGCCTGGTTCGGAGGTTCGCTGATGGGAGCGGTCGGCCTCAACGGCGCGGCCAAGGACGAGGGCGGGACGGAGACGGCCACGGACCGGATCGCCTCCTCGGGCTGGGCGAAGTGGACACCCGTCAACGCCGCCGCCATCGGCGTACACCTGTTCGGCAGCGGCGGACTGCTCGCGGCGAACGCCCACCGCGTCGCCACCCAGCAGGGGGTGGCCGGTTCCACCGCGGCCAAGACCGCCGTCACCGCCGCGGCCCTGGTCGCCACCGCCTACGCCCGCGTCCTGGGCAAGAAGGTCGAACTGGCCTCCTCCTCCGACCCGGAGGACGTCGAGAAGGCGCGGAAGCACCCCATCGACCTGGACAAGGCCCGTCGGCAACTGGCCTGCGCGCAGTGGGCGGTGCCGGCGCTCACCGGGTGCCTGGTGCTGCTCAACGCCCTGCACGGCGAGCAGCAGCGCCCCGCCGAGCAGGCTTCGGGCATGTGGGAGCGGGCCCGTTCCGTGAGCCCCTTCATGTCGTGAGACCCGGCTCCCGGCTCCCGGCTCCGGCCCCGGCTCCGGGCGACGCCTCGCCGGTGCCGGGCGCGGGGGCCGGTCGCGGTCCGGTCGCGCGCCCGGGCCCCGGTCCGGCCGGCGGACGCGGGGGCCCGGCCCCGTACCCCGCGCTCCCCGGGCCCCTTCCGGGAAGCGGCACCCGAAAAGATGAGCGGTTCGTCGTATGACTTGCCCCGGGCGGAGCCGGAGCCCAGCATGTAGGGACCCGGGCGGGAGACGGCCGGCGGGGGGGGGGGGGGGGGGGGGGGGGGGGGGGGGGGGGGGGGGGGGGGCCGCGGCCGCTCGGGTGAGGAGGGCGGTGAGGAGGGCCGCGGAGACGCGGTCGCGGCGGTCGAGGCCGCTGCCGTCGGCGAAGCGGGCCCCGGTGACG
>NZ_JBVHEG010000011.1:0-228563 GCF_055562975.1 Streptomyces sp. NPDC014907 | reverse complement strand
TACATGTTCACCGCCTACGAGGCCAACCGCCTCTTCCGCCAGGACTCCCTGCCCACACTCGACCTCGGCACCCCCAGCACGGGCGCCACCCCCCAAACCCTCACCACCGTCGAACAGGCCAACACCTGGTTCACCACCGAACGCCCGGTCCTCGAAGCCCTGCTGCACACCGCCACCGACCACGACCTCGACCGCCACACCACCGGACTGGCCTGGTCCCTCAAGGAACACCTCAACCGCCAGGAATACTGGCCCGAAGCCATCGCGGCCCTCACCCCCGCCCTGGAAGCGGCCCGACGCCGCGGCGACCGCGCCGAAGAAGGCCGCTGCCTGCGCCACATCGGCGGCGTCCACGGCTACCTCGGCCACCAGGAAGAGGCACTGGACCACCTGAGCCGGGCCACCGCGATCTTCGAAGAACTCGGCGTCGTGGACGAACAGGCCCGCGCCCACTACGGCACGGCGTGCGCGCTGTACCTCTTCGGCCGGATTCCGGAGGCCGTGGAGCACTCCGAACGCGGACTCGCACTGTCCCGGGAGACGGGGAACGAACTGTGGACGGCCGAGTGCCTCGTCGAACTCGCCTGGTTCCACGCCAACCTGGGGCGGCTGGAGAAGAGCCTCGCGCTCAGCGAGGAGGCCCTGGAGCTGTTCCGGCGCCTGGGCGCGCCGTGGCAGCGGGCCCAGGCCCAGGACGTCCTCGCCCACATCCTCCGCGGACTCGGCCGGTACGAGGAATCGGTGGCCACCTACCGGCAGGCGATGGAGACGTTCGGGGAACTGGGGGACCGGAGGAACGCCGTCGGCACGCTGATGCGGCTGGGCGACACCCGCCTGGCCATGGGCGACCGGGAGGCCGCCCGCACCGAATGGGCCCGTGCCCTCGCCGACGCCGAACGGCACGCCCTGTCCCGTACCGCCCAGGAGGTCCGGGACCGGCTCGCCGCCCTGGACGCCGAAGCGGACCCCGTGCCCGCCGCGCCGGACAGGGTCGCCGGCGGCCACCGCGTTCCGGACCCGCCGGGCGGTGTCCCCCCGCACGGTCACGCCCCGGCGGGGGGCGGCGACGCGGGACGGGTCCACGAGGACGACCGCACCGGGTGAACGGGGCCGGGACGTGGTCCCCTCCGCGTCGGCCGGGAGGGGACCACGTCCCGGTCGGTGCCCCGGCCCGCCGCGCCCGTCACCTGCGGAGAGCGCGGCCGGGCCGCCGTGGGTCACTTCGCCAGGAAGGTGAGCAGGGCGTCGGTGACTTCCTGGGCGTGGGTCCACAGCAGGCCGTGGGGGGCGCCTTCGACGACGACGTAGTCGGCGTGCGGGAGCGCCCGGTGGAAGGGCACGGCGGTGGATTCGATCGGCAGGATGCGGTCGGCGTCGCCGTGCAGGATGAGGGCGGGCACGTCGATCTTGGCGACGTCGGCGCGGAAGTCGGTGGTCCAGGTGTCCACGCAGGCCCGCGAGGCGTACCAGGAGGCGCCGGCGGCGGTGTTCCAGCTGTGGCGCAGGGCCTCCTCGCCGATGCGGGTGCCGAGGTTCTCGTCCAGGTTGTAGAAGTCCTGGTAGAAGGCGGTGAAGTAGGCGTACCGGTCGGCGGTGACGGCCTGCTCGATGCCCTCGAAGACGCTCCCGTCGACACCCTCGGGGTTGTCGTCGGTCTTGAGCAGGAACGGCTCGAGCGAGGCGAGGAAGGCGGCCTTGGCGATGCGGGCGGAACCGTAGGTGCCCAGGTAGGCGCCGACCTCGCCGGTGCCCATGGAGAAGCCGACGAGAACGGCGTCGTTCAGGTCGAGGGTCTCCAGCAGGGTGTTCAGGTCGGCCGCGAAGGTGGCGTAGTCGTAGCCGGTGGTCGGCTGGCTGGAGCGGCCGAAACCGCGCCGGTCGTAGGTGATGACGCGGTAGCCGGCCTCCAGCAGGGCGGCGGCCTGCTTCTCCCAGGAGTGGCCGTCGAGCGGGTAGCCGTGGATCAGCACGACCGGCTGTCCGGTGCCGTGGTCCTCGTAGTACAGCTCGATGTCGGTGGAGTTCTCCTGGCCGACGGTGATGAACGCCATGGTGATCGCTGCCTTTCGGTGGTGATGCGGTGAGGTGATGCGGTGGGGTGACGCGGTGCTCTTGCGGGGGGGCGGAGCGGACCGTCAGCGGACCGTCCGGGCGGCCTTCTCCACGATGCGGGCGACGGCGTCGGGTCGCGAGACGGACACCGCGTGCGACGCGTTGATCTCGGTGGTGCGGGCGTGCGCCCGGGCCGACATGAAGCGCTGGACGGCCACGGGGATGTTCTTGTCCTGGGTGGTGACCAGCGACCAGGAGGGGATCGTCTTCCAGGCGGCCTGAGTGGACTTCTCCTCCAGCGCGGCGGCGGCGACCGGACGCTGCCCGGCGGCCATGAGCCGCGCCTTGTCCGCCGGCACGTCCGCGGCGAACTGCTGGCGGAACTTGTCCGGCTTGATGTAGACGTCGGCGCCCCCGCTGCCGTCCGGCAGCGTGTACTCCACCGGCTCGACCGCCTCGCCCAGGGTGCTGCCGGGGAGCTTGTTCGTCAGTCCGAGCGAGCTCTCGCCCGCGTCGGGCAGGAACGCCGCGATGTAAACGAGGGCCTTGACCTTGTCCTCCAGCCCGGCGGCGGCCTGGCTGATGACGGTGCCGCCGTAGGAGTGGCCGACCAGGACCACGGGCCCGTCGATGTGGTTGACGACGCTGCGCAGGTAGGCGGCGTCGTGCGCCGGGCCGCGCAGCGGGTTGGCGGCGGCCACCACCGGGTAGCCGGCGTGCTGCAGCCGCGTGACGACGTCGTCCCAGCTGGAGGCGTCCGCGAACGCCCCGTGCTCCAGCACGATCGTCGGCCGCTCCTGGTGGCGGGGCGCGGCTCCGGCCACACCGGGAAGGGTGACGGCCGTGACGGACAGGGCCGCGGCCGCGGTGACTCCGAGCAGGGCCACTCGGCGGCTCGGGCGGGACGGGCGGGTGATGCGCATGGTGAAGGTCCTTCTTCTGGGTTGTCGGCCCTGGCGGAGGCGGTGTCGGGGTGGGCGGGGCCACCGGGAGGAGAAGCCGCGGCCCCTCGCACGCGGCCGGACGTACCGGCCCCGTGCGGTTCCGTGGAGGGAAAGGAGCCGGGATGTGCCGCGCGCCCCGGGAGGGGCGGTGCGTCGCCCGGCCCGGACGCGGTGACGGCGTCTTCTCCCTGTCCTACGCACGGGTGCCGGGCCCGGTTCACCCGTGTTGTCCGGATCACGTTTCACGACCGGGAGCGGGGGCGGGACCGGAAACAGGGGCCGGACCGGAGCCGGACGGCGGGGCCGACGGGAGCGGGGGCGGGGGCGGGGGCGGGGTCGGCCGAGGGGCCGGTGACGGCCGGCGGAACCGGTCCCGGCCGGCGCGGGCGGGGTCGGTCGGCGCGGGCGGTCCCGGCCGGCGTGGCCGATGGAGCCGGTAACGGCCGGCAGGGCCGGTGACGGCCGGCGGAACCCGTGCCGGCCGACGGCCGCGAGAAAGGGGCGGTCGGCGCGGCAAGAAGACGAAAAGGTTTGGCTAAGGCATTTCGCCCAGTGTGGGTCCCGCGTCCCCGTTCTCGCGGGAGACGACCTCACAGCACACCCGAACAGGACAGAGCGTCATCTATGAACGGGACCTTGGACACGGGGACCACCACCCTCGCCCCGCCCCCGGCGAACACCCGGCACCTCGCACAGGACAACGGCGGCGACACCGTCGTCGACGACCTCTACGGCCAGTACAGGCCCATGCTCCTCCGGTACGCCACGCGGCTGCTGGACGGCGACTGGCACAAGGCGGAGGACATCGTCCAGGAGACGGCGACCCGCGCCTGGAAGCACTCCCGGGCCCTGGACACCCGCGGCGAACACGTCCGGCCGTGGCTGTTCACCGTGGTCAGGAACCTGGTCATCGACCACCACCGGGCCCGCCGGACACGCCCCCTGGACCCGATGTCCGTCACGGGACCGGACGCCGTCCGGGACGACACGGACTCCACCCTCACCTCCCACGTGGTGCTCGAAGCCCTCCGGGAACTGAACGAGCAGCAGCGGACCGTCATCCAGCTCATGTACTACCGGGAGTGGAGCGTGGCCCAGACCGCCGAGCACCTGGGCATCCCGCCCGGCACCGTCAAGAGCCGCGCCTTCTACGCCATGCGGGCCCTGCGCAGGGTCCTCGAGGGACGGGGCGTGCTCGGCGTGTAACCCCGCACGGCCCCTACGGGATGTCCGGCGCGGGTCTCCGGGAGGGGCGCGTCCTGGTGCGGACCGCGCCCATGCTCGCCCCGACGACGAGGGCGATGGCGAGGGCGTCGGTGACGGCCAGGGCCTGGCCGAGGACGAGGAAGCCGGCCGCCGCCGCGATGGCCGGTTCCAGGCTCATCAGGATCGCGAAGACGGACGCGGGCATGCGGCGCAGGGCGAGGAGTTCCATGCTGTACGGCAGGACCGACGACAACAGGGCGACCGCGAGGCCCAGGCCGATCGTCGACGGCACGAGAAGCCTGCCGCCCGCCTCCGCGACGCCGAACGGCAGGGTGAGGACCGCGCCGAAGGCCATCGCGAGCGCCAGCCCGTCGATCTGCGGGAAGCGGCGACCGGTGCGGGCGCCGAACACGATGTACGCGGCCCACATGCCGCCCGCCCCGAGCGCGAAGGCGGCGCCCGCCGGGTCGAGCCGTTCGAAGCCCCCGCCGCCGAGGAGGACGACCCCGGCGAGTGCGATCGCGGCCCACAGCAGGTTCGCCCACCGGCGCGAGGCCACCACGGAGAGGATCAGCGGGCCGAGGACCTCCAGGGTGACGGCCGCGCCCAGCGGGATGCGGTCGGCGGCCTGGTAGAAGAGGGCGTTCATCCCCGCCAGGGCGGTGCCGAAGGCGACGACCGTGCCCCAGTCGGCGCGTCCGTAGCCCCGGACCCCGGGCCGGCAGACGACCAGGAGCACGGCCGCGGCGAGCACGAGCCGCAGGGTGACGACCCCGAGTGCTCCGGCGCGCGGCATCAGGAGGACGGCGAGGGAGGAACCGAACTGGACGGAGAGGCCGCTCGCGACGACGAGCGCGACGGGCCCGAACCGGCGGGACACCGACCTCTCCCCCACGGGACCCACGGGATGCGCGTCCCCTGCGGGACCTACGGACTTCGCGTCACCTACGGGACCTACGGGCCTGGCGTCCCCCAGGGGCCTCGCGTCCCCCAGGGGCCCTACGGGACCTAGGGGCCTTACGGAACCTAGAGGCCCTGCGGGATCTAGGGGACCTACGGGGTCTAGGGGACCTACGGGGCCCACAGGACCCACGGAATCCGCAGACCCCGAGGCCCCCGCACCGCCCCCCACGGACCCTCCCCGGTATCCGGGGCCCGGCCCGGCGGCCGCCACCGCCGCCGCTCCCCCGGGTCCCGCGCCGGCCGTCCCGGCCGGGATCACGCCCTTGACCGGACCGTCCACCCGCTGCTCCTCCACACCCACGCGCGCGTCCGCGCGCCACCGGACTCCGCCGGACCGGGCTTCCGGTCCGGCGCCGTGCGTCCCGGCGCACCGCCGGGACCACCCCTCACGCTACGGGCTCCCGCACGGCACCGGAAATGCCGGTTGTGCTGTGGTTATGCTCCGGACGCATGAGCATCGAGCTGCGCCACCTCCGCTGCTTCCTCGCCGTCTCCGAGGAGTCCAGCCTCACCGGGGCGGCCGCCCGGCTCCACGTCACCCAGCCCGCCGTCTCCCGTACGCTCGCCGCCCTGGAGCGCCACCTCGGCGTCCGGCTGGCGGACCGCTCCACCCACCACCTCGCCCTCACCGCCGAGGGCCGCGCCTTCCGGGACCGGGCCGCCGCCGCGCTCGCCGCCTTCGACGCCGCCGTGGACCCGGGCCTCCTCCGCCACCGTCCGCTGCGTCTCGGGCACGCCTGGTCGGCGTTCGGCCCGTACACCACTCCCCTGCTCCGGCGCTGGCAGCGCGAGCACCCCGACACCCCGCTCGAACTCCTCCGGGTGGACGACCGCACCGCCGGTCTCGTCCGGGGCGAGGTGGACGCCGCCCTGCTCCGGGGCGAGGTGGACGCACCCGGTCTGGTCACCGAGGAGCTGCTCACCGAACCCCGGGTCGCCGCCCTCCCCGCCGACCACCCGCTCACCGGCCGGGACCGGCTCGCCCTCGGCGACCTGGCGGGCGAGACGGTCGTCCTCAACACCGTCTCCGGCACGACCGCCCCCGCCCTCTGGCCCGCCGCCGCCCGCCCGGTGGTCACCCTGACCGTGGCCAACACCGACGACTGGCTCACCGCGATCGCCGCCGGCCGGGGCGTCGGGGTCTCCTCCGCCTCCACGGCCGCCCTCCACCCGCACCCGGGCGTCACCTACCTCCCCCTGTCCGACGCGCCCCCGCTGCCGGTCGTCCTGGCGTGGCGGGACGCGTTCCCGCACCCGGCGACGGAGGCGCTGGTGGCGACGGCGCGCGAGGTCGTCGCCGAGACCCGGGCCCGGTCCTGAGGAACGCGCGCGGGCCCGTCCCCCGGGGCGCGGCCGGAAACGTGACCGGGACGACGCCTCCGGCCGCCCGCGCCCGGAGGAGAGCGGCCCGGGGGAGGGAGCGGCCCGGAGGAGCCCCCCGGGGGGCGACCCGGAGGAGAACGGCCCCAGGGGAGCGGCCCGGAAGCGAGCGCCCCGAAAGCGAACGCCCCGGGCCCCCCGCCCGCCCCCGAGAAGCACGACCGGGACTACTCCCGGGCCCCCCGCCGCCCGGGGCCGGTCTCGTCGACGGCCTCCGCGAGCAGTTCCGCCAGGTGCCGGCCCCGGAGGTCCGTCAGGTCCCCGATCTGGGTGCGGCAGGAGAAGCCGTCGGCCAGGACGGCCGCTCCCGGGGGCGCCGTCCGCAGGGCGGGCAGGAGCCGGTCCTCGGCGCAGGCGACCGAGACCTCGTAGTGGCCCGGTTCGAAGCCGAAGTTGCCCGCGAGGCCGCAGCAGCCCCCCGCCAGTTCGCCCTCCAGGCCGGCGCGTTCGCGGAGGCGGCGGTCGGCGGCGTCGCCCAGGACCGCGTGCTGATGGCAGTGGGTCTGACCGGTGACGGGCCGGTCGAGGCGGGGCGGGGACCAGTCCGGGGCCAGGGTCTCCAGGGCCTCGGCGAAGGTGCGGACGGAGGAGGCGAGCCGGGCCGCCCGGGGGTCGTCCGGCAGCAGTCCGGGCAGGTCGGTGCGGAGGGCCGCCGCGCAGGAGGGTTCCAGGACCACGACGGGGAGGTCTCCCCCGGCCTCCATCACGTCCAGCGTCCGCCGCATCACCCGGCGCGCGGCCCCCAGCTGCCCCGTCGAGACGTAGGTGAGCCCGCAGCACACCCGCCCCTCCGGCAGCCGCACCCCCAGCCCCGCGTCCTCCAGGACGAGGACCGCCGCCCGGCCGGTCTCCGGGGACAGGTGGTCGGTGAAGGTGTCGGGCCAGAGGGTCAGGGCCGGCGGGCGGTCCGAGGCGCGTTCGGCGAACCAGGAGGTGAAGGTCCGCTCCGCGACCCTCGGCATCGTCCGCTCCGGCGTCACGCCCGCGAGGCGCGCCGCGAACGGCAGCCGGAGCCCCGCGTTCAGGCCCCGTCCGAACAGGTCCAGCCAGTGCGGGAGCCGTCCCATCGTCCAGTGCGAGCGCGGCCGGCGCAGCAGGCCGAGCGGGCCCGCGTGGTAGCGGTCCAGGAACTCCGCCTTGTACGCGGCCATGTCGACGCCCACCGGGCAGTCGCTGCGGCACCCCTTGCAGGACAGGCACAGGTCGAGGGCCTCGTGGACCTCCTCCGAGCGCCGGCCGCCGGTGATCACCTCCCCGAGCGCCATCTCGTGCAGCAGCCGCGCCCGTCCCCGCGTGGAGTGCCGCTCCTCCCCCGTCGCGCGGTACGAGGGGCACATCACGTCCGTTCCCGGGCCCCCGCTCTCCGTGCGGCACTTGGCGACGCCCACGCACCGGGCGGCGGCCCGCCCCACGCCCACCACCGGGAGGCCCGTGAACCGCAGCCCCTCGTCCAGCGGTCCCGGCCGGACCAGCATCCCCGGGTTGAGGCCCCCGTCCGGGTCCCACACGTCCTTGACCGCGCCGAAGAGGGCGACCAGCTCCTCCCCGTACATCATCGGCAGCAGTTCGGCCCGCGCCCGCCCGTCGCCGTGCTCGCCGGAGAGCGAGCCGCCGTGGGCGACCACCAGGGCGGCCACCGCCTCCGAGAAGCGGCGGAAGTCCCGCACCCCCTTCTCCGTCCACAGGTCGAAGTCGATCCGGACGTGGACGCACCCGTCCCCGAAGTGCCCGTACGGGACTCCCCGGAGGCCGAAGCCGGCCAGCAGGGCGCGGAACTCCCGCAGGTACGCGCCCAGGCGGGCCGGGGGCACCGCGCAGTCCTCCCAGCCCGGCCAGGCCTCGCTCCCGCCGGGCGTCCGGGTCGCCGTCCCCGCCGCGTCCTCCCTGATCCGCCACAGCGCCCGCTGCCCGGCCGGGTCCCGCACGACGGCCGCGTCCCAGGCGTCCGCCGCCCGGACGATCTCCCGGGCCGCCCCGGGGCCGTCCGCCTCCACGAACAGCCAGGCGCCGCCCCGGGGCAGCCCGGCGGCGTCCGGCACGAGGTCCGCCGCCATCCCCTCCACGGTCAGCGGCCGGTACGGCAGGAGTCCCGGCGCCGCGTCGGCCGCCGCGCCCTCGTCGGGGTACCCGAGCACCACCAGTACGGGTTCGGCGGGCAGCGGGACGAGCCGTACGGTCGCCTCCGTCACCACCCCGAGCGTGCCCTCGCTGCCGCAGAAGGAGCGGGCCACGTCCACGCCCCGCTCCGGGAGCAGCGCGTCGAGGGCGTACCCGGAGATCCGGCGCGGAAGGCCCTCCGGGTAGCCGGTCCGCAGCAGGGCGAGGTTCCGTGCCACCAGTTCCCGCAGGCCGGGCGGCGCGCCCCGCCCCTCCCTCCCGAGCGTCAGCTCCGCGCCCCGGTAGGTCACCACCTCCAGCGAGCGCACGTTGTCCGCCGTGGTCCCCCAGGCGACCGAGTGCGCCCCGCAGGCGTTGTTGCCGATCATGCCGCCGAGGGTGCAGCGGCCGTGGGTGGACGGGTCGGGGCCGAAGGTCAGCCCGTGCGGGCGGGCCGCCGCCCGCAGCCGGTCGAGGACGGTCCCCGGCCGGACGACCGCCGTCCGCGCCTCCGGGTCCAGGGAGACGATCCCGCCCATGTGCCGCGTGAGGTCGAGGACGACGCCCGTGCCCGTGGCCTGTCCGCCGATGGAGGTGCCGCCGCCCCGGGCGACCACCGGCGTGCCGTGCTCCCGGCACACCTCCAGGACCGCGGCGACGTCGGCGGCGTCGCGCGGGGCGACCACGCCGTCCGGGACGCGGCGGTAGTTGGAGGCGTCCATGCTGGTCAGGGCCCTTGCCGTGGGGGAGAAGTCGACCTCTCCCGCGACGGCGGAACGGAGGGCCGCGGCGAGTGCGGACGGATGCCCCTGGTGTCTTCCCACAAGACAAGGATGTCTCGTTCTTCGTCTCATCGGGCGGACATCCCGCGACCGTCCCCTCCCGGACCCGATACGCTCCGCCTCGTGGCCGATATCCAGATTCCCGCTGACATCAAGCCCGCCGACGGCCGTTTCGGCGCGGGCCCCTCCAAGGTGCGGACGGAGGCGCTGGACGCCCTGGCCGCCACCGGCACCTCCCTCCTCGGCACGTCACACCGCCAGGCTCCGGTCAAGAACCTGGTCGGCGAGGTGCGTGCCGGCGTCCGCGACCTCTTCTCGCTGCCCGAGGGCTACGAGGTGATCCTGGGCAACGGCGGCTCCACCGCCTTCTGGGACATCGCGACCCACGGACTGATCGAGAACAGGTCCCAGCACCTCACCTTCGGCGAGTTCTCCTCGAAGTTCGCGAAGGCCGCCAAGCTGGCTCCCTGGCTGGCCGACCCGACCGTGATCTCCTCCGACCCGGGCACCCACCCGGAGCCGGCGGCCGAGGCGGGCGTCGACGTCTACGCGTACACCCACAACGAGACCTCCACCGGTGTCGCCGCCCCGGTCAAGCGGGTCGCGGGCGCCGACGAGGGCGCGCTCGTCCTGGTCGACGCGACCTCCGGCGCGGGCGGTCTGCCCGTCGACATCACCGAGTCGGACGTCTACTACTTCGCGCCGCAGAAGTCCTTCGCGGCCGACGGCGGCCTGTGGCTGGCGGCCTTCTCGCCCGCCGCCCTGGAGCGCGCGCGGAAGATCCACGCGTCCGGCCGGCACATCCCGGAGTTCTTCTCGCTGCCGACCGCGATCGACAACTCGCTGAAGAACCAGACGTACAACACCCCGGCGCTGGCGACCCTCTTCCTGCTCAACGAGCAGCTCAAGTGGATCAACGGCCAGGGCGGTCTGGACTGGGCCGTGGCCCGGACGAAGGAGTCGTCCGACGCGCTGTACACGTGGGCCGAGGAGTCGAAGTACGCGTCGCCGTTCGTGACGGACCCGGCGAAGCGCTCGCAGGTCATCGGCACGATCGACTTCGCGGACGAGATCGACGCGGCGGCCGTCGCGAAGGTGCTGCGCGCCAACGGGATCGTGGACACCGAGCCGTACCGCAAGCTGGGCCGCAACCAGCTGCGGATCGCGATGTTCCCGGCGGTCGACCCGGCGGACGTGCGGGCGCTCACCGCCTGCGTGGACCACGTGATCGAGAAGCTGTAACGCCCCCTTCCCGTACGGAGGGCCCGGCACCGCGCGCGGTGCCGGGCCCTCCGGCGTGCTCCCCGTGCGGGGCGCGCCCGTCACCCGCGGCGCACGAGCCGCTTCCCGGCCATCACCAGGAGCGTGGCGCCGGCGAGGACGAGGAAGCCGACGGTGACGCTGCCCGTCCCCTTCCCGTCCGGGGGCGCGGAGGCGCCCGCCGGGGCGCTCGGGGAGGCCGTGGCGCCGCCCGGGGTCCCCGGGTCCGGCCGGCCGGACCCGGACGGCTCCACGCGCAGGACGCGGCTGTTCCTCCCCTCCGAGCCGAACATGAGGGCCGAGCCGTCCCGCGTGTACGTCACCGATTCCGCCTGTCCCTGGAAGGGGGCCCCCACCGGTGTGCCGTCGCCGGCGAGCCGCCCGTCCTTCCAGGCGTACTCCTCGGCGCTGAGGTAGCCGCGCAGGACGAGCCGGCCGCCGTCCGGAGAGAAGGCGCCGTCCGTCACCCACGGCACCTCGCCGACGCGCCGGAAGACGTTGGTGCCGGACTCGGTGAGCCGTTCGGGTCCGGCGTACAGGCCGCCGCCGTCCTCCTTCTTGCTCGCGATGTACACCCGGCCGGTCTTCGGGTGGACCATCAGGGCCTCGGCGTTGCGCGGTCCGTCGGCGTACTTCACGACGTACTGACGCGCCGTCACCTTCTGGTCCTTCAGGACCTCCGGTTCGGGGAAGCGGTAGATCCAGACGTGGTCCCAGGAGCCGTCGAGGTTGTCCCCGATGTCGCCGACGTAGATGTCGCCGTCCGGACCGACGGAGATCGCCTCCATGTCGCGGGGGGTGCCGATCCCCCGCATCGTCAGGGTCGCGACCGTCTTTCCCGTACGGGAGTCGACGCCGTATATCAGGGGCGCGTCCTGGTCGTTGTGCGTCCAGTAGATCCCGGGGTGGGCCCGGCTCGCGGCGAGTCCGCTGGACTCGGTGATCCGGGTGTCCTGGATCGTGAAGTCCCGGTCGGGCTCCTGCCCTTCGGCACGGACGGGACCGGCCGGGAGCAGCACCAGGGCCGCCGCCGCGCCGAGGGCGCACAGAGCAGATCGCATGCCCCCAGCCTGCCACGGGGCCGGGCCGGGCCGCCGACCGGTGAGGAGGCCGCCGTCCCGGCCGGGGCGGGCGGGGGCGCCTCCCCGGAGCGGGAGCGTCCGGTGTCCCGGATCACACCGGACCCCGGCGCACGGTCCGCGATGATATGACCATGCGTTTTCTGTTCGTCGGCGACAGCATGACCATCGGACGCGCCGGCGACTGGACCTGGCGCTACCGGATGTGGCAGCACCTGGAGGCGACCCTTCCGGGCGGGTACGAGATCGTCGGCCCGCGCCGGGGCCTGTACGACCCGGCGGCCCCGGACGGCCCCCACGACGGCGAGGCGTACGCCGCGCCGGACTTCCCCGCCCCCGCCCGCCGCCACCTGGCCGGCTGGGGCGAGGGCTGGCTGCACATGGCGCCCCTGATCGGGGAGACGGTCGCGGCGACCGGGGCGGACGTCCTGCTGGTCTCGCTCGGCCTGATCGACCTGGGCTTCTACACGAACAGCGACCAGACGGACGAGAACGTCCGGTCCTTCCTCGACGCCGCCCGCGCCGCGAACCCGCGCGTCCGGGCGGTCCTCCTCCCGGTCATCCCCAACGTCCGCGCCACGTACGACGCCCCCTTCGCCGCCGAGTGCGCCCGCTTCAACGGCCTCCTCGCGCGGGCCGTCGCCGGCCTGGACTCCCCCGCCTCCCCCCTCCTCCTGGCGACGGTCCCGGAGTCGTACGACCTCTCCGCCGACACCTACGACGGCACCCACCCGGGCCCCGGCGGCGAGCACAAACTGGCCGCCGCCTTCGCGGACGCGATGCACCGGGCGTGGGGACTGGGCGGCCCGTACGCGCCCCGGGGCACCGGGGGGCCGCGCGCGGAACGGTTCGCGACGGCGTAGCGGAGGCCCGGAGGGGCGTCACCGGCCCCCGGCCGGGCGGGACGCCCCGCCGGCCCTCTTCGCCCGCCCGCCGGACCCTTTTCCCGGCAAAAGGCGCACGGGTTTCCCGGCGGACGGCGCGCGCGTTTTCCGGCGGACGGCGCGCGGGCCGCTTTTAACACCCTCATAAGCACTCCTTAAGGGAATGCGGGGGCCCCGCGTGAAAGGCTTTCACCGCCTTCCCCCGGGTGTGTCACGGAATCCCGGGTGACCACGGAAACCGCAGGTCAGCAGCGCCCCGCCACCGGGGCGCGAGAAGGCGTGCCCGCAGCGAGAAAAGCCGGAAAGGGTTCCCGTGCGCCGAAGAAGTCCGATCCTCCTGACAGCCGCCCTGCTGTGCGCCACCGGGCTGGCCGCCCTCCCGTCGGGAACCGCGGCGGCGGACCCCGCGCAGCCGACGGAATGGCGGGAGGTCTTCTCGCCGGACGGCTCGGTGAACAAGGTGCGGATACCGAAGCAGGCCACGCCCCCGGCCACGCTGTCCGACACCCGCGCGGCCGCGAACACCGGGGTGACCGCCCTCCAGGAGACCGGCCCGTCCGACTCCCGGTTCGACGTGGTGATCATGGGCGACGGCTACACGGCCTTCGAAGGGGACCTGATGCGCCGGCACGCCCGGGCGCAGTGGGACGAGATAGCGAAGACGGAACCGTGGAACGCGTTCCGCGGCTCCGTCAACGTGTGGCTGGTCGACGTCGTCTCCCGCGAGTCCGGCGTCGACAACGACCCCGGCCCGGGCGTCAACCGCGACACCGCGCTCGACATGTACTTCAACTGCGGCGGCATGGACCGGCTGCTGTGCCTGAACGAGTCCAAGGCCAGGAACTACGCCGCCCAGGCCCCCGGGGCCGACGCGATCATCGCCATGGCCAACAGCACCAAGTACGGGGGCGCCGGTTACAGCAGCCTCTCCACCGTCTCCGGCGGCAACCAGAGCGCCAGCCGCATCGCCATCCACGAACTCGGCCACTCCGTCGGGGGCCTGGCGGACGAGTACTACACGCCGGGCACCACGTACACCGGCGGCGAGCCCGTCGAACCCAACGTCACCACCGATCCGCGCGGGACGAAGTGGGCGTCACACCTGGGGAAGAGCACGCCCGACGGGGGCGTCATGGGCGCCTTCGAGGGGGGCCACCAGTTCGAGCACGGCATCTACCGGCCGTCGCAGGACTCCCTCATGAGGAACATCGCCAAGCCGTTCAACCTCATCGGCCTCGCCGCGATGGAACGGGCCATCGGCTCCAAGATCAGCGGCACGCCCGGCCCCGGCCCCGGCCCCGCGCCGGCGTGCACCGGCCACACCGTCACGCGCACCGGGAAGCTGTCTACCGGCGGCTCCGCCTACGAGCCCGGCGGCTCGTCGTTCCGCGCCGGCACCGGCACGCACCGCGCCTGCCTCTCCGGCACCGGCGGCACGTTCGGCCTCCAGCTGCTGAACTGGAACGGTTCCACCTGGCGGGTCGTCGCCACCAGCGGGCCCGACGGCACGCTGACCCACCAGGGGACGAGCGGCTACTACACCTACCTGGTCACGTCCGGCTCCGGGTCCGGGACGTACACCCTGGGCTACACCGCGCCCTGACCCCCGCGTCGCGGACCCCGGGGCCACCGGACGGCCCGGGGGCCCGCGACGCCGGCGTTCCCGGGGCCCGTCACCAGGCGAAGGCTCCCGGGGACGGGCCCGGTCCGGGGAAGACCTCGTCCAGGGCGGGCAGGAGCTCCTCGCCCAGCTCCAGCTCCAGGGCGCGCAGGGCGCCGGCCGGCTGCTCCGGGGGGCGGGCGCCGACGATCGGGCCGGTCACGCCGGGGCGGGTGAGGAGCCGGGCCGGACCGACCTCACCGGGGGCGAGCCCGTGCTTGTCGAGCAGGTCCTCGTACGCCTGGAACTGCGCGCGCACACCCGGCGCGGCGAGCGTCTGGGCGGCCCGGCCCTCCGTACGCCGCTTGCCCTCGGCCCCCTGGCGCGGCGACCCGAAGAAAAACACGGATCACCCCACCCCAGGATGAAACATCGGACGAAGACGCCCTCTGAGACAGTCCGCGTCATGGCGACGAAGACGATCACCGGTCGGCTCATCGGGTATGCCCCCGTCTCCACCGATGACCAAGAAGCACAGCTTCACCTCGACACGGTGCTCTTGCGGGGTGCGCCCGCATCTTCGAAGACAAGGCCAGCAGGAAGAACACCGACCGGCCGGAACTGACGGCCGCACTGGACTATGCCCGTCCGGGCGACGTCCTGTGCGTATGAAAGTGGGGCCAGTTCGGCCGGTCGCCCATCAAGGACCGCGCGGACTGGACGGGAGCAACCAAGGCGCAGGGCCGTACCGGCGGCCGGCTGTCCGTGGCGGACGAGGACGTACTCACGGTGGTCCGCGCCAGGAAGGTCCAGGGGAAAGCATCAGCGCCCTCACCAAGGCCTTCGGCATCTCCCGCGCCGCCCCGCTGTACTGGCACCTGGGAGAGAGCACCTGAGGCAGGCGCACAGCAGTTCAGGCAGGTCCTCGGTTCTACGCCGTGGCCCTTGTCGTACGTGGACGTACAACACTGCCTTACTCGACCCGCACCACCATGGCGAACGACGTACAGATCCGCCGGAAGCCACGGTGGTTGCTCAGGCCGGTGTGGCTCATGCACTCGACGTCGACCGCCGCACTGTCCGACGAAGGCTCCGCCTTCCACTTGCAGTGCAGGCACTCCGCTTCGAAGGTCACGTCCGTGTCCGGATGCTGCGTGATCCGGTGAGCCACGAACCGAAGGGTGGCACGCGCCATCAGCGTCCCCCGTGCTTGCGCCGCAGGTGGGCACGGAGGGCCACGTTCACATCCGAAGCCTTCGAGTGGTCGCCCACAGAGGTGGCGTTCGCCCTGTTCACCGCGAAGCCGAGGCACTCACGGCAACCCGACACGGGGTCCGGAGGGGGAGACGGAAGGGACAGGTGTACGGGTCCCGACATGGTGGTCTGTTCGCTGCTCATCTCGTACGCCTCCCGTGCGCTCTCCGATGGCACGGCATCCTTGCCCGCTGACCGGGAGCGATTCCAGGTTCAGTCGCGTACTGGACTAAAGATCAGGAACGGAACGCCATCGCCCACTCAGCCAGCCGTTCCCGCGCGGCTTCGCCGAAGAGGGCGCACTCGTCGTAACCGGCGAATTCATCGAGGTACATCCGGACGTCTCTCGGATCGCGGAACACCATCACCCCGGCCGTCGTCTCCACCGTGGCCAACCGTTCGTCGTACACCGTGAAAGTGTCCAGCGGGCATCCAGGCAGGCGCGTCTCGATCGGGAGCACGCCAAGACGCACGTTCGACAGATGGGTCAGGGAAGCCAGCCGGTCGAGCTGTACCGCCATGGCATCCGGGGAGACGAACGGGGAGCGTGCCGCCTGCTCGGTGACGATGAAGGTGAACTTCTTCCGGCGGTCGTACAGGACCTCCTGCCGCTCCAGCTTCCTCGCCACGGCCTTGCTGTGGTCTCCGGGGATGTGGGCGAGGCTGGCCCTGATGTACTCCGGGGTGGAGAGCAGGGCCGTGAGCATCGAGAGCAGGAAGAACCGGAACTCCGTCGAAGACCCTTCGAGCCCGGCCAGCTCAAGCTGCTTCTTGTCCAGACCCTTCCGCCGCATCGACCGTGCGTCCTGCCACTCCGCGGCGGCGATGCGGGCCAGCGCGGACACCTCCGCGACCAAGGCCGGCGGGGCGTCCAGGGCCTTGAGGATGCGCTCTGTGTCCACCAGGGACGGGCGCACCTTCCCGCTCTCGATCCGGCTCACCTTCGACTGCGACATGTTGCAGCGCGCGGCGAGCCGGTCCCCGGAGAGACCGGCCTGCTTCCGCAGCTTGCGCAGTGTCGCGGCGAGTTCCTGGGAGGACTGGCCGAGCTGCTCGGGCTCGAACGTCACTCGGTCACGTACTCCAGGAACGGGACCGATTCCGCGATGGCGATGCGCTGGTATTCGAGGAACGGGGCGGGGTCACCTTCGTACAGCTCCCGCTCGATCTGCGTACCGTCGGCCTCGTACTTCATGAGGACGACCGTCGAGCGGTCGAACATCCAGAAGTCCTGGACGTCGGGGAGCGGGTTCGGCCGGTCGGTGATGTCGAGGATGCGGATGTCTTCCCCCGCCGGGGCCTGGTGCCGGTAGTACCGCTCGAACTCGAACCGCAGGTAGTCCGTGAGGGGCCGGGTGACGACGTGGACGCGGCCTACGCTGCGGGTGCGGACCATGGCCGTCCACGCGTCCTCGTACGGTCCGGGGAAGCGGGCCCCCGCCTTGAAGGCGGCGAACTCTTCCGCTTCCTGCGGTACGAGGTACTGCGGCAGGGTCTCAAGCCGCCAGGCTTCGGTCTGGAAGGTCTTGAACTTGTCCGCCCAGGCTTCACCATCCAAGAGCACGGACGGCCTCCCTCAGGACTTCCTCCGGGATCTCCACGAGTCCTTCCCCGGCAGACGGGGTGAAGGCAGTGGAGACGTCGCCCTGGACGACGAACGAGCCGGACGCGGTGCGGTAGACGTTCGGGCAGTCACCCTGCCCGCAGTTGCCACCCTCGGTGTTCCCGGTGAGCCGTGTGAGTTCTTCGCGCGCCATGCTGAACCCCCTCTTACGAGCCCTGTGCGGGCCGGTCGCCTCGACCGTACGAGCGGCGCCGATGCTCCGTCCATGCGGAAACGCGACCATGCGCGTTGTCGCATAAACGGGCGGTCGAGTGGTCGGCTCTTGCTTCGAGTGGGCTCGAAGCAGTTGGCTTGTGCCCCATGAAGTACACGCAGCTCGGACGCACCGGACTCAAGGTCAGCCGACTCGTCCTCGGCACGATGAACTTCGGACCCCAGACGGACGAAGCCACCAGCCACGCCCTCATGGACACGGCGCTGGACGCGGGGCTCAACTTCTTCGACACGGCCAACGTGTACGGATGGGGCGAGAACAAGGGACGGACGGAGGAGATCATCGGCTCTTGGTTCGCCAAGGGCGGCGGCCGTCGCGACAGGACCGTGCTCGCCACCAAGGCGTACGGGAACATGGGGCCCGACGGCGAGGCCTGGCCCAACCACGACAAGCTCTCGGCGCTCAACATCCGCCGCGCGGTCGAGGGCAGCCTCAAGCGGCTCGGCACGGACTACATCGACGTCTACCAGTTCCACCACGTCGACCGCGCCACCCCCTTCGAGGAGATCTGGCAGGCGATCGACGTCCTGATCCAGCAGGGCAAGGTCCTCTACGCCGGTTCCTCCAACTTCCCCGGCTACAAGATCGCCCAGGCCAACGAGGCCGCCGCCCGGCGCGGCGCGGTCGGGCTCGTCAGCGAGCAGTGCCTCTACAACCTCTTCGAGCGGCGCGCCGAGATGGAGGTGATCCCGGCCGCGCGGGAGTACGGCCTCGGGGTCATCCCCTGGTCGCCGCTGCACGGCGGGCTGCTCGGCGGCGTCCTGAGGAAGGAGACCGAGGGCAAGCGGCGCACGGAGGGCCGCGCGGCCGCCACCCTGGCCGATCCGGCGGTCCGGGCCCAGCTCCAGGCGTACGAGGACCTGCTCGACAAGCACGGCCTCCAGCCGGGCGAGACGGCTCTGGCGTGGCTGCTGACCCGTCCCGGTGTCACCGGTCCGATCGTCGGGCCCCGCACCCCGGAGCAGCTGGCGGGCGCGCTGGCCGCTCTGGAGCTGGAGCTGAGCGAGGAGCTCCTGTCCGGCCTCGACGAGATCTTCCCCGGGCCGGGCCCGTCTCCGGAGGCCTTCGCCTGGTGATCGGGCAAGACCTCGTGCGCGCGGCCGCCGCCCGTTCCGACAGGGCGGCGGCCCCGCCTCACACCGGCACCGAAGTGCCCGCTTGGCCGTGCCGAAGAAGTGGAGCCCCGCGTCCAGCGCCGTGTCCATGAGGGCGTGGCTGGTGGCTTCGTCCGTCCGGGGCCCGAAGTCCATCGTGCCGAGGACGAGTCGGCCGGCCTTGAGTCCGGTGCGTCCGGGCCGCGTGTACTCCATGGGACACCGGCCAACGCCCTGGAGTGCGCTCGAAGCGAGCGCGTTCGCGACGCGCCCGCGCGACGCGGCTACTGACCGGTCACCGACGCCACCGCGACGATCACGAACATCAGTACGAGCACACCGGCCATGATCCGGTTACGGGTCTTCGGGTCCACCCGTCGAGGTTAACCCGGCCGCCCCCGCTCCCCCTCGGCCCCCTCGCCTCCGAGCGGCCAGCTCCCGATCCCCTCGTACCGGGGCCGTTCCCCGGGCACCCCGCCCGACGGCAGGACCGACCGGACGAGCACCAGCGCGCCCGCCTCCCACCGGCCGCCCTCGAAACCGGCGAGCGCGTCCACGAAGGGGCCCGGCTCCACCGCGTCCCCCCGGGCGCGGCCGACCGTCAGGTGGGCCCGGTACCGGCGGGGCTCCCCCAGGGCGACGCCCGCCCGGCGCGCGGCCGCGCCGGACCGCTCGGCGAGCAGCCGCAGCGCGTCCAGGTCCCCGGCGACCCCGGCCCACAGCGTCCGCCGGCCGAAGTGCCCGCCGCCGCGCAGCCGCAGCGGGAACGGCGGGGTGCGGGACGCGGCCCGTTCCAGCCGGGCCCGCAGCGCGGGCAGCGGGGCCTCCCCGACCTCGCCCATGAAGACGAGCGTCAGGTGCCACCCGTCCCGCGGGGTCCAGCGCACCCCGTCGGCCCCGGGCAGCCGGCGCAGCCGGTCCACGGCCCGCCCCAGCTCGTCCAGCCGCTCCGGGGGCGGCAGCACGGCGGCGAAGAGCCTCATGGGAGGAGTCTGGCAGGCCGCGGCCGCCCGCACCTCCCCTCCCGGCTCCCGGCTCCCGGGCACGCCCGTGCCGGTCCTGCCGGACCGCGCGTTCGCCGAAAAGTCGTACGACTAGCCTCGTGGGCATGAAGATCCGCAGGGGTGGACCCGAAGACGTGCCCGTGATGCTCGCCGTCCTGGACAGCGCCGTGGTGTGGCTCAACGGCAGGGGGATCACCGCCCAGTGGGGCACCGAGCCGTTCACGGCACGCCCCGCCGCCGTACGGCAGGTCGAGGAGACGGCCGCCGAGGGCGACGTGTGGATCGCGGAGATCGACGGCGTACCGGCGGCGACGATGACCCTGACCCCGCACCCCGGCGAGCACGTGCCGCGCGCGGCGGAGCCGGAGGTGTACGTGCGCCTCCTGGCGACCGACGCCCGCTTCCACGGCCGGGGAGCGGGAGCGGCCCTCCTGGAGCACGCCGCGGCGGAGACCCGGCGCCGGAACGTCCGGCTCCTCCGGGTGGACTGCTTCGCGGGCGGCGAGGGCCGCCTGGTCGCGTACTACGAGGGGCGGGGCTTCACCCGGGCCGGCACCTTCGCGGTGGGCGACTGGCCGGGCCAGATCCTGGAGCGGCGCTTCTGACGGCGGCCGGGAGGGGCCGGGGCGGACCCCGGCCCCCTTCCGGCCGTCGTCCCGGGGCCACGCCGCAGCCCCGGGGCCCGTCGTCCCGGGGCTACGCCGCCGTGGTCAGGCGCTCCCGCGCCGTACGCGGCACGAACCGCACCCGCGGGTGGCCCCGCCCCCAGCCCAGGGCGACCCTGAGCCCGCCGATCCGGGCCAGGACCAGGCCGACCACGACGGCCGCGAGCAGCGAGATCACGCCGCCCGTGGCGAAGCCGATCCGGGCTCCGTAGGCGTCGGTGACCCAGCCGAGGAGCGGCGCGCCGATCGGCGTGCCCCCGGCGAAGACCATCATGTAGAGGCTCATCACCCGGCCCCGCATCGCGGGGTCGGTGGCCATCTGGACGGCCGAGTTCGCGGTGATGTTGACCGTGAGGCCGATCATGCCGATCGGCACGAGCAGCAGGGCGAACAGCCAGAACGCCGGCGACAGGGCCGCCGCGATCTCCAGGACGCCGAAGACGCCGGCCGCGACCACCAGCATCCGCAGCCGGGTCGAGCCGCGCCGGGCCGCCGCGAGGGCGCCCACGAGCGAGCCGGCCGCCATCAGGGTGTTGAGGAAGCCGTACGTGCCGGCGCCGACGTGGAAGACCCCGTCGGAGAAGGCGGTGAGCCAGATCGGGAAGTTGAACCCGAAGGTCCCGATGAAGCCGACCAGCACGATCGGCCAGATCAGGTCGGGCCGCCCGGCCACGTACCGCAGGCCCTCCCTCAGCTGGCCCTTGCCGCGCGGGGCGCGCTCCACCTTGTGGAGTTCGCCCGTCCGCATGAGCAGGAGGCTCACCAGGGGCGCCAGGAAGGACAGGCCGTTGAGCAGGAAGGCCCAGCCGCTGCCCACCCCGGCGATGAGGACGCCGGCGACGGCGGGGCCGACGAGCCGCGCGGACTGGAAGTTCGCCGAGTTCAGGGAGACGGCGTTGCGCAGCCGGTCGGGGCCGACCATCTCGGAGACGAAGGACTGCCGGGCCGGGTTGTCGACCACCGTCACCATGCCGAGCAGGAAGGCGATCAGGTAGACGTGCCAGACCTGGACGTGCCCGGAGAGGGTGAGGACGGCGAGCGCGAGGCCGCAGAGCCCGAGGGCGGCCTGGCTGAAGAGCAGGAGCCGCCGTTTCGGGTAGCGGTCGGCGATCACTCCGCCGTACAGGCCGAAGAGCAGCATCGGCAGGAACTGGAGGGCCGTCGTGACGCCGACGGCGGCGGCCGAGCCGGTGAGGCTCAGGACCAGCCAGTCCTGGGTGATCCGGGCCATCCACGTACCGGTGTTGGAGACGATCGCTCCGGTGAAGAACAGCCGGTAGTTCCGGATCGAGAGGGAGGAGAAGGTCCCCCCGCGGCGGGTGTGGGTATCGGAATGATGGACGGGGGCGGAGTCTGCTCCGGTTCCCGTACTCAAAGTGCGTCGCCTCCTCGGCTCGGGTCTACAGGTGTGCGAGCTTCTCCAGGACGGGAGCGGCCGCGCGCAGCTTGGCCCACTCGTCCTCGTCCAGGCCCTCGGCGAGCGCGGCCAGCCAGGCGTTCCGCTTGCGGCGGGACTCCTCGAGCATGGCCTCGGCCTGCTCGGTCTGGCTGACCACCTTCTGCCGGCGGTCGTCGGGGTGCGGCTCCAGCCGGACCAGTCCCTTGGCTTCGAGCAGCGCGACGATGCGGGTCATCGAGGGCGGCTGGACGTGCTCCTTGCGGGCCAGCTCGCCGGGGGTCGCGGAACCGCAGAGCGACAGGGTGCCGAGCACCGACATCTCGGTGGGGCTCAGCGACTCGTCGACGCGCTGGTGCTTGAGGCGTCGGCCCAGCCGCATGACGGAGGAGCGGAGCGCGTTCACGGCCGCGACGTCGTCCGCGGCGCCGTGGGACAGGTCAGGCATGTTCCTTAGCCTAACTCATTACTCTGTCTAATTACCAACGGAAACGGGCCGGCGTCGCACGGATCACACCGGAGGCCGCCCGCGCGCCTCCCCCGCCGCGCCGCGCCCTCCCGCGCCCCGCCCGCCGCGCCGTTCCCCCGCGCGCGTACCCGCGGGGCCGGGCGTGCCGGACGAGGCGACCGGGCGGCCGTTCCCACGCGCGCGTGTACCCGCGCCCGCCCGCGACAACACGCACGGCCCCGGATCACGCTCCGGCATCCATGTATCACCCGAACGAGTGAGTCAGATCCGGAAAGTGACGCGGAAGGGCCCCGGCGCCCCCGACCCTGACGGCATGGGATCGACAGTGCTCAGCCTGCGCATCGACGGTGAGCTGCTCGACCGGCTCAGGAGCCACGCCGCGAAAAGAGGAATGAGCGTCCAGGACTACGTGGTCCGGACGCTCATTCGCGAGGATTTCGACGAGCGGTTCCAGACCGCCGTCGACGAGACGGAGAAGTTCTACGGGGACGGGGAGGGGGCGGAGCCGGGGTCGCCCGGCCCGCCCCGGGATCACGTGAGGCCGAGCGCCGGCATCGCGTAGTAGAAGACGAACACGGCCGACACCGCGTACATGGCGGCGGGGACCTCACGCCCCCGGCCGGCCGCGAGCCGCAGCACGCTGAAGGCGATGAAGCCGATGCCGATGCCGTTCGTGATCGAGTACGTGAACGGCATCATCAGCATGGCCAGGAACGCCGGCACCGCGATGGTGAAGTCGCTCCAGTCGATGTCCTTCACCGAACCGGCCAGGATCAGGAAGCCGACCGCGAGCAGCGCGGGGGTGGCCGCCTGGGACGGGACCATCGTGGCCAGCGGCGTGAGGAACAGCGCCACCGAGAAGAGACCGCCGGTCACCACCGAGGCGAGACCGGTGCGCGCGCCCTCTCCGACCCCCGCCGTGGACTCCACGAAGCAGGTGGTGGCCGAGGAGGAGGACGCGCCGCCGGAGGCGACGGCCAGGCCGTCGACCAGGAGGACCTTGTTGATGCCGGGGAAGTTGCCGTCCTCGCCCATCAGCCCGGCCTCGTCGCCGACGCCCAGGATCGTGCCCATGGCGTCGAAGAAGCAGGACAGCAGCACGGTGAAGACGAAGAGGACGCCCGTCAGGACGCCGACCTTCTGGAAGCCGCCGAAGAGGCTGAACTGTCCGACCAGGCCGAAGTCGGGCGACGCGACCGGGTTGCCCGGCCACTCCGGGGTGGTCAGGCCCCAGGAGGGGATGTCCGCCACCGCGTTGATCACCATGGCCACGATCGTCATGACGACGATCGAGATGAGGATGGCGCCGGGCACCCTGCGGACGATCAGCGCGAGGGTGAGCAGCGCGCCGAGGACGAAGACGAGGACCGGCCAGCCGGTGAGGTGCCCGCCGGTGCCGAGCTGGAGCGGGACGGTGGTGTGCGCGGCGTCGGGGACGCGGGAGACGAAGCCCGAGTCGACCAGGCCGATCAGCATGATGAAGAGGCCGATGCCGATCGCGATGCCCTTGCGGAGGCCGACCGGGACGGCGTTCATCACGCGCTCGCGCAGACCGGTCGCGACGAGCAGCATCACGACGAGGCCCGCGAGGACGACCATGCCCATGGCGTCCGGCCAGGACATCTTGGGCGCGAGCTGGAGCGCGACGACCGTGTTGACGCCGAGACCGGCGGCGAGGGCGATCGGCACGTTGCCGATGACGCCCATGAGGAGGGTCGAGAACGCCGCCGTGAGGACGGTGGCGGTGACGAGCTGGCCGCCGTCGAGCTGGTGCCCGTACATGTCCTTGGCGCTGCCGAGGATGATCGGGTTCAGCACGATGATGTAGGCCATCGCGAAGAAGGTGGCGAAACCACCCCGGACCTCGCGGGCGACGGTCGAGCCGCGCTCGGAGATCTTGAAGAAACGGTCGAGTCCGGAGACCGGTTCGGGGGAACCGGACGGCTCGGGGGACGGGGCCTCGGCGGCGGCCGTGGTGCTCATGGGAGTCCTTGTAAGCGGTATCCGTTTGGCGGTTCGTACGAAGGAAACCCGCCACAGGCAAACCGTTTCAGTATGAACACATGAACGAGCGAGCGTCCATCTCCGCGCGTAGACAAGAAATCCGGCCGCCTAGACTGGCCCCCATGGCGAAGTGGACACCGAAGCACGAGGCACCCGAGCCCCTGGAGGGGCCCGTCGTCGCCACCATCACCGGCGGCACGATCCTCTGGTTCGTCCTCTTCCTCGTCCAGCTCCCCTTCTACGGCTGGTTCGACGACCGGGACCTGACCTGGTGGGTGTGGACCTGCCTGGCCGGTGCCGGACTCGGGCTGATCGGCATCTGGTACGTCCGGAAGCGGGACGCGGCGATCAAGCGGCACGCGGCGGCGGCGGAGAACCCCGAGCCCCGGCCGTAACCCCGTACGGGCGGGAGGACGGCCCCGGGCCGGACCCCGCCCCGCTTCCCCGACCCGCCCCTCCCCGCCCCTCTCCAAATTCCGCCCCCGGAGCGGCCCCGCGCCCGCGCCGTCCCCGCATCGCCCTCCCCGGCGGGTGGACGGCCCGTTCCGGTCGTACCGTCGAAACCATGACGCAGCGGGCGAAGACCGACACGGACGACGGCGGGACGGCGGAGGGCGGACCGCCCGCCGGACGGCCCTCCGCCGGGGAGCCGCCCGGCGGGCACCGGCCGGGCGGGCTCACGTCCGCCGAGGTCGCGGAGCGGGTCGCCCGGGGCGAGGTCAACGACGTCCCCGTACGCAGTTCCCGCTCGCTCGCCGACATCGTCCGCGCCAACGTCTTCACCCGCTTCAACGCGATCATCGGCGTGCTGTGGGTGGTCATGCTCTTCGTCGCGCCGATCCAGGACGGCCTGTTCGGCTTCGTGATCATCGCGAACACCGGGATCGGCATCGTCCAGGAGCTGCGCGCCAAGAAGACCCTCGACGGGCTCGCGGTCGTCGGCGAGGCGAGACCGACCGTCCGGCGCGACGGGACCGCCACCGCGCTGCCCACCTCCGGGATCGTCCTCGGCGACCTGATCGAGCTGGGCCCCGGGGACAAGGTCGTGGTGGACGGGGAGGTCGCGGAGGCCGACGGCCTGGAGATCGACGAGTCGCTGCTCACCGGCGAGGCGGACCCGGTGGTGAAGAAGCCCGGCGACCCGGTGATGTCGGGCTCGTTCGTGGTCGCCGGCGGCGGCGCCTTCACCGCCACGAAGGTCGGCCGCGAGGCGTACGCGGCGCAGCTCGCGGAGGAGGCGTCCCGCTTCACGCTGGTCCACTCCGAGCTGCGCAGCGGCATCTCGACCATCCTCACGTACGTGACGTGGATGATGGTCCCGACCGCGATCGGGCTGGTCGTCAGCCAGCTCGTCGTCAAGGACGCCGACCTCAAGGAGTCCGTCGCCCGCACCGTCGGCGGCATCGTCCCGATGATCCCCGAGGGTCTCGTCCTGCTGACCTCCGTGGCCTTCGCGATCGGCGTGGTCCGCCTGGGCCGGAAGCAGTGCCTCGTGCAGGAGCTGCCGGCCATCGAGGGCCTGGCACGGGTCGACGTCGTCTGCCTCGACAAGACCGGCACGCTCACCGAGGGCGGCATGGACGTGTCCGGACTGCACCCGCTGAACGACTGCGACGAGGCGTACGCGCGGAAGGTCCTGGGGGCGTTCGGCGCGTCCGACCCGCGCCCGAACGCCTCCCTGCGGGCCGTCGCCGACGCGTATCCGGCGCCGGAGGGGTGGACGTGCACGGGGACGCTGCCGTTCTCCTCGGCCCGGAAGTACAGCGGCGCGGCGTTCGAGGAGGACTCCGGGGAGAGCACGGCGTGGCTGCTCGGCGCCCCCGACGTCCTCCTGGAGGAGGGCGACCCCGACCTGGCCGGGGCGGACCGCCTCAACGAGCGGGGCTTCCGGGTCCTCCTCCTCGCCCGCGCGCCCGGGGGGCTGGACTCCCCCGGGGCGGCCGGCGGGACCCGGCCGGCCGCGCTCGTCGTCCTGGAACAGAGGCTGCGCCCCGACGCGTCCGACACCCTGGCCTACTTCGCGGACCAGGACGTCGCCACCAAGGTCATCTCCGGCGACAACGCGGTCTCGGTGGGCGCGGTGGCCGGGAAGCTGGACCTGGCCGGCGCGGAGCACGCGGTGGACGCCCGCACGCTCCCCGGCGACCGGGACGAGATGGGCCGGGTCCTCGACGGGAACACGGTCTTCGGCCGGGTCTCCCCCCGGCAGAAGCGGGACATGGTGGCCGCGCTCCAGTCGCGCGGCCACACGGTCGCCATGACCGGCGACGGCGTGAACGACGTGCTGGCCCTGAAGGACGCCGACATCGGCGTGTCGATGGGGTCGGGCTCGGAGGCGACCCGGGCGGTCGCGCAGATCGTCCTCCTGAACGACTCCTTCGCGACGCTGCCGTCGGTGGTCGCGGAGGGCCGCCGGGTCATCGGCAACATCACGCGCGTGGCGACCCTCTTCCTGACGAAGACGGTCTACTCGGTGCTCCTGGCGGTCCTGGTGGTCTGCTCCCAGGTCGAGTACCCGTTCCTCCCCCGCCACCTGACCCTGCTCTCCACCCTGACCATCGGCGTCCCGGCCTTCTTCCTGGCCCTGGCCCCGAACAAGGAACGGGCCGCACCGCACTTCGTCCGCCGGGTCATGCGGTACGCGATCCCCGGCGGGGCCGTCGCGGCGGCGGCCACCTTCACCACGTACCTCCTGGCCCGCCACCACTACAGCGGCGCGGACGCCCTGGGGGCGGAGACCAGCGCCGCCACCCTCACCCTCTTCCTCGTCTCCCTCTGGGTCCTCGCGATCATCGCCCGCCCCTACACCTGGTGGCGCCTCACCCTGGTCGCCGCCATGGCCGCCGCGTTCCTCCTGGTCCTCGCCGTGCCCCGGCTCCAGGACTTCTTCGCCCTGAGGCTGGTCGGCACGACGATGCCGTGGGCGGCGGTCGCGATCGCGGCGGCGGGGGCGGCGCTGCTCGAACTCGCGTGGCGGTGGGTGGGCCGGAGGTTCCCGGCGTAGCGGGCTGCCACCCCGCCGGGCGCGCCCGGGGCGGGGAGACCCGGCGGGACGGCCGGGAGAAACGGCGGGGACCGGGAGACCCGGCGGGACGGCCGGGAAGGGCGGCCGGGAGGGGCGCGGCGGCTCCTCCCGGGCCGCGGGCGTCAGTCGAACCAGCGGTCCCGCGCCAGTTCCTCCGTGCGGGTCGGGTCCTCCAGGAGGGCCGCGACCTCGAAGCGGCGGGGCCACTGCCCGGCGGCCCAGGCGAGACCGGCGGCCACGCCCTCCAGGGTGGCGGCGTGGACGGTGCCGTCGGGGGTGCGGCGCCAGTCGAGCTCGGTGCCGCCCGCGCGGAGCTCCTCGTGCTCGACGTACACGGCCGGGGCCGAGGGGCCGAGGAGGGCGGCCACGGCGGCCGGGACCTCGTGCTCCTCGCCGGCCGTCGTGACCTCCGCCTCCACCGTCTCGCTCAGGCGCCGCACCTGGAACAGCTCCGCCAGGTCGGCCGCGCGGGACGGGGAGACGGGGAGGAGGGGCAGGCCCGCCGTCAGCGGGAGGAGGTCGGGGGCGTCCGCCACCACGGCCTCCGTCGCGTCCACCACCGTCAGGGTGCCGTCCACGACCGCCCGCAGCTCCTCCGGGAGGGTGACCTGCTCCGGGTCCAGGTCGGCGAGGGCCGTGTAGAGGGCGTGGAGCTGGGCGGCCGTCACCTCCCGGCCGGGGTCCGCGAGGCGGGCCAGCAGCTCCGCCGCGCCGCCCGGCTCGTCCAGGAGCGCCGCGACCGAGGTGCGAACGCCGAGGGCGCGCAGGACCTGCTCGTCGTCGAAGCCGGCCGCGTCGGCGGAGTCGTACAGGCCGGCCAGGAGCGGGTCGGTGCCCGCCGCGCGCAGTCCGGCCGGGCGGCGGCCGTCCAGGACGGGATGGTCCCGGAGCCACCAGGCCGTGTAGGAGCGGACCGTCTCGGTGGTGCCGTCCGGGAGGAGGACCCGTACGGGCTGGATCAGGGCGTCCCTCAGGGGCGGGACGGCCAGCAGGGCGAGCGCCCGGGGCCAGGCGTCGTCGTCCACCAGGTCCAGGTCCCGCACGGCCACGATCTCCGTCGCCACCGGCGGCACCGGCGACGGCGGCAGCCGGTCGAGGACGTCCTCGCACCACACGTCGACCGCGTCGAGGAGTCCGGCGTCGTCCGGCTCGGGGTAGTCGCCGTCACGGGGCTCGACCTCGTCCGGGTCGAGGACGAGATCACTCGTACGGACCAACCCGAACGTGGAGAGCACTCCGCAGGCGGCGAGGGGACGTTCACCCCAACGAGCGGCGAGGTCGGCGTCCACGAAGGCGAGTTCACCCTCGCGCATGACGGCGGCGAAGGGCGATCCGGGCATGACGAGTTCGCCCGCGGGGGAGAGTTCGCCGTCCTCGTCGGGAAGGGCGAGCGCCCCCAGCCACGGTTCCTCGCCCGGTTCGAGGCCCGCGTCCCGGACCAGGCCGAGGACCGTCTCGGCCAGCTCCTCGGCGTCCAGGGCGTTCACGTCCTCGTCCCAGACGTCGCCGACGTCCAGGGAGGCCGCGACCGCGAGCCGCACCTGGTGGGTCCGCAGGATCGCCCGGGGCGTGGCGGGCAGGGCGCCCAGCTTCTCCAGGAGCGGGTGGACCGCCTCCGGGTGGGCCACCTTCAGGCCGAGGCGGGCCAGTTCGGCGGGCGTCCCCTCCTGCGGGAGGAGGACCTGGCGGGGGCCGATCGCCGTACGGCCCCGGGCGCCCTCGACCTCCTCCGCCAGCGGCACCGGAAGGCCCGTCAGCCGGTCCGGGTCCACCCCGGCGAGGGAGTCGTACAACCGCCACCACCAGCCGGGGTCCCGGTCCACCCCGGCCAGGCGGTCGATCGCCTCGGTCAGGGGCACGCGGCCGACGCCGAGCGTGCGCAGCTCCGGCCGGCGTTCCAGGCCCGCCGGGAGGAGCGTCGGGAAGACCTCCGCGAGCACGTTCACGGTGTCCGCGCCCGCGCCCTCCACGACCTCCGCCTCGACGGGGCGGAGCGCGGGCAGCTCCTCCGTGGGGACGGCGGGCGCCAGGAACGCGACGCGCGGCAGCCGGTCGAGGATCGCCTCGCGCAGCGCCCCGTCGAGCGGGCCCTTGCCGAGCGGGCCGGGGACCAGGTCGAGCGCGGAGGGCGTCACCGGCCGCCAGTCGGCCAGGAGTTCCGCGTACGCGTCGGCCGCCCGCCGCACCAGGAAGTCGGTGAGCGGACCGGGCGCCGGGTGGCGGCGGGCGGTGTCGAGCGGCAGGGTCGCGATGAGGAGGGCGGGGATGCCCAGGGGTTCGTCCGTGGGGGTGGGGGCGTGCACGACGGGGGTGGTGCGCGGGTAGCGCGGGGCGCCCGCGTCGTCCACGGGCACGGCCCAGGTGACGGACCAGTGGGGGCGCAGGCGCTCCTCGACCGGACGGTCCTTCAGGAGCGCGGGCTCGATCGGGCCGCCGTGGGTGACGGTCCGCCAGCGGTGGGAGCCGGTGGCGCTGTCCTCGACGCGGACGTGGTCGCCGTCCTCGGAGCGGCGGAGGGTCCGCACCCCCCCGGGCGTCTCGACCACGACCTCGGCGAGGCCGGGCAGGGTGAGGAGCAGGGCGTCGTCGACCGAGGAGAGGAGCCGTTCGGTGAGGTCCTGGGCGGCGGCGTCGCGCAGCGGCAGGACCACGACGGTGTCGTAGCCCTCGGGTGCGGTGCCCTCGGCGGGCAGCGGAAGGCGCAGGAGGGGTACGTGGCCGTCGCGGCGGCGCAGTTCGTCGCCGAGGCCCGGGCTGTACCGGGCGGCCTCGGCGGCCAGGTCGCGGGCCTCCGCGAGGGACCAGCGGACGCCGCCGTGGCGGCTCAGGACGGCGGGCTCGTCGCTGACGGCGAGGACGGCGGCGAACCCGACGCCGAACCGGCCGACCGCGCCCGGGCCCGACGGGCCGCCGCCCTGCTCGCGCTTGGCGGAGGCGCGGAGGGTGGACAGCGACTCGGCGCCGGCGGCGTCCAGCGGGGCGCCGGTGTTGGCGGCGGCCAGGACGGCCGGGCCCTCGTGGTCCGCCGGGTGCAGGGTCAGGCGGAGGCGGCCGGTGACGCCGGCGCGGCGGGCGGCGTCGGCGGCGTTCTGGGCCAGCTCGACCACCAGCCGGTCGCGGTAGCCGCCGAGGGCGAGGTCCTCCTCGGCGTTGGCGTCCTCGCGGAAGCGGGCGGGGGAGGCGCCCCAGGCGTCGAGCACTCCGCGCCGCAGCCGTGCGGTGCCGAAGGGGTCGGTTCCGTCGGTCGTCGTCCGGACGCTGACGCTCACGTCTGACTCCACTCTGCGGTTCTGAGGGGTGGTTCTGCGGGGAGCGGTCCCGCGCGGGGCGGTTCCGCGGCGTGGCACCGCGCGGCGGCGTCACGTCCCGGGGCCGGAGACCCCGGGGCCCGAAGGTACCGCGCCCGGACACCCCCGGCCGACGGAGCGCGGACGGCCCCGGCGGACGGTGACGCGCGGTCTCCCGCCGCGTCGCGGGACGTCCCTCAGGAGTGGCCCAGGTCCTCCGACGCCGCGTCCGGCTCCGTCGTGGAGCCGGTGTCCCCGGCCGGGCGGAGGGGGAAGGCGTCGACGGCCGTCGAGTCGAAGACCGGGAGCGCGGGGCGCGGTGGCTTCGGCATGACCGCGGCCTCCGAGTGCCCCCCGCAGCCGTACGCCAGGGAGACGACCCGGCCGTCCGCCGGGGAGAACTCGTTGGCGCACACGCCGAAGGCCTGCTTCAGGGAGCCGGAGAGCGGCATCAGGAAGGCGCAGGACGCGCAGGTCGCGGGGGCCGCCTGCGCCATGGGGGTCTTGGCGCCGAAGGCGTCGTCCCAGCGGTCCGCGGCCATGCGCAGGCCGTGGCGGGAGAGGACCCGCGCCCGGCGCAGGCCCAGTTCCTCCGCGATCGAGGCGATCGAACCCCGCGTAGGGGTGCGGGTCACGATCTCGGCGTCCTCGACGTCGAGGTGGTCCGCCAGCTCCTCCGAGACCGCGGAGTTCGGCGGCGGCACGTCCCCGCCCGTGTACCCGGGCTCCAGGCGCGGGTCGTCCTGCTCGGTCGGCAGCAGGTCCCCCGGGCCCATGTCGCCGGGGCGCAGCCGCTCGCTCCACGGCACCCACTCGGGGGCGAGGAGGGAGTCGGGGCCGGGCAGCAGGACGGTTTCGTCGAGCGTGACGTTCTTGGCGCGGGAGGCCCGCGTGACCGTCACCGCCCAGCGCCAGCCCCGGTAGCCGGGCTCCTTGGACTCGAAGAAGTGGGTGACGACGCGGTCACCCTCCGCGACGACGTCGACGTGCGCGCCCACGATCCCCGGGGCGGCCGCCTCCTCGGCGGCCTCCCGCGCGAGGTCCACGGCCTCGGCGCACAGGCGGTCGGGGGTACGCGTGGCTCGCGGGGCACGCGGGGTACCGCTTCGCGTCGTCGCAGCACTCACAGGTATCGCTTCTCTCCTACGCCGTCTCACGGGTGCGCCGGCCGGGAGGCGGGAGCGAAGCAACGGGCGGCGGGCGGAGCGGACCAGGGGGCCGCATCGACGTCCGCGCCCGACGTGTCTCGCGCGTCTCGGGCACACCTATCACCATCCATTCTGCGGGATGCCGAAGAGGCGCGCGGCCGAGAGCTTCCGCCGGTGACGCGCTACGCACGCTACCCCGTCCGCGCCCCTCCGCCCACCTGCCGGTCCCAAGAGGCCCGTCCGGCGGTCCCGGGAGAACGCCCGCCGGCCCCGGAACCGGGGGTCCCGGACCCGCGTCCGGCCCCGTCCGCGCGAAGGGCGACACGCCCGGGGCGGACGGCCGTCCGGACGGTCCGCCGACACGCCTCCGGGACCTCTCCCGTACGGGACGGGCCCACGGGCCTCCCCGGGGTCTCCCGCGTCGCGCCACGATTCGGTTCCCGGCCTTGGGGCACTATGACGGGGTGGCAGCCGCACGGTCCCCCGCACGATCCGAGGATCACGCCGGGCCGCTCCGGAGAGCGGGCCGGGCGGTCGGCCGTGCCCTGCACCTCCCCTTCACCGGCACCGCGAAGGGCATCCGGAAGGCCACCCACGCGCACGGGGCGGGCGAGTCGGGGCTCGGCAAGCTGATCGAGCTGCACGCCGTGAACGGCGCCGGGGACGTCATGATCACCGTCGCCCTCGCCTCCACCGTCTTCTTCTCCGTGCCGACCGACGAGGCACGCGGACGCGTCGCCCTCTACCTCGCCATCACCATGGCCCCGTTCACCCTGCTCGCCCCCGTGATCGGCCCGATCCTGGACCGCGTCCCGCACGGCCGGCGCGCGGCGATGGCGGTCGCGATGGGGACCCGCGCGGCCCTGGCGATCATGATGTCGGGGGCGGTCGCCACCGGCGGCATCGAGCTGTACCCGGCCGCGCTCGGCGTGCTCGTGGCCTCGAAGGCGTACGGAGTGGTGCGCAGCGCGGTCGTGCCCCGGCTGCTGCCACCGGGCTTCTCGCTCGTGAAGGCGAACTCCAGGGTCACCCTGGCCGGGCTCCTGGCCACCGGGATCGCCGCGCCCGTCGGGGCGGGGCTCCAGATGATCGGACCGGGCTGGCCGCTGTACGGGGCGTGCGCGCTGTTCCTGCTCGGCGTGTTCTGGGCGCTGCGCATGCCGCCCAAGGTGGATTCCGCGAAGGGCGAGCGGCGGGCGCACCTGCTGGCGCACGACGAGGCCCACGACGAGGTCCACGACAGGGCGCGGCGCGGGCGCCGGGGGCGGACGCGCGACAGGACGGGCGGCAGGACGTCCGGCAGGACGTCCTGCGGGCGGAGACCGGGCCTGCGGTCGGTCGGGCCGTCCGTCCTGCGCGGCCTGGCGGCGAACGCGGCCCAGCGCATGCTGTCGGGCTTCCTGATCTTCTTCCTGGCGTTCCTGCTGCGCGAGCACCCGCTGTCCGGACAGAGCGCCGCCGTCTCCCTCGGCATCGTGGGCGTGGCGGCCGGCGTGGGCAACGCGTGCGGCACGGCGGCCGGCTCGCTGCTCCGGGACCGGGGCCACGGACCCGAGGTGATCATCGCGACGATGATCAGCGTGGTGCTCGGCACGGCGATCTGCACGGCGGTCTTCTTCGGCGGCGTGATGGTCGCCGTCCTCGGCGCGGTCGCGGGCACCACCCAGGCCCTGTCCAAGCTGTCCCTGGACGCGCTGATCCAGCGGGACGTGCCCGAAGCGGTGCGGACCTCGGCGTTCGCGCGCTCCGAGACGGCCCTCCAGATGGCGTGGGTGGTGGGCGGCGCGATCGGCATCGCGCTCCCCCTGAACGGCACCCTCGGCATGTCCGTCGCGGCCGCGATCCTGGCCCTGGGCGCCCTCCTCGCCGTCCGCGGCCTCCTCGCGGAGGCCCGCCGGCGGCCGAGCTCCGAGAACCGCCCGAAGACCCGGGTGGCATAGCCCGGCGGCGCGTCCCGGGGACGGGCGGGCCGGTACGGGACGGGTACGGGACGGCAGGGCGGCGGGGTCTCCCCCGGGGCCCCGGACGGGTTCCCGGGGAGGGCCCGGACAGGGTTCCCCGGAGAGGGTCCCCCGGGGAGGCCCGGACAGGGTTCCCCGGAAGCTCCCTGACAGGGTCCACGAAGGACCCGGACGGGTCCCAGGCAGGGCCCGGGCGGGTCCCAGGCAGGGTCCGGGCGGGTCCCGGGGAAGGCCCGGACGGGTCCCAGGCAGGGCCCGGCGGGGCTCCCAAGGAAGACCCGGGCGGCGCCCCCAAGGGGCTCTCGGGGGTCCCGCAAAGGGCTCCCCGGGGGGGTCCCGGCCGGGCTCCGGGGGTAAGGGACGGCCCGGTCCGCCCCGTACCGGAAGGCGGCACGCCGTACCCCCGCGTGGCGCGGAAGCGGCGGCCCGATAGCCTTCGGCTCATGACCGTTGCGTTCTTCTCCGGCTCGCGCCGCCGGGCCGCCGTCGCCCTCGGGGCCGTCTCCGCCGGGCTCCTCGTCCTCTCCGCCTGCGACAAGCCGACTCCGCTCGCGACCCTGACGGTCGGGACCGACTCGGTCCACTCCGAGGCCGCCTGCTACAACAACGGCGACGCCCTCAAGGAGTCGCAGATCCAGCAGTGCCTCAACAAGAAGGCCGACAAGTCCATCACCGTGGCGATGGACGACAAGATCCGCTTCGGCGTGGACCCGGAGGTCGCGGACCACGGCTGGACGATCTTCCTCGGCGGCCAGCAGGCCGAGCCCGAGCCCTACAAGAAGACGTACCGGACCATCTCGGCCAGCGCCTTCTTCACCAGCCAGACCGGCGAGTCCACCGACAACGCCCAGGTGACCATCGTCGAGAACACCGGCAAGAAGCTGACCGGCGTCTGGCACTTCCAGCTGAAGAAGGACTCCTGATCCGCCGGTGGTCCACCGGACACTGATCGTGACGGCCGTGGCGGCGGAGGCGGACTCCGTCACCGCCGGCCTCGGACCCGCTGCCCCGCGGCCCGTTCCGCTGCCGGGGGGCCTCGTCCTGCGCCGTCACCCGGACGGGGACCGCGCGCGCGTCGACGTCCTCGTCGGCGGGGTCGGCCCGGCGGCCGTCGCCGCCGCGACGGGAACGGCCCTGGCACACGCCTCGCTCACGGGCCCGGAGGCCGGTGACCGCGACCGCCCGTACGACCTCGTCGTCTCCGCCGGGATCGCCGGCGGGTTCCAGCCGTCGGCCCCGCCCGGTTCCGTCGTCGTCTCGTCCGCGATCGTCGCCGCCGACCTCGGGGCGGAGACCCCCGACGGGTACCTCACCGTCGAGGAACTCGGCTTCGGGCGGTCCACGCACCCCGTGCCCGGGGCGCTGACCGGCCGCGTCGCCGCCGCCCTGGCCGCCGGGGGGCTGCCGTGCGCCGTCGGGCCCGTCCTCACCATCTCCACCGTCACCGGCACCGCCCGGCGCGCCGCCGAGCTGGCGGAGCGGCACCCCGGGGCCGCCGCCGAGGCGATGGAGGGCTTCGGCGTCGCCGAGGCCGCCGCCGCGTACGGGGTGCCCGTCGTCGAGATCCGGACCGTGTCGAACGCCGTCGGCCCGCGCGACCGCGCCGCCTGGCGCGTCGGGGACGCCCTGGCCGCGCTCCGGCACGCCGTCCAGCTCCTCAGCCGAACCGTCTTCGTGGAGGCGCCGTGAAACTGAAGATCGCCTACTCGCCCTGCCCGAACGACACCTTCGTCTTCGACGCCTGGGCCCACGGCCGCGTCCCGGACGCCCCCCGGCTCGACGTGACCTTCGCGGACATCGACGTCACCAACGGCTGGGCCGAGAGCGGCACCGACCCGCACGACGTCCTGAAGGTGTCGTACGCCGTGCTGCCCCGCATCCTCGACGAGTACGCCCTGCTGCCCTGCGGCGGTGCCCTCGGCCGGGGCTGCGGGCCGCTCGTCCTGACCCGGTCCGCGGCGACCGGCGCCGACCTGGCGGGCAAGCGGATCGCGGTGCCGAGCGAGCGGTCGACCGCGTACCTGCTGTTCCGGCTGTGGGCGGCCGAGGCCGTGCCCGGCGGGGTCGGGGAGGTCGTCGTGATGCCGTTCCACGCGATCATGCCCGCCGTCCGCGACGGCCGGGTCGACGCGGGGCTCGTCATCCACGAGGCCCGCTTCACCTACCAGGAGTACGGGCTGCACCGGCTCGCCGACATGGGCGAGCACTGGGAGGACACCACCGGGCTCCCGATCCCGCTCGGCGCGATCGTCGCCCGCCGCTCGCTCGGCGAGGACACCCTCCGGCGGCTCGCCGACGCGACCCGCGCCTCCGTCCGCATGGCCTGGGACGACCCGGAGGCCTCCCGCCCGTACGTCCTGGAACACGCCCAGGAGATGGACCCGAAGGTGGCGGACCAGCACATCGGGCTCTACGTGAACGAGTTCACCGCCGACCTCGGCGAGCACGGGTACGCGGCGGTGCGCGGGCTGCTCACCCGCGCCGCGGCCGAGGGACTCGTACCGCCCCTCGGCCCGGACGCGCTGTCGTTCCCCTGAACCGGCCACACGCCTGAACCGGTTACACGTCTGACCGGTCACGCGTCTGAACCGGTCACGCGTCTGGCCGGCTACACGTCGAGCTGGTCCGCGACCGCCCGCAGCAGACCGGCGATCTTCTTGCCCTGGGTCTTCTCCGGGTAGCGGCCGCGCTCCAGCATCGGCGTGATGTTCTCCAGGAGCGTCGTCAGGTCCTGCACGATGGACGCGAGTTCGTCGGGCTTGCGGCGCTGCGCGGCGGCGACGGACGGGGTGGGGTCGAGGATCACGACGGACAGCGCCTGGTCGCCGCGCTGGCCCGCGACGACGCCGAACTCGACCCGCTGCCCCGGCTTCAGCGCCTCGGTCCCGGCAGGGAGCACCGACGAGTGGACGAAGACGTCACCGCCGTCGTCGCGGGAGAGGAAGCCGAAGCCCTTCTCGCTGTTGAACCATTTCACCTTGCCGGTAGGCACGTCCGTCCTCGTCCTCGTCGATGGGGATGGCAAACGGCGGGCCGACCGACCCGCCGCCACCAAGGCTAATGGTCCGGGGGCCGGTGACAAGACGTCGCCGATGTGTTCCTGCGGCCTGGGAACTACCCTGGCCGGATGCGTAGTGAAACCCCTGCCGCGCCGGTGGACGACAGCGCCCCCGGTGACGGTCTCGTCAAGGCCGGTGTGATCGTCTTCGCGATCGGCGCGGTCGCGACGCTGGTCACCGTGGCCCCGCTGTTCCTCGGGACGGACCCGTTCCCCACCGTCGCGTACACCGTCTCCATGCTGATGGGGGTCGGTTTCCTCGTCGCGGCCGCCGGACTGATGCGGTCGATCGCGGTCCAGCGGCGCCGGGACAGGGCCGGCGCGAACGCCGCCGCTCAGGCCCGGTAGGCCTCCCACCAGGCGCGGAAGTCCGTCAGGTCGGCCAGGACCACGTCCGCGCCGGCCTCCCGCAGCTCCTCGGCGGAGCAGGGGCCGGTCGTCACGGCCACCGAGAGGGCGCCCGCCGCCGCGGCGCCCCGGACGTCGCCGGTGTGGTCCCCCACGTACACCCGGGCGCCGTGGGCGCGCAGGGCCTCCGCCTTGCCCTCGGCCCACAGGCCGCCGACGACCGCGTCGGGCTCCATGCCGAGGTGCTCCATGTGCAGCTCGGCGTGCGGGCCGTTCTTCGCGGTGACGACGATCGTCCGGCCGCCCGACTCGCGCACGGCCCGGAGCGCGTCCCTGGCGCCCGGCATCGGGACCGAGGGCCCGATCGCGTACACCGGGTAGAGCGACCGGTAGCGGGCCGCCATCTCCGGGACGCGCTCCTGGGGGAACCAGTACGCCATCTCCTGTTCGAGCGGCGGTCCGAGGCGCGTCACGACGAGGTCGGCGTCGATCGCGACGCCGGTCTCGGCGGCGAAGGCCTCGAACGTGGCCTTGATGCCGGGCCGGGTGTCGAGGAGGGTCAGATCGAGGTCGAACCCGACGGTGGGGGGCGTGCCGGGGTCACCGGGGGTGCGGGCGGTGCTCGGGGAAGTCATGACGCCATTCTGGCCGGGCGCCCGGACGGGACGGGGACGGGCGTCGGCGGCGGGGACGGGGATCGGTGCCGGCGGGAACGGGATCGGCGCAACTGGGGAGGCCCGGGGGGGCCGGGGAGGCCGGGGCTCTCCAGGCCGAGGTCCCGGCCGCGCGTCGGGACGGGCCGGGACGAGCCGGGTCGGGACGAGCCGTGATGAGCCGGACCGGGACGCTCCGGGCCGGGAGGGACCGGCTCGGGCGTACCGAAGCGGGCCGGAACGGGCCGGGCGCACGCACCGGGGCGGGCCGGAGCCCCGGCCGTACGCGCCGGGGCGGGGGCTCAGCGCCGGCGGGAGCGCCACAGCAGGAACAGGGCCGAGGCCACCGCCGCGCCCCTCAGGACCCATGGCCAGGTCTCGGAGACCGCCGCGCCCATCGCCTCGCCGCCCGCGCCCACCGGGGCGCCCCAGCGGCCCTCGACGCGGCCCCACAGCCAGACGGCCCCGGACGCGGCGGAGAGGCCGGGGATCACCAGGACGGCGGCCTTCGCCTCGCCGGGGGTCAGCCGGCGGGAGGCGTGGGCGAGGAGCCAGCCCGCGGCCAGGGCGACGAGCGAGCCGAAGACGGCTCCCCCGAGGAGGAGCAGCGCGGCGAGCAGGACGAAGGGGCCGGTGGGGCGGGGCCGGGACGGCGCCTCCGGCTCCGCCGCCGGGGCGGGCGCCGGGGTCCCGGTCCCGCGCCGGCGGAGGAGCCGGGCGAACGGGCGGCGCTTCCCGGGGGCGGCCTCCCCGGCCTCCTCCTCGCCCTCCGGGGGCGCGGGCGGCCTGAAGAGGTCCGGGCGCTCGATCCCGCCGACGAAGCCGGGGACGACGGCGGCGTCCTCCTCCGTCCGCCACCAGTCGGGCTCCCCCGGCCCGCCGGCGGCGGGCCCCTCCACGCCCCCGTGGAACACCGGGCCCCCGGCCCCCGGCGCGCCGGAGCGCGGTGCCGGGATTCCGGGCCCACCGGGACCGGACCCGCCGGGGCCGTCCGCCCCTGCGCCGTCGCGGGTCCCGGACGGGGCGCCTCCGGATCTCCCCGCGCGCCTTCCCTCCCCCGAGCGCTTCCCCTCCCCCGCGCGGGACGGCCCGTCCGTACGGGGCGGCTTCTCCGCGCGGGGCCCCGGCACCGGCCCCCGCGCCGTCCCTGGGGTCTCCGCGCCCCCCGGGGTTCCTCCCCGCTCCGGGGCCGCCCGGCCCACCACCTCGTCCGGGGTGCCCAGGTCGCCGAGGATGCCGCGCACCGTCGCCGGGCCCTCCTCACCGCGGGTGGCGCGCCGCCGGTCGATCTCGCTCCGGAGCGTCGACACCAGCCGCGCGCGGTCGCCCGCCGGCAACTGCCGCTGCTGTGCCAGATCGCCGACCCGGCTCAGATAGTCGTCGACCAACCGGTCACTCTCGATCCCCACGGTGCCCCTCCACGGCCGGTTCGCCCGGTACGGCCCGACGTTAGCGCCTGAACAGCGGCTAACGTGGGGCGGATGGGGATCGGTGAGCACGACCGGGAGGCGCACGTGCCCGAGGGAACTGGTGCCGTCGCGGCGCCCCGCACGCTCGCGGAGGCGCTTCGCGCACGGGGCGACGAAGGACTCGCCGCGCTGCTGCGCGCCCGTCCCGACCTGCTGAATCCCGTACCGAACGACCTGACGCAGCTGGCGACCCGGGCCGGGACGCGGGGGTCGGTGGTGCGGGCCCTGGAGCGGCTCGACCGGTTCGCCCTCCAGACGGCCGAGGCGCTCGCCGTCGCGCCGGACCCGGCCCCCTACCCGGTGCTCCTGGCCCTGCTCACCGGCGACGAGGGCGACCCGGTGATCGGGGCGGCGCTGCCCGGCGCGGTGGCGCTGCTGCGCGAACAGGCCCTGGTCTGGGGCGAGGACGACCGGCTGCGGCTCGTGCGGACCGCGCGGGAGCTGCTGGCGCCGTCGCCGCAGCACCCGTCGCCGACCGGGCTCGGTCCCACGGTGGGCGAGGCGACGGCCGGGATGTCGCCGGGCCGGGTGCAGGAGATCCTGGCGGCGGCCGGGCTCGCGCCGACGCACGACCCGGTGTCGGCGGTGGCGGCGCTGACGGGCCTCTTCACCGACCGGGACCGGATGGGCGCGCTCCTCGACGAGGCGTCACCGGAGGCGCTGGCCGTCCTGGACCGGCTCGTGTGGGGCCCGCCGTACGGCGAGGTGACGGCGAACCCGACCCCGCCGGTGCGCTGGCTGCGCGACCGGGGCCTGCTGCTCCCGGTGTCGGAGCGGACGCTGGTGCTGCCGCGCGAGGTGGCGCTGCACCTGCGGGGCGGGCGGGCGCACCGGCACCCGGAGCCGGTGGCGCCCGAGGTCCGCGTCCTGCGCGAGCACCGCCCCGAGGTGGTGGACGGCGCGGCCGCCGGACAGGCGCACACGGCGCTCGCGACCGTCGAGGAGCTGCTGAAGTCCTGGGACGGGGGCGGCCCGCCGGTGCTGCGGGCGGGCGGCCTGTCGGTGCGGGACCTCCGGCGGACGGCCGCCGCGCTCGACGTGACGGAGCATGCCGCGGCGTTCTGGCTGGAACTCGGCCACGGGGCGGGGCTGCTCGCGTCGGACGGGGAGGCGGACGAGCGGTACGCGCCGACGCCCGCCTACGACGACTGGCTGGACCTGCCGCCCGCCGAGCGCTGGACCCGGCTCGTCACGCCCTGGCTCGCCGCGACCCGCACGCCGGGACTGGTGGGCGGGCAGGACGCCAAGGGCCGCACCCTCGCCGCGCTCGGCCCGGACCTGGACCGGGCGGCCGCGCCCGAGGTGCGGCACCGGGTCCTGCACCTCCTGGCGTCGCTCCCGCCGGGAGCCGCCGCCGACCCGGAGTCGCTGTTCGCCCGGCTCCGCTGGGAGCGCCCGCCGCGGGGCGGCGAGGCCCGGACGGGAACGCCGGGACCCGCGGCCGGGCCGGATTCCGGCCTTCCCGGCGATCTGCGGTCCCGGCTGGCGCGCTGGACGCTCGCCGAGGCCGAACTCCTCGGGATCACCGGCAGGGGCGCCCTGGCGGGCCCGGCCCGCGCCCTGCTCAACCTGCCGCTCGCCGAGGCCGCGTCGCCCGCCGCCCCGGGCGGCGGGGTCGAGGAGTCGGTGGCCGCCGAGCGGGCGGCGGAGCTGCTCGCGCCGCTGCTGCCGGAGGCCGTCGACCACGTCCTGCTCCAGGCCGACCTGACGGCCGTCGCGCCCGGTCCGCTGCGGCGGCCGCTGGCCGAGGCGCTCGCGGTCCTCGCGGACGTGGAGTCGAAGGGTGGCGCGACGGTCTACCGGTTCACGCCCGGTTCCGTACGGCGGGCGCTCGACGCCGGGCGGACCGCGTCCGACCTGCACGCCTTCCTCGCCGCGCACTCCCGCACGCCGGTGCCGCAGCCGCTCGCGTACCTGGTGGACGACGTGGCCCGGCGCCACGGGCACCTGCGGGTGGGGGCGGCGTCCGCGTACGTGCGCTGCGACGACGACACCGTGCTGGGCGAGATCCTGGCCGACCGGCGCTCCGCCGCCCTGGGCCTGCGGCGCCTCGCGCCGACGGTGCTCGCCGCGCGGACGGACCCGGCGTCGCTGCTCGAAGGGCTGCGGTCGATGGGGTACGCCCCGGCGGCCGAGTCCGCCGAGGGCGACGTCCTGGTGACCCGCGCCGACGCGTACCGCACGCCCGCGCGCACGGCCCCCGTGCCCGTGCCGGACGGCCCGCCCGCCCCCGACGACGCCCTCCTGGGCGCGGCGGTGCGGGCGATCCGGGCCGGCGACCGGGCGGCGACGGCGGTGCGGAAGGAACCGGCCCCCGCCCCCGCGGCGGCCGGCGCGCTCCCCCGCACCTCGGCCGCCGAGACGCTGGCGACCGTCCAGGCCGCCGCGATGACCGGCTCGGCGGTCTGGATCGGCTACGTCAACGCGGACGGCGCGGCCAGCCAGCGCGTGATCGCCCCGGTGCGGGTGGAGGGCGGTTTCGTGACCGGGTACGACCACACGGCCGACGAGGTCCGCACGTATCCCCTGCACCGGATCACGGGCGTGGCGGAGCTGGCGGACGACCAGGTGTGAGCGGGGCCGGGCCCGGCCCGGGGTGGACGGTATCGGGGGCGTCCCGGCCCCGGGGCGGGCGTCAGCGGCGCGGGGCCACCAGCGCGCCGGGGTCGAGCTTCAGCGGGAACGGCTCCTCCACGGCCGTCTCGCGCCCGGCCTCGGCGACGAGCCGCTCCACGTAGTGACCGTCCCGCAGCTCGGAGACGACGAGGGCGGGCGCGGGCTCCAGTTCGAGGCGCCACAGGTGCTCGATGCCGGCCTCCGCGTAGTACGGCGGCTTGAGCAACCGGTCCGTGCGGCGGCCGGAGGACGACGGCGAGACGATCTCGACGACGAGGAGCACGGCGTCGGCGTCGCACGTCACCGGGTTCTCGGCGGCGGCCGCGGCCTCCACGACGACGAGGTCGGGGACGAAGAGCCCGTCGGGCAGGACAACGTTGACGGCTTCCAGCACCTCGGCGGAGACGCCGGCCGCCTGGACGGCGGAGTCGAGCAGACTCCACAGCCGGGACGACGCCCGCTGGTGCATGAATCCCGGAGCCGGTGACATCAAGAGTGCTTCCCCCATCAATTCGCGACGCTCACCGCGGTCCTCCCCCAGAGCCAGCACCTCTTCTCTCGTCCAAGGCCCGTAATGCGGATCGTGAGCCACGCTCATCTCCCGTCACCTCCCTCGCGCGGAAACCGGTGCCCCCAGTGTGGCAGCCCCTGCCGGCAAAGGCCCCGCATCAGGCAGACTGGAGGATTGGCCGTCGCCGGAGCGGCCCGGGAAGGACCTGATCGCGCGTGAACGGACCGCTCATCGTCCAGAGTGACAAGACGCTGCTCCTGGAGGTCGACCACGAACGGGCCGAGGCCTGCCGCCGGGCCATCGCGCCCTTCGCGGAGCTGGAGCGGGCCCCCGAGCACATCCACACCTACCGGGTGACGCCGCTCGGGCTGTGGAACGCGCGGGCCGCCGGGCACGACGCCGAGCAGGTCGTGGACGCGCTCGTGGAGTACTCGCGCTACCCCGTGCCGCACGCCCTGCTGGTCGACGTGGCCGAGACCATGGACCGCTACGGGCGCCTCACCCTCTCCAAGCACCCCACCCACGGGCTGGTGCTGACCACCACCGACCGGCCCGTCCTGGAGGAGATCCTCCGGTCCAGGAAGGTGCAGCCGCTGGTCGGGGAGCGGATCGACCCGGACACCGTGGCCGTGCACCCCTCCGAGCGCGGGCAGATCAAGCAGACCCTCCTGAAGCTGGGCTGGCCGGCCGAGGACCTCGCCGGGTACGTGGACGGGGAGGCGCACCGGATCGACCTCGCCGAGGACGGCTGGAGCCTGCGCCCGTACCAGAAGCAGGCCGTGGAGGGCTTCTGGCACGGCGGCTCCGGGGTCGTCGTGCTGCCGTGCGGCGCGGGCAAGACGCTGGTCGGCGCCGGGGCGATGGCGCGGGCGAAGGCCACCACGCTGATCCTGGTGACGAACACCGTCTCCGCCCGTCAGTGGAAGCACGAACTGGTGAAGCGGACCTCGCTGACCGAGGACGAGATCGGCGAGTACTCCGGGACGAGGAAGGAGATCCGGCCGGTCACCATCGCCACCTACCAGGTGCTCACGACCCGCCGGAAGGGCGTCTATCCGCACCTGGAGCTGTTCGACTCCCGCGACTGGGGCCTCATCGTCTACGACGAGGTGCACCTGCTGCCCGCGCCCGTCTTCAAGTTCACCGCCGACCTCCAGGCCCGGCGGCGGCTCGGCCTGACCGCGACCCTCGTGCGCGAGGACGGGCGCGAGTCGGACGTGTTCTCGCTGATCGGGCCGAAGCGGTTCGACGCGCCGTGGAAGGAGATCGAGGCGCAGGGGTACATCGCGCCCGCCGACTGCGTCGAGGTCCGGGTGAACCTGACCGACGCGGAACGGCTCGCGTACGCGACGGCCGAGCCGGAGGAGAAGTACCGCTTCTGCGCGACGACGGCGACGAAGCGGAAGGTGACGGAGGCGCTGGTGCGGAGGTTCGCCGGGCAGCAGATCCTCGTCATCGGCCAGTACATCGACCAGCTCGACGAGCTGGGCGAGCACCTCGGCGCGCCGGTCATCAAGGGCGAGACGCCCAACAAGGAGCGGGAGCGGCTCTTCGACGCGTTCCGCACCGGCGAGATCAGCGTGCTCGTGGTGTCGAAGGTCGCGAACTTCTCGATCGACCTGCCGGAGGCGACGGTCGCCATCCAGGTGTCGGGCACCTTCGGGTCCCGGCAGGAGGAGGCCCAGCGCCTCGGCCGGGTGCTGCGGCCGAAGGCCGACGGCCACCAGGCGCACTTCTACTCGGTGGTCGCGCGGGACACCATCGACCAGGACTTCGCGGCGCACCGGCAGCGGTTCCTGGCGGAACAGGGCTACGCGTACCGGATCGTGGACGCGGACGAGCTGCTGGCGCCGTAGGCTCCCCGCCCCCGGCCGTCGCTCGCGGGCGGCGGCCGGGGGATGTTCCGCGGGACGGGGGCGGAGGCGTGTCGCGGGACGGGGCGGGGCCGTGCCGTGCGGGCCCGGGGTGCTCGGACGCCGCGGTCCGGTGCCCGTCCCGGGTGTGGGCCGGCGATCCGTCGGGCCGGGGGCCTCAGGTGCGCGGGCCGATGCCCTTCCAGCCGTTGTCGAGCAGGTCGAAGGCGCGGGTCAGGGCCTCGCGGGCGTCGCCGTGGGCCCGGGCGGCCCGGGGTGCCTCGAGGGCGAAGTGGGCCAGGGCGGTGCACGCCGGATCGTCCTCGGCGAGGCCGCTCTCCTCGGCGATGACCCGGGCGAGGGCGGCGGTGTGGCGCAGCCACATGGCCTGCTGGTAGTCGCGCAGGGCGGGGGTGGAGTCCACCAGGGCGAGGAAGGCCGTGAAGCCGGGGTCGCCGTCCGCGTCGGTCCTGCGGTGGCGCAGGGCGTGCTCGCACAGGGCGGCCGGGACGGACCGGCCGGGGGGCCGCTCGCGCACGGCGGCGAGCAGGTGCGCCTCCAGGTCGGCCTCCTCGTCGAAGACGAGGGCCTCCTTGGTCGGGAAGTGCTTGAACAGCGTGGTGGTGGACACGTCCGCGGCCTCCGCGATCTCGCGGATGCCCACGGCGTCGTAACCGCGCTCCAGGAACAGGCGCAGCGCGGCGTCGGCGACGGCCCGGCGGGTGGCGGCCTTCTTGCGTTCGCGGCGGCCCGCCGGTGCCGGGGCGGCGGCGCTCGGGGGTTCGGTGTCGGGCATGCGGACAGCCTACCGCCAAGGTTGACCGGATACAAAAGTTGAGTCGTTGCACTTTTTTCTCCGGCGTGTTCTTCTGGAGGAGGCGGCACCGGGACGATCCCGGTGCCGCACGTCCACCACCCCACCCCGCACGCCCGCCACCCGGCGCCGGGCCCCGCCGCGCCCCGCGCCGGCCGTGCCCCCGCCCGGGTCCGGCTCCCGGGCGTCCGCCCGACCGCCGCCCGGCACCGGCGGCACGAAGGGATCACCGCCATGACCACCGCCCCCGCACCCCGCATCGCCATCGTCGGCGCCGGCCCCGGCGGCCTGACCTGCGCCCGCGTCCTGCGCCGGCACGGCATCGCCGCCACCGTCTACGACCGCGACACCGGCCCCGGCGCCCGCGACCAGGGCGGCACCCTCGACCTCCACGAGGACGACGGGCAGCTCGCCCTGCGCGAGGCCGGGCTCCTCGACGACTTCCTCCGCCTCTCCCGCCCCGAAGGACAGGAGATGCGCCGGCTGGACGCGGCCACGGGGAAGATCGGGTTCCACCACGTCCCCGAGGACGGCGAACGCCTCAAGCCCGAGATCGACCGCGGCCGGCTGCGCGCCCTCCTCCTGGACTCGCTCGAACCGGGCACCGTGCGCTGGGGCCACGCCCTGCACGCCGTCGAGGGCCCCGCCGGAGGGCCCCGCCTGCTGCGCTTCACCGACGGCACCACCGCCGGGGCCGACCTCGTCATCGGCGCCGACGGCGCGTGGTCCCGGGTCCGCCGCGCCGTCTCCCCGGCCGTGCCCCGGTACACCGGCGTCAGCTTCCTCGAAGCCCGGTTCCACGACGTGGACGAACGGCACCCCGACATCGCCGCGCTGGTCGGCCCGGGCAGCGCCGCCGCCGCCGACGGCGAGCGCGGCCTGTTCGCCCAGCGCGACGGGGGCGGCCACATCCGCGTCCACCTCGTCCAGCGCGTCCCCGCCGACCGGATCGCCACCGGCCCGGCCCCGGCCGTCCGGGACACCGACGCCGTCCGCGCGCTCCTCCTGGAGCGGTACCGCGACTGGGCACCGGACCTGCGCCGGCTGATCACCGACAACGACGGGCCCTACGTCGACCGCCCCCTCCACGCGCTGCCCGTCCCCCACACCTGGGAGCACGACCCCGCCGTCACCCTGCTGGGGGACGCCGCGCACCTCATGCCCCCGCTCGGCGTCGGCGTCAACCTCGCCATGCTCGACGCCTGCGAACTCGCCCTCGCCCTCGCGCGCCACGACACCACCGCCGAGGCCGTCCGCGCCTACGAGGAGACCATGCTGCCCCGCTCCGCCGACATGCAGCGCCTCCTCGACGGCGCCGCCGAAGGGCTGCTCTCCGACGAGCCGCACGACCGCCCCGGCGGCCGCTGAGGCACGGACCGGCCCCGCGACCGCCCTCAGTCCAGGGCGGCGAGGAGCGGGCCGGCGACCGCCAGGGCGTACTGGGCGGCGACGAGCGCGCGGCGGGGGACGGCGAGGGCCGCCGCGCCCGCGAGGGCTCCGAGGGCCAGGGCCCAGAGGCCGGCCATGAGGAACCCGCCGCCCACGCCGTCGCCCTCGACGGCGTCGACGAGCCCGAGGACGACGGTGAGCACCAGGCACCCGGCGAGGAGGAGGAACCCGCAGAGCGCGAGGACGCGCAGGGCGCGGGTGCCGGGGGCGGCGGGGCCGGGGGCGGTGGGCTCGGGTTCGGTGGGCGCGGGGTCGGTGGGCGCGGGGGAGTCCGTCGGCGCGGGGCCGGGGGCGGTGGGCTCGGGTTCGGTGGGCGCGGGGGAGTCCGTCGGCTCGGGGCCGGAGGCGATGGGCGCGGGGTCGGTGGGCGCGGGGGAGTCCGTCGGCGTCGTCATGGCCCGATCACATCAGGGGCGCGGGGGCGGCGGCAGGCGCCCCGCTACTCAGCCGGGCGGTGCGCGTACTCAGGCGGACGCGCGTTCGGGCGCGTACCGGGGGCGGGGGTTCCGCACCCCCGCCTCCGGCGGGCCGTAGTCACCGAGGAGGACGACCCCGGCCGCGGCGCCGCCGAAGGCGCGCAGCGCGCGGAGGACGGGGCCCGCGCGGTGGGGGCGGGGGACGGCGGTCACGAGGGAGAAGGTCGTCGCGGACATGTTTCCATCATGGAATCCGGACATGTCGAACACATCCCCCCAGGGAGCGAGACGGGACCGGGACGGGGTCCGACGTGAGGCCCACCCCGTCCCCTACGGGACGGAATCCGTTCGCCCCGGCCCCTCCCCAGGGTCTACACTCGCCAGCTTCCCCGCCTCCCCCGTGGAGAGCCGCCGACCGGTCGGAAACCGGCGGCCACTCCGACGTGTCCGCGCATCCGCCCCGGAGGCTCCCCCGTGTCCGTGCCCGTGTCCGACCAGCCGCCCGTGCCGCCGTCCGGCGATCCGCTCGCGCGCGAGCGCGCCCATCTGGCCGCCTCCCGCGCCGCCCTGCGCGCGATGCGCGAGGACGTGCAGGCGCTGGACATCAAGGACGTCACCGCGAACTGGGTCAACTCGATCGTCCTGGAACGGCAGATCGAGGACCGGATCAAGGCGCTCGCCGACCTCTCCGGGACCCCGCTCTTCTTCGGGCGCCTCGACTACCTGCCCACCGCGCAGGAGGGACAGCGGTTCTACATCGGCCGGCGGCACGTCCACGACGCCGCCGGCGACCCCATGGTGATCGACTGGCGCGCGCCGGTGTCGCAGCCCTTCTACCGGGCGTCCCGGAAGGACCCGCAGGACGTGGGACTGCGGCGGCGCTTCGGGTACACGGGCGGCGAACTGACCGCCTACGAGGACGAGGACCTGTCCGGCCCGGAGGAGGAGGGGGCGTGGACCAGCCGGCTCCTGCGGGCGGAGATCGAGCGGCCGCGCGTCGGCCCCATGCGGGACATCGTGGCGACGATCCAGCCCGAGCAGGACGAGATCGTCCGCTCCGGCCTGTCGGGGTCGGTCTGCGTGCAGGGAGGGCCCGGGACCGGCAAGACGGCCGTGGGCCTGCACCGCGTCGCGTACCTCCTCTACGCGCACCGGGAACGGCTCGCCCGCACCGGCACCCTGGTCGTCGGACCGAACCGCTCCTTCCTCCAGTACATCGAGCAGGTGCTGCCCGCCCTGGGCGAACTGGAGGTGAAGCAGGCGACGGTGGACGACCTCGTGGCACACGTGGAGGTGCGGGGGACGGACCCGGCGGCGACGGCGGTCGTGAAGGGCGACGCCCGGATGGCGCGGGTGCTGCGGCGGGCGCTCTACGCGCACGTGACGCTGCCGGAGGAGCCCCTGACGGTGGTGCGCGGTTCGCGCCGCTGGCGGATTCCCGCCTACGAACTTCAGGAGATCGTACGGGAGTTGCTGGACCGCGACATGCGGTACGGGGCGGCCCGCGAGGCCCTCCCGCAACGGGTGGCGCACTCCGTGCTCGTGCGGATGGAGCAGGCGGGCGAGGCCCCGGACGACCGGGTGCAGAACGCGGTCGCGCGGAACGCGGCGGTGAAGGCGTTCGTGAAGGAGTGCTGGCCGCCGGTGGACCCGGCGAAACTGGTGCTGCGCCTCCTGGGCGACGCGGAGTTCCTGGCCGAGCACGCGGAGGGGCTGCTCACGGAGGACGAGCGGAAGCTGCTGCTGTGGGAGAGGCCCGCCCGGAGCGTGCGGGCGGCGACGTGGTCGGCGGCGGACGCGGTGCTCGTGGACGAGGCGAAGGACCTGGTGGAGCGGACGCACTCGCTCGGCCACGTGGTCCTGGACGAGGCGCAGGACCTGTCCCCCATGCAGTACCGGGCGGTGGGCCGCCGCTGCGCCACCGGTTCGGCGACGGTCCTGGGCGACCTCGCACAGGGCACGACGCCGTGGGCGACGGAGAGCTGGGCGCAGGCGCTCGGACACCTGGGGAAGCCGGAGGCGGTGGTGGAGGAGCTGACGACCGGCTTCCGGGTGCCGCGCGAGGTGATCGCGTACGCCTCGCGGCTGCTCCCGCACATGTCGCCGGGGCTCGCGGCGGTGGAGTCGGTCCGGGAGAACCCGGGTTCGCTGGCGGTCCGGCGCGCGGAGGACCTGGACGCGGACGTGGTCGCGGCCTGCGCCGAGGCGCTGGGCCACGAGGGCTCGACCGGCCTGATCGCCGCCGACGCGCGGATCGCGCCGCTCGCGGAGGCGCTGGCGGCGGCGGGCCTGGCGTACCTCTCCCCCGGCGAGGAGACGACGGCCGGGTCCCGGCTGACCCTGGTCCCGGCGTCGCTCGCGAAGGGCCTGGAGTACGACTACGTGGTCCTGGACGAACCGGCGGCGGTCGTGGACGGCGAACCCGACGAACGCACGGGCCTGCGGCGGCTGTACGTCGCGCTGACGCGTGCGGTGTCGGGGCTGACGGTGGTGCACGCGGCGCCGCTGCCGGGGCAGTTGGGCGCGCCGTGAGCGCGGACGCGCCGTGAGCGCGGGCGCCCCGCGCCGCGCCGGGACGGAGCCGGTGGCCGATCCCCCGCACCGGGAGGTGTGAGGGACCCGGGGCCCGGTGGGGCGCGAGGGCCCCGGGGCCCGGTGGGGTCCGAGGGTCCCGGGCCCCGCCCCGCTCCCCGTGCGGCGGACGACTGTCCACGGCGAGGTGCCGGTGATTTAATCGGCGGCGACTTCGCCCGGCCGAGGAGGGTCCCCCCGACGGCCGGGGGCACCTTCTTCGGGCGGCAGGTCGACGCGCGTCCGCGAACCGCGGGCGCGTTTCCGTCCGGCGGCGAACAGTCGCCGTGAACGTGGGGGACGAACAACCGGATGAAGAAACGTCGCGGCGTCATGGGCGCCGCTGTCCTGTGTGCCCTGCTGGGCCTCCAGACGGGCAGCGGCAGCGCGAGCGAGAGGGTGGGCGGGGAGGCGCCGGCCGCCGTCCCGTCCACCACCGGCACCTCCGGCGGACCGGCCGGTTTCCCGTACGTCGGGTCCGTCGCCGACCGGCGGGACGGAACGGAGGCGGCCACCGCGCGGGCGGTTCCCCGGGGCCCCCGTCACGACTACGACGGCGACGGCCGGAGCGACATGGCCGCCTGGTACGACTACGCCGAGGGCAACGACGGCATGCGCGCCTTCCTCGCCGGCCCGGACGGCGGCTTCGCCGCGCCCAACAGGGCGTGGCAGTCCCCCGCGGGGAACTTCTGGGCCGAGCACATGAAGCGCGTCACCGGCGATTTCAACGGGGACGGGAAGGGCGACGTCGCCGCCTTCTACGGTTACGACGACGGACGGGTCTCCCTCCTCACCTGGCTCGGCGCCGGCGACGGCACCTTCGCCCCCCACTTCGCCTCCTGGGCCGTGGCCCCCGGCAACTGGACGTTCGACGCCATCACCGCCGAGGCCGGCGACTTCAACGGCGACGGCCGCGACGACATCGCCGCCTGGTACGACTACCGCAACGGCGACGACAAGCTCTTCACGTTCCTGTCCGACGCCAACGGCGGCTTCGGCACCCCCTTCCCGTCCTTCGCGCGCACCGCCGCCGACGGATGGGAGGTCGCGCGCATGAAGTTCGCCACCGGCGACTACGACGGCGACGGCCGCGACGACATCGGCGTCCTGGACAGTTACACCCCCGGCACCGTACGGCTGATGACCTTCCCCGCCGGACCGGACGGCGGGTTCGGCGAGCCCGTGAGCGGCTGGCAGTCCACCGGCTGGCAGTTCGGCCGGGTGAGCACGCACTCCGGGGACTTCGACGGCGACGGCCGCGACGAGTTCGCCGCCTGGTACGACTACGCCGACGGCCATGACGCCCTCATCGGCTTCTCTCTCGACGCCACCGGGAAGCTCGGCAACCGGCGCGAGCTCCTGAACGCCGTGCCGGGATGGTACGAGCGGTCCCGGATGCGCCTCGTCACCGGCGACTACAACGGTGACGGGCGCGACGACCTCGCCACGTTCTACGGCTACAGCGACACCCGGGCGAAGGCCATCACCTTCGTCGCCCGGGCCGACGGCACGCTCGACGACGCCCTGCACAGCTGGTCGGAGCCCCAGGGCTGGTCGCTCGACCGGGTCCACGTGTTCGAGCGGTACAGCAGCCCCCCGCCCCTGCCCGTCTGCCCGGTGGTCTACGGGCACGGCGGCTACCCCACCGGGGAGAACGCCTGGGAGCGTGACCGGGTCCGCCAGCCGAACCACCCGAAGGGCCTCGCGGAGCAGAAGAGCTGGGGAGCGGGCGGTGTGGAGGCCGACCTCCGGCTCACCAAGAACGGCACCAAGGGCGTGATGTGGCACAACAAGTCGACCAGGGGCCTCACGGGGCCGCAGGCCGACATCGCGGACCTCTGGTGGGCCACCGGCGCCGATCAGCTCAAGGGCCGCACGATCGACCGGGGGCCGTACGCCGGCGAGACCGTGTACACCTTCCGCGAATGGCTCGACAGCGCCAGGAACCAGGACATGGCCGCCTTCGTGGAGCTCAAGGGAGAGACCGGGCAGTCGCTGCTCAGCACCGACGCGTCCATCCGTGAGACCGCGTGGAACGAGGTCATCGCCCCCATCGGCGAGCGCGTCGCGCAGCAGAAGATCATGATCTACACGGGTGCCGACAACACCGCCCTGAAGGCCGAACTCACGAAGCGCATCACGGCCGCGGGCCTCGGAGCCACGCTCACCGGCCACCCCCGCTGGGTCGACTCGGCGGCGTTCGGCTGGGAGGAGCCCCCTCCGCCGGCCTCCGCCCAGTACGCCACGTGGCAGGAGAAGCTGGACCAGTTCGCCACGCCCGTCTCCGCGCAGGCGATGGTCACCACGTGGCCCAGGGAGCTGAAGACCTGGCTGAACGGAAAGTGCCTCTGACACCCGGACACCACCCGGGACGAGGGGACGCGGGGGACACGGCGGCGCCGTCGTCCCTCTGACAGGTCGCGGCAGGGCCCCGCCCCGACAGGGCGAAGGGCCGGAACCGGGGTTCAGTCGGTTTCGATGCCGCGCGCGGCGAAGATCTCCGCCGCGTCCGGCACGACCAGGACGCCGTCCTCCACGAAGGTGACCTTCCGCAGGTGGGGCAGCAGGGCGAGGTCGTCGAGCGAGCGGACGTCGAACAGGTCGTCCTCGCCGTCCCAGGCGGGGGCGCAGTGCCGGAAGACCTCCGCCCCGGCGTCGAAGCACAACTCCTCGACGAGGGCGAGCGTTTCGGCCGGGATCTCCAGGGCCTCGAAGTGGGCCCGGGACTCCGGCAGCACCTCCGCGTGGAGGCCGTGCTCCAGAACGTGGGACGCCGGGTCGTCGATACCCCGCGCCGCCAGCCGCGCGAACAGGTCGTAGACCGGCAGGAGCGGCTCGGGGCCGTACATGAGCTCCTCGATGACGAGCAGCTTGAGGTTGAAGTCGCGGAACTGGCTCATGGGACAGGAGTACCACGGAGGTGTGACACGGGTCCGGCCCCGGCCGGGAGGAGGGCGGCTGCCGGTCCGGAGCCGCACTCCCCGCCCGTTACGCGCATTCGGGGAGGGCCTGGGTCCAGGTCCTGCGGGCGACGGCGGCCAGGACGGGGTTCGGGACCGGGGCGGTGCCGGGGCCGGTGACGCCGCCGTAGTAGTGCTCGGTGACGACGCCCCAGCACAGGGCCCAGCCCCGGCCGCGCGCCCAGGTGGCGTCGTCGACCCCGGACGCCTCCCGGAAGAGGGGGCGGGTCCCGGGGGTGAGGAGGCTCCAGGCGGCCATCATGTCGCAGGCCGGGTCCCCCGTGCCGAGACCGCCGAAGTCGATGACGGCGTGCAGGCGGCCGTTCCTGGTGAGGAGGTTGCCGGGGAGCAGGTCGGCGTGGACCCAGACCGGGTCGCCCCGCCACGGCGGGAGGCGGAGGACCGACTCCCAGGCCTCCGTGACGGCGGCGGCGTCGAGCGTGCCGTCCGCGCCGAGGGCCTCGGTCGCCGGCGTCATGGCTCCCCGCTCCCAGTCGGTGACCGGGCCGCCCCGGAAGGACGCCGGGCCGCCGGTCGCGTCCACCGCGCGCAGGGAGGCGCCGAAGCGGCCCAGGGCGACGGCGGCGTGGGCGAGGTCGGTGACCGGGGCGCTGTACGCGTCGTCCCCGTCGAGCCATCCGTACACCGACCAGGGCCGGTCGAACCCCTCCCCCGGCACGCCGTGTCCGACGGGCACGGGGACGGGCAGCGTCAGGTGCGGGGCGAGGCGCGGCAGCCAGTACCGCTCCTTCTCCGCGTGGTCCCCGGACCACGCGGCCTTCGGCAGGCGTACGGCGAGGTCGTCCCCGAGCCGGAACATGGCGTTGTCCGTCCCCGCCGAGTCCACGGCCCGTACCGGCAGGTGCGCCCACGCGGGGAACTGCGCGGCGATCAGGCGCTCGACGAGAGCTGTGTCGGGGAGTGCGGTGTCGGGGGAGGCGGCGTCGGGGAGGGCGGTGGCGGTCACGCGGGAAGGCTCGTGCGGAGGGCCCGCGCGGGCAACGGAGCCGGGGGCGGTCACTCCCCCGCCCTCCGCCCCTCCGTCAGGTCCCGCACCGCCCGCTCCAGCCGGGTCCGCCGGGTCTCCGGCGTCGCGGCCTGGAGCAGCGGGAGCATCACGAGGTAGCGGGCGGTCCGGTCCAGCGCGTCGAACGCCGCCCGCGCCGCCGGGTCCGCGTCGAGCGCCGCGGTGAGGTCCTCCGGGACGGCGGCCGCCGCCTGGGACGCGTACGCGCGGTCCCAGCGGCCGTCCTCCCGGGCCCGGCGGACCTCGGCGAGGCCGGGCTCCCGCATCCGGCCCGCCGCCGTCAGTACCGCGACCTTCTCGACGTTCACCCGCGACCACAGGCTCCTCGGCCGCCGGGGCCCGTACTTCTGCAGGTAGTACCGGTCGTCCAGGCCCCGGCGCTGCCCGGAGATCCAGCCCCAGCACAGTCCCGTGTCGACCAGTTCGTCCTCCGTGACCGACGCGATCCCCGACGCCTTCTTCGCCACCTTGACCCACACGCCCTCGGCGCGGCCGTGGTTCCCGGCCAGCCACTCCTCGAAGGCGGCCGCGTCCGGGAACGCGACGACCTCCACCCCGTTGAGGTTCTCCATGGGGTCCAGGCTAGGGCGTGCGCGCCGGGCGGGCGGGGGGGTTCCGGGACGTGCCCCGGGTCGCGGGCGCGGTCGCCGCACGGGCGGATGCCGGAGGAGCCGGCCGGCGGGGACGTCCGCACCGTTCCGGTACCCGGCCGCCCCTCCGCCGACGGCCCGTCCGTTCGAACGCGCCCGGCCGGAGCGCGCCGCGCCCCCGGCCGCTCAGGGCGCCGGGGGCGCGTCCACCGCCTCGCGCCACGTGCGGACCGCGTCCGCCGAGACCGGGGCCGCCCAGCCCCGGGGGCGGGCCGCGCCGCCGATGTGGAAGGCGTCGAGGCCCGCCGCGCGGAGTCCGGGGAGGTGGTCGAGGCGGAGGCCGCCGCCCACGAGGACGCGGGCCTCGTAGCCGGGTTCGCCCGCGCGGGCGGCCTCGGCCCGGAGGGTGGCGAGGCCGTCGTCCACGCCGGTGGCGGCGCCGGCGGTGAGGTAGGTGTCGAGGCCGGGCAGGCCGGCGAGTTCCTTGCGCAGCCCGTCGCGGTCGGCGGCGCGGTCGATGGCCCGGTGGAAGGTCCAGCGGCAGCCGTCGAGGACGGCGACCAGCCGCTCGACGGCCACGAGGTCCGGTTCGCCGTCGGGGGTGAGGAAGCCGAGGACGAACTCGTCCGCGCCGGCCTCCCGGAGGTCGGCGGCGCGCGTCACGAGGGCCTCGATGCCCTCCGGGCCGCCGGACGAGAACCCGTCGGCGAGGCGGAGCATCACGCGCAGCGGGATGTCGACGGCGGCGCGGACCGCGGCGAAGCAGGCCCCGGACGGGGTGAGTCCGTCCGCCGCCATGTCGGTGACGAGTTCGAGCCGGTCGGCGCCGCCGGACTGGGCGGCGACCGCGTCTTCCTCGTCGAGGGCGATCACCTCAAGGACTGCACGGTTGCTCATCGAGCCCATTCCTCCATGAATGACGGCTACAGGTCTAGTCCAATGGCCACCCTAGTCGTGCGCGTGGCCCCCCGCATCGTGCCCGTCCCCGCCCTCCGGGGAAACCGTTGCCCCGGTCGCGCCCGCCCGCACCGTGAAGGCCGCCGTCCGCACCTTCCCCTCGTGCCGGAAGTCCAGGAACAGGCGGTACGCCCCCGCGCTGGGCGCCGTCGCCGTGAAGGAGACGTCCGGGCCCGGACCGCCCTCGTTCGGGTGGACGTGGAGGTAGGCGAGGTCGCCGTCGCGCAGGGCGACGAGGTGCCCGTACGCCCCGAGGTGGGGCTGGAGGTCGGTGACCGGCTTCCCGGCCCGGGTGACGGTGAAGCGCAGCTCGCCGGGCTTCCCCGGGTCCAGCGTGCCGCCGAGCCGGACCTGATAGCCGTCCACGGACGCGGTGGGCGCGGCGGCGGGCAGCGGCTTCGGGGCGTACTCCCCCGGCACGGAGAGGTCGGCGCCGAGGGTGAGGGCCCCGGCGCCGGGCGCGGCGGGCCTGAAGTCCGCGAAGGCCCGGTAGGGGCCGGCGGCGGGCAGGTCGGCCTCCACCGTCCAGGTGCCGTCGGCGGCCTTCACCGGGTGCAGGTGGCGGAAGACGGTGAGGTCGCGCGAGGCGACGACGAGGTGCATCTCCTTGTCGTGCTCGGTGGCGAAGGCGGTGACCTTCTTGCCGGACGCGTCCCTGACGGAGAACCTCAGGACGCTCCTGCCGGGCGCGGGGGCCGGGGTCTCCAGGGCGAGGGTGTAGCCGTCCTGCGAGATCTGGAGGCCGCCGGGCGCGTCCGCGGCGGGGGCGGTCTCCTCGTGGCCCGTGTGCCCGCCGGCCGCCGGGCCCTCCGAGGGGGTGGGGGCGGCCGTGTGCGCGCCGTGCTCCGCCCTCTCCGGGCCGTCGAGGGGGCCGATCCCCCTGCCGACGCCGTACGCGGCCCCGAAGGTCGCGGCGAGCGCGGCGGCATAGGCAGTGATCCTCACACCGGTGTTCATGACTGCTCTCCCGTACGTGGGGCGGCGCGGGTCGCCGTGCGGCGGCCCCTTCCATGCACGTCACGATACCCCTGGGGGGTACCAAGTCAAGTCGGCTCCCCCCCTTGCCCCCAATACACCTGGGGGGTATACATGGAGCCACGAACGGATACCCCCCTCGGGTATTCTTGGACGTAGGATCGACCGAGGAGGAAGCCATGGGCTCCTGCTGCACCCCCGACCACAGCTGCTCGACCGGCGCGGGCGGGATGACGGCCGTCGCGACCGCCGACGCCGCCACCACCGTCTACGCCGTCTCCGGCATGACCTGCGGCCACTGCGAGTCCGCGGTCACGGCGGCCGTCGGGGCCCTCCCCGGCGTCCTCTCCGTGGACGTGGACGTCACCGGCGGCCGGGTGACCGTGACCACCGGCGGCGCGCCCGACGACGCCGCGATCGCGGCGGCCGTCGACGAGGCGGGCTACGAACTGACCGGACGGGCCTGACCCGCCCCGGTCCGCCGCCGGCCCGCCCCGGTCCGGCCGTCCACGGGCCCGGTCCGCCGCCGGGCCCGGCGGACCCCGTCCGCACCACCCCCGGCCGCCGGGACCCGCCCGCACCGCACCGGAAGGGCCCCGGCCGCCGGCCCCCATCCCACGAGGAGCAGACCTCATGACAGCGACGACATCCGGCACGGCTCAGGTCGAGCTCACCATCGGCGGCATGACCTGCGCCTCGTGCGCGGCCCGCATCGAGAAGAAGCTCAACCGCATGGACGGGGTCGAGGCCACCGTCAACTACGCCACCGAGAAGGCGAAGGTCACCTTCGACGCGGGCGCGGGCCTCGGTGTCGCCGACCTCATCGCCACCGTCGAGGCCACCGGTTACACCGCCGCCGAACCGGCGCCCCCGAAGACCGGGACCCCGGGCACCGGGGAGCCCTCCGACGAGGAGGAGGCCGACGAGGAGCTGCGGCCCCTCCGGCAGCGGCTCGTCACCGCCGTCGTCCTCGCCGTCCCCGTCATCGCGATGGCGATGGTCCCGGCCCTCCAGTTCACGTACTGGCAGTGGCTGAGCCTCACCCTGGCCGCACCGGTCGTCGTCTACGCCGCCTGGCCCTTCCACCGCGCCGCCTGGACCAACGCGAAGCACGGCGCGGCCACCATGGACACCCTGATCTCGGTCGGCACGGCCGCCGCGTTCCTGTGGTCGCTGTGGGCCCTGTTCTTCGGCACCGCCGGCACGCCCGGCATGACGCACCCCTTCGCGTTCACGATCGCCCGCACCGACGGCGCCGGGAACATCTACCTGGAGGCCGCCGCCGGCGTCACCGCCTTCATCCTGGCGGGCCGGTACTTCGAGGCCCGTTCCAAGCGGAAGGCGGGCGCCGCGCTCAAGGCCCTGATGCGGCTGGGGGCCAAGGAGGTCACCGTCCTGAAGGACGGCCGGGAGGTCACCGTGCCGACCGGCGAACTCCGGGTCGGGGACCGCTTCCTGGTCCGCCCCGGCGAGAAGATCGCCACCGACGGCACCGTGGTCGAGGGCTCGTCCGCCGTGGACGCCTCCATGCTCACCGGCGAGTCCGTCCCGGTCGAGGTCGGCACCGGGGACGCCGTCACCGGCGCCACCCTGAACGCCGGCGGCCGGCTCGTCGTCGAGGCCACCCGCGTCGGCTCCGACACCCAGCTCGCCCGGATGGCGAAGCTGGTCGAGGACGCGCAGAACGGCAAGGCCGCCGCCCAGCGCCTCGCGGACCGGATCTCGGCCGTCTTCGTACCGGTCGTCATCGCGCTCGCCCTCGGCACCCTCGGCTTCTGGCTCGGCACCGGACAGGGCCTCACCGCCGCGTTCACCGCCGCCGTCGCCGTCCTGATCATCGCCTGCCCCTGCGCCCTCGGCCTGGCCACCCCGACCGCCCTCATGGTCGGCACCGGCCGCGGCGCCCAGCTCGGCATCCTCATCAAGGGACCCGAGGTCCTGGAGACCACCCGCAGGGTGGACACGATCGTCCTGGACAAGACCGGCACCGTCACCACCGGCCGGATGACCCTCCTCGCGGTCCACACCGCCGGGGACGCGGAGGAGAAGGACGTCCTGCGGCTCGCGGGCGCCCTGGAGCACTCCTCCGAGCACCCGGTCGCGCGGGCCGTGGCCGCCGGAGCGGCCGAGCGGGTGGGCACCCTGCCCGTCCCCGAGGACTTCGCGAACGTCCCCGGCCTCGGCGTCCAGGGCGTGGTCGAGGGCCACGCGGTCCTCGTCGGCCGCGAGAAGCTGCTGGAGGAGTGGGCCCTGGTCCTCCCGGCGGAGCTGCGGTCCGCGAAGGACGCGGCCGAGAAGGCGGGCAGGACCGCCATCACGGTGGCCTGGGACGGGGAGGCCCGCGCGGTCCTGGAGGTCGCGGACGCCGTCAAGGACACCAGCGCCGAGGCGATCCGGCGGCTGCGCGGGCTCGGCCTCACCCCGATCCTGCTCACCGGCGACAACAGGACGGTCGCGGAGGCCGTCGCCGCCGAGGTCGGCATCGACGAGGTGATCGCGGAGGTCATGCCGCAGGACAAGGTCGACGTCGTCAAGCGCCTCCAGGCCGAGGGCCGTTCGGTCGCCATGGTCGGCGACGGCGTGAACGACGCCGCCGCGCTCGCCCGGGCCGACCTGGGCCTGGCGATGGGCACCGGCACGGACGCCGCCATCGAGGCCGGCGACCTGACCCTCGTCCGGGGCGACCTGCGGGCGGCGGCCGACGCCATCCGGCTCTCGCGCAGGACGCTCGGCACGATCCGCTCGAACCTCTTCTGGGCCTTCGCCTACAACGTGGCGGCGCTGCCGCTCGCCGCGGCCGGACTGCTCAACCCGATGATCGCGGGCGCGGCCATGGCCTTCTCCTCGGTCTTCGTGGTCGGCAACAGCCTGCGGCTGCGGGGCTTCAAGGCGGTCGACGGCTGAGCGGACCGGCGCACGGGGCCGGGGCCCGTCCGACAGCGGACGGGCCCCGGCCTCCTGTCGTGCGGCGCGTACGGATCAGCAGGCGCCGAGGTCCTGCCACACGCCCCACTCGCCGGTGGTGCCGGGCTCCTCGCCGGTCGTCCACCACCGGGCCTTCCAGGTGTGGCCCTTGTGGGAGACCTGCTGACCACCGGTGTAGACGGTGCCCCCGGCCCACGGAGCGGCCGCGCACGGGGTGGCGCCGCCGGTGACGGTCAGGGAGAGGACGGCGGAGTGGGCGGCGGACGGGCTCGCCCCGTTCACCACGACCTGGTACGTGCCGGAGGCCGCGGCCGTCGTGGTGTTCAGGGTGAGGGTCGAGGAGCCGCCGGCGGTCACGGAGGCGGGGCTGAGGGTGGCGGTGACGCCGGCGGGCAGCCCGCCGACCGTGAGGTCCACCGTCTGCGCCGTGCCGGCGGTGACGGCGGTCTTCACCGTGGCGGTGACGGAGGCTCCGGCGGCGACGGTGGCGGACGCCGGGGCGGCGGTCACCGAGAAGTCGTCGGACGGGGCGGTCGTGCCGCTGGTGAAGGGCGCGAAGATCCGGGAGAAGTCCCAGGTGTTCTGCTGGATGCCCGAGCAGTTGTCGGCGGCCGCGCCGCCGGGGCAGCCGCCGTTGTCGCGCTGGAGCGCCCAGAACGAGAGGGTGTTGACGCCCTTGGAGACGGCCCAGTCGTAGACGGTGCGGGCGTTGGCGAGGGTGAAGGTCTCGGCGGGGCCGAAGTCGTCGACGCCGATCATCTCGGTGATGCCGACCATGCCCCAGAGCTGGGCGGGGGTCTTGCCCGGGTAGAGCCTGGCGAGCTGGTCGTACAGGCCCTGGGCGGCCGTCTTGGTGTCGGCGGCCATGTCGTGGACGGCGTTGTCGTAGTAGTCGAAGGTCATCATGTTGACGACGTCGACGCGGGCGCCGTTGGCGACGGCGTTCCTGAGCACGGCGAGCCCGCTCGCCGCGAGGCCCCGGGTGGTCGTCGGCAGGGTGTACGAGATCTCGATCCGGCGCCCGTTGGCGGCGGCCCAGTCCTGGAGGACCTTGATGGCCTTGTTGCGGCGGTCGACGCCGGCGGCGTTGTCGAGGGAGTCGACCTCGATGTCCATGTCGAGCCGGGCGACGTCGTAGGTCGTGATCACCTTCTGGTACACGGCGGCGATCTGGTTGACGTCGGTGCAGCTGTCGGCGATCTCGGTGCCGGTGGTGTCGGCCGTGTACCCGCCGAAGGACGGGATGACGTCGCCGCCCCGGGACTGGATGGTCCGGATGTCGGCGCCGAAGGAGGACGCGGCGACGGGGGTGGCGGTGTCGCCGTTCCAGTACGCGGTGCAGGAGCCCTTGGCGGCGGTCTGGAGGAACGCCATCGTCAGGTGCTTGGCGCCCGACTGGGCGCTGAGGGCGGCGGGGCTCTCCCCGGTCCAGGCCTCGAAGTAGGGGGCGAAGACACGGGCGGGAAGGGGGGTCGCCGCCTGGGCGGGCGCGCCGGTGACGGCGGCGAGGCCGAGGGCGGCGACGGCGGTCACGGCGGCGGTGAGGGCCGAGCGGAGCGAACGTACGCGTCTCATGGCAGTCCAATGACGGTGGGGGGCGGGTGCGCCAACGCCTTTGTCGGGCACGCCTGTTGGCATACGGAGTAGTCCCGGCGGGCCGAGCGCGTCAATGGTCTGGACCAAGCTTGAACAAGTCTTGGACTAGACCACTTGCCCCCCGTCGTGCGGGGCGCGGACGCCGGAAGGGGGCGCGTACTGCGGCGATGCGCGCGGACGCCCCGGGCGATCGGGGGGAGCCACCCCTTCCGCGCGAAGCGCGCCGGGGGGTGCGGCGCGGAGGCCGTCAGGTGGTCCTGCCGGAGGTCTTGCCGGGCGGGGTCCGGGTCGTTACTTTCCAGTAGCCGGAACATGAACAACGCTCAGCTCTTCCCATGCCCCTCACCCGCGGCCCGCCCCCGGCCGGCCGCTCCATGGAAGGAACAGCGATGTCCTCTTCGAGACGGTCCCCCGACAGCACGACACCCGCCGGCACGGAACCCGGCACCACGGCACCCGGCACCACGGCACCCGCCGGCACGGAACCCGGCTCCGCGAAGGCCGCCCCGGCACGCTCCCCCTTCCGCGCGTGGCGCACGGCCGTCCCGGTGGCCGCCGCCCTCGCCCTGTCGGTCGCCGCCGGCGCCGCGCCGCCGGCCGCCGCGGCGGAGAACGGCCCGGCCGCCCTGCGCGAGGTCATGTTCGTCGGCAACAACTGGGACGGAACCGCCGACGTCATCGAGGACCGCGGCGCCTTCTCCAGGATCGCCCGGGTGAACGTCGTACCGGACAAGACGCAGCGCCTGGCCGAGATCTACCTGAACCCGGTCAAACTCGCCTTCTTCCTCGGCGTCCGGCTGGGGCCGGGCGAGGGGCACGACCAGTTCGTGGACGACATGTACTCCACGCCCGACGGCTCGGCCATGGTCGTCTCCCGCCCGAGCTTCGCGGACGTCGTCTCCATCGACCTGGCCACCGGGAAGCTCAGGTGGCGCTTCCCGGTCTCGGGCTTCCGCGCCGACCACATGACCGTCTCGCCCGACGGCAAGCGGGTCGCGGTCTCCGCCTCGACCTCCAACACGGTGCACGTCCTCGACATCGAGACGGGCGTCCAGGTCGGTTCGTTCGCGACCGGGGACAAGCCGCACGAGAACGTCTTCAGCGCGGACGGCCGGTACCTGTGGAACATGTCGATCGGGGAGGTGACGACCGCGCTCGACGACCCGTTCTGGGACTTCACCAAGGGGGACCGGAGGATCACGGTCGTGGACGCGCAGACCTTCGAGCAGGTCCGCGTCATCGACATGCGCGAACGGCTCGACGCGTTCGGCCGCAAGGACCTGTCCGACGCGGTCCGCCCGGCGGTGTTCTCGCCCGACGGGTCGAAGCTGTACTTCCAGGTGTCGTTCTTCAACGGCTTCCTGGAGTACGACGTCGCCACCGACCGCATCACCCGCGTCAAGACGCTGCCGAAGAACCCGGCGACCAGCGAGGACCGCACCACCTGGGTCAACGACTCCCGCCACCACGGCATGTCCATGAGCCCGGCCGGCGACAAGCTGTGCGTCGCCGGGACGATGGACGACTACGCGACGGTCGTCGACCGGGCCACCCTCCAGGAGGGGCCGCTCGTCCCCGCCTCGAAGCCGTACTGGGCGACCGTCAGCGGGGACGGGAAGGCGTGCGTCATCTCCGAGAGCGGCGCCGACGCCGTCACCGCCATCGACTTCGCGACCGGCCGGAAGGTGGCGACGGTGACGGTGGGCGACCACCCGCAACGCGTACGCGCCGCCCGGGTCCCGGTGGGCTGGACCGGCCCGGTCGGCTGACGGCACCACCGCACCGCTACGGCCCGGCCGGGCCCGGTGACCCGGCCGGGCCCGCAGGAACGGCCGGGACCGCCGGAACGGCCGGGACCGCCGGACGCCCCTCGTGGTCCCGGTCCGCGACGGCCAGCCGGCACACGCCGTCCTCGCAGTCGCGTCGCAGACGGCCCCGCGAGACGGTCTGCGCCAGGCCGACGATCCAGCACACCGGGCAGCCGCGCAGGGCGAGCACGCCGACGGGCAGGAGGAGCAGGGAGGCCGGGCCGGCGACCGGGAGGAGCGCGACCGAGCCGGCCAGGCCCCCGAAGCCGATGGCGCCCCGGACCAGATGGCGGGCCAGGGAAGGGCTCGCGAAGTCAGAACCGGCTGTTTCGGCTTTCGCCACGAGGTCCTCCAGATGCGGACGGAAGTTCGGACGGGGCACGCAGGGACCGCCGGACCGCGGCACGGGCGCGGTGCAGACGGGATTTCATGGCGGCGTCGCTGAGGCCGAGCGCCTCGGCGACCGCGCGTCCGCCGTGGCCCTGGACGTCCCGCATGATCAGGACGTGCCGCTGCTCGGCGGGCAGGGCGGCGACGGCGGCCGCCACCCGGCCCGCCTCGATGCGCCGCAGGGCCGTCTCCTCGGCCGAGTCCACGACGGCGCCCGGCACGACCGCCCCTCCGGCCGGGCCCCCGGTGTCGTCCGGCAGGGGCGCGTGGGCCCGCGTCGCCCGGACGCGCCGCAGACACTCGTTGCGGACGATGCGGAACATCCACGACGCCAGGGCGCCGGACGCGCGCAGCATCCCGATCTTCCGGTAGAGGATGATCAGGGCTTCCTGCGCCGCGTCCTCGGCGTCCTCGGGAGTGGCGCAGAGCGAACGGGCGAACCGCCGCACGTTCGGGTGCGAGCCCGACACCAGGGCGGCGATCGAGTCGGCGTCGCCGTTCCGGGCGGCGGTGACCAGCCGTTCGCCGGGCCAGGACGCGTCAGCCACGGGTCTGCTTCCGCTTGCGCGTGAGGGCGTAGGCGCAGGTGCAGAGCAGTACGGCTCCGGCGGCGACGACGATTCCGACGATCATGAGGTCCTCCTTGTCCCGTCCCGACGTCCGTCGGCACGTGTACAGGAGGCACGGGAGCGCCGAAAGGATTCGGCCCGCACCGGAAGAAAAAATCCGATCACCCCGGGGCCTCCCCCTCCCGCCGGTGCGCGCACCCCGGACGTCCCTCCGGTCGCGTGCGCGCTCCGGGGCCGGGGCCTCCCCCGGCCGCGGCGGTCCCGCGTACTCCCGGCGGGCCCCCGCCGTCCCTAGGATCGCCCCATGGCCTCCACGTCCCCCGCCCGCGCCGGCGGTTCGCAGTTCTCCCTCTGGTCCAAGGACTCGTTCCTCTCCATCGGTTCCGTGGGTTCGATGCTCTCCATCGGCTCGGTGGGCTCCTTCCTCTCCATCGGCTCGGTGGGCTCCGCCCACTCGGTCGCCTCGATCGGCTCCTGGGCGAGCGTCGCCTCGGTCGGTTCCGCGCTGTCGGTCGCCTCGGCCGGTTCCTGGGCGAGCGTCCGTTCGGTGCTCTCGGTCCGCGCGAAGGACTCGTTCCTCTCCCTGGGCCCGTGCCGCGGGACCGTGACGGCGGGGGCGGCCGTGGGCCTGGTGGCGGGAGCGGTCCTCCTGACGGCGGGGGTACGGCGGGGCCGCTGACGTCCGGTCCCGGCGCCCGCCCCGTCTCAGGTCACCATGCCCACCGCCAGGGCCGTGATCAGCACGCCCGACGCGAGGGCCGTCGCCAGACGGCCCCGGGGCCCCGTGACGGCGCGCCCGAGGAGGGTGCCCGCGGTGGACAGGAGGAGCTGCCAGCTCGCGGAGGCGGCGAAGGCCGCGAGGACGAAGACGGCCGCCCCGGCCGGTCCCTCCGCCGGGCGTCCGCCGAGGACGAGGGCGGTGAAGTAGAGCGCGGTCAGGGGGTTGAGGAGGGTGATCCCCAGAAAGACCGGGAAGGCCGGGAGGGCGGGGGACGCGCGCCGGGGAGCGGGCAGGGGGTCCGGCTCCGCGCCCGTGGCCGCGCGGTACGCGCGTACGGCCCGCCACGAGGAGCGCGCGGCCAGGGCCACGAGGACGAGGGCCGAGGCCAGGCGCAGGGGTGTCGCCACCGGGGCGAGGAGGGGGACGAGGGCGGTGCCGCCGAGGACGGCGAGCAGCGCGTACAGCCCGTCGGCGGTGGCGACGCCGAGCGCCGCGCCCGCCCCCGTACGCCAGGGGGAACGGGCCGCGACCGCCACCAGGTGGACGCCGACGGCGCCGACCGGGACCGCGATGCCGTAACCGGCCAGGAGGCCGGCCGCCACCGCGTCCGTCATCACGCGACGGCGGTGGTCGCGCCTCCGGGGGAGCCGGCCCGCTGCTGTCGGCGGTAGGCGGAACCGTCCTTCGTCCGGACGAGGAACCCGCCGGTCACGAGGTACCGGCGCAGGGCCGGAAAGTCCTCGTGCACGGTGCGCAGCGCTTCGTTGACCTCGGGTTCGCCGTAGGCGCGGCCGGTGTCGAAGAGGGTGGCGGCGAGGTGCGCGAGCAGTGCCTCACGGCGCGCGGCGCGGCGCGGGACCGCCTTGAGACGCCCGTCGGCGGAGAACAGGTCCGCGACGGAGGAGGAGGAGGAAGGGGTGGTCATGGACGGGAAGCCTGGCGCTTCGGCTCCGCGCGCCGCAAAGGGTTTTCGGCCCGGGCGGCGGACCCGCGCGGGGGTGGACCCGCGCGGACGGCGGGGCACGGAAGGGCACAGGGGGCGCGGGAGGCCGGGCGCTCCGCCCGGACGTCCGCCGCCGCGTGCCGCGATTCCTGAGAAGATCCGTTCGGCGTCGCCGTCCCGCGCGGCGCCGGCCCCCGGCGAAGGCTTCCGGGGCCCCCGCCCGAACCGGTCCGCCCAGGAGGACGTCCGCCCGTGCACACGCCGTCACCTCCGGCCGGAACAGGGGGCTCCGCCCCGGCGGCCGTCCGCATCGGCTTCCTCGCCCCGCTCTCCCGGCCCGGCTGGACCGAGGCGGGCCGTCACCTGCTCGCCGGGTTCGAACTGGGCGTACGGGACGTCAACGACGCGGGCGGAGTCGCCGGGAGGCCGCTCGAACCGGTCGTACGGGACACCGCCGCCGACCCGTCGAGGGCCGCGGCGGCCGTGGACGAGTGCGCGCGCCTGGGCGTGGCCGCCGTGGCCGGGGAGTACCACAGCGTCGCCGCCCGCGCCGCCGCCGCCGGGGCCGACGCCCTCGGCCTGCCGTTCCTGTGCTCGTCGGCCGTGCTCGACGCGCTGACCGAGCGGCCGACGGAGTGGGTCGCCCGCCTCTCCCCGCCGCAGTCCCACGGCTGGCGGGTGTACGCGGACCACCTCCTCGGCGCGGGCCACCGCCGCGTGGCCGTGGCGGCCGAACCCGGCGCGTACTGGGCCTCGGGCGTCCGCGTCCTCCGGGACCACCTCGCCCCGCGCGGCGGCGCCGTGACCGTGTTCGACGCGCGCGCCCTCTCCCCCGCCGCCCTGTGCGACGCGCTCGCCGCCGACGGCGCGACGGCCCTCCTCCTGCTGACCGGTTTCCCCGGACCGGCGGTCCCGGTCGTCGCGTCCGTCCGCCGCGACCCGCGCCTCTCCGGGGTCCTGATCGGCGCCCCGGCCGGGCAGCCGGAGTTCGCGGAGTGGGAGGCGCTGCTGGGCGGCGACGGCGCCTCGGTCCCGTTCCTGCGCTATCTGCCCGAGCGCCTCACCCCGCTCGGCACACGGGTCGGGGCGGACCTCCGCGCGCGCCTCGGCGGGGCGCACTCCTTCGTCGCGTTCGAGGGGTACGACACGGCCCTCGTCCTCGCCGGCGTCCTGCGCGCCCACGGGCCGGAGCGGACCCGCACGGCCCCGGACTGGTCCCGCGTCGCGGTCGGGGGCACGCGGGGGGAGATCCGGTTCTCCCGCGTGCCGGGCATCGGCGTCCCGCAGTCGTCCTGGACGGCGGTCCAGGTCGTGGACCGGGACCCGGCGGACCCCGGCCGCTTCCGGGTCCTCCGTTCGGGCTGAGGGGGCGCCGGGAGGCCGGGGGCCGGGGCGCCGCGAGGAGAGGGCCGGCCACGGCCGCGCGCGGGGCGGTGGCGGGATCGGTGGCGGGGTCAGGCCTCCCCGGAGAACCGTTCCCAGGCCGACTGGCGGGTGATGCCGAGCGCCTCGCCGATCCTGGCCCACGTCACGCCGCGCCGTCGCAACTCCACGACCCACAGGCGCACATCGGCCTCGACCTGGTCGGCCACGGCCGCGACCCGGGGCAGCCGTTCCAGCATCTCCGCGTCGGCGAGACCGCCCCACGTCGGCATCCGCAGTTCGGCCGGTCCCGGGCGGTACTCGGCCACGATCGAGGCGGCCAGGTCCACGCACTCGTCGCAGATGTTCACCCCCGGCCCGGCGACCAGCTTGGCCAGTTCCGCTTCGGGCTTGCCGCAGAACGAGCAGATCCTGCCGCCGTGTTCGGGCGTTCCGCCGGGCATGGTGCCTCCTTCGCGGGCCACGTCCCGACCGCCGGGCCGTCCCCGACGGGCAGCGTACGAACGTCAGGGCCACCCTGACAAGCGACGGCCGCGCCGGGCGAGCGGTCCGTCGGGCGAGCGGTCCGTCGGACAGGGGCGGTCCACCGGGCAGGGGCGGTCCACCGGGCCGGCAAGCGGCCCACCGGACGGGGAAGCGGGTCCTCCGGCGGCCCTGGCGGTCCGGTGGGCAGAATGCCCCCATGACCGCCGAGGAAGACCACGCGCTGCTCCACCGCTGGAACGCCACCCTGCTCGCCGCCCGCGCCGGCCGCGAGGGCCCCGACCCCGCCCCGTACGGACGGAACCTGCTGGCCCGCTGGTCCGAGCCGCAGCGCCGCTACCACACGGTCGACCACCTGCGGTCGGTCCTCGACCGCGTCGACGAACTGGCCGACCAGGGCGGCGAGGGCGGGGAGCTGGAACTGGTCAGACTGGCCGCGTGGTTCCACGACGCGGTCTACCGGCCCGAGCGCTCCGAGAACGAGGAGCGGTCGGCGGCCCTGGCCGGGAAGGCCCTCACCGAGGCGGGCCTGACCGCGCGCGAGGTGACCGAGGTGGCCCGTCTGGTGCGCCTGACGGTCTCCCACGACCCGGCCGCGGGCGACCTGAACGGCGAGACCCTGTGCGACGCGGACCTCGCGGTCCTGGCGGGCGACCCCGCCGCGTACGACGCGTACGCGGCGGCGGTCCGCGAGGAGTACGGCTTCGTCCCCGACGACGCCTTCCGCGAGGGCCGCGCCGCCGTCCTCCGCCACCTCCTCGACCTGCCCCGGCTCTTCCGGACGCCGTACGGGGCGGCGGTGTGGGAGGAGCGGGCGCGGGAGAACGTGGAGCGGGAACTGAAGGAGCTGACGGGGCCGGTCGCGCGGGGCTGAGGCCGGGAAGCGGCCCGGCTCCCCGGGGCCGCGCGGGACCGGGGGCCGGGAAGCGGCCCGATCCCCAGTCCCGCGCGGCCGGCCGTGCCCGGCGCCACGCGGCTCAGCCGTACATCGCCACGTGGTGCAGACGCGCGAGCGCGCCGTCGACGGGGTGGGGCAGCGGCCTGCCGGAGGGGTCGAGCCGGTTCCACCTCTGCGTGTTCACCGCGACGGCCATCTGCCGTCCGCCGTCGGCGCGGATCACGGCGAGCGTTCCGGCGCCCCAGACCGTGCCGCCGTGGCCCCAGAAGGTGTCCCGCCCGGGTTCCTCCACCGGGTGCAGGCCGAGGCCGTAGGGGATCGTCCTCCCCTCCTGGGAGACGACCGGGACGGTGTGCCGCATCTGCTCCAGCGACGACGGGGTGACGATCTCGCCGGCCAGCAGGGCGCGGTAGAAGCGGTTGAGGTCCGTGACGGTCGATATCAGCGAGGCCGCCGGCCCGACCCACGACATGTCGTGGACGCTGTGGTCGCGCGGCGGGTCGATCATGCCGAACCAGCACTCGTACATCCGCGAGTGCGGCCCGTCGATGCCGGCTCCGGTGGGGAACCCGGTGTCCCGGAGCCCGGCGCGCTCGATGACGTCCCGGGTGACGCAGCACTCGGCCGTGGTGCCGGTCACCCGTTCCAGAAGCAGGGTGAGCAGCAGGTAGTTGGTGTTGGAGTACGTCCCGGGGGTGCCGCCCGGGGTGCCGGCGGGGGGCGCGGCGACCCCCGCCGCGATCAGTTCGGCGGGGTCGAACCGCGTGAACCGGTGGTCCTCCAGGCTCTGGGGCCCGGTGTCCGCGAGGGCGGGGAACGCCTTGAGGGAGGGATAGACGTGGGGGAGGTACTCGGCGAGGCCGCTGGTGTGGTTCATCAGCATGCGGACGGTGATCGCGTCACCGCGCGCTCCGGGAACCAGCTCCGGGAGGTACCGGCCGACCGGCGCGTCGAGATCGATCCGGCCCCTCTCGGCCTGCCGGAGGACCGCGGCGGCGGTGAAGGTCTTGGTGACGCTGCCGACCCGGTGCCGCATGCCGGCGGTGACGGGGCGGCCGGTGGCGAGGTCGGCGACGCCCGCGGCGCCGCGCCAGACCCGGTCGCCGTCGCGCACCTCGGCGAACAGGCCCGGCACTCCGGCGCGGTGGACGTCCTCGAGGGCGGCGTCCAGCGCCGCCGCGTCCAGGTGGTTCCTCACGGCATGTGTCCTTCCGGTCGTTCGGGTGGGACCCGCGCCGGCCGTCCGGTCCGGACGGCGGGGAGCGTGGGGCGTGCCGATACGGCCGGCACGCTCATGTCCTCATTATGCACGCACCGCGTGCAACGCCAAGTGCACGAGTAGACTGAGCGCGGCGAGAGGAGCCGGATGACAGGCCGAAGGCGTTGGTCGACCGAGGAGATCCTGGACGCGGCGGCGGAACTGCTGCGCACGAGCGGCGCGGAGTCGTTCAGCGTGCGCAAGCTCGCCGCGACCCTCGGGACCGACTCCTCCAGCCTGTACCGGCACTTCCGCAGCAAGACCGAGCTGCTGCGCGCGGTCGCCGACCGCATCCTCCTGGCCGCGATGGACGGCTACCGTCCCGAGGGCGACTGGAAGCGGCGCGTCACCACCCTGGCCCTGTGTCTGCGGGAGGCCTTCGGCCGGCAGCCCCAGCTCGCCGCGGTCTGGGGACGCTACGCCTCGGGCGGCGCCGGCTCCCGGCTGGTCATGGAAGAGGTGCTGGGGGCCCTGCGCACGTCGGGACTGCCCGACGAGGAGATCCCGGCGCGCTACCACCGGCTCGCGGTGCTCATCGCCTCGCTGATCGCCTCCGAGGCCGGAGTCGGCACCGTCACCCCGGAAGAGCACGAACAGGGCATGGAGCTGTTCCGCGTCGCGGTGCTCGGCGCCGACCCCGAGCACTTCCCCGCCCTGGCCCACTTCGCCCGTGACATGCGCCCCCTCGGAGCGGACCGCCGGGCCGCGTTCGAGGAGATCCTCGCCGCCCAGCTCGCCCACATCGAGGCCTCGGTCCGCCCGGCCTAGGCGTATTGCCCTGTGAGGCGCCTGTGGGGCGGGGGACGCGCCCGGACGCGGCGCCGTCCGCGCGGAGGGCGGGCCCGGGGCCGGGGCCGCGCCGGGCCCGGGGCGCGGGCGGGCCCGGGACGCGGGCGGGCCCGGGACGCGGGCGGGTCCCGGGCGGGCGTCAGGCCGCCGGACGCCCCTTCGGCCGCCGCAGGCCCGCCCCCGTGAGGCGGCGGAGCAGCTCCTTCGAGCCGACCTCGACCGCGCCGCCGGACACCGCGGCCGCGTACCGGTCGGACGGGATGTCGTAGTGGTCCCGCTCGAAGGCGCGGAGCGGGACGCCCAACGCGGCGGCGAAGGCGTGCAGTTCCTCGAAGGAGACGTCGCTGACCAGGTGCGACCACATGCGTCCGTGGCCGGGCCAGGTCGGCGGGTCGATGTAGAGGGTCATCCGCGCGCCCCTTCCGGCCCGGACCTCCCGGCCGTCCTGCGCCCCCTCACGTCAGGCCGCCCACCGGTGCCACCACCACGCCCTGCTTGCCGCAGACCCAGTGCGGGTCTGGGCCCAGCTCGGGCTCCACGTCCAGGGCGTGCGGGTCGCCCGAGGAGCAGACCGGGCAGATCGGCCAGCGGCCGTACCGTTCGAGGAGGGCGTCCTGCACGTCCTGGGCGACGAGCCCCGCGACGTACGCCACCCCCTCCGGCCACTGCTCGACCCACCAGCGCCGGTGGGTCACCGCGTCCTCCACCATCGACACCATCTCGGCGGCGGCGACCTCCCGGGCCGCCAGGTCGGCCAGTACCAGCGCACGGGCGGTGTGCAGCGCCTGCTCCACGGGGTCGATGTCGTCCATGCCCTCATTGTCACCCGACGGGGGCCGAGGACGACGGGCTCCTTCCCGGCCGGAGCCCTCCGGGGCCTCCAGGGCTTTCCGGAGGCTTCCGGGGGCTTGTCGCCCCCCGCTTTCCGAAAGTATCTTTCAGATGTGATCAATGACGTGAAGGAAAGTTTCAGCGGCGAGGCGCCCCCCGCCCCCGCCGCGCTCGCCGCCAAGGTGCGGACCCTCGCGCCGTCCATGACCCGCTCCATGCAGCGGGTCGCCGAGGCCGTCGCCGGCGACCCCGCCGGCTGCGCCGCCCTCACCGTCACCGGCCTCGCCGAACTCACCGGCACCAGCGAGGCGACCGTCGTCCGCACCGCCCGCCTCCTCGGCTACCCCGGCTACCGCGACCTGCGCCTCGCCCTCGCCGGGCTCGCCGCCCAGCAGCAGTCCGGCCGCGCGCCCGCCGTCACCGCCGACATCGCCGTGGACGACCCGATCGCCGACGTCGTCGCCAAACTGGCCTACGACGAACAGCAGACCCTCGCCGACACCGCCGCCGGGCTCGACACCGTCCAGCTCGGCGCCGCCGTCGCCGCGCTCGCCACCGCCCGCCGCGTCGACATCTACGGCGTCGGCGCCTCCGGCCTCGTCGCCCAGGACCTCGGCCAGAAGCTGCTCCGCATCGGCCTGGTCGCCCACGCCCACAGCGACCCGCACCTCGCCGTCACCAACGCCGTGCAGCTCCGCTCCGGGGACGTCGCCCTCGCCATCACCCATTCCGGTTCGACCGGCGACGTCATAGAACCGCTCCGGGTCGCCTTCGACCACGGCGCCACCACCGTCGCGATCACCGGCCGCCCGGACGGCCCCGTCACGCAGTACGCCGACCACGTCCTCACCACCTCCACCGCCCGCGAGAGCGAACTGCGCCCCGCGGCCATGTCCTCCCGCACCAGTCAACTCCTGGTGGTGGACTGCCTGTTCACCTGCGTCACCCAGCGGACGTACGAAACGGCCGCCCCGGCCCTGGCCGCCTCGTACGAGGCCCTGGCCCACCGCCACGCGCCCCGCGCCCGCTGAACCGCGCCCCGCACCCGCCGGGGCCCGCCTCCGTGAAGCCCCGGCCCCGACGCCGCCCCCCGTACCGAAAGAGCCGCACGTGTCCCCTTCCGCTTCCACGTACTCCGAGCTCCGCGCCCAGCTCGCCACCCTCGCCACCGAGGCCTTCCGCTCCGAGCTCGCGGAGATCGACCAGCTCCCGACCCTGGACATCGCCCGCACCATGAACGGCGAGGACCAGAGCGTCCCCGCCGCCGTCGCCCGGGTGCTCCCCGCCGTCGCCGCCGCCATCGACGCCACCGCCGAGCGGATGGCCCGGGGCGGCCGGCTCGTCTACATGGGCGCCGGGACCGCCGGACGCCTCGGCGTCCTCGACGCCAGCGAGTGCCCGCCCACCTTCAACACCGATCCCTCGCAGGTCGTCGGCCTGATCGCGGGCGGACCCTCCGCCATGGTCAAGGCCGTCGAGGGCGCCGAGGACTCGCGCGAACTCGCCGCCGCCGACCTGGACGCCCTCGGCGTCACCGCCGACGACACGGTGGTCGGCGTCTCCGCCTCCGGCCGCACCCCGTACGCCGTCGGCGCCGTCGAACACGCCCGCGCGAAGGGCGCGTTGACCATCGGACTGTCCTGCAACGCGGGCAGCGCGCTCGCCGCCGCCGCCGAGCACGGCATCGAGGTCGTCACCGGCCCCGAACTGCTCACCGGCTCCACCCGGCTCAAGGCGGGCACCGCCCAGAAGCTCGTGCTCAACATGATCTCGACCATCACGATGATCCGGCTCGGCAAGACGTACGGGAACCTCATGGTCGACGTCCGCGCCTCCAACGAGAAGCTCCGGGCCCGTTCGCGGCGGATCGTCGCCCTGGCCACCGGCGCGCCGGACGAGGAGATCGAGGCCGCTCTCGCCGCCGCCGACGGCGAGGTGAAGAACGCGATCCTGATCATCCTCGCCGACGTCGACGCCCCCACCGCGGCCCGCCGGCTGAAGGACTCCCAGGGCCGTCTCCGCGCGGCGCTGCATCCGGCCGGGCCCACCGCGTGACCGCACCGCTCCGCCGCCACCGCGACCCCCGTCGGCATCGGCGGAGCCCGGACGGAGCCCCTGCCCCACGGAGGCCCTGATCGTGTCGTCCACGAGCGTCGTCCACGCTCGTGGACGACACGTTCAATCCGCCTGGGAGTTCCGCCGGGTGTTGGGCGGCGTCTTGGACTCCCTGAACGTGAGGTCCTCGCCGTGCGCGCGGAACAGCTCGCTGACGTACGCGTCGAACTCGGCGACCCGGGACTGGCGGGAACGCAGCGCGGAGAGCTCCTCCCCCTGCTGCTTGTTGACCTGGCTCTGCTTCTCGTGCCAGGCCCCGTCACCGGGGGCCTTGGGCACACGGTCGAACTCCTCCTGGTTCCGTACGAGGAAGCTGCCGACCTGCACCAGTTCTTGCCGACCGGACTTCGCGTCGGGTTCCGCCCGGTAGACGACGATCTCGAGTCCGTCCGCCTGCCCGGTTCTGATCCGTTCCCTGAGAAGGGGCCACTCGATCCGGTTGAGCACGCTCGAATCCGTCGTGCCGTCCAGAACGCTGGCCGTGACACGGCCCGTCAGGGCCTCCACGTACGAACTCGACAGCCGCTCCCAGAGCGCGCTGAAGGTCGGGGACGAAGTCCACCCCGGGAGGCCGAAGAGCAGGCCGTCGAAGATCCGGCCCTGGATCGAGGACTCCAGCACCACGCCGCGCCCCACGCTCGCGTTGTCGACGGAGACGGCCGCTCCCAACTTGGACCAGAGGTGGGCGTGGTCCGCGGACTGTGCCGCACAGCGTTCCAGGGCCTGGCCGAACCCCTCTTTGCCCTGGTTCCTGACGTACCAGTCGTACTGGATCCTGTTGCCGTACACCCCTTTCTGCTGCAGTCCCTCCATGACGCGGCCGATGACCGCGCCGTTCACGGGAGTCGGCCCGTCGGCCGCGAGGTCCCGCTCGACGATCGCGAGCAATTCGTCGATGGCACCGGTGAAGCCGGAGTCCTCGGCGAGCCTGCCGATACGCGAGATCCGCTGCTTCAGCTCGGCCCGGTCGGCGGAGAACGCGCTCCGCCGCTCGGCGGTCCCCGGCCCCGAGGAGGCCTCCGAACCCGTGGAGCCCGTCGGGGACTTCTCCGGCAAGGTGGCCGGTGCCCGTTGTACCGACGCGTCCCCGGGCCGCGCTCCCGCGCCGTGGGGCGCCGCGTCGGCCTCCGCCCGCCGACCGGGGGCCGGGGCCGACATGACGCGGCGCGCGTTGGCCTCGGCCGCCCGCTCGAAACGGTCGGACGGGTCGGAGACCTGCAGGCCGGAGCCGTTGTCGGCGCCCGCGACCGGGCCCTGGCGCTGCTGGACGACATGGGTGAGTTCATGGGCGAGGGTGTGCCTGTCGCCGCCTCCCTCACCGATGACGACGTGACTGCCGGAGGTGTAGGCGCGGGCCCCGATCTCCGCCGCCGAGGCCCTGGCGGCTCCGTCGTCGTGGACGCGCACGTCGGAGAAGTCCGTGCCGAAACGGGACTCCATGTCGGCGCGCGTCGTCTCGTCGAGCGGCCGGCCGCCGGAACGCAGGACGTCGTGGACGGCGGAGCGCTGCACCGGGGGCCCGTGGCCGCAGCCGGCGTCGTGCCGGTGCTGTTCCCGCGCGTCGTCCCGCGCTCCGGGGTGCCCGGCCCGGCGGAGCAGCTGGACGACGGCGGCGTTGCCCGCGCCGCTCTGCAGGGCGAGGAGAGCGGCCTGCGGGGTTCCGGCGCCGCCGGCCTGCCGGGCCGGGGGTGCGGGGCTCTGCGCGCGGCTGTCCTTTTCCGGGGCCGAGCGCCGGACGTTCGCTTCGGTCGACACGAGTCCTCATTCGGAAGGGGCGGGGGCTCTCTTCTGGATACCGGGCCCGTGGGCGCGCGGACAGAGCCGGAAGGGCAGTGCCGGGGGCCGGCGGACGGGACCGGAAGGGCAGCAGCCGGTACGGCCCGGGGAGGCGGGTGTCGCGGGAGCGGCGGGAGTCGCGGGAGCGGCAGGGGCCGGGAAGGCGCGGGCCGCCGGGGCCGGGAGGCGCGAGTCGTGGTGTTCGGGAAACGCGCCGAGGGCGGCACCCCCCTCACGGGGGGTGCCGCCCTCGGCTGTCGCGTTCGGCGACGAACCACCGATCCCTGGGGATCAGAAGTCCATGTCACCGCCCGGCATGCCGCCGCCGGCCGGCGCGGCGGCCTTCTCCGGCTTGTCGGCGATGACGGCCTCGGTGGTGAGGAACAGCGCGGCGATCGACGCGGCGTTCTGCAGCGCGGAGCGCGTCACCTTCGCCGGGTCGATGATGCCCTCGGCGATGAGGTCGACGTACTCGTTGGTCGCGGCGTTCAGGCCGTGGCCGACGGGCAGGTTGCGGACCTTCTCCGCCACGACGCCGCCCTCGAGGCCGGCGTTGACGGCGATCTGCTTCAGCGGGGCCTCCAGGGCCAGCTTCACGATCGCGGCACCGGTGGCCTCGTCACCGGAGAGGTCGGCCTCCAGCTTCTCGAAGACGGTCGACGCCTGGAGCAGGGCCACGCCACCGCCGGCGACGATGCCCTCCTCGACGGCCGCCTTCGCGTTGCGGACGGCGTCCTCGATGCGGTGCTTGCGCTCCTTGAGCTCGACCTCGGTCGCGGCACCGGCCTTGATGACGGCGACGCCACCGGCGAGCTTCGCCAGGCGCTCCTGGAGCTTCTCGCGGTCGTAGTCCGAGTCGCTGTTCTCGATCTCGGCGCGGATCTGGTTCACGCGACCGGCGACCTGCTCGCTGTCACCGGCACCGTCGACGATGGTGGTCTCGTCCTTGGTGATGACGACCTTGCGGGCGCGGCCCAGCAGGTCGAGGCCCGCGTTCTCCAGCTTGAGGCCGACCTCCTCGGAGATGACCGTGCCGCCGGTGAGGATGGCGATGTCGTTCAGCATGGCCTTGCGGCGGTCGCCGAAGCCCGGGGCCTTGACCGCGACGGACTTGAAGGTGCCGCGGATCTTGTTGACGACCAGGGTCGACAGGGCCTCGCCCTCGACGTCCTCGGCGATGATCAGCAGCGGCTTGCCCGACTGCATGACCTTCTCCAGGAGCGGGAGCAGGTCCTTCACGGAGGAGATCTTGGAGTTGACGATCAGGAGGTACGGGTCGTCGAGCGACGCCTCCATGCGCTCCATGTCGGTGGCGAAGTACGCCGAGATGTAGCCCTTGTCGAAGCGCATGCCCTCGGTGAGCTCCAGCTCCAGACCGAAGGTCTGGGACTCCTCGACGGTGATGACGCCTTCCTTGCCGACCTTGTCCATCGCCTCGGCGATGAGCTCGCCGATCTGGGTGTCGGCGGCGGAGATGGAGGCCGTGGAGGCGATCTGCTCCTTGGTCTCGACATCCTTCGCCTGCTCGAGCAGGGCGCCGGAGACGGCCTCGACGGCCTTCTCGATGCCGCGCTTGAGGGCCATCGGGTTGGCACCGGCGGCGACGTTGCGGAGGCCCTCGCGGACGAGCGCCTGGGCGAGGACGGTGGCGGTGGTCGTACCGTCGCCGGCGACGTCGTCCGTCTTCTTGGCGACTTCCTTGACCAGCTCGGCGCCGATCTTCTCGTACGGGTCCTCGAGCTCGATCTCCTTGGCGATGGAAACACCGTCGTTGGTGATCGTGGGGGCACCCCACTTCTTCTCGAGGACGACGTTGCGGCCCTTGGGGCCAAGGGTGACCTTGACGGCGTCAGCGAGCTGGTTCATGCCGCGCTCGAGACCGCGCCGGGCCTCCTCGTCGAACGCGATGATCTTGGCCATGTGAAGTGGTCCTCCCGGACATGGGGTGGATAACGCTCCAGGACCGCGCCGACGCCCGCGACGGACGGCCTCCGGTTGCTCCGCGCGGTTCCTTGCCCCACGCGGCCGACGGCCTCGTCTACCCGATCCTCGTAGCACTCTCACCTTCCGAGTGCTAACGCCAATGATTAGCACTCGCCCTATGAGAGTGCAAGCGACTCTCGGGTTTCGGGCGGGGAACCGGGGGTTCCGGAAGGCGGCACGGAAGCCCGGACGGGAAGCCCGGCGGGCGGGAAGCCCGGCGGACGGGAAGCCCGGCGGGCGGGAAGCCCGGCGGGCGGGAAGCCCGGCGGGCGGGAAGCCCGGCGGGCGGGAGGGCCGGCGGGCGGGAGGGCCGGCGGGCGGCGGCCCGGAGGACGCGGGGCGGGGCGGCCCGGGTTGCGCGCGGACCGGGGGCCCGGCGGGCGGCGACTCGGAGGGCGCGGGGCGGCCCGAGTCCCGGGCGGACGGAGGCCCGGCGGGCGGTGGGGCGGAGGACGCGGGACGGGTCCCGCGCGGACGGGACGCCGGCGGCCGGCGGCCGGGAAGGCCCCCCGGGCCGGGAACGCGTGAGGGGCCCGCGTCCCTTCCGGGACGCGGGCCCCTCGACGGCGTTGCGTCGGTGGCCGATCGCGCCGCGCTCAGACGGCGAGCTTGACCATGTCCGCCTGCGGACCCTTCTGGCCCTGCGAGATCTCGAACTCGACTCGCTGTCCTTCTTCGAGGCTGCGGTAGCCATCCATCTGGATCGCGCTGTAGTGGACGAAAACATCCGCACCACCGTCGACCGCGATGAAGCCGTAGCCCTTCTCCGCGTTGAACCACTTGACGGTGCCCTGAGCCATGCCTAACTCCCCTGTTACTGGCCCTTGCGCGGGGCCGCACTTCACGAACCCCGGGTCAGACCCTGCGCCGGAACGCGTCGACCGCGGCTGAATGTATCTGCCCAACTGCCCTCTGCAACAGGCCGTTCGAGCGAGAATTCTGGGCACGCCGGAAAGGAGGAAAAGGGAGAATCCCTTGAATCTTCGGGCAAGTCGGGCCCGGCAAAGCGCGCAGAAGGTGCACAACGTGCGCACGGTTTGGCCACTTCTTGTCATGTCGAGGGGCGTTCTCATATGCGCCCGGCATGAGCGGGAGAGGGGGCTTCCCCAACTCTACCGCGTTCAACCATGCAGAATTGCCCCTTCCGCTTACGGGCGCGGAAGGGGCAATTCAAGGGCGATTCAAGAAGGACGGGACGGGAGGGGCGGGAGAGGAGGGGCGGGACCGCGGAACGCGGGCGCCCTCCGTTCAGCAGCCCCCGGCGACCGCGGGGATGATCGAGACGCCCGCGCCGTCCGGCGTGGCCGTCTCCAGACCCTGCTCGAAGCGCACGTCGTCGTCGTTCACGTACACGTTGACGAAGCGGCGCAGCTTGCCCTGGTCGTCCAGGACGCGGGCGGCGATGCCCGTGTGGTTCTTCTCCAGGTCCGCGATGACCTCGGCGAGGGTCGCGCCCTCGGCCCGCACCTCGGACTGCCCGGCGGTGTAGGTGCGGAGGATGGTGGGGATACGGACGTTCACGGCCATGACTTCGTAACCTTTCGGGGACCGGAGGGCTTCAGCGCGCCAGGCCGGCGTCGCGGAACGCGTCCAGGCTCGGGCGGATGGTGGCGGTCGCCTGCGAGGTGTCGGCCACGGCGTCCAGGGTCTTGAGGCCGTCACCGGTGTTGAGGACGACGGTGGTCAGTTCCGGGTCGAGGAGGCCGTTCTCCACGAGCTTGCGGGTGACGCCGACGGTCACGCCGCCCGCCGTCTCCGCGAAGATGCCCTCGGTCCGCGCGAGCAGCTTGATCGCGTCCACGATCCGCTCGTCGTCCACGTCCTCCACGGCACCGCCGGTGCGGCGGGCGATGTCCAGGACGTACGGGCCGTCGGCCGGGTTGCCGATGGCGAGCGACTTGGCGATCGTGTCCGGCTTCTGGGGCCGTACGACGTCGTGGCCGGCCTTGAAGGCGGCCGACACCGGGGAGCACCCCTCGGCCTGGGCGCCGAAGATCCTGTACGGCTTGTCCTCGACCAGGCCCAGCTTGACGAGCTCCTGGAGACCCTTGTCGATCTTGGTGAGCTGGGAGCCGGAGGCGATCGGGATGACGAGCTGGTCGGGAATGACCCAGCCGAGCTGCTCGCAGATCTCGTACGCGAGCGTCTTGGAGCCCTCGCCGTAGTACGGGCGCAGGTTGACGTTCACGAAGCCCCAGCCCTCGCCGAGCGGGTCGCCGATCAGCTCCGAGCAGAAGCGGTTCACGTCGTCGTAGTTGCCCTCGACGGCGACCAGGTCGCCGCCGTAGACACCGGCCATGACGACCTTGCCCTGCTCCAGGTCGTGCGGGATGAACACGCAGGAGCGGAAGCCGGCGCGGGCGGCGGCGGCGCCGACGGCCCCGGCCAGGTTGCCCGTGGAGGAGCAGGAGAGGGTGGTGAAGCCGAAGGCGCGGGCGGCCTCGATGGCCTGGGCGACGACCCGGTCCTTGAAGGAGTGGGTCGGATTGCCCGAGTCGTCCTTGACGAACAGCTTCCCGGGGGCGACGCCGATCTCGCGGGCGAGGTTGTCGGCCTTGACGAGCGGGGTCCAGCCGGGGTTCAGGTTCGGCTTCTCGGCCACGTCGGCGGGGACGGGCAGGAGGGGGGCGTAGCGCCAGATGCTGGCGGGGCCGGCCTCGATCCGCTTCCGCAGTTCCTCGGGGTCGCCGGCCGGCAGGTCGTAGGCGACTTCGAGCGGTCCGAAACAGAGTTCGCAGGCGAAGATCGGGCCGAGGGCGAAAACTTCACCGCATTCGCGACAGGAGAGCCCGGACGCGGGACCGAGGTCGACGGCGGTGGAGGGTGCGACGGTCTGTACAGCCATGGAGGCGAGGCCCTTTCTCCTCATCTTTCCCATGACGAATTTTTCGCCATGAGACGGATTTGGCACCTTCCCTAGCCGGTGGACCCCGATGGAGTACGAGACTGACCGACTGGAGGGTTGCCGGGGCTTCAACGGGCCGTTTCCCTCTGCCCCTCTGGATGAGCGGTATTCGGTTGTGGAACGCGGCGGACTTTCGTTCTCGCGCTCCGGCGCGGATGCCACCCCGACGTGCGGAGGGCGGTCGCGTTGTTCAAGACTGTAACCGAAGGCCCGGGTGCTTGGACGGCCCGTCCGAACCGCGAGATGGAGATGACGTGCTGGAAGAGGTGGAGCGCTGGCTGGCCCGGCGGTCCTGGTCCGTGGCGGACCGGCCGATGGAGCGGATTCTCGCCGCCAAGCGTGCGACGACGGTCAGCGTGGTGCTGCCGGCGCTGAACGAGGAGGCGACGGTCGGGGACATCGTCACCGTGATCCGGCGCGAGCTGATGTCGGAGGCGGTGCCGCTCGTCGACGAGCTGGTGGTGGTCGACTCGGGCTCCACGGACCGCACGGCGGAGGTCGCGGCGGCGGCCGGCGCCCGGGTGGTCGCGCGGGACGCGATACTCCCCCGCATACCGGCCGTGCCCGGCAAGGGCGAGGTCCTGTGGCGGTCGCTGATGGCGACGCACGGGGACGTGGTGTGCTTCGTGGACGCGGACCTGCGGGACTTCTCCGCCGACTTCGTCACGGGGATCGTCGGCCCGCTCCTGACCGACCCGGAGGTCCACCTCGTCAAGGCGATGTACGACCGTCCGCTGGACGGCGCCCCCGGCCAGGGCGGCCGGGTGACGGAGCTGATGGCGCGCCCGCTGCTCAATCTGCACTGGCCGCAGCTGGCCGGGTTCGTCCAGCCGCTCGGCGGCGAGTACGCGGCCCGCCGCTCGCTCCTGGAACGGCTGCCCTTCCCGGTCGGCTACGGGGTGGAGCTGGGCCTCCTGGTGGACGCGCTGCACACGGTCGGCCTGGACGCGCTCGCGCAGGTGGACGTGGGGGTGCGCAAGCACCGGCACCAGGACGGGCACGCGCTGGGCCGGATGGCGGCGACCATCTACCGGACGGCGCAGCTGCGACTCTCGCGGGGCCATCTGGTGCGGCCGTGGCTGACCCAGTTCGAGCGGGGCGAGCAGGGCTTCGAGCCGCGCACGTACGCGGTGGACACGGAGGAGCGGCCGCCGATGGGCGGGATCGCGGAGTACGCGCGCCGCCGCGTGGCGTAACACCGTCCGATGATCCGCTTTGTCTACCTTTCTTCTCCATGGGCTTCGGACGACGTGCGGGCAGGGCGCTGACGGTGACGGTCCTGGCGACGGCCGCGCTGGTACCGGTGACGGCGGGCCCCGCGCCCGCCTCGCCCCCGCCGGGGCCCGCACCGGCGGTGTCGCCGGTTCCGGGCCCGGAGGGCCGCGCCGTCCTTCCCGCTCCCGCCCCGGCCCCGACCCGGGGCGGGGCCGGGGGAACCACCGAACGGCTGTGGCTGCTCGGCGGGCTCGTGGCGGCGCTCGCGGGAACGGGATGGGTCGCGAGGACGGCGGCGCGCGGCACGACCGCCCCCTGACCGGCCCGGCCCGCGTCCGTGACCCTCCGTGGCCGGATCTCCTCGTCTCGTATCCGTACGTTTGAGCGTTTACGGGACGGGCTAGGTTCGCCACATGGCTACTGTGCTCGTGGCATCCAACCGGGGTCCGGTCTCGTACGCGCTCGGCGAGGACGGTTCGCTCGACACCCGGAGGGGTGGCGGCGGCCTGGTCTCCGGGCTGAGCGCCGTCTCCTCGCAGGACAGCCTGTGGGTGTGCGCGGCCCTCGGCGAGGGCGACCGGGAGGCGGTCCGGCGCGGCGTCGGGGAGCCCGGCGTGCGGATGCTGGACATCGACCCGGCCGTGTACGCCGACGCGTACAACGGCATCGCGAACTCGGTGCTGTGGTTCCTCCACCACCACCTGTACGACATCCCGCGCGAGCCCGTCTTCGACGCGGAGTTCCGGCGCCTCTGGGAGTCGTACCGCGCCTACAACCGCGCCTTCGCGGAGGCGCTGGCCGCCGAGGCGGACGAGGGCGCGGCGGTCCTGGTGCAGGACTACCACCTGGCGCTGGTCCCCGGACAGCTCCGCGAGCTGCGCCCGGACCTGCGCATCTCGCACTTCACCCACACCCCGTGGGCCTCCCCCGCGTACCTGGGGATGCTGCCGGACGACATCCGCGAGGAGCTGCTGTGGGGCATGCTCGGCGCGGACGAGGTGGGATTCCACACGCGGGCCTGGGCCGACGCCTTCACCAGCGGCGCGCCCGTCGAGGGCACCGGGACGCGCGTCGCGGTGTACCCGCTCGGCGTCGACGCCGAGGAGCTGCGGGCGCTGGCGTACCGGCCGGCCGTGGACGAGCGGCTGGCGGAGCTGCGGGCCGAGGTCGGCGACCGGAAGACCATCGTCCGCGTCGACCGCACCGAACTGTCGAAGAACATCCTGCGCGGCCTGCTCGCCTACCGGGAACTCCTGAACGCGCGCCCCGAGTGGCGCGGCCGGGTGGTCCACCTGGCGTCGGCGTACCCCTCGCGCCAGGACCTGGAGGTGTACCGCTCGTACACGGCCTCGGTGGCGGCGCTCGCGGAGGAGATCAACGCCGAGTTCGGCACGGAGGACTGGACGCCGGTCCTGGTCTCGGTGAAGGACGACTTCGTCCGCTCCCTGGCGGCCTACCGCCTCGCGGACGTGGCCCTGGTGAACCCGGTCCGCGACGGCATGAACCTGGTCGCCAAGGAGATACCGGTCGTCTCCGAGAACGGCTGCGCCCTGGTCCTGTCCCGGGGGGCGGGCGCGTACGAGGAGCTGCGCGAGAACGCCCTCACGGTGAACCCCTTCGACGTGTCGGAGACGGCGGAGGCCCTCCACACCGCCCTTTCCATGCCCCCGTCCGAACGCGCCGACCGCACCAAGCACCTGGCGGCGGCGTCCACGGCCCTGCCGCCGCAGCGCTGGTTCCTGGACCAGCTGGAGGCGCTCAGGAGCCCGGGACGGCCCTGACGGACACGGCGGCGCGGCCCGCGCCGCTCCCACGTCGTCGCCGCCGTCGGTGACGGTCGGCACGGGGTCCTGCCGCCGGTACGGGTCTGCCGGTACGGGTCTGCCGGTACGGGCCGGGGCGCCGTCGGGGGCGCTCCGGATCACCCTGGCCCGGGTCTCGGGCCGCGCGAGCCCGTGGTCCTCGCGGTTCCGCGGGACGCACCCGGTGCGGAACGGCCTGCGGCACGCTCCGCCGGGGCCGGTGAGGACCCCGTGCCCCTTCGTGGTGAACCCGTCTCGCCGGAACCGGGCGGCGCGGGCGGGCGTCCGTCCCGAGGACAGCACGATCACACATCCCGGTGAAGGACCCGCCCATGTCGGCAACGGCCGCCCGCTACCTGTACCTCACCCGGCACGGCGAGGCGACGCCGGACGAGAGCGGGCTGACGGACGACGGCCGCCGTCAGGCCGTCCTGCTCGGGGAGCGGCTGCGCGGCGCCCCGCTCGCGGTGGTCCACCACGGCCCGCTCGCGCGCGCCGAGCAGACCGCGCGGCTGGTCGGCGAACAGCTCGACGGCGTACCCCTGCGGCGTTCCGCACCGGCCGGCGACTACATCCCCTCCGTGCCCCTGCGCGAGGAGCTGCCGCCGGAGTCGGCCGACGCCCTGCTCGCCCACCTGGCCCGGTTCCCGGCGGAGGAACGCGAACAGGGCCCCGGCCTGGCCCGGAGGGCCCTCGCGCTGTTCACGGGACCCGTCGCCGGTGACGAGCCGCGCCACGAACTCGTCGTCACCCACAACTTCCTCATCGGCTGGCTCGTCCGGGCCGCCCTCGGCGCCCCGGAGTGGCGCTGGACGACCCTGAACCACGCCAACGCCGCGCTCACCGTCATCCGTTACGCGCCGGGCCGGGCCCCGTCCGTCCTCCTCTTCAACGACACCGGCCACCTCCCCGCCGGACTCCGGTGGACCGGCTTCCCGCCCGACCTCCGCGTCTGAGAGCGGCCGGAGCACCGGGCGGCACGGCGCCGGGCCCGCGCGGCGCCCGCGTGCCCGGGCGCCGTGCGAGGAAAGGGTGAGGGCGCCGCCGCGCTACGCGCCCCGCACCGCCTCCGCGAGCGCCGCCAGGAGGTCCACGACGCCGGCCGGGCCCGGGACCGAGAGGTCCGCGCGGCCGGAGAGTTCCGGGACCTCGCCGGAGTCGCTGCACACCAGCAGGCCCGGGGTGCCGTCGGAGCGGAGCTTCTCCACGGCGGCGAAGGCCGGCAGGTCGCCCAGGTCGTCGCCCGCGTACAGCACGGCCCCGGCGCCCGTCTCCCGGGCGTACGCGCCGAGCGCCACGCCCTTGTCCACGCCCGGGGGCCGCAGTTCGAGGACCATCCGGCCGGGCTCCAGGACGAGCCCGTGGCCGGCGGCCAGCGCGGCGAGCGGTTCCTTCAGCGCCTCGAAGGCGCCCTCGGGGTCGGCGGCCCGGCGGGTGTGGACCGCGACCGAGCGGCCCTTCTCCTCGATCCGGACGCCCGGCCGGGCCCCGGCCCGCTCCAGGAGACCGGGCAGTTCGGCGCGGACGGCGGCCACGCCCGGGTGGACGGGGGCGGCCTCCACGGCGCCGGTGGCGGCGTCCCAGCGTTCGGCGCCGTAGTGGCCGAGGACGACGAGGTGTTCCAGGCCGGGGACGCCGGCGAAGCCGCCGTGGCGGACGGCGACCTCGGCGGGCCGGCCGGTCACCACGACGACGGAGGCGACGGCGGGGGCGAGGGCCGCGAGGGCGGCCACGGCGCCGGGGTGGGCGCGGGCCGCTTCGGGGTCGGGGACGATGTCGGCGAGCGTGCCGTCGAAGTCGAGGGCGACGACGGTCTCCCCGGGGCGCGCGAGGATCGCGGCCAGACCGTCGCGGCCGGCGGACGTGGTCGGGTGCGGAAGGCTGGTGGCCATGGGTCCGACCCTACCCACGGCTTCCCTCCGTACCCGTGCGGAACGCCCGCGCCCGGGGTCGCGTCCGGGCCGGGCCGTCCCCGCCGCCTCCCCTACCTCCTGCGCTGCCGCTCCTCGCGGACCCGGCGCAGCCGGTTGACGGTCACCGGGTCGTGCGCGAGGGCGCGCGGGTCGTCGAGGAGGGCGTTGAGCAGCTGGTAGTAGTGCGTCGGGGAGAGGCCGAGGCGTTCGCGCACGGCCCGCTCCTTGGCACCGGGTCCGGGCCAGGAACGGCGCTCGACGGCGAGGAGCTCCCGCTCCCGCTCGGTGAGTCCCCCGCCGGGGGCCCCGGACCCGCCGGACGCGTCAGTACTACGGGACCCCTCGGCCCCGACAACTCCGTCGCGTCCGTCCGCGCCGGTCTCCCCGCCGTCCTCCTCGTGCTCCGCTTCCCGGTCCTCGGTCATACGACCAACCTATTACTCGGCGGCCTCCGCCGCCGTCGCCGCTCGGCCGATCGAGCCCAGGACCTCGGAGGGCCGCCCGTTCGGGGCGACGGCCCTGCCGATGTTCTGCTTGACGTTCTCGCTGACCTTGGCCCAGGAGGTCTTGCCGACCGGCGGGAGCTGCGCGTCGGGGAGGACCTTGAGGAAGACCCGCAGCTTGGCGTGGGCGGGGTCGGTCTCCATGCGGGTGGAGGCGCTGACGGTGACCGGCAGCAGGTCGTTGTCCCCGGCGAACTTCAGGACGTTCTCGTCGCTGAAGACGAAGTTGAGGAAGTCGCCGATCTCCTTGCGGTGACCGTTCTGCTTGAAGCCCATGATCCAGTCGGCGACGCCCATGGAGGTCCTGGGCGGGCCGTCGACGCCGGGGAGGGGCACCTGCCCGACCTTGACGCCCTTCTTCGCGGCCTCCTTGAGGAGCGAGGGGTGGCCGTTGAGCATGCCGACCTCGCCGTTCGCGAAGGCGGTGAAGGCGGCCTTGCGGTTGAGCTTGCCGGGCGCGACGGGGCCGGTCAGTCCCTTGCCGACGAGGTTGGTCCGCAGCCATTCGAAGGTGCGTATGTTGGCGTCGGAGTCGACGGCGTAGTGGTCGGTGGCGTCGGTCCAGCCGCCGCCTCCGGCGAGCAGCCACATCATGGCCTCGGCCTGGGCCTCCTCGGGGCCGAGCGGCAGCGCGAAGGGGGTGGGGACGCCCTTCTCCTTCAGCTTCCCGGCGGCCTCGGCCAGCTCGTCCCAGCTGGTGGGGGGCGTGGCGCCGGCCTTCTCGAAGAGGTCCTTGTTGTAGAAGAGGGGCCGGGTGGAGGCGACGAAGGGCATGCCGTACTGGGTGCGCCTGGTCTCGCCGGCGGCGACGAGCGGGGGCAGGAAGTTGGCCTGCACCGGTATGGAGAGGAGCTCGTCGGCGGAGTAGAGCTGCCCGGCGTCCGCGTAGTCGGCGTAGGCGCCGATCTGCGCGATGTCGGGGGCCTTGCCCGCCTTGACCATCTCGGCGACCTTGCGGTCGACGTCGTCCCAGGACTCCACCTGGACCTCGATCTTGACCTTGGGGTGCTTCTCCTCGAAGGCGGAGGCGAGGGCGGTCCAGTACTTCTTGGTGCTGTCACCGCCCGTGAGGTCGTACTCGGCGGCGACCAGTCTCAGGGTCACGTCGCCGGAGCCGCCTCCCAGAGAGCCGCAGCCGGAGACCGTGGCGGTCAGTCCGAGGGCGGCGGCGGCCGCGGTCAGTCCAAGGAATCGTCGCCGCTCCACGGCTTCATCCACCTTTTGCTCGTCGTTGAGCTGCACGTTTGCTCAGGTCAAGGCCGCAAGTCTGCCTCGCGCGCGGGCGTGAGGTCTACACCACTCGGGTATCACTTCCGCAACACCGGGGGACGGCCCGCCCGAAGAGGGTGTTCGATTTTGTACCCGCACGCAACAATCCCCGAAAGTGGACTAGACCTTTTGGGGTGCCGGGCGTCAGACTGTCCCCCGTGAGACACGTCATCGCCCTGGATGTGGGCGGCACCGGCATGAAGGCCGCCCTCGTCGGGGCGGACGGCACCCTGCTGCACGAGGCCCGCCGCGCCACCGGGCGCGACCGCGGCCCGGAGGCCGTGGTCGGGACGATCCTCGACTTCGCCGAAGAGCTGCACGCCCTCGGCCGGGAGCGGTACGGACGGCCCGCCGCGGCCGCCGGGGTCGCCGTCCCCGGCATCGTCGACGCCGGCAACGGCATCGCCGTCTACGCCGCCAACCTCGGCTGGCGCGACGTCCCCCTCCGCGCGCTCCTCGCCCGCCGCCTCGGCGGCATCCCCGTCGCCCTCGGCCACGACGTGCGCACCGGCGGCCTCGCCGAGGGCCGCATCGGCGCGGGCAGGGACGCCGACCGCTTCCTCTTCGTCCCCCTCGGCACCGGCATCGCCGGCGCCATCGGCATCGGCGACCGCATCGAGGCCGGCGCCCACGGCTACGCGGGCGAGATCGGCCACATCGTCGTCCGCCCCGGCGGCACCGCGTGCGGCTGCGGCCAGCGCGGCTGCCTGGAGCGGTACGCCTCCGCCTCGGCCGTCTCCCTCGCCTGGTCCGGGGCCGGCGGCGGTCCCGGCGCGGACGCCGCCGACTGCGCGAAGGCCGTCGCGTCCGGCGACCCCGCGGCCGTACGGGTCTGGCAGGACGCCGTCGACGCCCTCGCGGACGGCCTGGTCACCGCCCTCACCCTTCTCGACCCCCGCACGCTCATCATCGGTGGCGGTCTCGCCGAAGCCGGGGAAACCTTGTTCACACCCCTCCGGGCCGCCGTGGAGGAGCGCGTCACGTTCCAGAAGCTGCCCGCCATCGTCCCGGCGGCCCTCGGGGACACCGCCGGCTGCCTGGGCGCGGGCCTGCTCGCCTGGGACCTGCTCGCCGACCCGCGCCCCACCGACTCGGAGGTTTCCGCCTGATGGCCGATCACAAGGTTCTCGCCGGCGCACGCGTCGTGCTGCCCACCGGGATCGTCGAGAACGGGCGCGTGATCGTCGACGGCGAACGCATCGCCGGCAGCGCCCCCGAGGGCGCCCCCACCCTGGACCTCACCGGTCACTGGGTCGTCCCCGGCTTCGTGGACATGCACAACCACGGCGGCGGCGGCGCCTCCTTCACCTCCGGCACCGCCGAAGAGGTCCTCAAGGGCATCCACACCCACCGCCTGCACGGCACGACCACCCTGGTGGCCTCCTTCGTCACCGGCGACATGGACTTCCTCACCGAGCGGGCCGGACTCCTCTCCGAGCTGGCCGAACAGGGCGACCTCGCCGGCCTCCACTTCGAGGGCCCGTTCATCTCTCCCTGCCGCAAGGGCGCCCACGACGAGACGCTGCTGCGCCACCCCGACCCGGCCGAGGTCCGCAAGCTGATCGACGCCGGACGCGGCCGGGCCAGGATGGTCACCCTCGCCACCGAGCTGCCCGGCGGCCTCGACTCCGTGCGCCTCCTCGCCGAGCACGGCGTGATCGCCGCCATCGGCCACACCGACGCCACGTACGAGCAGACCGTCGACGCCATCGACGCGGGCGCCACCGTCGCCACCCACCTCTACAACGCGATGCCCGCCCTCGGGCACCGCGCGCCCGGCCCGATCGCCGCCCTCCTGGAGGACGAGCGGATCACCGTCGAGCTGATCAACGACGGCACCCATCTGCACCCCGCCGCCCTGGAGCTGGCCTTCCACCACGCGGGCGCCGGGCGCGTCGCGCTCATCACCGACGCCATGGACGCCGCCGGCTTCGGCGACGGCAGCTACATGCTCGGCACCCTGGAGGTCGAGGTGAAGGACAGCGTCGCCCGGCTGGTCGAGGGCGGTTCCATCGCCGGCTCGACCCTCACCCTGGACCGCGCCTTCAAGCGCTCCGTCACCGTCGACGGCCTCCCCGTCGAGTCGGTCGTCCAGGCCGTGTCCGTCAACCCGGCCCGCCTCCTCGGCGTGTACGACCGGGTCGGCTCCCTGGAGCCGGGCAAGGACGCCGACCTCGTCGTCCTCGACGCCGGCTTCGACCTCAGGGGAGTCATGCGCAAGGGCACCTGGATCGTCGACCCCGCCTCCGCCTGACCCCGGCGGCGTACGGAAGAGCGGCGGGCGCGGGACTGGGCCAACCGCCCTCCGTTTGGCATGATCAGGGACCGCCGGAACACACGTTCCAGCGGTCTCCACAGGGAACACGGGGTGGACAGGTGATTGTGACGGTCACCCTCAACACGGCGCTGGACCTGACGTACCGGGTCCCCGCCCTCGTCCCGCGCGCCTCGCACCGGATCACCCAGGTCGTCGAGCGTCCCGGCGGCAAGGGGCTCAACGTGGCCCGGGTCCTCGCCGCCCTCGGGTACGAGACGGTCGCCACCGGCTTCGCGGGCGGCGCCACCGGGGCCGTGCTGCGGGAGGCGCTCGCGGCGACCCCGGTCCGCGACGAGCTGGTCCCGACGGCGGGCCCGACCCGCCGCACCGTCGCCGTGGTCGACGCCGCCGACGGGGACACCACCCAGCTCAACGAGCCCGGCCCGACCGTCTCCCCCGCCGAGTGGGAGTCCTTCCGCGAGCGCTTCGTCCGGCTCCTCGGCGGCGCGGCGGCCGTCGCCCTCTGCGGCAGCCTCCCGCCGGGCGTCCACGTCGGGGCGTACGCGGAACTCGTCCGGCTCGCCCGCGCCGCCGGCGTGCCCGTCCTCCTCGACACCAGCGGCGAGCCGCTGCGGCGCGGCATCGCCGCCCGTCCCGACCTGATCAAGCCCAACGCCGACGAACTGGCCCTGCTCACCGGTTCCCGCGAGTCCCGCCGGGCCACCCTCGACGCGCGCCGCCGGGGCGCCCACGCGGTGGTGTCCTCGCTCGGCCCCGAGGGCCTGCTCGCCGCGACCCCCGACGGCTTCTGGCGGGCGGCGCCGCCCGCGCCCGTCCGGGGCAACCCCACGGGCGCGGGCGACTCGGCCGTCGCCGGCCTGCTCTCGGGCCTGGTCGACGGCGCCCCCTGGCCGGACCGCCTCGCCCGGGCGGTCGCCCTCTCGACGGCGACGGTCCTCTCCCCGGTGGCCGGGGAGTTCGACGCGGAGGCGTACGAGGAGCTGCTGCCCCGGGTGAAGGTCACCGAGGAGATCGTCTAGGCCCCGGGGGAGCGGGCCCCAGGGGGGAAGCGGGCCCCGGGGGGGGCCGCGCGTCAGCCCTTGCCGGTGTGTCCGGCCTCCAGGTAGACCTGGTCCAGGATCGCGTCGCAGGAGTTGCCCGCCTCGCAGGAGATCTTGAGCGAGTTCGAGCCCTTGCCGAGCTTCACGTAGGCGTAGGTGTAGGTCCAGCCCTTCTCCCAGTCGCCCTCGGCGGCCTTCGCGAAGTTGGACATGTTGACGTCGCGGGGGGCCTCGCCGTTGACCGTCAGGGAGGTCTTGGCGTCCTTGCCGGGCACGCTGTACGTGATCCGGAGCGTGTAGTCGCCGCTCTCGGGCACGTCCACGGACCAGCTCGCGGAGCCGCCCGTGCCGTTGAAGGTGACGTAGGCGCCGCCCGGGCCCTTCGCGCCCTTGACGGCCGTGTCGAGCTTCGCGGGGCCGCCGAGCTTGAGCGTGGCCGCGTCCTGCCTCGGCAGGGCGGACGGGGTCGGCGCGGCCGTGCTGGGCCCGCCGCTGGGGGTCTCGGCGGGCTGGGAGGAGGAGGTCGGCGGGGGCGTGGTGCCCTCGGCCCTGTCCTTGCCCTCTCCCCCGCCCTTGTTCGTGATCACCGCGGCCGCGATGCCGATCACCACGACCGCGACGACCGCGACCGCGCCGATCAGCAGGCCGCGGGTGTTGGGTCCCCGGCCGGAGCCGCCGCGCTGCGGGGCCTGGCGGGACTGCTGCCGGCCGCCGTAGGTCTCGGGCGCGGCGTACTGTGCCTGCGGCTGGCCGTACGGCGCCTGCTGCTGCGGCGGCACGTACGGCTGCGTGTGCTGCTGCCCGCCGTACTGCCGTTCGCCGACCGTTCTGACCTGGTTGTACGAGGTCCTGGGCACGCCGGGCTGGGCGGGCGCGGGGCCGGGGTAGCCGTAGCCGCCGCCCTGCGGGGGCTGGGCACCCGCTGCCTGGCCGTCCGCGTACAGGTAGCCGAACGGATCGTCGTCCTCGGGCTTGTTCGCGCCGTCGTTACCGGCAGCCATCCGGGTCATCCTCTCCATGCTCGCCAGCCGTCGCCGACCGGCCGAGCCTACCCCGAACGGACCATCGGCCGACCCGGGCCCTCGGCCCGCCCCCGGCCGGCGCGTGCGTCAGCCGGCCCGGCGCTGGACCTTGGCCCGGGAGCGCTTCTCCACGTACATGCGCTGGTCGGCGGAGTTCAGGACCTCTTCCACGGTCATCCCGCACTCGGCCCAGCCGATGCCGAAACTGGCGCCGACCCGGACCGCCCGCCCGTCCACCCGGATCGGCGGGATGATCGCGTTGCGGAGGCGTACGGCCAGGTCGGCGGCGTCGGCGGCGCCGAGGCCGTCGGCGAGGACGACGAACTCGTCACCGCCGAGCCGGGCGACGGTGTCCCCGTCCCGGACGCCGGTGGTGAGGCGGCGGGCCACCTCGATGAGGACGGCGTCGCCGGTGTGGTGGCCGAAGCGGTCGTTGATCGACTTGAAGCCGTCGAGGTCGCAGAAGAGGACCGCGAGCCCCTTGGTGCCGTCGTCGGTCTCGCCGCCCGGGGGCGCCGCCATGTGGACGTGGTGGTCGTAGGGCCCGGCGGCCCCCGCCGGCTCGAAGCCGAAGCCGTGCTCGTGCTCGTAGGGCTCGTAGGGCTCGTACGGTTCGCGCTGTTCGTACGGCTCGTAGCCGGGGCCGCCGTCGTGCGCGGGGCCGTACCCCGTCCCGTACCCGCCGTACGCGGCCTCGTCGCCCGTCGTGCGGGACGCCGGGCGCTCGCAGAGGCGGGCCGAGAGCCGGGAGCGCAGCTCGGCGCCGTTGGGGAGGCCGGTGAGGGCGTCGTGCGAGGCGCGGTGGGCGAGCTGGAGTTCGTGGCGCTTGCGCTCCTCGATGTCCTCGACGTGGGTGAGGAGGAAGCGGGGGCCGTCGGTGGTGTCGGCGACGACGGAGTTGCGCAGGGACACCCAGACGTAGGTGCCGTCGCGGCGGGCGAGCCGCAGCTCGGCCCGGCCGCCCTCGGCGGAGGTCCGCAGGAGGGTGCCGATGTCCTCGGGGTGGACGAGGTCCGCGAAGGAGTAGCGGCGCATCACGGAGGCGGGCCGGCCGAGGAGCCGGCACAGGGCGTCGTTGGTGCGCAGGAGCCGGCCGTGCTGGTCGCCGCCCATCTCGGCGATGGCCATGCCGGAGGGGGCGTACTCGAAGGCCTGCCGGAAGGATTCCTCGCTGGCGCGGAGGGCCTGCTGCTCCCGTTCGAGCCGGACCAGGGCCCGCTGCATGTTGGAGCGGAGACGGGCGTTGCTGATGGCGATGGCCGACTGCGAGGCGTACATCTGGAGCGCCTCCTGCCCCCAGGGGCCCGGGTGCCGGCCGTTGCGCGGGCGGTCGACGGATATGACGCCGAGGAGTTCGCGGCCGGAGCCCCCCGTGCGGGCGGAGCCGAGCGAGGGGGAGTACATCGGGGCGTAGAGCCGGTCGTGGGGGTGCCACTCGTCCTCGAAGCGGGGCGCGGGGCCGTCGGTGTGCCACTGGGGGACGTCGTCCTCCAGGAGGACCCAGCCCTCGGTGTGCGGGATGAACCGCAGCTCGCCCCAGGCGACGCCCATGGAGAGGCGGCGGTCCCAGGCCTCGCGGGAGCCGACCCGGCCGGTGATCAGGGCCTCGGCGGCGGAGCTTCCGGCGAAGGCGGCGACGACCAGGTCACCGTCGGGGCGCACGAGATTGACACAGGCCAGCTCGTAGTTGAGGCCGGCGACCACGCCGTCCGCGACGGTCTGCAGGGTGTCCGCCAGGCTGCGCGCGGTGTTGAGGTCCGCCACGACCTGGTGCAGCTGCCGCAGGGTCGAGAGACGGACGTAAGGCTCCGACTCGGTCTCCATCGCTCGCTCTCCCCGAGACCTCGACAGCAACTCCAGGGTTCTCATCGACTTCGCGTTGCACAGTCACGATTCGCAGTGCACTGTCACCGCCACTGAATCACAGCGAGCTGCGCACCCGGTACACAGGGTCAACAAATACTTCCTCCTGTGACTCAAGTCACAAGCCTCTGTGGTGGTTTGCGCGAGCATACGCGGGTCCTAGGACCCGCGGGGGCGGCGGTCTGGTCCCCGGGCCCGAGGCGGTCCCCCCAGGGGGCGGGCTAGCGTCGGGGCATGTCCCGGAAGACCCTCTCCCCGCCTCCCCCGTCCGCTCCCGCCGTCCCCCATGCTGAGGGGGTGAGCAACGACGAGTTCCGGGCGGCGATGTCCCGCCTCGCGTCGGGCGTGGTCCTGGTGACCGCGCACGATCCCGACGACGGCCCGCGCGGCGAGGACGTCGGCATGACGGCCACCGCCTTCGTGTCGGTCTCCCTCGACCCGCCCCTGGTCCTGGTCAGCCTGCGCAACGGCTCCCGGATGGACGACCTGCTCGCGGAGGTCCCCTGCTGGGCGGTCTCCGTCCTCACCGAGGGCCAGCGGCACGTCGCCTCGCGCTTCTCGATGAAGAACCGCGTGAGCGACCGGCTCCTCTTCGCCGGGGTGCCGCACACCCGGGGCGCGGCGAGCGGCGCCCCGCTCGTGGACGGCGCGCTGTCGGTCCTGGAGTGCCGCACCGAGAGCCGCGTGGTGGCCGGGGACCACACGCTCGTCGTGGGACGGGTCCTGACGGTGGGCCTGTCGCCGGAGGACGGCAGCGGGCCGCTCGCGTACTTCCGGGGGAGGTACCGGCGGCTGGACTGAGGGGGCGCCGGGGCCCCGGGACGGAGGCGCGGGAGTCGGGAGGGCTCGCGGTGGTTCCGGGGGGTGCGGTGGTTCCGGGGGGGGCTCGCGGTGGTTCCGGGGGGGGTGCGGTGGTTCCGGGGGGCTCAGCCCCAGTCGCGGGACCGCCGGGTGCGCTTGGTCTCCGAGCGCTGCTTCTTCTCCCGCAGCCGGCGCTCGTTGACGCCGCGCGGGATCTTCGTCGGCCGCCGGGGCTTCGGCGGCGGGGCCGTCGCCTCGGCGAGGAGGGCGGCCAGGCGGACCGCCGCCGTCTCGCGGTTGCGCCACTGGGAACGGTGCTCGGAGGCGCGTACGGTCACGACGCCGTCGACCAGGCGGGAGGCGAGGCGCTCCAGGGCGCGGGCCTTCCACACCTCGGGCAGCGCTTCCGTGGACGCGAGGTCGAAGCGGAGTTCCACCCGCGAATCGCTGGTGTTGACGTGCTGTCCGCCCGGCCCCGACGCACGCGAGAAACGCCACTGGAGCTCGGCCTCGGGGAGCGAGACGGAGCCGCGGACGGGATACGGACCGGACATGACCACCATGTTCCCCGCACTGGGCCATCGGAGTCATCCCGATTTCCGTCCCCGGCGCACGGGAACCGTCGGACGGCCGCGCGCGTTTCTCCAGGCGACGACAGCACGACGAACACTCTGCACACGATGAAAGGGACTTTCCATGGCTGTGAGCCTGTCCAAGGGCGGCAACGTCTCCCTGACCAAGGAGGCCCCGGGCCTCACCGCCGTCACCGTGGGCCTCGGCTGGGACGTCCGCACCACCACCGGCACCGACTTCGACCTCGACGCCTCCGCGATCGGCGTGGACGCGGCCGGGAAGGTCGCCTCCGACGCCCACTTCGTCTTCTTCAACAACAAGTCCACGCCGGACCAGAGCATCGTCCACACCGGTGACAACCGCACCGGCGAGGGCGGCGGCGACGACGAGCAGATCAACGTCAACCTCGCGGCCCTCCCGCCGAACGTCGACAAGATCGTCTTCCCGGTCTCCATCTACGACGCGGTCGCCCGCTCGCAGAACTTCGGCCAGGTCCGCAACGCGTACATCCGCGTCGTGAACCAGGCCGGCGGCGCCGAGATCGCCCGCTACGACCTCTCCGAGGACGCCGCCACCGAGACCGCCATGGTCTTCGGCGAGCTGTACCGCAACGGCGCCGAGTGGAAGTTCCGCGCCGTCGGCCAGGGCTACGCCTCCGGCCTGGAGGGCATCGCCCGGGACTTCGGCGTCAACCTCTGACACCCGGCCGGCCCCGCGCCGGCACCCGGACGCCGGTTCCGGAACCACGCGTGTGGTTCCGGAACCGGCGTCTTCCTTTTTCCGCGTCTCCACCCTCCCGGACCGGTCGCACCGTCCTATAACGTGCCCCCTTCGATCATCTGAACGACCCGTGGGGGGCCTGATGTACGACAGCGACGACACCGGCAGAGGGAGCGGGGGGCTCCGCGGAAGCGGAACGGGACGGCACGGGGACGGGGAGCCCACCGCGGCGCGCCGCCACGGGTACGGGCCCCGGGCGGCCCGGCTGGTGCGGCGGACCCTGGCGGGCCTGGCGCTCGTGGGCCTCACCGCCGCCTGCGGGCCGGCCTCGGCCGGCGGAGCCGCCGCCCCGCCCCCGGTCTCCGCCCCGGCCTCCGCGTCGCCGGTGCCCGTCCCCACCATGACGGAGCCCACGCCGGCCCCGACGACCGCGGCCCCCACGACGGAGGCCCCGAAGGCCACCACCGCGGCGCCCCCGCCCCCGAAGGCGAAGCCCACGACCCCGGCGCCGGCGGAGCCGACGGCGACCCGGGCCCCGAAGCCCACCACGCACGCCCCCGCGCCGAGGCGCACGACCGAGGCACCGGCCGCCGAGGCCACCTGCGAGATCGTCTCCAACGCGGGGAACTGCTACAACGCCGGTCAGTTCTGCCGGAAGTCCGACCTCGGCAGCTCCACGCACGCGGCCAACCGCCGCATGATCCACTGCGTCATGGACGGCAGCCGCGCCCGCTGGACGTACTGAGCCCCGACCGCGACCGGGCCCGCCGGCACGTCCGGCGGGCCCGGTCGCACCCTGTCCGGCGGGCCGGTCGCGGTCGCGGCGGGTGGCCGGTCGCACCCTGTCCGGCGGGCCGGTCGCGGTCGCGGCGGGTCCGGACGCGTCCTGCCCGGTGGGCCGGTCGCGCGTCCGGCGGGGCTCAGGGGCGCTCCGGCCGCCCGTCGCCGTACAGCCAGACCTCCCACAGCGCGCCGAGGTCCCGCCCGGCGGTCTTCTCCGCGTGGGCCGTGAAGTCCGCCGTGGAGGCGTTGGCGTGCCGGTGCTCCCGGGTCCAGCCGCGCAGAATCCTGTCGAAGGTCCCGTCCCCGACCGTCTCGCGCAGCTTGTGCAGGACCATCGCGCCCCGCTGGTACACGGGCGGGTCGAAGAGGTGCGCGGCGGTGGGCGGGGCGGCCGGCGGAAAGGCCCAGTTGGCCTCGTCCGCGAAGGCCCGCTCGAAGGAGGTGCGGGCGGGCACCTTCTCGTACTCCTCCGCGTACAGCCACTCCGCGTACGTCGCGAAGCCCTCGTTCAGCCACAGGTCCCGCCAGCCGGCGGGCGTCACCGAGTTGCCGAACCACTGGTGGGCCAGCTCGTGGACGAGGGTCGTCCGGCCGAAGGAGGCGACCGGGAAGACGGGCCGGGTCTGGGTCTCCAGGGCGTAGCCGAGGGTCCCGTTCGCGACGACGACCGCCCCGGCGGCCGAGAAGGGGTACGGACCGAAGCGCCGCGCCTGCCGGTCGAGGATCGCGGGGACCTCGGCGCGCAGCGCGGCGGTGTCCGCCGCGACCGCCGGCTCGGCGGCGGTCAGGACGGGCACGGAGCCGAGGGCGGTCGCCGTCGCCGTCCGGTACCGGCCGATCGCGACCGTCGCGAGGTAGCTCGCCATCGGCTCGGGCGCGTGCCACGTGGTGGTGACGCGTCCGTCCGCCTCCGTCCGCCGGCCGGTCCCGACCCCGTTGGAGAGGGCTTCGAGCCCGGCGGGGACGGTGAGCGCGATGTCGTACGCGGCCTTGTCGGAGGGGTGGTGGTTCCCGGGGAACCAGGTCATGGAACCGGCCGGCTCGCCGACCGCGACCGCCCCGTCCCCGGTGCGCAGCCAGCCCTCCCGGGAGCCGTCCGCGTCCGTGACCGGTTCGGGCACGCCCCCGTACGTGACGGTGGCGCGGAACTCCGTGCCCTTCCGGACCTCCTCGCGCGGACGGAGCGTCAGCTCGTTCCCGGCCCTGTGGTACGCGACGGGGACGCCGTCCACGCTCGCGCCGCCGACCGCGAGTCCCGACAGGTCGAGGTTGAAGGCGCTGAGGTCCTGGGTGGCGACGGCGGTGAGGACGGCGGTGCCGTCGAGCCGCCCGGTCCCCGGGTCGTAGGAGAGGGAGAGGGCGTAGTGCCGCACGTCGTAGCCGCCGTTCCCCAGCTTGGGGAAGTACGGGTCGCGGAGGCCGGCGGCCCCAGGGGTGCCCCGGACGCCACCGGTGGCCCCGGTGCAGGCGGACGCGAGCAGGGCGAGCGCGGTGAGGGCGGCGGCGAGGGCGGCGGCGCCGGTCCGGCTGCGCTGGGTCACGCACCGATCCTAAGCAGCCGCTTCCGGCGGGGCCGGGTGGGAGCGGCCGAGCGGGGAGGGCCGGGCCCGCCGGGGCGGGAAGGGCCGGGGGCCCACCGGGAGGGGAGGGCCGGGCCCGCACTGGGAGTGGAGGACCGGGTTCGCACCGGTCGGGAAGGGCCGGGCCCGCCGGACCGGAGCGGCCGGCCCCCCGCCGGGCGAGGACGTCCGGCGGAGGGTCCGGGCGTCCTCATCGTTCCCCGGGGCGGTCCGGGCGGGTCCTCACCACCCCGGGGCGGTCCGGGCGTCCTCACCGTTCCCGGACGGCCCGGGCGGTCCTCACCGTCCCAGGGCGGCCCGGGCGGCCCTCAGCGTTCCCGGGGCGGCCTCACCTGCCGAGGGAGGCGACACCCGCCTGGGCGAACTTCTCGTCGAGGTCGCCGGAGGGGGCGCCCGCGACGCCGATGCCCGCGACCGGCGCGCCCTTGGCGGTCACCGGGGCGCCGCCGGCGAGGAAGAGGGTGCCGGGGATGTCCTTGAGGGTGGGGGCGTTGGCGAGGCGCTTGACCAGCTCGGAGGTCGGGGCGTTCCAGGAGACGGCGGTGTACGCCTTCTTCACGGCCGACTCGTACGACTGCGGGCCCGCGCCGTCGCCGCGCAGGGTCACGAGGGTGTTGCCGTTGCGGTCGACCACGGCGACGGAGACGCGCTGGTTCTCCTTCTGGGCCGCCTTCAGGGCCGCCTGCGCGGCCTTCGTCGCGGCCTCGACCGTCAGGTGCGTCGACTGCTGGAGGTTGCCGTTGCCGGCGTCGGCGCGGACCGCGACGGCGGGGGCGGCGGCCGGGGCGGTGGCGTTCGCGGAGACCACGCCGAAGGTGCCGGCGGCGAGGACGGCGGCGGCGGTGGCACCGAGGAGGATCTTCTTCATGGGGAACTCCGTGGGACGGGCCGGTGAGGCGGTGGACCGGGTGGTGGGACGGGCGGTGGTGACGGACGATCCGTTCGTCCGTCCCGCTCCGGTATCCATCCTGTGGCCGCCGCCGGGGCCGCCCGGTCCACGTTCCGGCTGTCCTCCGGAAGCGCACCGGTGGACGGCCGGGTCAGCCGATCGGCTGATGCCGGACCGGTCCCGCCGGGTCAGGATGGAGGCGCGCCCCCGGGAGGCACCGGCGGCCGGCCGGCGGAGCGGGACGGCCGGGGCGGTGCGGATGACGGAGCGGCCCGGACGGCGGAAGCGCACGCGCGGCCGGCGGGGCGGCCCGGACGAGGGAACGGCGCGGCCGGCGGAGCCGCGCGGAGAGAAGGACGGAACCATGGAGCGGGACCCGGACGCCCGCCGGCTGGCGTGGATCATGCACACCGCGTTCTTCCTCCTGCTCGGCGCCTCGCTCGCCCGCTTCCTGCTGCGGCACGGCTGGGAGGCCCGCAGCCCCTGGATCGTCGCCCTCGCCGGCGTGCTCGCCGTCCTCCACCTCCTCGGACCCGTCCTCGGCACCCGGGCCACCCCCCGCCGGATCGCCTGGCTCGGCACGGTCGTCGCCGTCTGGGTCGTCCTCGTCGTCCTCGCGCCCAGCTTCGCCTGGTGCGCGGTGCCCCTCTTCTACACGGGGCTGCGGACCCTCCCGCCGCGCGCCGCGCTCGGTCTGGTCGCCCTGCTCACCGCGTTCGTGGTCTTCGCCCAGGTGCAGCTCTCGCACGGCGGGTGGGACCCGAACCTGATCGTCGCCCCGCCGGCCGTGGCCGCCCTCGCCACCGGGGTGTTCGTCCACTCCCAGCGGCAGGCCGGGCGCCAGCGGGACCTCATCGACGACCTGATCCGCACCCGGCGCGAACTCGCCGCCACCGAGCGCCGCGAGGGGACCCTCGCCGAACGGCAGCGGCTCTCCATGGAGATCCACGACACCCTGGCGCAGGGCCTGTCCAGCCAGCAGATGCTGCTCCAGGCGGCGGACCGCCTCTGGGACGCCGACCCGGCGACCGCCCGCCGGCACGTCCGTACCGCCGAGGCCGTCGCGGAGCGCAACCTCGCCGAGGCCCGCCGGTTCGTCCACGACCTCGCGCCGGCCGACCTGGCGGGCGGCGCCGGCCTGGAGGAGGCCCTGCGGGGGCTCGCCGCCCGCGAGTCGGCGGCCTTCCGGGTCGACGGGGTCCCGGTGCCGCTGCCGGACCGCACCCAGTCGGCGCTGCTGCGGATCGCGCAGGGCGCCCTCGCCAACATCCGCGAACACGCCGCCGCGGACTCGGCCGCCGTGACCCTGACGTACCTGGACGACCAGGTGGTCCTGGACGTCGCGGACGACGGGCGCGGCTTCGACCCCGTGGAGAGGCCCGGCGGGGTGCGCGGCCACGGGCTGCCCGCCATGCGGGTGCGGGCCCGGCAGCTCGGCGGCACCCTGACGGTCGAGTCCACCCCGGGCGAGGGCACGGTGCTCTCCGCCGCGATCCCGCTGACCCCGCCGCCCCCGCTCCCCCAGGAGTCCTGATGTCCCCCGTACGCATCCTGCTCTGCGACGACCACGCCGTGGTCCGCGCCGGTCTGCTCGCCCTGCTCGGCAGCACCCCCGACATCGACGTCGTCGGGGAGGCCGGCAGCGGCGAGGAGGCCGTCGCCATGGCGGCGAAGCTGAAGCCGGACGTCGTCCTCATGGACCTCCAGCTCGGTCCGGGCATCGACGGCGTGGAGGCGACCCGCCGGATCGCGCCGACCGGCGTCCACGTCCTCGTCCTCACCACGTACGACACGGACGCCGACATCACGCGGGCGATCGGGGCGGGCGCCACCGGCTACCTCCTGAAGGCCGAGCGGCCGGAGGAGCTGTTCGCGGCCGTCCACGCCGCCGCGCAGGGCCGCACCGCCCTCTCCCCTCCGGTCGCCGGCCGGGTCATGGACCGGATGCGGGGCGCGGCGGGTCCGACCCTCACCGACCGGGAGCGGGACATCCTCGGGCAGCTGGGCCGGGGGCTCGGCAACCGCGAGATCGCGCGGGCCCTGTTCATCAGCGAGGCGACGGTGAAGACCCACCTCGGCCGGATCTACACCAAGCTCGGCGTCGACACGCGGGCGGGCGCGGTGGCGGTGGCGAAGGAGCGCCGGCTGCTGCCGTAGGCCGCCCGGAAGACGGGGCTGCGCCGCTCCCGGCGCGTCACCGCCCCCGCTGCTACCGTGCGTTGCCTTCCGGTAGCACCGTGTCACACCTCAGTCCCCGTGGGAGCGCCCATGAAGATCGCGATCGTCGGCGGCGGCCCCGCCGGCCTCTACCTCTCGGTCCTGCTGAAGCGGCGGGACCCGTCCCACGAGGTCGTCGTCCACGAACGGAACGCGGAGGGCTCCACCTACGGCTGGGGCGTCACCTACTGGGCCGGGCTCCTCGACAAGCTGCGCGCGGGCGACCCGGAGTCCGCGCGGGCGGTCGCGGACGCCTCCGTGTCCTGGACCGACGGGGTCGCGATCGTCCGCGGCGAACGGACCGTCCACCGCGGCGACGCGGGCTTCGGCATCGGGCGGCGGCGGATGCTCGCGCTCCTCGCGGACCGCGCCCGCGAGCTCGGCGTACGGATCGCGTTCGAGCACGCGGTCACCGGCCCCGACGCGCCCGAACTCGCGGACGCGGACCTCGTCGTCGCCGCCGACGGGGTGAACAGCGCGCTCCGCACGGCGTACGCGGACCACTTCGGCAGCCGGGTCGCGAACGGCCGCAACCCGTACGTCTGGCTCGGCACGACCAAGGTCTTCGACTCGTTCAGCTTCGCCTTCAAGGAGACCGCGCACGGCTGGATCTGGTGCTACGCCTACGGCTTCAGCGGCGAGCGCTCCACCTGTGTGGTCGAGTGCTCCCCGGAGACCTGGACCGGCCTGGGCCTCGACGCGCTCGGGGAGGCCGACAGCCTGCGCCTCCTGGAGAAGCTCTTCCACGACCTCCTCGACGGGCACGAGCTGATCGGCCGGGACCGGGCCGACGACCCCGCCCGGTGGCTCACCTTCCGCACGCTCACCAACCGCGTCTGGCACCGGGGCAACCTGGTCCTGCTCGGCGACGCCGCCCACACCACGCACTACTCGATCGGCGCGGGCACCACCCTGGCCCTGGAGGACGCGCTCGCCCTCGCGGACGCCCTCGGCGGGGGCGGGGACCTCGACACGGCCCTGACCCTGTACGGGAAGCGGCGCCGCGCCGAACTCCTCTCCGCCCAGAGCGCCGCCCGCTACAGCGCCCGCTGGTACGAGAACCTGCCCCGCTACATGTCCCTGGAGCCGGCCCGCATGTTCGCCCTCCTCGGCCAGCGCCACTCCCCCCTCCTCCCGCACGTCCCGCCGCAGCTCTACTACCGCCTCGACCGCGCCGCCAACCGCCTGGAGTCCCTGCGCCGCCTCAAGCGCTGGCTGGGCCCGAGGGTGGCCCGGGCGGTGCACGGCCGGCGGTGAGCCGGGGCGCGCCCGGCACCGCCCGGCGGTGAGCCGGGGCGCCCGGCACCGCCCGGCCGCGCCCCGGCGCACGCGGACACCCCGGCCCCCGGCGTATGGGCCCGGCCCCCGGGCGCGGGTCCGGCCGCCGCTCCTCGCGTACGGTCCCGGCCCGGTCCCGTGACACCATCGGTCCCGTGCTCGACATCGGCTACTCCCTCTCGCGTCGCTTCCCCGACCCCCCGCAGACCGACTACCGCCGCGCGGACGTCCACGCGCTGCGGCACGACCTGTTCTGCGGGGACGTGTACCTCGCGGACACCGAGACGGACCGGGAGGTGTCCACGGCCTGGGGATGGGTGCCGGTCCTCGACTTCGCCTGGGCGCTCTGCGACATCGTGGAGCAGCTCGACCGGGACCCCCGGGGGAGCCGGGCCGCGCAGCCGCAGTACGCGGAGATCGACTTCACCGAGTCCACGGACCGGATGCTCTTCGAGCGCCGCTTCGGCTGGGTGGAGGTCGAGGCCGACTGGATGCCGGGCGACGAACCCCCGGTCACCTTCGGCCACGCCGAACTGCGCCGCGAGGCCCGCGACTTCCTGCACGACCTGATCGCCGACCTCACGGACATGCACGAGGGCCTGGCCGACAACCCGGCCGTCTGGTCCCTCCAGGCCCGCTTCCCCCGCCTGCCGTGAACCCGGCCGGAGCCGGAGGGGGCCGCCCCCGGGGCGCTACTCCACCCGCACCCCCAGCCGCGCCGCGAACACCGGCGCCAGGTCGAGGAGCTGGGAGGCCGAGATCACCGCGCCCGCCAGGGAGTCCACCCCGCGCGTGATCTCCAGGCGCCGGACCCCCCTCAGATCCACGTCCTTCAGCCGCGCGCCCGTGAAGTCGGCCTCCGTCAGGACGCAGTCCACGAACTCGACCCGTTCGAGGACCGCACCCCCGAAGTCCGGCTCGCTCAGCACGCACCCCTCGAAGACGACGTCCCTGAGCTTCGCGGACCGCAGGTTCAGGCAGTCGCCCTTGCCGCCCCGCACCACGACCCGTTCGAGGACGGCCCCGTGCAGCTGCGTCCCGCCGAGCCGCGCGTCCACGACCTCCACGTCCCGCAGCTCCGCCCCCGCGAGGTCGGTCCCCACGCCCCGCACCCCGCTCAGCACCGAGTCCAGGAAGCGCGCGTTCGCCAGCCGCGCGCCGTCGAGTCCGCACCCGCGCAGCGCGCAGTCCAGGAACCGGGCCCCCTCCCCCGGCTGCCCGGCCAGGTCGAGCCCGGACAGTTCGAGACCGTCGTAGTCCCCGTCCGGCTCCAGACCGCCCCCGTACGCCACCAGGGGCGGCAGCCGCACCTCCGGCCGCCGCGCCCCCGGCACCTTCCTCTTCCGTGTCGTCGCCTCGTGGTTCGCCATCGACCCATGGTGGGGTACGCCACTGACAACGGCCCCGTGTCACGAACGCCGTCCCCCGCCCCGTCCCCCGTACGAGACCCCCACCGGAACGGGAGACGGACATGCGGAAGCTCACGATCGTCGGCGGCGGCTTCGCCGGACTGACCGCGGCCATCACCGCCGCCGAGACCGGTACCGCCGTGACCCTGTACGAGGCCCACCGGGCCCTCGGCGGCCGGGCGCGCACCGCCGGAGGGCCGTACCGCGTGAACGACGGGCCGCACGCCCTCTACTCCGGCGGCCCGCACCGGACCTGGCTGAAACAGCGCGGGCTCCTCGGCCCGCTCGCCCCGCTGCCGCCCGCCGAGGGCCTCCGCTTCCGCTTCCACCGCGACGGCGCCCTCCGCCGCGTCCCGCCGCCCGGCCTGGTGCGCCAGTCCCTCCGCGACGCCGGACGGGCCCCCGTGGACACCGACTTCCACACCTGGGCCACCGGGCTCGCGGGCGAGCGGACCGCCCGCGTCGCCGCCGCGTACAGCGGGGTCGCGCTCTTCCACCACGACCCCGGCGCGCTCTCCGCCCGCTTCGTGCAGGAACGGCTGCACCGGGCCGCCGCCCTGCCGCCCGAGGCGCACTACGTCCGGGGCGGCTGGGGCGCCCTGATCGGGCGGATGGCGGGCCGGGCCCGGGAGCTCGGCGTACGGATCGAGACCTCGTCCCGGGTCGACGCGCTGCCGTCCGGCGGGGGCCCGGTGATCGTCGCCACCGCCCTGCCCGCCGCCGCCCGGCTCCTCGGAGACCCCTCGCTGACCTGGGAGAGCGGCCGCACGGTCCTGCTCGACCTGGCGCTGCGGACCCGGAAGGGAGACCCGTTCGTCGTCTCCGACCTGGACGCGCCCGGCTGGATCGAGCGGTTCACCGCGCAGGACCCCTCGCTCGCCCCCGCCGGGCAGCAGCTCCTCCAGGCGCAGCTCCCCGTCGGCCCCGGCGGGACGAAGGCGGACGGGGTCGCGCACGCGGAGCGGCTCCTCGACCTCGGCTTCCCCGGCTGGCGCGAACGGACGGTGTGGCGGCGCGCGTCCGTGTCCCAGGGGCGCACGGGAGCGGTGGACCGTCCCGGCACCACGTGGCGGGACCGGCCCGCCGTCGACCGGGGCGACGGGGTGTACCTGGCGGGCGACCAGGTGGCGGCGCCGGGCGTGCTGTCGGAGGTGTCGTTCACGAGCGCCCTGGAGGCGGTGTCGTGCGCGAGCGGGGCCCGGTCCGTGCCGGCGGCACCGCGCCGGAGGCGCCTTGACCTCAAGCGCGCTTGAGGCCGGAGGCTCTTCCCGTCAGCACCGACGACAGGAGAGTCCCATGCGCGCCATCCGCCTCCACGCCTTCGGGCCCGCCGGGAACCTCGCGTACGAGGAGGTGCCCGACCCCGTCCCGGGCCCCGGACAGGTCCGCGTCCGGGTCGCGGCGGCCGGGGTGCACCTCCTCGACACGGTCCTCCGGGAGGGCGGGACGGGCCCCTTCCCGGCACCCGCCGCACTGCCCACCGTCCCCGGCCGCGAGGTCGCCGGCACGGTCGACGCGCTCGGCGGGGGCATCGACCCGTCCTGGCTCGGCAAGCGGGTCGTCGCCCACCTCGGCACGGCCCCCGGGGGGTACGCGGAGCTCGCCGTCACCGACGCCGCCCGGCTCCACGCCCTGCCCGGCCACCTCGGCGAGGCGGAGGCCGTCGCCATGATCGGCACCGGGCGCACGACCCTGGGCATCCTCCAGTTCACGGAGCTGGGACCCGAGTCGGTCGCGATCGTCCCGGCGGCGGCCGGCGGCATCGGGACCCTGCTCGTCCAGTACGCCAAGAACGCCGGCGCCACCGTCGTCGGCCTCGCGGGCGGACCGGCGAAGACGGCCCTGGTCCGGGAGAACGGCGCCGACCTGGCCGTCGACTACCTGGAACCCGGCTGGCCGGAGGAGGTCCGCGCATACCTGGGCGGACGCGCGGCCACGGTCGTCTTCGACTCGGTCGGCGGCGACACCGGCCGGGCCGCCGTGGACCTCCTCGGCAGGGGCGGACAGCACCTCGTCTTCGGCTGGTCCGGGGCCGGTCTCCACGACGGCGGGCCGCTCGTCCTCACGCCGGAGGAGCTGGCCGGGCGCGGCATCACCTCGGAGTCCGTCCTCGGCCCGGTGATGATCCGGAAGGCGGGCGGCGACCTCCGGAACCTCGAACGCGCCGCCCTCGCCGCCGCGGCCGCCGGCACCCTCCGCCCGGCGCTCCACCGCTTCCCCCTCGCGGACGCGGCGGGGGCCCACCGCGCCCTGGAGAACCGGGGCACGGTGGGCAAGGTGGTCCTGGTCCCGTAGACCTCCCGGTCCCGTGGACCTCCCGGTCCCGTGGTCCGCGTGCGGGGTCAGACCGCCCCGACCACGTCCCAGGAGTGCGCCTTGAACTCCTTCAGGAAGTCGGGGTGGTCCTCCCACATGCGGGCGACGGACCGCAGCACGTCCCAGTTGTGTTCGAGGGCCTGGTCCACGACCTGCCGCAGCTCCGGGGCCGTCGCCCGCTTCTCCACGAGGCCGCCGACGGCCGACGCGGCCTGCACGGTGTAACGGGTGGCCCGCAGCGCCCGGGAGGTGTCGTCCATGCCGAAGCCGTGGTCGCTGCCGTTCGCGGGGTCGAAGAGCGGCGTCAGCCGCGCCTCGATGAAATCGGTGATCCGCCGGAACCGCTGCTCGATGTCGTTGTCGTTGTCGTTGTCCATGGCCCTTTCCTACACTCCCGCCGCGCCGCCGGGTCCCGCCAGGGCCCCCCGGGGGGGCGGGGCGGGTCAGGAGGCCGTGCAGTCGACGCGGACCGGGGCCACCGCCGCGTGGCGGTTGTCGGCACCGCTGCCCCGGTTGTCGAGGACGACGGAGATCTTGTTGTCCGTCACCGGGAAACGGCCGGCGGAGACCCACGCGCCCAGGTGCGAGGGCTGGTTGATCTCGAAGGTGCCGACGGCGTAGCTCTTGCTCTGGGTGAAGGACCGGTACACCGTGTAGTGGGCGGGAGTGCCGCCCACGTACGAGATGTCGCGCACGTTGGGGATGAACACCTGCACCGCGCAGGTGCCCTTCCTGACCGAGCCGGTGGTGAACTTCCACTGCGCCCATATGCCGTCGGACCGCGAGCTGCCCGACATCGGCATGCTGTAGTAGAGGCCGCTGCAGCCGTACGAGGTGGTGCTTCCCCAGCTCTTCCGCCAGCCCTCGTCGCCGTCGGTGTACATGTCGCCGACGGCGAAGCCGGGGGTGTCGCAGCCCAGGCCGATGAGGTGCTTGTACGTGACCGCCGCCGGGGCCACCGGGGGCTTGGCGGCGGGCGAGGAGCGGATCGGCGCGGGCTGGTTCGGGGCGCTCGTCCCGGCCGGGGCGGGGGCGGTGGTCCTCGCGGTGCCGGGGGCGTTCGGAGCGGTTGTCTTCGGGGAGCCGGGGGTGCGCGGGGCGTCGGTGGCGCGCGGGGCGCCGGTGGGGTCCGTGCCGACTTCGTGGAGGCCGTCGACGGCGCCTGCCTCGTGGATGCCGCCGACCGGCCCGAGGCCCTTCGCGTCCCTGCCGGAGGACGGGGCCCGGCCCGGCGCCCCGCCGGCGTTCTTGCCCGCCGTCGGGCCGGGGGCGACGAGCCGCTGCTCGCTGGGGACGATGCCGGTTCCGGTGCCGTCGGGGTGCATCGTGCTGCCCGCCGGGCTGCCCGCGACCGACGGACGCGGCTTCTCGTCGGGGCCCGAGACGAGGAAGGGCACCCCGATCAGCACCAGGCCGCCGAGGACGGCGGCGGCGATCATCGGCTTGTTGGGGCGGCCCAGGGGCGGCGCGGTCTCCGTGTCGGTGGAGGGAGGGGAGGCGGCCGTGGCCGTGGCCGTGGCCGTCGCCGAAGCGGCGGCCGTCTTCGGAGCGGCGGCCGTGGCCGTCGCCGCCGCCGAAGTCGCGGAGGTGGCCGTGGCGGGGGCGGTTTCCGTCGTGGGGTTCGTCCCGGTGGTGGTGCCGGCCGCCGTCCCGGCCCTCGCCGGGGCCGGTGCGGCGGCCGTGGAGGAGGTGTCCGGCGCGGTCGCCGTCCGCGCGGCGGTCCCGGTCTCCGGAGCCGGGGCCGCGGCGGCCGACGCGGCTCCGGCCGTCGCGGTGGCGGTCGCCCCGGCCGTGGCCGCGACGGCGGCCGGCGCGGTCTCCGCCGCCGTGCCGCCGCTCGTGGCGCGCGGGGCGGCGGGGAACAGCCCGGCGGACGGCTCCTCGCTCAGGACGGCCAGCGCGGCCGCGCGCGGCACGGGCGAGGACCCGGCGCTCTCCCCTGCGGGGGTGGACTCTCTGCTGGTCATAGCTGCTCTGCCTTTCTCGACGGGAAAGAGGTGCGCGGGGCGCCCGTTCAGCGGGGCGGCGGGACGTGGAGGAACGGGCCGGTGCACCGGTCGGGCCAGGGCACCGCCCCCGTGGGGCCGGGCCGGCCCGCGACGGCGTCGAGGCGTTCCAGGACCTCGGCCGAAGGCGCCCTGAACCGTCCCGGGTCCGGCGGGAGTTCGGCCAGCAGGACGCGTGCGGGGCGTTCGCCGTCGGCCTCGTGCCGGGCCAGCACCGTGAACTCCGTACCGGCGGCGAAGAGGGCCTGCACGCCGCTTCCGTCACGGGACAGCACCGAGGTGCGCCGGGCGGTCGTCGGCCGTATGACGTAGCGGGCCCGGGCCGGGGACGGCAGGGGTGCGCCCGGCGCCTCCAGGTGCACCGCGTCCAGCGGCGCGTCGCACGAGAGGACGGCCCCCGGAACCACGTCGTCCGGTACGGAGGCTTCCGCTGCGGCCCGCACCAGGGTGCCCCGCAGGGCGGGCAGCCGGCGCAGCCCGGCCGCCAGGCAGCCGGCGTACGGGCGCAGCCCCTCGTCACCGGCGGCGAGGGCGCGTGCGCCGAACGGGTCCCCGGGCGCGGAGGAGAGGTACAGGCGTACGGCGATCAGGTCCGCCCGCACCGCGTCCTCGTCCGCTCCGCGCAGCGCGGGCATCCGGATCAGCGCCTGTCCGACGGGCCCGCTGTGCTCCTCCCAGACCTTCGCCGCCAGCTCCCGGAACGCCCGCCGGTCCGGCTCTCCGGCCGCCTCCTCCCGCAGCCGGCGCGTGCGCCTCACCGAGGCGGGGACGGCGGCGGACGGGGAGGGGGAGGGAGGGGTCGCGGGCAGGGGGGACGCGGCGGACACTGCGGATACGGGTGCGGATACGGGTGCGGACTCGGGGGTCGGTGCGGAGAGGGCCGGTGCGGCCGGTGCTGTCGCGACCGCCGAGGGGGGCACGGAGACGAGCGGGGGGAACGGGGCGGGGGCGGCCGGGGACGACGGGGCGGGGTCCGGCGCCGGGGACGGGGACGGGTCCGGTGCTTCGCCCGGCCGCGCGTCCGGTTCCGGCTCCTGTCCTGCTTCCTGTTCCGCGTCCTGTTCCCGCACCGGTTCCGGCTCCGTGCCCGGTGCCGTGTCGGCTCCCGTGCCCGTGCCCGCGTCCGTACCCCCGCGCGCGTCCGGCTCCGTCGCCGGTGGCGGGGGTGCGGGGGCCGGGGCCGGTTCCCCGGGGGTTCCGGGCGTCTCCGGGTGGGGGGCGGCCGCCAGGGAGAGGCCCGTACGGACCGCGAAGCGGCGCAGGGCGGCGACCACCTCCGGTTCCGTCCCGCCGGAGACGGCGAGTTCGGCGTGGGCGCGGGCCGCCGGGTCGAGGGCGGCGACGAGCGCCGACAGGTCGCGCAGGGTCGCCGCGCGGACGGCCTCTCCGGCCAGGCACTCCGGTGCGATCTCCACCCGCAGGGCGCGCGGTTCGGCCGCCCGGTCCCGGACCCCGGCGGGCGGTTCGCCCGTGGGGCCGATCCAGAAGCCGGAGCGGACGGCCACCGCACGGGCCCCGGAGGGCATCCGCAGGGTCGCGGGTTCCGGCTCCGGGACTCCCGCCGATTCCGGGAACGTCCAGGCGGTGGGGCGGGGCGCGGGGCGGGAGCCGTCGGGGGCGAGGGGGAAGCAGAGGAGGGCGGCGAGGGGCGCGGGCCAGGCGAACGCGCCTTCGGCGGAGACCAGCCGGACGGTTTCCCCGGGCGCGCCGGCCCCGTCCCGGCCCCCGGCCCCGCCGCCCTCGGACGGTTCGGTCGGTTCGGATGGTTCGGTCGGTTCGGATGGTTCGGTCGGTTCGGCGGCGAGCGGAGGGCCCAGGGTCACCTCCAGCTCCGTACCGAGGATGTCGCACACCTCCTCGGCCAGCGCGGTCGCGTCGCGTCCGTCCACCGGCACCAGCCGCAGGGCGCGGCGCACCTCGGACGGCAGGGAGGCCAGGAGCGTGGCCAGGTCCTCGGCCGCGACCGGCTCGGCGCGCGACGCGCCCAGCAGGACGGCGGGGCGGTCGGGGTGGACGGCGACGGCGTAGGCCGGTTCGTCGGGGCGGGGCGGGGCGGAGTCCGCCGGGGCGAGGACGAGGCCGGCGGGCACGGCGCGGACGACGCTCCCGCCGACCGGCCCCAGCGGCACCCGGGCCAGGGCGCGCTGCCAGCGCGGTGCGGGCAGCCGGACGCCCAGGGGCTCCGGGGCCTCCCCCGGGGCGAAGCGCCACCAGCCGCCGCCGGGCGTGGCGGGCTCGGTGACGTGGAGCAGACCGCCGGGGGCGAGGACGGCGGGCGCGTCCGGCGCCTCCAGGGTCACGTTCCAGGCGTCGGCGAGGCGCTGGGCCAGCGGTCCGTCCTCGCCCGCCGGGGCGGCGGCGCCGGACAGGACGAGACGGATCGACAGCGGCTCCTCGTCGCGCAGCCGGGCGAGCAGCGCGCCGAGTTCCCCGCCGAGGTTCCCGGCGGCCGCCTGGGGGACGTCGACCACGACGGCGGGCCGCCGGGGGTCGGCGGGCAGCGCGCGCACGAGGGCGCGGACCGGCGAGTCGGGGGCGGCCGACGAGCGCAGGAGGTAGCGGTGGGGGAAGTCGTCCCGCACGGTGTGCGGCGCCTCCGGTTCCGTTCCTCCGGAAGTCCCGGCCGAAGCCCCGGCCGGGGCCGTCCCGGGGCCGGGCGCGGCGGGTTCCGCGACGGCCGGCGCGGGGGCGTTCCGGCGGCGGGTGAGTCTCCGCAGCAGTCCTCCGGGCCCGCCCTCCGGGGTTCTTCCCGCCCGTTCGCCGTCACCCTGTCGCATGCGCCCTCCCCTGTCCGGTCGCTCCGATTCGATCATGGGCGCCTCGCCCGTGCGGAGGGCGGTCACGAGGAGCTGCCGGTGAGCTTGTCGAAGGCGCTCTGGGCGAGGGGGGAAATGCCCGACGGGGAACCCGGCTCCTTCCCGGACCCCTGCGGTTCCCCGGGGTCCTCCGGACTTTCCCGCTGGTCCGCCGGCCGTACCGCGCGCCAGCCCACGCCGTCCTGCCAGGTCACCCGGATCGGCGGGAGGTCGCTCTCGGGGCCGAAGCCGCGGGTCGTCCCGTCGGGGGCGGTGACCTCCAGGGGACGCCCGAGCGCGTGGGCGTAGAGCTCCAGGAGGAAGGTCGCGGACGCGTCGAGGGAGAAGACGGGGGGCCTGCTCGCCGAGGAGGTCCCGTCGCCCGTGTCCGGGAAGCGGTAGTGGTCGAGCGGGTGCTCCATCGGGTGGAGGCGTCCGGTGAAGATCCGGGCCGTGAGGTCGTCCACGTGCAGACCCGCTGCCGCCGCTCTCGCGAGGAGCTGCCGGGCGCTGTCGGTCGTGCGGTGGTTCTCGTAGAGGGTGGTGAGCATGCTCCGTACCTCGGGGGCGGTCCTGAGGCTCTGGAGGCCGGCGTGCCCCCGCAGGTCCTCCTCCGAGGAGGGCGGGGCCTGCGGGGAAGGCAGGTCCGCCGGCGCGTACGGCTGGCCGTCCGGGAGGAACGCCTCGGTGAGCGCGGCGAAGAAGGAACCGTAGGGGGCCCTCAGCCGCCGTTGGAAGGGAGGGGGGTCGGGTACGGGGCCGGTGGGGGCCACGGCGCTGTCCAGGTCCGGGGGCGGGGTCTCCGCGATGCCGTCGCCGGCGAGGTAGGTGGCGGCCACCTCGTGGAAACTGCGCTGGATGTACCCCTCGTCGGAGGAGTACAGCAGGTTGATCGCGTGGCGCACCTTGCTGGCCGGGTCGTTCGGGAGGCCGGTGCCGTTTTCGTCGGTGCGCGTGCGGGAGACCTTCGTCATGAGGTTCTTGCCCGCGAATTCCTCGAGGACCTCCCTCGCCCTGCCGGCGGCCTCGGCGTCCTGCCCCGGGAAGTTCGTCCACGGGTCGTCGGCGGAGAAGTTCAGGCGGAGCGCGTCCCCGCTGTCCTGGAGGTCCGCGAGCTTCTTCTGGTTCGTCCCCCTGGCGTGGAAGTCGCCCTCGTGGAAGAGCTTCAGGTAGGGAACCGGGGAGGTGTGGCTCTGGGCCACCTGGATCTTCCCCCACTGCGTTTCGTTCAGGTCGCCGCCGACCTCCAGGGACTTCACCTTCCAGGACACGACCATGTCGACGAACAGGCGGGAGAGGTCGGTCTGGGTGGTGGTCCGGAACGAGGTGAAGAAGGCGGTTCCCCGCGCGGCGGGAAGAGGGGTCACCGCAGCGGCGTCGGAGGACTCCGGGGTGGAGTCGTTCGTGTAGCTCTGCCCGATCTCCCAGGCCGCGAACTTGGCGAGGTTCTCGGCCAGACCCTCGAACTCCGCGTTGGACTCACTGAAACGGACCGCAGGGGGGTTCCCCTGGGCACCCCCGTCCACCATGACGGCCAGAGCGTCCACGAAGAGGTTCGGTTCGGGCGAGTAAGGCAGGAGGGGGAACTGGGACGCCATTCTGTCCCGCGTGCGCATGTCGTTCTCGACCTTCTGGACGAACCTTTCCATCAGGGTGTCGAGTTCGATTTCCGACGGAAAATCTCCCAGGGCCAGGAGGGGATCGCCCTCCTTCTTCTTCTTATTCGCCTTCTTCTCCACCTCTTCCTTCTCCTTGGGCCACCTCCCCTTCGTCTCTTCGATCAGCTTTTGATAGAGATCGGACTCCCCGGAATGCGGCGCCCTGTACCCTCCGGACATCATCAGGGGGCGCAGAGGGGCAAGGAGAGGTTTCGAGGCTTTACCGGGAGAGGTCTCGTCGAAACTGAGCTCCCTGGAGAAGTGGTCGAAGATGTGCGGGCCGTCGGGGGTGGTGTGCTTGTAGGCGTCGAAGTCCATGAAGGCCACGTAGGGGTGGTACTCCTTCATGACCAGGGCGTCGATCGCCCTGAAGGTGGCCTCGCTCGTCATGGTGAGGTTGCGGGCCCGGCCGTACGGGAAAGATTCCTTTCCCCACCTGGGCATCGGCGTGGCGACTGCGGCGACGGGAACCTCGATGCCTGCCCTTTCGAGCCTTTCGACGAACTCCTTCTCTTCGGCCTCCTTCGCCTTTTTCGACTTGAAGCCGCCGATGTAACCGCTGCTGTTCACTCCGACGACGATCGCGACCCGACCGCGCATGTCCTCGGAGAGGCCATTGGTGACCCATTCGACGAATTTTTCGAGATTACCCTCCCCCATGAACGTTTCCTTGCTCACGATCGCGTTCACGACGTAGGAGATCTCACGCTTCCCCTCGTGACTGTCCTTCACCCTCTGCCGGTATTCATCGGGCGTCAGGAGTGAGGGACCCCGCGTGCTCCCCTCGACGAACTTCTCGAAGGCGGAGTTCGTGAAGGAGAGCGAATCCATCGCGCTCCCCGGGGCCCGGCTGCTCTGTCCCTCGAACCCTTCGTCGCGGCCGGGGCCGAGGTCCTCCCGGTCCGCGGGCACGGTGGCGGGGGCGGTGTGGAGGGGGATGACCGCGTTGTCGCTGACGGTCTCGATGGTCCGCAGGTAGTCCTGGGGGAGCTCGCGCAGGGTCTCCTCGCGGGGACGGACCATCAGGCCCTCGGTCCGTACGCCGCTCGCCCGTTCGTCCCGCCGGAAGAGGTGGCGGTCGTCCCTGTCGGCGTCGGTGTCGACGTACTCGTCGGCGAGGCCCAGGTAGTGCAGGAGCTCGTGGGTGATCGTGGCGTCGCTGTCGTTGACGTCCCAGTGGAGCTGGTCGGCACGGGCCGGCGCGTCCGTACGGGAGAGGGTGACGGCCTCGCTGTGGTCGGGCGCGTGCACGAACTCGGCGGTGACGTACAGCTGGTCGCCCGAGCCCGGCAGCCGGTAACCGCGGTTGACGTGCTGGTCGAGGGTCTTCTGCATCCGGTCCCGGTGCTGGGCGAGGTCCCCGGTGGTGAGCCCGTCGGCGAGCTTGAAGGGCAGGGTGACGAAGAAGTGCCGCACCGTCCGTCCGTCGGCGAGCTGTTCGCGGCGCACGCTGTTGCGGATGAGGGTCCACGAGCCGTTGAGCCGGCCGGCGGGCCGGTTCTCCTGGCCCCTCTTGGGGTCGAAGCGTTCGGTGTGCACCACGGTGTTCTTCGCGCCGCGGAAGGAGGTCAGCTCGTCGGGACGGACCGGCTTCTCCACCAGCCGGCCCTTCTCGCGGGGAGGGGACTGCTCGGTGGTGGTGTCGGTATCGGTCGTCCGGGTGTCCGGGACCGGGGCCGCCGAGGTCGACAGGTTGGCCGGGGCCGCCGAAGCCGACGAGGCCGACGTGTTGGCCGGGGCCGACGGAGCCGACGCGTTGGCCGGGGCCGACGGAGCCGACACGTTGGCCGGGGCCGTCGAGCCGGCCGTCGTCGGCGGGGCCTGCCTGGTCACCTCGGCGCCGTCCGGGCCGTACGTCGTCAGGTACGTGCCGTTCTCGTCCTGGAAGACCAGGTGCACGGTCCGCCGGTGGTCGGCGGCGAACCCCCTGGCCCGCTCCTCCGCGTTCGTCCGCGCGGCGTTCCGGTCCACGGCCGCGTCGAGGTTCAGCCACATCTGGAGCTCCGGCGGCGGGGTGTCCTGCCGCGTGTCCTGGAGCCACGTCCTGATGAGGTCGTCCACCCGGGGCGCGTGGGTCACGGGGTCCGTCCCGCGCGCCTCGCGCGTACCGGCGGACAGGTCCCAGACGCCGTTCCCGCGGTCCGCGTCCGGCAGGACCCCGAGGCCGAGGAGCACCTGCTCCGGGACGCGGATGACCGCCGTACCGGTCACCTGCCGCGTGTCGCCCTTGGTGCCGGTCACGGTGGTGAGCGTGTCCACCACGACCTCGTGGGTCTTCATGCCGCTCCGGGCGTCCTGCCGCCCGGCCGAGCCGATCTTCGTCCAGAGGCGGGCGGTCGTCCCGACGCCGCCGCCCTGGCCCCCGGGGATCGTCTGGTGGTGCAGCGTCGGCACCGTCGCGCCGATGCCGAGGCTCATCTCGTTCCGCGGTGGCGCCAGCGGGGTCGTGAACTTGTGCTGTCCGGTGACGGAGAGGGGGGACGAGTAGGTGCGGGTGGTGGCCGAGGAGGTCGCGGACGTCGTACCGGTGACGCGCGTGTGGTCGCCGGTCACGCCCATGGTCCGGTCGAGCAGGCGGGGGTTGCTCATCCGGAGGTCGAGGCCGACCCGCCCCTTGCCCGGAAACCCGCCGAACGCGGCGGCGGCGCCGGTCGGCCCGAGGGTCGAGACGTTCTTGCGGAGCACATCCGTGAACAGGACCGCGACGGCCTCGTGGGCGGTGGCGCCGGGCCGCTTCGCGTCGATCAGGCCGGGCGCGACCTGGGTGATCGCCTCCTTCAGCTGCTCGATGTTCGTGACGGCGGTGACCGTGACGGCCTCCTGGAGCCGCAGCTTCGGATGGCGCTCCAGGCGCTCCCTGACCCCCGGGGGGAGGCTCTCCGGCGAGTGGACCTCCGGGGGAAGGTCGTGGGCCGTGTCCAGGGAAGCGGGGCCGAGACCCTGGTCGCCGCCGAGGCGCAGGGTGACCCTGGCCTCGACCGGGGGGGAGGAATGCCTGACGGGCCTGCCCGTCACGTACGCGGGGACGTCGAGGACGGCGGTGAACCGGTAGCGCAGGTCGAACTCGGTGCCGCCGTTCGTGCGTCCCCAGGCACGGTTCTCGGCGACCGTCGCGTTGGCCACGGTCGTGGCCTGGGAGACCCCGAGCCCCGGGGTCGCCGCTGCCTTCACGGGGACGCCCGCGAGCGGGAAGGAGACGCTTCCGGACACCCCGGCCGACCACTTCGTGGTGCGCGCGGTGCTCGTGCCGGTGTCGAGCGGACGGTGCTGCGAGTAGTACTCCAGCTCCGCGCCGGACGGCGCGGAACGGCCGCGCAGGGCGGACAGTTCCCGATGGCTCATGGCCGGCTCGGTGGTGACGGTCAGGGACAGCGTGGTGGTCCCGAACACGCTCTTGTACGGGAAGCCGAGCGGGGGCAGCGAGGACGGGGTGCCGTCCTGGTTCTTCCCCCGGCCGACGAGCTCGGCGAGGGCGGCGGTCGACGCGTACTCGGCGATCATGGTCCGCAGGCCGGGGACGTACCGGTGGTCGCCGGGGACGAGGGCGCCGGGGGCGTGCTCGTTCACCAGGGCGGTCAGATGGTCGCGCAGCAGGTGGTACGGGGCCTCCACCCGGCCGTTCGCCGGGACGTGCGGGGTCCCCTCGTCCTGGGCCTGGGGCGCGGTCGCCTGCGCGTCCTGCGGCGCGTCCTGCGGCGACGAGTCGCGGCCGAGCGGGACCACCGAGAGGACGGCGTCCGTGCCGAGCGCTCCGTACTGGAGGAAGCGGACGGGCAGGGGGATGCCCGTCCCGGGCGGGACGGTCCGCTCGTCGGCGGGGAGGAAGTCCTTCAGCACCCCGCCGTCGCGCTGTATCTGCTCCTTGGAGGCGACGAACTCGATCCCTCCGGGGACGACGACCGGAGGGGTCCGCGTGGTCGAGACCCCGTGGGAGACGTTGAGCGTGCTCGTCCCCCGCAGGACGGTCACCTGGTACTCCACGTCCGCGCGGATCCGCCGCTGGGTGCTGTTCTCGGCCGCGACGCGCACGACCTGGAGGGAGGAGGACTCCGTGGTCGTGCGGGCCGTCCCCCGGCCGTAGGCGCCCTTCCCCGACAGGGTTCCGGTGACGGGGTTGGAGGGCGCCGGCACGCCGGCCTCCGGCCGTGTGGTCCCGAACTTGTAGCCGCCCTCTCCGCTCACCTCCCAGGCGAAACGCGTCCGGCTCGTCTGCTTGGTGCCGCCCTGGCCGATCGAGAGGTCCGTCTCGCCGAACTGGCTGACGGGCCCCAGGTCGACCGGGTTCTTGAGCACCATGCGCACTTCGACGGCCACCTCCTCGTCCCCGAGGAGGCCGGGGGCGAAGAGGCCGTCGATCACGTACACGCCCTTGCTCATCTGGTGGGCCCTGGCGAGCAGCGCGGACGGGCTGACCTGGTGGTTCAGGGAGCCCTCGTAGCCGGAGACGGGGCGGGGCGGGACGGTGTCCCCGGAGGCCGGGGCGGTGGTGGGGGTGGTGGAGGACAGGCCCAGCATCCGCTTCGTGGCCTCGGCGAACTCCGCGAGCCGCCGGAGGGCCGAGGAGGGGGCGGGCCGGTTCACGTCCCCGGTGTGCAGCGGGAGCCCCGCGCCCTGCTGGTGCGCGGGAGACAGCCGGGTGCCGGTGCCCAGGTGGGCGGGATCGTCGGTGGGCCGGTGGCGCAGGGCCTCCGTCAGTGCCTGCTGGAGGGCGTCGCTGCCGAGGAGCACGTCGACCTGGGAGCCGTCCGGCAGCACCACCGTCTCGTCCCGGTGTTCGGGGCGGAGGGTCCCGCCCGGCGTGTACCGGCTCGGCGGCACGGCGAGGTCGAGGACCACGGAGGTGGGATCGGCGTCGGCCGGGGACACCCGCACGGTCGTGGAGACCGGGCCGGGGGCGGGCGTGAGCGAGGACGGGGCCGTGGGCACGGGGACCGGGGCGGGCACGAAGAGGGACGGGGGAGCGGACGCGAGCAGGGTGTTCCCGTTCTCCAGGATCTCCATCCGCAGACGGGCGGGGAACCGGAACACCTCCACGCGGGCCTCGCTCGCTTCGGAGGTGACGGGACGGACGGACTGGGAATGGCCGAACGAGGTGGTGGGAGCGTTGGACCAGACCGTCTGGGGACCCGCCTTGAAGCCGGCGGCGAGGTTGGGCAGGACGTCCTGCTGGGACACGTCGCCGCCGATGCCGAGGTTCCAGGACAGCGTGCTCGACTGCTGGTTGTTGCTGGTGTCCGTCAGGCCGCCCGAGTTCGAGACGAACACGTTCGCGAGGGTGGTCCGGTGGACGACGGGGGCGGACTCGTCGCGTTCCAGACGCAGGACGACCTCGACCTGGCGGACCCGGCCGTCGGGGCTGACCGTGGTGAAGGGCAGCCGCAGCCCGCCGTCCGTCAGCTCGTCGACGGAGGCCAGCAGGGCCGCCTCGCCGGTGAGCAGGTCGAAGCTGCGGAGGTTGTCCAGCCGGCTCCGGGTGTTCTCCGCCGTCGTGATCCCCGACCTGGGCAGGAAACCGTTGTCCCGCAGCCAGCCGCGCGCCTGGTCCAGCGCCGTCGTCAGGCCCGTGCCGCTCAGGTGCAGCGGGGTGACGGAGAGGCCCACGCCCCGGAGGTTGGCGAGGTTCTCCGGCAGGGCGGCGACGGGATCGTCCGGGTAGGAGCTCCGCGGCGGGGACGGCGGAGTGCTCGGGGAGGAACCCGACGCGACCGCCGTGGACGAGGAGTCCGGCAGCGGGGGGCGGACGGGAGCGGGGGGCGGGGCCTGGCCCAGGGCCCGCATCCGGGCCTCCACGGTGACGGGAGCGGGCGCCTCGGTCACGGTGCCCGTGGCGGAGATGAACTCCACGCGGTAGGAGACCAGGGCCGGGAACAGGACGTTGGCCGCGGACGCCCGCATGTTGCGGTTGGTGCTGTGCGTCGTTCCCGTACCGAGGGAGTTGTCCTTCTGCCAGCCGAGGTTCGCCTTGCCGAGGATCTGACCGCCGACCCCGAAGTCCCGGTACGCCTTGTTCACCGGAGAGGCGTCCTGGTGCAGGCCGACGCCTCCGAAGCCCTCGACGCTGAAACCGGAGGTGATCTTGCGCAGGGTGTCCTGTTTGACCTGGCGCTCCACGTACCGCTCGAAGCTGTAGCGGTCGGGCACCCACACCCCCGGCTCCCGCCGGGAGTCCGGGGTGTCGGGCTGGTGCGTGACATCGGCGACGATCCGGAACATGCCGACGGCCGCGCCGTTCTTGTCCACCAGGACCGGGGAGAGGGTGCCGGCGGTCCTGGTGCCGCCGGTGTCCTTCCGGCGCTGGAGGGGGAGGGCACCGAGCTGGTGCTCGATCCCGAAGAACTGCTCGACCTCCCGCAGCGAATCCGGGGAGAGACCGGCCAGTTGAGGGGCGAACTGCTCCTTCGCCGCACGCAGCAGCCGGCCCGGGTCGGAGAGCGAGTCCAGCGCCCAGACCGGAGTGGCGTCGAGGTGCCGGTTCAGCGCCTCGTCGCCGTCCCAGAAGACCGTGATCTCCTCGGCGGCGTCCCGGTCCGTCTTGAGGTGCTCGGGGAACCAGGCCGTGACCGTGAACGGGGACAGACCCTCCGGCCGGGTCCACGTGGTGTCGTGCGGCCCCTTCAGCTGCACGGTGGCGTCGTAGTCGTACGGATGCGAAGGCTCGGAACTCCGGTGCAGGCTCGTACTGTTGACGCTCACCGTCCGGGTGCTGCTCGTCGCCAGCTGCCAGTGGGTGAAGCTCAGGGAGCCCCCGACGGGGTAACCGGTGACGAAGGCCGACGGCTCGCTGGTCGGGATCGTGAGCGAGAGGGTCGGGATCGAGAACCCCCGGTAGAGGGTCGTACCCGTCTGCCGGGTCTGGGAGGAGGCCGCCGTCTGGCGCTGCTCGTTGTTGTGGGTCGGCAGGGCGCCGGTGACGCCGGCCAGCACGGACGGGCGGGGGCCGGAGAGGTTCACCTTCAGGTGGAACGACAGCTCGGTGCCGTCGTCGTCCACCGTCATCCGGTGGCCGTCCCGGCTCATCAGCATGTGCCGGTTGTCGATGAGCGTCTGCGAGGTGATCACCGTCCGCAACTGCTCCTGAATCGCGGCCCGGCGCTCCGGCGGCACGCCGAGGGAGTCCAGGACGCCGTCCCGGAGGGACGAGACGACGTCGTCCGCGATCGGGGAGAGCTGCACGCCGCCGACTCCCCTGTGACCGTCCTGGCCGAAGGCGAGGACGTGGCGGGAGGGGGGCGGAGGGGGCTGGACGGCCTGGGTGACCTGGGCGACCTGGGAGGTCTGGTCGTCCTGGTCCTCCTGGTCGTCTTGGTCGTCTTGGTCGTCTTGGTCGTCTTGGTCGTCTTGGTCGTTCTGATTGTTCTGGGCGGGCTGGTGGTTCTGGTCGTCCTGCTGGTTCTGGTCGGCCTTGTCGGCCTGGGTGGTCTCCTCGACCTGTTCGGCTTGGGGAACCTGGTTGTTCTGGACGTCCGGGGCGGGCCGGCTGTTCTGGTCGTCCTGCTGGTTCTGGTCGGCCTTGTCGGCCTGGGTGGTCTCCTCGACCTGTTCGGCTTGGGGAACCTGGTTGTTCTGGGCGTCCGGGGCGGGCCGGCTGTTCTGGTCGTCCTGCTGGTTCTGGCCGGCCTCCTCGACCTGCTCGACTTGAGGAACCTGATTGTTCTGGACGTCCGGGGCGGGCTGGTTCTCCTGAGTGCTCCGGTCGCCCTGGTCGCCCTGGTCGACCGTCGAGGCCCCGCCCACGGAGGTGGTGGGGCTGGTGGGAGCCGGGACGACAATCGGAACTTCGGTCTCCTGGACCTGGTTTTCCAGGGACGTGGACTCCTCCCCGGAGTGTTCCTGAAGGTCCGTGGGCCTGGTGGTCGCGAGAGGGATGCCGGTCTGGCCGTCCTGCTCCGACTCCTCAGTCTCCGAGGTCTCGACCGCCGGGGTTTCGGGAAGCGGCGATCCGACCGTCTGGGACACGGGCGCAGGAGACCCCGGCGTCTGATTTTCGGCCGCAGAGACCTCGGTCTCCTGCTCCTCGATCGCCTCGGCCCGGGAATCCTGGTCTTCGGCAGACAGAGGTTCGGGCGTCTGGCTCCTGGGCGTCTGGTTTCCGGGCGTCTGGTTCCCGGCCACCGGAGACACAACCACCGGACCCGGCACATCCCGGGCCTCGTCTTCCCGGGTCTCGGTCTCCTGAGACTCGGCCCCCCGCTTCTCGGTCTCCTGAGACTCGGTCGTGCGGATCTCGGCGTCCTGGACCTCGGACTCCTGGGTCTCGATCTCCGGGGCCTCGGTCGTGCGGGTCTCGGAGTTTTGGACCTCGTCTTCCCCGCTCTCGGACTCCTGGACCTCGCCCTCCGAGGAGTCGGGCGTCCGGGACGTGGCCGACGGGACGTCGACCGTCCGGTCCCCGGTCTCCGAGGTCTCGACCGTCAAGGTTTCGGGAACCGGCGACCCGACCGTCTGGAGCACGGGCACGGGAGACCCCGGCGCCTGCTCCCCCTCCGTCGGGTGGGGGGCCGTTCGGGACGTGGGCCTCTCCTGGAGGTCCGTGGACTCGGTGGCCGAGGGGGGAGGAAGGGGGATGTCAGCCGGATTGCTCCGGTTCGGCTCTTCGGACGTCAGGGAGTCCTGGGTCTCGTTCGCCAGGGGTTCGGGCGTCTGATTCCCGGGTGTCTGGTTCCCCGGCGTCTGGTTCCCGGTTGTCCGAGGTCCGCCCGTAGGGGGTGCGGGCCGCGGAGACACAGGGGGCGGGGGCGGGGGCGCGACCACCTGGGGCGCGACCCCCTCTTCCTGGAGAGCTTCCTGGAGGTCCCCCTGGAGATCCGTGGACTCGGTCGTCAAGGGGGGAGCGACAGCCGGGGCGTTCGACTGGACGGCGATGGGGGCGGTGGCCTCCGGGGAGGACGCCACAACCGTCTGGGTGTTGTTCCCCTCCGGGCGGGACGACAGGGCGACCATCTCTATCTCGTCGTCCGGGCTCGTCTGCGACGTCGGGAACGCCGGCTCGTCGTACGAGGGGGGCAGGGTGCCCTCGACGAAGAACTCGGTCGTGGACGACGAGGTGGCCGGAACCTGGACCGTGGACGGCTTCGCCTCGGTCTCCTCCTCCGCCCCTTCCTTCTTCTTCTCTTCCGTATCCGCCGCGTTCTCGCGGGACTCGGTGTTCTCCGTGATCTCGGTGGTCGCGGTGGTCTCGGTGGAGAGGCCCGACGGCTGCACGGGGGCGGTGGAGGCGTTCTCGCCGTTCGCGCCCTTGGCGTCCGTCCTGGTCGGGGACGCCTCCGAACGCTGGCCGGAGGACGCCTGGTTCTGGTTCCCGGACGTGTTCTGCGTGCTCTGCGTGCTCTGCGTGCTCTGCGTGCTCTGCGTGCTCTGGGTGTTCTGCGTGGTGGACGACGCGGTGTTCTGCGGGCCGGACGCGGCCGGCGAGGCCGAGGACACCGGCGCCGTCGAGGTCGTGGCGACCGGAGCGGCCCCGGGCTGGTGCTGCTGCCCGCCCTGGGGGGTCCCGTCGCCGACGTCGAGGTACTGGAGGTCCTCGTCCTCGTCCTCGTCGGTGACGTCCAGTACCTCGATGTCGTCCTCGTCGGTGACGTCCAGGTCCTGGACGTCGTCGTCGGTGACGTCGAGGTTCTGGAGGTCCCCGGAGGAGACCGTCTCCGGCTTCGCGTCGGTCGAGGCGTCTGTCGACGCGTCCGCCACGGGGCCCGCCCCGGAGCCCGACGCGTCGCCGGGGGTCCCGAAGTCCGGGGTCTTCATGCCGAGGGAGTCCCGCATCCCGAGGCCCAGCTTCTCGCCGCCGGTCTCCAGGAGGTGGCCCAGGCGGCCCTCGACGATGCCGGAGCCGAAGGTCAGGCCGGAGGTCTTGAAGGTGTGGTCGTCCGAGAAGAGCAGGTTGTACATGCCCTCCGAGACGGCCGCGTGGGCGCCTTCGAAGAGTCCCGTCACGCCTTGTTCGCGCAACGACCTGAAGATGCTGGAGCCCATCGCGTCGGCGGTGCCGTTCGTCAGGACGTCCCGCATGTTCTTGTCGAGCACGGTGTCGCCGAGGGGCTTCAGGACGTTGTCCAGCGCGTTGGGCAGGTCCGGCCGGCCGGTCTTCGAGAGCAGGGTCTCGGCCCACTTCTCGCCCACCTCGCGGGTCCCCTTGCCGAGGTGGTTCTCGAAGGCGTCGCCCATCTCCTTGACGAAGTCGCGTGCGAACTTCTCCGGGTTCGGGCCCGCCACTCCGGGGAGGTTCTTGCGGAAGGTGTCGGTGACGTCCTGGCCGAAGGTCGGCTTCGGCGGCGGCGTGGGGCCGGCGTCGCCCTTGCCCTTCGGGGGAGGGGTGGGGCCGACGTCGTCGCCCTTGCCCTTCGGCGGCGGGGTGGGGCCCGCGCCGTCGCCCGCGCCCGTGCCCTTGCCCTTGGGCGGCGGGGTGGGTCCGGCGCCGTCGCCGCCCGTGCCCTTCGGCGGGGGCGTGGGGCCGACGTCGTCGCCCTTGCCCTTGACCGGCGGGGGGGCGATGTCGTCGCCCACCGTGCCCTTGGGCGGCGGGGTGGGGCCGAGGTCTCCGGCGGTCTTCTTCGGCGGGGGCGGCAGGTCGCCGCCGAGCTTGTTCTTCGGCGGCGGCACGTTGTCCAGCTTCTTGCCGATCAGGCCGCCCGCGTCGTCGCCGAACAGCTTCGCGAGACCCTTGTTGAAGATCTTGCCCAGCGCCTGGAAGGGGCCCGCCAGCAGGCCCTGGACGGCGCCGGAGAGCGCCGCCGCCTTGGTGAGGTCGTGGTCCCACTCGTCGCGGGTGCCCTGGTTGAGCTGGATCCACTGGGAGAGGCCGTCCATGACGACGCCCATGCCGACGTTGATGATCTCGTGCATGAGCAGGGCGACCAGCAGCCGGCCCAGCCGGGTGCGGATGATCAGCCGGACGATCGCCTGCTTCTGGAGGTACGCGGCGATGGAGGCGCCGAAGAAGAAGGAGAGCGCCGCCGCCACGGCCGCCTCGACCAGCAGCTCCACCAGCTGGGCGATGATCATGTACTTGGTGTACTGGAGCTGGGTGGCGCTCTTGCGGGTGAACGTGGCGATCAGGTCCGCCTGGTCCGTGACCGCGTTGAAGTAGTCGAGCCCCTTCTGGCCGCCGAGGAAGGACTTCATCGCCTCCTGGTACATCTCGGCGGCGGTGCCGTCGAAGTTCTTCCGCGTGTAGCCGAGGGCCTCGGCGACCTGCCGCTGGATGTCCCCGTTGAGCTTCCCGTGCAGCCCCTTGTGCGCCTCGGCGAGGGCGAACAGCTTGTCCTCGTCGCCGTCCGGCGGGACCTCACCGGTCAGGGCCGCGAACAGCCAGGCGCACTCGGGCGGGAAATGCAGGGACATGGCGGGTCAGCGCTTCTTCGTCTGGGTGTTGAGGTTCTCGTTGATGCCGTCCTGGGTCTTCTTGAAGCGGTCGGAGGCGTCGCCGAGGCTCTGTCCGCTGGCCTTGAGCGCCTCGACCAGCGCTTCGCTCCCCTCCACGACGAAGCCGAGCCCCTGGTAGTACTTCTTGGCGAAGGCCTCGCCGAACTCGCCCGTGCCCCAGCAGCCCCGGTAGCTGGTGATCTTGTCCATGTACTCGTCGCGGGCGACCTTCAGCTCCTCGCCCACGTTCTTGACGGCTTCGCCGCCCTTGTCGAGGCCGCCGCTGTCGACGTTCAGTTCGCTCATCGCGCCGTCTCCTCCCCCGCGGCCCCGGTGCTGTCCTCGTCGTCCACCAGTTCGTCGAGCAGGGCGCCGCCGGAGGTGGCGGTGGACCGCGAGGAGGGCACCACCAGTTCGGGGTCGAGCCGCAGCGGGGCGAGCAGTTCGTCCCACTCCACGGGCGCGAAGCCGCCCTCGGCGTCCGGGTTCAGCCCGGGGACGGGGCCGAAGGGGCGGTACACGTCGAGGAGCCGGGAGGCGGCCTGGGAGCGGGCGGAGGCGATGGTGGCCATCAGCACGTTCGCCAGTTCGGCGGGGGCCATCGTGCGGTAGCGGGAGGTGGGGAAGCGCAGGCCGGTCAGCTCGCCCTGCGCTCCCACGGTCGCCTCCACGGTGCGGTCCTTGGAGGTGACCGTCACGGAGATGCGGGCCGCCTCGGCCGCGGCCTCGTCCAGGCGGGCCCGGGTCTCCTCGAACTCCGCCAGGGCCTCCGCGAGCCGTTCTTCCAGGGGGTTGCTCATCGTCCTGTACCTCTTCCTCGTTCGCGCGTCGCCGGGGTGTGTCCCGAGGGGCCGTTCACCGGCCGATCACTCCCGCGACCCCGCCCTCGTCGGTGCCCCAGACGTCCTCGTCCTCGCTGATCCAGGTGGAGCGTTCGCGTTCGTCGCTCTGGGTGCCCTGGCCGCCGCCCGCGCCTCCCATGCCGCCCATGGGGGGCATCATCGGCATGCCGCCGGACGTGGTCGCCGGGCGGCGCATCGCGACGGCCTCCTCGGCGGCGAGCTGGGCGGCGCGGGCGCGGCCGGCCGTCACCTCGCCGGCGGTCGTGGTCCGGAGGCGTTCGGCGGCGGTGGCGGCGGCGAGGCCGGAGGGGGAGGTGGGGAAACCGACGCCCGGACCCAGGGGGTTGGCGGACAGCAGCGGCATCCGGCCGGAACCGCCGTACCCGCTGCTGCCGCCGCCGCTGCCGCTGCCGGGCGGTGGGACGGAAAGCTTGTTCTTTCCGTCGAGGAAGTCGTAGTAGCCCGTGTTCGCGCCGAAGCCGCCGGTGCCGGAGGTGCGGAAGCCGCCCGGCCCGCCGGTCACGGAGACCGTGCGTCCGTCGGCGTCCGTGGTGACCGTCCGCCCGTCCGGATAGGTGATCTTGTGGCCGCCGTCCTTGAGGGCGTGGTCGACGGTGCCGTCCGGGTAGCGGGTGGTGGTGGAGCCGTCCGGGTTGTGCTTGGTCTCGGCGCCCGCGTTCCCGCCGAGCGGGTTCAGGTGCTCGGTCTTCTTCTGCCCGTCGGGCTCCGTGGTGGTGTACGTGCCGTCGGCGGCGAGCCGGGTGGAGGAGCCGTCCTTGTACGTGGTGATGACGGTGCCGTCCTTGTCCACCGTGGCCACCGAACCGTCGGCGTACTCGATCGTCGAGCCGTTCTTGCCCAGGTGGGAGACGGTCTTGGTGCCGTCGGGGTCGATCGTGGTGATCGTCCCGTTGGGGCTCACCGTCGTCCTGGTCCCGTTGGCGTGGACCGTCGTCGTGGAGCCGTCCTTGCCGAAGGTCGTGGTCGAGCGGTCGGGGTTCTGGACGCTCTGCCCCGGCTCCGGGCGGGTGACCTTCTTGTTCCCCTCGGGGTCGGTCGTGGTGAGGGTGCCGTCGGCGGCGCGGCTCTGGACCGTGCCGTCCTTGTACTGCGTGACGCTGCCGCCGTCCGGACGGAACGTGGTCTTCGTGCCGTCCTGGTAGGTGATCGTCTGGCTGCCGTCCTTGCGCAGCACCGTGGTGGAGCCGTCCGGGTTGACCGTGGTGATCGTGCCGTCGCGGCCCACGGTGGTGGTGGTCCCGTCCTTGTGGGTGGTGGTGCGGGAGCCGTCCTGGTTGTACGAGGTGGTGGAGCCGTCCGGGCCCTTGACGGTCCGCAGCGCGGCGGGAGCTCCCGTGCCGGTACCGAGGCCGGGGCCGGCCGGGTTCGGCTGGAGCAGGGGCGGCAGCATGCCGGGGGGAGTGGTCTCCTTGCGCCCGTCGGGGTGGGTCGTGGTGTACGAGCCGTCGGGGTTGCGGACGATGGTGGAACCGTCCGGGGTGCGCACGGTGTTGCCGCTGCCGAAGCCACCGTTGCCGAGGCCCCCGTTGCCGCCCGTGAGGTCGTTGGGGTTCAGGAGGGGCGGGGGCTTGACGCCGGTGTCGAGGCCCGGGGGCTTCTGTCCGCCCGTGTCGCCCGTGCCGTTCCCGTCCTTGTCGCCGCCGAGGCCGCCGCCGAGGTCGTTGGGGCCCAGGGTCGGCGGCTTGTCCCCGCCGAGGTCGTCCTTGCCGGGGCCGTCCTTGCCGGTCTTCTCCTCCAGCTCCTTCTGCTTGTCCTCCAGCTCCTTCTGCTTCTGCTTCGTCGCCTCCTCGACGAACTTCGCCTTCAGGTCGGCGAAGCCGGGGTTGAAGGTGAAGGTGGTCGCCTGCACGCTCCGGAGGGCGTCGTTGACGATCCGCGCCTGGGTGGTGGCGGCCGTGTCCAGCTTCGCCTCGACGTTGGCGAGCCACGCCTTGTACGCCTGCCGGGCGACGTTGCGCCACGCCTCCTGCTGGGTGAGGTCGCCGTACAGGGGGTGGTAGATGCTGAACCCCGGCAGGAGCGAGTATCCCCCCCTCTCGCCGAGCTTCACCTTGCCGATGTTGTTCTCGTTGAGGTAGTGGACGGCCTTGTCCACCTCGAGGTTGAGGTAGTAGGTGGGGATGTACGTCCTCACCGGTGTATCGGCCGGTGCGCCCTCCGGAGTTGCCTTCAGCCAGTTGCTCCAGGCGTCCGCGAAGGCCGAGGCCGCCTTGTGGATGTCCCCCGCGCACCGGAGGATCTCCTGCCCGATGGTGGAGGTCGCCTTGTACTGGGTCGTGTCGAACGGGAGGGGGCCCGGCGGGGTGCCGAAGGGGGTGAGCCTCTCCTGGAGGTCCTTGTAGCCGTGGCGCACGCCGGTGACGAGCGTGCGGAACACGTCGGCGGCCGAGCCCTGCCAGGCGGCGTCCTCACCCCCGAGGTCCTTCACCCACTTGTCCAGCTCCGTGCCGTAGTCGGTGAAGAACGTCAGGGCCTCGTCGAACGCCTTCATGGAGGGGAGCAGGGAGCCCAGGTCGACCGCGTCCTCCTCGGTGATCTGGGGGATGCCGGTGCACGAGTGCGTGAAGGTCTTCGTGCTGCCCTGGCTCACGAGGTGTTTCAGGGCCTGTTCGTAACCGTGGTCGAAGGCGCCGGCGTACCCGTTGTCGCTGAAGTCGTTCCCGTTCTCGTTCCACGGGAGGGACAGGGTGATCTTGAAAAAACCGTTGACCTTGTTGGTGTCGTGGTTCCAGTCGTAGAACCTGATGACCCTGTTCATCGAGTCGGGCAGCGTGTTGCTGAGGGGTGGGGCGTAGGACTCCCGCTCGATCTTCGCCCGCAGCCACCCGCCCCCGTCGGCCGACCCCTGGTCGGCCGTGCTGCCGATCCCGGCGACCTTCTCCCGCGTCGGCCCGAGGAAGCCGGTCAGCTGGGTCGCGAGGACTTCGGCCCGCGTCGTCTTGTCTCCGGCCGGATCGGGCATGGCGGCGGTTCCTTCAGGAGTGCGGGGAGGACGGGTGGCGGGGTGGGGCGGAGGTCACTTGGGAGGGGTGACGCCGCCCGTGGGAGCGGCGGGGTTCAGGATCGACGGCCACTCGTCGAGGATCTTCTGGCCCTCGATGTTCTCGAGGCTGTTCTCCTTGGCCGTCTTCATGTCCTTGATGGTGAACTCCAGTTCCCTCTTGATGTTCTCGAAGAGGATCTTCTGGTTCACCAGGACGTTGCCGAGGCTCTGGGCCGTCGTCTTCAGGTTGGCCGTCAGGGTCTTGCCCATGAGCTCCTTGCTGGACTCCGCCTTCATCTCGGCGAGGAGCTTGCCCAGGGCCGGGCCGCCGGAGGCGATGTCCGCCGTCGGCGTGTCGATGATCAGGGCGAGCAGGTACAGCGACAGGTACCCGGCCTTGGACTCGGTGGCCCCCACTTCGGCCAGCCTCTTGGTGAACATCGGGATGCCCTGCCCCTCGACCCTGAGGAACCTCTCCAGGGCCTCCACGTCGAGGTGGGACAGATCGGTCTTCTCGGCCATGCGCTCTCTCCCTCGGGCTGCGGGGCGGGGGCACCGCGGTGGTCGTACGGCGGGACGGCGGCGGGTCAGGCGCCGGGGACGCGGACGCTCGCCCAGTTGCCGGCGCTGGTGTTCTCGTGCTTCTTGTAGGTCTCGCTGATCGTGTTCAGGAGGGCGCTGTTGTCCGCCAGGACCGCGCCGAGGCGGCCGATGGCGGCGTTCCACTGGCCCTGCTTCTCGGCGTAGGTCGCGGCGTCCGAGCCCTGCCAGGCGGCCTGCAGGCCGGTCAGTTCCTGGTTGAGCGCCTCTACGGTCTTCTTGATGGCCTCGGTCTGCATCCGCATGTCCTCGGCGGCGTTGTCGACGTGCTTGTACTGGACGTGGATGACGCCGTCGGACTTGTTGTCGTAGAAGTTGGGCATCGGGGACTCCTCGGCGGGGTGACGGGTGGGGAGGGGCGGAGGCGGGATCAGCCGTTGAGACGGGTCTCGATGCCCTGGGAGCGCGCGGTGCGCTTGGCCGCCTCGATGAACTCGTTGATCTCGGACTGCGTGCGCGTCTGCGCCATGCCGGTCTCGGTGAGCTTCTGCATCAGTTCGCCCATGCTCCGGATGATCACGTCGACCTCGTCGGTCCAGGACTTGAGCAGCGCGCGGAAGGCCGAACCGTCGCTGCCGCCGTAGGCGTTGATCAGCCCGTTCATGACGGTCTCGACGTCGGCCCGGGACCTCCCCACGCCGTCCTTGGCCTGCCAGAGGGCGTTGTAGGCGCGCTGGTTCTCGCTCTGACTCGAAGTCTGGGTGTTGCCGACGGGCGGCGGAGTCGTCATGGAAGGAGTCCTTGTCTGACGCGCGGACGGGGGCTGACGAGGAGGATGAGTCGAACGCTCGTCTGGAGGTTCCCGATGCTAGGGAGAACAAGGCGACGCGGGCAACGACTTGGGGTGTCTTCTGAGCTTCTTCTGATGTTCCTTCCGGGTACGGGTCCGGGGCCCGCCGGCGGAACACCGTACGGGCCCCGGGAATTCACCCGCAGTTCGCCCCGGAGGGGGACAAGTCCCCCGTGCCGTCCGGCCGTACGATCCCCCGCGCCGACGCCACGTCCAGGCGCGGGCCCGTCGGCAGCATGTCCAGGAGCCGGGACGGCACGGCCTGGGCGTGGCCGCCCTTGAGGCCCAGCCGCTCCACCGCGGCGGCGTCCGCCAGCCGGTGCTTCACGCCGGCGTCGGTGACCAGGTACGTCGTGGTGCCGCGCACCCCGCCGCCGGCGCCGAGCGCCTGCACGAGGGCGCCGCCGCCGGGCCGTACCGCGACGCCCTCCACCGGCAGGCAGGCCGGGGCGATCCCCGGTCCGGACGCCGGATCGGGCACGGTGCCGGTCTCCGTCACCAGGGCGAGCCGGACCCGGGGTGCCAGCCCCTCCGGCTGGATCTGGGCGCAGGGCGCCGTGCCGGCGGCGGGCCGCACGGACGGGGGCGTGGCGGGCCAGCCGGCGGGGCCGGCGGGGGCCCCGCCCGCCGCCTGCCGCCGGGTCAGTTCGTCGGCGGTCAGCGGGAGGGCCGCCGGGGCGGCGCCCCGGTAGGCCTGGCGGGCGGTGCGCTCGTCGCCCAGGACGAGGGCCGCGGCCAGGGGGGTGAGCGGCCGGAGACCGGCCTTCTCCAGGAGGAAGTACTGCCGGTCGGTGCCCGGCGAGGACAGGGCGAAGACCTGGCCCACCCGGGCCGGGGCCCCGCCGACCGTCCCCGACTCCGTCCCCCTGCCGTCGATCTCGGGCGCCACCAGGTCCGCCCCCGCGGGCAGGCTGTCCAGGAGGGCGGCCGTGACGGGCGTGGCGGCGGTGCCGGACCAGCCCAGGGCCTGGAGGGCGCCGTGCCCGCCGATCCGCAGCCGGTGGTCGGACCACAGCAGGTACGTGTGCCCGTCGGGGCCCGCGGCGAGGACGCCCTCCCCCTTCCCGGGGAACGCGCCGCCGGCCGCGAAGCCGATCCGCAGCGAGGTGCGGGCGGCGGGCCGGCCGGTGCCGGCCGGTGCCGGGGCGGCGCAGACCTGCCAGGCGCCCGTCTCCAGGTCGCCGGGGCCGGGCAGCACGTCCGGGGCACCGGGGATGCCGACCGGGGTGCCGTGGGCCTCGCCGCGCAGCGAGGCCGAGGAGACCGTGACGGTCCGCGGGTCGCCGGAGGAGAGCAGCCGGGCCGAGGCGTAGTTGAGCACCGGCCGCAGGCGCCCGTCGAGGTACAGGTAGCGGGTGCCGGTCTCCTTCTGCACGATCAGGGCGTTCTCGGTCCGCCAGGACTTGGTGCCGGCCGGGGAGATCATCCCGAACAGCAGGAAGCCGAGGACGAGGACCACCCCCAGGCCGATGCCCCAGGCGAGGCCCCGGTTGGTGCGGCCCACGGGGCTCTCCGGCGCGTCCGGGTCCTGCCGCAGCATGCCGCTGACGAGCCGCCCCATGACGAACATGTGGGCCTGGACCTGGTCTTTTCTGGACTGCATGGCGGGCCCCCCGTCAGCCGGACACGGAGCGCAGGGCGCCGTAGACGCCGAGCATCCACAGCACCAGCGGGATCAGCGCCACCGCGGCGCAGGTGTGCAGGATGTCCCCGGCCCGGCCCCAGTGCGGTACGAGCCGGCGGCCCGGCACGGTCCAGGAGGCGACCGCCGTCGTGCCCGCCAGGGCGAGCAGGCCGGCCAGCAGCAGCGGCCGGTCGCCCGGCGCGAGCCCGGCCGCCAGGGTGAGGACGGCGAGCAGCAGCCCGTACAGGCCGGGCAGGAAGACCGCCGTGCGCTGCCAGACGTTGCCGATGTTCCGGGAGTGCAGCAGCAGGAGCAGGCAGAGGGTGCCCGCGGTGGCCAGGGCCGGGCCGTCCGGGTCGTCCAGGACCAGGGCGGTGAGCACGGCCGCGCAGACCAGGCCGACCGCCGCGTACAGGGCGGTCATCCACTGCTCGGCGAGCGCGGTGCGGTCGACGACGCGCGCGTGCGGATGCGGGTCGATGCCCTCCTGGAGTTCCTCGGCGTTCGACGGCAGGGCGGGCAGCCGCAGTCCGGAGAGGCGGAAGGAGAGCCCGGGGACGAGGCCGCCGACGGCGACCGCGAGCACGGCGACGACGGCCGCCGCCGGGCCCGGGGCGAGGTCCAGGGTCAGCATCAGGACGCCCGCGATCGCCCCGGCCAGGGCGATCACCGCGATCGACAGCAGCAGCGGGACGAAGGCGGCGACGGCGGCGACGGACAGGACCGCGCCGCCCGCCGCCGCGGCGGACGCGGCGAGGAGCCGGGCCCCGGTCAACTGCCCGCCCCCGTCGGCCTCCCCGACCGGCAGCAGGGCCCCGGCCAGCGCCAGGAAGGGCGGGACGAAGGCGCCGAGGGCGGCCCCGGCGGCCGAGTCCCCGACCGCGCGGGAGGCCGCGGCGGCCCCGAAGAGGACCAGCAGGCCGGTGACGCCCGCGACGGCGGCACGGGCCGGCCCGTCACCGCCGGGCAGCGCGCAGACCACCCACGCGGCGGCCAGCACCAGCACGGCCGCGGCGCGCAGCGTCCAGCGGCCGGTGCGGGCGGTCCAGCCGTGCGGCCGCTCCCGCATGCTGCCGGCGACCCCGTCCACGAGGTCGTCGAAGTGGATCTCGGGCAACGCCTCGACCCGGGGCCGCAGATGGAGGGTCTCCCCGTCGCGGAGCGCCAGGGAATCCGGGGTCCCCTCCTCGGCCAGGGGCGCTCCGCCGAGGCGCTGGAGGACCCAGCCGCCGTGCTCGATGCCCTCCTCGGCGAGCTCTTCGCCCGCGTGGTCGAGCAGGGTCGGCAGGAGGTCTGCCAGGGGGACGTCCACGGGGACCGCGAGGTCGAGGAGACGCCGGGGGGTCCTGACCGAGAGACGGCAGAGACCGGGGCTCGATATGCCCGAAGTTTCACTCATGGCGGGTGGCCGCACCTCTCCGAGGGGCCGGGGTACCAAAGCTGGGTAGCGCACATTACCTTGGTCCCCACGTCAGGTCGCAGGCCCCCCGGGCCCGTTGCCACCTGCACCGCGCCCCCTTCCCGCGCGCCTCCGTGCGGCCCGGGGCGACGGAGAACCCCGTACGCCACCGGTTCCGGCGGGCCGCCGGGACCGGGCCGTGCCCGGCCCCGGACGGACCGCCCGGCCGGAACCCCACCGCCGGACCCGGGCCGACCACCGGGCCCGGACGCGGCACCGGGACCCGCCCCGGACGCGACCAGCCCGAGGAGACACCCAGCGTGAGCACCGTCCTCTTCCGCAGGCCCGCGCGGCGGCGCGGGCCCGACATGCCCGACGGCGAACTCGCGCTCCAGGAGCCGCCGACGCTGCCGGAGGCGGAGCCGAACACGTCCGCGATGTGGACGTACCTGCCGATGGGGCTCACCTCGCTGGCGATGCTCATGATGTTCCTGCGCCCCGGCCAGGCCAACGCCTTCAGCTACGTCGCCATCGGGCTCATGCTGGTCTCGTCCGTGGCGATGGTCCTCGCCCAGCTGATCCGGACGGCCGGCGAGCGCAAGCGCAAGCTCAAGGGCGAACGCCGCGACTACCTGCGCTACCTGGCCCAGATGCGCCGCCGCATCCGGGTCACGGTCGAGGAGCAGCAGAAGGCCCTGGCCTGGCGCCATCCGGCCCCCGCCGCCCTGTGGGCGCTGACCGGCACCAGCCGCCAGTGGGAACGCCGCCCCTCCGACGACGACTTCGCGGAGGTACGGGTCGCGGTCGGGGAGCAGAAGCTCGCCGTACGGCTCGCGCCCCTCGCCACCAAGCCCGTCGAGGACCTCGAACCCCTCGCCGCGCACGCCCTGCGCAGCTTCATCCGCGCGTACGGCACCGTGCCCGGCCAGCCCATCGCGCTCTACCTGCGCGCCTGGTCGCGGGTGCTGGTCCGGGAGGAGGGCACCGGGTCCGGCGCGGGCGGCACGGGTCCGGGGGCGGCCGGCGGGTCCGGTACGGACGCCGGTGCGGGCGCGCGTGCCGGCGGAGGGGCCGGTTCCGGCGGGGAGGGCGAGCGGTCGCGGGCCCTGCTGCGGGCCCTCCTCGCCCAGCTGGCCGCCTTCCACGCCCCCGAGGAACTCACCATCGCGCTCTGCGTGAGCGACGAACGCCGGGCCGACTGGGAGTGGCTGAAATGGCTCCCCCACGCCCAGCACGGCTACCAGCGCGACGGCGCGGGCCAGGCACGGCTCGCCGCGGCCGACTTCCCGTCCCTGGAGGAGCTGCTCGGAGCGGACTTCACCCAGCGGCCCCCCTTCGACCCCGAGACCCCGCCCAGCCGCGACGAACCCTTCACCCTCGTGGTGGTGGACGGCGGCATCGTGCCCCCCGGCCACCGGGTCACCGGCCCCGGCTACCGCAACACCGTCCTGGTCGACCTCGGCGGGGCGCTGCCCTGGAAGGCCGCCCGGGCCACCCTGCGCCTCCGCCTCGACGGAGCGGGCCTGCACCTCGTCCGCACCGACCGCGAACGCAAAGAACAGGCCACCTTCCTCGGGCAGCCGGACGCCCTCGGCCCCGCCGCCGCCCGCGCCCTGGCCGCCCGCCTCTCCCCGTACCGGCTCGGCGGCGGCGTCACCGCCTCCGAACCCTTCGTCGCCGACACCGACCTCACCAGCCTCCTCGGCATACCCGACCTGCGGAAACACGAGCCCGACCGGCTCTGGAAGCACCCCGTCGAAGGACGCGGGCGGCTGCGGGTGCCCATCGCGGTCGGCGAGGACGGCGCCCCCGTCGAACTCGACATCAAGGAGTCGGCGCAGGGCGGCATGGGCCCGCACGGCATGCTGATCGGCGCCACCGGCTCCGGCAAGAGCGAACTGCTGCGCACCCTCGTCCTCGGCCTGGCCCTCACCCACTCCTCCGAGACGCTCAACTTCGTCCTCGTCGACTTCAAGGGCGGCGCGACCTTCCTCGGCATGGACGAACTCCCCCACACCTCCGCCGTCATCACCAACCTCGCCGACGAGGTCGCGCTGGTCGCCCGCATGCAGGACGCCCTGCACGGCGAGCTGATCCGCCGCCAGGAACTGCTGCGCAAGGCCGGCAACTACGCCTCGGTGCTGGAGTACGAGCGGGCCCGCGCCGCCGGCACGCCGCTGGCCCCGCTGCCCAGCCTCTTCGTGGTCGTCGACGAGTTCAGCGAACTGCTCGCCGCGCACCGCGACTTCATGGAGCTGTTCGTCATGATCGGCCGCCTCGGACGGTCACTCGGCGTTCACCTGCTGCTCGCCTCCCAGCGGCTGGAGGAGGGCAGGATGAGCGCGCTGGAGGGACACCTCTCGTACCGCATCGGCCTGCGCACCTTCTCGGCCATCGAGAGCCGGGGCGTGCTCGGCGTGCCCGACGCCTACCACCTGCCCTCGCAGCCCGGCAGCGGCTACCTCAAGAGCGGCGTCGAGGCGCTGACGCGCTTCCGCGCCGCCTACGTGTCCGGCCCGTACAAGGCGCCCCGGCGCACCGTCCGCCGCGAGCAGATCGCCCGCCAGGTCGTGCCCTGGGGCACCGAGTGGATCGTGCCGCACACCCTCCCCGCCGCCCCCGACCCGGAGCCCGAGACCGAGCCGGAGACCGAGGAGAGCCTGCTCGGCATCGCCCTCGACCGGCTCCGCGACAGCGGGCCGCCCGCCCACCAGGTGTGGCTGCCGCCGCTGGACCGGGCCCCCAGCCTCGACGCCCTGCTCCCGCCGCTGACCCCCGACCCCGACCTCGGCCTGACCACGGCCGGTTCCGCCGACCGGGGCCGGCTGCGGGTTCCCGTCGGCCTCGTGGACCGGCCCTTCGAACAGGTCCGGGACCTCCTCACCGTCGACCTCTCCGGCGCCGGCGGGCACTTCGCCGTCGCCGGCGGCCCGCAGAGCGGCAAGAGCACCCTGCTGCGCACCCTGGTCTGCTCCCTCGCCCTCACCCACTCCCCGCGCGAGGTGCAGTTCTACTGCCTGGACTTCGGCGGCGGCGCGCTCGGCGCCCTCGCCGGACTGCCGCACGTCGGCGGGGTCGCCGGCCGGCTCGACCGGGAGCGGATCGCCCGCACCTTCGCGGAGGTCCTGTCGCTGCTCAACCGGCGCGAACTGTTCTTCCAGGAACAGGGCATCGACTCGATGACCGCCTACCGCAAGAGGCGCGCGGCGGGCGAGTTCGCCGACCAGCCCTTCGGGGACGTCTTCCTCGTGGTGGACGGCTGGTCCACGGTCCGCAGCGACTTCTTCGACGACATCGCCGTCTTCGGCGAGATCGCCGCCCGGGGCCTCAACTACGGCGTCCACCTGGTGATCTCCACCGCCCGCTGGATGGAGCTCTCCGCCGCCCTCCGCGACCAGATCGGCACCCGGCTCGAACTCCGCATGGGCGACCCCATGGACTCCGACGTGGACGTCCGCAAGGCCGCCACCGTGCCCGTCTCGCCCGGCCGCGGCCTCAGCCCCGACAAGATGCACTTCCTCACCGCCCTGCCCCGCATCGACGGCCAGGAACGGACGGAGGACCTGGCGGAGGCGGTCGCGGACCTCGTCGAGGCCGTCGCCGAGAGCTGGGACGCCCCGCCCGCCCCGGCCGTACGGATGCTCCCCACCCGGCTCGCCCTGGCCGAACTCCCCGCCGCGGAGAACCCGCTGCGGTTCCCCATCGGCCTGGACGAGACGGAACTCGCCCCGGTCTGGCACGACTTCGCCCAGAGCCCGCACCTGTACGTCGTCGGCGACACCGAGAGCGGCAAGACCGCCGCGCTGCGCATGATCGCCCAGCAGATCATGCGGACGCACGGCCCGGACCGGGCCAGCTTCCTCGTCGCCGACTACCGCCGCGAACTCATCGGGGCGATCCCGGAGGAGTACCGGCTCGGGCACGCGGTCTCCGCCGACCCGCTGCGGGAGTACGTCGACGGCGCCGCCCGCGCGATGACCGGCCGGCTCCCCGGCGAGGACATCACCCCCGCCCGGATGCGCCGCGCCGACTGGTGGAGCGGACCGCGCCTCTTCGTCCTCGTGGACGACTACGAGATGGTGGGCTCGGCCTTCGACGGGCCGTTCGACCCGCTGCTGCCCCATCTGCCGCTCGGCTACGAGATCGGCCTGCACTTCATCGTGGCCCGCGCCTCCACGGGAGCGGGCCGGGCCGACCCGCTCGTCCGGAAGCTGGGCGAGGTCAACTCCTCGGCGCTGCTGCTGTCCTGCCCGCCGTCGGAGGGCTACCTCCTCGACGGCGTCAAGCCGCGCATCCTGCCGCCGGGCCGCGCCCAGAGCGTCGTCCGCCGCAAGACCCGCCTGGTCCACCTCGCGCTGCCGGACCCGGAGGAGACCGGGGAGACCGAGTAGTCCGGGGAGACCGGGTAGTCCGGGGAGCCCTGGGAGGCCGGGTAGCCCGGGGAGCCCGGAGAGCCCTGGGGAAGCCGGCGGAGGGGTGAGGAGGCCGGGGCCGCCTCAGGCCCGCGGGCGGCCCGCGGCGTCCAGGCGGCCCGGCCGCCAGCCGCGGGCCCGGCCCCGAGGCAGGACCACCGCGAGGAGGCCGACCAGCGCGATCGTCCCGCCCGCCCCCGCCGCCACCAGATAGGCGGTCGCACGGGCCCCCGACGTGTCCGGGGGCTCCGGCAGACGGACCGGGGCCGGGGTCACCGCCGCCGGAGCGGCGCCGGGGGCGACCCCGGAGACCGCCCCGTACGGGTCGAGGGCGGGCAGGTCCCCCGGGTACGCCCCGCGAAGGAGCCGCGCGCGCACCTCGGCGGCGGTCAGCCCGGGATGGTACGACCGCACCAGGGCCGCCGCGCCCGCCGTGACCGCCGCGGCGAAGGACGCCCCCGACCCGGTCCACTTGCCGTCGCCCACCGGGCCCGGCCCCATCAGCGCGCCGCCGGGCGCGGTCAGGTCCGCGTGCCGGAAGGGCGGCGCGGCGTCCGGACGGGTCCCCTGCGGCCCGGTGTCGAGCACGGCGAGGGCCTCCGGCGGGGCCACCGGGGCGGGCTGCGGCGCGGTCGTGCCCGGCGGGACGCCGTCGGCCGCCGCCGGTACGACGACGAGGGCGTCATGTGCGCGGGCCGCGTCCATCGCCGCGCGCACCCGCGGGTCGGCGCCGTCCAGGGGCGCCGCCACCGTGATGACGTCCGCCCCGGCGGCGGCGGCCTCCCGCACCCCGGCGGCCATCCGGGCGGGGTCGGGCTCGCCGCGCTCCCCGGTGCCGCGCACGGCCAGGACCAGGGCCTCGGGGGCCACCCCCGAGAAGCCCTGGCCGGGCAGGGCCGCCCCGGCGGCCAGGCCGGCCTGGAAGGTCCCCCGGCCCACGCAGTCCCCGCCGGGACCGAGGGCCCGCACCCGGCCCCTGAGGACGGCCGGGCCGTCGCTCACCCCGGTGCCGACGACCGCGACGGTCACCCCGCGTCCCCGGGAGAGCCGCCAGACCTGGTCGAGCCCGAGGACGCGGCGCGTCCAGGGCGCGGCCGCCGTGTCCGTGCCCCGCAGCGTCGTGCAGGGCTGGTCGGAGGCGAGCCGTTCGGGCACGCCGGGCAGCGCGGTGCCGCCGTCCGCGGCCCCCGCGAGGGGCGCGGGTCCGGCGAGCGCGGCGATCAGGGCGGCGCACAGCAGCGGGCGGGTACGGCGACGGCGGCGCATGGCTGTCCTCGGTTCGGCCCGCCCGGCGGGGCGGGACTGAGCTGGGTCTTCGGGCAGGGGCAGGGGCGGGGGCTCCGGGGAGAGGGGGCCTGGCCGGGGCCCGGGTGCGGGAAGGAGACTCCGGGGAGAGGGGACCGGGCCGGGGCCCCGGGTGCGGGAAGGGGGCTCCGGGAGGGCGCGGGGCGGGCGCCGGGCCGGTACGGGTCCGTCGCCCTCCCCCGCTCAGTCCTCCCGCAGGTCCTCCGGCAGCAGCATCCGCAGGTCGTCCAGGCTGGGCGCGGCCACGGCGCTGAGCCGGCGGGCCTGCCGGGTCATCATGGCCTCCAGCGTCTGGCGCGCCAGACGGGCGTTGCCGAAGGTGCGGCCGCGGGGCATCGCCTCGAAGTGGGCCAGCAGCGCCGACGCCGTGCCCGGGGCGCACTCGTACCCGTTCTCCACCGCGTGCCGGCGCACGATGGTGACCAGCTCGTCGGAGGAGTAGTTCGGGAACTCGACGTGCCGGGTGAAGCGGGACGCCAGGCCCGGGTTGGAACCGAGGAAGCGGTCCATCTCCTCGGTGTAGCCGGCCACGATCACCACCACCTCGTCGCGGTGGTCCTCCATCAGCTTCAGGAGCGTGTCCACCGCCTCCTGGCCGAAGTCGGAGGAACCGGCGGCACCCTGGGGCGTCAGCGTGTACGCCTCGTCCACGAACAGCACGCCGCCGAGCGCCCGCTGGAAGACCTCCTTGGTCAGCTGCGCGGTGTGGCCGACGTACCGGCCGACGAGGTCCGCGCGGGCCACCTCCACCAGCTGGCCGCGCGGGAGCACGCCGAGGGAGGCGAGCAGCTCGCCGTAGAGGCGGGCCACCGTCGTCTTGCCGGTGCCGGGCGGGCCCGCGAAGACCAGGTGGTTGCTGATCCGGGGGGCGGGGAGCCCCGCCGCCGCCCGGCGGCGGGCCGTCGCGAGCAGGTTGACGAGGTCGCTCACCTCGCGCTTGACCGCCGCCAGGCCGGTCAGCGCGTCCAGCCGCAGCAGCGGGTCCCGGTCGTCCCCGGCGGCGGCCGGCGGCAGCCCGACGTCCTCCGCCGTCAGCAGGGCCAGGTCGTGCTCGCCGACGTCGCCGCGCGCGGCGAGCCGGGACGCCTGCCGGTCCACCATCTCCTCGAAGACCTTCCGGGCGGTGCGGCCGTTGCCGAACCCGGCGTCGCGGGGCATCCGCTCGAAGTGGGTGTGCAGCGCGGACCGGGCGTCGCCGTCCAGCTCGTAGCGGTGCGCCGAGCACATCCGCTCCACGATGGTGACCAGCTCCGCCGACGTGTAGTCGGAGAACTCCACGCTGCGGGTGAAGCGCGAGGCCAGACCGGGGTTGGAGGCGAGGAAGTCCGTCATCTCCTTCGGGTATCCGGCCGCCACCACCACGACGTCCTCGCGGTGGTCCTCCATCAGCTTCACCAGCGTGTCGATGGCCTCCCGGCCGAAGTCGGCACCGGAACCGGAGGAGTCGGAGAGCAGCGTGTACGCCTCGTCGATGAACAGCACGCCGCCGAGCGCCTTCGTGAAGGTCTCGGTCGTCTTGATCGCCGTGCCGCCGACGATCTGCGCGACCAGGTCGGCCCGGGAGACCTCCACCAGGTGGCCCGAGCGCAGCACGCCCAGGGAGGCGAGGATCGACCCGTAGAGACGGGCCACCGTCGTCTTGCCGGTGCCGGGCGGGCCCGCGAAGACCAGGTGGCGGCTCATCGGGGGCGCCGGCATGCCGAGGCCGGCCCGGCGCTGCGCCATCCGGTTCAGGTTGATCAGCGTCAGGACCTGGTCCTTGACGTCGTCCAGGCCGATCAGGGACTGGAGTTCCGCCACGGCGCCGCTCTCCGCGGCCGTGTCGGCCGCCGTCACGACGGCCCCGCCGGGCAGCCGCCCGTCGCCCGCCGCCTCGGCGTCGGCGGCGCTGCCCCAGGCGTCCGGGGCGCCGTTCCCGGTGCTCGTCAGCTGCTCCACGGCGACCCGGTCGCCGGCCACGGACTGGCGCAGCCCGCTGCCCTTGTTGTCCCGCAGCGCGCAGTTGATCACCGAGACCGGGTCGGGGCCCTCCACCCGCACTCCGTCGGCGCCCGATCCGGTCACCTCGCAGGCGTTGAGCGACGCGCGGGCGCCCGCCGCCACCAGCACGCCGTGCCCGCCGGAGTCCCGCACCCGCGAGCGGGCCGCCGTGAGGTCGCCCTGCTCCTCGACGCGCAGGCCCGCGTCCCCGCAGTCGTCCACCTCGGTGTCGCGGAGGGTCACCGCGCCGAGGGCGCCGACGAGCACGCCGGAGCCCTTCGCGGCCCGCAGCCTGCCCTGGCCGACGTACAGGCTGCCGTGGCCGGAGACGTGCACGGCCGCGCCCTCGCACTCCTCGACCAGGCACTCCTCCAGGCGTCCGCGGCCGTCGGCGAGGACCTCCACGCCGTGCCCGGCCGCGCGGGAGACGGTGATCCGGCGCAGCAGCGGGTTGGCGCTCGTGCGGACCAGGACGCCGGCGCCGCCGCTGCCGGTGACCTCCAGGCCGTCGATCTCGGCGACGGAGTTCTCCTCCAGGAGCACGCCGGTCCGCTCCGGGTCCCGGACGGTGGTCCCGACGAGGACGGGGGACGAGAAGTCGGTCACGCGGACCGCGGCGTCCCGGGCGTGGGTGAACACGCACTCCTCGAACCGGCCCCGGCCGCGCTCCGTCACGAACAGCCCGTGCCCGGCGGTCCGTTCGGTGCGGCAGCGGCGCAGTTCGGGGGAGGAACCCGAGCCGACGACGAAGCCGTGGCCGGTGGTGTTCCGCACGGTCACGTCCTCCAGGGAGGTCGCGCCCGTGGTGTTCACGAAGACGCCCACCACCGAGTCCGAGACGGTGGTGCGCGCCACGGTGACGCCGCTCTCCTCCTCGGCGGCGATGCCCGGCTTGTCGGCGGCGGAGATCTCGCACTCCTCCACGCGCACCTGCGCGCGCCCGTTGGCGAGGACGCCGTTGCCGCGGGCGTCCCGGAGCCGTCCGGCCCGCACGGAGACCCGGCCCCGTTCGCCGGCGACCACGGCGGAGGTGCCCAGGTGCTCGACGACGCACTCCTCCAGGAGGCTCTCCTCCGCGGAGGTGGACACCACGCCCGCGCCCTTGGGGTTCTCGATCCGGCACTGGCGGACGGCCAGCGAGCCGGAGCCGCGGGCGAACAGGGCGGTCCAGGAGGACCCGTACACGTCGCACCGGTCGAGGAGGAGCTGCCCGCTCGGGACGTCGACCACCGGCAGGTCGTCGTCGTGGCCGCGCAGCACCAGCGAGTTGACCATCGCTGAGTCGCAGGCCAGGGTCAGGGCGGAGCCGCGCCGGGGGGCCAGCTCCACGGTGCCCCGGCCCTCCGTGGTGGTGAGGGTCAGGGAGGTGGCGAGGGTGAGGCTCTCCTCGTAGCGGCCCGGGGCGACGCTGATCAAGGCTCCGGTACGGGCCGCCCGAAGGGCTTCTGAGATGGTGCGGCAGTCGCCCGTACCGTCCTGCGCGACGGTGAGCACCTGGCGTGACACGTTCTGACCTCCCGGGCGCCCCGGTGTCGCGCCGCCGTGCGGCGTCCGATCGCTCCGGGACGTGTGGAACTGGTGTGCCCATCATGCCTGTCGGGACGCACGGGCCGCCAGCACCCCCGGCCCACCGGACCCCTCCGGAGCCCCCCTCAGGCCCGCCGCTCCCGCAGGACCCGCGCGACCGCCGCCTGCCCGGCGTCGAGGGACGGTTCACCGTCCCCGACGTCCCACAGGCCGTTCTGCAGCACCCGGCCCAGCGTCCACGCCGCCGCGCGCCGCCGGTCGCCGACGGCCTCGGCGAGGAGGTCGAACCGCCACAGCACCTCGCCCGGATCGGGGTCGAGCCGGTCCACGAGGGCCGGAAGGAGTTCGAAGCCGGGGTCGCCCGCGAGCGGCTTCGGGTCGATCGCCAGCCACGGCTCGCGCGCCGCCGCCAGGACGTTCCCCGGATGCAGGTCCCAGTGGAGCAGCCGGTCGCCCGGTTCGCCCGCCACCTCCCGTACCGCCGCCGCGCAGTCCCGCAGGAGCGCCGCGTCCTCCGGGCCGAGCCGGGCGGCGGCCCCGGGCGCCCCGGCGAGCATCCCGACCGCGACGGCGCCGAGCGTCCGGAGACCGGGCGGCGCCGGGACGGCCGCGAGCCGGGCGAGGAGACCCGCCACGACCCCCGTCACCTCCCGGGTGTCCGCGAGGGACGCCAACGGCCGGCCCCCGTCCAGGCGTTCCAGGAGCATGGTCCCGGTCGCGGGGTCGTGGCCGAGGAGCCGTACGGCACCGGCCCCGTCCCAGGCGCGCAGCGCGGCCGCCTCACCCCCGGTCTCCTCGTCGAGGAGCTGCGTCTTCAGCGCGGCGCGCGTCCCGTCCCCGCACCGCTCCACCGGCAGGACCAGCGAGGCCACCCCGTGCATCGGCGGCCCGGTGACCCGCAGCCCCCACCGGTCGGGGAACTCCCCGGCGAGCGAAGGGAGTCTGGCGACGAACGCCCGCCCCGCCGCACCGTTGTGCCTCGCCTGCGACCGCGCGAACTCCTCCGGTACGCGCATCACACCCCCCGGCCCCGGACACCGTGCCGGGTCCCGTCCCGGAAATCCCTCCGGAACGTCTGTGTTCCCGTCGCGCGGGCCCGGGTAACGTCCCGCCCACGCATCCGGAATCCAGGGGTACACATGAGCACGGTCAACGGCGGCATCTCGTTCTGGTACGCGCGGGAGGGCGCCTCCGCCCCCCGCGAACCGCTCCCCGGCGACACCACCGCCGACGTCTGCGTCGTGGGCGGCGGCTACACCGGCCTGTGGACCGCCTACTACCTGAAGAAGGCCGCGCCCTTCCTCGACATCACCGTCCTGGAGGCGAAGTTCTGCGGATACGGCGCCTCCGGGCGCAACGGCGGCTGGCTCTACAACGGCGTCGCCGGACGCGACCGCTACGCGAAGCTCCACGGCCACGACGCCGCCGTCCGCCTCCAGCGGGCCGTGAACGCCACCGTCACCGAGGTCGCCGACGTCTGCGAACGGGAGGGGATCGACGCCGACCTCCACCGGGGCGGCGTCCTCGAAGTCGCCCTCTCCCCCGCCCAGCTCACCCGCCTCAGGGAGTTCCACGCCGCCGAGACCGCCTTCGGCGAGACCGACCGGGTGCTGTACGGGGCCCGCGAGACCGCCGAGCGGATACGCGTCACCGGCGCCGTCGGCTCCACCTGGACCCCGCACGGCGCCCGCCTCCACCCGGTGAAGCTGGTCAAGGGCCTCGCGGCCGCGGTCGAGGCGCTCGGCGTCACGATCCACGAGTCGACCCCCGTCACGGAGATCAGGCCGAAGCACGCGGTCACCCCGTACGGCACCGTCCGCGCCCCGTACGTCCTGCGCTGCACCGAGGGCTTCACCGCCTCCCTCGCCGGCCTGCGCCGCACGTGGCTCCCCATGAACTCCTCGATGATCGTCACCGAGCCCCTCACCGACGCGCAGTGGGAGTCCATCGGCTGGGAGGGCCGCGAGACGCTGGGCGACATGGCGCACGCCTACATGTACGCCCAGCGCACCGCCGACGGCCGCATCGCGCTCGGCGGCCGGGGCGTCCCGTACCGCTTCGGCTCGAAGACCGACAACGACGGCCGCACCCGGCCGCGGACCGTCGAGGACCTGCGCGAGATCCTGGTCCGCTTCTTCCCGGGGCTCGCGGGGGTACGGGTGGACCACGCCTGGTCGGGCGTGCTCGGCGTCCCCCGCGACTGGTGCGCCACCGTCACCCTCGACCGCTCCACCGGCCTGGGCTGGGCGGGCGGCTACGTCGGGTCGGGCGTCGCCACCGCCAACCTCGCCGCCCGCACCCTGCGCGACCTGATCAGGGAGGACTCGGGCCAGTCGGGCCCGACCGACCTCACGACCCTCCCCTGGGTCAACCACAAGGTCCGCAAGTGGGAACCGGAACCCCTGCGCTGGCTCGGCGTCCAGACCCTGTACGCGGCCTTCCGGGGCGCGGACCGGCGGGAGTCGGCGGGGCGCTCGGCCCGGACGGTCCGGGTGGCGGACCTGGCGAACAGGCTGAGCGGAAGGTAGCCCGGGGCGGGCGCCGCCAGGACGGACGGGACCGCCGGGACGGACGGGGCCGCCGGGGCGGGCGCCAGGACGGACGGGGGCCGCCGGGACGGGCGGGCCCCGCCGGACGGACGGGGGCCGCCGGACGGACGGGGGCCGCCGGGACGGGCGGGCCCCACCGGGCCGAACGGACCCCGCCAAACCGAACGGGCCCCGTTCCCGGTCTCACTCCACCTCGATGCCGAAGTCCCCGACCAGCTCTCCGAGCCCGCCCCCGTACCCCTTCCCCCCGAGCACGAAGTCCCAGTCGCCACCCGCCCGCCGCCGGAACGAGCCGAGGACGAGCGCGGTCTCGTCGGCCCGCCCCTCGGAGACCTCCAGGCGGTCGAGTTCCGTGCCGGAGTCGTCGCGGAGCCGGATGCCGGCCTCCGTGAACCCGCCGAGGTCGGCGTCCGGGTTGACCTCGGGGTCGACGGCCGCGACGAGGACCAGCCGGTCGGCCCGCGCGGGGAGGGCGTCGAAGCCGACGCGGACGGCGGCGCGGTCGCCCGGGGCGGCGGGCACCATGGCGACCGAACCGTCCGGCGTGGAGGGGTTGTTGTAGAAGACGAACCACTCGTCGCCGAGGACCCGGTTGCCCGAGCAGACCAGGGCGCAGACGTCGAGGGCGACCGAGCCCGACCAGACCATGCCGAGGAGGTTGAAGTCGTCGGAGGGGTCGGCGGAATCGGCCCGCCCCGGCGCGGCCCGCCCGGACGCGGGAACGGCCTCCGGGGCGGAGGCGGTGCCGGGGGCCGGGGCGGCGGCGGGGGCGGTCTCCGCCGGGCCGGGCCCCAGCCGCCCCCGCAGTCCGTGCTGGTGCAGCAGGTCGACCAGCTCGTTCCCCGGGATCAGCGTCAGCGGCTTGCCGTTGGCGAAGGTGTACGAGCCGGGGCCGAACCGGGACGTGGTGACGAGGACGCCCTTGTTGGCGCCGGCGCCCTGCACGGTCCCGTAGAGGTCGCGCACGGCGGACGGCGGCACGGTGTTCCGGTACCGCTTCACCTGGACGACGATCGAACCGCCGCTGATGGGGTCGGGATCGAGGGCCTCGACGTCGACCCCGCCGTCGTTGGACCGCCGGGTGGTGACGGCCTGGAGGCCACGGGCCCGGAAGAGTTCGGCGACGAGCCCCTCGAAGGCGATCGGGTCCATGGAGAGCAGATCGGGCTCCTCCCCGTCCCCCTGCACCACGATGTCGGACCCGACCTGGTCGGGCGTGCGGAACGGAACGACGGCCGCCCGCTCGTCCGGCCTGGCGGAGAGCCGCCCGGCGAGGCCCCCGGTCAGGCAGTCCACGGGGACGACGAGCTCCAGGTTGAGCCGTTCGAAGTCCCGCCGCCCCACCACCACGGAGGCCACGCACACCCGGGAGGCGAGGCCGGTGGCCGGGTCGACCACGCCCACGTACCCGTTGAGCGCGACGGTCTCCAGGGCCCCGAAGCGGTCGGCGGCGAACAGCTCCCGCACGGCGAGCAGCACGCTCTGGGCCAGCACGTCCCGGTACAGCGCCCGCCGCTGCGTGACGGGCCGGGGCACCTCCCGCTCCTGGTCGGTGCCGGGCAGGTACTTGACGCCCTTCGCCCCCGGCACGACCTCGTACCCGGGCAGGTCCCAGTCCAGGACGAACCCGCGCCCGGCCCGGTCGTACGCGGCGGACACCTCGCGCGGGAACCCGTCGGGCCAGGCCGTGGAGGCGAAGAGCACGGCGGAGAAGTAGTCGACGACGGTCCCGGGCTCGCCGGCCGACAGGGCGGCGGCGATCCCGGCGACCCCGCTGTTGTACGCCCGGATCTCCGCGATCCGGGCGGCCGCCCACTCGTCGTACTGCCTCCGGTACGCGGCCAGCATCTCCAGCCGCCGCGCCTCGGCGGCCCGGGCGGCGTACCAGTCCCGCTCGAACCGCGCGCGGCCGTCACGCCCCTGGTAGTGCCGCTGGTCGGGCACGGCCACGGGCTCCCCCAGGGGGCCGGGCGCGAACGGCGCGACCTCCTCGGCCCGCCGCAGCGACTCCACGCCGAACGCCGGCGCCCGGCACCCCGCCGCGAGCAGCCCTTCGAGCGCGGCGACGCGCTCGTCGAGCTCCCGCGTCCTCCGCAGGGCGTCGGCGTCCCGGTGCCGCCGGTACGCGGCCCGCTGCTCCCGCCGCATCCGGGACAGGTCCCGCTCGTACGCCCGCTCCACCCGCTCGGCGTCCCGCCGCTGCCGCAGCACCGCCTCCTGCTGCCCCTCCCGCTGCCGCTGCGCCACCCGCTGCTGCTCGGCCCAGACCCCGATCAACCCCCCGGAACGCCGCCCCATGCGCGTACCCCTCCCACGAACACCCCGCCCGACCCGTACACCCCCGTGACCTCCAAGTGTCCCGGACGACGGGCCGCTTGCACACAGAAAACACACAAGTGAGGACGGGAGCCCCGAGGCCCCGACGCCCCGGGAACCCGGGTCGCGGAGCGGCCCCGCACGTCCGACCCGAAGCCTCCGCCGGGTTCAGGGGACGCGGGAGGCCGGGACGTCGCCGTCCAGGCGGGCGCGGAGGGTGGCCTCGAAGTCCTCGGCCCGGGAGAGCTGCACGCGGAGCCTGGCGACCTGGTCGGCCGCGGCCCGCTGGTACTCCCGGACACGTGCCAGAAGGGCCTCGCGCTCGGTCGCGCCGAGGCGGCCGGTGGCGTCGGGGCGGTCGGTGGCGTCGGGGCGGTCTTCCGCGTCGAGGCGGTCGGTGGCGTCGAGCAGGTCGCGCATCTGGTCCAGGGTGAAGCCGAGGGGCTTCATGCGGCGGACGACCATGAGCCGCTGCACGTCGTTCTCGGTGTAGAGGCGGAAACCGCCCCGGGAGCGGGCGGAGGGGACGACGAGGCCGGTCTCCTCGTAGTGGCGGATGGTGCGCAGGGACAGTTCCGTGCGCGCGGAGACCTCGCCGATCCGCATGTGCTCGCCGTCCACGCCCGTGCCCCTCCGGTCCTTCTCGTCCCCGGCGGCCCGGGTCCCGGCACCGGTCTTGGCCCCGACTCCGGCTCTGGTCCCGGTCCCGACTCCGGCCCCGGCTCTGGTCCCGTCCCGGTCCCGGAGAGACGTCACCGAACCCTACCCTAACGTTAGGGTAGGGTTGCCGGACGGCGAGAGCGGTGCTCCGCTCGCCCGCCGTCGTCATGCCGGGGCCGACGGAGCCCCCGGCGAAGATCCGATGCCCGCAGGAGAGAAGCGTGCGCGAGCCCCTGACGCCCGGCGCCGCCGCCTGCCCGCCGTGACGCCCCTCCGCCACCGGACCTGAGCCCGGCTGCCCCGTCGCGCGGGCCCCTCCGGTCCCCTCCCCGCTTCGGGGCCCCGTCGTTCCGGAGCCGCCCGCGGGGTGCCGGTCCGGCGCCTCCGCCCCTTCACGTACGCCCCGGACCGCCGGACGGCGGCGTACCCGAGCACGACAGGTTCCCCCTCCTTTGTCCTCCACCGCCACCGCCGCGTCCCCGGCCGAGCGCCTGCGCGGCCTGAAGCCCGACTGGCTCCACGACCCGAAGGTCTGGCGCACCGAGGTCCTCGCCGGTCTCGTCGTCGCCCTCGCGCTGATCCCCGAGGCGATCTCCTTCTCGGTCATCGCCGGCGTCGATCCGGCGATCGGCCTGTTCGCCTCGTTCACCATGGCCGTGGTCATCTCCGTCGTCGGCGGCCGGAGGGCGATGATCTCCGCCGCCACCGGTGCCGTCGCCCTGGTCATCGCGCCCCTGAACCGCGAACACGGCTTCGGCCACCTGGTCGCGGCCGTGATCCTGGCCGGCGTCTTCCAGGTGGTCCTGGGCGCCCTCGGAGTGGCCGGGCTGATGCGGTTCGTCCCCCGCTCGGTGATGGTCGGCTTCGTCAACTCCCTCGCGATCCTGGTCTTCATGACGCAGGTGCCCGAGATGACGGACGTGCCCTGGCCGGTGTATCCGCTGATCGCCGCCGGGCTCGCCCTGATGGTGTTCTTCCCGAGGATCACCACCGTCGTCCCCGCCCCGCTCGTCTCGATCGCCGTCCTCACCGTGATCACCGTCGCGGCCGGCATCGCGGTGCCGACCGTCGGCGACAAGGGGGAGCTTCCCTCCTCGCTGCCGGTGCCGGGCCTGCCGGACGTGCCCTTCACCATGGACACCCTGACGACGGTCGCCCCGTACGCGTTCGCCATGGCGCTGGTCGGCCTGATGGAGTCGCTGATGACCGCCAAGCTGGTCGACGACATCACCGACTCCCCCTCGAACAAGACCCGCGAGTCCATCGGCCAGGGCGTCGCCAACATCGTCACCGGCTTCTTCGGCGGCATGGGCGGCTGCGCCATGATCGGCCAGACGATGATCAACGTGAAGGTCTCCGGCGCCCGCACCCGGCTGTCCACGTTCCTCGCGGGCGCGTTCCTGATGGTGCTGTGCATCGTCTTCGGGCCGGTCGTCTCCGACATCCCCATGGCCGCCCTCGTCGCCGTCATGGTCATGGTGTCGTTCGCGACCTTCGACTGGCACTCCATCGCCCCCAAGACGCTCAAGCGCATGCCCCTCGGCGAGACCGTCGTCATGCTCGTGACCGTCGCCTGCGTGATCGCCACCCACAACCTCGCCGTCGGCGTCGTCGTCGGCTCGGTCGCCGCCATGGTCGTCTTCGCCCGGCGCGTCGCCCACCTCGCCGAGGTCACGGCGGTGGCCGGCCCCGACGGCGGAACGGTGGTCTACCGCGTCACCGGCGAACTGTTCTTCGCCTCCTCCAACGACCTCGTCGGCCGGTTCGACTACGCGGGAGACCCGGCGAAGGTCGTCATCGACCTGTCCGCCGCCCATGTCTGGGACGCCTCCTCCGTCGCCGCCCTCGACGCCGTCGAGACCAAGTACGCCCGGCGCGGCAAGACCGTCGAGATCACCGGCCTCAACGACCCCAGCTCCCGGCTGCACGACAGGCTCAGCGGCGAACTCGCCTCCGGCGCCTGAACGGACGCGGCCACGGTGGGGGCGGGGGCGGGGAAAACGGCTCCGGCGGGAGGGCGACGGCCCCGGCGGAAGGAGAGGTGCCCCGGCCGGGGAAAGAAGCTCCGTCAGGCGCCGATCCATACGGGACGGGCTTCCGGACGCCCGTACCGGAGGATGCGCGGAAGGACTTCCCGCATGCGCGCCAGGTCCTCCGCGGGGGCACGAAGCAGCGCCTCGACGACGGGATCGGCCAGTCCGAGGCCGTCCAGCGACTCGGGGTCCAGGGTCACCCGCAGTACGTCGTCGTCCAGCCGCACCTCGCGCACGCAGCCGTAGGCGGTGCCCTGATCGGGCGTGACAAGGCAGTGCGTGTCCATGCCCAGGGCCACTTCCTGCGCGTCGGGCTCCTCGAAGTCGCACATGAACAACAGGGAGAACCCCTCCTCGCCGTCCGACTCGGCCACTCCTGCCATCAGACAGTCGTCCACGTCGGGATCATCGAACCCGCACGCGAACGACGCCGTGAACCTGTACGTCATCCGGATGTTCTAGCACCGAGGACCGACAACCCGGGCGCCCGCGCACCTCACACCCCGCCGGTGCCTTCTGTTCCCCGTACTTACCCGCTCGTTCGGGTGCGGGCGGGGCACGGGCGGGAAGCCGATCAGCGCGGGGCCTCGACGGTGTGCCCCAGAGCGACGAGTCCGAGCCCGACCACGAACAGGCTGGGAATGCCGAACCCGAGACAGCCGACAAGCACCGCACCGCTTCCCCAGAGCCTGGGCTGACGGACCCGCCCCGCGAGCCGGCGTCCTGGGAGGCGCCCGAGGAGCAGGGCATGGATGCCGAGGACGACGCCTGTGAGACAGAACCCGACGACGATGACCATCACCGGCAGCAACATGATCGTGAACGACGTCGACACGGCTCCCCCTCCGTACTGCCACACCTTGGGGCCAAGCCTAGAACTACGTCCGGCGGGGCGGAGATTCGCCCCGGGCCCCGGGCCCCGAGCCCCGGAAGCCGACGGTCTCGAAGGCCGTCGTGACGCGAATCGTCGCGGGCCCACACCCCGCACCCGCCGCCAGGTGAAGGGCCCCCGGCCGGACGAATAACCGGAGCCATCCACCTGCCCGGACGGCATGACAATCCAATGTCCCCCGTGACGCCCGCCAGATCGGGCATGGAAGGGGACACAGCAGTCGTCGGGGCGACTGCCGAGCCTCCTTCCCCTGCTGCTTCGATCAGAGCATGACCCACTCCGATGATCCGGCCGGCGGTACGTCCGGGCAGATGAGCCGTTCCGTCGTCTGCGGTGCGGCTTCCGTCGCGTTCTGGTTCTGCTGCCCGCTCTGGATGCTCGTCTGGATTCTTGCCCTGCCACTCGGCCTCACGGGTCTCGTCCTGGGTGCCGTCGAATGCCGCGCTGCCTCACGACAGGGCGTCAGCCGCGCGGGGCCCCTGACCGGCCTGGCGCTCTCGTCGGCGGGTACGGCAGCGGCCGTCGCGTACATGCTCTTCGTGTTCGCCCACCCGGACCTCCCACTTCAGGAGTAGCCCGGCGGAGCGGCTTCGGGCTGGTGCCGCTTCGGGGCGATTGATCACGGCCCCGTGAGCTTCCGGCACGTCGGGAAGTCTGTGGACCTGTCCGGTGAAGCAAGACGCTGGGGCCGTGATCTCAGGGGATCTTCCCGGAGCGGCTGTCCAAAAGCGCCCCGGCCACAGAGGGCGGTCTCCTCTTCCGTTCCCGCAGCCGCCGGGCACGGCCGACCGGAACGAAGACAGGAGACAGGCCGCGCCGCGAAGACGGCGCGCCCCCATGCCGTGCGCGGGCCTTGGTGAAGGAAAGCAACCCGTAACGACTCCCGACCGCTCCCCGGCCAGGACATCCGCCCCCTCATCCCGGCCACCCCCGGGCAGCACGGACGTGCTCACGCACGCGAAAGGACCGGCACCGGGGAAACGCCCCCGCACCGGCCCTCGCGCCACGAGCCCCCTGTCGGGTTCGAACCGACGACCCCCGCTTTACAAGAGCGGTGCTCTGGCCAGCTGAGCTAAGGAGGCAGCCCGTGCAGTGTATCCAAAGACGGTCCGGCGGTGACCGGGAATCTCATGGGCCGGAGGGTGCTGACAGATCCCCCCGCGCCGGGTAGCGTCACTTGCGGTTCATCCAGGTGGACTAGACCTCAATCCTTCCTTTACTCGGATCGTCCGGCACGTTCCTGCCGGTGAAGGGGCACATCACCATGGCTTCCGTCACGTTCGACAAGGCGACCCGGATCTACCCCGGCGCCACCAAGCCCTCCGTCGACCAGCTCGACATCCAGATCGCCGACGGCGAGTTCCTCGTCCTCGTCGGCCCCTCGGGCTGCGGCAAGTCGACCTCCCTCCGCATGCTCGCGGGCCTCGAGGACGTCAACGCCGGTGCCATCCGCATCGGTGACCGCGACGTCACGCACCTGCCGCCCAAGGACCGGGACATCGCCATGGTGTTCCAGAACTACGCGCTCTACCCGCACATGACCGTCGGCGACAACATGGGCTTCGCGCTCAAGATCGCCGGCGTCAACAAGGCCGAGATCCGGGCGAAGGTCGAAGAGGCCGCGAAGATGCTCGACCTCACCGAGTACCTCGACCGCAAGCCGAAGGCGCTCTCCGGCGGCCAGCGCCAGCGCGTCGCCATGGGCCGCGCCATCGTGCGCGAGCCGCAGGTCTTCCTCATGGACGAGCCGCTGTCGAACCTCGACGCCAAGCTCCGCGTCTCGACCCGTACCCAGATCGCGAGCCTCCAGCGCCGCCTGGGCATCACCACGGTCTACGTCACCCACGACCAGACCGAGGCGCTCACCATGGGCGACCGCGTCGCCGTCCTCAAGGACGGTCTGCTCCAGCAGGTCGACTCCCCGCGCAACATGTACGACAAGCCCGCCAACCTCTTCGTCGCCGGCTTCATCGGCTCCCCCGCCATGAACCTCGTCGAGGTCCCGATCGCCGACGGCGGCGTGAAGTTCGGCAACAGCGTCGTCCCGGTCTCCCGCGAGGCGATCGCCGCGGCCTCCGCCAAGGGCGACACCACGGTGACCGTCGGCGTCCGCCCCGAGCACTTCGACGTCTCGGGCCCGACGGGCAAGGACGGCCTCGCCGTCACCGTCAACGTCGTCGAGGAGCTGGGCTCGGACGGCTTCGTCTACGGCTCCACCCGCGTCGGCGGCGAGGACAAGGACCTGGTCGTCCGCGTCGGCGGCCGCGACGTCCCCGCCAAGGGCTCCACGCTGCACGTCGTCCCGCGCGCCGACGAGCTGCACGTGTTCTCGTCCTCCACGGGCGAGCGCCTCAAGAACTGACTCCGGCAACGTCCCGGAACGGCCCCGCGTCCCTCCCGGACGCGGGGCCGTTCCGCCATCCCCGCCCCCACGGTGGTTTACGGGGGAAAACCCCGGCGTTCAGGGCCCGTACCGCGCCCGGACGTCAACACCGGATTCGAAAAGCGCCCTCGAACCGTCCCCCGCGCGAGTGACTGAATGTCGCCATGGCGTTACCGGCCGCTACGCTCGTCCGCGTGACGCACACCGCCCGCCGAATCGGCCGCTCCCTCGCCCTCGTCCTCCCCGTCGTCCTGGTGCTCTCGGGAACGCTCGCCGTGTCCGCCGTCCCGTGGGCCGGCCAGGGCGCCGGGACCCAGCTGACGGCGTCCTCCAAGGACGTCTCCGTCCCGGCCGAGTCCCGCGCCCCCCAGGACGTCCTGCGCGACAGGCTCATCGTGGAGCTCCGGGAGAAGGACCCCGGCACCGCCCTCACCCACCTCCAGCGCGAGGTGGAGAACCGGCCCTCCCTCGCCCGGCACTGCTTCTCCATCGCCCGCGCCCTCGGCCGCGCCGCCGTCGAGCACTACGGCCCCGCGCGCGCCCAGTCCTTCTCCCGCCCGGTCTGCGACACCTCGTACGCGGCCGGCGTGATGCGCGCGAGCTGATCCCGTACGGCACACCGCCGCCCCACCCCCGGCGCGCCCCCGTACGGGTCGCCCGCCCGCGGCACCAACCCGCCCCCGTACGGTGCGCCCGTCCGCGGCACCGGTCCGCCCGCGCGGCGGGGCCGCGCCCTCCGTACGGCACCGCGCTCCCCGTACGGGGCCGCCGCGTGCCCTACGGGGCACGGCCGTGCCGATCCTCCGCGCCGGGCGCCTATCGTTCGCCGTATGCACATCTCTCCGACGCAGGCCGTGGTCCTGGCGGGCGGCCAGGGTTCGCGGCTGCGCCCCTACACCGACGACCGCCCCAAGCCGATGGTCGAGATCCCGGGCACCGGGACCCCGATCATCGGCCATCAGCTGTCCTGGCTGGCCTCCGAGGGCGTGACCGACGCCGTCGTCTCCTGCGGTCACCTCGCCGAAGTGCTGCAGGAGTGGCTGGAGAACGCCGACCTGCCCCTCAAGGTGACGACGGTCGTCGAGACCGAACCCCTGGGGCGCGGCGGCGGCCTGAAGTACGCCGCCGGGCACCTGCCCCACCCGGACCGGCCCTGGTACGCCACCAACGGCGACATCTGGACCCGTTTCTCGCTGCGCGAGATGGCCGCCTTCCACGCCGAGCGCGACGCCCTCGCCACCCTCGCCCTGGCCCGCCCCCGCATCCCGTGGGGCGCCGTCGAGACCGACACGTTCGGGCACATCACCGACTTCGTCGAGGCGCCGCCGTCGCCGTTCCTCATCAACGCCGGCGTCTACGTCTTCTCCGCCGCCTTCACCGAGCTGCTGCCCGCCCTCGGCGACCACGAGCGGACCACCTTCCCCCGCCTCGCCCGCGAACGGCGCCTGGCCGGCTTCCCCCTCCCCCAGGGGGCGTACTGGCGGGCCATCGACACCGCCAAGGACCTCACCGAGGCCGCCCGGGAGCTGGCCGCCCAGCGGGCCTGAACCCGTACGGACACGACGGAGGGGCGGCACCACGTGCGCGGTGCCGCCCCTCCGTCGTGTCCGTACGGGTGCCGCCTCAGCCCAGCAGGCCGCCGAGCGGGTTCCTGGCGCCGCCGTCACCGCCGCCCGTCGGGCCGCTCTCCGACGGGGTGCCGGTCGTGCCGGTCGAGCCGGTGGTGCCGCCGCCGCTCGACGTGGTGCCGGAGCCGGACGGGGTGTCGCTGGTGGACGGCGGGGGCTCCGGGTTCGTCCGCGTGGGTTCCCGGTCGCTCGTGCCGGTGCCGGCGCCCTGCGTGGCGGTCGGACGCTGTTCCCGGGTCCGGGTGGACTCGCGGGACGGCTCCGTCGGGCGGGTCGTCGCCTCCCGGGTCCGCCCGCTCTTCTCCGGGGCCCGGGTGGTCGCCGTCGGCCGGGGCGCGGCGGGCGCGGTCCTGGACGCGGAGGGGGCCCGGTCCTGCGGCTCCTCGGGGAGCGGGCGGCCGGGGAGGTGGTTGACCGGGTCGTTGTCGGGCCCGGGGACGGTGACCATCTCGGTGGAGCGGACCGCGCCGCCGAGGACGGAGCCGACGAGGAGGGTGAGGCCGACGACGACGGAGGCGAGGAGGGTTCCCCGGCGCAGGACGCGGCGGCGGAGGTCGAGGAGGTCGGCGCGGGGCCCGAGGGTCCGCCAGGCCTCGCCGGCGAGGCGGCTGTCGACGGAGTAGACCGGGGCGCCGGCGATGATCAGCGGGGACCAGGCGGCGAGGAAGATGATGTCGGCGGAGTCGTAGGCCGGGACGCTCCTCCAGCTGACGGTGAGGAGCAGGGCGGCGGAGAGCAGGGCCCCGCCGACCGCGGCGACCCGCTGCCAGAGGCCGAGGACGGTGAGGACGCCGACGACGACCTGGAGGAAGGCGACGGTGAGACCGGCGCCGACGGGGTGCTGGAGGGCGAAGTCGCGGAGGGGTTCGGCGAGGGGCCAGGGGTGGAGGGAGTTGAGCCACTTCACCATGGAGCCGCGCTCGCCGCCGTCGAAGTAGACGGGGTCGCAGAGCTTGCCCATGCCCGCGTAGACGGAGATGAAGCCGAGGAAGACGCGGAGCGGGAGGAGGACGACGCCGAGGTTCATCCGGCGCCCGGGGTAGTAGGCGTGCCGGACGGAGTCCTGGCCGTTGCGCCGGTCGGCCCGGCCGCGCGGCGCGGGGTCCTCGTGCGGCTCGTGGCCGGTCCCGGGTCGCGGCTCGTACGGCTCGTCGTAGGCGCCCTCGGCGCGGCGCATCGGCGGCAGCAGCGGCGCGGTCCCGGCGGGCACCACGGGGGTGGGCAGGGTGTCGCCGACGCGCGGGATGCCCTGGGTGGTGACCGTGTCGAACCCGCCGTGCCCGGCGGGCGCGCCGGGTCCGCCGACCGGTTCGAGGGTGGCGACGGAGGACTCGCGCACGGCCTGGAGGAGGCCGGTCGCGCCCGGGGAGGACTTTCCGGTCCACACGACGGGGCGCCGGCGCGGGCCTCCCGCGCCGGACAGGGCCGCGGCGCGGGAGGCGGCCGCGAACTTCGGTCGCGGGGCCGGCGCGAGCCGCACGCGGAAGCTGGCGTGGTTCACGATCACCTGGGCGGGATCGGAATCCACCTTGACCATGCTCAGCGCGGTCTGATCGTCGAACCCCGGCCGGGGCGTTCTGGTGTCCACACTCATCTAACCGAGTGATCCGGGTTTAGGACACTGCCTTGACGGCTCACAAATGTCCGAGACCCGTCAAGGTCGACGCCTCGGCCGGGGACCCGGCGGGGGTGCGGCCGGTGTCAGCCCATGCGGCGGCGGGCCGCCTCGTACAGCACGACACCGGCGGCGACACCGGCGTTGAGCGACTCGGCGCCGCCCGGCATCGGGATGCGGACGAGGAAGTCGCAGGTCTCGCCGACGAGCCGGGAGAGGCCCTTGCCCTCGGAGCCGACCACGATGACGACCGGACCGGACAGCGCCTCCAGCTCGTGGACCTCGTGGTCGCCGTCGGCGGCGAGGCCGACGACGGCGAGGCCCGCCTTCTGGTACGCCTCCAGGCAGCGCGTCAGGTTGGTGGCGCGGGCGACCGGGGTGCGGGCGGCGGTGCCGGCCGAGGTCTTCCAGGCACCGGCGGTCATGCCCGCCGCGCGCCGCTCGGGGACGACGACGCCGTGGCCGCCGAAGGCGGAGACGGAGCGGACGACGGCGCCGAGGTTGCGCGGGTCGGTGACGCCGTCGAGGGCGACGATCAGCGGGTCCTCGTGGTCGTCGAAGGCGGCCGCGGCCAGGTCCTCGGGGTGCGCGTACTCGTACGGCGGGACCTGGAGGACGAGGCCCTGGTGGTTGAGGCCGTTCGTCATCCGGTCGAGCTCGGGGCGCGGCGCCTCCATGATGTGGATGTTGCCGCGGCCGGTGGCGAGGTTCAGGGCCTCGCGCACGCGCTCGTCGTTGTCGATGAACTGCTGGACGTAGAGGGTCGTGGCGGGCACGCCGTCGCGCAGGGCCTCGAAGACCGGGTTGCGGCCGACGACCATCTCGGACAGGCCCTTGCCGCCGCGGCGGGCGACGGGCTTGCGCTTGGCCGCCTGCCGGGCCATCGCGTTGGAGACGCGGTACGCCTTGTGGCCCTTGCGGTTCTCGGCCCTGGGCGTCGGGCCCTTGCCTTCGAGGCCCTTGCGCCGCTGGCCACCGCTGCCGACCGTCGCACCCTTCTTGTTCGACGTGCGGCGGTTCCTGCGCTGGCTGTTCCCGGCCATGACTACCTGTTTCCTCTGCTGACGTACAAAGTCTGTCATTGAAGTGTGCCGCCCGGAGGTCCGAGCGGCACGTCTTCTAACGGTTGCCCAGCGTCCAGCGGGGGCCGTCGGGGCTGTCCTCGACGGCGAGGCCGGACCGGCCGAGCTGGTCGCGGATCGCGTCCGCGGCCGCCCAGTCCTTCCGCTCGCGCGCCGACTCGCGCTGCTGGAGCACGAGCCGCACGAGGGTGTCGACGACGCCGTGGAGCTCCTCGCCCTCGCCGGACTCCTCGGCCCAGTGCGGGTCGAGGGGGTCCAGGCCGAGGACGCCGAGCATGGCGCGGGCCTCGGCGAGGCGGGCGACGGCCTCGTCCTTGTCGTCCGCGGCGAGGGCGCTGTTGCCCTGGCGGACGGTGGTGTGGATGATCGCGAGCGCCTGCGGGACGCCCAGGTCGTCGTCCATGGCCTCGGCGAAGGCCGGCGGCACCTCGGCGGCGGGGGCGACGGGCGCCCCTGCCTTCTCGGTGGCGCGCTGGACGAAGCCCTCGATGCGGGCGAAGGCCGACTCGGCCTCGCGCAGGGCCTCCTCGCTGTACTCGATCATCGAGCGGTAGTGCGGGGTGCCCAGGTAGTAGCGCAGGACGACGGGGCGCCAGTGCTTCACCATCTCGGAGACGAGCACGCTGTTGCCGAGCGACTTCGACATCTTCTCGCCGCTCATGGTGACCCAGGCGTTGTGCACCCAGTAGCGCGCGAACTCGTCGCCGAAGGCCTTGGCCTGGGCGATCTCGTTCTCGTGGTGCGGGAAGACCAGGTCGAGGCCGCCGCCGTGGATGTCGAAGGCGGGGCCCAGGTACTTGTGGGCCATGGCCGAGCACTCCAGGTGCCAGCCGGGACGGCCGCGTCCCCAGGGCGTCTCCCAGTCGGGCTCGCCCGGCTTGGTCGCCTTCCACATGGCGAAGTCGCGCGGGTCGCGCTTGCCGGTGATGCCCTCCTCGGCGGGCTGGCGCAGGTCGTCGATGTCCTGGTTGGACAGCGCCAGGTAGTCCGGGAAGGAGCGCACGTCGAAGTAGACGCTGCCGTCGGCCTCGTAGGCGTGGCCGCGCTCGATGAGGCCGCGCATCATCTCGATCATCTCGGGGACGTGCCCGGTGGCGCGCGGCTCGTAGGTCGGCGGCAGGCAACCGAGGGCGTCGTAACCGGAGTTGAAGGCGCGCTCGTTCTCGTACCCGATGGACCACCAGGGGCGGCCCTGCTCGGCCGCCTTCGCGATGATCTTGTCGTCGATGTCGGTGACGTTGCGGACGAACGTGACGTCGTAGCCGCGGTACTCGAACCAGCGGCGCATGATGTCGAAGTTCAGCCCCGACCGGATGTGTCCGATGTGCGGGGCCGCCTGGACGGTGGCACCACACAGGTAGATCGAGACGCAGCCCGGCGTGAGCGGGGTGAAGTCACGGATCTGCCGGGCGCTGGTGTCGTACAGGCGAATGGTCACCCCCCCAGGGTAGTGGGCGCGGGGTGGTGCCCCGCGACCCGTTCCCGGGCGCGGGGCACGTTTTCCGGCGGGTGCGCCGCCTCAGGGGGCGGTCACGGGGTACACCAGGGCGGTCGCGAGGGCGGCGAGGCCCTCGGCGCGGCCGGTGAGGCCGAGTCCGTCCGTGGTGGTGCCGGAGACGGAGACGGGTGCGCCGGCCGCCTCGCTCAGCGCCTTCTGCGCCTCGTCGCGCCGCTTGCCGATCTTGGGGCGGACGCCGACGACCTGCACGGCGATGTTGCCGATCTCGTACCCCTCGGCGCGGACGATCCGGGCGGCCTCGGCGAGCAGGGTGACGCCGGAGGCCCCGGACCACTCGGGGCGCGAGGTCCCGAAGTGGGCGCCGAGGTCGCCGACGCCGGCGGCGGAGAAGAGGGCGTCGCAGGCGGCGTGGGCGGCGACGTCGCCGTCGGAGTGCCCGGCGAGCCCGTAGCCGTCGCTCTCGGCGGCGTCCCAGAGGAGGCCCGCGCACCACAGCGCGCGGCCCTTCTCGAAGGCGTGGACGTCGGTGCCGATGCCGGTGCGGGGGAGCGCGGGAAGCACGGGAAGCGCGGGCGGCTCAGAAGCCATCGTTGGCCCTCCTGCGGGCGAGTACGGCCTCGGCGAGGACGAGGTCGAGGGGGCGGGTGACCTTGAAGGCCTCTTCGTGGCCGGGCACGACGACGACGGGCGCGCCGAGCCTCTCGACCATGCCGGCGTCGTCGGTGGCGCCCTCCCCGGCGAGGGCGACGGTGGCGTGGGCGTTCACGAGGGTGTCGCGGTCGAAGCCCTGCGGGGTCTGGACGGCGCGGAGGCGGGCGCGGGGCGGCGTGGCGACGACCTGCTCGGGGTCGCCGGGCCCCTCCGCCGGCTCGACCTCCTTGACGGTGTCGGCCACGGGCAGCGCGGGGACGACGGCGACGGCCCCGTCCCGTACGGCCTCGATGACGGCGTCCACGGTGTCGACGGGGACCAGGGGGCGGGCCGCGTCGTGGACGAGGACGGTGGTGACGCCCCCGGGGAGCGCTTCGAGTCCGAGGCGCACGGACTCCTGGCGGGTGTCGCCGCCGGGGACGACCAGGTAGTCGGTGCGTTCGGGGAGGGCGTGGGCGTCGAGGAGGTTCTTGACCTCGGCGGCGCCGTCCGGGGGGGCGACCACGACGACGAGCGAGACCGCGCGGGAGGCGGCCATCGCGCGGACGGCGTGGATGAGCATGGGGGTGCCGCTCAGCGCGCGCAGCGCCTTGGGGGCGCCCGGGCCGAGGCGTACGCCCCGTCCGGCCGCCGGGATCACCACGGCGGTACGACGGGGACGCGCTTCGTCTGACATCGGTTGCACTCCGGCAGGTTTGTTTCCGCGGCCGACATGGGTAAGGCACTCACCGTGCCGGACGCTCCGCCTTGACCGGGCCCTTTCCGTGACGACGGTCGAGGCGTTGCCGCCCAGCACAGGGGGTTCGGACACAGCGGGGCACGCGGGCACTCATCGGCCGCTCCCCGGCTGCTTCTCCACTTGTTCTCGGCGCCGTACGCGCGCGTCCGGGTCCGTGCGTACCGGCCGTGCGCGCGGCGTTCACGCACGCGGTCGCGCGAGGACGTGTGTGAGACGCGCGCGAACGGTTATGAGTGGTGGGGATGGTACGTACGCGAACATGCCGCGGCGCCCGGCGACAGCACTGTGTGGATCACAGCGCGTCGGCGGGCACCACGGCATCGCTTCGCTCGGCAACGCGCTCCGGTGTGGTCGGAGCGCGCTCAGGACGCGAGGACCTCGTCGAGGAGGGCCTCGGCCTTGTCCTCGTTCGTGTTCTCCGCGAGGGCCAGCTCGCTGACCAGGATCTGCCGCGCCTTGGCGAGCATGCGCTTCTCACCTGCGGAGAGACCCCGCTCGCGCTCGCGCCGCCACAGGTCGCGGACCACTTCGGCGACCTTGATGACATCGCCGGAGGCGAGCTTCTCGAGGTTCGCCTTGTACCGACGGGACCAGTTCGTCGGCTCTTCGGCGTACGGCGCGCGCAGTACCTCGAAGACCCGGTCCAGCCCGTCCTGCCCGACTACGTCGCGGACCCCGACGAACTCCGCGTTGTCCGCCGGCACGCGGACCGTCAGGTCACCCTGCGCGACCTTGAGCACCAAGTAGGTCTTGTCCACGCCTTTGATCTGGCGAGTTTCGATGGCCTCGATCAGCGCGGCCCCGTGATGGGGATAGACCACGGTGTCGCCAACCTTGAACGTCATGTGACAGGTACCCCTTCCGTGGCTATCCAGGGTAACACGGATACGGCTTCTTCTGAATGGCGTTTTCGCAGGTCAGGGCATATCTCGGGGCTTGACAACAGCGATGCGGACGTGCTGCGGAAGGCTTCCGGAGGGAGGTATTCGCAGGTCGGAGCGGCTGTCCGGACGGAGAGAAACGCGTACGTTACACCCACTCGCCCCTCCACGAAGAAGGCGTGATGTGCCGTTTTGTCTGCTTCGGAGTGGCCTTCTTCACGTACTCCGTTCGAGGATCGACCACCCGTACGGATGGATCACGGGGTGATTCCCGGAATTGATCAACCGGGATCGGTCGACATCGGCCCGGGATTTTCCGGAGGCGCGGCTCCGGGGAATGCGCGGCGTCCGCGAATTGATCAAGGCGCTTATGTGAACAACAGGTCAATGGGTCGCGATCCGGCCACGCCGACGCGGGCACGGCGGCCGGGGAGGCTCCCGGGGGCGCTCCGCCGGGCCCCGCGGGGGAGGCGGGAGGCGGCCGTCGCGGGTTAGGGGCGGGTCGGGTGCGGGACGGAGAGTGCGGCTCGGTAACCTGATCGCGCTGACACGCCTTTAGTTGGCCCTGGTCCCCCAGTCCGTCCGTACGTCCTAGGAGATGCCGCCGCCGTGAGCCGCAGCCTTCGACGCGGCGCCCTCGCCGCCACCGCCATCGTGTTCTCCGTCGCCGCCCTGTCCGCCTGTGGAGCGGGCAACGACGCGCAGACCCTCCAGATCCGTCCGGACAACGCCGCCGTCACGGTGGACGACGTCAAGATCCAGAACGCGCTGGTGATCACCCAGCCCGAGCCCGGCGCCAAGGGTCCGGCCGCCGTCTCGGCCACCGTCTTCAACGGCGGCAGCGAGCCGCAGACCCTCGACGCGATCACCCTCCCGGGCACCGACGCCGTCGTGAAGCTGAAGCCGGCCAAGGGCAGCGGCCCGGTCACCGTCCCGGCCGGCGGCTCCCTCGTCCTCGGCGGCGCGGGCAACGCCACCGCCCTGATCGAGAGCGGCGCCGAGTCCGCCAAGGACGGCAACGCGCAGAAGGTCGTCTTCAAGCTGAGCAAGACCGGCGAGGTCGGCCTGGCCGCCTTCGTGGTCCCCGCCACCAGCTACTTCAAGGACTTCGGCCCGTCGATCGTCCCCGCTCCCCCGGGCGCCTCGCCGTCCGCGTCCGCGTCGGCATCGCCGTCGGGCGAGGCCGGACACGGCGCGGAGGGCTCCGCGTCGCCGTCGGGCGGGGCGAGCCACGGGACCGGCCACTGACCGGCCGCACCCGCCTGCGCGTGAAGGGGCGCCCCCCTGGGAGGGGGGCGCCCCTTCACGCGTGCGCACGGTCCGCCGCGGCGAACCGCCGTTCCTCCTACGGCTCGAACTTGTAGCCCAGGCCGCGGACCGTCACCAGGTAGCGCGGGGCGCCCGGGTCCGGCTCGATCTTGGCGCGCAGCCGCTTCACGTGGACGTCGAGGGTCTTGGTGTCGCCGACGTAGTCCGCGCCCCACACCCGGTCGATGAGCTGCATGCGGGTCAGCACGCGGCCCGCGTTGCGCAGCAGCATCTCCAGGAGGTCGAACTCCTTCAGCGGCAGGTCCACCTTGCCGCCGGAGACCGTCACCACGTGGCGGTCGACGTCCATGCGGACCGGACCGGCCTCCAGGGCCGCCGGGGTGACCTCCTCCGGCTCGCCGCGGCGGCGCAGCACCGCGCGGATGCGGGCGACCAGCTCCCGCGAGGAGAAGGGCTTGGTCACGTAGTCGTCGGCCCCTATCTCCAGGCCGACGACCTTGTCGATCTCGCTGTCCTTGGCGGTCACCATGATGACCGGGACGTTCGAGCGGCCGCGCAGCTGGCGGCAGACCTCGGTACCGGGCAGGCCCGGGAGCATCAGGTCGAGGAGGACGAGGTCGGCTCCGTTGCGCTCGAACTCGTCGAGGCCGTCGGGCCCGGTCGCCGCGACGGCGACCTCGAATCCTTCCTTGCGGAGCATGTACGACAGGGCGTCGCTGAAGGATTCCTCATCCTCGACGACGAGCACTCGGGTCACGGAAGGACCTCCGGGGCGGGAAGCGGTTCGGTCATGAGATCGGGGGTGAGCGACGAGGCGGGCCGGCGGTCCCGTACGGAGCCCGCCTCGGGCAGCCGCAGGGTGAAGGTGGAGCCCTGGCCCTCGGTGCTCCAGACGGTGACCTCGCCGCCGTGCGAGGCGGCCACGTGCTTCACGATGGCCAGGCCGAGGCCCGTGCCGCCGGTGGCACGGGAGCGGGCGGGGTCGACGCGGTAGAAGCGCTCGAAGACGCGCTCCTTGTCCTTGTCGGGGATGCCGATGCCCTGGTCGGTGACGGCTATCTCGATGAGGTCGCCGCCGGGCGCGGCGACCTTGCGGGCCGCGATGCCGACGCGGGTGTGGGCCGGGGAGTAGTTGACGGCGTTCTCGACGAGGTTGCCGAGGGCGGCGGCGAGCTGGCCGCGGCTGCCCCAGACCCGCAGGTCGGCGGAGCCTCCGGAGACCATGGTGATCTGCTTGGTGCCGGCGGCGTGCCGGGAACGGTCGATCGCCTCGGCGACCAGCTCGTCCACGGGCACCGGCTCGGAGTCCTCCAGCGGGTCGTCGTTCTGCACGCGGGAGAGGTCGATCAGCTCCTGTACGAGGTTGGTGAGCCGGGTCGCCTCGATCTGCATCCGGCCGGCGAAGCGGGTGACCGCCTCGGGGTCGTCCGAGGCGTCCATGACCGCCTCGGAGAGCAGGGAGAGCGCGCCGACGGGCGTCTTGAGCTCATGGCTCACGTTGGCGACGAAGTCCCGGCGCACCGCTTCGATGCGCCGGGCCTCGGTGAGGTCCTCGACCAGGAGCAGGACCAGACGGGAGCCCAGCGGGGCGACGCGGGCGGAGACCGCGAGGGCCTCGCCGCGCCCGGTGCCGCGCCGGGGCAGGTCCAGTTCGACCTGCCGTATCTCCCCGTCGCGGCGGGTGTCGCGGGCCATGGTGAGCATGGCGTCGACGGCCAGTTTGCCGCCCCGGACCAGACCGAGCGCGTACGCCGCCGAGCTGGCCTTCACCACGGAGTCGCTCTCGTCGAGGACGACCGCGGAGGAGCGCAGCACGGACAGCACGGTGTCGACGCCGGGCGGGAGCACGGCGTCGGTGTGCAGCGAGGTACGGGTGGGTCGCGTCTGGTCGCGTTCGCTCCAGCGGAACGCCAGCATGGCGATCACGCCGGTGCACACTCCGGCGATCGCTGCCAATGCGGCGACCGCCGCGTTCACGTCCATGCCTCAAGGTTATGCGGGCCGGAGGACGCTCTCCCAGCCGTACGAGTGGCTGCTCGAACACTCGTCGCCCAGAGTTCACCCTGGGGACGGGGCCGGTTCACTTGCCCCGGCGGACGCGGTGGCGTGCGTCGCCCAGAGTTCACCTGGGAGACGGGACCGGTTCACACGAGGAGGTGGAACCGGACGCGTAGGGGGCCGAACGTGGGAACGTGGGGGTCCGAGCCCCACCCGGACCGGAGCATCCGGGACGCCCGGAGCCCCCGGACGTCCGGGTCTCCGATCTCCCGGACCTTCCGGGATCTCCGGGTTTCCGGGGTCCCCGGAGTTTCCGGCCTTCCGGGTTTCCGGATCTTCCGGTCTCCCGGACCTTCCGGAGCCTTGCGCAGAGCTAGAGAGGGACATCGATGCGGGACGCGTACCACGAGGAACTGGACTCGATCGGCGAGAGCCTGGTCGAGATGGCCCGACTCGTCGGATCGGCGATCGGGCGCGCCACGACGGCGATGCTCGACGCCGACCTGAAGCTCGCGGAGAGCGTGATCGCGGCGGACCAGAAGGTCGACGACCTCCAGCACGACCTGGAGGCGCGGGCGATAGCGCTGCTCGCCCGCCAGCAGCCGGTGGCGACGGACCTGCGGATCGTGGTGACCTCGCTGCGGATGAGCGCCGACCTGGAGCGCTCCGGCGACCTGGCGCAGCACGTCGCGAAGCTGGCGCGGCTGCGGTTCCCGGAATCGGCGGTGCCGCGGGACCTGCACGCGACCATCCTGGAGATGGGCCAGCTCGCGCAGCGCCTGATGGCGAAGGCGGCGGAGGTCATCATCACGAAGGACGTCGACCTGGCGCTCCAGCTGGAGCAGGACGACGACGAGATGGACCTGCTGCACCGGACGCTGTTCCGGCACCTGATGGACGACCGCTGGAAGCACGGCATCGAGACGGCGGTGGACGTGACGCTGCTCGGCCGGTACTACGAGCGGTTCGCGGACCACGCGGTGTCGGTGGCGAAGCGGGTGGTGTATCTGGTGACGGGCGAGCACGCGGACGAGCTGCAGGCGGCGGAGGCGCCGGTGGAGGGGGCGTAGCGGCTCCCCGCCGGACCGCCCGGGGCGCACAGGTGTGCGGGCTCCGGTGCGCCGTTGATGCGCCGGTCCGGGTGGGCATGCAATGGGGGGAGGCGATCCGCGCCTCGAAAGGGAGGGACCCTCATGGCCGATTCCCCGATGACGACCGAATCCGGGACGGAGCCGCCGCGCGAGGCGGTCCTGCTGCCCGTCCTCGGCGCCTGCGGCTGCGGCTCGGGCTGCGGCTGCGGATGCCAGTCGGGCGGTCCGTGCCAGTGCGGGGGCTGCTCGGGCTGAACGGGGGGAGGGGGGTGCGGCGAGCCGCATCCCCCTTTTCCTCCTCACCGGAGGTCGAGCACCCCGACGACCTGCCGTCCGCTGTGCTCACCGGTGGTGCGGAAACCGAGCCGGCGGTAGAACGCGCCGGGCCCGTCGTCGCCGGGCTCCCAGGTGACGTACATCCGCTCCGCGCCGCGCCGCCGCAGCTCGTCGGCGACGGCGCGGACCGCGAAGCGCCCGTACCCCTCGCCCTGCGCGTCGGCGGAGATGGCGAGCCGCCAGAGCCCGCTGCGGCGGTCGGCGGGGTCCTCCTCCTTCCACGCGATGTCGACGAAGGCCATGAGGAACCCGACGAGCCGGTCCCCGTCGAGGATCAGCCGGGGCCAGGCGGTCTCGCCGAAGGCGTAGGCCTCGGCGAGGGAGCGCACGACGGGGGCGACGTTCCGTTCCTGGTGGGGGTGGACGCGGAGGCCGAGGGCGGCGTCGACGTTGGCGGGGGTGATCTCCTCCAGACGGAGCGAGGTGCCCGTACCGTTCGTGCTGCTCAGGGGGCTCATGGTGCTCATGGTGCGGACGCTAACGACTCCGTACGCGTCCGTCGCGCGATTTACCCGCGCCCGCCGGAACGCGGGGGCTCGTACCGGCCGGTGAAAGGAATCGCCGGGGCGGCGGGGGCACGCCCGTTCCGGGCGGACCGGTCCGGTCCGGTCGGGTCGGGTCGAGGCCGGTCCGGTCGATGCCGACCCGATCCGGTCCGGTCGGGGGCCGATCCGGTCCGGTCCGGTCGGGGGCCGATCCGGTCCGGTCCGGTCGGGGGCCGATCCGGTCCGGTCCGGTCGGGGCCGGTCCCGCGCACCCGGTTCTCCGCCACCGTGCCGTCTGCTTGACTTCGGTCCTGAGCGGAGGGGAGCGCGTACGTGCCACTGGAATTCGGGTTGTGGCGGGTGGACGACAAGCCCGTGCGGGTCGTGACGCGGCCGATGCCGCTGGAGTCGCGGCTGGAAGGACTGATCGAGGCCGATCCGGAGATCCTGGGGAAACCGCTCCTCCTGATCGGCCGCCAGGTGCCCACGCGGCACGGCACGTTCGTCGACCTCCTCGGCATGGACGCGGAGGGGAGCCTGCACGTCCTCGAACTCAAACGGGACCGCACGCCCCGTGACGTGGTCGCACAGGTCCTCGACTACGGCTCCTGGGTCCAGGAGCTGACCAACGAGCAGGTGCGCGACATCTACGGCTCGTACGCCCGCGAGAGGAACCTGCCCGCGGAACTGGACGAGGCCTTCGCCCTGAGGTTCGGCGGCAGCCCGCCGGAGGCCCTGAACTCCACCCACTCCCTGACCGTCGTCGCGAGCGAGGTCGACGCGGCGACGGAGCGGATCGTCGGCTACCTGGCCTCCGGGTTCCAGGTGCCGGTCAACGTGCTCTTCTTCCGGTACTTCGAGGACGGGGGCCGCTCCTACCTGGCCCGCACCTGGCTGATCGACGACGCCGGGGCGGCGGCGCCGTCGGCGGGGGCGAAGGGGCGCGGAAAGCGGGAACCGTGGAACGGGACGGACTGGTACGTCTCGTTCGGCGACGAGCGCGAGGGCCGCAACTGGGACGACGCGCGCCGCTACGGCTTCGTGTCGGCCGGCGGCGGGGAGTGGTTCTCCCGCACGATCCGCTCCCTGCCGGTCGGAGGGCGCGTCTTCACCCACATACCGAAGGCCGGGTACGTGGGGGTCGGCACCGTGTCGGGCGAGGCCCGTCCCTTCGAGGAGGCCCTCCTCGTCGTGGAAGGCGAGAGCCGGCTCATGAGCGGCCTGCCCCTGGCGGGCACCTACCGGCCGGCCGGGACGGACGCCCCGCGGGACGGGGAGGACCGCCGCGAGTGGATCGTCCCGGTCACGTGGGAACGCGCCGTGCCCCGCGAGGAGGCACTGTGGCGCCCGGGCTTCTTCGCCAACCAGAACTCCGCCTGCAAACTCCGGGCCCGCTTCACGATCGACGGGGTCTCCCAGCACTTCGGCGTGAGCGAGGACACCGCCGACGCCTGAGCACCGGGAGGACCGTCGCCACCGGCCATCAGGGCCGCACGCCCTGGACCGATGGGCTGGGGCCGGGGCGGGTGCACGATGCGACCACCCCGGCACGGCGATCACACCACCCGGAGAACCGAACAAGATCGCTTTGCCGCACCTGCACGCAGCCGGAGAGGAAGCCCGGCACCGGCACTCGTCGAAGCGCATCACCGTCGAGCACGCACCAGCTCGTTGGTTCGTGTCCGACCGGGCGAGGGGGAGGCACGCAGAGGGAGAGGTCAGTAGGTACCGCGCCAGATGGTCAACTTCAGGGTGACGTATCCCTCCTTGTCTCCACCCCCGGTCATCTCGGCGAGTGCGATGAGTCCGGTCGGGGCGAGGATGCAGAAGCGGTCACCGACTGACAGGGAGTAGATGGAGATGCGGTTCGTGAATCGAGTGACCGTGCTGCACGTGTCGTAGGTGCCGGGTTCCTTCCGGTCCAGATAGACAAACTGTCCCGTGTCGGTGTGCAGATGGCCCGAGTACCAGTAGATCTCCCGCTGATCATCGCGGCTGACGGGGCGCAGCTCGTCGAGGGCGAAGCCGTATTCCTTCGCCAGCTCCACGGTCTGGACTTTGTAGACGTCGGAAGGTCGTCCGGTGGGCGCAGACGCCGGCGTCGTTGACGTCTCCGCGGCGGGACTCGGTGTCGGCGATTCCGCCGCTGGGGAGGACACGGTCGCCGGAGGCGCCGGGGAACTGGCCGTAGGCGAGTGTACAAACACGGGGAGGCCGAGAAACCCGAGGAGCAGTCCTGCCACGGCCGTGACAGCCGAGATCCATGCGGGCACGTCTGCGAAGCGTCCACGCCGGGGTGTTTCGCCGGCTGAATCGGTCCCGGGCCCTGGTGAGTCGGTAGATGGTTCGGGCGCGGCGGTCATGGCTCTCTCCCCCCAGAGTCAGTGTGAAGCGTGCCGCATTCTGGGGTGTGCGAACCTAACCTCAGGCCAGAACCTTGAGAATGGCCAAAACCTTTCCCTGTACCCCGATCATGCCTTTCTCAACGCGGGGAAGGCCTGTGGACGCCGGTTCTTCCGAGCCGCGCCAGTGTCGCCCCGGACGCGCCTGCCGGAACGGCGGGAGGAGCACCACGGCGCCGGGGTGCTCAGGCAGACCAGGAGAAGCCAAGGGTTCAGGCACATAGGAGAGGGTGGCGCCGACAACGCTCCCCCGAGCCCACCACCGTTTGCGCGCTCGGAACCCTCGCTCTCCGGGTCGACATGCCCCGGGAGTGCGTGTCCCCGGCAGTGTTCCTGATCGCGTTCCGCGTCACGTTCCGCGTCGGCACCGCGGCCCGCCGTGCCGCCTGACGGCCCACGGACGTCCCTCAGGTACGCACATGGCCCCCACTCGCGGAGAATCCGCAGGTGGGGGCCACGAACACGCGGGCTACTTCTTCTTGCCCTGGTTCTTCACGGCCTCGATCGCCGCCGCGGCCGCCTCCGGGTCGAGGTACGTGCCGCCCGGCTTCAGGGGCTTGAAGTCCTCGTCCAGTTCGTAGGCGAGGGGGATGCCGGTCGGGATGTTGAGGCCCGCGATGTCGGCGTCCGAGATGCCGTCCAGGTGCTTGACCAGGGCGCGGAGGCTGTTGCCGTGGGCGGCGACCAGGACCGTGCGGCCGGTGAGGAGGTCCGGGACGATGCTGTCGTACCAGTACGGCAGCATCCGCTCCACGACGTCCTTCAGGCACTCCGTGCGCGGGCGGAGCTCCGGCGGGATCGTCTGGTAGCGGGCGTCGTGGGCCTGCGAGTACTCGCTGTCGTCGGAGAGGGCCGGCGGCGGGGTGTCGTACGAGCGGCGCCACAGCATGAACTGCTCCTCGCCGAACTCGGCGAGCGTCTGCGCCTTGTCCTTGCCCTGGAGGGCGCCGTAGTGACGCTCGTTCAGGCGCCAGGAGCGGTTCACCGGAATCCAGTGGCGGTCGGCCGCCTCCAGGGCGAGCTGCGCCGTGCGGATGGCGCGCTTCTGGAGGGAGGTGTGCAGCACGTCGGGCAGCAGGCCGGCGTCCTTGAGCAGCTCGCCGCCGCGCGTCGCCTCCTTCTCGCCCTTCGCGGTGAGGTTCACGTCCACCCATCCGGTGAACAGATTCTTCTCGTTCCACTCGCTCTCGCCGTGGCGGAGGAGGATCAGCTTGTACGGTGCGTCGGCCATGCGTACGAGCCTAATCGACCTCCGGCGCATGGCGCGCGCCCTCAATCGAGTGGTGTCCGGCATGAGAGATGCGTAAGTTACGGATGCATTGGCAGGGGCTTACATCCGCTAGGGGGCGCCACACATGTCCATCAGTACGCTCAGACGATCGGCCCGCGAGACGGTCTCCGGTCTTCCGCCCGGCTTCTGGTGGCTCTGGCTCTCCACCCTCGTCAACCGGACCGGCGCCTTCGTCCTCACCTTCCTCTCCCTCTATCTGACCCTGGAACTCGGGTACTCCGCCTGGTTCGCCGGGCTCGTCGTCGCCCTCCACGGCCTCGGCGGCATCGTCGGCTCCCCGCTCGGCGGCGTGCTCACCGACCGCTGGGGCCGCCGCCCCACCATGATCACCACGCACCTCGCGGGCGCCGTCTGCGCCGCCGCCCTCGCCTTCGTCACCAGCGCCTGGGGAATCGCCGTCGTCGTCCTGCTGATGGGCGTCGCCATGCAGGCCGTCCGGCCCCCCATCAACGCCACCATCGCCGACATGGTCCCCGCCCACGACGTGCGCCGGGCCTACGCCCTCAACTACTGGGCCCTCAACCTCGGCTTCGCCATCGCCTCCATCGGCGGCGGCGCCGCGGCCTTCCTCGGCTACCGCACCCTCTTCGTCGCCGACGCCGCCGCCACCGTCCTGTGCGCCGTGATCGTCTTCCTCCGGCTTCCCGAGACCCGGCCCGAACGCCGGCCCCGGGCCGTGGACGAGCCCGTGGCCGAGGACAAGGTCGGCACGCTCACCGTGCTGCGCGACGCGCCCTTCCGGACGCTCGTCCTCCTCAACCTGCTCGTCTGCCTGGTGTTCACCGCTCCCTGGATCGGGCTCCCCCTCACCATGGCCGGCCAGGGGCTCTCCCCGTCCTCCTACGGCGTCGTGATCGCCGTCAACGGCGTCGTCATCGTCGGCTTCCAGCTCCTCGTCAACAGGCTGACCGACCAGCGCTCCCCGGTCCTCCTGCTCACCCTCTCCGCCCTCCTCTTCGCCCTGGGCACCGGGGCCACCGCCCTCGCCGGGTCCTCCGTCGCCTTCGCCGCGACCGTGGTCGTCTGGACCGTCGGCGAGATGATCCACGTCCCGACGAACGCCGCCGCCACCGCCCGGCTCGCCCCCGAGCACGCCCGCGGCCGCTACCAGGGCGTCATGGGCATGTCCTGGGCCGTCGCCGGTTTCGTCGCCCCGGTCCTCGCCGGCGCGATCGTCGGCGGACCCGGCCCGGACGTCCTGTGGGCGGCCACGGCCGTGGTAGGCGTCCTCGCCGCCGCCGGTTACGCCACCCTGCTGCGGAAGGCCCTCGTGGAGGAGGCCGGGGACACCGGGGAGACCCGGGAGACCGAGGTCGTCGGGGCAGCCGGGGAGGCCGGGGGAACAGGGGGCGTCGTTCCCGTGCCCGTGGCCGTCGTGAAGGACGAGGACGCCGAGGGCACCCCCGTCGGCGCCTAAACGGCCGGGCCCGCTCGGTCCGCGGGCTTCCCGGCCCTCAGTCCACGGGCTTCCCGGACGTCCTGTCGGGGGTCTCCCCGGACGTCTTGCCGGGCGTCTCCCCGGGGGACTTCTCCAGGAGGTGCTTGAACGCGTCCAGGTTCCGGGTCGGCTCGCCCCGCGAGACCCGCCACGCGTACTCGCGCCGGATCGACGTCGCGAAGCCCAGCTCCAGGAGCGTGTTGAAGTCGCCGTCCGCCGCCTCCAGGACCGAGCCGAGCAGCCGGTCCAGTTCCCCGGGCGTGACGGCGGCGAGCGGGAGCTTGCCGGTGAGGTAGACGTCGCCGAGGCCGTCGACCGCGTACCCCACCCCGTACAGCTTGAGGTTGCGTTCGAGGAGCCAGCGGTGGACGCCCGCCTCGTTCTCGTCCGGGTGGCGGACGACGAAGGCGTTGAGGGAGAGGGAGTGGCGGCCCGCGCGGAGGGAGAGCGTGGTGAAGAGCTTGCGCGTGCCCGGGAGCTTGACGACGTAGGAGCCCGGTTCGGGCGACTCCCACTCCAGTTCCGCCTCGTCGAAGGTGGACTCGATGATCTGGCGAACGTCTTCGGCGGTCCTGTCCTCAGCCATGGTGGGAGCGTACGCGACGACGGTTCTCGCGCAGCCGGTGGTCGTGCACGGCGGCCGTGTAGACGTCGGCCGTGGCCGAGGCCGAGGTGTCCCAGCCGAAGGACCTGGCGTGCGCCGCCGCCGCGTCGCCCATCCGGGCCGTCAGGGACGGGTCGGCCGCGAACCGGCCGAGCGCCCGCGCGTAGTCCGCCGGGTCGTGGCCCCGGACGAGGAAGCCGGTCGCGCCGTCCCGCACGGCCACGGGCAGGCCGCCCACCGCCGCCGCGACGACCGGGGTGCCGGCCGCCTGCGCCTCTATGGCGACCAGGCCGAAGGACTCGCTGTACGAGGGCATGACGAGGACGCTGGCCGCGCGGAACCAGTCGGCGAGGCGCTCCTGGCCCACCGGCGGGTGGAAGCGCACGAGGTCCGCGATGCCGAGCCGGGCGGCGAGCTTCTGGAGCCCCTCCGGCCTGGCCAGGCCGCTGCCGCTCGGGCCGCCGACCACCGGGACGACCATGCGGGAGCGCAGGGAGGGGTCCCGGTCCACGAGGAGGGCGGCCGCCCGCAGCAGGACGTCCGGGGCCTTCAGGGGCTGTATGCGGCCGGCGAAGACCGGTACGAACGCGTCGCGCGGCAGTCCGAGGCGGGCGCGGGCGGCGGCACGGCCGTCGGCGGGGCGGAAGCGGTCGAGGTTGACGCCCGGGTGGACGACCGCGACCTTGCCGGGGTCGGCGTCGTAGAAACGGGCCAGCTCGCCGGCCTCCTCGGTCGTGTTCGCGATCAGCCGGTCGGCGGCGGAGACGATCTGGGTCTCGCCGATCACCCGGGCCGCGGGCTCGGGCGTGTCGCCCTCGGCGAGCGCGGCGTTCTTGACCTTCGCCATGGTGTGCATGGCATGGACCAGCGGGACGCCCCAGCGCTCGGCGGCGAGCCAGCCGACGTGGCCGGAGAGCCAGTAGTGGGAGTGGACGAGGTCGTAGTAGCCGGGACGGTGGCCCGCCCACGCGCTCATCACGCCGTGCGTGAAGGCGCAGAGCTGGGCCGGCAGCTCCTCCTTGGCCAGGCCCTCGTACGGCCCCGCGTCCACGTGCCGCACGAGCACGCCCGGCGTCAGCTCGACCACCGGGGGGAGGCCGCCGGCCGTGGCCCGGGTGAAGATCTCCACCTCGATGTCGATGGCGGCGAGCCGCTTGGCCAGCTCGACGATGTAGACGTTCATGCCGCCCGCGTCGCCGGTGCCCGGCTGGTGCAGCGGCGAGGTGTGGACGCTGAGCATGGCCACGCGCCGGGGGGCACGGGCCCGGCCGGGAAGCCGGAGCCGGTTCGGCGCCGGGTGCCGGTGCCGGGTGCCGGCGAACCGGGACACGTACTGGCTCACGTCGGCGGTCCTTCCGCTCGTGGCCCGGGGGCCGGACGCCCGGGCCGGACCGGGACCGGGACGGGAACCGGGCCGGGACCGGAGCCGGCGACCGGGCCTTCGGGCTGAACTGGGCTGGGTCTGAACGGGCTGGGCTGGGTCCGCAGGGCGGCGGGAAGGCAAGCTGCGCCTTCCAGCGGCCACAACACCGGAACGGCCTCTTTCATTTCCGCTGGTGGGGGCGTTTTGCCAATTCATTGCCGGGGAGCCGGGGAAAACGCCGGGGACGTCGGGGGCACCGGGAGGGGGTGGGGCCGGAGGACTACGGAGAGGCCGGGACTCCCCGGGGGCCCCGACCCCCGCCGCCCGGGCCCCGGACCCGGCCCCCGGCTCCCGCCACCCCGGGCCCGGGGCCCGGCCCTCCGTCCCCCTCCCCCGCACCCCGTACGCTCGTGGCATGGCCCCGCGCACCACCCGCCCCGTCGGCACCCCGACCCGCGGGACCACCCACCCCAACCGGCTGCGCCGCATGGACCGCTGGATCGCCGCCGTCCACGGCCCCGTCCTGCGCCGTTCCCCCGTGCCGCCGCTCGCCGTCGACCTCGGGTACGGGGCCGCCCCCTGGACGGCCGTCGAACTGCTCGCCCGGCTGCGCACCGCCGACCCCCGCACCCTTCTGTACGGCATCGAGATCGAACCCGCCCGGGTCGAGGCCGCCAGGCCGTACGAGCGCGAGGGGCTCTCCTTCCTGCGCGGCGGTTTCGAGGTGCCCGTCCCCGGACGGACGGCCCTGATCCGGGCGGCGAACGTGCTGCGCCAGTACGACGAGGAGCAGGTCGCGGCCGTCTGGGAGCGCCTGTGCGGGCGGCTCGCCCCGGACGGGCTGCTCGTGGAGGGCACCTGCGACGAGATCGGGCGCCGGCACGTGTGGGTGGCGCTCGGCCCGGACGGGCCGCGCACGGTGACCTTCGCGACCCGGCTCGGTTCGCTCGACCGCCCCTCGGACCTGGCGGAACGGCTGCCGAAGGCGCTGATCCACCGGAACGTGCCGGGCGAGCCGGTGCACGCCTTCCTGCGGGACTTCGACCGGGCGTGGGCGGCGGCGGCCCCGTACGCCTCCCTCGGCGCGCGTCAGCGGTGGATCCGTTCCGTCCGCGACCTGGCGGCGGACTGGCCCCTGACGGACGGACCGCGGCGGTGGCGGCAGGGCGAGGTGACGGTGCGGTGGGAGGCACTGGCGCCCCGGGGGTGAGGCTCCCCCGGGCGAGGCTCTTCGAGGGGCTCCCCCGGGGAGGCGGAGGCGTCGCGGAGCCGCCCGTAGTCGCGGAACCGGACCGCCCGTAGTCGCGGAGCCGGGCCGCCCGTAAGGGACAACCAGGGCATCACGGAAGGGGCGCCCGTACCTCACGGAAGGGGCGACCCCGGCCTTTCCCCCACTCTCCCCGAATTCCCCGTGCGCGGGGAACGCCCCGCCCGTCACGCTCGTCCCTTGTGGGGGGAAGCGGGAACGGCAGGTCGTGGACGGGTCCGGCAGGGCTCGCCCTCCCTTGTTACTTGCCGGTTTCGCATGGCACCATCACCAGGTCACCATCAGGTTACTGACGGTAAGTCAGTTGTCGTGACACACAAGGGGGAGTTCGTGAACCGACGCCGTCGCGCCACCGCCGCGATCACCGTGGTCTGCGCCCTGACCGTGCTGGCCTCCCCCGCACCGGCCCTCCGGGCCTCCGCCGCGCCGCTCCCCCCGCCACCGCCGAAGAAGAGCCTGGAGCAGGTGCGCGCGGAGGTGAACGACCTGTACCGGCAGGCCGCCGTCGCCACCGACGCGTACAACCTCGCCGAGGAGCAGTCCAAGGAGCAGTCCGCCGAGATCGTCCGGGTCAACCGGATGCTCGCCGAGGGACGCGAGAGGATCGAGGGCCTCAGGAACCAGGCCGGCGCCGCCGCCCGCGCCCAGTACCGCAACGGCGGCCTCCCCGACGGCGCCCGGTTCGTCCTCACCAACGACCCGCAGCTCTTCCTCGACAACGCGGGACGCCTCAAGGCCGGTGCGAAGGCCACCACCGACCTCCTCGCCGAGATGACCCGCACGCAGGCCGCGCTGGACGTCTACGCCCGGGAGGCGAGCGACAACTGGGCCAGGCTGGAGACCAACCGCGCCCGCCAGGACCGGGCGAAGAAGGAGATCAACGGCAAGATCGACGCCGCCAGGAGACTGGAGTCCACGCTCGCCGCCGAGGAGCGGGAGCGGCTGCGGGTCCTGGAGGAACTGGCGCAGAAGCAGTCCCAGACGCGCTGGCTCGGCACCGGCGTCCTCACCGGCCCGAGGGCGGGGGCGACCCCGGAGGGCGCGAGGGCGGTCGCGTTCGCGACGGCCCAGATCGGCAAGCCGTACGGGTGGGGCGACGAGGGCCCCTCGTCGTTCGACTGCTCCGGCCTGACCCAGAGCGCCTGGGGCGTCGCGGGCCGTCCCATTCCGCGCACCTCGCAGGAGCAGTGGCGGCTGCTGCCGCACGTGGACGTCCGGGACATCCGGCCGGGCGACCTGATCGTCTACTTCAAGGACGCGAGCCACATCGGGATGTACGTCGGGAACGGGATGATGGTGCACGCGCCGCGCCCCGGCCGGGACGTGACCCTGGCGGGCGCGGGCTCGATGGAGATCCTGGGCGTCGTCCGTCCGGCGTGACGTTTCTCATGGCCGCCGTCCCCTCCCGGGACGCCGTGCGGGCGACTACCTCCCCTTCCGCGGCATATGCCAAGAGCGGCGCGCGCACGCACGGCCGATCACCATTCCGCTGCGCGCCGCCCTACCGCTAGGGTCCGGGACGGGCGGGGCGCCACCCGGCGCTCCGCGCACCCCCGGGGGGAGGGAAAGGAACCCGGACCGATGCCCGTACCCGTACCGCGCGGAAGGAACGTCTCCGCCGCCGCGGGCCCCGGCGACGCCACCGTTACGGACGCCGGCGCCATGGACGCCACCTCTATGACAGGCACAGTCACAGGCACCGACCGCACCGACCGCACCGACCGCACCGACCTGACCCTCCTGGTCGTCGAGGACGACCCGGCGGGCGCCCTCGCCGTACCCGAGCTGCTCGACGCGGCGGACGCCTCCGGCACCCGCGTGCGCATCCGCACCGCCCGCAACCTCACCGAGGCCGAACGGCTCCTCACCGACGACGTCCACTGCGTCCTGGTCGACCTCTCCCTGCCCGCTCCCCGGGCCGCCGGGGACGACCCGCTCGCCCCGCTCCGCCACATCCTGCGCCTGGCCCCCCACCACGCCGTCCTCGCCCTGGCGGCCTCGGCCGACGCGGAACTGGCGGCCGAGGCGGTGCGGGTCGGAGCCCAGGACCACCTCTTCCGCGAGGAGCTGGACGGGCGGCTGCTCACCCGGGCCATCCGGTACGCCGTGGAGCGCAAGCGGGCCGACGCCGTCCAGGTGAAACTGGCCGAGTCCCGGCTGCGGGCCCAGGAGAACGCCCGCCTGGAACGCGGCCTGCTCCCGACGCCGCTCCTGGAGGGCTCCGACCTGCGGTTCGCGGCCCACTACCGGCCGGGCCGGTCCCGCGCGCTGCTCGGCGGCGACTTCTACGACGTCGTCCGCACCCCGGACGGCACCGTCCACGCCATGATCGGCGACGTCTGCGGGCACGGCCCCGACGAGGCGGCGCTCGGGGTCGAACTGCGGATCGCCTGGCGGGCCCTGACCTTCGCGGGCCTGTGCGGGGACGAACTCCTCTCGACCCTCCAGCGGGTCCTGGAGCACGAACGGGAGAGCGAGGAGATCTTCGCGACCCTCTGCACCGTGGACATCGCGCCCGACGGGCGCCGGGCGGGCCTGTGCCTGGCCGGCCACCCCTCGCCCCTGATCGCCCGGCGGGGACAGGCCGCACGGCTCCTTCCGTACGAGGACGGCGGCCCGGCCCTGGGACTGCTGCCCCTCGCGCGCTGGCCGCGCCGCCAGGTGGAGCTGGGCGGGGTGTGGAGCCTGTTCCTGTACACGGACGGCCTGATCGAGGGCCGTTCGGCGGGGCCCGGCTCGCCGCGGCTCGGCCAGGAGGGGATGGTCGGCATGATGAACCGGCAGCTGGAGGCGGGACTGCGGGGCGAGGAACTCCTGGAGGCGGCCGTGACGGAGGTCCGCTCCCTGAACGGCGGCGAACTGACGGACGACGTGGCCGTCCTGGCCCTGGAAAGGGAGAAGGCCCGGGGGTGACCCCCGGGCCCTCGTCCACCGCCGTCCCCCGCCGGGCGGGCGGGACTCACACGCCCTAGCGGCCGCCGTTGTAGGGGCCGTACGGTCCGTCGCTGCTGGAACCGCCGCCCCGGCGTCCGCCGCCCGAGACCTGCGCGAGCGCGGGGCGCACGTCCACCATGAAGACGATGGCGGCGATCACTCCGGCGATCTGCAGGAACAGCATCGGCAGGAGCAGGTTCAGGACGAGGTTGACGCCCAGGATGACCAGCCAGAACTTCTTCGTCTGCTTCTCCGCCGCGCGGTAGGCGTCCTCGCGCGCCATGGCGGCGAAGACGAGCGCCGCGACGGCGAATCCGGTGAAGACGAGGAACGTCACCAGGGAGAGAAGGGAATCGAATCCCGCGCGCAACATGCTGGGCACCGCCTAAAGGGGGAGGGGGAGAGAGCGCCTCTCGGTCAAGGTACCCGGTACGGCTTCCCGGCTACCCGCTTCGGTACCCGCCCTACTCCTTCTCGGCGGTGACGGACACCTTCTTGGCGGCCGCCTTGCGGGCGGAGGTCTTCTTCGCGGGCGCCTTGCCGGCCCCGTCTCCGGCCTCGGCCTCGGCCTCGGCCTCGGCGATGATCGTCCCGACCGTCTTGGCCCCGCCGGTCTCCGCCCCGTCCCGCTCCGCCTCCGCGGCGGACGCGGCCTTCCCGGCCGCGGGAGCCTCCGGCTCCGGGTCGGGCTCGACGACGATGGCGATCTCGGTGATCTCCTCGGCGGCCTCGCCGCGCCAGGCGCGGACGGCCTCCTCGCCGTGGGCGGCGACCTCCTCGTACTTCTCGCGCGCCTTGACGGCGTACTCGGCGGCGACGCCGACCCCCCGCAGGGCGAGGTCCTGGGCGGTCTCGCCGAGCTTCTTGAAGTCGGCGTCGAAGCCTCCGACGACCTCGGCGAACTTCGTGCGGGCGGTGGCCTGGGCCTCCTTGGCCTGGGCGGCCACCTTCTCCTGCACGGCCTTCGGGTCCGTCTTCCGGACGGCCTCGATCCGCGCGGGCGCCTCGGTGGCGATCTGCTCGATCAGGCCGGGAACCTTCCTGGCCTGGCGCACGGCGAGATCGGCGGTGCCGGCGGCGAAGTAGAGGGGGGTACGCAGTTCGTCGATGATGGCCATGCTGATGGTCCTCCCGGATGTGGCGTACTAGCGCGAAGGCGGTTCTTCGGCATCGGGCGCCGCGACGGGCGCGGGGGCCCCTTCGGAAACCGCCCCGGAGGCGTCTCCGGCGGTGTTCCCGTCGGCGCTCCCGGCGGTGCTCTCGGCGGCGTTCTCCTTGCGGAACGAGTCGTAGATCTGGAGCAGCACCTGCTTCTGCCGCTCGCTGATCGAGGGATCGGCCAGGATGACGGCCCGCGTCTCCAGCTCCTCCCGCTCCTTCTCGTCGAGGATTCCGGCCCGCACGTAAAGCGTCTCGGCGGAGATCCGCAGCGCCTTCGCGACCTGCTGCAGCACTTCGGCGCTGGGCTTCCGCAGCCCCCGCTCGATCTGGCTCAGGTACGGGTTCGACACCCCGGCGGCGTCGGCGAGCTGCCGCAGGGACAACTGCGCGCTCCTCCGCTGCTCGCGGAGGTACTCACCGAGATTGCCGACGTTGAGCGATGCCATGCTCCGACCATGCCAGCCTTTGCTAACTATTGCAAGCGACTGCTTGCAATAGTCGCGCCGTGTCGCGCCTGGCGTCATGCGCGCCGGAAAACCTCGAGGGGCCGGTGGTACCGGGTGTAGGTCCCGAAGACCTCGACCGCCTCGAAGCCGAGGCGGGCCAGCACGGCGACGCTCCTGTCGTTCCCGTGGGTGACGCCCGCGAACACGTCGGTGACGCCCCGCGCGGTGGCTCCGTGCGCGAGCAGCGCGCGGCAGGCCGCCGTGGCGTACCCGTGTCCCGTCGCCCCGTGGTCGAGCCAGTAACCGAATCCGTACCCGGGCGGGTTCACGGCCACGAGGTCCACGCGGCCGACGAGGGCGCCGTGGAGGAGGATGCCGCAGCGGAGGGACGGGTGGGGGTCGGTGAGCAGTTCGGCGCGCATCGCCTCGCGGGTCGCCGCGACCGTCTCCCGGTAGTCGCCGTACCGGGTGAGGTGTTCGCGGTTGCGGGCGACGAGCGCCTCGTACGCGTCGGCCCGGTCGGCGGTGAGCCCGCACAGGGTCAACCCGGGTACACCCGTGCCGAGTTCGGGGAAGGCGTGCGGGTCGCGGTGGCTGCCGGTCATGCCGGCCGACCCTACGACGGGGCCGGGCCCCTCGCCACGGCTTTCCGGAGGCCGTACGACGACCGCGTGCACCGGTCGCGTGCGCCGGCCCCGCCCCGAACGAAAGCGACCGGCCCAGGTGAAAGGCCCCGCCCGGATCGAAAGGGACCGCGCCGGGCGAAAAAGCCCGTCCTGCGGGCAGCGGCGCCGGTGCCGGTGGGACGGCCGCCGTGGCGGCCCGGCACCATGGCGGCGGAGGAGCCGGGGAGGGGAGCGCGGATGAGCGGTGGGACGAGGGCGACGGTGCGGCGGTGGATACGGGCCCGGGGGCGCGGCGACCGGGAATCGGCGTGGACGCGGGGGCGGGGCAGCGAGGGCCGGACGAGGACGCCAACGCGGGCATGGAGGCGAGGTGGCGAGGGGACGGCGGGGGTGTGGGCGCGGGGCCGGGTGCTCGCCGGGTGCGCGGTGGTGACGGCCGGGCTGCTGGTCTTCCACCGGGCGGTGCCCACCTCCCCCCTGCGGGTGGGGAGTCTGCTGGAGTCGTTCCTGCCCTGGCTCGGCGCGGTGGCCGCGGTGCTGTTCGTCCTGGCGTTGCTGCGCCGTTCCGCGACCGCGCTGGTGGCCCTGCTGCTGCCGGCGGCGGCCTGGGCGCACGCGTTCGGCGGGCTGCTGCTGCCCGGGGACGGGGCCGGGCCGGGGCCGTACGACCTGCTCGTGGCGCAGCACAACGTGAGCGACGAGAACCCCGACCCGGCGGGTACCGCCCGCGCCCTGGCGGACGCCGGCCCCGACCTCGTCGCGCTGCAGGAGCTGGTGCCCCCGGCGCTGTCCGTCTACGAGAGGACCCTCGCGCCCGCGTACCCGTACCACGCGGTCCGGGGCACGGTCGGGCTCTGGTCGAAGCGCCCGCTCACGGAGGTCCGCCCGGTGGACATCAGGCCCCGCGGGATCACCGGCACCTGGGAGCGGGGGCTGCGGGCCGTGGTCGGCGGCCCGCACGGCGGCGTCGCGGTGTACGTCGCGCACCTGCCCTCGGTCCGGGTCCGGGCGACCGGCCTGGCGTCCGCGCTGCGCGACGAGAGCGCCGTCCTGCTGGGGCGGGCCGTCGCCGCCGAGGAGCGGGGGACGGTGATCCTGCTCGGCGACCTCAACGGCACGGTCGACGACCGCGGTCTCGCCCCGCTGACCTCCCGTCTGAACACGGCCGAACGCGGCTTCGCCCCCAGTTTCCCCGCCGCCTTCCCGGTGGCCCGCATCGACCAGGTCATGGCCCGTTCGGCGGCCGTCGGCCGCGTCCGCGCCCTGCCTCCCACCGGCAGCGACCACCTGCCGGTCACCGCGCGGATCGCCCTGCGCCGGGAGGACCGCGGGCCCCGGGAGCCGCGCCCGGCCACGTCCTCGCCGGCCACGTCCTCGCCGGTCCCGTCCGGCCGGAGCCCCGTCGGCGCCACCGGTCTCTCCGGAATCCCGGTCCCCCGGGGCCCGCACCGTGCCATCCTGGGAGGGTGAATCCGGAGGACCTGGTACGGCTGAGGCGGGCGCGCGACACCATGGACCGCGACTACGCGTCACCGCTGGACGTCCCGGCGCTGGCCCGGGTGGCCCTGATGTCGACCGGGCACTTCGCCCGGAGTTTCCGCGCGGCCTTCGGGGAGACCCCGTACGGCTATCTGATGACCCGGCGCGTCGAGCGGGCCAAGGCGTTGCTGCGGCGGGGCGACCTGAGCGTGACCGAGGTCTGCTTCGCGGTGGGCTGCACCTCCCTCGGGTCGTTCAGCTCGCGCTTCACCGAACTCGTCGGGGAGACGCCGAGCGCGTACCGGGCCCGTGCCCACGAGGAGGGCACCGGGGTCCCCGCGTGCGTCGCCAAGGTCCTCACCCGGCCCGTCCGGAACGCGTAGCGCCGACGAGCGGGCCGGCACGGGGCCCGGACGGGGAGGGGTGGAGATGGCGGCCGCACGCGTCTGGCTGGACGTTCCGTACGCCGAGAAGGACGAGGCCAAGCGCCGGGGCGCCCGCTGGGACCCGGCGGCCAGGCGGTGGTACGCGCCCCGGCCCGGGATGGACGGCCTGGCCCGGTGGGCCGGCGCGCCCGACGTGCCCGAGCTGCTGCCCGGGGAGGACCGGAGCCTGGGCAGCGGCCTGTTCGTCGACCTCGTGCCGCGCACCTGCTGGTTCACCAACGTCCGGTCCTGCGTCGCGCCCGCCGACTGGGAGCGGCTGCGCCGGATGATCACCGGCCGGGCCGGGCGGCGCTGCGAGGCGTGCGGGGCGCGGGAGGACCGCGGGGCACAGCGGTGGCTGGAGGCCCACGAGCGCTGGACGTTCGACGAGGCCGCCCGCGTCCAGGCGCTCAGGCGGCTCATCTGCCTGTGCACCGACTGCCACACGGTCACGCACTTCGGGTTCGCCCAGGTGCGGGGCCTGGAGGACCGGGCCCTCGCCCACCTGCGGAAGGTCACCGGGATGAGCGGGGCCCAGGCCCGCGAGCACGTCGACGTCGCCTTCGAGGTGTGGGAGCACCGTTCCCGGTACGACTGGGAGCTGGACCTCGGCATCCTCACGGGCGCGGGCGTCACCCTCGCCGCGCCCCCGGGCGCCGGTGAACGCGCCCGGGTCGCGGTGGAGACCCTGAACCGGTCCGCCGGGGGCGGGAACCGCCTCCCCCGGGACCCGCGCTGACGGCCGGGCGGCCGGACCGGGGGCGGCGGGCCCCTCAGAAGACGTCGTCAGAAGATGTCGGGCGAGAACGGCCGCAGCGGGGTGCGGAACAGCAGGTCCGCGCGGGCCGCCGCGCCGGCCGTCGGCTCCTCGGCGCGCCCGAGCCGGGCCAGCCGCACCGCCGACACGTCGCCGAACGCCAGCCCTCCCACGTCCGCGACGTCGAGGACGAGGTCGGCGGACGCGTCCGTACGGACGCAGGAGGCGCCCTCCGGGGAGGCGTCGAGGCGGAACCGCCCGCCCGCCGGGCCGCCCGCGTCCCGCACGTCCAGGACGAGGCCGTCCGCCACCGGGTACGTCCTGCCCTCCAGGAGCGCGGGCACGTCCAGGACCCGGACCCACAGCATGTCCGCGTGGGACACCGTCCTCGCCGCGCGCGGGTCCGGCAGGAGGTCCGGCAGGAGGTCGTCGGGCGCACGGTGGCCGGTGCGGACGGTGGTGACCCAGTCGATCGAGCAGAGGTAGAGCCACAGGGCCCGCTCGGCGGCCGGGGTGACGGCGATCAGGTCCTGCACGGTCGCGGTGTTCACCGGCTGCTTGCCGTCGTCCCACTTGTCGTCGGAGCGGTACGCGACGTACCCCTCGGCCTCGCCGGACTCCGCGCGGTAGACGGCGTAGAAGGGCTCCGTCCACGGGTCGATCTGGAACCCGAGCCCGGTCTCCCGCGCCCAGTCGCGTTCGGTGCGGCTGGTGACGCCCGCCCGGACCCCGGCGAGCCGGCGGTGCAGACCGGGTCCGGTCTTGCGGATCTCGTCGCCGTCGCTCAGGTCGACGCGGCCGCCGTCCCCGGGGCGCCCCGAGCGGCGCGGGTCGAGCCCGGCCCGCCGCAGGTCCACGCTCCACTCGGTGGTCCAGCTCGCCGGGCCGAAGCCGAACCGGCCGTAGATCGGGTACTCGGCGGAGATCAGCGTCGCGATCGTGTCGCCCCGCTCCTTCGCGGCGGCGAGGTCCTTCTCCATCATGCGGCCGAGCAGGCCCCGGCGCCGGTGCGTCGGGGAGACGGTCACCTGGGTGATCGCGTCGGCCGCGAGGCTGCCCCCGCCGACCGTGCTGACCCGCTGCGGGAACGAACGGAAGGTGGCGACGGTCCGGCCCCGGTCGAAGGCCCCGAGCGTCCGCTCCAGGCACATGTGCGGCAGCCGGTCGGTCACGTCCTCGTCCGGCACGACGGGTGGGCGGAGGAAGCCGGTGCGCAGGGCCCGCAGCCAGTCGGGGACCTCGGACTCCGTCACCGCGCGTACGTCGACAGTCATCCCGCGACCCTATGCGGGGCCCTCGCGGGCCCGCATCCGGGTTTTTCCGGGCCCGGCGTCCGGGCTTTCCGGGGTCCCGCGTCCGGGTTTTTCCGGGGGTCCGCGTCCGGGCCTTCCCGGGCCCGGCGTCCGGACTTTCCGGGGTCCCGCGTCCGCGCTTTCCCGGACCTCGCATCCGGGTCTTCCCGAGGTCCCGCATCCGGATTCTCCCGGGCCCCGCGTCCGGTGCTCAGGCCAGCAGGTCGTCGACCTGCGCCTCCCCCTCGCGGTAGCGGCGGGCGATCTCCGCGCCGCAGTCGTCGGCCGTGCGCTGGAGGTGCTGGCGGCGCCGGGAGACCTGCTGCTCGTACCCGGCGAGCCGTCCCATCGCCGTGTGCAGTTCGTCGTCCGTGCGGGCCGACAGGTCCGACAGCTCGACCTCGGACAGCATCCCGTCCGCGAGCCGCCGGTACTCCTCCCCGCGCGGCGTCGACAGCGTCACGTGCCGGGCCGAGCTGCGGTGCCGGGACGGCAGGTCGGCCAGGATCTCGGAGAGCCGGTCGAGGACCGGTGCCTCCGGGTCGGTCCGGCGCGCCAGCTCGGCCCGCAGGATGTCGATCCTGCCCTGGAGCATCCGCCGCACGTAGCTCAGGTCGGCCTCGTCGTTCTGGGCGTCCCGGCGCAGCGCGCGCAGTTCGGGCAGCCGCAGCGCGGTGAGGTCCGGACGCTCCCGTTCCGGCAGGGCGGGTTCGGAGGTCCGCTGCACGGGCGGGCGCGTCACGGCGGAACCACCGGACCGCGTCAGCGGTACGGAGCCGGACGGCGTCGGCCCGGTGCCAGGTGCACTCATGAGATTCGTCCCCTCGACCGGTGCGGAGCCGCACCGCCTGACAGGCATGGTGCCACTCCCGCCCCCGCCCGTGCAGGCGCTCTGCACCCGTTCGGCCCCGCCCGCTTCAGGTCGGTAGGTTGATGCGCATGCGAGCAGTGGTGCAGAGGGTCGACGGCGCGAGCGTCGTCGTCGCAGGGGAGACCGTCGGTGAGATCAAGGGCGAGGGGCTGTGCGTGCTGGTGGGGGTGACCCACGACGACACCCCCGAGAAGGCCGCCCAATTGGCCAGAAAGCTCTGGTCCGTCCGGGTGCTGGACGACGAGAGGTCGTGCTCCGACGTGAACGCGCCGCTGCTCGTCGTCTCCCAGTTCACGCTCTACGGGGACGCCCGCAAGGGCCGCCGCCCCACCTGGAACGCGGCCGCGCCCGGCCCGGTCGCCGAGCCCCTCGTGGACGAGGTGGTGCGCCGGCTGCGCGAGCTGGGCGCGCACGTGGAGACGGGCCGCTTCGGAGCGGACATGCGCGTCTCGCTCACGAACCACGGCCCGTTCACGGTGCTGATCGAAGTCTGACCCCCGTCCCCGTAGGGGCCCGGGAGCCCCGGCCCCTACGGCTCGACCACGACCTCCTGCGCGGCCGCCGTCGTCCCGACGATCAGCGGGGCGTCCACCGGGACGTTCCGCTTCACCAGGGCCAGGGCGATCGGGCCCAGCTCGTGGTGGCGGACGGCGGTCGTCACGAAGCCGAGCTGCCGTCCCTCCTCGCCGTCGGCCGCGAGCCGCACCGGGGCGCCGTGCGCCGGGAGGTGCACCTCGCTGCCGTCCAGGTGCAGGAAGACCAGGCGGCGCGGCGGCTTCCCCAGGTTCTGCACCCGGGCGACGGTCTCCTGGCCCCGGTAGCAGCCCTTCTGGAGGTGGACGGCGCTGCCGATGAGGCCGATCTCGTGCGGGATGGTCCGGTGGTCGGTCTCCAGGCCGAGCCGCGGCCGGTGCGCCTCGACCCGCAGCGCCTCGTACGCGAGGAGCCCGGCGGCCGGGCCGTGCGACGCGGCGAAGTCCTCCAGGCCGGCCCGGGGCAGGAACAGGTCGCGGCCGTACGGGGTCTCCCGTACGACGACGCCCTCGGGCACCCCGGCGATGGAGCCGGCCGGGAGGTGGACGACGGCGACGTCGTCCGTGCGGTCGGCGACCTCGACCCGGTAGAAGAACTTCATCGACTCCAGGTACGCGATCAGCTCCTCCCGCGTGTCCGGCTCGACGTGCGCCCACACCGTCTCGCCGTCGTCGACGAGGGAGAGGGCGTGCTCGATGTGCCCGTTGGCGGAGAGGATCAGCGCCTCGGTCGCGCGGCCGGGCGGCAGGTCGGTCATGTGCTGGGTGAGCAGCAGGTGCAGCCAGCTCAGCCGGTCGTCGCCGGAGACGGTGACGACGCCGCGGTGCGAGAGGTCGACGAAACCCTCCCCTCCGGAGAGGGCGCGCTGTTCCCGGAACAGGTCGCCGTAGTGCGCGGCGACACCTTCGTCGCGGCCTTCGGCGGCGACGGCGCCGGGAAGGGACAGCAGAGGGCTGGTCGTTGAATGTCGCTGCATACGGGAAAGCCTACGGCCCGGTGTCCCCGGACCGCCCGGCCGCCGGGGGGCGCCCGCCCGCCGGGGACTCCCCGTCCCGGGATTCCGGGGCCTTCCGCGCGCACTCCCCGCACCGGCCGAAGATCGCGAAGTGCTTCATGTCCGTCTCGAAACCGAAGGTCTCGCGGAGCTTCCCGGTGAAATCGGCGGCCACCTCGACGTCCGCCTCGATCACCCCGGAGCAGTCGCGGCAGACCAGGTGGAGGTGGTGGTGCCGGTCGGCGAGGTGGTACGTGGGTGCGCCGTGCCCCAGGTGCGCGTGGCTGACGAGCCCCAGCTCCTCCAGGAGCTCCAGGGTCCGGTACACGGTGGAGATGTTCACCCCGGAGGCGGTCCTGCGGACCTCGCAGAGGATGTCGTCGGGCGTCGCGTGCTCCAGCGCGTCGACGGCCTCCAGGACAAGCTGGCGCTGCGGCGTCAGCCGGTAGCCGCGCTGCCGCAGGTCGCTCTTCCAGTCGGTGCTCACCACGCCCCCCAGTGTAGGAGGGCGACTCCGGTACGGGCTGCCCCTTCGGGCTTCCTCCCCGGCCGCCCATCCGTTTCCCGGAGCGCTACGCCCCTTCGCCCGTCGTCATCGTGTCGGCCAGGACGTCCCGCAACGCGCGCGTCGTACGCACCACGTCCTCGTGCGCGCGGATCTTCTCGTCGAGGGCCCCGAGCACGCGGCCGACCCGTAGCTGCTCCTCCGGAGAAGGCAGATGTACGGGGAGTTCGCCGAGCAGCCGGAGGGAAAGATGCTGGACCCCGGTCGATCCGGCAACGGCGCTCCGCATCCACGCCTGCGCGGGGGTGGAGGAAAGAAAAGCCAGCAGGTACCCGGGGCTGACGGATTCAGGCGCGACCCTGAGCCGTATCAGGGAAGGACCGCAGAGCCAGCCCTCCTCGTCCGGAGTGACCAGCGCGACCCGCCCCACCGTCCCGGACCTGGTCATCAGGAGGTCGCCGGCGACAAGGGCGTAGTTCCCCCATCGGAGCGCGTCTTCCGCGGCGATGTGCCGGGACGGGGGCGATGCCAGTCGGTGACTTCCGAGGTCCACCGGCCGTACGACCGGCAGCCCGGTGTCCGCGTACTGACCGGGCTTCAACCCGGGCATCCCGCTCTGGATGTCGCACAGCTCGGAGAGGGGTACGGTCTTCACGCGCCGCGACGGACTCGTTCCGCTCACGTGTTTTCCCCTTCGAACTCGGACAGGACTTCATCGGCGTGCCTGTCGGCCCTTCTCGCCCGCTCGTCCCGGCGCGCGAGGTCCGCGATCAGCCGGCCGACCCTCGCCCCGTCCACGCTTCCCGCGCGCACCGGCTTCACGGCCCCGACGTGGAGAACGGGACTGAGCAGCCAGTCCCGGGCGGCCAGAGTGCCGGCGGACACCGACGCGCTGAAGCCCTTCTTCCCGGAAAACGGCTCCCCTCCTCCTCGCGCCGACCGCCACCGGCGGCATACGCCGACGATGGAGTCGACGTCCGTCGCGGAAAGGGTGCGCCGGACCCGACCGGACATGGAGCCGAGCGAGGCGGCGTCGACGAACAGCACTTCACCGGCCACACCGGTCGGACTGCGCAGCAGCCACAGGGTCACCGGGATGCCCGTGGCCTTGCCGAAGAGCTGCGGTGGCAGGGCCACCAGCGCTTCGACGGCGCCATCCTCGACCATGGCGGCACGAAGGACACGCTCGGCACGGCTCACGGACTGCGCGGCGATGTTCGGCATGAGCACGGCGGCCCTTCCCCCGGGAGCGAGGACGGAGAGGGCGAGTTGCAGCCAGGCGAAGTTGGCACTGCGCGGAGGAGGCGGGCCGTACCGGAAGAGCCGTGTGTCCCAGCCCACTTCCGTGCGCTGGTTGAAGGGCGGGTTGCTCACCACGCCGGTGAACCGCTCACCGGTCTCGTACCACCGTGCGCCGGGCGTGCCGATCGCCTCGACCGTATGAGGCACGTCACGGAGGAGCAGGCGCATCCGGGCCAGCGCCGCGTCGGCCGACTCGCTGCACGCCCCGTGCGTGAAAAGCGCTGCCCCGGGCGCCCTGTCCGCGACGGCGGCGCAGGCGTCCAGGATCTCCCCCGTACGGCAGAAGGGGTCAAGGATCGTCCGGCGTCGGCCCTTGAGGTCCGGCTCGTCCGCGCCATCGGCCTCGGGCCCGAAAACCAGCTCCGCCATCAGTCGGCGGACGGCGGCGGGTGTGACCAGGTCGTTGCCGCGCCGGCCCTCGGTCCCGCTGCGTTGTTCGATCAGCCAGTCGAGCGCCTCGACAGCTGTGTCCCGGTCCCAGTTCGCCTCCGCGACGAGGCCGGCCGAGTGCGTGACGAGCCCGTCGTACCGGCGTCCCTCGGTCCGCGACGGTCCGAGGTGCGCTCCGTCGATGCCGTCTTCCGCGAGCATCCGCTTCACGGCCCACCAGGCACCGCCGGTCGACGGCGGTGCCTCGCCCCGCCGGGCGACGACGTACGTGACCGCGATCAGCAGGTCAAGGACCTGTTCCACGGTGCCCTCGCCCCGGAAGTCGTCCAGGAGCCGCGTCAGCAAAGCCTGCGGACGAGTGCGCTGTTCGCTCCCGAGAGAAGCCAGGAAGCGGTCCCCGTAGGTCGTGCCTTCCGGCTCGTCGGCTCGCAGGCCGTTGGCCGGGACCCGTCGTGCCGCCAACCACGCGGCCACCTCGGAGACGCGGAACCGGTCCGCCTCTCCCGTGCCGGTCGGCACGCTGTCGACAGGACGGGGAAAGTCGTCGTGGCGCCGGGACCAGTTGGTGACGGCCGGCCGGTTCACGCCGGTGAGCCGGGCGATCTCCGACCGGGTGACCAGCCTCTCGGGGGAGGCGTGCACGGTGTCCCCTTTCAGAACTGTGGTGGCCGTCGGCCACCCAACGCGTCGGGCTTGGCAGCCAGGACCGCGGGGAACCGGTCCATCGAACGGACCTCCTTGGCGAGGTCCTGGTTCACGTACCCCATGATCCGGTAGAGCTTGACATGGTCCTCCCGGAGATCGCGGTGGTGGATCGGCTCGTGGTGCATGATGCGGTTCCGCAGCAGCACCAGCGAGTGGACCTGATCGTCCAGGACGCTCCTGCGCCCCTGGTATCCGGGGAACGCCTTGTGCACGGCGGGTACCCAGAAGTACCGGTCGTTCGGCCTGGTCAGCAGGTGCCGCCAGAAACCGAAGGACAGTTCGGCGACGATCTCGTCCGGCGTACCGGCCTTGCCCCGGCTCCGGCAGACCCGCCGGGCCTCGTCCACCTTGCTCGTCCCCCGGCTGCCGAGCCGGGCCACGGCCCACCAGTCCGCGCGCCCGTGGAGGTCGGACAGCCGACGGTGGACGGAGTTGCGCAGGGCGACCTCGAGACAGTGGAACGGACCGTAGAGCGCGGCCGATGCCTCGGTGTTCCACCAGTACAGACGGATGCCGGCCGTACGGTCCCCCCGCATGAACTCCGTGTACGCACGAAGCCTGGCCTCGGAAAACGCCTCGGACATCCATGCGGGCAGATCGTCGTCCTTCATGCTTCCCCCTTGTAGATCCACGGATCGGTGAACGGCCTGTGGCCCACAGCAACGACAGGCGTTATAGTTCTGGGGAACGCTTCAGGATCGCCTCTGCTTCGGCACGCCCCCTGGAGCACGGCTTGTGAAGCCCCCGGCCACGCCTCATGCGGCCGGGGGTTTCGCGTTTCCGCCGCCCCCGTGTTCATGACGGTAGCTCAGGCGACCACACGTCCGCAAGTGGACTGCGGTCAACTGGAAACTGTTAACCCTCTCTCCTGTGGACGGGCCCTGGACCGCCCTGATGAAGCACGATGAACCACCACACACGAAACAGGGCCCGTCCCTCTGGACGGACCCTGTCGGTCACGGGAAAACGCGTCGGCCTAACGGAAGAAGGCGATGCCGTCGTCCGGCATGTCCGGCAGGTTGCGGGCCATCTCCGCGACCTCCTCCGGCGTGACGACCTTCTTCAGGTGCGCCGACATGTACGGGCGCAGCGGGACCTCGGGGGTCGCCTTCTCGCCCACCCACATCAGGTCGCTCTTGACGTAGCCGTACAGCCGCTTGCCGCCGCTGTACGGGCCCGAGGCGGCCGTCCGGGCGACGGCGTCGGTCGCCAGGTCGATCTGCGGCTTCTGGTCGGCCAGCTCGCCGTACCAGATCTCCACGACGCCCTGGTCACGGACCATGACGACCTCGACCTTGCGGTCCTTGTCGATCCGCCAGTAACCGCTCTCGCTCTCCAGCGGGCGGACCTTCTCGCCCTTCTCGTCCAGGACCCAGGAGTGCGACTGGTACTCCAGGAAGTCCCGGCCGTCGTGGCTGAAGGTCACGGACTGGCCGAAGTTGCACTTCTCCGCGCCGGGGAAGTCGGAGACGCCCGCGCCCTCCCACGTACCGAGCAGGAACGCGAGGGGGACGAGGTCCGGATTGAGGTCGGACGGGATCTCGATCATGAGCAGCTCTGGCGTTCTCTAGAGGGGGATTACCGCTGGCCCTGGTACAGCTTCTTCACGGTCAGCCCCGCGAAGGCGAGCACGCCGACGCAGACCAGGACCAGCAGAGCTTCGAAGAAAACGATCACGGGGTGCTCCTCGACTGAGGTGTGAAGGCGGAACGGGCCGGACCCCAGCTTAGTGCGCCGGGGTCCGGCCCTCTCGGTGAGGTGGCCCTCGCGCGGGGCGGTCAGCCGATCAGCTGCGCCTGGAGGGCCACGGTCTGCTGGAACGGCACGGCGAGCGCCTCGCCCCCGGCGGGCCCGGGTGATCGGCGCGAGGGCGTCCCCGGCCCGGACGTGGGCCCAGCGGGTCTGCTCGGGTCCGTACGGCTTCTCCTCCCGGAAGGCGTACGGGCTCGTGCCGGGTACGTCGACATCGTCCGCGAAGGCCTCCGGGACGGTGCCCCGCGCCCCGTCCGGCAGGGCCTTCGGGCCGGGCGTCGCGCCGACGGGGCGGGCAGCAGCAGGTCACACATGCCGGCGCGGTGGATCTCGCCCTCGTCGCCCTCGGTGAAGTTGCCCTCGGTGAAGGGGCGGGGGCGGTCCGGTCGGCGCGGTCGATCGTGACGGCGGTGTACGCGACACCGCCGCCGACCGGCACACGAGGGACGCATGAGGCGGGGTGCTTCGCATTACAGTTCGGTGCATGGCGAAGAAGCTCGTGATCAAGGTGACCGCGGGGGCCGATGCCCCCGAACGCTGCTCGCAGGCCTTCACGGTGGCCGCCGTCGCCGTCGCCAGCGGCGTCGAGGTGTCGCTCTGGCTGACCGGGGAGTCCTCCTGGTTCGCCCTCCCGGGCCGGGCCGCCGAGTTCGACCTCCCGCACGCGGCGCCGCTGCCGGACCTGATCGACTCGATCCTGGCGGCCGGACGCGTGACGCTCTGCACCCAGTGCGCGGCCCGCCGCGAGATCACGGAGCGGGACGTCCTGGAGGGCGTCCGCATCGCCGGCGCGCAGGTCTTCGTCCAGGAGGCGATGGCGGACGGGACGCAGGCGCTCGTCTACTGAGGCGCGGCCCCGGAGCACCCGTACGAACGCCCCACCGGACCGGAGCAGGCTCCGGACGGCCGGCGTCCACCCGCTTCGAGGAGAGTCGTGAGAACAGGTCACCGTGCTCCCCTGATCGAGGTCCTGGTGCTCATGGCCGGGCAGACGGCCGTGCTGGCGCTGTTCTGCTTCCTCGTCGTCCCCCTGCTCGCCGGCGGGCTCGGTCCCGACGACCTGGAGGGCGCGGGGGCGGCCGCCGAGGCCCGGACCGTGGCCTTCTCGATCGCCTGCGGGATCGCGGGGCCGCGGTGAACGCCTGGGTGTGCCACGAGCTCGGGCGGGCGTTCGCCGGGGCCCTTCCGCCGCGCACGGCGCTCGGGCGCACCGAGGCCGCCCAGGCGGTGACGCTCGTGGCGTGCCTGGCCGGGGTGCGACGCCGCTGGCCGTGATCGTCGGACCTACCCTCGCCCTGCTCCTGGCCTGGCACCTCACCGTCCGCGAGCGGCGCGGGCGGAGGGTCGCCGTCTGACGCGGCCCGGCACGCACCCCGAGCCGTGTCCAGAAAAGTCCGGACCGAACCGCGACGCCCAGGACGTGTACCGAAAGTCCCTTCTGCCCGGCGGCGCCCGGCACGCACGCCCCAGGGTATGTCGTTTGGATCACCGTGCGGTCCAGAGGAAGGGCGGGTGCCGCCGTGCCGAGGGACGGCAGCAGGACGTAAGGGAGGCGGTAGCCAAACGTGAGCGACGGGCGGAATGCTTCAGGTGTCAGCCGTCCAAGCACGTAGCGGCTCCCCGCGCCTTTCGGGCCGCGACTGCACCTCCGTACTCGACCGCCATATATTCGGGGAATTCACATGCGTACGATGCTCCGCTCCCGCAAGCGCACCGCCACCATCGGCGCAGCACTCACCGCTGCCCTCGCTCTCGCCCTCACCGCCTGCAACGGCGACGACAGTGCGATGGGCAGCCCGCAGACCGGCCCCACCGCGTCGGCGGGCAGGGCGGACGGTACTGGCGGGGCGGGCAAGGCGGGCGGCACCGGCGGGGCGGGCAAGGCGGACCAGAGCGCCGGTGCCGGCACCGGCGGGAGCGACCGGGGCGCCGGCACCAACACCGGGGGCAAGGTCGACATGTGCCGCTCCGGCGTGCTCAACGCCACCGCCGCCAACAACACCACGGACGAGACGAACGGCGTCGTCACCGTCACCTTCAAGAACGTCGCCGGCGCCGACTGCCGCATCAGCGGCTTCCCGGGTGTCGATCTCAAGACGTCCCTGGGCGACACCTTCTCCGTGCACCGCAACGGCGAGCAGGCCGTACCGCAGATCCTCAAGGAAGGCGAGACCGCCGCCTTCAACATCACGTTCCCGGTCAACAACACCGGCGGCTCCGGTGTGCGGCTGACCGACATGGTGGTGACGCCCCCGAACGAGACCGAGCCCTTCACCCTGAGGTGGCCGGCGGGCACGCTCGCCGTCACCGACGGCGAGGGCGACGGGAAGATGGAGATCAGCCCGGTGAGCAAGGTCAGCGACTCACCGGCCGGCTGACCCCGCTCAGGAACTGCTGCGGGGGCGCCGCCATGATGTCGAACGCGTGCGCCTCACCCCTCCGCCACCCCGGAGAACAGCAGCGCGAAGTGCTCCTGCCCACGTCGCCCCCTCGCCGGTTCCCGCACTTCTCCGGCATATGGGCCCACTGCGATCCGGTCTTGACCTTCCAGGCGATCGCACCGATCACCTCACGGTGGTCCCGCCACCGCCCCGTCCGGGCGTCCGGCTCGGCAACAACGGCTCGATCCGCGACCGCTGTACACCGCTTAACGGCTCACCCGGAACAACGACGGATGATCTGAACGAAACGGCCTACCGCTCCCGGCGCTTCCTGCCGTCCAGTTCGTCCCACCACTCGTCCGACTCCGGGTCCCCGGAGGGATCGTCCCACCAGCGGTCCTCGGGGCCGCGGCGGTTGGCGACCACCGCCGCGACCGGGGGGATGAGCATGGCGACGACGCACATGGCGACGGCGGCCGGCGTCGAGAAGAGGCGTACGACGGCCCAGGCGCCCACGAAGAGGACCAGGCAGGCGGCCATCATCCAGAAGTAGACGTGCCGGCGGCGTGCGTACACGCCTCCAGCGTACGTCCGGCCCGGTGTGCCCGGCAGGGCGCGCGGGCAGACCGGAGGGCCGTGCCTCGAGTCCCGGAATGGCGTCCAACCCCCCAGGAGGCACGGCCCTCGGGCCGGTACACGGGGCCTCGCGGTGCCGGACCGGCCCGGGGCCGGCGCGGCGCCGCGGGGCCCGCGAGGTGTCCCCCGGCGCCGGACGGGCGCGGGGGGACGCGTCGAAAGGTGTCAGACCGCGATGGCGACCTCCGCCAGGCCGCCCTTCTGGGCCACGACCTGACGGTCGGCGGTGCCGCCCGGGACCAGGGCACGGACGGTCCAGGTGCCCTCGGCCGCGTAGAAGCGGAACTGTCCGGTGGCGGAGGTCGGGACCTCGGCCGTGAACTCGCCGGTCGAGTCCAGGAGGCGGACGTAACCGGTGACGGGCTCGCCGTCCTTGGTCACGAAGCCCTGGATGGTGGTCTCACCGGGCTTGATCGTCGAGGCGTCGGGGCCGCCGGGCTGCGCTCCGCACATGGTGTTTCCGTCCTTACGGTCGAGGGGTCCGGGTGAAGGGAGGTCCGGAGGGGTTACTTGGCGGGGCCGAGCTCGATCGGCACGCCCACGAGGGAGCCGTACTCGGTCCACGAGCCGTCGTAGTTCTTGACGTTCGGGACGCCGAGCAGCTCGTGCAGGACGAACCACGTGAGCGCGGAGCGCTCGCCGATGCGGCAGTAGGCGACGGTGTCCTTCGCCAGGTCGACCCGCTCGGCCTCGTAGAGGGCCTTCAGCTCCTCGTCCGACTTGAAGGTGCCGTCGTCGTTGGCGTTCTTCGACCACGGGATGTTGCGGGCGCTCGGCACGTGGCCGGGGCGCTGCGACTGCTCCTGCGGGAGGTGCGCCGGGGCGAGCAGCTTGCCGGAGAACTCGTCGGGCGAGCGGACGTCGACCAGGTTCTGGGTGCCGATCGCGGCCACGACGTCGTCGCGGAAGGCGCGGATCGAGGCGTCCTGGGGCTTGGCCTTGTACGTGGTGGCCGGGCGGTTCGGGACCTCGGAGCCGTCGACCAGGTCGCGGGAGTCCAGCTCCCACTTCTTGCGGCCGCCGTCGAGGAGCTTCACGTCCTGGTGGCCGTAGAGCTTGAAGTACCAGTAGGCGTAGGAGGCGAACCAGTTGTTGTTGCCGCCGTAGAGGACGACCGTGGTGTCGTTCGCGATGCCCTTGGCCGAGAGGAGCTTCTCGAAGCCCTCCTGGTCGATGAAGTCGCGGCGCACCGGGTCCTGGAGGTCCTTGGTCCAGTCGATCCGGATGGCGTTGCGGATGTGGTTCTTCTCGTAGGCCGAGGTGTCCTCGTCGACCTCGACGAGGGCGACCTGCGGGTTGTCGAGGTTGGCCTCGACCCAGTCCGCGTCGACCAGGACGTCGCTGCGAGCCATGCTGTTCTCCTCCGGGGCAGTGTGCGGCGGTGCGGTGCGAGTGGTGCGGGTACGCGTCGGACGTGCGTACGACGGCGTACGGCTACACAGGGGTGGCCCCGACGTCGGTCGGCGGGCCGTGAGGAAGGGCGGGGTCGGCGTCCCGCTCAGAGGGGGCGACAGAGCATGGCGGCGACGCGGCACAGGTCTACTGCCCGCCGCTTCGTGAGGTCCGCCTGTCGCTTCATGCCCTCGATCGTAGGGACGGACGGGCGGCCGTGTCACCGGCGTGTCGCATGATGAGACGCGATCGTCCGAGATGCGGGACGCGCTCACCGTCCGGGGTGGTGCCGGACACCTCCGCGCGGGGGTGTCCGCGTTCTGTTTCTGCGGGTCGGACGGTGTCGTCTCAGCATGTGGCCGGACGGCGGCGCGAGGGGCCGCGCGGCGCCACGGGACGCCACCGGGAGCGCCCGCGCGTCCGGTACGCGGAGCCGCGGGGCCTCGACGACCTGGCCGGCCGCCGGAGCACCCGCGCGCCGTCCGGTACGCGGACGTCCCTCCGCCGCGCGCCGCCGCCCCGGACCGCCGGGGCCGGGACGGACCGCCGGGGCCGGGACGGGGTCAGCCCGCCAGGGCGATGTCCGTGCCCGTCACCGTGACCGCCAGGCCCTCCGGGCGCGGCTCGACCTCCTGCACCTTCAGGCCGGGCAGCACGCGCAGCGTGCTCTCGAAGTCGGTGCGGGTGCGGACCAGGTCCTCCACGCCCGGGATGCCCTCGCCGGGCACCTCGTCGGCGTGGAACCGGATCGTGTCGCCGTTCACCACGGACACCGTCGAGAGGACCGTGCGGGTCAGGGAGCGGCCCAGGACCTTCACGCTGCCGGTGACCTTCACCTTGCCGCCGCCGCCGTAGGCGACGGTGGCCCGGCGCTCGGAGGCGGTGGTGAGGTCCGCGTACGAGATGAGGGCGGTGCCGTGCGCGGTGCCCGCCTTGGCGCCCGTCCAGTCGCCGGTCACCGTCACGTCCCGCAGGGAGACGTTCAGCTCGCCGACCCGGATCTTCCGGTCGCCCGCCTGCGCCTGGATGCCGGTCGCCCTCACGTCGACCTCGTCGAGCCGCCTGGCCGCGACCTGGGTGAGGAAGGGGAAGCCCTTGATGTCGACCTCGATCGACTCGCTCCGCGCTCCGGAGAGCTTCACCCGGCCCGCCGCCTCGGACTCCGCGTACGCCACGGCCAGGCGGTCGACCCCCACGAAGATCCCGCCGAGGACGACGGCCAGGACCAGCAGAATCCGCAGTGCTCGCATGGGCTGTGCGACCCCCCGTGAAAAGATTTCGGCCCCCCGACACGAAGATCGACGTGTCGGGGGGCCGGTTGGTTCCCGTGCCCGGACGCCCTCCGGGCGGGACCGGGGTCTCAGACCAGGAAACGGCCGAGCAGGTACACGGCGGGCACGGCGGCGGTCAGCGGCAGCGCGACGCCCGCGGTCATGTGGACGAAACGGGACGGGTAGTCGTAACTGGCGACCCGCAGGCCGATCAGCGCGCAGACCCCGGCACCGAGACCGAGCAGCGCCCCCGGCACCCCGAGGCCCGTGAGCCCGCCGGCCGCGAACCCGGCGCCCGCCGACGCGAGCAGCGCGGCGGCGAAGGGAACCGGCCCGGGCAGCGGGAGGGCCTTGGCCAGGACGGCGGCGGCGACCGCGGCCCCGCCCACGACCACCGCGTCCGGCGCGGCGCCGAGGTGTCCGGTCGCCATGACGGTCAGCGCCGCCGAGGTGACGGTCGCCGTCAGGCCGTACATCCGCTCGTCCGGGTCGGCGTGGCTGCGCAGCTGGAGGACGAGGCAGAGCAGCACCCAGACGCCGAGCGTGCCCAGGATCGCGGCGGCCGCGTGCTCCCGGCCGCCGGCCAGCAGGGCCGCGTCGGCGGCGAGACCGCCGGCGAAGGCGAGGGCGATGCCCTGCCGGGCGGGCCACATGCCGTTGAGCCGGAACCAGCCGGCGGCGGTGAGGCCCTGGAGCAGGACGAGCGGGAGGAGGAGGCCGTACGGGCCGAGGGCGGCGCCGCCGGCCAGCAGCAGGCCGAGCGCGGCGGTCAGGACGGCCGGTCGCGTTCCGGGCTCGATGACCGGCGAGCGGCCTTCGGCCCGGGCGCGCTGGGCGTCGGTGACGCGGGTGTTCCCGGAGGTGGTGGGCGAGGAGTAGGCGGGCCCGCCGTCGGCCACGGACACGGGGGCGGGCGCCTCCGCGTGGACCGGGGCGGGCGCTTCCCCGTGGACCGGTGCGGGGGCGGGCGCGGCGGCGGGAGCCGGGGCGCTCGACGGGGACGGGGCGGCGACCGGCTGGGGCTGCGGCTGGTACGCGCCCGCGTACGGCTCGTGCGCGTGCTGGGCGGGGGCGTGCGCGGGCGCCTGCGCCTCGTACGCGTGCTGCCCGTACGCCTGCGGCTCGTGGACCTGGGACCCGTACGACGGAGGACCGTACGCCGGGGACCCGTAGGACTGGTCCCCGTAGGACTGGTCCCCGTAGGACTGGTCCCCGTACGGCTGGGTCCCGTCCGCCCGGGGTCCGTACGCCTGCGCCTCGTACGCCTGGGACCCGTACGCCTGCGACCCGTAGGACTGGTCCCCGTACGGCTGCCGGGTCCCGTACGTCCGCTCCTCGTGCCGCCGGTCGTACGGCGTGCCCTGCGGAGCCCCGTGCCCCGTGTCGTACGGGGACGGCGCCGGCTCCGGGGCCTGCGCCCGGGGCCGGACCGCCGGCTGGTACTGGGTGTCCCAGGTCTGGCCCTCCCACGTCTGCGCGACGTCGGGGCCCGGCTGCCCCTGCGCGTACGGGTCGTGGTGCTGGTCGTTGCTCATGCTCTGGGGTTCACCCTCCTGCGAACGGGGGGAGCACCTCGACCGTGCCGCCCTCGGCAAGCCGTACCGTCTCATGGCTCCGGGTGCCCACCGGGTCGCCGTCGACCAGGAACGAGCACCGCGGGAGGACCCGGACGAGTTCGCCCGGGTGCTTCGCGCGGGCCGCGTCCAGGGCCTCGGCCAGGTGCTCGGCGGCGTACGGCTCCTCGGCGACGCCGGCGGCGGCCTTGGCCGCGGCCCAGTAGCGGATGGTCCCCGCTGCCATAGCGGCGCTCCCTTCGTTCGTGTGCGCGCCGCTCCCATGATGGGCCATGCGCGCGCGGGCCGGTCTCCGAGCCGTACGGGCGGTGCCGCGTCCGCCGGGGGCACCGCCCGTACGGCCGGTCCGGGCACCCTCCCCCCGCGCGGCGTGACCCGCGGGGAACGGGAAGTGAGCGAGGAGACATCCGCCATGTGACATCGCTCCCCTCCCCCGGAAGACATGTGGGCTATCCTGCTGGGCAGAGGACCGGGCGACGCAGCCGCCGGGTCCTTTTGCGTTTTCCGGCCGTTGTTACGGACGGGTGAACAGAAGCTCTCAGGACGTGGGAGCCACCGGCGACCAGCAGCGCGCGAACCGTACGAAGCAGTGCCACGACGTCCTCGCAGGGACCGAGGAGGAACCGACCTTATGGGCGAGCGAACCGAGCACGCATGCACGACGACGATCCGGGCAGGTGGTGGGCGATGAGTTCTCTGCTCCTCCTCACCAACGCCCTCCAGCCGTCGACCGAGGTGCTTCCCGCACTCGGTCTGCTGCTGCACAACGTCCGGGTGGCCCCGGCCGAGGGCCCGGCCCTCGTGGACACCCCCGGCGCGGACGTGATCCTCGTCGACGGCCGGCGCGACCTCCCGCAGGTCCGCTCGCTCTGCCAGCTGCTGCGCTCCACGGGGCCCGGCTGTCCGCTGCTCCTGGTCGTCACGGAGGGCGGCCTCGCGGCCGTCACCGCCGACTGGGGCATCGACGACGTGCTCCTCGACACGGCGGGACCGGCCGAGGTCGAGGCGCGGCTGCGGCTCGCGACGGGCCGCCGGCAGATCGTCTCCGACGACTCCCCGATGGAGATCCGCAACGGTGACCTGTCGGTGGACGAGGCGACGTACAGCGCGAAGCTGAAGGGCCGGGTCCTGGACCTGACCTTCAAGGAGTTCGAGCTGCTCAAGTACCTCGCCCAGCACCCGGGCCGGGTCTTCACGCGCGCGCAGCTCCTCCAGGAGGTGTGGGGGTACGACTACTTCGGCGGCACCCGTACGGTCGACGTGCACGTGCGGCGGCTGCGGGCGAAGCTCGGCCCCGAGCACGAGTCCCTGATCGGCACCGTCCGGAACGTCGGCTACCGGTTCGTCACCCCCGAGAAGGTGGAGCGGGCGGCGGAGGAGGCCCGCGCGGCCGGGCGCGCCGGGAAGGGGACCCGTACGGGCGCCCGCGTCAAGGACGCCACGGAGGACGTCACCCCTCTGGAGGACAGAAACGTGGCGGACGCCACAGTACGGCCTGCCGGCAGGTAGGTCCCCCCGCGTAGACTTCCGCGCGTGGCCAAGGTGACGCGGGATGACGTAGCTCGACTGGCGGGTACTTCGACCGCGGTCGTGAGCTACGTCATCAACAACGGACCCCGGCCGGTCGCCCCGGCCACGCGCGAGCGTGTCCTCGCCGCCATCAAGGAGCTGGGCTACCGCCCCGACCGGGTGGCCCAGGCGATGGCCTCCCGGCGCACCGACCTCATAGGCATGATCGTCCCGGACGCCCGCCAGCCCTTCTTCGCGGAGATGGCGCACGCGGTCGAACAGGCCGCGGCCGAGCGCGGCAAGATGGTCCTGGTCGGCAACTCCGACTACCGGACCGAGCGGGAGATCCACTACCTGCGCGCCTTCCTCGGCATGCGGGTCTCCGGACTGATCCTGGTCAGCCAGGGCATGAGCGAACAGGCCGCGAGCGAGATCGAGGCCTGGGACGCGCGCGTGGTGCTGCTGCACGAGCGGCCCGAGGCGATCGACGACGTGGCCGTGGTCACCGACGACATCGGCGGCGCCCAGCTCGCCACCCGGCACCTCCTGGAGCACGGCCACCCGTACGTGGCGTGCCTCGGCGGCGTCCCGAACACCCCGGCGGTCGGCGACCCGGTCGCGGACCACGTCGAGGGCTGGCGGCGCGCCATGCTGGAGGCGGGCCGCTCCGTCGAGGGCCGCCTCTTCGAAGCCCCGTACAACCGCTACGACGCCTACCGGATCGCCCTCGGCCTGCTCGCCGGCCCCGACCGGCCCCCGGCCATCTTCTGCTCCACCGACGACCAGGCCTTCGGCGTGCTCCGGGCGGCGCGCGAGCTGCGGATCGAGGTGCCCACGGAACTCGCGGTGGCGGGCTTCGACGACGTGAAGGAGGCGGCGCTCACCGATCCGCCGCTGACCACCGTCTTCTCGGACCGTCCGGCGATGGCCCGGGCGGCGGTGGACCTGGTCCTGGACGACTCGCTGCGGGTGACGGGCTCGCGCCGCGAACGGGTGAGGCTCTTCCCGTCGGCCCTGATCGTACGGCGCTCCTGCGGGTGCGACGGGGGCTGACGCCTCCGCACCGGCCGCCTCCCGGCGGAGCGCGGCGGCACCGGCGGAGCGGGCGCTTCCCCGGCCGTCCCCCGCACACGAGGGCGACACCCGTCCGGCGCTCCCCTCCACCCCTTCTTTATATCGGGCATACGGCCTTCTGCCGGACTTCTCAGCCGGTCCTCAGACGGCTCTCATGTACGGCTCCGAGAGTCGTTCCCATGACGGACCACCACCAGCAGCCGCAGCCCTTCCACCCCCCGAGGCCGCCGTACGACCCGGCGCCCCCGTACGGGCCGGCGCCGTACGGCCCGGCCCCCGTCACCACCGCCTCCCCCGCCCCGGGCCCCCGCCGGGCGCGGCGCGGGACGGGGCTCCTCGCGGCCGTGGCCATCGCCGCCGCGGCGGTCGGCGGCGGCACGGCGACGCTGGTCGGGCGGCTCGTCCCCGACGGGACGCCCGTCGCGGCCTCCGCCCCCGTGACCGGCACGAACGTGGCGGCGCGCGGCACGGGCACGGTCGCCGGGGTCGCCGCCGCCGTCTCCCCGTCCATCGTGGAGATCTCCGCCCGCTCGGACTCCGGCGGGTCCACCGGCTCGGGCGTGATCATCACCGCCGGCGGCGAGATCATCACCAACAACCACGTGATCGCGGGCGCCTCGTCGGTCACCGTGCGGCTCGGCGACGGCAGCACCCACCCGGCCGGGGTCGTCGGCACCGACCCCGGCAAGGACCTGGCGCTGATCAGGGTGAAGGGCGCCTCCGGCCTGAGGGCCGCCGCGCTCGGGAACTCGAAGGACGTGCGCGTCGGCGACCAGGTGGTGGCCATCGGCTCCCCCGAGGGCCTGACCGGGACCGTCACCAGCGGCATCGTCTCCGCCCTGGACCGGGACGTGACCGTGGCCAGGGACGAGGGCGGGGACCGGTCCTACGACTCCCGGCAGGGCTGGCCGTTCGAGTTCGGCGGACAGCGGTTCAACGGCGACACCGGTGCGTCGAAGACGACGTACAAGGCGCTCCAGACCGACGCCTCGCTCAACCCGGGGAACTCCGGCGGCGCGCTGATCAACATGAGCGGGCAGATCGTCGGGATCAACTCGGCCATGTACGCGCCCGCTTCCGCGAGCGGTTCCACGGCCGGGAGCGTCGGCCTGGGGTTCGCGATCCCGGTCGACACGGTGAAGGCCGACCTGAAGGCCCTGCGCGCGGGCGGTGCCGGCTGACCGCGTGGGACGCTGCCCCCATGACGGGACACACGACCGGACACGTGACGGGACAGCGGGACGGGGCCGAGCGCATCCTCGTCGTGGACGACGAACCCGCCGTGCGGGAGGCCCTGCGGCGCAGCCTCGCCTTCGAGGGGTACGGGACGCGGGAGGCCGTGGACGGCCTGGACGCGCTCGGCGCCGTGGAGTCGTACGCCCCCGACCTCGTCGTCCTCGACGTCCAGATGCCCCGCATGGACGGGCTCACGGCCGCCCGCCGGATCAGGGCGTCCGGCTCGACCGTGCCGATCCTGATGCTCACCGCCCGCGACACCGTGGGCGACCGGGTCACCGGCCTCGACGCGGGCGCGGACGACTACCTCGTGAAGCCCTTCGAGCTGGACGAGCTGTTCGCCCGCGTCCGGGCGCTGCTGCGCCGCAGCTCGTACGCGTCGGCGACCGCCCCGGCCGGTGACGTCCTCGCCTTCGAGGACCTGCGGATGGACCCGGCCACCCGCGAGGTGACCCGGGGCGGCCGGCCCGTGGAGCTGACGCGGACCGAGTTCGCGCTCCTGGAGATGTTCCTGGCGCACCCGCGCCAGGTGCTGACCCGGGAACAGATCCTCAAGGCGGTGTGGGGCTTCGACTTCGAACCCAGCTCGAACTCGCTGGACGTGTACGTGATGTACCTGCGGCGCAAGACGGAGGCGGGCGGCGAGCCGCGCCTGGTCCACACGGTGCGGGGCGTGGGGTACGTGCTGCGCGGAGGGGGCGGGGAGTGACGGTCCCTCCGGCGCGGCCCCCGCACCCGAAGCCCGGCGCCCGCTTCGCCCCCCTGGCCTGGTTCCGCTCCCGGCCGCTGCGCTCCCGGCTCGCCCTGCTGACCGCCGTCGCGGTGGCGGTCGCGGTGGCGGCGGTGTCGCTGGCGTGCTGGTTCGTGACGCGGGAGCAGCTGGAGGCCGAGCAGGACTCCTCGCTGCGCACCGCCCGGGTCGACGCGGCCGGGGTGCAGAGCCTCCTCTCGTACTGCCGCCGGGGGACCGCGCCACCGCTGGTGCCGGGCCCGTACACGGTGCAGGTGCTCCTCGCCGACGGAAGCGTGTGCTCCTCGGGGAAGGCCCCGATCCCCGCCGGGGCCGACGACCTCGCGGTGGCGCGGGGCCGGCTGGACTCCGTCCTGCACACTCTCGGGGACACCTCCGGGCGCGAGATGCGCGTCTACACCTACGCGCAGGACGGCCCGCCCGGTCTGGCGGTCTCCCTCGCCCGGCCGCTCTCCGAGATCGACAACTCGATGTCCACGCTGCGCTGGGTGCTGCTCCTGGTCTCCGGGATCGGGGTCGTCGGCGCGGGGGCGGCCGGCCTGTGGGTGGCGCGGACGGGGCTGGCGCCGGTGGACCGGCTGACCGGGGCGGTCGAGCACGTGGCGGCGACCGAGGACCTGACCGTCCGCATCCCGGTGGAGGGCGAGGACGAGATCGCCCGTCTGTCGCGCTCGTTCAACGCGATGACGGCGGCGCTGGCGACCTCCCGGGACCGGCAGGCGCGGCTGATCGCGGACGCGGGGCACGAGCTGCGGACGCCGCTGACCTCGCTCCGCACCAACGTCGAGCTCCTCGCGCGCAGCGAGGAGACGGGCCGGGCGATCCCGCCGGAGGACCGGCGGGCCCTGATGGCGTCGGTGAAGGCGCAGATGACGGAGCTGGCGTCGCTGATCGGCGACCTCCAGGAGCTGGCCCGGCCGGACGCGGTGCGGCCGGGGCCGCTGGAGGTGGTCCCGCTGCACACGATCCTGCGCGCGGCCCTGGACCGGGTGCGGCTGCGCGGCCCGGAGCTGGTCTTCGTCACGGACCTGGCGCCCTGGTACGTACGGGCGGAGGGGGCGTCGCTCGAACGGGCCCTGGTGAACGTCCTGGACAACGCGGTGAAGTTCTCGCCGCCCCGGGGCACGGTCGAGGTGACCCTGACGCGGGGCGAGCTGACGGTCCGCGACCACGGCCCCGGCATCCCGCCCGACGAACTGCCGCACGTCTTCGAGCGCTTCTGGCGCTCGCCGTCGGCCCGCAGCCTGCCCGGTTCCGGCCTGGGCCTGTCGATCGTGGCGCGCACGGTCCGGCAGGCGGGCGGCACGGTCGCGCTGGCCCCGGCGGAGGGCGGCGGCACGGTGGCGACGGTCCGGCTGCCGGGGGCGCCGGCGCCTCCGCCGGGCGGGGGCTCAGTTGTGCCGCAGGAGGGCCTCGACCAGTCCTGACCGGGTGTTCGGGAAGTCCAGGGGGACGATTCCGAGCCCGGTCCGGCCGGCCAGCTCGACACCGTCGAGGAAGCCGTGGACGAGGGGGTTGAGCCGGTCGGAGTTCCAGCGGGGCGGGAGGTACGCGGAGGTGCTGACGAAGTTGACGTAGAGCTTTCCGGGCCGGGCGACGGCGGCGCGGAAGTGGTCCTGGATCTTGGGGTACTTGGCGTCGGGCAGGGCGTTCCAGTCGTCCTGGAGGGCGATCTGCGAGCCGTCCCACCACTTGAGGCCGGGGAGGCCGCCGTTGTCGGCGACGAGGACGACCTTCCCGCGGGCCTCGCCCAGGAGCGGCAGCCGGTCCCCGATGCGGAAGAGGGGGCGCCAGCCTCGGTTGTCGAGGTAGTCGTCGAAGACGGCCCGGAAGGCGGCGTCGGACTCCTCGGAGTACTCCTGCCTGACCCGCATGAGGACGGTCTCGGAGGGGTGGGCGGCGAGGAAGTCCCGGCAGGCGAGGAGCACGTCCCCGAACATCGCGTTCTGGTACGAGGCCCCGTGGTGGATGGCGAACGATCCGCCGGTCACCCGGCAGCGCACGTCCAGGAACCGGATGCCGCTGTCCAGCTGCTGGGCGATCGTGGTGTTCTGGCACTCGCTCCAGGGGCCGCCGAACCGGGCGCCGGAGTCGTGCGTGCCGGGGATGGTGAGCCGGCTCAGCTCGGTCCCGTCCCCGTGCGCGGCCATCCACGCCCGTACGTCCACGGCCGAGGCGGCGGGCGCCCCGACGAGCAGGGCGGCGCCGGCGGCCGCGGTTCCCACGAGGAATCGTCGTCGGTCCATGGCACCGCACTATGACAGGTCCACTTCAAGAACCGCCAGGGTGCGGCACGGGGGAACGAGAAGGGGCGGCGGCCCGCCGAAACGGTCCGCCGCCCCTCCCCCACGGCCTACTTGACGACCGTGATGCGGTCCGCGGCCGGCACCGGCAGCGGGGACGCCGCCGAGGAACGGGCCGCCAGGTAGGCGTTGAAGACGTCCAGGTCCGAGGCGCCGACCAGCTTGTTCGTACCGGTGGCGAGCGCCGGGAAGCCGTCGCCGCCGCCCGCGAGGAACTCGTTCATCGCGACGCGGTAGGTCTTCGCCGGGTCGATCGCCTCACCGTTCAGCCGGACCGAGCCGTCGACGACGCGGTCCGCGCCCGTCTTGGTCAGGTCGAGCGTGTAGGTGAAGCCCCTCGACACCTGAAGGATCTTGATCGAGTTCAGGTTCGCGCCGCTGACCTGCTGCTTCAGGGCCGCGATCAGGTTCGCGCCGGTCAGGTCGACCACGTTCATCATGTTGGTGAAGGGCTGCACGGTGAAGGACTCGCCGTACGTCACCACACCGTCGCCCTCGGCGCCGGACGCCTTGTACACCAGGTCGGACCGGATGCCGCCCGGGTTCATCAGGGCCAGCTGCGCGCCGCCCTTGTCCGCCGGGGCCAGGCCCTCCAGCTGCGCGTCGGCGATCACGTCGCCGAGCGGCTTCTCGTACGCCGTGGAACCGCGGCCGTTGATGTCGGCGGCGATGAAGCCCTGCGGCCGGTTGGAGACCGGGGCCGCGAGCGCCGTCCAGTCCTGGATCAGCTTCGTCATGTCCGCGGCCTTCGGCACGTCGCGGGAGACGACGTGGTTGGCGGAGTCCACGGCCGTGCGCACGATGTCCTTGGTGGCGCGGTCGTACGTCAGCGTCGTGTCCGTGTACACCTTGCCGAACGAGGACGCCGAGGTGACCAGGCGCGGCTTGCCCGCCGGGTCCGGGATCGTGCACACGTACGCCTGGTGCGTGTGGCCGGTGACCAGCGCGTCGACCTGCGGCGAGACGTTCTTGGCGATCTCGGTGATCGGGCCGGAGATGCCGTCGCCCGGACCGGGGCTGTCGCAGTCGTAGTCGTACGAGGACGAGGCCGGCGCGCCGCCCTCGTGGACCAGGGCGACGATGGACTTGACGCCCTTGCGCTCCAGGATCTTCGCGTACTTGTTGATCGTCTCGACCTCGTCGCCGAACTTCAGGCCCTTGACGCCCTCGGCGGTGACGATGTTCGGGGTGCCCTCCAGGGTCACGCCGATGAAGCCGATCCGGACGCCGTCCTTCTCCCAGACGAAGTACGGGTCGAGCAGCGGCTTGCCCGTCTTCTCCCGCGTCACGTTCGCGGCGAGGTACGGGAAGTCGGCGCCCTTGAACTCCTTGCCCTCGACGAAGCAGCCGGCGGTCGGGTGGCAGCCGCCGTTCTGCATGCGGGCCAGCTCGGCGGCGCCCTCGTCGAACTCGTGGTTGCCGACCGAGGTGACGTCCAGGTCCAGCTCGTTCAGGGCCGCGATGGTCGGCTCGTCGTGGAAGAGCCCGGACAGCAGCGGGGAGCCGCCGACGAGGTCGCCGGCCGCCGCCGTGACGGAGTAGCGGTTCCCCTGGCGCGCCTGGCGCAGGTGCGTGGCCAGGTACTCGACGCCGCCCGCGTCGATCTTCTCGGTGGTGCCGTCCTCCTTGGTCCGGACGACCTGGCCGGACGACCCGGCCGGCGGCTCCAGGTTGCCGTGGAGGTCGTTGAAGGAGAGCAGCTGGACGTCGACCATCCGGCCCCAGCCCTTGCCGTTCCCGTACCCGGCGGCGGCCTCTCCCCCGGCGGCACCGGCCGACGACGGCATCGCGGCGACGAGCGCCCCGACCGTCGCGAGCCCCGCCCCGGCGGCCAGAAAGCGCCGTGCCGTCTTGTTCTTCCTCGGTGTCGCTGCCATCTCTCCCACTCGTCCCCTTGCCCCACTACGCGGCGTCGATCTGCTTCCCCGTTGCGCGTGCAGCCTAGAGTCAACGCGCGTAGCGCAACAGGGGGTGGCCGGTTACAAGACAGTTGCCGTCGGCTGACGAAGCGTCGCCGTAGGCTCGTTCCCATGACTTCCGACGCGGCACCGGCCCTCGAACCCGGACGGCAGATCCACACGTACGACGAGCTCACGCCCGGACAGGTCCAGGACGTACTGGAACTCCTGGCGGCCGCGGACCGCGCCGACGGTCTGCACGCCGTGTCCGAGCAGGGACGGCTCTACCTGCGCAACGGCGGACGCGAGGGGGTGCGGCACTTCCTGCTGACCGCCGGCCCCCGGCTGTACGGCTACGCCCAGCTGGAGGAGACCGACCCGATCGAGGCCCCGGCCGCCGAGCTGGTCGTCCACCCCGACCGGCGCGGGCGCGGACACGGCCGGGCGCTCGGCACCGCCCTGCTCGACGCCTCCGGCAAGCGGCTGCGCGTCTGGGCCCACGGCGGCAAGCCCGCCGCCCGCCACCTCGCCCAGGTCCTCGGCCTGACCCTCTTCCGCGAACTGCGCCAGCTCCGGCGCCCCCTGGCCCCGCTCGACCTGCCGGAGCCCGTGCTGCCCGAGGGCGTGACCGTCCGCACCTTCGTCCCCGGGCAGGACGAGGAGGCCTGGCTCGCCGTCAACGCCACCGCCTTCGCCCACCACCCCGAGCAGGGCTCGCTCACCCGGCGGGACCTGGACGACCGCACCGCCGAACCGTGGTTCGACCCGGAGGGCTTCTTCCTCGCGGAGAAGGACGGCCGGCCGGTCGGCTTCCACTGGACGAAGACGCACGCCGGGGAACGGCTCGGCGAGGTGTACGTGGTCGGCGTCCTGCCCGAGGCCCAGGGCGGCGGCCTCGGCAAGGCGCTCACCACGATCGGCCTGCGGCACCTGGCGGCCCAGGGGCTGCCGACGGCGATGCTGTACGTGGACGCGGACAACACGGCGGCGGTGACGGTCTACGAACGGCTCGGCTTCACCACGCACGAGGTGGACCTGATGTACCGCACGGAGTCGTAAGCCCTGCCGGGAGGGGGCGCGGGGCCCGCGCACGGCCCCGCCCCCGATTCCCGTACGTCATGTCGCCGTTACCGGCCATTCAGACACGCTTGCGACCCTCACGCAATGAAGCGCTCCGTGTCCGGCCTTCCCAAAGGGAGGCTCCCCTCCCCCGCGGCCCGCTCCGACGCGCCCGAGCGGCCTCCCGCGCGGAAGAATGGGGTCATGAGCCAGCAGCCCGCAGAGGTCCCGGTCCAGCACTCCGCCACGCCGTCGTCCACGCCCTCCGCCTCCGGTTCCCCGGCCGCGCACCGCCCCCGGGTGGTCGACGGCGCCGTCGTGACCGCTCCCGACACCGCCCCGGACGCCCACGAGGACGGCACGGTCCTCGGCGACGAACTGCCACAGGGCCGGTTCCTCGACCGGGAGCGCAGCTGGCTCGCGTTCAACGAGCGCGTCCTCGAACTCGCCGAGGACCCCACGACCCCCCTCCTCGAACGGGCGAACTTCCTCGCGATCTTCGCCTCGAACCTGGACGAGTTCTTCATGGTCCGGGTCGCCGGACTCAAGCGCCGCATCGCCACCGGCGTCGCCACCCGCTCCGCCTCCGGCCTCCAGCCCCGCGAGGTGCTCGACCTGATCTGGACCCGCTCGCGCGAACTCATGGCCCGGCACGCCGCCTGCTACCAGCAGGACGTGGCCCCGGCCCTGGCCGACGAGGGCATCCACCTGATCCGCTGGCCCGAACTCACGGAGAAGGAACAGGCCCGTCTCTTCACCCTGTTCCGCCAGCAGATCTTCCCCGTCCTCACCCCGCTGGCCGTGGACCCCGCGCACCCCTTCCCGTACATCTCGGGACTCTCGCTCAACCTCGCCGTCGTCGTGCGCAACCCGGTCAGCGGCCACCGCCACTTCGCGCGCGTGAAGGTCCCCCCGCTGCTCTCCCGCTTCCTGGAGGCCTCCCCCCAGCGGTACGTCCCCCTGGAGGACGTCATAGCCGCGCACCTGGAGGAGCTGTTCCCCGGCATGGAGGTGCTGGCGCACCACATGTTCCGGGTGACCAGGAACGAGGACCTGGAGGTCGAGGAGGACGACGCCGAGAACCTCCTCCAGGCCCTGGAGAAGGAGCTGATGCGGCGCCGCTTCGGGCCCCCCGTCCGCCTGGAGGTCGAGGAGTCCATCGACCCGTACGTCCTCGACCTGCTCGTCCGCGAGCTGAAGGTCTCCGACGCCGAGGTCTACCCGCTGCCCGGCCTGCTCGACCTGACCGGCCTCTTCAGGATCGCCGGACAGGACCGGCCCGAGCTGAAGTACCCGACGTTCGTCGCCGGCACCCACCGCGACCTCGCCGAGGTCGAATCCGCGTCCGCGCCCGACGTCTTCGCCGCGCTGCGCGAGCGGGACGTGCTCCTGCACCACCCGTACGACTCGTTCTCCACCTCCGTCCAGGCGTTCCTGGAGCAGGCGGCGGCCGACCCGGACGTCCTGGCGATCAAGCAGACGCTGTACCGGACCTCCGGCGACTCCCCGATAGTGGACGCCCTCATCGACGCCGCCGAGTCCGGCAAGCAGGTCCTCGTCCTCGTCGAGATCAAGGCCCGCTTCGACGAGCAGGCCAACATCAAGTGGGCGCGCAAGCTGGAGGAGGCCGGCTGCCACGTCGTCTACGGCCTCGTCGGCCTCAAGACCCACTGCAAGCTCTCCCTGGTGGTCCGTCAGGAGGGCGAACTCCTGCGCCGGTACTCGCACGTCGGCACCGGCAACTACCACCCCAAGACGGCCCGGCTCTACGAGGACCTCGGCCTGCTCACCGCCGACCCGCAGGTCGGCGCGGACCTCTCCGACCTGTTCAACCGGCTCTCCGGCTACTCCCGCCGCGAGACCTACCGGCGGCTCCTGACCGCCCCGAAGTCGCTGCGGGACGGGCTGGTCTCCCGGATCAACAAGGAGATCGCCCACCACCGCTCCGGACGGCCCGCGTACGTGCGGATCAAGGTGAACTCGCTGGTGGACGAGGCGGTCATCGACGCCTGCTACCGGGCCTCGCGGGCCGGCGTCCCCGTCGACATCTGGGTCCGCGGCATCTGCGCCGTGCGCCCCGGGGTCGCCGGCCTCTCCGAGAACATCCGGGTCCGCTCGGTCCTCGGCCGCTTCCTGGAGCACTCCCGGATCTTCGCCTTCTGCAACGGCGGCGAACCCGAAGTCTGGTTCGGCAGCGCCGACATGATGCACCGCAACCTGGACCGCCGGATCGAGGCCCTGGTCCGGGTCTCCGACCCGGCGCACCGGGCGGCCCTCACCCGGCTCCTGGAGACCGGGATGTCCGACACCACCTCCTCCTGGCACCTCGGCCCGGACGGCAACTGGACGCGGCACGCGACCGACCCCGAGGGACGGCCCCTGCGGCACGTCCAGGAGATGCTCATCGACGCGCGGAGGCGCAGGCGTGCACAACCCTGACCACACGCAGGACGTCACGGCGGGCGAGGTCCTGGCCCCGTACCTCCACGCCCGGGCCGCGGACTTCCTCCGCGGCCTGCGCCTGCACGGCGAGAGCGGTTCCGACACGGCCGGGGCGGAGGAGGCGGCCCGGACGCTGCGGGCCGCCGCCCGCCGGATCGGCGGCACCCTCCACACCTTCCGGCCGCTGCTCGACGGCGCCTGGGCCGACCAGCTCCGCTCCGAGCTGGCCTGGCTGTCCGGGACCCTGGCCGTGGAACAGGCGTACACCTCCCGGCTGGTCCGGCTGGTGGACGCGCTGTCCCGCCTGTCGAGCGCCCCGGGCGGCGGGCCCGTCCCCGCCGCCCGGGGCGGCGAACCGGCCGGGCTCTCGGTGGGCGCGGCCCGCGCCGGGGCCCTGCTCGAACGCCAGCTCACCCTGGCCCGTACGCGCGCCCACTCGGCGGTCCTCCAGGCACTCGGCTCCTCCCGCTTCCACGCGGTCGCGGACGCCGTCGCCCTCCTCGCCTCCGAGGTGCCGCTCGGGCCCGCCGCCTCCGCGCCCGCCGCCGAGGTCCTCGACGCCTCCGCCGGGGTCGCCGAACGGCGCCTCCTGGACGCGGTCGCCGCCCTCCCCCTGAACCGGGCGGCCCACCCGTACAACGCCGAGGCCCTCGCGCTCGCCGCCGGCGAGTCCCAGGACGCGCCCTGGCACCACACCCGGCTCCTGCTCCGCCTCCACCGGTACGCCGCCGAGGCCCTGCGCACCGGCGGCGAACCGGACCCCGTCCTGTACGAGGCGGCCCGCGCCCTGGACCGGCACCGGGACGCCGCCGAGGCCGCGGCGGCCGCCGCCACCGCCGCCCGCACCCCCCGCATCGCCCCGGCGACGGCCTACGCCCTCGGCGTCCTCCACGCCGACCAGCGCCACGAGGTGGAGGCCTCCCGCTTCGCCTTCCAGCGCGCCTGGCGCAGAACGGCGGCCGCGGTCCCGTGACCGTCCGGGCCCCGGCGGCGGGCCCGGCCCCGGTGGCGGGCCGCGCCCTCCGCCCCACGGCGGTTTCCGGACACGACGACGGCCCGGCGCCGGGGCGGTAGCGGTCCTGGGGCCGGTGCGGTGCCGGTCCTACGCCCGGGGCATGAGCGGTACGGGGGCGGTGGCGGTCCCGAAGCGGGGCGGTCCCGAAGCGGCACCGCCCCGAGGCCGCACCGGCGTGCCCCGGGCCCCCGCCGCCGCCCGCCCCGGAGCCCCGCACCCGGGCTTACGGCACGGTTCACTTCCCGTTCACCCTTCCCCGCAGACCACTTCACCTGTTCTGCCTAATTTCGGCCTTACGAGGTGCTCGGCGCAGAGTGAAGCACCCGCCCAACCGACACACGCCGCCGCAGAACGTTCGGGACACACGGTCCGCGACAGGGCGGCTTCTGGAAGGAACACCCGAAAGTGAAGCTTTCGCGCAAGAACGGGCTTCGCGCCTCCGCGATCGGTGCCCTCGTCGTCTCCGGCGCCCTGGTCCTCTCGGCGTGTGGCTCGGACAACAACACGGAGACCCCGGCCAAGGGAGGCGGCACCAAGGCCTCCGCCGCCGCCTCCAACATCGCCTGCGAAGGCGCCAAGGGCCAGCTCCTCGCCGCCGGCTCCTCCGCCCAGAAGGGCGCGATGGACCTGTGGGTCAAGAACTTCCAGGCCGCCTGCTCCGGCGTCGAGATCAACTACCAGGGCATCGGCTCCGGCGGCGGCATCACCAAGTTCAACCAGGGCCAGGTCGCCCTCGCGGGCTCCGACTCCGCCCTGAAGGACGAAGAGGTCGCCGAGTCCCAGAAGATCTGCAAGGGCGGCAAGGGCGTCAACCTGCCCATGGTCGGCGGCCCCATCGCCATCGGCTACAAGCTGGAGGGCGTGGACAACCTCGTCCTGGACGCCTCCACCATCGCCAAGATCTTCGACAACAAGATCACCAAGTGGAACGACCCGGCGATCGCCAGGCTGAACCCGGGCGCCAAGCTCCCCGACTCCACCATCCAGGCCTTCCACCGCTCGGACGAGTCGGGCACCACCCAGAACCTCGGCAAGTACCTCTCGACGGCCGCCCCGGCCGACTGGAAGCACGACCCGAAGTCGAAGTCGTGGCCGGCCCAGGGCGGCCAGGCCGCCAACGGCTCCTCCGGCCTCGCCGCCGCCGTCAAGGACGCCGAGGGCTCCATCGGCTACTTCGAGCTCTCCTTCGCCAGCGCCAGCAAGATCTCCACGGTCAGCATCGCCACCGGCGCCTCCGCCCCGGTCGCCGCCACCACGGAGAACGCCTCCAAGGCCATCGCCGCCGCCAAGGTCAAGGGCACCGGCAACGACGTCGCCCTCTCCCTCGACTACGCGACCAAGGCCGAGGGCGCCTACCCGCTGGTCCTCGTCACCTACGAGATCGCCTGCGACAAGGGCAACAAGGCGGAGACCCTGCCGACCCTGAAGGCCTTCCTGAACTACGCGATCAGCGAGGAGGGCCAGAAGGTCCTCACCGACGCCGACTACGCCCCGATGCCGGCCGAGATCGCCGCCAAGGTCCGCGCGATCGTCCCCACCCTGTCCTGATCCCGGCCGGGTCCGGTCCTCCCGCCGCGGAGGACCGGACCCGGCATCCGGTGCACCGCCGCCAGGAGCCCGTACACCCCGTACCGGCCCCGCAGACCGGAGAAGCAGATGGCCACCACCACACCAGAGCTCAAGAGGAGCCCGGAAGCCAGGGGCGCGACCCGCCCCGGGGACCGCGTCTTCAGCGGCCTCTCCCGAGGTTCCGGCATCACCCTCCTCGTCATCATGGCCGCGATCGCGGTCTTCCTCAGCTACCGCGCCGTCCTCGCGATCTCGAAGGACAGCACGAACTTCTTCACCACCTTCGAGTGGAACCCGGCCGGCAACCCGCCGGTCTTCGGCATCGCCGTCCTCGCCTTCGGCACCGTCGTCTCGTCGGTCGTCGCGATGGTCGTCGCCGTGCCGGTCGCGATCGGGATCGCCCTGTTCATCTCGCACTACGCACCGCGCAGGCTGGCCAAGCCGCTCGCGTACGTCGTCGACCTGCTCGCCGCCGTGCCCAGCATCATCTACGGCCTCTGGGGCGCGATCTTCCTCGTCCCGTACCTGGACGGCCTCAACAAGTGGCTCGACCAGTACCTCGGCTGGACGTACGTCTTCGACAAGTCCCAGGACGGCGTCGCCCGCAACCTCTTCACCGTGGGCATCCTCCTGGCGATCATGATCCTCCCGATCATCACCAACGTGACCCGCGAGGTCTTCCTCCAGGTCCCGAAGATGCACGAGGAGGCCGCCCTCGCCCTCGGCGCCACGCGCTGGGAGGTCATCCGCATGTCGGTGCTGCCCTTCGGCCGCTCCGGCATCATCTCCGCCTCCATGCTGGGCCTCGGCCGCGCGCTCGGCGAGACCATGGCCGTCGCCGTGGTCCTCTCCCCCAGCTTCCTCGTCTCGGGCCACCTCCTCGACCCGGGCGGCGGCACCTTCGCCCAGAACATCGCCGCCAAGTTCAACGAGGCCGACGAGTACGGCCGGGACGCCCTCATCGCGTCCGGTCTCGTCCTCTTCGCCATCACCCTGCTCGTCAACGGCGCGGCCCGCTGGATCATCGGCCGCCGCAAGGAGTACTCGGGGGCAGCGGCATGAGCCACGCCATTCAGGAACGACCGCTCGCGGTGGTCCCGCGCCGCGGAACCCTCTCCCACGCACGGCTGCCCCGCTGGACCCCGGCGGCCGTCGCCGCCGGCTCGATCGTCGCGGGCACCGGCACCGGCCTCGCCGCCGGCTGGCACAGCAAGGTGCAGTGGGGCCTGGTCTCCGCCCTGCTCTTCGTCCTCGTCACCTACGTCCTGACCAGCAAGGTCGAGGGCAGCCGCCAGGCCAAGGACCGCGTCGCCACCAGCCTCGTCTGGGTCTGCTTCGTCCTCGCCGTCGTCCCGCTGCTCTCCCTCGCCTGGGTCACGGTCAGCAAGGGCGCCGCCGTCCTCGACGGCTACTTCCTCAGCCACTCGATGAACGGCGTCCTCGACGCCGAGGCCGGCGGCGGCGTCTACCACGCGCTGCTCGGCACCGTCGAGCAGGTCGGCATCGCGACCCTGATCGCCGCCCCGATCGGCCTGCTGACCGCCGTCTACCTCGTGGAGTACGGCGGCGGGAGGCTGGCCCAGGCCGTCACCTTCTTCGTGGACGTCATGACGGGCATCCCGTCGATCGTCGCCGGCCTCTTCGTCCTCGCCACCTGGAACCTGATGCTGGGCTTCGGCCCCTCCGGCTTCGCCGGCGCGATGGCCCTCGCCATCCTGATGGTGCCGGTCGTGGTCCGCTCCACCGAGGAGATGCTCAAGCTCGTCCCGAACGAGCTGCGCGAGGCCTCCCTCGCCCTCGGCATCCCCAAGTGGCGCACGATCCTGAAGGTGGTCCTGCCCACCGCGATCGGCGGCATCACCACGGGCGTCATGCTCGCGGTCGCCCGCATCACCGGCGAGACGGCCCCCGTCCTGCTCCTCGTGTTCGGCACGAAGCTCATCAACCCGAACCCCTTCGAAGGCGCCCAGTCCTCCCTGCCGCTCTACGTGTACGAGCAGTACTCGGTCGGCACCGACGCCGCCGTGGCCCGCGCCTGGGGCGCCGCGCTCGTCCTGATCGCCTTCGTCATGATCCTCAACCTGGTGGCCCGCGGCATCGCCCGCTGGAAGGCCCCGAAGACCGCCCGCTGACCAGCGGCAATTGGAAGTGATTCACATGGCCAAGCGCATCGACGTCAGCGGCCTCTCCGCCTACTACGGCGCCCACAAGGCGATCGACGACATCTCGATGACCGTCGAGCCCCGCTCCGTGACGGCCTTCATCGGCCCCTCCGGCTGCGGCAAGTCCACCTTCCTGCGCACCCTGAACCGCATGCACGAGGTCACCCCCGGCGGCCGCGTCGAGGGCAAGGTGCTCCTGGACGACGAGAACCTGTACGGGGCGAACGTCGACCCGGTCGCCGTGCGCCGCACGGTCGGCATGGTCTTCCAGCGCCCGAACCCCTTCCCCACCATGTCGATCTTCGACAACGTGGCGGCGGGCCTGCGCCTCAACGGAAGCTACAAGAAGTCCGAGCTGAGCGACGTCGTCGAGAAGTCCCTCAAGGGCGCCAACCTCTGGAACGAGGTCAAGGACCGCCTCAACAAGCCGGGCTCCGGCCTCTCCGGCGGCCAGCAGCAGCGCCTGTGCATCGCCCGCGCCATCGCGGTCGAGCCCGACGTCCTGCTGATGGACGAGCCCTGCTCGGCCCTCGACCCGATCTCGACCCTCGCGATCGAGGACCTGATCGGCGAACTGAAGGAGCGCTTCACGATCGTCATCGTGACGCACAACATGCAGCAGGCCGCCCGCGTCTCGGACCGCACGGCCTTCTTCAACCTGGCGGCCGTCGGCCAGCCCGGCAAGCTGATCGAGCTGGACGACACCGAGCGCATCTTCTCCAACCCGAGCGTCCAGGCGACCGAGGACTACATCTCCGGCCGCTTCGGATAACCCAGACCCCATGCGGCTCCGCCGCGTGGCCGTCCTGCGGTGCTGCATGGCGGTGCCACCGCACGACGAAGGGCCCGGCTCCCCGCGAGGGGAACCGGGCCCTTTTCCGTACGGCCGTCCGTCAGCCGAAGACCAGCCGCACCACGTAGTAGCTCACCGCGGCGACCAGAGCCGCCGCCGGCATCGTGATGAACCAGCCGAGGATGATGTTCTTGGCGACGCCCCACCGGACCGCGTTGACGCGCTTCGTCGCGCCCACGCCCATGATCGCGGAGGTGATGACGTGCGTGGTCGAGATCGGCGCGTGGAACAGGAACGCCGAGCCGAACATGATCGACGCGCCCGTGGTCTCCGCCGCGAAGCCCTGCGGCGGGTCCAGCTCGATGATCTTCCGGCCGAGCGTCCGCATGATGCGCCAGCCACCCGCGTACGTGCCGAGGGAGAGCATCAGGGCGCAGGCGATCTTCACCCACACCGGGATGTCGTCGCCCGCGTCCTGCACGTCGGCGATGACCAGGGCCATCACCACGATGCCCATCGTCTTCTGCGCGTCCTGCAGGCCGTGGCCGAGCGCCATGCCGGCCGCCGACACCGTCTGCGCGATGCGGAAGCCGCGCTTGGCCTTGTGCGGGTTGGACTTGCGGAACAGCCACAGGATCACGCACATGACCAGGTAGCCGGCGACGAGGCCGATCACCGGCGAGACGAACATCGGGATGACGACCTTGTCGAGCACGCCTCCCCAGATCACCTCGGTGCCGCCGGCCAGGGCCGCGCCCACCATGCCGCCGAAGAGGGCGTGCGAGGAGGAGGACGGCAGGCCGAAGTACCAGGTGATCAGGTTCCAGATGATCGCGCCGACGAGGGCGGCGAAGAGGATGCCCATCCCCTTGTCGCCGGTCGGGGTCGCGATGAGCCCCTCGCTGACGGTCTTGGCGACCCCGCTGCCCATGAAGGCGCCCGCGAGGTTCATCACCGCCGCCATCGCGAGCGCCGCCCGGGGGGTCAGCGCCCGGGTCGACACCGAGGTGGCGATGGCGTTGGCGGAGTCGTGAAATCCGTTCGTATACGTGAATCCGAGCGCGACGCCGACGGTCACGATCAGGGCGAAGGTGTCCACGAAGCCTCAGGACTCCTTGACCGCGATGGTCTCCACCGTGTTCGCCACGTGCTCGAAGGCGTCGGCCGCCTCCTCCAGCACATCCACGACCTGCTTGAGCTTCAGCACCTCGATGGCGTCGTACTTGCCGTTGAAGAGCTGGGCGAGCAGCTTGCGGTGGATCTGGTCCGCCTGGTTCTCCAGCCGGTTGACCTCGATCCAGTACTCGGTGAGGTTGGACATCGTCCGCAGGTTCGGCATGGCCTCCGCGGTCAGCTCCGCCGCCCGGGCCAGCACCTCGATCTGCTGCTCGACGCCCTTGGGGAGCTCTTCGATGTTGTAGAGGACGACGAGGTCGACGGCCTCCTCCATGAAGTCCATGATGTCGTCGAGCGACGAGGCGAGGGTGTAGATGTCCTCGCGGTCGAACGGCGTGATGAAGGAGGAGTTCAGCTGGTGGAAGATCGCGTGGGTGGCGTCGTCACCGGCGTGTTCCGCTGCCCGCATCCGCTCCGCGATCTCGGCCCGGGCGGAAGGTTCCGCTCCGAGCAGTTCCATCAGGAGTTTCGAGCCCGTGACGATGTTGTCCGCGGACGCGGCGAACATGTCGTAGAAGCTCGTCTCCCTGGGGGTCAGACGAAATCGCACGTGAGGTCCTCGGGGTGCTGGGTTGGGTCAGGCTGATGCTAGGCGCATCATCCGGCCACGGCTAACCGGCGTCCTCTCAGTGTCGCCCATCAGGCACAGTGAACCGCACGGACCCCCGCCCGGTACGGCGAGGATCGGTACCATATACCCGCGAGGGGTATCCATCGCCCCTCGGACGACGGCAGGACAACGGGAGGACGCGATGACGACCACCGAGACGGACCAGGTCACCCCCGAGGCCGCCGGGACGGCCGGCCACGAGCACGGTGTGCACGGCTACCACCAGCAGAAGGACGAACACCTCAAGCGCCTGCGCCGGATCGAGGGCCAGATCCGGGGCCTCCAGCGGATGGTGGACGAGGACGTCTACTGCATCGACATACTCACGCAGGTCTCCGCCTCCACGAAGGCCCTCCAGTCCTTCGCGCTCCAGCTCCTGGAGGAGCACCTGCGGCACTGCGTCGCGGACGCGGCGGCCAAGGGCGGCGACGACGTCGACGCCAAGGTCGAGGAGGCCACGAAGGCCATCGCCCGCATGCTGCGCACCTGAGCCGCCCGGGAGGGCCGCCGCGAACGGCGCGGCACCGGGCTCTCCCGTACGTCCTCCTCCGTCAGGGTTCCCCCCGTCGCTGTCCTCCCGCCCCCGGTCCTCCCGCGCCGCTGTCCTCCCGCGGGCTCCGTCCCGGGGACCCGCTCAAGGGGCCCGCTCAAGGGTCGGCGTTCAGCGGGCGGCGTTCAGCGGGCGGCGTCGCGGGCGGCCCGCTCCTCCGCCGCCGCGACCCTCAGCACCTCGTCTATCCGGTCGGCACTGAGCCGCTCCCCGTCGGCGGCGGAGGCGGCGATGATGAGTTCGCCGCAGAGTTCTATCTCGGCGAGGGCGATGTACTCCGTGTCCGTGGGCACGGTCGCTGTACCGGGCGGGGCCACGCGCATCCACCTCTTCCTGCCGGCGTCGGTCTCCCAGCGGTCTCCCAGCGTAGGGACGGCGACACGCACCGCGCATGACACGTCCGGACCATTTGCCGATGGTCCACACCACCCCCCGCGGGGTCAGGCCTCGATCTTCCCGTCGTAGAGGTCCCGGCGGTCCGGCAGCGTGAACCGCACGGGCACCCCGAAGCCGTACAGCAGGGTCGTCGACGCGACCGCGACCGTCCGGCCCCGGTTGCTGAAACTGAACTGGTGGCGCACCTTCCGCAGCCGCCCCTCCCCGTCCAGGTACGCGTCGAACGGCACCGCGTCGTCGGAGAACCCTTTCGCCGCGGCGGCCAGCGCCCCGCGCAGCTGCGGCGAGGCGGCCCGGGCCGCGCGCGCGATGTCCGTGACCCCCCGGTAGTGGCCGACCCTCACCCCCGCCAGCTCGATCTCGCCGAGGTACGTCACCTTCCGGACGCCCTTCAGCAGCTCCGCCGCGGCGGCCGGGTCGGTGGCGCCGCCGGTGACGAGGTTCCCGTCGTCCAGGGCGGTGGTGTCGACGCGGACCCACTTGTCGGCGGGCACCCCGGCCCCCCGGTTCTTCATGTACAGGGTGCCGGGGGTGAGGAGCTCGGTGATCGGCCGGTGCCCGCTCGCCCCGGCCGGGTCCTTCGGCAGCACCACCTGGAGGTGGCCGGCGCGGCGCCGGAAGTCGTAGCCGCCCTCGCCCCGGATGGTCACCCGGGTGCCGCCCGCCGCCATCTCCAGGGCGGTGCTGGTCTTGGAGGTGCCGGCCCGGGTCAGCGCGTCGGCGGCGCTCCGCACCGCGAGCGCCGGGTCGGCCACGGGCCCGGCCTCCGGGGAGGCGGCGCACCCGGTGACGGCCAGGGCCCCGGCGAGGGAGCCGGCCAGGACGGCGGCGACGGCGGACGCCCCGCCCTCGCGTCCGTGCGGACGTCCGTACCGCTGCTTCACCATCGCCTGCCAACCCCCGACTCGTCGCTGTCGGCCCGTGATCCGCCTTCCCCGGCCCCGGGGACGTCCGATCCGCATAACGACGGCTCCGGCGTGCCGTCACGCGCAGTACGGTGGACGCGTGCACGCGGAAGCCCCCTCCCACACGGTCACGACGACGGAGCGCGGTTCGTTCGCGCTGGCCCGGTGCGACTGCGGCTGGACCGGTCCGGCCCGCAGATCGAGGGACCGGGCACGTACGGACGCGGCGGACCACGTCCGCGCGGCGACGGGCGAAGCGCACCCGGCCTGAGCCCGTCGGTTCCGTGAGGGGCCGTCGGGGCCGTGAGGGGCCGTCGGTTCCGCGGTCCGTCAGGCCGCGAGGCCGTTCCGGCCCGCGCCCGGGGCCGGGCCCCCGACGCGGGGCTCGGGGATGCCGACCGCCTCCGGGTGCCGGACCGCCTCGGCCCGCCGGGAACGGACCAGGCGGGCCCCCCGGCCCGAACGGGCGACGGCGGAGACGACCGGGGTCAGCACGGCGAGCGCGAGCGGGGCGAGGAGCAGCGCCACCGCCGTGCCGAGGGCGAAGCCGCCGATCACGTCGGTCGGATAGTGGACGCCCATGTAGACCCGGGCGAAGCCCTCCACGAGGGCGAGGCCGATCGCGGCGAGGCCGAACCTGCGGTGGGCGACGAAGAGGCCGACGCCGAGGGCCATCGTCAGGGTGGCGTGGTCGCTGACGAAGGAGAAGTCGGTCTTCCCGGCCACGAGGACCTCCAGGCCCTGGTGGTCCCTGAAGGGGCGGGGGCGCTCGACGAAGCCGCGGATGGGAACGTTGACCAGGAGGGCGATGCCGGCGGCCAGCGGGGCCCAGACGAGACCGGCGACGGCCGAGACGGAGTCCCCGAAGGTGCCGCGGCGGCGGACGCTCCACCAGCACCAGAGCACGACGAGGACCGACGCGAGCACGATCCCGTACTCTCCCGTGAACTCCACGACCCGGTCGAACCACGGCGGAGCGGCCTTGGCCAGTCCGTTGATGTCGTAGAGCAGGCCGACATCGGGGTTCGAGCCGTCCGATGCGAGTACAGCCATCTGCCTCGGCCCCTTGCTCTCGTGTCTGTGTCTTCCCACCCCCGTGGTCAGAGCGGTCGGATCAGGGAACGAATCGCCTGAGGCGTACGTTCCGCTCTCTCCGGTGGATCATGACGACGTTACCCAAGAACGACGGTCCGACGCAGCCCAGGGCCCACGCATGACGGAGAGTTCCGGCCATGTCCCGTACGCCCCGAAGGACGGTCCCCTTCCGTCACGTCCGCGGAGGGTGCGCGGGCAGCGCCGCCGCGCCCTCCGCGGTGACCCGGGTGGCGCCGAAGTAGTCCGGGGTGTCGATCCGGTCGAAGCGGATCACCGCCCCGGTGCGCGGGGCGTCGATCATGTAGCCGCCGCCGACGTAGATGCCGACGTGCCGGATGGCCCGGGAATCGGTCAGGTCGTCCGAGAAGAAGACCAGGTCCCCGGGTAGCAGTTCCTCCCGCGAGGGGTGCGGACCGGCGTTGTACTGGTCGTTGGCGACGCGCGGGAGCGGAATGCCGACGCTGCCGTACGCGGCCTGGGTGAGACCGGAGCAGTCGAACCGGCCGTTCTGCGCGGCCGTTCCCGTACCGCCCCACAGGTAGGGCGTGCCGAGCTTCTGCTGCGCGTAGTGGATGGCTCCGGCGGCCAGCCGGGACGGCTCGACGCGGCCCAGGGGCCGGGCGAAGCTCTTCTCCAGCGAGCGGATGATGCGCACGTAGTTCTGCGTCTCGCTGATGGGCGGCACCCCGCCGTGCCGGATCACCCGGTACGCGCCCGCGTTGTACGCCGCGAGCATGTTGCTCGCCGGGTCCCCGGGCACGTCCTTCACGTAACCGGCGAGTTCGCAGTCGTACGAGGCGGCCGACGGGATCGCGTCCCCGGGGTCCCAGATGTCCCGGTCCCCGTCCCCGTCCCCGTCGATGCCGTGCCCGGCCCAGGTGCCGGGGATGAACTGGGCGATGCCCCGGGCGTCGGCCGGGGAGACTGCCCTCGGGTTCCAGCCGCTCTCCTGGTAGAGCTGCGCGGCGAGCAGGGCCGGGTTGATGGCGGGGCAGAGGTTCCCCCACTTCTGCACCAGCCCCTGGTAGAGGGCGGGCACGGCGCCCTTGGCGAGCCCCACGGTGCCGTTCTTCCCGCTGCCCGCGCCGGCGGCGAGCCCCGTGGCGGCGGAGTACGTGCCGACCACGAGCAGGGCGAGGAAACCGAGACAGACCCCGACGGCTCCGCCGGCCACCAGCCATGCCCTGCCCGCTCTACGCACCGTCAACCACCCCTCGGCCCATGGCAGTACGTCCCGCGCCAGTCTAGGCGAGCGAAAGGCGCCCAAGAGTGGAACAACGACAATCATTGCCCGGAGTCACACCCCGTGATACACAGAGTGACCATACGCTTCTTCACCACGAAACCGGCCGCACCACCGCAGGTCAAGACGGTCAGACCGGTCACGTGTACGAGGATCGGGCAAAGAGACCGGCCAAGCCGTCACACCTGAGCGGTTTCATCAGCGAAGATAGAGCGATGACCCGTGCCGTCCGGGAGGGGCGGCCAACAACCCATACAGGGGCGGTGAGTTACATGTACCTGGCGGCTGAAAAGGGCGACATCACCACCATTATCGGTGGAATCGCCCCGAACTGGGGGCCCTTCGGGAGCCTGGGCAACGAGGCCAAGGTGATGATCGAGGTCGTGATGGCCGTGGCCATCCTGCTCTGCCTGGGCATCGCCATCTGGGGAGCGGCCAAGCAGCGCATCGGCGCGACCGCCCTCCGCGACACCTTCAGCGCGGAACAGGGCAAGGGGCTGATCGTCGCCGGCCTGACCGGCGTCTTCATCATCGGCTCACTGGGGACCCTCTTCACCATCGTGTACGGGATGGCCGTCTGACCCCCCGTCGGACGAAAACCCCCCGAGATTGCCTGACCTGATGCCCAGACCTGTTGAAGCACGGCCGTACCCGCGAACGAGTGAGGGGGCGTACCCGGCATGAGTCCCGGCGACGAGCACGACGGCTTCGGCGGCACGGGCGGCACGGGCCAGACCCGGACCCGCCTGCCCGAGGGCAACAGCGGCGACTTCCACGGGGCCCGCCGGCCCGCCCGCGGCCCCCGCTCCCTCCTCACGGTCGTGGGCGTGGTGGTCCTCCTCGTCGGAGCCATCGCCCTCGCCAACCGAGGCGGCGGCGACCCGTCGAAGAAGGCCACCGCCGGCACCCCGGGCGGACCGGCCCCCACCGCGGCGACGGGCGTCCGCCCCGTCACGGGCGGCAACGGCACGGTCCCCACCGGATACGCCCACGACGAACAGGGGGCACAGAGCGCGGCGACGAACTACGCGGTGGCGCTGGGCTCGACCGACATGTTCCAGGACGGCCCCCGCGAGGCCGTCGTGCGCGCCACCCACGCCCCCGCCGTCGTGGACAACCTGCTGAAACTCCTGGACGCCTCCTACTCGGCCGACTTCATGAGAAGCATCGGACTCGACCCGAACGGCACCGCCCCCACCGGCCTGACCTTCGTGTCGCGCACCGTCCCGATCGGCGCGAAGGTCCGCGACTACAAGGGCACTTCCGCCACCGTCGACGTCTGGTGCACCGGCCTGGTCGGCCTGGCCGGCCCCGGCTCCACCAAGCCCGTCACCTCCACCTGGTTCACCCTCACGCAGAAGCTGACCTGGGTCGGGGGCGACTGGCGGGTGGTGTCCTCCGACCAGGTCGAGGGCCCCACGCCGGTCAACGGCGACAACCGCGCCTCCACGGCCGACGAGATCGCCGGAGCCGTCGAGGGATACGGAGGGTTCACCTATGCCCGCTGATCGAAGCCCGGTGAAAAGCGCGTCGATCGCGGTCTTCGCCGCCCTCCTCCCCCTGTTCCTCCTGGTCGCGCCACCGGCCCAGGCCGCTCCCACACCGACTCCGTCGGCACCCACACCGTCACCGAGTGCCAGTGACAACGGCTGCGGTTTTCTTGTGGGACAGGCCCGGGAACTCTGCGAGAGGAGCGAGTCCGTCGATGGAACCGGCCAGCCTCCCCTCAACGACCCCAACGCCGCCCTCGACCCCCTCTCCTCCCTGGCCCGCGGCTTCTCCGACGCCGCGACCGCCACCCTCGACTACCTCTCCAAGGCCGTCAAAGAGACCGCCGACGTGGACTTCACCAACCCGGAGTTCCTCGGCCGCTACGCCATCGTCTTCGCCGCCTCCACCGTCCTCACCCTCCTCCTCTGGCTCCTCGCCGTCGCCAAGCGGGCCGTCCGGGGCGTCCCCCTCACCACCGCCCTCTCCGAAGCCATCGGCTTCCTCTGGCTGACGGTGCTCGCCTCCGCCTTCACGCCCCTGATCCTCTACACCGTCGTCAACGCCACCGACGCCGTCACCGAGGTCATCGCCTCCGGCACCGGGCAGCAGACCGACGTCTTCTTCGGCAGCTTCCGGCAGGCCCTCCAGAAGGGCGACAGCATCGGCGGCGGCCCGATCATGCTGATCATCGTGTCCCTGGTGACCGTGATCGCCGCCGGCGTGCTCTACCTGGAGCTGTTCCTCCGCGCCGTCATGCTGTACGTCGGCGCCCTCCTCGGCGTCGTCGTCTACTCCGGCCTCGTCGACAAGAACATGTGGGGCCACGTCCGCCGCTGGGCCGGCATCATGATCGCGATCATCCTGGTCAAGCCGGTCATCGTCATCGTCCTCGGGCTCGCCGGCGCCCTCTCCTCCGGCACCGGCCCCGACTCCTTCTCCGCCGTCGTCTCCGGCCTCGCGATCATCCTGCTCGCCATCTTCGCCTCCGCCGCGATCTACCGCTTCGTCCCCGGCTTCGGCGACGAGATCGCCGCCTCCCGCAACAACCGTCTCCACCGCGCCGGCGAGAACACCGCCGCGGCCGTCATCTCCTCTCCCGCCTCCCTCGTCTCCCAGGGCATCAAGACCCACAGTTCCCGCGGTGACGGCGGCGGCGCCTCCCAGCCTCCCCGTCCCGCCAACCCGCTCTCCGGCGGCATGGCCGCCCACGGCGGCCGGGGCGGGAGCGGCGGCACCGGCGCGACTCCCCCGCCCGCCCCCCGCAGCAGCAGTCCCACCGCGGGTACCCCGCACGGCAACCGCAAGAACTCTGGAGGTGCAGGGCGTTGACGACCCAGTCCCAGCCGGTCGCGCCCCGCCGCACGTATCTCATCGGCCGCGCCAGGCCGAACGCGATCGTCGGCAAGAACCGCGAGACCGGCGAGATCGCCCTGATCATCGTCGGCGCCTTCCTCGGCATGATGAGCGGACTCCTCGTCCCCCTCCTCCCCCTGCGGATCGCGCTCCTCGCCGGCCTGCCCATGCTCGCGATCGCCGCCGTGTACCTCCCGTACAAGCAGCGCACGTTCTACAAGTGGTTCGAGATCAACCGCAGCTACAAGCGCATGCTCAAGCGCGGCACCGCCTACCGTTCCGTGGCCGCCGAGGCCGGCACCCGTCTCGACGGCCGCGAGGTCGAGGTCGGCCCGCCTCCGGGCATCGGCCGCGTCGGCTGGCTCGCAGCCCCCTTCGGTCCCGACGAGATCGCCGTCCTCCTCCACGCGGACCGCCGCACCGTCACCGCCGCCATCGAGATCGAGGGCCCCGGCGTCGGCCTGCGCGACAGCGAGGACCAGGAGGCCCTGGTCGACCGCTTCGGCACCCTCCTCAAGCACGTCGCCAACGGCGACGGCTTCGTCACCCGCATCCAGATGCTCGCCCGCACCCTCCCCGCCGACCCCGACGCCCACGCCAAGGACGTCGCCCAGCGCGGCGACCCGCACGCGCCCGGCTGGCTCCAGGACTCCTACGAGCAGCTCCAGTCCATGGTGTCCACCTCCAGCGAGCAGCACCGCGCCTATCTCGTGGCCTGCATGCACTACACCCGCGAACTGGCCGCCGAGGCCAACGCCATGGCCCGGGCCGCCCGCCACGCCACCGGCGCCCGCCGCCTCGACCGCGACGCCGGCCTCGCCGTCGTCATGGCCCGCGAACTCACCGACATCTGCGCCCGTCTCGCCGAGGCCGACATCCGCGTCCGCCAGCCCCTCGGCCAGTCCCGGCTCGCCTCCCTCGTCCACTCCATGTACGACCCGGACCATCCCATCGACCACATCCAGGCCATGTCGAAGAGGAACGCCTGGCCGGCCGAACTGGACGCGATGGAGCCGACGTACCTCCAGGCCAAGACCCGCGAGTCCTCCACCCGCGCCCCCTGGTGCCACGCCACGGCCTGGATCAAGGAGTGGCCGATGACTCCCGTCGGCGTCAACTTCCTCGCCCCGCTCCTGGTCCACACCCCCGACGTCATCCGCACGGTCGCCGTCACCATGGACCTGGAACCCACCGAGGTCGCCATCGAACGCATGCTCACCGAGAAGACCAACGACGAGGCCGACGCCAGCCGCGCCGCCAAGATGAACCGCACGGTCGACCCGCGCGACATCGCCGCCCACGGCCGGCTCGACCAGCGGGGTGAAGATCTCGCCAGTGGCGCTGCCGGGGTGAACCTCGTCGGGTACATCACGGTGTCGTCGCGTTCGCCCGAGGCCCTGGCCCGGGACAAGCGCACGATCAGGGCCTCGGCGGGCAAGTCGTACCTGAAACTGGAGTGGTGCGACCGCGAGCACCACCGGGCCTTTGTGAACACCCTGCCGTTCGCGACCGGCATCCGCCGCTGAGGCCGAAGGGGCACCGACCCATGCGAGATCCGCTGTCCGTCCTCTCCGAGGCCTTCACCTCCTTCCTCTTCGGGAAGGTGGAGACGACCCGTCTGCCCGTCCGCACCTCCACCGGGCAGGCCCAGGCCGTCTACCTGCCGACCGCGGCCCCGGGCCTCGGCGACTCCGGCGTCATCATCGGCCGCGAGGTCTACAGCGGCAAGGGCTACATCTACGACCCCTTCCAGCTGTACGGGCAGCAGCTCCCCGCCCCCCACTGGCTGGTCCTCGGCGAGTCCGGCAACGGCAAGTCGGCCCTGGAGAAGACGTACGTCCTGCGCCAGCTCCGCTTCCGCGACCGGCAGGTCGTCGTCCTCGACGCCCAGGGCGAGGACGGCGTCGGCGAGTGGAACCTCATCGCCCAGGAGCTGGGGATAACCCCCATCCGCCTGGACCCGATGGTCGCCAACGACGCCGGAATCCGCCTCAACCCGCTCGACCCCTCGATCACCACCACGGGCCAGCTCGCGCTGCTCCGCACGATCATCGAGGTGGCGATGGGCCACGGCCTCGACGAGCGTTCCGGCTTCGCCCTCAAGGTCGCCCACGCCCACGTCACCGACCACGTCACCGACCGCCAGCCGATCCTCACGGACATCGTGGAACGGCTGCGCCACCCCGAGGCGGAATCGGCGGAGGCCATGAACGTCGACATAGACGACGTTCGGGCCTGGGGGCTGGACGTCGCCCTCGTCCTGGACCGCCTGGTCGACGGTGACCTGCGCGGCATGTTCGACGGTCCGACGACCGTCGGCATCGACCTCGACGCGCCCCTGATCGTCTTCGACCTCTCCCACATCGACCGCAACTCCATCGCCATGCCGATCCTCATGGCGATCGTCGGCGTCTGGCTGGAACACACCTGGATCCGTCCCGACCGGAAGAAGCGCATCTTCCTGGTCGAGGAGGCCTGGCACATCATCAACAGCCCGTTCGTGGCCCAGTTGTTCCAGCGCCTGCTGAAGTTCGGCCGCCGCCTCGGCCTGTCCTTCGTCGCCGTCGTCCACCACCTCTCCGACGTCGTGGACGGAGCGGCCGCCAAGGAGGCGGCGGCGATCCTCAAGATGGCGTCGACCAGGACGATCTACGCCCAGAAGGCCGACGAGGCCCGCCACACGGGCCGGGTCCTGGGCCTGCCCCGGTGGGCGGTGGAGATCATCCCGACCCTCACGCCCGGCATCGCGGTCTGGGACGTCAACGGCAACGTGCAGGTGGTCAAACACCTCATCACCGAGAAGGAACGCCCCCTCGTCTACACCGACCGCGCCATGACCGAGTCCTCACCGGTCGATCCGGAGCTGGAGTGGGAGACGGAGCAGCGGGCGGTCCTCGCCGAGCGGCAGATGAACGGTTCCTCGCAGTCGACGGTGGCGTAGGTGGCGTAGATGGACACGGCACGGAAGGGGGGAGGGGTCTCGGACGGGCTGCTGCTCAGCCTGTTCGCCCTCCTCCTCTGTCTCACGTTCCTGGTGTGGACGGCGACCGGCCTGGCGGGCCTGTTCGCCCACGGGTCCTGGCCGGACGGCGTCGCCTTCACGGACACGCCCCCGGCCCTGCGTTCCCTGGCGACGGCCCCCACGGACCTGTCCGCCGCCTGGCCGGCCGCCCCGCCGGACCAGCTGTCGGGGTACGGCCTCTTCTGGGGCCTCCTGATCGGCGAGGCGATGGTCCTGACGGTCCTCGCGGTCTTCGTCCTGGGCACCCTGGCCCGGTGGCGCGCGGTCCGCGCCCACCGGAAGGCGGGCCCGTACGGGACGCCGGCGGGACGCGCCGCGGAGGAAGCCCGCCACCCCGTACGGGAGACCCACGAACCCGTACGGGACGAACGTCCGCCGCCCGTACGCGCCCACGCCCCGGCGGCCGCCCCGCCCGCCGCGTCCGGCCCGGACGACCCGAGCGGCTGGAACGGTCCGGGCGGCAGCGCCGAGCACGCCAGGGAGCCCGCTCCCGCCCCCCTGGAGCCCGTACGGGAGACCCCGAGGCCTCCGTTCTCCCGCTCCGGGCCCCACGTCCCCCCGCAACCCCGGCCGGCCCCTCCCGTCGTCCCTGCCGTCGTCCCTGCCGGGGGCGCCCCGGCCGATCCCCTGCCCGGCACCGTCTTCGGACCGCCCGGCGTCCGCCGCCCCGCAGCGGTCCGGGCGGTGCGGGACGCCGACGGGCCGGTCCTCGTCGTCACCTCGGACCCCGCCGTCTGGGCGGACACCAAGGACGCGCGCGGCAAGCTCGGCCCGGTCCTCGTCTACGACCCCGGGCACCTCTGCGACACCCCCGCCCGCCTCCACTGGTCACCCGCCGAGGGGTGCGAGGACCCGGAGACCGCCCAGGCCCGCGCCGCCGCCCTGCTGGCCCCGGTGCGCCCCCACTCCCGTCTGGACGCGACGACCGCCGAGACCGCCGAAACGCTCCTGCGGTGCTGGCTGCACGCCGCCGCCATCGACAGCCGTCCCTTCCGGCAGGTGCACCGCTGGGCGCAGGGCGCCGACGCCACCGAACCCGTACGGGTCCTCCGCGGCCACCGCGGAGCCGCCTCTGGACTGGCCGGGCTCCTCGAATCGGCCCTCACCGCCCACCCCGAGACCCGCCGTCTGGCGCAGGAGCTGACGGCCCGCGCGTTCTCGGCGCTCTCCACGGTCCACATCAGGGAGGCGTGCACCCCGAACCGGACGGATTCGCTGGCGCTCGCATCTTTTCTCCCCGAAGGGGGCACCCTCTACGTGGTGGGTGAATCCATCGAGGACCCCCGCACCCGCCCCGGCGCGATGCCGCTTCTGACGGCCCTCGCCGCAGACGTGGTCGAGCACGGCCGCCGCATGGCCGCACGGTCATCCGACGGTCGGCTCGACCCACCACTCACCCTCGTCCTGGACGACGTCGCCGCCGTCGCCCCGCTGCCCGCGCTTCCGGCGCTCCTGGCCGACGGCGGGTCCCGGGGCCTGCCCACCCTGGCCCTGATGCGCTCCCGGGAACAGGCGAGGACCCGCTGGCCGAACGACGTGCTGGCCCCCGGGGTCTGACGACCCCTCGTCAGCGGGTGCGCAGGGCGTCGAGGTGCGCCCGGGCCGCCTCGGCCGCGTGGGCGAACCAGTCCGCGATGACGGCCGTCTCCTCCGGGGTGTACCGGGCGAAAACCTCCTCCAGGCGCGCGTAGAACGGCCCGTACAGCTCGACGAGGCGCGCGGCCGCGTCCGGGTCGGCCACGACCCTGACGCGGCGTCGGTCGCCCGGATCGGGGACGCGGTGGGCGTACCCGGCCTTCTCCAGGCGGTTGAGCACACCGGTCACGGCACCGGTGGTGAGGTTGGCGCGTTCGGCCAGGTCCCCGGCGGACAGGGGCTCCTCGCCGGCGCCGAGGACGTGCCCGAGGCAGGTCAGGTCCGTCACGTTCACGCCGAGGGCCTGCGCGACCTCCTGCTGTCCGATCAGGCCCAGGGCCACGTACGCGTCCATCCGCTGGATCGCCTCGCCGGCGGTGGCCGGAGGGAGGCTCTTGCCCTGCACCCGGATACTCCTTAGCATCTAAGTTACTTAGCTCGTGAGATTAATTTTCTCTCGTGCGCCTTCATCCTGCCTGCCCCGAACCCCTGCGGGAGTCACCCATGAGTGCCCACGGCGACGTCGATCTCGGCCACACCCCGGCCGGCTGGACCGGAACCGGCCTCGTGACCCTGGGCGCCACCGCCGCCGGGGCCGGAGTCTGCCTGGACCGCGCCTGGGCCCTGTGGCTCGGAGCGGCCCTGACCGTCCTCGCCGCCTTCGCCACCTGGGTCCTGCACCTGGCGGGCTGGGGCAAGCCCTCCGGACCCCGCCCCGCCGACCAGTGGGACTGGCGGGTCCGTGACGCCACCGCTCGCAAGGGCCACACCGGCTGCCTCGGCTGCCGCCTGGCGGGCCGCCGGACTGCGGCGGAGCCCGCCTACCGCGTCCCGGAGCCCTCCGGCCGCCTCAGCTCGTACTCCACCTCCACCGCCGTGTCGCTCCCCGGCACCGCCATCCGCTCACCCGTCTCCGTGAACCCGAACCGCCGGTAGAAGGCCGCCGCCCGCGCGTTCTCCCCGTGCACGTACAGCCGCACCCGCTCGACCACCGGTTCCGCCAGCGCCCAGGACCATTCCACGCCCGCCCGGAACAAGGCGTCGATCACCCCCGACCCGCGCGCCTCGGGGCGCACGTACACCCCCACGACGTGCGTCTGGTCGACCTTCGCCGGCTCGCCGAATCGCACCTCGTCCGAGGGCCGTTCCACCAGCAGCGTGATCGTGCCGGCCCAGGAGCCGTCCGGCTTCTCGGCCACGAACTGCCGCACCTTGCCGCCGCCGCTCTCGGACGAGTCCTCCGCCCGTTCCCGCCAGAAGGAGTCGGGTCGCTCGACGGCGGCCTCGTAGGTGTCGAGGAACGCGAGGTGCGCGACCGGGTCCCGGAGGGCGGCGAGACGGATCTCGCGGGCCTTCTCCCACTCGTCGGCGCGGATGACACGTATCGAAAAGTCCATGATCCCGATCCTGACGAGGGACGGCCGCTCCCGACAAGACGTTTTCCGGGAGGCGGGCCCTCCCCGTCCGCGTCGGCGGTTCCCGGTGCGGAGCATCCGGCCGGCCCCACCGTCCCGGGTCCGAAAAGGTTCTGGAACGCAGAAAAGCCCCGCACCATGAGGTGCGGGGCTTTCCCACAATGATTGTTCGGCGGTGTCCTACTCTCCCACAGGGTCC
>NZ_JBVHEG010000010.1:100982-237356 GCF_055562975.1 Streptomyces sp. NPDC014907 | reverse complement strand
CCCTCCGCCGTACCCGCCCCTCCGCCGTACCCGCCCCTCCGCCGTACCCGCCCCTCCGCCGTACCCGCCCCTCCGCCGTACCCGCCCCTCCGCCGCCGGGCCGCCCATGACCGCCGGGCCGCCCGGCAGGAGAACGCGGCGGGAGAAGAGGCGGACGCGGCCGGGCTGTTATGTTGGTGGGTGAACCAGACCGCACATCGAGGAGACACAGACGTGGTGGGTGACGACGACATCTCCGGGTGAGACCCGGATCTGACGGCCACCGGCCGGCGCTCGGGAGCGCTGCCGAGGTGGTCCGTCTCGTCGTACCTCCTTCCCCCCGTCTGCCCCGGGCAGAGGACCAAGCCCTGCCCTCCGTACCTCCGAGGTCGATTCCATGTCCGACGCCGCCGTCATCTGCGCGAACCTCTCCTTCGCCTGGCCCGACGACACCCCGGTCCTCCACGACCTGTCCTTCTCCCTCCCCTCCGGACGCACGGGCCTGGTCGCGCCCAACGGCTCCGGCAAGAGCACCCTGCTGAAGCTGATCGCCGGCGAACTGAAGCCGACCGCCGGATCGGTGACGGTCCACGGGACGCTCGGCCACCTCCCCCAGACCCTGCCCCTGGACGGCGGCCTCACGGTCGCCGAGGTGCTCGGCGTCGCCGACGTGATCCGCGCCCTGGACGCGGTCGAGTCCGGAGACGTCGACGAACGGCACTTCACCACCATCGGCGACGACTGGGACATCGAGGAGCGCACCCGCGCCCAGCTCGACCGCCTGGGTCTCGGCGGCCTCGCCCTCGACCGCCGTCTGGGCACCCTCAGCGGCGGTCAGGTCGTCTCCCTCGGCCTCGCCGCCCAGCTGCTCGGGCGGCCCGACGTCCTCCTCCTCGACGAACCCACCAACAACCTGGACGCCGAAGCCCGGCACCAGCTGTACGACGTGCTGGAGGACTTCACCGGCTGTCTGCTCCTGGTCAGCCACGACCGCGCGCTGCTCGACCGCATGGAACGCGTCGCCGAACTCGGCGGCGACGAACTGCGCCTCTACGGGGGCAACTTCGCCGCGTACGAGGAGGCCGTCCGCGCCGAGCGGGAGGCCGCCGAGAGGAACGTCCGCAACGCCGCGCAGGAGCTGAAGCGGGAGAAGCGGGAGATGCAGCAGGCCCGGGAACGCGCCGAGCGCCGGGCGAGCAACGCCGCCAGGAACCTGAAGAGCGCCGGCCTGCCCAAGATCTTCGCCGGCACCATGAAGCGGGGCGCGCAGGAGGCCGCGGGCAGGTCCGGCACGATGCACGCCTCCCGGGTCGACGAGGCCAGGGCCCGCCTCGACGAGGCCGGGCGCGCCCTGCGCGAGGAACAGCGCCTCGTCCTGGAGCTGCCCGACACCCGGGTGCCCGCGGGGCGCACCCTGTTCCACGGCGAGGGCATGCGGGTGCGCCTCGGGGACAGGGACGTCTTCGCGGCGGACGGCGCCGACCTGACCGTCCGGGGCCCCGAACGCATCGCGCTGACCGGGCCCAACGGCGCGGGCAAGACGACCCTGATGCGTCTGGTCGCCGGCGACCTGGCCCCGGACGCCGGGGAGGTCCGGCGCAACGACGGCCGGATCGCCTACCTCTCGCAGCGCCTGGACCTGCTCGACGGGGACCGGACGGTGGCCGAGAACTTCGCCCTGTTCGCGCCCGAGCGGCCCGAGGCGGAGCGGATGAACCTGCTCGCCCGCTTCCTCTTCCGGGGCGCCCGCGCCCATCTGCCGGTCGGCGTGCTCTCCGGCGGCGAACGGCTGCGCGCCACCCTGGCCTGCGTGCTGTGCGCCGAGCCCGCCCCGCACCTGCTGCTGCTCGACGAGCCGACCAACAACCTCGACCTGGTCGGCGTGGGCCAGCTGGAGAGCGCCCTCGACTCCTACCAGGGCGCCTTCATGGTGGTCAGCCACGACGAGCGGTTCCTCACCGAGATCGGGGTGAACCGGCGGCTGCGGCTGGCGGACGGCGTGCTCGCGGAGACGGGGGCCCCGGCGGTGTGAGCCGGCGGCGTGCGACGTGGCCCGCGTCCGAGGCCGTGTGCCCGGCGGGCCGACCACCGATCACGCAGGACGGTCTCCCATGCCCCGATCCACCCTCCTCGCCCACGACGTCGTCCGCGTCCTGGACGGGCGGCGCGTCCTCGACGGCGTCTCCCTGACGGCCTCTCCCGGCCACCGCATCGGCCTCATCGGGGAGAACGGCGCCGGCAAGTCCACCCTGCTGCGGGTGCTCGCCGGCGTGGACGAACCCGACGGGGGCGGCGTCACCCGCCCCGACGACCTCGGCCTCCTCCACCAGGAGTTGCCGTTCGACGCCTCCGCGACCCTCGCCGCGGTCCTGGACGAGGCGCTCCGCGAGGCCCGCGAGGACCTCGCGGAGCTGGACCGGCTCGGCGGGGAACTGGCGCGCCTCCCCGAGGACGACCCCGGCCACCCGGGCCTCCTCGACGCCTACGGGAAGCGGCTGGAGCAGGCCCGGGACCGCGCATCCTGGGACGCCGACCGCCGCGCCGCCCTGGTCCTGGACGGTCTCGGCCTCGGCGCGCTCGGCCACGACCGCCCGGTCGGCTCGCTCTCCGGCGGACAGCGCGGCCGGCTGGCCCTGGCCGCGCTGCTCCTGGACGAGCCGACCAACCACCTCGACGACGACGCGGCCGCCTTCCTGGAGGAACAGGTCCGCTCCCTGCCCGGGGCCGTCGTGATCGCCACCCACGACCGGGCGTTCCTCGACGCGGTCTGCACGGACCTGATCGACCTCGACCCGGCGGTCGGCGGACCGGTCCGCCACGGCGGCGGCTACAGCTCCTACCTGGCCCGGAAACGCGCCGAGCGGGAACGCTGGGAGCGGCGTCACGCCGAGGAACAGGAGGAGTGGGAGGAACTGTCCCGGTCCGCCGGGACGGTCGCCCACCGGGTCGCCCCGGACCGGGGCCGCACCGACAACGAGAAGATGGGCTACGGCCACCGGGCGGGCCGGGTGCAGAGCCAGATCTCCCGCCGCGTGCGCAACGCGACCCGGCGGCTCGGGGAGCTGGAACGCACACGGGTGCCCGAACCGCCGAAGCCGCTGCGGTTCGCCGCCGAGCCCACGGCACCGGCGGAGGAGGGCCCGGAGCCGCTGGTGGTCCTGCGGGACGTGCGGGTCCCGGGCCGGCTCGTCCTGGACGGCCTGGAGGTGGCGGCGGCCGACCGGCTCCTCGTCACGGGCGGCAACGGGACCGGGAAGTCGACCCTGCTCGCCGTGCTCGCCGGACGGCTCCCGGCCGGCGGCGAGGTGCGCGCGCGGCCGGGGCTGACGGTGGGACTGCTCACCCAGGACACCGTGTTCGAACGGCCCGGACGCACGGTCCGCGACACCTACGAACGGGCGCTCGGACCGGAGCGGGCGGAGCGGGCGCCGCTGCTCTCGCTCGGCCTGGTGCACGAGGCGGACCTGGACAGGCCGGTCGGCCGGCTGTCCGTGGGACAGCGCCGCCGTCTGGCGCTGGCGCTGCTGGTGGCCCGCCCGCCCCAGCTGCTGCTGCTCGACGAGCCCACGAACCACCTCTCGCCGCGCCTGTGCGACGAGCTGGAGGAGGCGCTCGGCACCGGGCCGGGCGCGGTGGTGGTCGCCAGTCACGACCGCTGGCTGCGCCGGCGGTGGCGGGGCCGGACGCTCCGGCTGCCGTCCGGCGACGGCCGGCGGGAAGGGGCGGCCCCGGACCGTCCCTGACGCGGGCCGCGCCCGGTGCGGCCCGCGTCAGGGACCGCACCGGGCGCGCCCGGACGCCCGCTCAGTGGACGGAGAAGCCGCCGTCCACGAAGAGGGAGTGGCCCGTGACGTACGCGGAGGCCGCGCTCGCCAGGAAGACGGCGGCGCCCGCGAAGTCGCCGGGCAGCCCGTTGCGGCCGGTCAGCGTGCGCGCGGCGAGCGCGGCGACCCGCTCCGGGTCGGAGGAGAGACGCCGGTTGAGCGGGGTCATCACGAAGCCCGGGACCAGGGTGTTGACCGTGACCCCGTGCGGGGACCACGCCTCCGCCTGCGAACGGGCCAGCGACTCCAGGGCGCCCTTCGACACCCCGTACGCCCCGCTCTGCACGAACGCGCGGTGCGCCTGCTGGGAGGTCACGTGGACGATCCGCCCGAAGCCGCGCTCGGCCATCCCGGGCCCGAACCGCTGGCCAAGGAGGAACGGCGCCTCCAGGTTCACCGTCATCGTCGCGTCCCAGACCTCCTCGCCCAGTTCGCCCAGCGGCGGGCGGAGGTTGATCCCCGCCGAGTTCACCAGGATGTCCGGCTCCCCGAACACGGCCGCCGCCTCCTCGGCCCCGGCCCTGATCCCCTCCCGGGTGCTCAGGTCCGCGCTCACCCGGGCCGCCCGGCAGCCGTCGGCCGTCAGCTCGTCCACGGTCGCGACGAGCTCGGCCTCCTTCCGGGCGAGCACCACCACCTTCGCCCCGGCGCGCGCCAGCGCTCCCGCGACGGCCCGGCCGATACCGGAACTGCCTCCCGTGACGAGGGCGGTGCGCCCGTCGAGGGAGAAGAGGCCGGAGAGGTAGTCGGCCGGGGTCGTGCTCATGGTGGTGCTCCTCGCGCGTCGTACGGTGCTCAGGCCAGCCGGGTCAGGAACGCGGACCAGGCGGCGGGGGAGAGGGCGAGCTGCGGACCGGTGACGTTCTTGGAGTCGCGGACGTGGACGGTGGAGGGGCAGGAGGCGACCTCTACGCAGTTGTCGCCACTTCCGCTGCTGTAGCTGGACTTGTGCCAGGAGAGGGCGACCTCGACGCAGTCGTCGCCGCTGCCGCTGCTGTAGCTGCTCTTGAACCAGGCCAGTTCTGTGGTGCTCATAGTGCTCCTCGGATCTCCCGCAGCAGGCTCACGGACTCCTCGAAGGACAGAGCCTGTGTCCGCATCCTGGCATACCGCTGCTGGAGGGTGCTGACCACTTTGGGGTCCGAGATCATGTGGCCGGTCTCCTGGCCTTCGGAGTAGGCGTGCCACACATTCTCTGGAGTCTCCAGGAGACACAAGGGGCCGCCGAGACCTGCGTGATATCCGCGCGACTGCGGCATGACCTGGATGTCGATGTTGCGCCGTTCGCAGAGTGCGAGGATGTGGTTGATCTGCCCGCGCATGGCCTCCGGAGCGCAGATCTGACGGCGCAGCGCGTGCTCCTCGATGATGAAGCTGAAGATCGTGTGCGGGCGCTCCGTGAGGATCTTCGTGCGTTCCATGCGGGCCGACAGGTGGGATTCGATCTGGTCGTCGCCCATCGCCGGGATCTGCTCCTCGAAGAGCGTCCGGGCGTACGCGGGCGTCTGGAGCAGGCCGGGGACGAACCGGCTCTCGAAGGTGTACAGCGTTACTGCGAGGGCTTCCAGTTCCGCCCACTTCTCGAACCAGCGCGCCAGCCCCGCCTTGCGCGTCAGGTGCTTGGCCGCCGCCCGGACGACCCCGAACGCGTCCAGCACCTCCTCCGAGCGGTCCACGAACGTCTTCGACGGCAGGCGCCGCCCCTGTTCGATCGAGGCGGCCATCGGCACCGAGTACCCCACCATCGGCGCGAACTGCTCCTGCGTGAGGCCCGCCCGTTTGCGCAGAACCTTGAGAACTTCCCCGAAGGCCTTCAGGCTCTCCGACGCCTCCGGTTCACTCCCCCTCGGAGCCCTGATTACGCCATCCGTCGCGTCATCCGGAAACCCACCCGTCACCCGGCCACCTCCCGCACCCGTGCACTCGTACTGAACGCACCTATGCTCACGTCTAGTGACCAATACAGTCCAGAGGGTGAACCCGTACGCTGTCGCAGCGTACGGGTTTCTGAGCTGGCAACCCTCCCCGCGCGACGCCACATTGGCCCCATGACCTCCCCCGTGACCCGCGAACTGCCCGTCACCGTACGTGTGTTCGCGCAGCGTTTCAGTTCGACCCCGCGCGGCGCCCGCCTCGCCCGCCGCCTCGCCGTGCTCCAGCTCGACCGCTGGGGCGTCCCGTACGGCTCCGGGACGTCCGAGACCGCCGCGCTGCTCGTCGCCGAACTCGCCGCCAACGCCGTGACGCACGGCCGGGTGCCGGGGCGCGACTGCGAGCTGGTGCTCGCGTACACCCCCGGCCGGCTGCTCCGGATCGACGTCTCCGACACCCGGGGCGAACGGCGGCCCGCCCTCGCCGTCCCGGAGGGCCCGGACGGGGAGGGCGGGCGCGGCCTGCTCCTGGTGGAGGCGCTGGCGTCGCGCTGGGCGGTGCTCGACCGCGTACCGGTCGGGAAGACCGTACGGGCCGAACTGGACCTCGGGCCCCTCCGTGCCGGGGAGCGGGACCTCCTTGCCGACGCCGGGCAGCCGGACCGTGACCGGAGTGCCGGAACCGGCCCGTGAAACCGCCGGGCCGCGCCCCCTAGCGTGATCACCGGGCAGGACACCACCGGAGGGGGCGGAGCGGATGACGGCCGTGTCGAACGGGACCGGAGGGACCCCGGGACCGCGCGCGGGGTTCTGGTTCGCGCTGGTCCTCGCCCTGCTCCTGGGGGCGCTGTCGGGGCTCGTGATGTTCCCGGCGGCCCAGCACCTCCGCTCCCTCGACGACGGCCGGACGGCCAGGGCGACGATGCGGACGAACGGCCCGTGCATGGCGGGCGGCTGCGTGGTCCGGTTCGAGGCCGAGGGGCGGAGCGTGGTGGCGGAGCTGCCGGTGGGGAGCAGCGGCAAGGTCCGGGTCGGCGACGGCGTGGACGTCCGGTACCGGGCGGGCGACCCCCTGACGGTCGCCCGCGCGCGGGACACCGGGGGCGGCGGGGCGATGGTGCTCGCCGCGTTGTCGGGTGCCGCGGCCCTGTTCTTCGTGTTCGTCGCCGCCTGGTCGGCGTTCCTGCCGCGGAGGCGGTCCGCGGAGGGGCGTCCGGGCCACGGGGTCACCGTGGCCCGGACGTCACCGCCCGCGCCGGTGCGCGGGCGTTCCCCGGTTACCCGCCGGACGTGCGGCCCGGCGCCGGGGCGTACCCCGCCGGGCGGGTCGTGAAGGTGCCCCGGCCCCGGGTGCGGCCGCGCAGGCGGGACGCGTAACCGAACAGTTCGGCCAGCGGCACCGTCGCCTCCACCACCGCCGTACCGCCCCGGGCCGCCTGGTCCGTCACCCGGCCCCGGCGGGCCGCGAGGTCACCGAGGACGGCGCCGACGGACTCGGCGGGGACGGTGACCGTCACGTCGGCCACCGGCTCCAGGAGCGTCATCGCGCTCGCCCGCAGCGCCTCGCGGAGCGCGAAGCGGCCCGCCGTGCGGAACGCCATCTCCGAGGAGTCCTTCGGATGCGTGGCGCCGTCCGTGAGCGTGACCCGGACCCCCGTCACCGGATGGCCGCCGAGGGGACCCTCCACGAGGGCGTCCCGGCAGCCGGCCTCGACCGCGCGGACGTACTCCTGCGGCACGCGACCACCCGTGACGGTGGAGCGGAACGCGAACTCCTCCTCCCCCTGCAGGGGTTCGAGGTCGATGACGACGTGGGCGAACTGGCCCGCGCCGCCGTCCTGTTTGACGTGGCGGTACAGCAGTCCGGTGACGCCCTTCGCCACGGTCTCCCGGTACGCCACCTGCGGGCGTCCGGCCGCGACCTCCAGGCCCCGGTCGCGGCGCAGCTTCTCCACCGCGACCTCCAGGTGCAGTTCGCCCAGGCCCGACAGGACGGTCTGGCCCGTCTCCGGGTCGGACCGCACCACGAGCGACGGGTCCTCCTCCACCAGGCGGGCGAGGGCCGTCGCCAGGCGCCCGGTGTCCGTGCTCCGGCGGGCCTCCACCGCCACCGAGACCACCGGGGCGGCGCTCACCGGCGGTTCGAGGACGACCGGCGCGGCCGGGTCGCACAGCGTCGCCCCGGCGCGGACGGACTTCGGGCCGACGAGGGCCACGATGTCCCCGGCGCGCGCCGACTCCACCTCCGTCACCCGGTCCGCCCGCACGCGCAGGACGCGGCCGATCCGCTCGGTGCGCCCGCCGGTCGCGTCGAGCACGGCGTCCCCCTTCCCGATCGTGCCCGCGTAGACGCGGACGTACGTCATGCGGCCGGTGGACGTGGAACTCACCTTGAAGGCGAGCGCGGTGAACGGCGCCGCCGGGTCCGCCGGGACCCCGCCGCGCACGGGCGGCACGTCCGACGGGGCCGGGAGGTAGGCGACCACGGCGTCGAGCAGGGGTTCGACGCCCCGGTCGCGGTAGGCCGAACCGCACAGCACGACCACGGCCTCCCCGCCGAGGGTGAGGTCGCGGAGCGCGCCCCGCAGCGTCTCCCCGGAGAGTTCCCCGCGGGCGCAGAACTCCTCCAGGGCGCCCGGGTGCAGCTCCGCCACCGCCTCCTCCAGGCGCCGTCTGCGGCGCAGGGCCTCCTCCCGCAGGCCGTCGGGGACGGCCCGGTCGGCGTACCCGTCGGCGCCGCCGGCCCACACGTACGCCCGCATCCGGACCAGGTCCACGACACCGGTGAAGCCGTCCTCGCGCCCGACCGGCAGCTGGACGGGGAGCGGGACGGCGCCGAGGCGCGTACGGATCGACTCCACGGCGGCGTCGAGGTCCGCGCCCGCCCGGTCCATCTTGTTGACGAACGCCAGGCGCGGAACGCCGTGCCGGTCCGCCTGCCGCCACACCGTCTCGCTCTGCGGCTCCACGCCCGCGACGGCGTCGAAGACCGCCACCGCGCCGTCGAGGACGCGCAGCGAGCGCTCGACCTCGTCGGAGAAGTCGACGTGGCCGGGCGTGTCGATGAGGTGGAGCCGGTGGCCGGCCCAGTCGCAGCTCACGGCCGCCGCGAAGATCGTGATGCCCCGGTCCCGCTCCTGCGGGTCGAAGTCGGTGACGGTGGTGCCGTCGTGGACCTCGCCCCGCTTGTGGACGGCGCCGGTCAGGTACAGGACCCGCTCGGTGAGGGTGGTCTTTCCCGCGTCGACGTGGGCCAGGATGCCGAGGTTGCGGACGGCGGTGATCTCGGGAGTGCGCACGGTCTCGTGTCTTTCGCTGCTGCGGTGGTGGAACGGGCAGCGCGATTCCCGGACGACGGGCCCGCCGACGGCGCGTCAGGGGGCGTACGGGGTCGTCACGGGCGGCGATGGCGGGCGCGCAGCCGCCACCGCTCGGCCGGAGAGGCGAGGATCACGTCGTACCGGGCACGGGAGGAAGAGACGACGACGGCGACGGCGGCGTGGCTGCGCACGGTCTTCTCCCCTCGGACGGACGGACGGACGGACGGACGGACGGCGGTCGGCGCCACCTGGCGGTGCGCCGGGACGTGAGTGTAGGGAGCCGGGCGCGGGACGCGACAACGGTTTTCCGCTCCCGGAGACGTGACCGCCTCGCGCGACGGGCAGAGCAACGAACAAGCCACTCAAGCGAGTTGGCTATTTCTTTACTGCCTCGTCCGCGCTCCCCGGCGCTTAATGGTGCTCCCGCGGTGTGCGGGCGGGAGACACGAGAACACGGGGGAAGAATGGTTTCCACAGGAGTCGAGGCGGAGCCGCCGACCGAACCGACACCACCTGGGCCGACACCGCCCGAATCGACACCGCCCGAATCGGCGTCGCCCGAATCGGCGTCGCCCGAGTCGGCACCGTCCGAACAGGCGCCGTCCGAGTCGGCGCCCCGGACGCCCCCGCCTCCGCCGCCGCCGCCGACTTCCCGGCCGGCGCCCATGATGCTGCCTCCGGTGCCGACCAGGGAGGGGAACCTGGTCCTCAGGGTCAGCCGCCGGATCCTGTGGGTGGGCTCGGCGGCCATTCCGCTGTCCAGCATCACCCGGGTCGAGCCCTACAAGATCAAACCCAACCGGGCCTCGGCCTTCTTCCACTTCCTGGGGTGGGGCGCCGCCGCCTTCGTGGTGAACGGCCTGATCGGGGGGAGGGTCGGGGCGGCCAACGGATCTCTGCTCGGCTTCCTCCTGATCGTGCCGGTCTTCTTCCTCCTCAAGGCGCTGTTCGAGCGGGCGAAGCCGGCGCTGGCCGTGGAGTCGGCCGGCGGGTCCACGGCGATCGTGACCCTGCCGGGCATGGACGACCTGCGGGAGATCGCCGGGCGGATCGTGTACGCGATCGAGCACCCGGAGGCCGAGTTCACCGCGGTCGTGCAGCAGTTCAACCACACGAACAACTACGGCCCGGTGGTCCACATGAACGGGGGCCGCAACAACAGGGGGATCAGCCTGTGAGCGACACGACGAACAACTACGGCAACGTGGTCCACATGAACGGCGGGCACCACAACAGGGGGATCGTCTACGGCGGCGACGGTGACGGGGACGCGGCGCTCCGCGCCGCCGTCGCCGACCTCGTCCGGCTCCTGGGGGAACTGCGCCCGCACCTCACCCCGGACCAGGAGCGGGCGGTCGAAAGGGCCCTCCCCGAACCGACCGCCGACCGGGCCGCCCTGCGCGAGCGCGCCCTCGTCCTGGTCTCCGCCGCGACCCAGATCGCCGCCGCCGTGGGCACGCTGGGCCAGCCCGTCGTGGAAGCGGTGAGCCGGCTCCTCCAGCTGCTGGGATAGGGCCCCCGTCCGCCCCGGACCCACCGGCCCCGGACCCACCGGGCGCGGCCGGGGCCGGACGGGGCCTACGCGGTCGCGTCCGCCGGCTGGAGCAGGTCCCACCGGTTGCCGTACAGGTCCTCGAAGACGGCGACCGAACCGTACGGCTCGTGGCGGGGCTCCTCCAGGAACTTCACGCCGGCCGCCGTCATCCGGGCGTGGTCGCGGGCGAAGTCCTCGGTGTGGAGGAAGAAGCCGACCCGGCCGCCGGTCTGGTTGCCGATCGCGGCCTCCTCGGCCTCGTTCTTGGCGCGGGCGAGGAGCAGCCCCGCGTTCCCGAGGCCGCCGACCCCGGCCGCGCCCCGGGGACGGACGACCACCCAGCGGGTGCCGTCGCCCCGGTCGGTGTCCTCGACGAGGTCGAACCCGAGGGCGTCGGTGTAGAAGGCGATGGCCTCGTCGTAGTCACGGACGACGAGGGTGACGAGTGCGATGGACGGCATGGACCAAACGTAATACGCATCAATCTACCCGCGTCAACCGGCACACCCGCCGGAAGAATGTCCGACATGCACACGCAACAATTCGAGGACCTCGTCGCCCGCGCGCGGTCCCTGGCGGAGCCCGGCCCCGGAGCGGACCGGCGCCGCGTCCTGGGCATCGCGGGACCGCCCGGCGCCGGGAAGTCCACGCTCGCGGCCCGGCTCGTCGCCCGCCTCGACGGGCTCGCCGCCCTCGTCCCCATGGACGGCTTCCACCTGGCGCGGGCCGAGCTGGAACGCCTCGGCCGGGCGGACCGGAAGGGCGCCCCCGACACCTTCGACGCCGCCGGGTACGCCGCGCTCCTCACCCGGCTGCGGGCCCCCGAACCGGGCACCACGGTCTACGCCCCCGCCTTCGACCGCTCCCTGGAGGAACCGGTCGCCGGATCGGTCCCCGTCGGCCCCGCCGTCCCGCTCGTCGTCACCGAGGGCAACTACCTCCTGCACGACGAGGGCGCCTGGACCCGGGTCCGGCCCCTCCTCGACGAGGTCTGGTACCTCGACCTGGACGACCGGCTCCGCGTCCCCCGGCTCGTCGAGCGCCACGTCCGCTTCGGCAAGGACCCGGCCCGCGCCGAGCAGTGGGTCCGCTTCTCCGACGAGGCCAACGCCCGGCTGGTCGCCCGGGGCCGGGACCGCGCGGACCTCGTGGTGCCGATGGACCGGGGCGCGTGAGGCCGCGCCCGCCGGACGGGCACGGACGTCCCTCAGGGGGAGGCGTCCGCCGGGGCCGCTCGCGGCGGACCGCCGTGGGCGGGCCCGCACTCCATCAGCAACCGGCTTCCCCGCGGGCCGACCGGCCGGAAGCCCGCCTTGCTCCACGCCCGGACGGCACGACGGTCGGACGCCTCGGGATCGACGGTCACGCGGTCCCACCCCAGGACGGTGTGGAGGTGCCGGACGAGGGCGCGGGCGGCGTCGGGGCCGTGGCCCCGGCCCCGGACGCGGGGCAGCAGCACCATGTCGATGCCGCCCTCGCGCGGCCCGGCGGGGACGTACTGGGCGTACCCCGCGGGCTCGACGCCCACGAGGACCAGCAGCGACACCACCGCGGGACGCCGTCTTCCGGTGTACTTGGCGGCCACCTCCTCGCGGGTGAGGGGCCGCCCGCCCCAGCCGCGGACGAACTCGGGGTCGGCGAACCACCCGGCGAGCAGCGGCAGGTGCTCCTCCGTGGCGGGAACGAGCGAGGTCGTCCCGCCCGCGATGCCGCCCGCCGGTACGTCCTCCATGGAATGCCGGCCCCTTCGTACGCGCGTCCCGTCCGGTTCATCGTTCCAGCGCGGGGGCGGCCCGTCGAGAAGGCGGCGCGGAGCGGGGAAAACCGCGTTGCGCCGGTTCGGGGCGGGAGAGGATGCTGACGGGCCGGAGGTGACACGGGTGAGGGAAATCACCATGGAACTGACCGTGCGCGATCTGGTGCGCGCCGACCTGGCGTCGTGCGGATGGGCGGGTTCAGCCCACCATCTCGGCGTCGTCGCCCAGCAGTTGGACCGCAGGCGGCACGGCGAGGTCGACTACCTGGCGGTCTGCGCCCGCGCCGGCCTCCCGATCGCCAAGGGCGGCGTCGACTACCGGGCCGAACCCGGCGCGGGCACCCTCTGGCAACTCGCCGTCCACCCCGCGCTGCGGTCCTGCGGCGTGGGCACCGTTCTCGTCGCGGCCGCGGAACAGCGCATCAGGAACCGGGGGCTGCGCCGGGCGGAGCTGGGCGTGGAGGACGACAACCCACGGGCCCGCGCCCTCTACGAGAGGCTGGGGTACCGCGCCTACGACCGCCGGCCGGACGCGTGGGACGAACAGGCCCCGGACGGAACGCTGCGCCGTCACGAAACGATGTGCACCATGATGGCCAAGGACCTGTCGTAGGACGTCGTCGCACCGGAACGCCGCGCCGGAACGCCGCGCCGGAACGCCGGACCGGAACGCCGGACCGGAAAGGGCGCACCGGCGAATGGAGAGGACACCGGGATGCTCACGCGGACGGGCATCGTGGGGAACCCCGAGCGCCTGTCCCGCCGCCTGGGGACCCGCGACGGCCCGGTCGTCGCCCTCCGCCCCCTCGTACACGCCGACGCGGAGCGCCTGGCCGGGTTCCTCGGGGCCCTGTCCCCCGGAACGAGACGGTTCAGCACGTTCGACGGGTACGGCCTCGCGGCCGCCCGGGAGCTGTGTGCCGCGATCGCGCGCTACGGCAAGCTCGGACCGGCGCCGGAGGACGTACCGGTCGGCAGGATCGTCGGCCTCCTCGAATTCGGTCTCGACACGACCCCGGCGGACACCGCGCGCTCCCGGGACGCGGGCATCCGCCTCACCGGGGCGACCGACTGCCGCTTCGGCCTCACCCCGGCCGACGACCACCAGGACCGGGGCGTCGGAACGCTCGTCCTCCCGTTCGCCGCGGAGGTCGCGCGACTGCTCGGCAGGACGGGGACCATCCTGTGGGGCGGTGTCCGTGCCGACAACCTCCGTGCCCTCCGCTCCTGCGAGAAGAACGGCTTCCGGCTCGTGGGCCCCTTCACGGAGGCGGGCGGTTCCTCCTCGCTCGACATGATCCTCGACCTGTCCCCGCCGCCGGAACCGGCGGCCCCCCCGGCCCGGCACCGCCACTCGCGGGAGCGCCGGCCGGCCTCCCCCGATCCGGCCGGCGACGCGCGCCCGTGACCGCCCGGCAGGTCCGTCGCACGCCGCGCACGCCGCCCACGCCCCGAGGCACCGCCGCGCCGTTCGCCGGGAAGGCCCGGGGACGGGATGGGTAGGGTGACGCCATGACGGACGACCACGACTGGGAGCGCCGGGTCGCCGCGCTCTGGGACCGCCTGGACGACCACGACCCCGCCGACTTCCGCGCCCGCATGGACGCGCTCGCCGCCGAGCGCCCCGACGGTGACGCCGCCGCGCTCTTCGAACGGGGCGCCGCCCACGACTCCACCGGACTGCCCGAGGAGGCCGTCGCGCTCTACCGGCGCGCCCTCGACCTCGGCCTCACCGGCCTGCGCCGCCGCCGGGCCGTGATCCAGCTCGCCAGCAGCCTGCGCAACCTCGGCCGGCCCGACCGGAGCGTCGAACTCCTCACCGCCGAACGGGACGTCCCCGCCGACCGGCTCGACGCCGACGAGCGGGCCCTCGGCGGAGCCGTCGACGCCTTCCTCGCCCTCGCGCTCGCCGACACCGGCCGCGAGCGGGAGGCCGCCTCCCTCGCCCTGGGCGCCCTCGCACCCCTGCTGCCCCGCTACAACCGCTCCCTCGCCCACTACGCCCGCGCGCTCCTCACCGCCCCCGACGGCGCCTGACCGCCCGGCGGCCGGGTTCGCCCGGCGGCTCGGGAGCGGGCACCCGCGGTCGCTACCCTGTGCCCAACGGCGACGGAAGGCGGACGGGCGTGGGGTGGCTGCGACGAGGACCCGGGCGGGACGGCGGCGACGCACCGAGGGACGCCGGGTTCCCCTACTTCTCCCGGCGCGAGGCCGCGCTCTTCCGCCGCCGGGTCCGGGAGACCTTCGCCGAACTCGGCCTGGAGGTCACCGTCTACGAGGACCACGTCGTCGACGACCGGGGACGCCGGTTCGGCCTCGTCAACCTCGCGGCCGTCTGTCACCAGGACAGGCGAGGTCCCCGTGCCTGGCCCGCGCTGATCGACCGGCACGTCGGCCTGGTCGTCCGCGCCATGGACGGGCCCTCCGCCCTCGACACCCTGCCGCCCGAACAGATCCGCGCCCAGCTCTATCCCCGGATCGTCAGCGGCGACGGCATCGACGCCGGTTCCTTCGGCTACGCCAGGACCGTCGCCCCCGGCCTCTACGAAGTGCTCGCCCTCGACCTGCCCGAGAGCGTCATGACGCTCACCGACGACGCCCTCGACCGGCTCGGCGACCACGCGCGGCTGCGCGACCGGGCCCTGCGCAACCTGCGCGGCCTGCCCGTCGAGGAGCACGAGACCGTCCGCGACGCCGACGGCATGTGCTTCGAGGTCGTCCTCGGCGACTCCTTCTACACCGCGAGCCGCGTCCTCGACCTCGACGGGGTCGCCCGCCGCGTCACCGGCCTCCCGCTCGGCGAGCACGGCGCCCTGGTCGCGTTCCCCTTCCGGCACCAGCTCGCCTTCCACCCCATCCGGGACACCTCCATCGTCCCGGCCCTGGGGGCGATGGCCTCCTTCGCGGCCACCGGGTACGAGGACACGCCGGGCGCCATCAGCCCGTACGTCTTCTGGTGGCGCGACGGCACCCTCACCCAGCTCAGCGAGCACGACGAGGAGCGCGGCGACCTGCGGATCGTCGTCGGCGACGACTTCCAGGAACTCCTGGAACGCCTCATCGCGCAGGGCCCCGACCGGCACTGAACGCCCGCGGCCGGGGGGCCGAACGCCCGTGGCCAGGGCCGAACGCCCCGGCCGGCACTGAACGCCCGGCCGGGGCCGAACGTCCCGGCCGGGCCCGTGCGTCAGCCGTCCGCGAGGACGACCGCCGACTCGGCGGGCAGGGTCAGGACCCCGTCCGCCCCCGGCGGGTCGACCGGCTCCCAGGACAGCAGGACCCGGTCGCGCCCGTTGGAACCGAGCGGGATCACCGCCGGCTCCTTGCCCAGGTTGACCGCCACCCGCAGGACCCCGCGCCGGAAGACCAGCCAGCGGGCCTCCTCGTCGAAGGCGGTCCGCACGCCCGCCAGGTCCGGGTCCGTCAGGTCGGGCAGGGTGCGGCGGAGCGCGATCAGCTCGCGGTGCCAGGCGAGGAGCCGCCGGTGCGGGTCCCGCTCGCGCTCGGCCCGGTCGAGGACCGAACGGTCCCGGGTGGCCGGGTCCTGCGGGTCGGGGATCTCGTCCTCGGCCCAGCCGTGCTCCGCGAACTCCCGCCGCCGGCCCCGCCGCACGGCCTCCGCCAGCTCCGGATCGGTGTGGTCGGTGAAGTACTGCCAGGGCGTCGCCGCCCCCCACTCCTCGCCCATGAAGAGCATCGGCACCGAGGGGCCGGTCAGGACGAGGGCCGCCGCGCAGGCGAGCAGCCCGGGGGAGAGGGTGGCCGAGAGGCGGTCGCCGACGGCCCGGTTGCCGATCTGGTCGTGCGTCTGCGCGTACCCGAGGAAACGGTGCGCGGGGGTGCGCTCCCGGTCCACCGGACGCCCGTGGCGGCGGCCCCGGAAGCTGGAGTACGTGCCGTCGTGGAAGAAGACGTGGGTGAGCGTCTTGGCGAGCGCCGCCATCGGGGCCCGCGCGAAATCGGCGTAGTACCCCTGGGACTCGCCGGTCAGGGCGGTGTGCAGCGCGTGGTGGAAGTCGTCGTTCCACTGGGCGTGGACGCCGAGCCCGCCGAGCGCGCGCGGGGTCGTCGTACGCGGGTCGCCGAGGTCGGACTCGGCGATCAGGAAGTGCTGGCGGCCCTGCTCCCGCGCCAGCTCGTCCACGGCCGCCGACAGCTCCTCCAGGAAGGTCAGGGCCCGGGTGTCCGCCAGCGCGTGCACCGCGTCCAGGCGCAGCCCGTCGATCCGGTAGTCCCGCAGCCAGGCGAGCGCGCTGCCCAGGAAGTACGCCCGCACCTCGTCCGAGCCGGGCGCGTCCAGGTTCACCGCCGCCCCCCACGGCGTGTGGTGGGTCTCCGTGAAGTACGGCCCGAAGGCGGGGAGGTGGTTGCCGGAGGGGCCCAGGTGGTTGTGCACCACGTCGAGGACCACGCCCATGCCGAGCCCGTGCGCCGCGTCCACGAACCGCTTCAGCGCCGCGGGGCCGCCGTACGGCTCGTGCACCGCCCACGGCGCCACCCCGTCGTACCCCCAGCCCCGCACCCCGGGGAACGGGCACAGCGGCATCAGCTCCACGTGGGTGATGCCGAGGCCCGCCAGTTCGCCCAGCCGCCCGGCCGCCGCGTCGAGCGTCCCCTCCGGGGTGAAGGTGCCGACGTGCAGCTCGTAGAGGACCGCGCTCCGCAGCCGCAGCGCCGGGGACTCGTTCCGCCAGGCGTACGCGGAGTGCTCCACGACCGCGCTGCGGCCGTCCGGACCGTCCGGCAGCCGGCGCGAGCGGGGGTCGGGCAGGACGGGTCCGCCGTCCAGGGAGAAGCCGTACCGGTCGCCGTCCCCGGCGGGCGCCACGCCCGTCCACCAGCCGTCCCGCTCGGCGTCCCTCTCCAGGGGGTGGCCGGTGCCGTTCAGCTCCAGCACCACCCGGTCACGGGCGTTCGGCGCCCACACCTCGAAGAGCACGGGAATCCCCTCGTCGTCGGACCGGCCGTTCGGCGGGTCAACGGATGACTGCCGCGACCATCCTGGCAGTCAGGACCCCGACGCGCCCGGCGCGTCCCACACGGAGGTGGCGGCGCGCTCGAACGCGACGTGTCCCGCGCGGGCGAAGGTCGCGGCCGTCGGTGCGTTCCCCGGGTCCGTGGCCGCCCGGACGCGCGGCACGCCGGCGGCCAGGACCCGGGTCTCCTCCACCAGGACGTCGTCGACGTACCCGTGCCCGCGGTGGGCGGGCAGTACACCGATGTACGCGATCGTGTGGTGGTGGTCGTTCCGGGCGGGGACGACGAAGCCGACCGGCTCGCCGGTCCCCGGCAGCACGGCCACCCGCCACCACGCACGGGGCGAGGAGGACGGGGCGGACGGGGACGCGGTCACGTCGTGGGGCTCCCCGGATCTCGGTGCGGGGGACGGCGGACCGTAGCGGCGGTGCCGGGAAAGCGGTACGGAATGACGGGTCCGGCGGCCCTTCTGGACACTTCGGGTCCGGCGGACGGACAATCGCCGGTGTGACGACCCCTTTCGAGCTTCCGGCGAACTCCCCCCGGCTGACCGACGCCGAGCGGGACCGCGCGCTGGTGCTGCTCCGTGAGGGCGCCGCTCAGGGCCGCCTCTCGCACGACACCTTCGTCTTCCGGATGGAGCGCGCGCTCCGCGCCCGGCGGCCGGACGAACTCGACCTGCTCACCGCCGACCTGAGGACCGAGGGCACCTGGACCCGGCGGGTGGTGGGCGCGGTGGAGCGGATGTCCGCGTTCACGGCCAGGCTGGGGCGCGCCTGGCAGGCGGAGCGGCTGCCGAAGCTGCTGCTGCCCCGCCCCGGCCCGTATCCGCTGCGGATCGGCCGTGACCCGGCCAACGGGCTGCGGCTCAGCCACGAGACGGCCTCGCGGCTGCACGCCGAACTCTCCCTCCAGGGCGGGATGTGGGTCCTGCGCGACCTCGGCTCGACGAACGGCACCACCGTCAACGGTCGGCGGGTCACCGGCGCGGTGGTGGTGCGGCCCGGCGACGTGGTCGGTTTCGGACAGGTGACGTTCCGCCTCTCGCAGGGCTGAGACGGCCCGGAGGACCCTCCGGAACACCGGGAACGTTCACCCGTACGGCGGTACGTGGCGGGCGGTGCGGCCCGGCCGGTGATGGGCTGGACGGACGCGCGCCACGATCTCCGGCCGCGGCACCCACCGCCGACCGACAGGGGACGCGATGACCGACGAACCGGACCGGGACGCACGGGGCGGCCGTCCCGGCGCGGCGGGGGACCCCTGGACCCGGCTGCCCTCCATGAACCCGGCGGCCCCCTCGGCGGCGCGCCCGGGGGAGGGGCGGCCCGGGACGGCGGGCCCCGCGCGGACCGGACGGGGCGCCGCGCCCCTGCCCGGCCGCGTCCGCGCCGTACCCGACCCGATCACGGGCGCGGGCCCCGGCCCCGGCGGGCGGACCGTCGCGCCGAGCCCCCTCGACCCCGGCGCCTCGCGCGACCCGCACCGTGTCCACCGGACGCTGCGCGAGGAGTTCCCGCTCACCTACGACCCGCTGCTGCGCGCCTGGGTCCTCAGCCGGTACGCGGACGTGGCCACGGCCCTCACCGACGGCCGCTTCACCCACGGGCACCGGCCCGGCGACCCGCCCTGCGCCCGCGCCCACGTGGACGTCGACATCGCCGCGCTGAGGGCCGTCACCGAGCGCACCGCCCACCTCCTCGCCCGCAGGATCGCCGGACGGCCGCAGGCCGACCTGGTCGCCGACTTCTGCCACTGGCTGCCCGCCGGTACCGTCGCCGCCGCCGTCGGCGTGCCCTACCGGGACATGATGCGGCTCGTGCGCGGCCGGGCGGCCGGGGCCCTCGCCGGGGAGTGCGGCGGCCAGATCGCCGTACGGGAGAAGGCGCTCGCCTCCTTCCTCGGCAACGTCCTCTCCGACCCCGACCGGGTCGCCGCCCTCCGCGACGCCCCCACCGGGCTCGTGGCCCGGGCCTGGACCGAGTCGCTGCGCCGCGACCCGCCCGTGCAGATCGCGGTGCGCCGCACCGCGGCCGAGGTCCCGGTGAGCGGGGGGACGATCCCGGCGGGCGCGCCCGTCGCGCTGCTCATCGGCTCGGCCGGCCGGGACCCGGAGCGCTTCCGGGAACCCGACCGCTTCGACCCGCTCCGCGACGACCCGGGCCAGCTCACCTACGGCACCGGCTTCTGCCCGGCCGTCCTCCTCGCCGGCATCGAGGCCGAGAACGCCCTGCGCGCCCTCTTCACGGCCATGCCCCGGCTGCGCCTCGCCGACGGCTTCCGCCCCACCCCGACGGGCCTCATCACCCGGGCCCCGCGCACCCTGATCGTCCGCCCCGGGGGATAGCCGCTTCCGGAGAACAGACCCTTCTCCGGAGGAAATCGAGGAGGCGGAACTTTTCGGGCAGCGCACGACGGTCGAAGCGAAGCGACGCGGCAGGTCGGCGCCCCAAGGCGGCGTGCAGAAAGCGGATTCCGCACAGATGGCATACCTCTCCGGGGAATACGTCTCCTTGCGCGGCGGCCGGATCTTGACGATGCCAATGCATCTGCATACGGTCGGACAAATCATCGGTTCGATGGGCCGGGGGGCCGGGATCGGTACCGGGGGGCAAGGGATGGTAGCCGAGCCGTGGACTCCGTGCGTTCCTGACGCACGTCCGACGCCGGACCGCGACGGTTCCCTTGTTCGTCCCTTCTGACGGACTTCACATGAAGACATATCTACGCCGCGCGGGCATCGCGTTGGCGGGGCTCCTCGCCGTCGCGGCAGCGCAGTCGACCGTGGCCGCGCCGCAGGCCGCCGCCGCGGTCTGGCCGGTCGCATCCGGATCGACCGTCGCCGGGCCGCTCACCACCGTGCCCAAATCCCAGGCCCTGCTCGAATACACGGATCTCACCTCTCGCGCGGTCGCGCTCGAGAAAGCCAACTCCGGTGCCCTGAAAGCACTCGACGTCGACAAGGTCCTTGCCACCGCGAAACTGGCGGGACGTCAATCCTGTTTCACCGACCCGGGTGACGAGATCCTCGCGACCTCCGAGGGCTTCTGCTGGAACGCGGAGGACACGGCCACCACGGAGTGGATGCCGCAGGGCATCACCAGCAACACCACTCCCTACGTCCCGGTCGACGGCCGCGAGATCGTCATCGCGTCCTGGTACAAGAAGGAGAACAAGGTGGCGGATCAGGCCTCGCGCCTGACCATCGCGAACGTCACCGACCGCTCCCACATCACCTACAGCCGCGTGATGCTGGTCGAGCCCACCCAGAACGGCACGTTCCAGCGGCTGAAGACCCACGCGGACGCGGCCGTCTGGTACAAGAACCGGCTGTACGTGGGCAACGGCGAAGGCTACTGGGTGTTCGACCTCGACAGGTTCTGGGAGGTCGATCCGTCGAAGACGTACACGGGCCGGGGCGCGGACGGGGTCTTCGGCGCGGAGGGCCACACCTACGTCCTGCCGCTCGTCGGCAAGTACCACGATCCCACCAGGTACGACGGCTCGGAGGATCCGGACAAGGACCACTGCGGGACGTGGCACCGGAAGAACCCCGCCGACCGTCCCTGCCACGTCGGTGCCTCCCTCGACCTGAGCGACGGGAAGCCCGCCCTCGTCAGCGCCGAACTCGTGCCCCGGACGCAGGACAACAACGTCCCCGTGGGGTACGGCGGCACGATCGCCCGCTGGGCCCTCGACCAGGAGACCGGGCTGTTGAAGCACGCCGGAGTGAACGCCGCCGGACTGCCGGTGGCGAAACCCGGCACGGTGCTCAGCTCGCCGATCCTGGGCGCGCAGGGAGTCACCTCCCACAACGGCACCTATCTCATTCCCGCCGCCTGCCCGGAGTACCAACCCGGCGGAGCGGTGATGAACAGCTGCATCTACCGTGCTCTGCCGGGACAACCCGTCCAGTTGTGGAAGCGTGTTTCCAAGCACATCGAGAACATCGCCTACGACGCCGCCCGCGACCACCTGTGGGTCAGTAACGAAAGCACCCAGCGCGTCGTGGAGCGCGTCGGATGGCCGCAGTTCCCCGGACCGCTGCGGCTGATCACGGACGCCGGAGGCGACACCGGGGAGGACGGAAAGCGCGATCTGTTCGCCGTGGACCGCGCGGGCAAACTGTGGCTGTACGACGGCGACGGCAACGGCGGTTACGGCGAACCCAAACTCATCGGAGGCGGCTGGGACGTCATGACCAAGCTGGTCGGCGCCGGCGACCTCAACGCCGACGGCCACCCCGACCTGCTCGCCGTCGACAGCAGCAAACAACTGCGACGCTACGACGGAAACGGGGCCGGTGGCCTCGCCTCGCCGCAGATCCTGGGGGGCGGCTGGGACACCATCCGTCTCCTGACCAACGCCGGGGACGTGACCTCCGACGGGGTTCCGGACCTCTTCGCCGTCCACAACGACGGAACGCTGTACCGGTACACGGGCAACGGGAGCGGTGGGTACGCACCGCGCGTGGCCCTCGGCGGCGGCTGGGGCATCTACAGCCGGATCGTCGGAACGGGAGACCTGAAGGCCGACGGCATCCCGGACCTGCTTGCGGTACACGCCACCAACAGCCACCTCTACCGGTACGACGGCAATGGCACCGGGGGACACGACCTGCCCCAGGACCTCGGTGGCGGATGGTACGTGTTCGACTCGTTCGTCGGGGTCGGTGACCTCAGCGGTGACGGCGAGAACGACCTCCTCGTCCAGGAGACCGCTCCCGGTGACCGGGCGACCGGCATCGGCACGTTCAAGCTCTACCCGGGTGCCGGTACGGGCAGTTTCCTCCCGTCCCGCGACTGGCACTTCTGATCCTGCACCACTGAAACCAAGGGGCCGCCGGCAGGGGCCTACAGGCCCCTGCCGGCGGCCCCTCCCGGACACACGTGCGGTCGGCGACCTTCCGGGGAGCGTTCCGGCGAACTCCACGGAAGACCTGCTCAGTCCGTCCGCACCAGCAGGGCCACCGGCCGCTCCTCGAACAGCTCCGCCAGCTTCAGTTCCGTCGCCGGGCCGCCCGTGAACTCCCGCACCCCGTCCAGGACGTCGGCCCAGTGCCCCTCCGGCAAGACCAGCTCCGTGTCCTGCCAGCCGCCCGCCTCCGCGAGGCGCAGCGGGAGACGGGTCACCGCCGTCACCACCGCGCCCGAACGGGCGAAGGCCAGGCAGTGGGAGGCCGTCGGGCCCCCCGCCGTCAGCGGGGTGTACGTCCCGCCCGGCCCGAACACCTCCGGACGCTCGCGCCGCAGCCGCAGCGCCGCCCGGACCAGGGCCGTCCGGTCGTCGTCCGGGCCGGCCGCGAACGGGGCGCGGTTGTCCGGGTCCACGAGGGCCCGGTACTCCCGCTCCGTGTTCTGGTACAGCTCCGGCACCCCCGGCATCGTCAGCTGCGCGAGCAGGGCGCCGAGCGCGTGCGCCCGGATGTGCGGCTCCAGGGCGAAGGCCGCCTCCGAGGCCCCCCGGAGCGGAATCCGGCCGGGCCCCGCCGCCGCGAACTCGGCCACCGCCCGCTCGTACTCCTCGTCCGGCTCCGTCCAGCCGGTCCGCAGCCCCGCCTCCCGCACCGACTTGAGGATCGCGGGCACGAGCCGGTCCGCGTCCGGCGTGCCGAGACCGAAGGCCGTCTGCCAGGCCGTCCACGCCAGGTGCTGATCGGGCGCGGGCACCCCCGCGACCTCCGCGAGCAGGTCCGCCCACACCTCCGGGCACTGCGAGAGGACCGCGATCGCCGCCCGCACGTCGGCGCTCCGCTTGGTGTCGTGCGTGGACAGGACCGTGCCCGTCGTCGGCCAGTCCCGGGCGATCCGCAGGCAGTACGCGTGGAACTCCTCCACCGTCACCGCCGGGCGCCCCGCGTCGCCGCCCACCTCGTTCGCCGAGAGCAGCGGCGTGTACCGGTAGAAGGCCCTGTCCTCCACGGCCTTGGCCCGCAGCGCCGAGGAGGTCTGCGCGAACCGGGCGCGGAAGGCCCGGTGGTCCGGCCCGTCCCCCCGCGCGCCGAGCGCCAGCTCCCGCACGAGGTCGACCGCCGCCGCCTCCTCCGGCACCGCGAACGCGGCCTTCGCGCCGCGTGCCGCCTCCGGGGTCAGGACCTCCTCGCCGCCGGTCCGGTAGGTCCGGTAGACCGGGACGCGGACGAGCAGCTCCCGGATCGCGGTGCGCAGAGCCCAGGGCGCGTGGTCCCGCAGGGCCGGGTCGGCGGCGCAGATCCGCTCCGCGATCCGGGTCAGCGCGGCCGTCTCGGCGGCCAGGTCGTGACCGACCACTTCGTACGCCGCGCGCCGTTCGGTCTCCTCCCAGCGGCCGCCCCGGTCCCCGGCCTTGCCGACGAACTCCCGGTACAGCTCCGTGAGCGCGCCGGCGCCCACCGGGTCGGTGAACACCCCGTCGAGCCGCCGCAGCGCGTCGTACCCGGTGGTGCCCGCGACGGGCCAGGCGGCCGGCAGCGTCTCGTCGCCGGTGAGGACCTTCTCCACCACCGTCCAGCACCGGCCGCCGGTCGCCTCCGCCAGGTCCTCCAGATAGCCCTGCGGGTCCGCGAGCCCGTCGGGGTGGTCGATGCGCAGCCCCTCGACCACCCCGTCCCGGACCAGCTCCACGATCTTCGCGTGGGTCGCCGCGAACACCTCGGGGTCCTCGACGCGCACCCCGATGAGGTCCGACACGGTGAAGAAGCGGCGGTAGTTCAGCTCGGTGCGGGCCAGGCGCCACCAGCCCAGCCGGTACCACTGGGCGTCGAGCAGCTCGTCCAGCGGCAGCCCCTCCGTGCCCGGGCGCAGCGGGAACTCCTGCCCGTCCAGGCGCAGCGTCCCGCCGGAGACCCGGAACCGGTCCCGGACCTCCGGGAGCCGGGCGGGCAGGACCGGGAGCAGCAGCCGTCCGTCCCCCGCCTCCCAGTCCACGTCGAACCAGCGGGCGTACGGGGAACCGGGGCCGTCGCGGAGCACGGCGCGCAGCGCGTGGTTGTGGACGGGGGAGGCCGCCATGTGGTTGGGCACCAGGTCCACGACCAGGCCGAGCCCGTGCGCCCGCGCGGTCGCGGCCAGGGACCGCAGCCCCTCCTCGCCGCCCAGTTCGGCCCGCACGGACCGGTGGTCGGTGACGTCGTAGCCGTGCGTCGAGCCGGGCACCGCCTCCAGGACGGGGGAGAGGTGCAGGTGGGAGACCCCGAGACCGGCCAGGTGCGGCACGGCGCGCTCGGCGGCCGCGAACGGGAAGTCCGGCTGGAGCTGGAGCCGGTAGGTGGCGGTGGGGGGAGCGGTCCGAGGGGAGGGGGCCGGAAGGGAGGTCATGCGAACGTACGTACCCCGCCGGAGGGCTTCTGTTTCATCACCTCCGCGTCCGATCGCGCCCGCCGCCCCCAATCCACCCGGAAGGGTGATGCCGAGGGGGCAGGCCGGCGGGGACGGCCCCGTCGGGACGGGCCGGCGGGGGCCGCGGGACGGAGCGGGGGTCCCGGGGCGGCCGCGCCCCGGGACCCCCGCCTCGGGCCCTTACCCTCGGGCCGGTCGTCTCAGCCCGGCCGCGTCCCAGGTCCTCGCCTCGGCCCGGTCTCGCCTCAGGCCCTTGCCTCGGCCCGGCCGTCTCAGGTCCTCACCTCAGTCCGGCCTCGCCTCGGCCCGCCCGTGCCTCAGGCCGGCCGCCTCAGCACGGTCAGGCTGAGGGGAGCGAGCTTCACCCGCTCGCCCCCCGCCAGCTCGGGACCCTCGTGGGGCGGCATGCCCTGCGGGTCGGAGGTGTCCACGACCGTGCGCCAGCGGTGGCCGTGGCTGTCCGGAACCGAGAACTCCAGCTCCTTCGAAGAGGCGTTGAACATCAGGAGGAAGGAGTCGTCCGCGATCCGCTCGCCCTGCGTGCCCGGCTCCGAGATGGCGTTCCCGTTGAGGAAGACGGTCAGCGCCTTGGCGTGCGCCGCCTGCCAGTCCCGGGAGGTCATCTCCTCGCCCTCCGGCGTGAACCAGGCGATGTCGGTCAGCTCGTCGTGGGTGCCCTCGACCGGCCGCCCGTGGAAGAAGCGGCGGCGGCGGAAGACGGGGTGCTCGCGGCGCAGCCGCACCATCGCCCGGGTGAAGCGGAGCAGCGTCGCCTCCGCCTCGCTGTTCTCCTTGGGCCACCGGACCCAGGACACCTCGTTGTCCTGGCAGTAGGCGTTGTTGTTGCCGCCCTGTGTCCGCCCGAACTCGTCGCCGTGGCTGAGCATCGGCACGCCCTGGGACAGCATCAGGGTGGCGAGGAAGTTGCGCATCTGGCGGGCGCGCAGCTCGTTGATCCCGATGTCCTCGGTCTCGCCCTCCGCCCCGCAGTTCCACGAGCGGTTGTGGCTCTCGCCGTCCCGGTTCTCCTCGCCGTTCGCCTCGTTGTGCTTCTCGTTGTACGACACCAGGTCGCGCAGCGTGAAGCCGTCGTGGCAGGTCACGAAGTTGACCGAGGCGAGCGGGCGGCGGCCGTCGTCCTGGTAGAGGTCGGAGGAGCCGGTGAGCCGGGAGGCGAACTCCGCGAGCGTGCGCGGTTCGCCCCGCCACAGGTCCCGCACGCAGTCCCGGTACTTGCCGTTCCACTCGGTCCACAGCGGCGGGAAGTTCCCCACCTGGTAACCGCCCTCGCCCACGTCCCACGGCTCGGCGATCAGCTTCACCTGGCTCACCACCGGGTCCTGCTGCACCAGGTCGAAGAAGGACGACAGCCGGTCCACCTCGTGGAACTGGCGGGCCAGGGTGGCCGCCAGGTCGAAGCGGAAGCCGTCCACGTGCATCTCGGTCACCCAGTACCGCAGGCTGTCCATGATCATCTGGAGCACGTGCGGGGACCGCATCAGCAGCGAGTTCCCGGTGCCGGTGGTGTCGAAGTAGTGCTGGGGCGCGTCGTCCACGAGCCGGTAGTACGAAGGGTTGTCCAGGCCCTTGAAAGAGAGCGTCGGGCCCAGGTGGTTGCCCTCGGCGGTGTGGTTGTAGACCACGTCGAGGATGACCTCGATGCCGGCCTGGTGCAGCGCCCGGACCGCCGACTTGAACTCCAGGACCTGCTGGCCCCGGTCGCCCCAGGACGCGTAGGCGTTGTGCGGGGCGAAGAAGCCGATCGTGTTGTAGCCCCAGTAGTTCGAGAGCCCCGCGTCCGCCAGCCGGTGGTCGTTCACGAACTGGTGGACGGGCATCAGTTCGAGCGCCGTCACCCCCAGCTCCTTCAGGTGGCCGATCACCGCCGGGTGCGCCAGCCCCGCGTACGTCCCGCGCAGCTCCTCCGGCAGGTCCGGGTGGAGCATCGTCAGGCCCTTCACGTGGGCCTCGTAGATCACCGTGTGGTGGTACTCGGTGCGCGGACGCCGGTCGTCGCCCCAGTCGAAGTACGGGTTGACCACGACGGAGGTCATCGTGTGCGGGGCCGAGTCGAGGTCGTTGCGCGCGTCCGGCTTCCCGAAGGGGTAGCCGTACACCGCCTCGCCCCACTCGACCCGCCCCGACACCGCCCGCGCGTAGGGGTCGAGCAGCAGCTTCGCCGCGTTGCAGCGCAGCCCCCGCTCGGGTTCGTACGGGCCGTGCACCCGGAACCCGTACCGCTGCCCGGGCATCACGCCCGGCAGGTAGGCGTGCCGTACGAACGCGTCGGTCTCGCGCAGTTCCACCGCCGTTTCCGAGCCGTCGTCGTGGATCAGACACAGCTCGATCCTGTGGGCGGCCTCCGAGAAGACCGCGAAGTTGGTTCCCGCGCCGTCATAGGTGGCGCCCAAGGGGTACGCCTGTCCCGGCCAGACTTGCATGGATACGACTCTTCCTCTTCTGTCCGGGTTTTTCTGGATGGTCTTCGGCCAGATACTGCCCGAAAGAGAGGCGACCTCCTAGGACTTCGCTCCGTCCTACCGGGTGACGGCCCACCGCGCGGGGGGACCGGAGGAAATGTGTGCGAAAAGGTGCCCCGCCGCCCGGCGGGAGGACCGGCCGGACCGGCCCCGCCGCGGGGCCGGTCCCGGGTTCCGTCCCGCCGCCCGGCGCGGGGGCCCGGGAAGGGCGCCGGTCCGGCGGCGACCCGGCCCCGCCCCCGGGCGCAACCGCTATGAATCCGCTCACTCCGGTCGATCTCATCCCATGGAACGCGCCTCCGGGGCCGGACAGTTGAGGAAGGAGCACGCCGATCCTGCTGCACCGCGTCCCGCTCGCGGAGTACCCTTCCTTGATCGTTGCCGGAGTGGTCGAAACGAGCGTCCAGGAGCAGAAGGCGGTGCGCGGGTGAGCTCGGGAGGTCTGGAGCTGCCCCCAGGGGACGCGGGCCGGGAAGGGGGGCCGGCCGGCCCCGTGGAGGCGTCGCCCGGAACGGCCGCGCCGCCGGGCGCCGACGCGCCGCCCGGCGCGGTCGCCGTGGCCCGTCCGGTCGAGATGGGGGCCGAGCTCGAGTGGGACGCCGAGGCCTGGAGCGAGGTCCGCACCCGGGCCCAGCGCGCCGGCCGCGCCTACATCTGGCTGAATCTGGTCGAACAGCGGCTGCGGGCCGTGGTCGCCGCCGTCCTGCGGCCCGTGTACGAGCCGGTCCACGGTGAGGAGTGGGTCGTCGCCGCCGCCGGTCCGGCCGGACAGGAGTGGGTGCAGCGCGCGGTCGCCGTGCGCGAGGTCTCCCGGCGCAAGGGCTACCTCCTCGACCCGGCCGACGACAACGTGCTGAGCTTCCTCACGCTCCCGCAGCTGCGCGAGCTGATGGTGCAGCACTGGCCGTGCTTCGAGCCCTACTTCGACGACCGGCGCGAGGTCGAGCTCGCCCTCGACGAACTGGAGGTCACGCGCAACGTGGTCTCCCGCAACCGGGCCCTCTCGCTGACCGTGCTCGCCCAGTCCGAACGGGCCTCCGCCCGCATCCTGGAGATCCTCGGCAGCGGGGCCGGGGTGCCGTCCGCCGACCGGCTGCCCGTCGACGCGGTCGAGGACCTGGTGGGCGACCGGTACGCGGACGTGGTGCAGGTCCATCCCGACCGGGTCCGGCTCCAGCGGCAGCTGCCCGCCGAGGACCTCTTCGGCGGGGCCCGCCGCCTCGACGCCACCGGCATAGGCCTCAACCTGCTCGTGCAGAACTTCTCCGGCCGCCGCATGGTGCGCCTCGCCGAGTCCGGCTGCCGGACCAGGCTCCTCTTCCTCAACCCCGCGAGCAGCGCCGTCAAACGGCGCGAGCGCGAACTCGGCCTGAAGAAGGGCGAGCTGAGCCGCTCGGTGGAGATGAACATCCTCCACATGCGCCGGGTCCGCTCCAAGCTCCGCGACCCCGGGGCCTTCCAGATCCACGTCTTCGACGAGACCCCCCGCTTCACCGCCTACCTGGTGGACGGCGACGGCCCGGACGGGGTGGGCGTCGTGCAGTCCTACCTGCGCCGGGCCCGGGGCATGGAGGCGCCGGTGCTCGTGCTGCGCGGCGGCGGCCGGAACGTCGTCCGGCACGACGCGAGGTCCGGTGAGGGCGACCACGGCCTGTTCGAGACGTACCGGGAGGAGTTCGAGTCGGTCTGGCTCGACTCCCGGCCCGTCTCCTGACCCCCCGCCCGGGCCCGCCTCCCGGCCCCCTGCCCGGCTCCTCCGCCGGACCCCGGGCGGGGCCCCGCCCGGGGGGACCCGGAGCGGTTGTCAGTGGCGCGTGCGAGGGTGGTCGGTACCACGGGGGAGATCACGCAAGGAGGACCCGATGGCTTGGCACGGCGAGACGCTGGTCGGCTTCGATCTGGAGACGACGGGCACCGACCCGCTGGAGGCCCGCATCGTGACGGCCTCGATCGTGGAGGTCGACGGCGGGGGGCGCGTCGCACACCGGCGGGACTGGCTCGCCGACCCGGGCGTCGGCATCCCGGACCAGGCCGCCGCGATCCACGGCATCACCACCGAACGCGCGGCGGCCGAGGGACGGCCGGCGCGCGAGGTGGCCGACGAGATAGCGACGGCCCTCGCCGCGTACTGGGAGGACGGCGTCCCGGTCGTCGCGTACAACGCCTCGTTCGACCTGACGCTCCTCGCCGCCGAGCTGCGCCGCCACGGGCTGCCCCCGATGGACGAACGGCTCGGCGGGGTCGCGATCGGCCCGGTCGTCGACCCGTACACCATCGACCGGGCCGTCGACCGCTACCGGCGCGGCAAGCGGACCCTGGAAGCCGTCTGCGGGGAGTACGGCGTCGTGCTCGAAGACGCCCACCAGGCCGCCGCCGACGCCCTGGCCGCCGTCCGGGTCGCCGTCGCGATAGCCGAGCGGCACCGGCAGGTGGCCGACCTCGACCCGGCCGAGCTGCACGCGCGCCAGATCGACTGGTACCGCGCCTGGGCCGAGGACTTCCAGGCCTTCCTGCGCCGCAAGGGCGACGCGGAGGCCGTCGTCGACACCGACTGGCCCCTGCGCGGGGCGGCCGCGACGGCGGACCGGGCCGAGCGCGTCACCGGCTCCTCCTGAGGAACCGGGACGGAGACCGCCCGGCGGGAGGGGCGGCCCCCCGGGGAGGGGAGACCCCCGGGGTCAGGAGTTCTCCCCCAGGAAGGAGAGCAGCAGCTCGTTCACCCTCTCCGGGCGGTCGAGCTGGAGCCAGTGGCCGGCCTCCTCGATCCGCTCGTAGCGCCAGGAACCGGCGACGTGCTCGCCCGTGCCGGACATCGAGTGCTCGGTGAGGAAGCGGTCACCCGTCGACCAGACGCCCATCACCGGGACGCCCTCCGGCAGCGGCGGCACCGCCCGGCGCGGGCCGAACAGGGCCTCCGGCGGCAGCGCCGCGCGGTAGATGTTCAGCGCGGCCGTCAGCGCGCCCGGCGCGCGCAGCGGCTCGATCACGGCCTCCGCGTCCGGATGCTCGGCCAGCATCGCGCGCAGATGGGCGAAGCCGTCCCGGGCCAGCCAGTCCTCGGCCACCCCGGCGAACTGGAACAGGAGCATGTACCAGGAGCGCTGCCGCTGCTCCCACCCGGCGTCCAGGTTCGCCGACAGGTGCCCCACCGACAGCAGGCTCAGGCTCCGCACCCGCTCCGCCGCCGTGTGGGTGAGGGCCTGGGCCACTCCCGAGCCCCAGTCGTGACCGACCAGATGGAACCGCTCGACGTCCAGCCGGGCGAGGAGCTCCAGCAGGTCGCCGACGTGCTTCGCCGGGTGGTACTCCTCCGGACCGCCCGCGGGCCGGTCCGACGCGCCGAAACCCCGCAGGGTGGGGGCGACGCACCGGAAGCCCGCCGCGGTCAGGGCCGCGACCTGGTGACGCCACAGGTGGTGGCTGTCAGGGAAACCGTGCACCAGCAGCACCGCCGGGCCCTCACCGCTCACCTCGACGTCCAGCGTGACGTCCGACAGCTCCACCCGCATCACAACACCCCGTTCCAGAAGACCGGTTCGACGGGATCATGATGGCAGAGCGGAGAGCGCCGGAAGCGGGAGCGGAGATCAGAACGGGTACCAGCGCACCGTGGGGTCGCCGTCCCGCAACGAGGCCACCCGCCGCTCGAATTCGGCCAGCGCCGCCGGGTTCGACGGCGCGTGCTGCGCCACCCACGCGCAGCTCGCGGTCTCCCGCGCCCCGCGCAGCACCGCACACCCCTCCCACTCCCGGACGTCCCAGCCGTACGCCCCGGTGAAGGCGTCGTACGCGGCCGGATCGAGGCCGTACCGGTCCCGGGAGAGCGCGAGCACCACGAGGTCGTGCTCGCGCAGGTCCGAGGAGAAGGTCTCCAGGTCGACCAGGACCGGGCCGTCCGGGCCGACGTGGACGTTCCGGGGAAGCGCGTCCCCGTGGATCGGGCCCGGCGGCAGGTGCGGGGTCAGGGCGGCCGCCGCCGGGGCGAAGGAGTCGCGCCGCTCGCGCAGGAAGGCCGCGTCCGCCGGGTCGATCGCGTCCCCCGCGAGCCGCAGCCACCGCTCCACCCCGCCCAGCAGTTCGCGGCGGGGGAGCGCGATGTCCTCCGGCTCCGGCAGGGCGTGCACCCGCCGCAGCAGCGGGGCGAGGTCACGCGGCTCGGACGGCCGGACCGCCCCGGGCAGCCGGTGCCAGAGGGTGACCGGGTGCCCCGCCACGAGACGGGGCTTCTCCTCCGCCGCCCGCACCGCCGGAATCCCGGCCCCGGCGAGCCAGGCGGCGAGGGCCAGCTCCCGTTCCGCCCGGCCCAGCAGTCCGGCGTCCCGGCCGACCTTCGCCACCAGGTCGCCCACGGCGAAGACCGCGTTCTCCCCGAGGGCCAGGAGCCGGGCCTCCCCGGCCGGCAGCCCCGCCCCGTCCAGGATCTCCCGTGCCCGCGCCTCGTCCATCACTCTCTCCCTCCACCCGTGTGTTCGCGCCAAAGTCTCCCATCCGTCCGGTCCGACCCCCGGACCGGACGGCGATCGGACACCGGCCCGCTATCAGCGGAAATGAACGGTTCGCGCCCGCCCCGCCATTACGAAACCTTGTTGAACAAGTCACAGAAGGGTGACGGGCCTTCTCTCCGCTCCCTCCGTCGGACAGTGTTCGAACCGGCCACCGCGCCGCCCCCCACGAGGCGCGGTGGCCCCCACGAGGCGCGGTGGTCCCCTCTAGATTGGGGGCATGACGCAGACGTACGCGGCCCTGCTCCGGGGCATCAACGTGAGCGGGCGCCGGAAGGTCCCCATGGCGGAACTCCGGACCCTCCTCGAAGGCCTCGGCCACCGGAACGTCCGTACCCATCTCCAGAGCGGGAACGCCGTCTTCACCGCCGGTTCGGCCGCCTCCGAGGAGGAGGTGACGGCCGCGCTCGAAGACGCGATCGAGGAGCGCTTCGGGTTCCGCGTCGACTGCCTCGTCCGCGACGGCGCCTACCTCGCGGCCGTCGCGGAGGCCTGCCCGTTCCCCGCCGCCGAACTGGAGGGAAGGCAGCTGCACGCCTTCTATCTCTCGGGACCCCCGGACCCCGGACGCTTCGCCGCGATCGACCGGGAGGCCTACCGTCCGGAGGACTTCGCCCTCGGGGACCGGGTCCTCTACCTCTACGCCCCCGGGGGCCTCGGCACCTCCGCGCTGGGCGGCGCGGTCTCCCGGCCCGCCCTCACCAAGGGGCTCGTGGTCACCGCGCGCAACTGGAACACGGTCCTCAAGCTGGTGGAGATGACCCGGGAGGAGTGACGGCGAAGTGGCCCATTCCGAAAGCTCCCGAATGGACCACCGAAGCGGGCCACCCGCCCACTAGATTCGACCGCATGACGACCACCGAGAACACCCGGAGCACCGAGAACACCGCCGGCACCGACAGCACCGACAGCACCGACAGCACCAGCACCACCAGCACCGAGGACACCCGGAGCGCCCAGGACGCGCCGGGCGCCCGGAGCGCCGGGACCCGGCCCCGTACCACCGTCGACTTCTACTTCGACCCCGCCTGCCCCTTCGCCTGGATCACCTCCCGCTGGATCCTGGAGGTCGAGCGCCACCGCGACATCGACGTCCGCTTCCGCGTCATGAGCCTGTACTTCCACAACGAGGGCAACGAACTCCCCGACTGGTACCGGGAACTCGTCGACGCCTCGATCGGCCCGGTGCGCGTGGCGGCCGCCGCCGCCGAACGGCACGGCGAGGAGGTCCTGCGCCCGCTCTACACCGCGTACGGAACCCGCATCCACGAGGGGAAGCGGAAGGACTTCGACGCCGTGATCACCGAATCGCTCGCCGAACTCGGCCTTCCGGCCGGACTCGCCGACGCCGCCCACGACCCGTCGTACGACGACGCGGTCCGCCGCAGCCACGACGCCGGGAAGGACCCCGACGCCGGGGCGTACGTCGGCACCCCGACGCTCCACGTCGACGGCACGGCCTGGTTCGGCCCGGTCCTGCGCGCCATCCCCCGGGGCGAGCGCGCGGCCGAACTCTTCGACTCCTTCCGGGTCCTGGCCTCCCACCCCGACCTCTTCGAACTCAAGCGCACCCGCACCGGAAGCCTCGACTTCGGTTAGCCTCCCGCCGCGAGGGCGGACCGGTTGTCGGACCCGTCCGGGAGGCTCCCGGCACGGAGACGACCGTGCGGCCGACGATCGACTGTTCCGACCCGCGGAGAACGGTGGAGTTCTGGTCCCGCGCCCTGGGCCACGTGCCCGAGCCCGCGCCGGAGGGGCACGCCACGTGGCGCGCCTGCCGGGAGGCGAGGGGGCGCCCCCGGAGGACAGGCGGAACCCTTCGGCGCCTTCCCTAGGGCCGGAACCCCACGAACGTGTGGGTGATGCCCGTCTGCCATCCCGGCTGCGGAAGGACCCGCACACCGTCGAAGCCCGCGCGGCGCAGCCGGCCGGCGAAGGCGGGCGCGGTGTCGAAGTCGAGGACGCTGCGCCACAGATGGCGGTAGAGCGCCCCGTCCCCGTGGCGGCGGCCCCACGGCAGGACGACCGCGCCCATCACCGCCGACCACACCGCCCGGTGGAGGGCCCGGCCGCCGAGGGCGTACTCGTGGACGACCAGGCGCCCGCCCGGGCGGAGGAGCCCGCGGACCCGGCCGAGCACGTCGTCCGGGTCCGCGACGTTGCGGAAGAGATAGGCGGCGAAGACCGCGTCGTACGGGCCGCTCACCCCCGCCCCGGCCATGTCCTCCACGGAGGCGTGCACGAAGGAGACCCCCGGGGGCCACGACTTGCGGAGCGCCCGGTCGAGCATCCCGGCGGACGCGTCGACGCCCGTGACCGAGGCCCCGGGCGCGGCCCGCAGCAGCGCCCGGGTCGACGCCCCCGTGCCGCAGCCGAGGTCCAGGACCGACCTGCCCCGCCCGCCGTCCGGCAGGGCGAGGCGGCGGGCCGAGCGGAGCAGGTGCCGGTGGTAGCCGGGGCTCGCCGACGTCATCCGGTCGTACGTCCGCGAGGCGTGGTCGAAGGCGTGGGCGAGGTCGGCGTCTCGCAACAAGGACATGGTCTGCTCCTCCGCCGGGGGTGTCGCCCGCAGTGTCGCCCATGACCCGCGCCGCCGGGGGCGCCACCGGGTGGGGATTGGGCTGGACGGCTCAAGGAACGGTGCATCCGATCCCGTCGGCGGTACTGAATGACCCGTGAAGCCCGAAGCGATGCCGCCCGCCAGCGAGGGATGACCCCATGCGCGTACTCGATCCACTCCATGTCGACAACGACGTGCCCTCCGCCGTCGGGACGCACCTCGTGGCCGTGCTCGGACGGCGCACGGAGGAGGCGCCGGACGTCGACCCGGAGTTCGCGTCCGACATCGCCGGCCGGGTGGCGGACTTCGCGCTGACGGGAGGCCGCCGGTTGCGCGCCGAGTTCCTGTGGTGGGCGATGCGGGGCTGCGGCGGCGGGGCCGCCGAGACACCGCCGGCCCTGGGCGTCGCGGCGGCGCTCGAACTCGTCCAGGCCTGCGCCCTGATCCACGACGACGTGATGGACGGCTCGCCCCTGCGGAGGGGGCGGCCCGCCGTGCACGTCGCGCTGGACGCGCGGTTCGGCACGCGGGAACGCGAGCTGCCCTGCGGCACGTTCGGCTCCGCCGCCGCCGTCCTGGCCGGCGACCTGGCCCTGGCCTGGGCCGACGACGTCTTCGCGGAGTCCGTCGACGGAATCCGCCCGGCGGCCCGGGCGGCCGCCGTCTGGCGGGCGATGCGCACGGAGATGGTGGCGGGCCAGTACCTCGACCTGCGGGCCCGCGCCACGGGCGACGGCTCGGCCGGACGGGCGGAGCGGACGGCCGTCCTGAAGACGGCGCTCTACTCCGTGGGGCACCCCCTGGCCCTGGGGGCGACGTTGGCGGGCGCGTCCGGGGACACGGCCCGCGGCCTCCGGGAGGCGGGCAGGTCCGCCGGGCTCGCCTTCCAGCTGTACGACGACGTACGGGGGGCCTTCGGCGACCCCGCGGCCACGGGGAAGCCGGTCGGGGAGGACGTCCGGGAGGGCAGGGCGACGTACCTCCTGGCCGTCGCCAGGGAACGGTGCGCCGAACTGGGGGACCGTGCGGGACTCGGGCTCCTGGAGAGGATCACCGGCGGACCCGGCCCGGCCGGCCCGCGTGCCACCGGCACCCGTACGACCGAGGAGGACGTGAGCCGGGTCCTCGACCTGCTCGTCGCGTGCGGGGCCCGGGACCGGGTCGCCCGGCGGATCGAGGAGCTGTGCGGCCTGGGCGCGGAGGCGGTGGTGCGCACCGGGCTCTCGCCGGAGGCCGCCGACCGGATCGGGGCGCTCTTCAGGAGGGCCTGCGGCCTGGAACCCGCCCCCGCGACCACCCCCGTCGGCGGCCCCGCGACCGCCACCGCCCCCGCGAACGCCACCGCCCCTGCCGGCGGCCCCGCGACCGTCGCTGCCCCCGCGACCGCCGCCACCGCCCCCACCACCACAGACCCCGCCACCGTCACCACTGCCACCACCGGCCCCGTGCCCGTACTGATCGGAGAGGCCCGTTGAGGACCGTCACGGGGCCCACGGACCACGTCGTCGTGGTGGGCGCGGGGCTCGCCGGGCTCGCCGCCGCCCTCCACCTCCTCGGCGCCGGACGCCGGGTGACCGTCGTCGAGCGCGACCCGCTCCCGGGCGGGCGGGCCGGCCGGCGCGACCTCGGCGGCTACCGGACGGACACCGGCCCGACCGTCCTCACCATGCCCGACATCCTGGACGAGGCCTTCCGGGCGGTGGGGGACTCCCTGCGCGAACGGGTCGAACTCGTCCCGCTCCACCCGGCCTACCGGGCGCTGTTCGCCGACGGCACCCGCCTCGACGTGCACACCGGAGCCGAGGCCATGGAGGCGGAGGTCACCGCCTTCGCCGGCGCCCGCGAGGCCGCGGGGTACCGGAGGCTGCGCCGGTGGCTGGAGGAGCTGTACGCGGTCCAGATGCGCCGCTTCATCGACACCAACTTCGACTCCCCCCTGCGGCTCCTCCACCCCGATCTCGCGCGGCTCGCCGCCCTCGGCGGCTTCGGACGGCTCGACGGCGCCGTGGCGCGGTTCCTGTCGGACGAGCGGCTGCGGCGCGTCTTCTCCTTCCAGGCCCTGTACGCCGGGGTGTCGCCCTCGCGGGCGCTGGCCGCCTACGCGGTGATCTCCTACATGGACACGGTCGCCGGCGTGTACTTCCCGCGCGGCGGCATGCACGCCGTACCGGCGGCCATGGCGGACGCGGTGACCCGGGCCGGCGGCACGGTCCGGTACGACGAACCGGTCACCGCGCTCGAACGCCGGGGCGAGCGGATCACCGCCGTGATCACCGGGCACGACCGGATTCCCTGCGACGCGGTGGTCCTCACCCCCGACCTGCCCGTCGCCTACGGCCTCCTCGGACGCGGCCCCCGGCGGCCCGTCCGGCTGCGGCACTCCCCGAGCGCCGTCGTGCTCCACGTGGGGACGGACCGGACGTGGGACCTGCTGGCCCACCACACCCTCTCCTTCGGCGGGGCGTGGGAGGACACCTTCGACGAACTGATCGACCGGGGGTGCCTGATGAGCGACCCCTCCCTGCTGGTCACCCGGCCCACGGCCACCGATCCGTCCCTCGCCCCGCCCGGCCGCCACCTGCACTACGTCCTCGCGCCGTGCCCGAACACCCGGACCGGCCCGGACGCGGTCCACTGGGGCGAACTCGGCCCGCGCTACCGCGACGCGCTCGTCCGCGCGCTCGAACGCCGGGGACTCGACGGCCTCGGCGCGTCGATCGAGGAGGAGTCCCTGGTGACCCCGGCCGACTGGACGGCCCTGGGCCACGCGGCCGGCACCCCCTTCTCCGCCGCCCACACCTTCGCCCAGACGGGCCCCTTCCGGCCGCGCAACCTCGTGCGCGGCACCGCCAACGCCGTCCTGGCCGGCTGCGGCACCACGCCCGGCGTGGGCGTCCCCACGGTCCTGCTCTCCGGGAAGCTCGCCGCCGCGCGCGTCACCGGCGGCCGGACCCGGGGCGGCGGGGGCCCCGCGGGACCCGGGACGGGAACGCACCGCGCACCGGCGCGCGCCCGCGTGGACGGAGCGGCGCGGTGACCGCCCGGGAACTGGACGCGGCGGGCATCACCGACCCGCGCCTGCGGGCCGCGTACACCGTCTGCCGGCGGCTGAACGCACGGCACGGCAGGACGTACTTCCTGGCCACCCGGCTGCTCCCCGTCGACCGGCGGGCCGCCGTGCACGCGCTGTACGGCTTCGCGCGGCGCGCCGACGACATCGTCGACGACCTGGGGCCCGGCGCGACGACGGAACAGCGCTCCACCGCGCTGCGGAACCTGGAGGAGCAGTGGCGGACCGCCCTCCGGGGCGGCGGGGTCCGGGAACCGGTGGTCCTCGCCGCGGCCGACACCCGCGCCCGGTACGCCATCCCCGCCCGCCACTTCTCCGACTTCCTGGCGTCGATGCGCAGTGACCTGACGGTCCGCCGGTACGCCACGTACGCCGACCTCCAGGCCTACATGCACGGCTCCGCCGCCGTCATCGGCCTCCAGATGGTCCCCGTCCTGGGCACCGTCGTCCCCCGCGCGGAGGCGGAGCCGTACGCGGCGGCGCTCGGGCGGGCGTTCCAGCTCACCAACTTCCTCCGGGACGTCGGGGAGGACCTGGACCGGGGCCGCGTGTACCTCCCCGCCGACCTGCTCGCCGCGCACGGGGTCGACGCCGACCTGCTGGCGTGGAGCAGGCTCACCGGCTCCCGGGACACGCGCATCACCGCCGCCCTTAGGGCCGCCGCCGCGCTGACCCGGGACGTCTACCGCGAGGCGGAACCGGGCATCGCCCGCCTCGCCCCCGTGTCGGTGCCGTGCGTGCGGGCCGCCTTCGTGCTGTACGGCGACATCCTGGGCGCCATCGAGAGGGACGGGTACGCGGTGGTGCACCGCAGGGCCGTCGTCGGCCGCCGCCGCAGGGCGTCCGTCGCGGCGCGCGGCCTGGTGGGCGCCCTCGCCGCCCGCGCCCTGCCGCGCCGCGCCGTCCCGTACCCGGCGGACGTCCCGGGCGGGGGACGGGACGTCCCGGTGCGGAACGGGGCGGACCTGGACCGCGCGGCGGGAGGCGACCCGAGGTGAGCGCGGGGAGGAGGCCGGGACGCCGGACACCGGTGCCGCTGCGGCTGCGCCGGGACGCCGTCCCGTGGGAACGGCAGCGGCCCACGTGGCGCGATGCCTCCCCGGCGCTGATCGCCGGGGCGCTGGCCCGGGCCGGACGGCGGCCCACGGGCAACTGGTACGTCGTCGGCGGCAGTCGCGACCTGGCGGACGGCGGGCCGCTCGGGCGGACCGTGGCGGGCACCGAGATCGTCCTCTGGCGCGACCGGGAGGGACGGCCCCGCGCGGGCCCGGGCGCCTGCCCGCACCTGGGGGCGCCCCTGAAGGACAGCGCCGTGCGGTGCGGGACGCTGATCTGCCACTGGCACGGACTCGCCCTGGACGGCGGCCCCTTCGCGGGCTGGTCGCCGTGGCCCGCGTACGACGACGGGGTGCTGCTGTGGGTCAGGCTGGACCGGGTGGGCGGCGGAACCCCGACGGAACGGCCCCCCGTGCCCGGACGCCCCCCGGCCGCCGGGGCGGTGGACGCCGTCTACACGGGCGTGGGGACGTGCGAACCGGAGGACGTCGTCGCCAACCGGCTCGACCCCTGGCACGGCGCGTGGCTCCACCCCTACTCGTTCGTGGACCTGGAGGTGGTGCGGACCCCCACGGACGAGGACGACGAACTGGTGGTGGACGTGTCGTTCAAGGTGGCCGGGCGCGTCGTGGTGCCGGTCCGGGCCGTGTTCACCGCGCCCGGCCCCCGGACGGTCGTCATGCGGATCGTGGCGGGCGAGGGGACGGGCTCGGTGGTCGAGACGCACGCGACGCCCCTGACGCCCCCGGGGGCGGCGCGTCCGCGCACCGCCGTGGTGGAGGCCGTCGTCGCGGACTCGGACCGCCCGGGGTTCGCCGTCGCCCGCCTGGCGGCGCCGCTGCTGCGCCCGGCGATGCGGGCGGCGGCGGGCCGCCTGTGGCGCGACGACCTGGCCTACGCGGAACGGCGGTGGGCCCTGCGGGCCCGGGGCCTCTTCCCGGGCTGAGCCGCGCCCGGCCCGGGACCGCCCGTCCACGGCGCCCCGGGCCCCGGCCCGCTCAGTACTCCCCGTACGCGCGGGCCAGCCCCCTCAGGAGGGCCGACCGGCCCCGCCGCGGCACCGTCCACAGCGTCTGCCCCCGCAGGCCCCAGCGCCGCAGGTGCGCGTTGGCCGCGAGGAAGCCCGTGGTGGCGGCCCGTTCCATCAGGGCCACCGGGAGGTCGGTGCGGACCAGGTCGCCGGCGACGGTCACGGTGGGGTCGGGGGTGGACACCGTCGGCCGCCCGGCGTGGCCGCCGACCGCGAAGAGCGGACAGTCCCGCCGCCACTCGTCGCGCCGGTCCACGATCCGCGCGGCGGCCGTCTCGGGGTAGACGCGGTGGAGCTGCTCGACCACCTCCCGCGCGACCGGGTCCGGCCCGGCGGCCGGGTCCGCCGCGTAGGCGTGGAGCTCCACCACGGACCCGCCGGTCTTCGCGGACCAGCGGGCGGCCTCGCCCTCCCACGCGCCGAGGACGCTGATGTTGTCCAGGGGCCCGTACCCGCTGGTCCCGAGGAACCCGGGGCGGTCCGGCGCCACGGGACGGTCGAGCCAGAGCCTGGTGACCAGGAAGGGCGGGGCCGTGCGGAGCCCGGCGACCCGGGAGCGCCAGGCGTCGTCGCACAGCGTGGGCGAGGCCGCCGCGACGGCCCGCAGCCCCCCGGTGTCGAGGGCGAGGACGAGCGCGTCGGCGTGTTCCGCGCCGGCCGGGCCGTGGACGAGGTGGCCGCCGCCCGGCGCGGCCTCGACGCGGGTGACGGGGGCACCCGTGCGGATGTCGGCGCCGTGCCCTTCGAGATAGCGGGCGAGGGGGTCCCACAGGGCCTGCGGATAGGGCTCGTCGGGCACGTCGAACAGGAGCCCCTCGGAGGAACCCAGGAAGTAGATGTGGAACATCAGGGCGAGTTCGGCCGCCGAGAGGTCCCCGGGGTCGGCGAAGAAGCTCCGCGAGAACACCTCGAAGGCGAGGTGCCGGGCACGCTCCGGGAAACGGACGCGGTCGAGCAGTTCGCGGGCGCTGATCCCGTCGTACCGGCGGTGGAGGCCGGGCAGCCCGACGTCCAGGAGCGGCAGCGCCGCGCGGGGGTTCATCCGGACGAGGTCCCGCAGGCCGAAACTGGGGCTGAGCGCGGCGAAACCCACGGCGCTCCAGGGCGGGGTGCGGGGGACGCGCGCGAAACCGTCGTACAGGCCGGAGCTGTGGCGCAGGGGGTAGTCGGGCAGCGGCCGGAGCCGTTCGAGCCCCGGATCGGTGCGCCGGAGCAGTCCGCGCAGGTTGTAGTACTGGCGGAAGAAGGCGTGGAAACCCCGGCTCATCGTCACGGAGGAACCGTCCGTGAGCTCGACGGGCCATCCGGCGAGCCGGCCGCCGAGCGTCCCCTCGCGCTCGTACAGGGTCACGCGGACCCCGCGCTCCGCCAGGACGGTCGCGGCGGCGAGGCCCGCGATGCCGCCGCCGACGACGGCGCAGCGCGGGGCGTCCCGGCCCGCCGTCGCCCGCCCCCGGTGGGCGGGGACGACGACGGCCCTGCGGTCGCGCCCCCGGCGCGGGACCGGGGCGGGGCGGCGTTCACGGCTGGTCATCGATGGGCTCCTCGTGCCGTTCCGGCCTGACGCGCCGGGGGAGAAAGGGGAGTTCGGCCGCCGTGCGCAGCATGGCGGGGACGGGCGTGTGGAGTCCGACGCTGAACTCCTCGGACGGGGCGGTGACGCCGTCCAGGAAACGGAGCAGCCGTTCGCAGGGGACGTGCGCGAAGAGCCGCGCGAAGAAGGAGGGCCCGTCGAGGCGCCCCGTGTCGAGGCCCCGCAGCAGGACGGCGTCCATCGCGAGCGCCCGGGCGGAGTGCGCCGGCGGGGGCTCCGGACACCTGCCCCGGTGCACGGCGTCCGCGACCGCCCGGGACTGGCGCTGGATCGCCGCGAAGGCGTATCCGGTGGAGGGGCGGACGGCCCCGCCGGCCGCGCCGACGCGGAAGACGTGCCGGCCGGCCCGGCGGGGATGACGGCCGTCGGTCATCGGGATGGCCCCCTGCTCGGTGGCGAGGACCCGGAAGGAACCGAGCCGCAGGACGTCCCCGGTGTAACGGGCCAGGGCCCGGTCGTAGGCGGCGGACGCCAGCGGGGCCCGGCCGAACTCGGTGTACTCGACGAGCGCTTCGTGCGGACCGGTGGGGAGGACGTACCCGAAGGAGAGGCCGTGCGCGGGCTGGGGCGTGCGGAAGTCCATCAGCTCGACCACGTCCGGCGCGAACACCGGCCGGTCGGCCCGGACGAACCAGCCCCGGAAGTGCTGGAGCAGGGCGACGCGGGCGGGGGGACGCACGGCGGGCGGGCGGGAGTCGAAGGCCCACGCGGCGCGGAGCCGGGCGACGGTGCCGTCGGCCCCCCGGCAGGTGACGACGGCGCCGTCCGGCCCGTCGGCGACCTCCTCGACGGTGGCCTCGACCCTGTGCAGCCCGGCCAGCCGCGCCCGCAGCCCCCGCTCGAAGGCGTCGGAACGGAGCATCTTGTACCGCAGTCCGCCGAGGGAGCGCACGGGACCGGAGCCGTCCGGGCCCCGCACGCGCAGCCTGTCCCAGCTCCTCGTCAGGAGCGGTTCGTACGGACCGGGCCCGGCCTCCCAGAAGCACCAGGTGCGCTCCGGGGGCCGCAGGGGACCCGGCGGCGCCTCGACGAGGGTGACGCGGGGGACGGGCACGCCCTCCGGAGGGGCGAGGAGGCGCCAGGCGAGGGAGAGGCCGGCCGCGCCGGCCCCGATGACGATCACGTCGGTGCCGGCGGCCATGGTCGCTCGTCACCACCTTTCTCACGTCTCCCCGAAGGGGCTCCGGTACGGCTCCCCGGCAGGGGTCGCGGTGGACCTACCCGGGATCGCGGCACGATCCGTACCGCCGTACTGCATTCGGCCCACCCCCGGGCGCCGGATGCGGCGGATCGCGGAAGGGGCCGCGGGAAGGACGGGAGGAGGGGGAGAGGACGTCGGAAGGCGCGGGAGGGGACGGCGGGGAAGGGGCGGTGGGGCGCGGGGAAGGACGCCGGGAAGTGCGGAAAGGGGCGGTGGGAGGCGCGGGAGGGCGTCCGGGTTCCCGACGGACGAGCGGGTCGCGAGGCGCACGGCGCTCCGGGGCCCGCGCGGAGCCGGAGCGGCGGGCACGGTCACCCGTCCGGGCGGCCGGCGGACACCGGCTCAGCCGGCCGCCGCCACCCGTCCGGCCGCCCGTACCGCCCCGTCGTACCGCTCCAGGAGCAGCCGGGCCAGTTCGGGGGAGGGGCCGAGGACGCCGGCCAGGACGTCCGCCTCCGACGCCCCGGCGGCGATCCGGTCCGGGAGGCGCCCCGGCGCGATCACGTACGGGGCGACCGCCACCCGCCGGACGCCCGGCTCGGCGCGCAGGGCCCGTACGGCGTCCTCCGTGCGGGACGGGCCCCCCGCGGTCACGGCGGAGGCGAACGCGGGCCGCACGGAGCACCAGCCGGTGCGCCGCAGCTCCCGCGCCGTTTCTGCGATCACCGCGATCGCCTCCGGGTCGGTGGAGCCCGCCGAGGCCAGGACGACCCCGGTCGCGCTCTTGTCGCCGGGCGCGAGCCCGGCCTCGTACAGCCGCCGTTCCACCGCCGCGATCAGCAGCGGCGACGGTCCCAGGACCTCCGCCCGGCGCACCCGCAGCGACGGGGGGGCCTGCCGCAGGACGGCGGGGACGTCCGCCTTCGCGTGGAAGGCCCTGGTCAGGAGGAGCGGCAGCGCCACCACGTCCCGCGCTCCCTCGGCGGCGAGCCGGTCGAGGACCCCCGTCACCGACGGCAGGTTGAAGTCCAGGAACGCCGTCTCCACGCGCGTCTCCGGCCGCAGCGCACCGGCCCGGCGCACCAGCGCCCGGACGGCGGCCGCGTGCCGCGGGTCGCGGCTGCCGTGGGCGATCACCAGGAGGACGGGCGCCGGGCGCTTCCCCGCGGGGGCGGCGGCGGGCGGCGGGAGGACGAGGCGGTTCACGGCGGTCCCGGGCTCACTTCACCAGCAGGCCGCGGCTGCGGAGCACCCACCGCTCCAGCGGACTGAAGATCAGCAGGTCGATCGCGATGCCGACGACCAGGATCAGCAGGATCGCCAGGAACACGCCGGGCAGGTCGATGTTGTTGCGGCCGTTCTCCAGCAACTGGCCCAGACCCAGGCCCAGATCGGGGGAGGAGGCGATGATCTCGGCGGCCATCAGCGAGCGCCAGGAGAACGCCCAGCCCTGCTTCAGGCCCGCCAGGTAACCGGGCAGCGCCGCCGGGAGCACCACGTGCCGGGTGCCCCTCAGGCCGGTGGCCCCCATGGTGCGGCCGGCCCGCAGGAACAGCGGCGAGACCTGGTCCACGCCCGAGACCAGGCCGTTGGCGACGGAGGGGACGGCGCCCAGCAGGATCACCGTGTACATCATCGCGTCGTTCAGGCCGAACCAGAGCACGGCCGGCGGCACCCACGCCACCGAGGGCAGCGACTGCAGACCGGAGAGGATCGGGCCGATCGCGGCGCGCACGAACTTCACCCGGGCCACCAGCAGGCCCAGCGGGGTGCCGATGGCGAGGGCGAGCAGGAAACCGGCCAGGCCCCGCGACACGCTGGTCCAGACGACTTCCAGGAGGGTGCCCTGGAACCACATGTCGGCCAGGCCGTCCCACACCGCGGACGGCGCGGGCAGCTTCGTCTCCTCGGTGATCCCCGCCGAGACGAGGACCTGCCAGACCGCGAGGACGAGGACGACGGCCAGGGTGGGCGGGAGGACCTTCCCGACGAGGACCTCGCGCACCGGGGTGCGGCGGACCTCGACCGCGTCCAGGGCGTCGAGTCCGGCCTCCAGACCGGCGAGGTCGTCCCGCCCGGCCTTCGCGGCGGTGTCAGTGCTGGCCATGGCGGCGGATCTCCCCACGCAGGTGTTCAGTGATCTCGACGGACAGCTCGGCCACGTCCGCGTCCTCGATGCGGCGCGGCTGCGGGATGTCCACGGTCCACTCCTTGGCCACCCGGCCGGGCCGGGAGGAGAGCAGGACCACGCGCTGCGCGAGGCGCACGGCCTCGCGCACGTTGTGGGTGACGAACAGGACGGAGAGGCCGCCCGTGGCGGAACCGCCGGCGTTCGCGTTCTCCCAGACCCGGGTGAGCTCGCCGTGCAGCACGTCGCGGGTGATGGCGTCGAGGGCCGCGAACGGCTCGTCCATCAGCAGCAGCCGGCTGTCCTGGGCCAGCGCGCGCGCCAGCGCCACGCGCTGGCGCATGCCGCCGGACAGCTCGTGCACCCGCTTGCCGTACGCGCCGCCGAGCCGGACCAGTTCGAGCAGCCGTTCCGCCTCCGCCCGGCGCCCGGCCCGGGGCACCCCGCGCAGCCGCAGGGCCAGTTCGATGTTCTTTCCCGCGGTCAGCCACGGGAAGAGGGCGTGCTCCTGGAACATCAGGGCGGGCCGGCCGCCCGGGGTCACGATGGACCCCTGGGACGGCCGGTCGAGCCCGGCCACCAGGTTCAGCAGGGTGGACTTGCCGCACCCCGATGCCCCCAGGAGGGTGACGAACTCGCCGGGCGCGACGTCGAGACTGACGTCGTCCAGGACGAGCTGGGCACCGGCCGGTCCGGGGAAGGACTTCGAGACGTGCTCGATCCGGGCGGCGTGCGCGTGCTCCGCCGCGATGTCCTCGGGGGCCTTGGCGAGCGTCGTGGCCATGGTCGTCACCTCCTGGGGTTCGTGGGTTCGCCGTCGGTTACTTGACGCCGAGGCCGGCGTCGGAGACCACGGGCCTGCCGGCGGCCTTCAGCACCTTGTTGAGGAGCGTCAGGTCGTAGATGCCGGACAGGTCGGGCTGCTTGATGAGCCCGGCCGCGACCGCCCACTCGGACTGGGTCCTCAGCGTCGCGGCCAGCGGGTCGTCGGTGAGCGTGATGCTCGGCCACGCCGGGTCGATGACCTTGCCGGGCAGGGCCTTGCCGCCGAGGGCCTTCAGCGCCGCGTTGGCCGACGCCTTGGCCCTGTCCGGGTTGGCGTTGATCCACTCGTTGGTCTTCACCGTCCCCTTGAGCACGGCCTCGACGACGTCCGGGTGCTCCGTGAGGAACTTCTGCGACACGATGACGTTCGTGATCACGAACTTCTTGTCGGGCCACAGGGAGGTCTCGTCGAGGAGGACGGAGCCGCCCTGGGAGACCAGCTTCGACGCGGTCGGCTCGGGCACCCAGGCCCCGTCGATCGAGCCGGACTTGAAGGCGTCCGGGGTCACCTTGTTGTCGGTGCGGACGACCGAGACGTCGCCCTTGCCGGATTCCGGGTCGACCTTCCAGCCCTTCCCGGAGATCCAGTTGAGCAGCGCGACGTCCTGCGTGTTCCCCTTCTGCGGGGTGGCGATCCTCTTGCCCCTGACGTCGTCGAGGGTCTTGATCCGGTCCGGGTTCACGACCAGCTTCACGCCGCCGGAGGCGGAGCCGGAGATGATCCGCAGGTTCCGCCCCTTGGACTTGACGTAGGCGTTGATGGAGGGCGAGGGGCCGATGAAGCCGATGTCCAGGGAGCCGCCGTTGAGCGCCTCGATCTCGGAGGGACCGGCGTTGAAGGTCTGCGGCTTCAGGACCGTGCCGCCCAGCTCCCGCTGGATCAGGCCGTCCTGGACGCCGATCAGCGCGGTGGCGTGCGTCAGGTTGGGGAAGTACCCGAGCCGGACCTCGGGGGCGGAGAGCTTCTTCGCGCCGGGCGTGACCGCGGCCTTCTCCGGCGAGTCGTCCTTCTTCGCGCCGGAGCCGTAGCCGCAGGAGGCGAGCGCGCCGATCAGGAGCGGCAGGACGGCGGCGGCGGTCAGGCCGCGGCGCAGGGTGGTACGGGTGGTGGCAGGCACGGGAGGTGTTCCCCTCGATTCAGCTTCTGCGAAGTCTGCGTTTGTGTCGTTCGGGGTGGAGCGGGTGGAGCCGGGTCGTACCGGTGGCGCGGTGCGCCGAGGTCAGCACGCACATCGCGCGACGCCTCCCATGCCCGAGCCGAGGGCGCCGGAGCCCACCCGGCCGCCCTCCTTCGCGAAGGTGGCGTAGGCGTTCTCGCCCATGTCAGAAGTCCCACCCTTCTTCCTCGTCCGCCGCGGCCGGGGCCCCGGCCGCGGCGAAGGCCTCGCCCGCCATGCCGGCCGCGAGGGTGGTGCCGTCCGCCGGGTCGATCAGCAGGAACGAGCCGGTGCGGCGGGAGTCCGCGTACGCGTCGAGCGCGAGCGGTTCGGCCGTGCGGACCACGACCCGGCCGATGTCGTTGGCGACCAGCTGCCCGGGGGCCGGGTGCTGGGAGAGGTCGTCCAGGGTCAGCCGCGAGGGGATGTCCCTGACGATCGCCTTGACCGTGCGGGTGGTGTGCTTGAGCAGGACCCGCTGGCCGACCACGAGCGGCCGGTCCGCCACGTGGCAGACGGTCGCCTCCACGTCCTGGCTGGTGGCGGGGGCGTCACCGGCCGGGGCGAGCAGGTCGCCGCGCGAGATGTCGATGTCGTCCGCGAGCCGGATCGTCACCGACTGCGGCGCCCACGCGACGTCGACGGCCGTGTCCGACCCGAGGCCGGTGCCGAGCGCGTCGATCGCCGTGATCGTGGAGGTCCTTCCCGACGGCAGGACGACGACCTCCTCGCCGACCCGGAAGGCGCCGGCGGCGATCTGCCCGGCGTAGCCCCGGTAGTCGGGGTGCTCGGCGGTCTGCGGCCGGATCACGTACTGCACCGGGAACCGGGCGTGGCAGGACGTCAGGTCGTGGCTGACCGGCACCGTCTCCAGGTGTTCCAGGACCGTCGGGCCGCCGTACCAGTCCATGTTGGCCGACGGTTCCACGACGTTGTCGCCGGCGAGCGCCGAGATCGGGATCGCGGTGCACCACTTCTCCTGGGAGTTCCCCCCGGGCCCCCAGCCCGGGACGCCCAGCCCGGAGGCGTACGCGGTGAACTCCTCGGCGATCGCGGCGAAGACGGGCTCGGCGTAGTCGACGAGGTCCATCTTGTTCACGGCCAGGACCACGTGCGGGACGCGGAGCAGGGCCGCGACGGCGGCGTGCCGGCGGGTCTGCTCCACCACGCCGTTGCGCGCGTCGACCAGGACCACGGCCAGTTCGGCGGTGGAGGCGCCGGTGACCATGTTCCGGGTGTACTGCACGTGCCCGGGGGTGTCCGCGAGGATGAAGCGGCGCCGGGACGTGGCGAAGTAGCGGTAGGCCACGTCGATGGTGATGCCCTGCTCCCGCTCGGCCCGCAGGCCGTCGGTGAGCAGCGCCAGGTCGGGCGCCTCCTGGCCCCGGGAGCGCGAGGCGTGCTCCACGGCCTCCAGCTGGTCGGCGAGGACCGACTTGGAGTCGTGCAGGAGCCGGCCCACCAGGGTGGACTTGCCGTCGTCGACGGAGCCGGCGGTGGCGAAGCGCAGCAGGGTGGCGGCCGCCGTCGGGCCGGCGGGCTGCTCGGTGGACGTGCTCATTAGAAGTACCCTTCGCGCTTGCGGTCTTCCATCGCGGCCTCGGAGAGTTTGTCGTCGGCCCGGGTGGCGCCCCGTTCGGTGAGCCGGGACGCGGCGATCTCGGCGATCACCGCGTCGAGGGTGGCGGCGTCGGAGTCGACCGCCCCGGTGCAGGACATGTCGCCGACCGTCCGGTAGCGGACCAGCCGGGTCTCGACCGTCTCCGTCTCCTTCGGGCCGCCCCACTCGCCCGCCGTCAGCCACATGCCGTCGCGGGCGAACACCTCGCGCTCGTGCGCGAAGTAGATCTCCGGCAGCTCGATCCCCTCGCGCTGGATGTACTGCCACACGTCCAGCTCGGTCCAGTTGGACAGCGGGAAGACGCGGACGTGCTCGCCGGGGGCGTGCCGGCCGTTGTAGAGCTGCCACAGCTCGGGGCGCTGGCGGCGCGGGTCCCACTGGGAGAACTCGTCGCGCAGCGAGAACACCCGCTCCTTGGCGCGGGCCTTCTCCTCGTCGCGCCGGCCGCCGCCGAAGACCGCGTCGAAGCGGTGCTCCTGGATGGCCTCGGTCAGCGGCACGGTCTGCAGCGGGTTGCGGGTGCCGTCGGGGCGCTCGCGGAGCTTCCCGGCGTCGATGTACTCCTGCACCGAGGCGACGTGCAGCCGCAGCCCGTGCCGGGCGACCGTGCGGTCGCGGTACTCGATAACCTCGGGGAAGTTGTGCCCGGTGTCGACGTGCAGGAGCGTGAACGGCACCGGCGCGGGCGCGAACGCCTTCAGGGCCAGGTGCAGCATGACGATGGAGTCCTTGCCGCCGGAGAACAGGATCACCGGCCGCTCGAACTCCCCCGCCACCTCGCGGAAGATGTGCACCGCCTCGGACTCCAGCGAGTCCAGGTGCGACAGCGCGAACGGCGTGTCCGTGGTGCCGTGGACGTGGGCGACAGTGGTGGTCACAGCAGACCCTTCTCGGTGAGCAGCGCGTGGAGCCGTGCCGCGGACTCCCGCACGGTCTGGTCCTGGGACTCGATCCGCAGGTCGGGCGCCTCGGGGGCCTCGTACGGGTCGTCCACCCCGGTGAGCCCGCTGATCTCGCCCGCCGCCTGCCGGGCGTACAGGCCCTTCACGTCGCGGGCGGAGCAGACCTCCAGGGGGGTGGCCACGTGGACCTCGACGTAGGGGGTGCCCGCGGCCGCGTGCCGCTTGCGGACGGCCTCGCGGCTGTCGGCGTACGGGGCGATGACCGGCACCAGGACCTTCACGCCGTGCGAGGCGAGCAGTTCGGCGACGAAGCCGATCCGCTGGACGTTGGTGTGCCGGTCCTCGCGGGTGAAGCCGAGGCCCGCCGAGAGGAACTCGCGGATCTCGTCGCCGTCGAGGACCTCGACGCGGTGGCCCTCGCCGCGCAGCCGTCCGGCCAGCTCGTACGCGATCGTGGTCTTGCCGGCGCTCGGCAGGCCGGTGAGCCAGATGGTGGCACCGGTCACGTGGTTCTCCCGGGAGGTCTGTGAAGGGGGACGGGGGGTGGTGGTCATCAGCCGTGCAGCCCGCACTCGGTCTTGGCGCGGCCCGCCCAGCGTCCGGCGCGGGCGTCCTCGCCCTCCAGGACGCGGCGGGTGCAGGGGGCGCAGCCGACGGAGGCGTACCCGTCCATGAGGAGCGGGTTGGTGAGGACGCCGTGCTCCGCGACGTACGCGTCGACGTCGTCCTGGGTCCAGCGGGCGATGGGGGAGACCTTGACCTTGCGGCGCTTCTCGTCCCAGCCGACGACCGGGGTGTCCGCCCGGGTCGGGGACTCGTCGCGGCGCAGGCCGGTGGCCCACGCGCTGTACGCGGTCAGGCCCTCTTCGAGGGGGGCGACCTTGCGCAGCGCGCAGCACCGGTCGGGGTCGCGGTCGTGCAGCTTCGGGCCGTACTCGGCGTCCTGCTCGGCCACGGTCTGCCGCGGGGTCAGGGTGATGACGCGGACGTCCATGACGGCGTCCACGGCGTCACGGGTGCCGATGGTCTCCTCGAAGTGGTAGCCGGTGTCGAGGAAGACGACGTCCACGCCGGGCCGGACCCGGGAGGCGAGGTGGGCGACGACCGCGTCCTCCATGGAGGAGGTGACGCAGAAGCGCTCGCCGAAGGTGTCGACGGCCCACCGGAGGATCTCGGTCGCGGAGGCGTCCTCCAGCTCGCGGCCGGCCCGCTCGGCGAGTGCCCTCAGGCCGGCAGCGGCGTTTTCCCGATCGTTCGTCATGCCTCTTCCCGTCCAGGAGCGTTGCCCGGGGTTCCCGGGGCGAGCAACCCCAGGAACTTCAGCTGGAAGGCCCGGCCGCACGCGGCGCATTCCCAGGTGCCGTGTCCCCGCTCGTGGGGACGCAGGTCCTCGTCGCCGCAGTAGGGGCAGTGGAACGGGGCCGCGCGCTCGCTCACGACAGGGCCTCCTCGGAGGCGCGGGCCGCCCAGGACGCGAAGCGCTCGCCGGTCTCGCGCTCCGCCTGGAACCGCCGGAGAACCCGCTCCACGTAGTCCGGGAGCCCGGCCGCGGTGACCTTGAGGCCGCGGACCTTGCGGCCGAACCCGGCCTCCAGGCCGAGCGCGCCGCCCAGGTGCACCTGGTAGCCCTCGACGCGGTTGCCCTCGTCGTCCAGGACGAGCTGGCCCTTGAGGCCGATGTCCGCGACCTGGATGCGGGCGCAGGCGTTCGGGCACCCGTTGATGTTGATGGTCAGCGGCTCGTCGAACTCCGGGAGGCGGCGCTCCAGTTCGTCCATCAGGGAGGAGCCGCGGCCCTTGGTCTCGACGATGGCCAGCTTGCAGAACTCGATGCCGGTGCAGGCCATCGTGCCGCGCCGGAAGGGCGAGGGGGTGACCCGCAGGTCCAGCGCCTCCAGGGCGGCGACCAGCGACTCGACCTGTGCCTCCTCGACGTCGAGGACGAGCATCTTCTGCTCGGCGGTGGTGCGGACCCGGCCGGAGCCGTGCGCCTCGGCGGCGGCGGCGATCTTCGTCAGGGTGGCGCCGTCCACGCGGCCGACGCGGGGGGCGAAGCCGACGTAGAACCGGCCGTCCTTCTGCCGGTGGACGCCGACGTGGTCGCGCCAGCGGCCGGCGGGCTCCTCGGGGGCCGGACCGTCCGTCAGCTTCCGCTTCAGGTACTCGTCCTCCAGGACCTGCCGGAACTTCTCCGGGCCCCAGTCGGCGACGAGGAACTTCAGGCGGGCGCGGTTGCGCAGCCGCCGGTAGCCGTAGTCGCGGAAGATCGAGATGACGCCCTCGTGGACGTCGGCGACCTCGTCGAGGGGGACCCAGGCGCCGAGGCGGACGCCGAGCTTCGGGTTGGTGGACAGGCCGCCGCCGACCCACACGTCGAAGCCGGGGCCGTGCTCGGGGTGGCGCACGCCGACGAAGGCGACGTCGTTGATCTCGTGCGCCACGTCGAGCAGCGGCGAACCGGAGACCGCCGTCTTGAACTTGCGGGGCAGGTTGGAGAAGTCCTTGTTGCCGACGATCCGGCGGTGGATCTCCTCGACGGCGGGCGTGCCGTCGACGATCTCGTCGGCGGCGATGCCGGCGACGGGGGAGCCGAGGATGGTGCGCGGGGTGTCGCCGCAGGCCTCGGTGGTGGACAGGCCGACCGCCTCCAGGCGGTTCCAGATCTCGGGGACGTCCTCGATGCGGATCCAGTGGTACTGGACGTTCTGCCGGTCCGTGATGTCGGCCGTGCCCCGGGCGAACTCCTCGGAGACCTCGCCGATCACCCGGAGCTGCTCGGTGGTCAGACGGCCGCCGTCGATGCGGACGCGGAGCATGAAGTACTCGTCGTCCAGCTCCTCCGGCTCCAGGACGCCCGTCTTGGTGCCGTCCAGACCCTGCTTGCGCTGGGTGTAGAGGCCCCACCAGCGCATGCGTCCGCGCAGGTCGTTGGGGTCGATGGAGTCGAAACCGCGCTTCGAGTAGACCGTCTCAATGCGTGTCCGCACGTTGAGACCGTCGTCGTCCTTCTTGAACTGCTCATTGCCGTTGAGGGGAGTGAAGTGCCCCACGGCCCACTGTCCCTCGCCACGGTGGCGCCCGGCCTTGCGGCGGGCGGCGGCGGGAATGGGGTTTTCCGGGGTGGCGGCCATGGCGTCTTGTCCTTCGGGACTGCGGGAGGGCGGCTCTGACCTGCACACTCGCGCTCGGGTCAGAGGGTGGCGCGGCAGTGCGCAGCAGGGTGGGGCAGAGTCGGGTGAAAAGGCGGTCGCGGCGGTGCTGGTTCTCTCAGCGCGCCGGACAGATGGCGCTGGACATGCGGCCGAGGTCGACGTGTCGCCGACTCACCAAGGCAATTCCAGTTCCGGACATGGCGAAAGCGTGTCACGGGACTTTGGACCCAGTCCACCATCGTCCATGATATGGACATTGTCGTCTCGTCCTACGAGATGATGTGGCGTGGGTCACATGGAGGGGCCCTCCCGGCCCCCCGCGATCCGGATCAGGCGTGGGCGCCGGGCCACGGGCCGGGCGTCGCGCCCTCCTCGGCCTCCTCCACCCGGGTGTCGAACAACCGGAAGCCGCGCCGCTCGTAATTGGCCATGGCGTGCGGCCCGTCGAGCGAGCAGGTGTGCAGCCAGACGCGCCTCGTGGCCTCCCGCCCCGGCCACCGGTCGGCCAGGTCCCAGGCGCGGGCCGTCCCGTACGAGAGGAGGTGGCCGCCGATCCGCCGGCCCCGGAAGGCCGGGATCAGGCCGAAGTACACGATCTCCACCACGCCGTCGGCCTGGGCCTCCAGCTCGACGTAACCGGCCGGCGTCCCCCTCTCGTACGCCACCCAGATCTCGCTCCCCGGCCTCTCCGCGATCTCCTGCCACTCCTTGTACGTCAGCGACAGGCGGTCGGACCAGTGGATGTCGCCGCCGACGGCGGTGTAGAGGAAGCGGCTGAACTCCGCCGACGGCACCTCGGCGCGCCGGACCGCCACGTCGCCCTCCGGCGGGGCGGCGGGACGCAGGTCGGACGGGGAGGTCTGTTCGAGTGACCAGGTGGTGAGAGTGATGCTCATGGGCTCATCGCATCATGCGGAGAGCCGGATTCCCAGAGCGGCCCCGGGGGACGGAAACCCACCGGAAGACGACTGTCCGCATGGTGGACACGGGGCACCGGGGGGCAGGGCTACCCGGCGGACCCGGCCCGCACCGCCGGCGCCGTCGAATGCGGCAGCAGGTCCGCGGGGCACTCCGGACGCAGGACCTCCACGACCACCTCCTCGCGGAAGCGGTACGGCCGGTGGGCCAGCACCCCGGCCAGCGTCCGGCGCACCCGGGACATCTCGGCCCGCACGGTCACCGTCCTCGTACGGTCCCCGAACACGCCCTCCGCCAGCTCCGCCGCCGTCCTCCCGTCCCGGTGCAGCGCCAGGACGTAGAGCAGCTCGGCGTGCCGGGGACTCAGCTCCTGCTGCCAGCCGCCCGCCGGCCCCGACACGGACACCGTCCAGTGACGCGGCCGGCTCAGGTCCAGCACCACCCGGTGCGCCCCCTCCGCGTCCGGCTCCCCGGGCCGGGCCCCCTCCTCCACCCGCAGCAGCCAGCCCCCCGGCAGCGGTTCCACCGCGCACACGCCGAGCGAGGGGAGCCAGACCCGCCCGGCCCCGAAGGACTTGGGCAGCGGAACGCGGTCCACCGGCGCGAGCCCGGTCACCGCCGCCGTCCAGCCGTACGCGTCCACCGCCACGGCCCGGCCGCCCACCCGGCACAGGACGGGCGCGGCCACCGCCCGCAGCCGCTCGACCGAACGGCGGTGCCGCTCCCGCAGCTCGGCCTCGGCGAGCTGCGCCACCGAACCGACCAGGGCCGGCATCGCCGGATGGAAGGTCGACGCCGGACCGCTCACGTCCAGGATTCCCAGGAGCCGCCGGTCGCGCGGGTCGCGCACGGGCACCGCGGCGCAGGTCCAGCTGTGCAGGGTGTGCAGGTAGTGCTCGGCGGAGTGCACCTGCACCGCCCGGCCCAGGGCGAGCGCCGTACCGACCGCGTTGGTGCCGGTCGCGTGCTCGGCCCAGGCCGCGCCCTCCTCCAGACAGATGCCGTTCGCCCGCCGCAGCACCCCGGCGTTCCCGTGCCGCCACAGCACCCTGCCCTGCTCGTCGGTCACCACCATGATCTGCAGGGACGCGTCGGCGATGCCGGCGAGACCCCGGGTGAGCGTCCCCATCACCTCGGCGAGGAGCGTGGTCCTGCGCCGCTCCTCCAGCTCGTCCCGGTGGAGCAGCACGCTGCTCGTCCCCCGGTCCGGATCGATACCGAGCCGGGCCATCCGCCGCCAGGACGCGCCGATGACCGGCCGGGGCGCCACCGGAGGCGTCCGGCCCGCCAGCGTCTCCTCCCGCACCCGGTGCAGCAGCCTGGTGGCCCGGGCGGAGTCCATGGCGGCCAGCCGCCGCATGTCGAGCCGCGTGTTCTCCATCGGTCTCTCCCACCCGTCCGGGGCGGACGCCCCGGACGTCGTGCCCATCGTGCCGTCCGGGACCGTCCGTCGAGACCCGGTTCGGGCAATCCTGCAACCCCGTGCAACTCTCGCCGCCGGCCGCCCCCTGAACGAGGGTGGTGCGAGCGGCGGGTGGTGCCGTGTCGGCGCAGCACCACCCCCGCTCTTCCGCGCGCGCCGGCCCCGACGGGCCCACCCCTGGCGCGCGCGGCACGGCCGACCCGCGGAGTGACGGCCGCGGGCCCGCCGGGCCTGCCCGGGCGCGGCTTCCCCCCCGGGGTCGAGGCGGCCCGCCCGCCCCGCCCCCCCGGCGCCCGGCACGGCTTCCCGGGCGCGTGCCGCGCCCCTCGGGCCTCCGCCCGCGCCCCTCAGATCTCCACCCGCGCCCGCTCCACCACCGCCCCCAGATCCAGCGTGTGCGGCAGCGTCCCGAAGGCCGAGCCGCCGTCCCCGCCCAGACGCCCCGCGCAGAACGCGTCCGCCACCTCCGGCGGGGCCCACCGCGCGAGCAGCGCGCCCTGGAGCACGAGCGCCATCCGCTCCGCGAGCCGCCGCGCCCGCGCCTCGATCCCCTCCAGGTCCGCCAGCTCGGTGAGCAGCCCCCGGACCGCCCGGTCGAGCCGGTGGTCCGCGCCCCGCGCCGCCCCGACCTCCCGGAGGAAGGCGTCGAGCGCGGCCGGCTCGGTCCGCAGCACCCGCACCACGTCGAGGGCCTGCACGTTCCCCGAACCCTCCCCGACCGAGTGGAGCGGCGACTCGCGCAGCAGCCGGGGCATCCCCGACTCCTCCACGTACCCGTTGCCGCCCAGGCATTCGAGCGCCTCGGTCACCACCGGCGTGCACCGCTTCGTCACCCAGTACTTCGCCACCGGCACCGCGATCCGCAGCAGCGCCCGCTCCCGCGCGGCGCCCTCCCCGGCCGCGTCCACCGCGTCGTACGCCGCCGCGAGCCGCATCCCCAGGACCGTCGCCGCCTCCGACTCCAGCGCCAGGTCCGCGAGCACGTTCCGCATCAGCGGCTTCCCGATCAGCGGCCCGCCGAAGGCGCTCCGGTACGCGCAGTGGTGCACGGCCTGCGCCACCGCCTGCCGCATCAGCGCCGCCGAACCGAGCACGCAGTCGAGCCGGGCCGCCGCCACCGCCCCCATGACCGTACGGACCCCGCGCCCCTCCTCGCCGATCCGGCGCGCCCACGTCGTCCCGTCGAACTCCACCTCGGCGGAGGCGTTCGACCGGTTGCCCAGCTTGTCCTTGAGGCGCTGGATCGCGAAGGCGTTGCGCGAGCCGTCCGCGAGCACCCGGGGCACCAGGAAGCACGTCGGGCCCGCCGGGGCCCTTGCCAGGACCAGGAAGGCGTCCGACATCGGCGCCGAACAGAACCACTTGTGCCCGGTCAGGACGTACTCGCCGTCCACGGCCAGCGGACGCGCCTCCGTCGTGGGCGCCCGCACGTCGCTGCCGCCCTGCTTCTCCGTCGTCGCCATGCCGAGCAGCGCGCCCGGCTTCTCCGCGACCGGCAGCAGCGCCCGTTCGTACACGTGCGACCGGGCCGCGGGCTCCCAGACCTCCGCGAGCTCCGGCTCGACGCGCAGCGCGGGCACCGCCGCGTGCGTCGTCGACAGCGGACAGCCGTGCCCCGCCTCCGCCTGCGTCGCCACCAGGAACCCGGCGGCCCGCCGCACGTGACCGCCCGGACGGCCCCACGCGTCCGTGAGCCCGGCCGACACGGAACGCCCCAGGAGGCGGTGCCAGGCCGGATGGAAGCGGACCTCGTCCACCCGGTTGCCGTACCGGTCGTGGGTCCGCAGCCGCGGCGGGTTCTCGTTCGCCTGTTCGCCCCACTCCCGCACCTGCTCCGAGCCCGTCGCCCGGCCGAGCAGCGCCAGCTCCTCGCGCGCCTCCCCGAGCAGGTCCGGGCCGAGGTGCCGCTCGACCGCCTCGACCAGGGCCCGGTCCCCCGTGAAGACGTCGTACCCCACGAGGGGCGGGGGCTGGTTGGTCACTGTGTGGGTGCTCCGTGCCATGCGGATACGGTAAGCAGGTGCAGGCAGCAAGAGAAACACCCGAACGACCCGAGCGGCGGCCCTGGAGCAAGCTCCACCGCGCCCGTGTCCTCTACCGCAACGTCTCGAAGCGGAAGATGGTCTGGCTGCTCCTCAAGGACACCGTCAACTCGTGCGTCGAGTACCGCATCCTCGGCCTCGCCGCCGAAGCCGCGTTCTTCACCCTGCTGTCCCTGCCGCCCCTGCTCCTCGGCCTGATCGCCCTCCTGGGCTACGCCGACGACTGGACCAACACCGACACCGTCACCAGCATCCAGGAGAACATCCTCCGCGCCGCCGGAACCGTCCTCTCCGACCGGGGCGTCGAGGAGATCGCCAAACCGGTCCTGGACGACGTCACCCGCGGCAAACGGCCCGACCTGATCTCCCTCGGCTTCGCCATCGCCCTCTGGTCCGGCTCCCGCGCGGTGAACGTCTTCATCGACACCATCACCGTCATGTACGGCCTCGACGGGCACCGCGGCATCGTGAAGACCCGGCTCCTCGCCTTCCTGCTCTACATCGTGGCCCTGGTCATCGGCGCCGTCGTCCTGCCCCTCGCCGTCGTCGGCCCGGACCGGGTCGTCGAACTCCTCCCCTGGAGCACGGAGGTCGTCTCCGTCCTGTACTGGCCGGCCGTCATCCTCCTCAGCATCGCCTTCCTCACCACGCTGTACCACGTGTCCGTGCCCGTACGGTCACCGTGGATCGAGGACATCCCCGGCGCCCTCGTCGCGCTCGCGATGTGGGTCCTCGGCAGCTTCCTGCTGCGCATCTACCTCACCAGCCAGGTCGAGGGGCCGACCATCTACGGCTCCCTCGCCGCGCCCATCGCCGTCCTCCTCTGGATCGGCGTCTCCGCCTTCGCCGTCCTCGTCGGCGCCGCCGTGAACGCCGCCATCGACCGCGTCTGGCCCTCCGTCGCCACCGCCGCCGCCCGCGAGGCCAACGAACGGGCCCGCGCCGCCCAGGCGGCGGAACTCGTCGCCCGGGTCCGGGCCGAGGCCGAGGACGTGGACGAGGACGACCCGGACATGCCCTCCGAGTTCCCCGAACGCTGGTCGAGGTTCCTGCCCCCGGACGACGTGAAGTCCCGCCTCAACTCGAACCGGGAGAAGGACTGACCTCCGGACGGGTGACGGGTGACGGGCGCCCTGCCCGGCTCGGCGGACCGCCGCGAAGAGCCCCGGAGCCGGCCGGCCCTGCCCGGCGGTCGCACGGGCCTGGTCCGGGCCGGCGGCCGCCTCCTCGTCGCCGGACCCGGCACGAGCGCGCACGTACCGGCGGTGATCGCCACGTGGTACGCGGGACTCCGCTCGGCCCCGGGGACGCACCCGGTTCCCCGGCGTCCCGGCCCGCGCACCGCGCGACCGCCCGGCCCCCCGGACGCCCTGTGGGGCGGGGCCGTGTCCACCCCGGACCTGGGACCGGTACGGGCGAGCCCCGGCCGGAAGGGGCTCCGGCCGGGGCTCGCCCGTGTGCGCGCACGGGTGCGTGGTTCACCCGAAAGCCCGGACGCCCTTCCAGTCCACGGCGAGGACCGTCTTGACCGCACCGTTGGTGTTGGTCCTGGACGGGTAGTAGACGCGGACGTTCCCGGTCGCCCCGTCCCGGATCCAGAGGTCGGGGACGTTCGCCGACTCGGGAACCAGTTCCCTGGACATGTCGGGGACGCCGATGACGGCGGAGACATTGCTCTGGGTCCAGCCGGTGCCGTACAGGACGTCGCCCTGACGGGAGGCGGCCGAGGTCATCAGCGAGGCGAAGTTGATGCCGCCCGCGACGCTGCCGGGCTTGCCGTGCCGGATGTTCATGACGCCGGTGTCCACGTCCCGCCACAGCAGGTCGGGAGTGCCGTCCAGGTCGATGTCGGCGAGCTGCACGATCTCGCGCCTGCTCCAGTTCTCGCCGCTCATCCGGGTGGCCGTGTGGAACGTGGCGCCGGTGTAACCGGACAGGATCCAGAAGTCCGCGCCCGCGCGTACGACGACGTCGGTCAGCTTGTCGCCGGTGATGTCCCCGACCGCCTTCATCTGCGTCCAGGTCGAGGGTGCCGGAGCACCCGCGGGCAGCCGGATGTCGATCCTCTTCTCCGCGTCGAAGGAGCCGTACCCGTCGCCCGGGTAGAGCCAGAAGGTGCCGTTCGGCGCGACGGAGAACAGGTCGGTGCTGCCGTCACCGGGGTAGACGTCGGCGTAGTGGCTGATCAGCGCGGTCTTGCCGGTGGCGGCGTCGTACCAGTGGCCGGGCGGCGGCGACACGGCCTTGAGCAGTTCGGGGTTCTCGGCGTCGGGCCTGAGGACGTAGGAGCCGGGCATGCCCTGGTACAGCTCGCCCCCCTTGCCACCGGACAGGGACTCCAGGTTGCCCTCCGCGTTGATGATGAGCAGGTCGACCATGTCGTCCCCGCCGACGTCGCCCGGTCCGTCGCCCTTGTCGCGGGGCCGGACGTAGAAGGCGTGGTCCGTGCGCCGGCTCACGTTGCCCACCGCGTCGAGCGCGAAGACCTGGAGGCCGTTCGGACCGGAGTGCGGCGGGGCCAGGTCCTTCACCGTCGCGGCCCCGTTGGTCGCGTTCACCTCATTGGACCCCACGCCTTCGAAGCTGTACCGGAACTTCACGGCGCCCGGGGAGGAGAAGGTGATGGTGCCCTTTTCGCCGAACTTGACCTTCGCCCAGGTCTGGCCGTCGCTGGTGGCCGCCGGGAAGTCGGTGCTCGTGACGTCGGGGGCCTGGGGCGCGGTCGTGTCGATGCTGAGACGGCAGACGGCGTCACCCGCGGGATACCAGGACGAGAGTCCCTGGGGGGACGAGGAGTCCTCGGCCCGCACGATCCAGGTGTAGGTGGCCCCGTTCACCAGGCCCGTGACGAGCACGGAGGCGGTGCCGGCGGAGTTCGTGGTCCCCATGTAGTCGCGCTGGGCACCGCCGACCTGGGTGACGCGGAAGCGGAGTTGCTTCAGGTCGTTGTCGAGGTCCTTCGCGTTCGCCGTCAGGGTGACGCTCGTCGTTCCGATGGCCCGGGGGGCGGCCGGAGTGGCCGCACACGCGTTGCCCGGTGAGCTCGTGCCGCCGGTCGGTTCGGCCGGGAGGTGGTTGTACTCCACCTCGAGCGCCGCCGAGGTGGCCCGGAACTTGCGCCAGGTCTGGGTGTCGCCCTCGTTGGTGGCGCGCAGGCCGAAGGTGATGTTCCCCCAGCGGCTGGTGGCGGCCTTCTGGAGGGCGGCCTTCACCCCGGCGGTGTCGAAGGCCTCGTACTCGTCCTTGCAGCCGTGGTCGATGTTGCCGTGGGCGAAGGACTTCTTCTGGAGGAGGTCGGCCCAGCTCGGCTGGGCGTTCCAGGTCGTGCTGGTGGAGATGCCACCGGTCAGGTAGAGCTGGAACTCGCGTGCGTCACACGACCACGCGTGGTTGTTCAGGAGCTTGAAGGAGGCCGAGTGGATCGTGGAGCCCGCGATCTTCTCCAGCCTCATGCGCCAGAAGGAGCGGCCCAGACCACCGGTCTGCTTCTCGTAACCCACGCGGGCGTCGGAGGTGCCGGAACCGAAGTTGGTGCCGTTGTGGAAGCTGGTGTTCGGGTACGGCCGGTAGGCGGTCGTCCACGCTTGCCAGGCCGTGTTCATCGGCGGGTCGACGAACACGGGGAAGCGGACGTCCTCGTCGGTGAACAGCCCCGTGGCCGCCGCCCGCAGGTGCAGGCGGGCCTCTCCGGTGTTCTCCCCTTCCAGCAGGACGGGGACGGGAGCCTGCTTGGCACCGGGCTCGATGCCGGTCAGGCCGGAGAGCCTCAGCACGTCGGAAGGGGTGGCCGTCGACGTGCGCAGGGGGTCGGAGGACCCGGGAACGCGCCCGCTGGAGTCCCATGCGAACGGTGTGGGGACCGAGCCGACCTCCTTGCCGCCCTTGTCCAGGATGCGCACGAGCCGGCCGGCCTCCGCGTACTGGAAGACGGCCGTCGCCGAGCGCAGGCCGTACGTGACGGTCTCCAGCGCCCGCTGCCGCGCGGCCTCACGGGTCTTGACGACGAGGAGCTGGGAGAACCCGCCCTCCTGGCGGGCGACCAGGAGCAGGTCGACGCCCGGCAGGACCTCGGAGTAGAGGGCGCGGGAACCGTCCAGGACCGGCTCGGGCAGGGCTCCGGGCCAGGTGTACGCGATGGTGTGGCCACCGATGTCCGTTTCGGCCAGCACGGTGTCGCCCGGCCGTCCGTCCCGGGCGAAGGAACGGTCCGCGCGGGACGCGTCACCGCTCCCGCCGGAGAACCGCACGGGGAGGGCGCCGTTCACGGGCCGGACGGTGAGCCCGCGAGGCGCTTCCTTCGTCCGCTCCAGCCTGTTGTCGACGGGTGCCCAGCGGCCCCCGGCGTCCTTCGCCCGCTGTGGCAGGGCGTGGATCCGGCTGCGCAGCCGGCCGTCGGGCAGAGCCCAGGTCATCTCCGTGGCCGTGGTCGCGGCCTCGACGAGCACCTCCTTCCCGGTGCGCAGCGCCTGGGCCATGGCGGCCGCTTCGTCGAGCGGGCCGACCGCGGCGGGCTTCGCCTCGACCGGTGGCGTCGCCCCGGCGGTGGGGGGGCCGCCGGGTTGCCACCAGGGCAACAGGGCAGCGGTGAGGGCGGCCAGAACTAGGCCGAGGGTGCAGGCCAGCCGGGTGCGCGTGCGCACGAAGGGGCTGAGCGGGCGGGGCGCGGTCACGGCGGTCTACTCCCGTGGGGACCAAGCGGAAAGGGGGGAACAGCACAGACGGCCCCGGACGGCGGACCGCGGGGCAGAGGCGCGCAAACGATCACACGATCACCACCCGATGTCTACAAATGAATTTTTTATGAGGTCGTTATGTCGACCTCTGGGATGCCGTGTTCATGGGCGCTTCGTTTTGCCGTGGGGCTTTGGTGGACCCCTTAACCGGCGTGAAGCAACGGAACGGGCGTTTCGTCTGACCCCACGTCATTTCTGGCGGTCGGAGGGCGATCCCTCCGTGACGAAGATCACCGAACTGCCCCGTGTCCCCGGTTTTTGATGTTGAAACGTGTAGGGCCTGTGACGGAAGGTGCACACACGTGTGCCTGGAGCAGGCACGCGTTCGGTGTTTCCGCACCTCATCTGTTCTTTGGGTTCGCCTCAGTGGGAGTCGACGCGTATGCGTGCTTCAGGTCCGCTGTCATGGCTGGGGCGGGGACGCCCAGCCATGACGGAGTCACAACGACGGCGTCGGCGGTTCGGCCGCACGGCGACCGTCCTTTTGCTGTCCTCGACCCTGTCGGTGACGAGCCTGAGCGCGCAGGCGTGGGCGGCGCCGGGTCCCGGAATGAGCCGCGACCAGGACACGAGCGGGATCAAGCTGCCCGCTCTTCCCGAGGACGTGCCGCTCGAACCCGACACCACGGCTCCGAAGGAGCTGGACACGTCGGAGGAGAAGCTGGTCATTCCCTATGCGCCGACCGCTGTCACTCCCTGGAAGGAGAACTCCGGCACGGCCGACCCGAGCACGGCTCCGCCCGGGAAGACGGTTCAGGTCAGCAACGGTCTGCCCGTCTCCCTCGGCGTGCCCGAAGGCGTCGACCCGGGGGCCCTGGCCGGTGAGTGGAAAGTGGACCTGGCCTCGCCCGAGGTCTCCCAGAACTCGGGATTCCCCGGTCTGATCATGCAGGTCACCCCGCCGGCCGACGCCGATCCCGCGGCTCAGGTCACGCTCGCCGTCGAACCCAGCGAGTTCGAGGACCTCTACGGGCCCCAGGCCGCCGAGCGCTTCGGCATCATGCTGCTGCCCGACTGCGCCTACTCCGCCGACGGTACGGGGGAGTGCGGGGACGACGACGGTACGACCGCCATGACCGGCACGGACGGCTCGGACACGGTCGAGCGACTCCCCAGCTCGGTGAAGGTGGTGCCGGCCGAGGACGTCCCCGTCGGGGCCACCGTCGAGAAGGGCGCACCGGACCGGACGGTCGTCGTCGGCACCCTCCCGGTCGGCAAGCTGCTGGCGGGTGAGGCCGCTCCCGCGCCCACCGGCGCCTCCGCCCGTACCGCCGCGCTCTCCGCCGCCACGTCCGGCAGTTCGACCGTCGGCGTGGGCGACACCGGGGCGTCGTCCTCCGGAGACTTCACCGCGGCCCCGCTGCTGTCGTCCGGTTCGTGGTCCTCGGGCTCCTCGTCCGGCGCGTTCACGTACGGCTACCAGGTGCAGATCCCCGAGGTCGCCGGCGGCCTGATGCCGAAGGTGAACCTGGCGTACTCGTCCCAGTCCGTGGACGGCCGCACCTCGTCGACGAACAACCAGGCGTCGTGGATCGGTGACGGCTGGGACTACAACGCGGGCTCCATCACCCGTTCCTACGCCAACTGCCGTCAGGACTCCAAGAAGGCGGGCTCGAACAACGCCACCCACCGTACGGCGGACCTCTGCTACGGCTCGGAGAACGCCACCCTGTCGCTGGGCGGCACCACCACCGAGCTGGTGTGGGACGCCGTGAAGGAGCGGTGGTTCACCGCCAACGGCGACGGCTCCACGGTCGAGCTGAAGAAGGACACGTCCCTGGACCCCCGCACCGGCGCGGGGAACATCAAGGACAAGGACGGCGAGTACTGGATCGTCACCACCAAGGACGGAACCAAGTACCACTTCGGCCTGAACAAGCTGCCGGGCTGGACCGAGGGCAAGCCCTACACGGACTCCGTCCTCGCGGTGCCGGTGTACGGCAACCACCCCGGTGAGCCCTGCTACAAGGCCGGCGACTGGAAGAACTCCTTCTGCGACCAGGCATGGCGCTGGAACCTCGACTACATCGAGGACGTCCAGGGCAACGCCATGTCGTTGTGGTGGAAGCGCGACACGAACCACTACGCGCGCAACTTCAACAGCAAGGCCCCGGTCGCGTACCACCGTGACGGCTACCTGTCCCACATCGACTACGGCCAGCGCAACGACAACCTCTTCTCCGCCCCGGCCCCGGCCCGCGTCACCTTCTCCGTGGCCGAGCGCTGCTACAACGAGGGCGCGCTGACCTGCTCCGAGGAGAACTTCAAGCACAAGGACCCGGGGAAGTACCGCATCTGGTACGACACCCCGGCCGACCTGCGGTGCGAGGGCGGCAAGTCCTGCTGGCAGATGGGCCCCTCCTTCTGGTCCCGCAAGCGCCTGGAGCGGATCACCACCTCCTCGCAGCGCCTGCCGGGCGTCGCGACACGGCAGGAGGTCGACGAGTACAAGCTGACGCAGAAGTTCCCCGTCGTCACCACGGGGCCGAACACCGCCCTGTGGCTGGAGTCGATCGAGCGCACGGGCTACGGGCGCAAGGGCGCCGCCGACGCGAGCGTGAAGCTCAACGCGGTGCGCTTCGAGCACAACAGCCAGGACATGCCCAACCGCGTCGAGGACGGGGACCGGCCGGGCTTCTCCCGGCTGCGGATCGCACGCGTCATCAACGAGTACGGCGGCGAGACCGTCGTTACCTACAAGACGCCCGACAGCAGCTGCACCAACCGGGCGGGGCTGCCCGGCAAGACGGACACCGAGGCGCTGAAGAAGAACTCCCGGCTGTGCTACCCCGCGTTCTGGCACCCGGACCCGGAGGGTGAGGAGATCGACTGGTTCCACAAGTACGTCGTGGAGTCGGTCGAGGAACTCTCCAACGCCCCCGGTTCGTACTCGACGAAGACCACCTACCAGTACGACGAGCCCGGCTGGAAGCTCGCCGAGGCCGAGTTCACCAAGAAGTCCACCCGCACGTACTCCCAGTTCGCCGGCTTCGCCCAGACCACGGTGATCACCGGCGGGTCCAAGGCCGCAGCCGACAGCGGCGAGGGCTCCGAACCGGACACCGACACCCCTGGTCCCGACACCCCCGGGACCAAGACCGTGACCCGTTTCTACCGGGGAATGGGCACCGGATTCCCGGTCACGAGCGTCACCGGCGGAAAGCTCGCCGAAGTGGACGAAGAGGCCTTCGCCGGCCGCATCGCCGAAGAGGCCACGTACGCCGGTGCCACGGACCCGGACGAGAACTGGCTGACCCGCAGCGTCACCCATCTCGAAGCCACCGAGATCGCCAGGCGCGACCGCGGCGACGGCCTGACCCCGCTCCGGGCCTGGCGCGTCACCGAACCGAAGACGGTCTCCTACACCAAGTCCTCCGGCACGGGCGACGACAAACGGCCCGAGCGCGTCATCGAGACCAGGACGACCTACGACAGCGGGAACGGCCTGCCCGAGCTGGTCGAGTCCCTGGGCGACACCGGCAAGACCGGTGACGAGAGCTGCACCCGGCTCGAGTACCTGCACGCGACCGGCAAGAACATCATCGGTCTCACCAAGCAGGCCCTCACCTCGCCCACCACGTGCGAGAACGCCCGCTTCGGCGATCTGAAGACCCTGAGCGGCGGTACGCGCACGGCGTACGACCACGCCGAGTACGGCACCCTCGTCGCCGGCACGCGCGGCCGGGCCACCGAGACCTGGTCCATCAACGCCGAGGGCACCGGATTCCAGTCCGAGGGCACCACCGAGTTCGACGCCCTCGGCCGGGTCGTCAAGCGCACCGACCCCGACCAGAACTCCTCGACGATCACCTACACACCGTCCGAGGGACAGGTCTTCACGGTCACCGAGCGCAATCCCCTGGGACACGAGCAGGTCCAGGAGCTCGAACCGGGCCGGTCCGTGGGCATCAGGACCACGGACGTCAACGGCCGTGTCAGCCAGGCCGAGTACGACCCGCTGGGCCGCCTCGTCAAGGCGTGGGGCACCGGTCGCCCGACCTCGGCGGTGCCGGACTTCGAAGCCGTCTACACGATCCCCCCGATCAGCCCGGACAACCCGCGGCGCACGCCCCCGTACGTCACCACCCGCACGCGGGGCGAGAAGGACCGGATCGAGACCTCCGTCACGATCTACGACGGCCTCGGCCGTGAGCGCCAGGCGCAGGAGGAGGCGACGGGAGGCCGCGGCTGGCTGGTCACGGACACGCTGTACAACAGCTCCGGTGACATCGCCCAGACCAACAACGCCTACCTGAGCAACAAGGTCAGCGCGGGCGAGCTGTTCGTCCCGGAGGCCGACACGCTCGTCCCCAACATCACCAAGTACACCTACGACGGCCTCGGCCGCGTCGTGGAGGAGATGCCCTACCTCAAGTACGAGGCCCCGGGCTCCGCCGGAGCGACCTCGACGGCGTTCCCGGCACGCGCCACCCGCTACGAGTACGGCGCGGACTGGTCCGCGGTGATCAACCCGGCGGGCTCCGCCTCGTACCGGATCTACACCGACGCACTCGGCCGCACCTCCCGCGTGGACACGTACACCGACGCCGCGCGCAAGAACTTCACGTCGATGCGTTACACGTACGACGCGCGGGGCCAGATGGTGGGGGCCACCTCCTCCGCCGACACGAGCCACCCGTGGTCGTGGGAGTTCGACCGGCGCGGCCGGCTGAGCTCGTCCACGGACCCCGACTCGGGCACGACGGTCACGAAGTACGACCACCGCGACCGTCCGCTGACCGTCACCAACGCGCGGGAAGTCACCGTCTGGAACGCCTACGACAAGCTGTCCCGCCCCACGCAGCAGAGGCTGAAGGACTCCGACGGCACGCTGCTGTCCGACTTCACGTACGACACCGTCCCCGGCGCCAAGGGCCTGCCGGCCTCGGTGACGCGCTACACCGACGGTCTGCCGTACACGCAGCGGGTCAACGGCTACGACAAGGACTACCAGCCGACCTCGACGACGCTGAGCCTGCCGCAGTCGATCGCCGACGCCTGGGGCCTGCAGAGCTCGTACACGTACGGCTACCAGTACGGCGAGAACGGCCGGCTCGAGTCGGCCGACCTCCCCGCCGCCGGCGCCCTCGCCGCCGAGAAGCTCGTCGTCCGCTACAACCAGGACGGCCTGCCGCTCTCGATCTCCGGCAAGGACTGGTACGGCTCGGAAACGGTCTACTCGCCGTACGGCCAGGTCATGCGCTCGACCCTGGGCGCGCAGCCGTACCGGGTGTGGACCCAGAACACGTTCGACGAGGCCGGCGGAGAGCTCAAGGACCAGCAGGTCTACCGTGAGCAGACCGGCGACACCTCGCTGGTCGGCGGCGTGCTGGTCTCCAAGCGCTCCTACACCTACGACCCCGCGGGCAACGTCACCTCGATCCAGGAGCACTCCCAGGGCATCGAGGAACGGCAGTGCTTCTCGTACGACCCGCTGGGCCAGCTCAAGAAGGCCTGGACCGGCGCGAACCAGGAAGCCTGCGTCGCCGACCCGGTGGCGGCCGACGTCAGCGCCGGCAAGGACGGCTCCGGCTACTGGCAGGAGTACGAGTACGACCTCCTCGGCAACCGCACCAAGCTGACCGAGAAGAACCCCACGGGCACGACGGGCAAGAACGCCGTCACCACCTACACCTACGGCAAGGCGGACGGCAGCCAGCCGCGCACGCTGGCCAAGGTGTCGAAGGACTTCACGACCCCCGCCGGCGCGGCCGTGAAGGCCGAGGCCGAGCGGCTCTACGAGCTGACCGGCGAGACCAAGACGGTCACCTCGGTCCAGAACGGTGACACGCAGGAACTGAGCTGGACGTACGACGGCCAGATCGACCGGATCACGGGTCAGGGCAGCGGCGGCAAGACGCCCTACGTGGGTCTCGCCGACAAGTGCCTCGACCTCAAGTCCGGCATCGCCGCGGCCGGCCAGCCGGTGCAGCTGTTCGTCTGCAACGCCTCGGCGGCGCAGAACTGGAAGTTCACCCCCACCCCGGAATCCCCGGACAAGAAGCAGCCCGACCCCAACCTGGGCACGCTGGCGATCCACGACAACTGGTGCGTCCGGCCGGTGGCCAACACGGCGGGCTCGGCGGTCCAGGTCCAGAAGTGCGACGGCTCGACCGCGCAGCAGGTCAGGCGGAACACCGCGGGTCAGCTGACGCACGTCGAATCGGGTCTCTGCCTGGCCGTCAAGGACGGCAACTCGGCCAACAGCACGCCCGTCGTCCTGACCGCCTGCAACGGCACCGCCGGCGCCCAGCTCTGGGCCCCGCAGGACGACACCCGCCACATCTACGGTCCCGACGGCGGCCGACTGCTGACGATCAAGGGCAAGCAGGCCACGCTGCACCTGGGCGAGGCCGAGGTCACCACCCAGAAGAACGGTGTCCTGCTCAACAGCCAGCGCACCTACAGCGCCCCCGGCGGCGCGATCGTGCGCGTGATCTACGGCACCAGCACCGGCAACCCGAGCCTGCTGGCCGTCACGGCGGACCACCAGGGGACTCCGTACGCGGAGATCGCGCTCAGCGGTGGCCAGCAGGTCCGCATCCGCAAGCAGGACCCCTTCGGCAACCAGCGGAACACCTCCCTGGCGGCCGGCATCCAGGCGAACAAGGGGTTCCTGGGCGCGGCGAACGACGCCTCCGGCTACACGCCGCTCGGCGCCCGTCTGTACGACCCGGCGGTGGGACGCTTCTTGTCCGCCGACCCGGTGCTCGACCTGAACGATCCGATGCAGTCCAACGGGTACGCGTACGCGCACAACAACCCGGTCACGCACTCCGACCCGTCGGGCCTGTCCATCAGCCTGACCGCTTCCGAGCGGGCGGCGGCACTGGTGGGCGCGGGCCTGTCGCCGGCGCAGGTCGCGCAGGCGCAGGCCACCATGGGCAAGTCCCTGACCTCGGTGATCCTCGCCGCCGCGTGGAGCGTCCTGAGCGACTTCATCGGTCTCAGCGACGCCATGTCCTGCTTCGGTGGTGACATGTGGTCCTGCGGCAGCCTGATCATCGGGGCGATCCCGTGGACCAAGCTGGGCAAGATCCCGTCCGTCCTGAGGGCCGTCGACCGCACGATCAACGCCATTCAGGCGTTCAAGAAGGCCAAAGCGGCGGCAGAAGCCGTCCTCAGAGCCGCCAAGGCGGCCGAGGCGGCGGCGCTCAACGCCAAGAAGGCGGCGATAGAAAGGGCCAAGAAGGCCGCCCAGGCGGCCAAGAAGAAGGCCGCCGAAAAGGTCAACACCACCAGCAACAAGGCGGTCAACACCACAAAGAAGACCGGCAACCCGGTCCAGAAGCAGGCCCAGGCGAAGGCGGCCCCGAAGGCGTCCTCGGCGGCGGGGGCCGGCAAGGGCAAGGGCGGCGGAGGCGGTGCCAAGGCCGGTGGAAAGGTCAGCACCTCCAAGTCCGGCGGCTCTTCGGGCGCTTCCTCTCGCAGCAACGGCGGTTCTTCCGGCGGTTCCTGCAAGACGCCGGACAACAGCTTCACGCCCGGCACCAAGGTCCTGATGGCGGACGGCTCCACCAAGCCGATCGAGCAGGTCAGGCCTGGTGACAAGATCGTCGCGACGGACCCGAAGACCGGGGAGACCCGGATCGAGAAGGTCACGGCGGAGATCAAGGGCCAGGGCCTCAAGCACCTGGTCAAGATCACGATCGACACCGATGGCACGTCGGGTACGAAGACGGCTGAGGTCACCGCGACCGACGGTCACCCCTTCTGGGTCCCCGAACTGGGCAAGTGGATCAATGCCACGGACCTGAAGCCGCGCCAGTGGCTTCGGACCGGCGCCGGCACCCACGTCCAGATCACGTCGATCGAGCGGTGGACGGCGCAGGACGCCACCGTCCACAACCTGACGGTCTCCGACCTCCACACGTACTATGTGCTGGCCGGCACCACGCCAGTCCTCGTTCACAACTGCGGCTCCTCGTCGCTTGACATCGACGAGGAGCTGGCCCGTCTCCCGGAGTACCCGGGCAGTGGTCCAACGACTGGTCATGCCGTGGCAGACAATGGCCAGAGATACGAATTGGTGAGCGGCCGCGGAAACGATGGCGACCTGGTCGACTGGGTCAATTCCACACTGCAGGGGGCGGGAGTACTGCCGGGACGAAGTCGATCCGGGCGTGCTGTGGATGTTGAGCAGAAATTCGCCGCCATGATGGAGCGGGACGGAATTGGGCACGCGGATCTGTTCATCAACTTCCCGACCGGCCCGTGCACGGTGAGGGCTGGATGCCATGAGGTGCTGAATGTCCTCCTTGGAAGTAATCGCACCCTCACGGTACATTGGCCTGGAGCGGGAAGTGGTCGAACATATGGAAGGCGGAGTTAGCGTGAGGGCGAGAGCTGAGGCGCGATACAGGGTTGAGAGTGGCGACAAGCCGGAGATCCTTTATGCGCCTGAGGATATCGATGCTGTGATCGACACGCTCCTGGTGGATCAGGGTGGACCGATTCGCGAGACCCTGGCACAGATCCACTCTCTTGAGCGTGAAGTGCTGCCGTCTGGTTACCCGGACCATGAACTCATGGTGGGGGTGGACAAGGATCTCCAAGTGGGAATTCTTTCTTTCATGGATGCCAGTGGTAATTCGGTGACCCTAGGGGCGCCTGAAGGTAGGAACGATCCTGTGTACTACATTCAAGGGCATATGACGGAGTTTCCGGCGTGTTCTGAAATTCCTATTTCCCTCGTGCGTCAAGCGGCCAGGGAGTTTATCTCTTCCGGTGGGCAGCGGCCTGCTTGTGTTAAGTGGCAACCGTTGACGAGCTGGTAGGTTGGCCCGCAAGAGGAATCCTGTGGGGTGGCTAAGCTTTTTCTGGCCGGCAAATGCGCAGTCCCTCCCGGGCGTGTGATTCTCGCTGAGAATCACACGGAGGCGGCCCCCTGGCGTGAACTCGCCAGGGGGGGCACCTGCTGACCTGAGTGACAACAGCAAACTTGAAGCCCCGTCAGGTATGTCCTGGCGGGGCTCCTGCGTTGGTGACGGCAGTAGTTGACGGCAACGTCAGCGCACGAGGGCGGGGCAGGGCGGTTCGTCGTCGTTGCTGTTGACCGTCTTGGTGATCTCCGGGGTGCCGAGGACGGTGCTGAGGGTGTCGATGGCGTCGCGCTGGAGGCGGAGTCGGACGTGGGCGTAGACGGTGGCGGTGACGCCGATGTGGGCGTGGCCGAGGAGTTCCTTGATCACGACGAGTTCGACGCCTTGTTCCAGGAGCAGGGTGGCGGTGGAGTGCCTGAGGTCGTGGAAGCGGATGCGGCGGAGGCCGGCGCGGCGGAGGAGCGTAGTGAAGGCGCGGGTGAGGTTGGTCGGGTCGATCGGTCTGCCCTGCACCGTGGTGAACACGTGCCCGCTGCGCTGCCACGCGATGCCTGCTGCCTCGCGCTCGCGCTACTGCTGTTCGTGGTGGAGCTTCAGCGAGCGGACGCAGCGGGTGGGGATGGCGATGCGGCGTTCGGAGGCCCGGGTCTTGGTCGGCAGGGTAGTGAGGCCACCGGTACCGGTGCGCTGGAGGGTGCGGCGGATGTTGGCGATGCCGTTGTCGAGGTCGAGGTCTTCCCAGCGCAGGCCGAGGATTTCGCCCTTGCGGAGTCCGGTGTGGAGGGCGAGTTCGAACAGCGCGTGCAACCGGTGTCCGCGCGTGGCCGCGAGGAACTGGCGGGCTTCGTCGGCGGTGAGAGGTTCGAAGCGCCGGGGCCGTGGGGTGCCGGTGCGGACGTTGCGGGCGACGTTGCGCGGGATCTCCTCTTCGCGGACGGCGTGCTCCAGGGCGGACTTGAGCACGGAGTGGATGTAGGTCAGCATCAGCGGCGAAAGCAGCTTGAAGCAGCACTGGCCGACGGCGCAGCAGCGGGGCTGGTCGCGCCGGGCGTCGGTGCCGCGCGTGCAGCACTGGCAGGTGGTGCGGAGCTGGTTGAGCCAGGTGCGGACGTCCTTGGCGGTGAGCTTGGTGAGCTTCTTCTTGCCGAGGCCGGGGATGAGGTACCGGTGGATGCAGGTGGTGTAGCGGGTGTGGGTGTTCTCGCGGAGGTGGTGGACGGCGACGTTCTCCAGCCAGTACGTGAGGTACGCGGCCACGCTGCCTTGCGCGGAGGGGACGGGAATGCCTCAGTTGCTGGTGGCGATCTTCTCGGTGAGCTTGGCAAGGGCTTCCTTCCGGGTGGTGCCGTAGACGCGGATGCGGTGACGGGTATTGCCGGGGGCGAGGACGTATCCGGCGGCTTCCCAGCGGCCGTCCTTACGTTGGTAGATGGTGCCTTCGTCGTTGGTGCGGGCCTTCCTGCGCTTGGGGGCGGTCGTCAGGCGTCCTCTTCCAGGTGGCGCTGGACGTAGTCGTCCAGGGCGTGGGCGGGGATGCGTCGGGTGCGGCCGATGGTCAACGAGGCCAGGCGGCGGGTGCGTAGGAGGTCGTAGAGGGCGGAGCGGCCGATCTTGAGTCGGGCCATTGCCTCGGGGACAGTGAGGAGTTCGTCGTCACGCACCGGCTGTCACCTCCTGTTCGCGTGTCGGGCCACCTCCGATGAGGGCGGCGAGGCGTTCGAGGTCGGGGTGAGGCCGGTGCCGTCGTAGGCCCAGTGGGCGAGGACGAGGGGGTCGGTGAGGGCGGCGGGGTTTGGATGGCGGCGATGCCAGGCGGCTCGGGCGGCGCGGAGGGTGGTGGAGTAGGCGCGGGTCTTGGCGGAGAAGTGGTCGCGGAAGCCGAGCATGTGGGCCCACTTGCGCAGGTTCAGGTGCTTGAGGTCGTCGCGGGCGCCGAGGGCCCAGGCGGTGCGGATCATGCGGGCGGCGTGCTCGGGTACGGACTCGAACCAGAGTTCGGTGATCCTCTTCAGGTGGTGGTCGAGGGTGCCGGTCGCGACTTCGGTGCCCTTGGTGGCGTACTTGGCGCCGTAGCCGGCGACCTTGCCCTCCGTGATCGTGGTCCCTGCCTGGAAGGCCATGGACCGGATGATTTTCGTATCGATCTGCTCACCGAAGGTGAAGGAGAGGGCGCGGCCGTTGACCTCGGGCCCGTCGATATGGGCGCGGATGGCGTCGGCGAGGAGTTCGGGCGTGGCCACGCGGGCGGCGGAGGGGGCAGGAGCCTGCGGGGTCATCGAGGCGGATGACGGCGTGGAAGCGGATCAGCCCGCGCTGCTGGTAATCCGGGACCTTTTGCGCGAAGTGCTCGGCGAGGCGGGAGACGGGTACCGCAGAGCCGCCCCGGTTCCTGAGGGGTGCGGCGATCCCGGCATCGTCCTCCGCGTGTGACTTCTTCGAGCAGTCCGAGCGGTTCGAGATGTGCGCACGACTGAAGGGCACTCTGGACCTGCGAGGTCCGGATGGAGATCGTCGTCTCCAGCTCACTCCCGGAGGCGAAGTGGTCGCCCTTCGAGGCTGCTGCCACCCGCACCGTAGACCCGGTTCCCCCGCCGGTGGCGGCGGCATCGGTCTCCTTGCGCGACCGGCCGTGCGGAACGAACACCGCACGGCCTGCCGCCCGGAGGCGCCCTGGTTCACGGCGCCGCGAGCTTCCCCTCGCGGCGTGGAGCCCGTGGCGGCAGGGGTGTTGGCCGCATGGTGGAGAAGTCCCGGAGGCCTGCGGTGAAGTTGGCGCCAGCCCGGGACACCGGGCGACCCGCGGCACGACGCCCCAGCCGACGCCCGTGGCGAGGTCTCGGATTTAATCGGTGGTGCCGCGCCCGGGGCGGGGCTAGGGTGCTGTCCATCCGCTCCCGAGGGGGCGGTGATCGGTTCGTCGAGAAGAAGCAGGAGGTGAGGACATTGATGACTGTCACGGTGACGGGCTCTGCCCGCATTCAGGAGTTCATCGTGCCCACCCCTGTGGTCTCCGGCTGACACCCACTCGATCCGCGCGCTCGGAGCGCGCCGCCGGGGCCGCCCTTCGAAGGGTTCCCCCTTGTCTTTCCCGCTTTCCTCCCGTGCTTCCCGCACCTCCGACTCCTCCCCGCTCGACGCCCACGGCTGGGACTCCGGCTGGGCCGCCGCCTTCGCGCCGTACGCCGCGCAGGGGCTCGTTCCCGGGCGGGTCGTCCGGGTCGACCGCGGTCAGTGCGACGTCGCCACCGCCGACGGGACCGTCCGCGCCGACACGGCGTTCGTGACCCCGCACGACCCGCTGCGGGTCGTCTGCACCGGCGACTGGGCCGCCGTCGACCCCGAGGGCGCCAGTGATCCCCGGTACGTGCGGGCGTGCCTGCCGCGCCGTACCGCCTTCGCGCGCTCCACGTCCTCCAAGCGGTCCGAGGGGCAGATCCTCGCCGCCAACGTCGACCACGCCGTCATCGCCGTCTCGCTCGCCGTCGAGCTCGACCTCGGCCGGATCGAACGCTTCCTCGCCCTGGCCTGGGAGTCCGGCGCCCAGCCGGTCGTCGTCCTCAGCAAGGCCGACCTCGTCCCCGACCCCGTCGGGCTCTCCTACCTCGTCGAGGACGTCGAGACCGTCGCCCCCGGCGTCCAGGTGCTGCCCGTCAGCTCGGCCACGGGCGAGGGGCTCGACGTGCTCTCCGCCGCGATCGCGGGCGGCACGACCGTGCTGCTCGGCGTGTCCGGCGCCGGCAAGTCCACCCTCGCCAACGCCCTCGTCGGCGAGGACGTCATGTCGGTCCAGGCCGCCCGCGACGTCGACGGCAAGGGCCGTCACACCACCACCACCCGCAACCTCTTCGTCCTGCCGGGCGGGGGCGTCCTCATCGACACCCCCGGCCTGCGCGGCGTCGGGCTCTGGGACGCCGAGGCCGGCGTCGGCCAGGTCTTCTCGGAGATCGAGGAACTGGCCCGGGACTGCCGCTTCCACGACTGCGCCCACGAGGCGGAGCCGGGCTGCGCGGTGACCGCCGCCATCGAGGACGGCACCCTGCCCGAGCGGCGCCTGGACAGCTACCGCAAGCTGCTGCGGGAGAACCAGCGGCTCGTCGCCAAGACCGACGCCCGCCTGCGCGGCGAGATCCGCAGGGACTGGAAGCGCACGATGACCGCGGGGCGCGCCGCCGTGGAGTTCAAGCGCAACGGCCGCCTGCGGTAGCCCGTACGCGCGCGGTGGCCTGTACGCCTGCGGTAGCCCGTACGCGCGCGGTGGCCCGTACGCCTGCGGTAGCCCGTACGCGCGCGGTGGCCCGTGCGCCTGCGGTAGCCCGTACGCGTGCGGTGCCGCGGTCGTGCGGTCGTACGGCCCCGGGGAACGCGGTGTCCGAAAACCGCGAGCCCCGGGTGCCCGGCGGCCGCACACTGGAACCCGTGAGGGACGACGACACCCGCTACGAGGCGGTCAGCAGCAGGGACGCGCGGTTCGACGGAGAGTTCTTCTTCGCCGTCCGGACCACCGGCATCTACTGCCGTCCCAGCTGCCCCGCCGTCACCCCCAAGCGGCGGAACGTCGCCTTCTTCCCGACGGCCGCCGCCGCCCAGGGCCACGGCTTCCGTGCCTGCCGCCGCTGCCGCCCGGACGCCGTGCCCGGCTCCGCCGAGTGGAACGTACGGGCCGACGTCGTCGGGCGCGCCGTACGGCTGATCGGGGACGGCGTCGTGGACCGCGAGGGCGTGCCCGGCCTCGCCGGACGCCTCGGTTACAGCGCCCGTCAGGTCCAGCGGCAGCTCACCGCCGAACTCGGCGCCGGGCCCGTCGCGCTCGCCCGCGCCCAGCGCGCCCACACCGCCCGGCTGCTGCTCCAGACCACCGGCCTCCCCGTCACCGAGATCGCCTTCGCGGCCGGCTTCGCCAGCGTCCGCCAGTTCAACGACACGATCCGCGCCGTCTACGCCCGCACCCCCACCGCCCTGCGCGCCGAGGCCGGCAGCGGCGCGGGAGCCCGTACCGCCCTCGCCGCCGGGGTGCCGCTCCGGCTCGCCCACCGGGGGCCGTACGCGGCCGGGGAGGTCTTCGACCTGCTCGCCGCCGAGGCCGTGCCCCGCGTCGAGGAGGTCGTCGGCGCCCCCGGTGCCCGCACCTACCGGCGCACCCTCCGCCTCCCGTACGGCACCGGGGTCGTCTCCGTGGACGAGCGTTCCGCCGGGCACTGGCTCGACGCCCGCATCCACCTCACCGAACTGCGCGACCTGACCACCGCCGTGCACCGGCTGCGCCGCCTCTTCGACCTGGACGCCGACCCGTACGCCGTCGCCGAACGCCTCGGGGCCGTCCCCGCCCTCGCCGCCGAGGTGGCCGCCCGCCCCGGGGTGCGTTCCCCGGGCGCGGCCGACCCGGAGGAGTTCGCGCTGCGCGTCCTCCTCGGCGCCGAGGGGTCCGCCCGGGCCGTCGAGGAACACGGCACCCCCCTGGCCACCGCCTGCGGCGGCCTCACCCACCTCTTCCCCGCGCCCCGGGACCTGACCGGCCACCCCGTCGCGGGCCCCCTGGCCCGCGCGCTCGCCGGCGGAGCCGTACGGCTCGACCCCGGCGCCGACCGCGACGAGGCCGAACGCGCGCTGCTCGCCGTCCCCGGAGTGACCCCCGGGGCCGCCGCCCTGATCCGGATGCGGGCCCTCGGCGACCCCGACGTGGCTCCGGCGGACGGCCCGCACGCGGCCCCGGGGACGGGCCCGGACGCGGAGGAGTGGCGGCCGTGGCGCTCGTACGCCGCCCGCTACCTCGGGACCCCGCCCGAGAGCCACGGCCCCGGACGACCTCCCGGGACGTGAACCTCCCGGTACGGGAACCTCCCCAGACGTGAACCTCCCGGCACAGGGACCTCCCGGCGCGTGAACCTCCCGGCACGGGCCCCCACCGCTCCTACCTCCCGTCCGCCCGGGTTCAGCCCCAGAGGACCGCGCCCGCCCACGCCCCCGCGATCAGCAGACAGGCGAACAGCTCCACCAGCACGCTCGTGCCCACCGCCCGCATCACGGCCCGGGTCGCCGCCCCGGCCTGTCCGTGGCCGCCGAGGCGGAGCCGTTCCGCGAGGTAGATCCCGCCGACGAAGCCGGGGACCGCGCCGAGCACCGGAACGACGACGAAGCCCAGGAGCGCGCCCGCCCCGGCGTACACCACCATCCGGCGGGTGATCCCGACGCCCCGGAAACGGCGCGGCGGCAGCTGCCAGACGATCACCTGGGTGAGGAGCAGCAGACCCGTGGCGGAGACCAGCAGGGTCCAGGCGAGGCCCGTCCGCTCGTGCAGCGACCACCAGAGCATCGCCGCCCACACCAGCCACGTTCCCGGCACACCGGGCACCAGGACCCCGGACAGGCCGAGCAGCATCACCGTCCCGATCATCAGGAGCTGCCACACACCCACGGTGCCAGCGTGCACGACGACGCGGGTCCCCGCAGGCCGCGGCGGGCGGACGGGGTACCGCCGCGCGGAGGGCGCCGGGGTCAGCTCCGGGCGACCCAGCCCTTCTCGTACACGTGCCAGCCCAGCTGCAACCGGGTCGTGGCCCCGGCCAGCTCCATCAGCCCCTTCACCCGCCGCTGCACCGTCCGCAGCCCCAGGTCCAGCTGTTTCGCCACGCTCGCGTCCGTCATCCCGGCCAGCAGCAGGGAGAGGATCTCCAGGTCCAGCACGTCGGGGCCCGGCGCCTCGTCCTCGGTGATCCGCGCGCCCGCCCCGAGCCGCAGCGGCAGCGCGTCCCGCCACACCGACTCGAAGAGGCCCGCCAGCGATTCGAGGAGCCCGCTCGCGTGCACCACGAGCGCCGCGGGTTCCGCGCCCCGCCCGGTCAGCGGGACCATCGCCAGGGACTGGTCGGCGATCACCAGCTTCGTGGGGACCCGGTCCGTGACCCGGATGCGTTCCTCGCGGCCCAGCGCCGCCGCCAGCTCCAGGAGCCCGGACGGCAGGCCCAGCACCTCCCGCTCGATCACCACCCGGTAGCGCACCCCGCGCCCGGCAGCCTGCTCCTCCGCCTCGTTCTCCAGGCCGGAGACCGCGATCGGCTTGCCCGTCACCAGGGCGCAGACCTCCTCCGACGCGCCCAGCTGGAGCTGGAGGAAGCGGTGGGTCACCGCGCTCGCGCCGGTCACCACCTCCACCAGATCGTGCACGGCGCCCTCCGCCGCCTCCGCCCGGTACTCCTCGGCGAGCAGCGCGGCCGCCAGCTCGGCCCGCTCCAGCTCGTGGCGCTGCTGGGTCAGCAGCGCGCCGAGCGCCACCCCCGGCGGGGCCGCGACCCAGCGTTTCGTACGGGCCGAGGACTGGGCGGCGAGCCCCTGCGCCTCCAGGCGCCGCAGGGCCCGCTCGGTCTCCCGCTCGGGCAGGGCCAGCCGGTGCGCCAGGTCCGTGACCTCGGCCGCGCCCAGCGCGACCAGGGCGCGGTACGCGGACTCCTGGCGTTCGTCGAGCCCTATCGCTCCCAGCATGGATGCCCCGCCCCTCGTCACACCTCCGCCGGACGCCCCGCCTTCCGGGGACGTTCACCGGAGGCGTTCGTTCCTTGGTGACCTGGCGGGAAAAGGCCACGGCGTGTTCCCGCCCGCCCCATCATCCCCGCACCGCCCCCACCTCTGCCAATGTGGCGCCACCGCAGCACCAACGGACCCTGGGGGCGGGCCTCTTGCGCCCTCTTCCCGGAATCAGATGGAGAGAGCGATGCGCCCGATTTCGCGTACGGTCCTGGGAGCGGCGACCGCCGTCGTCCTGGCCGCCACCGCGGTCGCGCCGTCCATGGCGAATGAGCCGAGGGACGGCACGGCCGGAAAGAGACCCCTGGTCGGCAGCGAGGCCCAGGCCCGCACCGGCGCACGGACCGCCACGGTCACCCTGGTCACCGGCGACCGCGTCGTGGTCACCCACGACGCCGAGGGCAACCCGGCGGCCACGGCCCTTCCCCGCGAGGACGGGACCGTCCCCTTCGTCCAGACCCGCCGCTCCGGCAAGGACCTGTACGTCTACCCCGAGACCGCCGCCGCCGCGCTCGCCGCCGGACGCGTCGACGAGGAACTCTTCAACGTCACCGGCCTGATACGGCAGGGCTACGACGACGCCGCCACCACGACCCTGCCCCTCATCGCGGTCTACGGCTCCGACGTCGCCCGCGCCGTCCCCCTCACTCCCCGGAGCGCCCGGCGCGGCCAGGTCCTGAAGGCCGTCGACGGCGTCGCGCTCACCACGGAGAAGAAGCGGGCCGCCACCTTCTGGGCCGAGATCGACGCCCCGAGGGCCCGCACCGCCTCCGGCATCCGCAAGCTCTGGCTCGACCGCAAGGTCGAGGCCACCCTGGAGCGCTCGACGAAGCAGGTCCACGCCCCCGAGGCGTGGGCCGCCGGCTACGACGGCCGGGGCACCAGGATCGCCGTCCTCGACACCGGCGCCGACACGGACCACCCCGACCTCAAGGGCCGCGTCACCGTCTCCGAGAACTTCACCGACTCACCCACCACCGGCGACCACCAGGGCCACGGCACCCACACCCTCTCCACCGCCGGCGGCTCCGGCGCGGCGAGCGGAGGCAAGAAGAAGGGCGTCGCGCCCGGCGCGGAACTCCTCAACGGCAAGGTCCTCGACGACTCCGGGTCCGGGGCGGTCTCCTGGATCATCGCCGGCATGGAGTGGGCCGTCGCCCAGGGCGCCGACGTCGTCTCCATGAGCCTCGGCAGCCCCGTCCCCACCGACTGCACCGACCCGATGAGCGTCGCCGCCGAGCAGCTCGCGAAGGACGGGGACGCCCTCTTCGTCATCGCCGCCGGCAACGCGGGCCCCTCCCTCAACACCGTCTCCTCGCCCGGTTGCGCGCCCAGCGTGCTCACCGTCGGCGCCACCGACCGCGACGACTCCACCGCGTACTTCTCCAGCCGCGGCCCGACGCTCGTCAGCCACACCCTCAAGCCCGAGATCGCGGCGCCCGGCGTCGACATCTCCGCCGCCGCGGCCGGCGGCCGGGGCCTGTACGCCTACCAGTCCATGTCCGGTACGTCGATGGCCACCCCGCACGTCGCGGGCGCCGCCGCCGTCGTCAAGCAGCGCCACCCCGACTGGACCCCCGGGCAGATCAAGGCCGCGCTCGTCGCCTCCGCCGCGAGCGGCGTCCCCGGCGACGTCCGCGAGGTCGGCGCCGGGCGCCTCGACGTGAAGGCCGCCGTCGACCAGAAGGTCCTCGGAGCCCCCGCCGTCCAGGGCGGCACCTTCTCCTGGCCGCAGGACAGGAGCGACCGCACCACCGTCTCCGTCCCGTACACCAACACCTCCACCGCCCCGGTCACCCTGGACCTGGCCGTCGAGAAGGTCACCGGCAACGACGGCTCCCGCGTGAGGTCGACCGTCGCCCGCCTCGGCGCGCGGACCGTCACCGTCCCGGCCGGCACCACCGTGAACGTCCCGCTGGAGCTCGACCCCGCCGCCCGCCTGGACCGCGCCCAGTACGGCGACGTCACCGGCCGCGTGACCGCCACTGGCAGGGGCGGCGTCCACGTCTCCACCCCGTTCTCCCTGTACGTCGAGCCCGAGACCGTCACCCTGCGCGTCAAGCTGGTCGACCGGCTGGGCAGGCCCGCCGCCGGCTCCTCCTCCCTCGACGTCATCGGCACCGACGACGCCTCCGGAGAGCGCCGCTTCAACGAGGGCGCCGCCGACCAGGTCTACCGCCTGCGCCCCGGCAGTTACTTCCTCTCCTCCTTCGTCACCACCCCCGACGCGGGCGAGGGCGCCACGCTGAACGACTCGCTCACCTACCTCGGCCGCCCGCAGGTGGAGCTGAAGAAGGACACCACGGTCGTCCTCGACGCCCGCAAGGCCCACAAGCTGTCGGTGAGGGCGGACCGGGCCACCGAACTGCGCGGCGCCACCCTCTCGTTCGCCCGCTCCTGGGACGACTTCTGGATACACGCGGGCACCGCCGCCGGACCGCGCGGCATCCGCGGCTACTACGCCTCCGTGGAAGGCCGGGCCGGGGAGGGCGACTTCGAGTTCGGCAGCTACTGGCGGGCCACCGCCCCGCAGATCACCTCCCTGCGCACCGGCGACGGCCTGACCCTGCACCCGCTCACCGCGTCCACCGGCTCCGACAACCTCGACGGCACGGGCTCCGCCCCGCTCGTCGACGCCGGAACGGGCACCCCGGACGAACTGAGGGCCGCCGGGGCCAAGGACCGCGTCGTCCTCGTCCGCCTCCCGGACGACTCCAGGGACGTGCTCCCCGTCGTCCGCGCGGCCAAGGCCGCCGGAGCCGTCGCCGTCGTCGCCCACCACTCGGCCCCCGGCCGCTGGTACCCGGCCGGTGGCTTCATGGGCGCCGGCCTGCCGGCCCTCTCCGTCCCGTCGGCGGAGGCGGCCGCGCTCCTGACGAGGCTGGCGGCGGGTCCGGTCACCCTCGCCTGGGAGGCCACCGCGAAGAGCCCGTACGTCTACAACCTCGCGTTCCCCGAGACCGGCACGATCCGCGCCGGCAAGGAGTACCGGGTCCGCGACCGCGAACTGGGCCGCACGGACTCCACGTACGGCTCCACCGGCATCGCCACCGACTTCATGGACAGCCCCGCGGCGTACCGCCCCAACGGCCTCCGCGTCTCCTTCGCCTCCCTCGAAGGGGTCCCGATGCCCGGCACCCGGACCGAGTACCACTCCACCGGCGACACCGCCTGGGAGCAACTGGTCGGCAGCAACTTCCCCTTCGGGGAACTCATGGTCGGCACCCGGCACGCCTACACGGCGGGGGAGAGGCGCACCGAGCGCTGGTACGACGGCGTCATCGCCCCCACCGCGCCGCGCGACACCGACGGAAAGCCGGTCCTCGCCGCCGAGCGGCAGGGCAACCTCATCGGCTTCGCCGCCGCGATGTGGGGCGACAACACCCACTACGCCGTGCCCGGCTCCTTCGGCGACGTCGGCAACCTCCGCCTCCACCGCGACGGCGAACTCATCGGCCAGAACGCCTGGCCCTACGGCGCCTTCGAGGTACCGGCCGAAGCCGGGACGTACACGCTCGAACAGAACGTCGCGAAGATCGCCAGCAAGGTGTGGGCCCGCTCCACGTCCGTCAACTCGGTGTGGAAATTCACCTCCAAGCTCGACGAGAACGTCTATTCTCAGGGCATCCCGATTCTCTTCCCCCGGTACGACCTTCCGGAGGACGGCCTCAAGACCCTCCCCGCGACCGACGGCCAGCACATCGGCCTCACCGTCACGGGCCACGCGGGCTACACCCCCGCGGCGATCGTCTCGGCCACGCTCTCGTACTCCTACGACGGGGGCGAGACCTGGACCGGGGCACGGGTCTCCCCGCAGGGCGGCCGCTGGACCGCGACCGTGAACCACGCGGGCGCGACCGGCAAACCGGTCACCCTGAGGACCGAACTGACGGACGCCAACGGCAACTCCGTCACCCAGACCGTGGTCCGCGCTTACGACGTGCGCTGACCACGCCGGTCCGCCGGACGTCCTTCCCGTGGGGGGTGGGGCCGTCCGGCGGACCACCCGTGTGCCGCGACGCTTTTCGCGATGTCCCGTTTTCGGGACCCGCGCACGGTGGACAATAAGGGCATGACTCAGCAGGCGGACAGCTGGTGGGACAAGCTCTACGACGAGTCGGCGCCGGACACGGCCCCGACGGACCCGGGCGACACGCTCGACGACCACTTCGACACGGCGGCCCGCGCCACGGCGGGCCCACCGGGCGACGCGCCACCCCCCGATCCCCGGGCCGCGCGACCGGCCCCGGCGGCACCGGCCGCCGGGCCGGGCACGGCCACCGCGAAGCCGGCGCCGGCCCCGGCCGCCGCCGAGGCACCCGCGGCACCGGTACCGCCCGCGCCGCCCGTGGTCTCTACGCCCCCCGCGGCCCCCACGCCCCCCGCGGCGGGCCCGGACCCCGCGCGTTCCACCCCGGCCGCGCCCTCCGCGCCGTCCGCCCCCACACCACCGGCCCCCGCGCCGTCCACCCCCGCACCACCCGCCCCCGCGCCCGAAGCTCCCGCGTCCTCCGCGCCACCCGCGCCCGTGCCGCCCGTCCCCTCCGCGCCCCCCGTCCCCGTCCGTGCCCCCTGGGAGCCGCCCGAGGACGGTCCGCGCACCTTCCCCTCGCCGCCCCCGCCGCCCGTCGAGGCGCCCACCGCCCCGGTGCCGCCGGACCAGGACCCCGGCCCCGTAGGGGAGGGCGGCGACGACACCGGTCCGGCCGGCCGGGCCGCCGTGCCCCGGCCCCGCACCGGCTTCGTCGGCAGCCGGCCGCCGACCTACGACCCCGAACCCACCGCCCTGCCCGTCGCCCGTCCCGGTGAACTCGCCGGGCTGGTCGCGGACACCGTCCTCGACGGCGCCCGCTACGGGACCTGCACCCTGCGCGCCGCCTCCGTACGCGGCGACTCCGCCCGCTACCGGGGCGAGTTCCGCCGCGACGCCCTCCTCACCGCCCGCTTCGGCCACGACGAGACCGCACTCGTCCTCGTCGCCGTCGCCGCGGGTTCCCGTGCCGCCGAGGACGCCCACACCGCCGCGGCCGACGCCTGCCGCTGGATCGCGGAGGCCGTCTGCCGCAGCCACGCCCGGCTCTCCGAGGACATCAGGTCCGGCCGCCGCCGCGACCTCAAGTCCGGACTGCACCGGCTCACCGACCGCACGTACGGCAAGCTGCGGGCCCGCGCCGCCGAGAAGGGCCTCGCGCCCGAGGGGTACACCGCGGCGCTCCGCTGCCTCCTCCTCCCCGCCGACCCCGAGTGCCGCACCCGGATCTTCTTCGGGGTCGGCGCCGGCGGCCTCTTCCGGCTCCGCGACGGCGCCTGGCAGGACATCGAACCGCTCCTGCCCGAACCGGCCGCCGTCACCGGCGCCCCCGTCGTCGGGTTCGGCTCGCCGCCGTCCGGGCCGGAGGCGACCGAGGAGGGCGACCGGCTCACCATGGACCTCGGCATCACCACCGCGCCCGGACCGCTGGTCGAGGAGCCCGTGCCACCGCCGGCCGAGCCGTTCCGCTTCCGCGCCTCCGTGGCCCGTCCCGGTGACACCCTGCTCCTCGCCTCGCCCGGCCTGGCCGATCCGATGCGCGGCGAACCCGGCCTCGCCCGGGAGCTGGCCGACCGCTGGACCGGGGCGGAGCCGCCCGGCCTCGCCGACTTCCTGGCCGACACCCAGCTGAGGGTGACCGGTTACGCCGATGACCGTACGGCGGTGGCCGTCTGGGAGGCGTAACCCGGCAGGTCGTGTGTTGATGGGACCATGGCCAAACAGAACGTCGCTGAACAGTTCGTCGACATCCTCGTGCGCGCGGGCGTGAAGCGCCTCTACGGGGTGGTCGGCGACAGCCTGAACCCGGTCGTCGACGCCGTCCGCCGCACCCGCGGGATCGACTGGGTCCATGTGCGGCACGAGGAGACGGCGGCCTTCGCGGCGGGCGCCGAGGCCCAGATCACCGGGGGCCTCGCCGCCTGCGCGGGTTCTTGCGGCCCGGGCAACCTGCACCTCATCAACGGCCTGTACGACGCCCACCGCTCCATGGCCCCGGTGCTCGCCCTCGCCTCGCAGATCCCGTCCGGCGAGATCGGCCTCGGCTACTTCCAGGAGACCCACCCCGACCAGCTCTTCCGCGAGTGCAGCCACTACAGCGAACTCGTCTCCAACCCGAAGCAGATGCCCCGGCTGCTCCACACGGCGATCCAGCACGCCGTCGGCCGCGGCGGCGTCAGCGTCGTCTCGCTGCCCGGCGACGTCGCCGCCGAGCCGGCCCCCGAGAAGGGCGCGGAGACCGCGCTCGTCACCACCCGGCCCACCGTCCGCCCGGGGGACGCCGAGGTCGACGCCCTGGTACGGATGATCGACGACGCCGACCGGGTGACGCTCTTCTGCGGCAGCGGCACGGCCGGGGCGCACGCGGAGGTGATGAGCTTCGCCGAGCGGATCAAGGCGCCGGTCGGGCACGCCCTGCGGGGCAAGGAGTGGATCCAGTACGACAACCCCTACGACGTCGGCATGAGCGGTCTGCTCGGCTACGGCGCCGCCTACGAGGCCACCCACGAGTGCGACCTGCTGATCCTGCTCGGCACCGACTTCCCGTACAACGCCTTCCTGCCCGACGACGTCAGGATCGTCCAGGTGGACGTCCGGCCCGAGCGCCTCGGGCGCCGCTCCCGGCTCGACCTCGCCGTCTGGGGGGACGTCCGGGAGACCCTGCGCTGCGTGACCCCCCGGGTCCGGGCCAAGAAGGACCGCCGCTTCCTCGACAAGATGCTCAAGAAGCACACCGAAGCCCTCGAAGGGGTCGTCAGGGCCTACACCCGCAAGGTCGAGAAGCACACCCCGATCCACCCCGAGTACGTCGCCTCCGTGCTGGACGAACTGGCCGACGACGACGCCGTGTTCACCGTCGACACGGGCATGTGCAACGTCTGGGCGGCCCGCTACCTCACCCCGAACGGGCGGCGCAGGATCATCGGCTCGTTCAGCCACGGCTCGATGGCGAACGCGCTGCCGCAGGCGATCGGCGCCCAGTTCGCCGACCCGGGCCGCCAGGTCGTCACGCTCTCCGGCGACGGCGGGTTCTCCATGCTCATGGGGGACTTCCTCACCCTGCTCCAGTACGACCTGCCCGTGAAGGTCGTCGTCTTCGACAACTCCTCGCTCGGCATGGTCGAGCTGGAGATGATGGTCGCCGGGCTCCCCTCGCACGGGACGACGAACAAGAACCCGGACTTCGCCGCCATCGCCCGCGCCGCCGGGGCCTACGGCGTCCGGGTCGAGAAGCCCAAGCAGCTCGCGGGCGCGCTCAAGGCGGCCTTCAAGCACAAGGGGCCGGCCCTGGTGGACGTCGTCACCGACCCCAACGCCCTCTCCATCCCGCCGAAGATCAAGGCGGACATGGTCACCGGGTTCGCGCTCTCCGCCGGGAAGATGGTCCTGGACGGGGGAGTGGGGCGGATGCTCCAGATGGCCCGGTCGAACCTGCGGAACGTACCCAGGCCCTGACGCTCCGCCACCGCTCCATGTGTGCCGGCGGTCCCGTGGGGCATGCATCCCCGTGAGCCTGTTCGACGCGACCACGGGTGGGGGGACATGACCGGGGAGGCACGACAGCCGACTCAACTGCTCAGAAAGGTGGGATGCGCGGATCTCACCGCCGTTCCGGAGGTGCGGCACGCCCTGCGCGAGCTGCTGGGGAAGTGGGGCGGGCCGGACGCCTCCCACGTGGCCGAACTGCTCACCAGCGAACTGGTGACCAACGCGCTGGTCCACACCGGCCACGGGGCCGTCGTGACCGCGACGGTCGTGCCCGAGCAGGTGAGGGTCGAGGTCCGCGACTTCGTCCCGGGGCTGAGGACGCCGCCCGCCCCGCCCGCCGACGACGGCACGAACGGCCGGGGGCTCGTCCTCGTTGAGGCCCTGGCCGACTCCTGGGGCGTCGAGGACCGGGGGACGGGCAAGGTGGTGTGGTTCGAACTGAACGGCGGGGCCGCGTGAGCGGCCGGACCGCGCGGGCGGCCGGACCGTGCCCGTGACGCGTCCGGGCCGGGACGGGAACGGGTGAGGGGCGGAGCCGCCCGACGGCGGCTCCGCCCCTCACCCGTTCTTCCTCCCGTGCTCAGCCGAACTGCTGCTCCAGGTCCTTGAGCTTGCGCTCCAGGGAGTCGAGGCGGGGCAGCGCCTGGGTGTCGTCCTCGGCGACGAGGTCCACCGTCCGGGGTTCACCCGTCCGGGGCTCGTCCCCCTTCACGGCTTGCAGGGACGGCCGGGGGCGGAGCGGCAGTTGTCCGGGGTCCGCTATGGCGGGCTCCGCGACGGGCGCCTGGACGGCGGCCGTCGCGGAGCCCGGCCCGCCCGGTGCCGGCACCGACCCCGAAGGGGCCGTGGCGTTCAGGGCGGCCATCTCGACCCGGCGGTCGCCGCCGCGTCCGAGCCCGAAGGCGCGGTGCTGGCGGTTGATCGCCTTGAGCCGGGCCCGGTCCAGCTTGACCTGGTCCCGTCTGCGCAGCCGGTTCTGCTCCTTCTCCCGCCGGTCCTCGCGCACCTCGTCGACCGCCTCGTCCAGGGTCCGCACGCCCTCCAGGAGCATCAGGGACCAGGCCGCGAAGGTCTCCCGGGGCGCCCTCAGCCAGCGGACGATCCGGATCTGCGGCAGCGGACGGGGCACCAGGCCCTGTTCGCGCAGCGCGGCCCGGCGCGTCTGCTTCAGCGCCCGGTCGAAGAGGACCGCCGCCGAGAGGGACATGCCCGCGAAGAAGTGCGGGGCTCCGTCGTGGCCGATCCCCCGGGGCGCGTGCACCCAGTTGAACCAGGCCGCCGCGCCCGCGAACAGCCAGACGAGCAGGCGCGAGCCGAGGGCCGCGTCGCCGTGGCTGGCCTCGCGGACCGCGAGCACCGAACAGAACATGGCGGCCCCGTCGAGGCCGAAGGGCACGAGGTACTCCCAGCCCCCGGAGAGGTTGAGGTTCTGCCGGCCGAAGCCCACGAGCCCGTGGAAGGAGAGCGCGGCCGCGACGGCCGCGCAGCAGAAGAGCAGGCCGTACGAGGCGAATCCGTAGACGGCCTCCTTGCGCCTGCGGCGCTCCTCGCTGCGTTCCCAGGAGTCCTCGGCCGCGGCTTGGTCACCGGCGCGCTTCCCGCGCGCGAGCACCGCCACCGCCGTCAGCACTCCGGCGACCATCACGCCGCCCGGGAGCAGCCAGTCCAGCGATATGTCGGTCAGTCTCATGCGGTGTCCCTTGCATCGCGTCAGGGTGTTCGGCCGCCCATACTGGCGGACCCCGCGAGGCACCCACGGCGTTTCCGGGCAAGTGCACGCCATCGGGGGGCCGAGCCGCGCGAATGAGGACGTTCTGGTCGAACACCCGCTCAGGGGGAGGGGGTTGTGTTCGGTTCACGTCACCCTTCCGGGTGGCGTGAACCGTTGTGCGGCCGGCGGGGTGTTTCAGGCGGCCCCGGTCATCCGCCGCACCCGCTCGGCGTCGCAGGTGCGCGGGCAGGTGACGCAGGTGTCCTCGGGACGCAGCGTGTAGAAGAAGCAGCAGGTGGCCCGGTCGCGGGTGGTGAGCGGGCCGCCCTCCGGCCCCTCGGCGCCGGGCAGTTCGCGGAAGCCGGCGGAGCCCGCGTACGGCTTGTGGGCCTTGACGGTGCCGGGCATGAGGAGTTCCAGCTCCTCCCGTGCCCGCCGCTCCTCGCCGAGCAGGGTGCCGACGTACCAGAGGCCTTCCACGATCTCGTCCGTGGCCATCCCCCACAGGGCCCGGCGGCCGCGCCGCATCCGGGGGCCGAAGCCGTCGAGGACCGCCTCGAAGTGCTCGGCGAGCGAGGAGCGCACCTCGGCCCGCAACGCCTCCTCGTCGGGGACGACCCGGGCGCCGGGCAGGGCCGCGGCGGGGTCGTCCGGCAGGCAGGCGAACTCCTCGATCCGGACCGCCAGACGCCCCAGCGTCCGCTGGAAGGCCACGTTCCGGACGGGGAGGCGGGGCACCCTGCGCTCCAGGAACCACGGGACGGTGACGAGCAGACAGGCGGGCCAGGCGTAACGGTGCAGCCCGAAGCCGGCGACGACGTCGGAGCGGCCCCGGACGCCGTAGTCGCGCAGCACCTGCTCGTCGTCCCAGGCGAGGAAGGCGTCGAGCGCGGCACCGCCGGCCGCGAGCGCCTCCGCGTCCACCCATCCCTCGCCGCGCGGCAGCGCCTCGCCGCGCACCCGTTCCTCTATCCGCAGGTACGGGAAGACCTCGGCGAGGCGGGCGTAGGAGGCCGCCACGGGCGAGGCCGGCGGGGCGGGCAGCAGAGTGGGGACGGTCATGCGGACCACCGAATCGCGAGCGTTGGCAGGTAAGCCTTACCTTACCCGATCCGGTCGGGTGTCTCACCGCCGACGCACCGCTCCGACCTGCGGGGCGTCCCTCGTGCCCCCGGGGTCGTCCCGTTCGCCTATGGTGCACGGGGGACCCGCGCGACGCGAGCCGGGCCCGGTGCGAGGTCGCGGGAGGACCCGGGTGGAGCAGGGCGCAGCGCGCGAGCGGGAGACGGAGAGCCCGTTCCCGCCCTCCGCCGACGCCGTCCCCCGGAAGCCGGAACCCGTGTGTCCGGACCGTGCGCGCGAGGGGGCCGGGCGCCCGGAGCCGCTGCTTCCCGGGCCGTCGGCGGGCACGGAGCCCGCCGGGGCCGCCCGCGGGACGTCCGTACGCCTCCCGGGCCCGGGCCGGGGCCCGGACCGGACCGGAGACGGCGGGCCGCGGCGCGGCCCCCGCCGCCCGGAGGACCGCCGCCCGGAGGACCGCCGCCCGGAGGACCGGCACCCGGAGGACCGGCACCCGCAGGACCGGCACCCGGAGGACCGCCGCCCGCAGGACGGGCACCTGGAGAACCGCCGCCCGGAGGACCGCCACCCGCAGGACCGGCACCTGGAGAACCACCGCTCGCGGGACCGGCACCCGCAGGACGGGCCGGTCGCCCCCGTCCCCCGCCCCGTGCTGCGGCACTCCGTCCGGGGGCAGGTCCTCGACGCCCTCCGCACCGCCCTCGTCGGTGGCGAACTGGTCCCCGGCGAGGTGTACTCGGCCCCGGTCCTCGCGGGGCGCTACGGCGTCTCCGCCACCCCCGTCCGCGAGGCCATGCAGCGCCTGGCCGTCGAGGGCGCCGTCGAGGTCGTGCCGAACCGCGGCTTCCGCGTCGTCGAGCGCACCTCCCGCGAACTGGCCGAACTGGCCGAGATCCGCGCGCTCATCGAGGTCCCCGTCATGCTGCGGCTCGCCCGCACCGTCCCGGCCGCCCGCTGGGCCGGGCTGCGCCCGCTGGCCGAGGCCACCGCGGCCGCCGCCGCCCGGGGGGACCGCGCCCACTACGCCGAGGCCGACCGCGCCTTCCACCGGGCCGTCCTCTCCCTCGCCGGGAACGAACAGCTCCTCGTCGTCGCCGACGACCTCCACCGCCGGTCCCAGTGGCCCCTGCTCAGCGCCCCCGCCCTCCGCCACGGCGTGCTCGTCGCGGACGCCGCCGAGCACACCGCCCTGCTCGACGCCCTGGCCGCCCAGGACCTGACGGTCGTCCAGACGCTCGTACGGGAGCACTTCACGGGCTCGGAGTACTGAGGCGCGCGGCGCGAGCGCTGCCGCCCGCCCGGGGGCCGGACCGGCCCGTCGGTGGAACCCGGCTCCACGGGCGCTCCCGGTCCCACCCACCGGCACCCGGCTCCGGTCGCGCATACGGCCTCGGTCCCGCCCACCGGAACCCGGTCGCGCATACGGCTCCCGGTCCCGCCGCCGGAACCAGGCTCCGGTCGCCGGAACCCGGCTCCACGGGCGGCTCCCGGTCCCGCCCGTCGGAACCCTGCTTCACGGACGGCCCCCGGTCCCGCCCGTCGGGACCCGGCTCCGCCGCTGGTTCCCGGACCCGTCGGCGGGGGCCGGCCCGGCAGGACGCCTCCGGGCCCCGGGCGGCTAGGGTGGGGAGCGAAAGTGGCGTCGCCCGCCCGCGGGCCGGACGGGACTTTCTCCCCACGTCCCGAGGCCGTGGGCGTCAGCCGCCCGCACCGTGTCGCCCCTGAGGTGTTCCCATGCCGTCCGCGACCCCGCCCCCGGCCCGGGGCGGACGCCGGCCCGCCACCGACGCGGAGGCCGGGACCGCGGCCCTGACCGGCTGGCTCACCGACCCCGGGGCGCCCCCGCTCTGCCTCGTCACCGGCGCCCCCGGCACCGGCAAGTCCGCCCTGCTCGAACGGATCGCCGCGCCCGCCCCCCGCTCCGCCCGCGCCCGCCGCCGTCCCGCCCGCGTCCTCGTCCCGCTCGCCGGGCAGAGCGCGCTCGGCGCGGCCTGGACCCTCGCGGACCGCCTCGGCGTCGTGGCCCGTTCGACGGGCGAACTCGTCGACGCCCTCGCCCTCACCACCGGCGGGGCGCGGTCCACGGGCCGGCCCGTCCTGCTCCTCACCGACCTGCACGCCGCCGCCGAACCCGCCGCGCTCACCCGGCTGATCACGGACCTCGCGGGCGTGGGACGGGTCCGGCTCGTGGTGGAGGCCCGTGACGGCACCCCCGCCCTCGCCGCCCTGCGCTCCGCGGGCGGGGCCGTCCTCGTGGACCTCGACGGCGCTCCGGACCCCGGCGGCCCGGCCCCCGGCGCCCCGGACGCGCCCGAGGGCCCCGCACGGCCGCTGCCGGACCTCTCCGACCCGGTGGCCGTCTGCGTCGCGGACCCCCTCCTCGTCACCACGGCGTACGCCACGGGTGCCGCGCCCGCCGGTGTGCCCGGCACCCCCGACGGGCCCGAACCGTCCGGCCTCCCCGGCGGGTCCGCCGGCGACCACGGCGGCCTCGGGACCGCCTGGATGCGGGCAGGCCAGTCGCTCTGCCGCGACCAGGACCCGGCGGACCGGGCCCTGGTGCTGCTCGCCGCGCTCGGCGACGGGGCCGACCCCCGGCTGCGCCCCGCCCTCGCGGACCTCGCGCGGACCGCGCCCTGGCGGCTCCGGTGGGCCCGCCACCGGGGCGACCTGACCCCGCCCTGGCCGGGCCCCGTCACCGTCATCGGCGCGGCGGACGGGCCGCTGGAGGGCACGCTGCTCGTGGGCGACCGCACCGGCACCGTCCGCCTGCTCCACGAGGCGGACGCCGGTTCCGCCGGGCGCCTGGCGCACGCCGTCCCCGGCCGGATCACGGCCCTGGCGCCCGCGCCGGACGGCACGGTGCTGATCCTGGACGACCGGGGCAGGCTGCACACCGTACGGGGAACGGCGCCCCGTCCCCCGTACCTGGAGCGCCTCACCGAGGCGGTCTCCGCGACCCTGGCCCGTCACCCGGGCACGGCCCTGGCGGCCGTCGCCGGTTCGGTGGTGGTGGGGGACCGGCTCGGTTCCGTGCACGCCTTCGGCCTCACCGGCCTCCACCAGGCGGCCTCCCACAGCGGCCGGGTCACCGCGGTCGCGGCGGTCGGCTCCGCGACCCCCTTCGTCTGCTCCGGCGGCGCCGACGGGACCGTACGGCTCTGGGAACCCGGCCGCGACCCGCGCCCCGAACCCCTCGCCGAACGCTCCTCGCCGGTGGTCTCCCTGCACGCGGCGGAGACCCCGGGCGGGCCCCTGGTCGCGGTGGCGTGGGGCGACGGCCTCGTGGAGCTCCGCCGGCCCGGGGGCGGCCCGGCGCTCTCCTTCCGCCCGGGGCCCCCGGTCCGCGCCGTCGCCGTCACCGGAACCGGTTCCCTCGTCGTCGGCACGGACGAGAGCCTCCTGCGTCTCGTGCCGCGCGGGTGACGGAGCGCCGGTTCCCCTCTCCGGAGGGCCCGTTCAGGCGGCCGGCCGGGGGACCAGCTGGGACGACAGCCAGGTGGGGACGCCGCCGAGCAGGCGGAAGAGGCGCCGCGCCTCGTCCCGCAGCCGCCCGGCCTCCGGTTCCGTCTCCGTGGTGGCCAGGGCGGTGAGGGCCGGGGCCGTACCGACGAGGTAGCCCAACTCCTCGCGGATGCGCAGGGATTCCGCGAACCCGTGCCGGGCCTCCGCCAACTCGCCCTCCCGTAAGGCGAGTCCGGCGAGGTGCCGCCAGGTGGAGGAGAGCAGCAGCGAGTCCCCCTGCGCGGCCGCCCCCGCGTGCGCCCTGCGGTACGCGGCCAGGGCCGCCTGCGGGGAGTCGCCGAGGTTCTGGGCGATCAGCCCGCGCCGGAAGTCGAGCAGCGGCCGGCCCTCGGCGGAGGGGGCGATCAGCGCCGCCGCCCGGCCGAGCGCCATCCGGGCCTCGTCGGCCCGGTCGCGGACCCCGAGCAGGGTGGACGCGTAGGCGAGGTAACCGCGTTCGCAGGCGGCCGCCCCGCGTTCCTCGTCGGTGCGGGCGACCGCCTCGGCCGTCCGGAGTGCCTCCTCCGCGTCGGCCCAGCCCTTCTCCGTGTAGAGGCAGCGCTCGATGAGCAGCGCGGCCCGTTCGAGCGCCGCGGCCGGTTCGGCGGCGCGCGGCGCGAGGAGGGCGGCCGCGTCCGTCCAGCAGCCCCGGGAGCGGAGCCGCCACACGGCGGTCTCCACGGGCGTCTCCCCGTCGTGGGCGAGGGACGGTTCTTCGCCACCCCTTGATTCGGAACCAGACATGGCGGTATCCGCCACATTGCCCTCCCCGAGCGCGCCATCGAGCTGTTGAGTAGACCCGCATCTCAGCACGAAGGGCAGCACCCGGCCAAGGGGTCGGGTGAAAGATTTCACAAGGGGGTGACCGGTGCGATGACCGCTCCCCGGAGCGCTCCCGGCACCCCGTCCGGCCGCCGCCGGGCCCGCGATCACGCCCCCGGGCGACCCGCCGGCCGCCTCCGCCGACGGCCCCCACCAGCCCGGACGCCACTCCTTCGGACTCCTCCGAAGGAGTGAATTCCCGGATGATTTTCCGGGCCCCTTCCGACGCCTTCCGAGTCCTTTCCGGGGCGCGTCCGGCACTTTCCGGGGCGCGTCCGGCTCCTTCCGTGTCCTTTCCGGGACGCACCCGGGTTCCTCCCGGGTCCTTTCCGGGACGCGTCCGGCTCCTCCCGGGTTCCTTCCGGGCAGCTCCCGGGTCCCGCCCGGCGCCTTCCCCGCCCCCCAGGGGCTTTCCCGGGTCCCGGGACTTCCCCGGCCCCCGTCGCCCCCGTCCTCTCCGGAGGGCGCCTCAGCTCATCCGCAGCGCCAGGAAGAAGTCGAGCTTGTCCTCCAGACGGGACAGGTCGCGGCCGGTGAGCTGTTCGATCCGGCCCACCCGGTACCGCAGCGTGTTCACGTGCAGGTGGAGACGGGCCGCGCAGCGCGTCCAGGAGCCGTCGGAGTCCAGGAACGCCTCCAGGGTCGGGATCAGCTCCGCCCGGTGGCGCCGGTCGTAGTCGCGCAGCGGGTCGAGCAGGCGGGCCGTGAACGCCCGGCGCACGTCGTCCGGCACGAACGGCAGCAGCAGCACGTGCGAGGCCAGCTCGTGGTGGCCGGCCGCGCAGACCCGGCCCGGCCGGGCGGCGGCGACCCGGCGGGCGTGCCGGGCCTCCTCCAGGGCCCCGCGCAGCCCCTCCGCGGAGTGCACCGCCGCGCTGACGCCCAGGGTGAGGCGCCCGTCGTCGGCGAGGCCCGCGGAGAGCGGAGCCCGTACGGCGGCGAGCAGCGCGTCCGCGTGCAGACCGGCGGGCGTCCGGGCCCCGTCCCCGCCGTCCGGCGCCGGGCCGGCGGCCAGCGGCACCAGCGCGATGGCCTCGTCCCCGCTGTGGGCGACGGCTATCCGGTCGGCCGACTCGGCCCCGACGGCCGCCGGGTCGACCAGGATCTCCTCCAGGAGGGCCTGCGCGACCGGTCCGCCGTCCACGGCGGGACCCTGGCCCGCCTCCTGCTCCCACTCCACCCGGGCGACGACCACCTGCCAGTGCGGGGCCGAGCCGAGGCCGGGCAGCAGCACCGGGGCGGCCACCCGCAGCCGGGCCGCGATCTCGGCGGGCGCGGCGCCCGTCTGCACCAGCTCCAGGACCTCCTGGGCGAGCCGTCGCCGCACCGTGCGGGACGCGTCGCGCCGGTCCCGCTCGACCGCGATCAGCTGGGTGACGCCCTGGAGCAGGTCCAGCCGGGCGGCCGGCCAGTCCCCGGCGTCCGCCTCCACGGCGAGCAGCCAGTCCGAGAGGACCGTCTCGCGCGCGTCCCGGGGGGCGGGGACGGGCCCCCGGCCGGTGTTGCGGATCGGGAAGAGCGAGTACGTCGTGCCACCGGCCGTCACCCGGTACGGGCCGCGCCGGCCGGTCCGCGAGGCGGCCAGGTGCTCACCGGCCAGGGTGGCGGCGAGCCCGCCGTCCAGGGGCTCCCCCGCGCCCGCGATCCGGCGGCCGGTGGGGGAGAGGACCCAGGCCCGCAGGTCCAGGTCGGAGCCGAGCAGGTCGAGGACGACCTCGGGGCCGCCCCCCGCCGGGCCGGAGGTCATGAGGCGCCGGTGCCGCTCCACGACGGCCGCCAGGTCCCCGGCCCGCTCGCCGGACACCTGCCGGACGACGTGCTCGGTGATCGTCGCGAACGCAACGGACTCGTTGACCCCGAAGAGCGGCAGCCGGTGGCGCGCGCACGCCTGCACGAGGGCGTCGGGAACGTCCCCGAGCTCCGCCTCGCCCGCCGCGAGGGCGGCCACCCCGGCCGAGGTCAGGATGCGGACGAAGGGCTCGGCGTCGGCGGGCTCCCGCAGCCAGGCGAGACCGGTGAGGACCAGCTCACCGCCGGAAAGGTACCGGCTGGGGTCCTTGAGGTCCGTGGTCATCACGCCCCGGACGGTGCGGTCCATCTCGTCCTCGCCGCCGAGCAGGCGCAGCCCCAGCGCGTCGTTCTCCAGCAGTGCGCGCAGCCGCATGGTGTCGCCGCCGTCCTTCTCGTCAGTGATGAGGGGTGTCGTGGTGGACGGTGCGGCGGAGCCGTCGTTTCCGGGGGGAAACGGTGAGGCCTCCGCCCTCCGTCTTTCGTTCGAATCTACAAGACGACGGTGGACCCCAGCCAACTCCTTCATGTTTTCGGTGACTGCACCCGGGCGATCGTGGACTTGTGTACTGAGTCGCACACCGCGTGAACAGCACACGAACCGAAGCCGAGGGCCGGCCGTCGTTCCGGGCCCGTCCCCCCTCTCCGACCGCCAGAACCACCGGAAGAGAGCCCCATGGACTTCCTTCGCCCCGCCGACTGGGAGGAAGCGCTCGCCGCCAAGGCCGAGCACCCCGCGGCCGTGCCCCTCGCGGGTGGCACCGACGTCATGGTCGAGATCAACTTCGACCGTCGGCGCCCCGAACACCTGCTGGACCTGAACCGGATCGAAACGCTGCGCGAGTGGGAGGTCGGCGAGAAGACCGTCCGCCTCGGCGCCTCCGTCCCGTACACCCGCATCATGGAGGACCTGCGGACCGAACTGCCCGGCCTGGCCCTCGCCTCGCGCACGGTCGCCTCCCCGCAGATCCGCAACCGGGGCGGCGTCGGGGGCAACCTCGGCACCGCCTCGCCCGCCGGGGACGCCCACCCGGCCCTGCTCGCCGCGGGCGCCGAGGTCGAGGCCGCGTCGGTGCGCGGCAGCCGCCTCATCCCGATCGACGCGTTCTACACGGGCGTGAAGCGCAACGCCCTCGAACCGGACGAACTCATCAAGGCCGTCCACATCAGGAAGGCGGACGGGCCCCAGCAGTACTCCAAGGTCGGCACCCGCAACGCGATGGTCATCGCCGTCTGCGCCTTCGGCCTGGCCCTCCACCCGGAGACCCGGACCGTGCGCACCGGCATCGGCTCCGCCGCGCCGACCCCGGTCCGCGCCCGGGAGGCCGAGGCCTTCCTGAACGCGGTCCTGGAGGAGAGCGGCTTCTGGGACCGCGGCGGGGCCGTCGCCCCGTCGGCCGCGCGGCGGTTCGCCGACCTCTGCGCCGGCGCCACCGACCCGATCGACGACGTCCGGGCCACCGCCCGGTACCGCCGTCACGCGGTCGGCGTCATGGCCCGCCGCCAGCTCGGCTGGGCCTGCGAGCGGTACCGCGGCACCGGCCGCCCGTCCGGGGAGGCCGCATGACCATGCGCGTCTCCTTCACGGTCAACGGCCGCCCGCAGGTGGCCGACGGCGTGTGGGAGGGCGAGTCCCTCCTCCACGTCCTGCGCGAACGGCTGGGGCTGCCCGGCTCCAAGAACGCCTGCGAACAGGGCGAGTGCGGCTCCTGCACGATCCGCCTCGACGGCGTGCCCGTCTGCGCCTGTCTCGTCGCCGCCGGCCAGGCCGAGGGCCGCGAGGTCGTCACCGTCGAGGGCCTCGCCGCCCTCGCCGCGGAACGCGCGGCCACCGCCGGGGGACACCGGTCCGCCCCCGGCCGGGTGCGGGCCGGCGGGGACACCGAACTGAGCCCCGTCCAGCAGGCGTTCCTCGACGCCGGCGCCGTCCAGTGCGGCTTCTGCACCCCCGGCCTGCTGGTCGCGGCCGACGAACTCCTGGAGAGGCGGCCCGACCCGTCCGACCAGGACATCCGCGAGGCGCTCTCCGGCAACCTGTGCCGCTGCACGGGCTACGAGAAGATCCTCGACGCGGTCCGCCTGGCGGCCGCCCGGCAGGGAGAGGCGGCCCGGCCGTGACCCGCAGCACCCGCACCGTCCCCGCGGGCACCCCCGCGGACGTCACCCAGCACCACACCCGGGGCGGCGTCGGCGAATCCACGCTCCGCCCCGACGGCGTCCTCAAGGTCACCGGCGCGTTCGCGTACTCCTCGGACATGTGGCACGAGGACATGCTGTGGGGCCACACCCTCCGCTCCACCGTCGCCCACGCCGAGATCGTCTCCCTCGACGTCTCCGGGGCCCTCGCGACCCCCGGCGTGCACGCCGTCCTCACCCACGACGACCTGCCGACCGGGACGAAGCACTACGGCCTGGAGATCCGGGACACCCCCGTCCTCGCCCACGACCGGGTCCGCCACCACGGCGAACCGGTCGCCCTCGTCGCCGCCGACCACCCGGAGACCGCCCGCCGCGCCGCCGCCAGGATCCGGGTCGTGTACGAGGAACTGCCCCTCGTCACCGACGAGGCCTCCGCGCTCGCCCCCGGCGCGCCGCTGCTCCACGAGGGCCGCACCGACCACCACGCCCGCCACGTCCCGCACCCCAACGTCGTGCGCCGCCAGCCGGTCGTCCGGGGCGACGTGGCGGAGGCCCGCCGGCGGGCCGACGTGATCGTGGAGGGCGACTACGTCTTCGGCATGCAGGACCAGGCCTTCCTCGGCCCCGAGTCCGGCCTCGCCGTCCCCGCGGAGGACGGCGGCGTGGACCTGTACGTCGCCACCCAGTGGCTCCACTCCGACCTGCGCCAGATCGCCCCCGTCCTCGGCCTGCCCGAGGAGAAGGTCCGCATGACGCTCTCCGGCGTCGGCGGGGCCTTCGGCGGCCGCGAGGACCTGTCGATGCAGATCCACGCCTGCCTCCTGGCACTCCGCACCGGCAGGCCCGTCAAGATCGTCTACAACCGCGCCGAGTCCTTCTTCGGCCACGTCCACCGCCACCCGGCCCGGCTCCACTACGAACACGGCGCCACCAGGGACGGCAGGCTCACCCACCTCAGGGCCCGGATCGTCCTCGACGGCGGCGCCTACGCCTCGTCCTCCCCGGCCGTCGTCGGCAACGCCGCCTCGCTCGGCGCCGGACCGTACGCGGTCGACGCCGTCGACATCGAGGCGCTCGCCCTCTACACCAACAACCCGCCCTGCGGCGCCATGCGCGGCTTCGGCGCGGTCCAGGCCTGCTTCGCGTACGAGGCCCAGATGGACCGGCTCGCGAAGGAACTCGGCATGGACCCGGTCGAGTTCCGGCGGATCAACGCCATGGAACAGGGCACGGTCATGCCCACCGGCCAGGTCGTCGACTCGCCCGCCCCCGTCGCCGAACTGCTGCGCCTGGTCAAGGACCGCCCGATGCCGCCCGAACGCCAGTGGGAGACCGCGGGCGAGGGCGCGGACCTCCGGGCCCTGCCCGGCGGCCTCTCCCACACCACCCACGGCGAGGACGTCGTCCGGGGCGTCGGCTACGCCGTCGGCATCAAGAACGTCGGCTTCTCCGAGGGCTTCGACGACCACTCGACCGCCCGCGTGGTCCTCCGGGCCGTCAACGGCGAGCCCGTCGTCATGGTCCACACGGCCATGGCGGAGGTCGGCCAGGGCGGCGTCACCGTGCACGCCCAGATCGCCCGCACGGAACTCGGCGTCGCCCGGGTGACCATCCAGCCGGCCGACACCCGGGTCGGCTCCGCCGGTTCCACCTCCGCCTCCCGGCAGACGTACATGACCGGCGGCGCGGTGAAGAAGGCCTGCGAGGCCGTCCGCGAGAAGGTCCTGGAGATCGGGCGCCGCAAGAACGGCTCCCGCCACCCCGCCTGGGCGGCCGGCGAACTCCTCCTGGAGGACGGCGCGATCGTCACCGGCGCCGGCGAGGTCCTCGCGACCCTGGCCGACGTCCTGGAGGGCGAGGACCCGGTCGACGTCGAGCTGGAGTTCCGCCACCGCCCGACCGTCCCCCTCGACCCGGTCACCGGCCAGGGCGGCGGCCACGTCCAGTACGCCTTCGCCGCGCACCGCGCGGTGGTCGAGGTGGACACCGGACTCGGCCTGGTCAAGGTCGTCGAACTCGCCACCGCCCAGGACGTGGGCCGGGCGCTCAACATGCTCTCCACCGTCGGCCAGATCCAGGGCGGCACCGTCCAGGGCCTGGGCATCGCGGTGATGGAGGAGATCGTCGTGGACCCGGACACCGCGAAGGTGCGCAACCCCTCCTTCACGGACTACCTGATCCCGACGATCCTCGACACGCCGGACCTCCCGGTCGACGTGCTCGAACTCGCCGACCCCCACGCGCCGTACGGCCTGCGGGGAGTCGGCGAGGCCCCGACCCTGTCGTCCACCCCGGCCGTCCTCGCGGCGATCCGGGACGCGACGGGCCTGGAGCTGACCAGGGTGCCGGTCCGCCCCGAGGCGCTCACCGGCACCCGGTAGACGTCTCCGGGCGGTACCGCCCGTGCCGGGGGCGCCACCCTTCCCCGCCGGTACCGCCCGGAGCCCCGCACCACCCCGTTCGTCTCGGGCCGTCCCCCGGGTCGTGCGGCCACGCAGCATCCCGAATCCCGCGGTCTTCAGCGGACCAGAAACCTTCGAAGTCCGGCGCGGGTGCCCCTTTGAACCTTGGGAGTAGGCCCCATGACCCAGTCGTCAGTCGATCCCGGGACCAGTGCGGAGGACGCGGGCCCCGGCTCGCGCAACCCCGCGGGCAGGTCCTGGCTCGACCGGTACTTCCACATCTCGGAGAGAGGCTCCACCGTCGCCACGGAGGTGCGCGGCGGCGTCACCACCTTCATGGCGATGGCGTACATCCTCCTCCTCAACCCCCTGATACTCGGCGGCAAGGACGTCGACGGGAACCTGCTCGGCCGGCCGGCGCTCATCACCGCCACCGCCCTCACCGCCGCCGTGACCACCCTCCTCATGGGTTTCTGGGGCAAGGTGCCGCTGGCCCTCGCCGCCGGCCTGAGCGTCTCCGGCGTGATGGCCTCGCAGGTCGTCCCCGTCATGACCTGGCCGCAGGCCATGGGCATGTCCGTGGTGTACGGCGCCGTGATCTGCCTCCTGGTGGTCACCGGCCTCCGCGAGATGGTCATGAACGCGATCCCGCTCGCCCTGAAGCACGCCATCACCATCGGCATCGGCCTCTTCATCGCGATCATCGGCTTCGTGAAGGCCGGCTTCGTGCACGAGAACCCCGCCCCGGGCGGCGGCCCCGTCTCCCTCGGCCCGGCCGGTGAACTCCAGGGCTGGCCCGTCCTGATCTTCGCCGTCACCCTGCTGCTGATCTTCGCCCTCCAGGCCCGCGGCGTCCCCGGCGCCATCCTCATCGGCATCGTCGCCGGAACGGTCGTCGCGGTCGTCCTCAACGCGGTCGCCGACATCCCCGCCGAGGCCTGGTTCTCCGGCCCGCCGGAGCTCCACGGCGGCGCGGTCTCCGCGCCGGACTTCTCGCTCTTCGGAGAGGTGTCCCTCACCGGCTGGGGCGACGTCGGCTACATCACCGTCACCATGATCGTCTTCACCCTGGTGCTCGCCGGCTTCTTCGACGCCATGGCGACCATCCTCGGCGTCGGCACCGAGGCGAAGCTCGCCGACGAGCGGGGCCGCATGCCCGGCCTCTCCAAGGCCCTCTTCATCGACGGCGCCGGCGGCATCGTCGGCGGCGTCGGCGGCGCCTCGGGCCAGACGGTCTTCGTGGAGTCCGCCACCGGCGTCGGCGAGGGCGCCCGCACGGGCCTGGCCTCCGTGGTCACCGGCGCGTTCTTCGCCCTCTGCCTCTTCTTCACCCCGCTGACCGCGATCGTGCCGCAGGAGGTCGCCGCCGCCGCCCTGGTCGTCATCGGCTCGATGATGATGCAGAACGCCCGGCACGTGGACTGGGGCGACCGCTCCGTGGCGATCCCGGTGTTCCTCACCGTGGTCCTGATGCCGTTCACTTACACCATCACGACGGGCGTCGCGGCCGGCGTCGTCTCCTACGCGGTGATCAGGACGGCACAGGGGAAGGCGCGGGAGGTGGGCGCCTTCATGTGGGTCCTGACGGGGATCTTCCTCGTGTACTTCGCCATCCACCCGATCGAGAGCGGCCTCGGCGTCGGCTGACGCCCCGTCGCCCTCCCGCACCTCCCGAGGAGAACCGAGATGCTGGACATCGCCGAAGAGCTGCACCGGTGGGTCGGGCAGGGGCGCGACGTCGCCGTCGCCACCGTGGTGGCGGTCGGCGGCAGCGCCCCCCGGCAGCCGGGCGCCGCCCTCGCCGTCGACGGCGGGGGCACGGCGATCGGATCGGTCTCCGGGGGGTGCGTGGAGGGCGCGGTGTACGACCTCTGCGTCCAGGCGCTCGACGACGGCCGGACCGTCGCCGAACGCTTCGGCTACAGCGACGAGGACGCCTTCGCGGTGGGCCTGACCTGCGGCGGGACCATCGACATCCTGGTCTCCCCGCTGCGCGGCGAGGTCCTTCCCGCCGCGCTCGCGGCCGTCACGGCGGGGGAGTCGGCGGCCCTGGCCCGGATCGTCGCCGGCCCGGACGGCCTCCTCGGCCGCGCCCTCCTGGTCCGTCCCGACGGCTCGTACGAGGGGAGCCTCGGCGGCCACCCCGGGCTGGACCGCGCCGCGGCCGGCGAGGCCCGCGCGCTGCTCGACGCGGGCCGGACCGGCACCGTGGAGATCGGCGAGGACGGCAGCCGCTGCGGGCAGCCCCTGACCCTCCTGGTCGAGTCCTCGGTCCCGGCCCCGCGCATGATCGTCTTCGGCGCCATCGACTTCGCGTCCGCGCTCGTACGGGTGGGGAAGTTCCTCGGCTACCGCGTCACCGTCTGCGACGCGCGGCCCGTCTTCGCGACCCGGACCCGCTTCCCCGAGGCCGACGAGATCGTGGTCGAATGGCCCCACCGCTACCTGGAGGCCGCCGCCGCGGCGGACGGGATCGACGGCCGGACCGTCCTGTGCGTGCTCACGCACGACGCCAAGTTCGACGTCCCCCTGCTCGAAGTGGCTCTGCGGCTGCCCGTCGCCTACGTCGGCGCCATGGGCTCCCGCCGCACCCACGAGGACCGCGAGGAGCGGCTGCGCGAGGCCGGCGTCACCGAGGCCGAACTCGCCCGCCTGCGCTCCCCGATCGGCCTGGACCTCGGCGCCCGTACGCCGGAGGAGACCGCCCTGTCGATCGGCGCCGAGATCGTCGCCCACCGCCGGGGCGGCAGCGGAACCCCCCTCGCCGGCGCCCGCACCCCGATCCACCACGACGGGCCCCCGGAACGGGCCGGCCGGCCGGGGGGCGCGGCCGGGGACGCCGCGCCGGGGGGACTCACGCCCGGGGGACTCACGCCCGGGGGGCCCACGACCGGGGGCCGGTGAGCCGGAAGGGGCGGGGGCGGGGCCCCGGACGCCCGCCGGCGGGCCTCACGCCGGTTCGGTCAGGGGGGCCGGTTCGGCCCGGTCCGCCGGGAGGGCGTCCCACGGGGGAGGGGAGGCCTGGTCGGTCCAGGCCGTCAGGCCCTCGCCGTCGACGCAGACGATCCCGCACGTGGCGGCGTACTCGGCGGCCGGCGCGGTGAAGGAGCTGGTGGTCACGACCACCGCCACGTCGGCCCCGTGGACGGTGAAGCAGGTGCCGCCGAACCGCTGGAGGTCCTGGGAACCCACCCGGTTGGTCTCGGCGTAGTGCTTGCACTGGATCACCAGACGGCGGCCGTCCACGGTCGTGGCGATCACGTCGGCGCCCAGGTCGCCCGCCCCGCCCACCACCTCCACGGGGGTGCAGCCGTCCCGGGCGCAGAGCGCGGCCACCGTGTGCTCGAAACCGTCCGCGTCGACCGCCGCGTGATCCAGGGCTCCGGTCCCGACGTCGGGCACCACGGGCACGCCGGGGGCACCGGCCGCACCGGCCGCACCGGGCCCGCCGGGGGCGCCGGGCACGTCGGGGGCGTACGGGTCGAAGGACTCCCCGGCCCCGGCCCGGTGCCGGGCCCGGCGCCCCCGGACGGCCGACGCGCTCCTGCGGACCATCGCGAGACCGACGGCCAGCGCGCCGAGGGCGGCGAGCGCCACCAGGACGGCGGCCGGGACCCCCGAGCCGCGGCTCTCCGCCGACTCGGCCGTCTTGAAGAAGAGGGCCAGACCGCCGACGCATATCCCCGTGAGCCCGATCGCGAGCACCAGATCGCGTCCGACGGCCACGGGGCCGCGCCGGACCGTCACGCTGTTCTTCCCGGTCGCCCTCATCCGGTCCCCTCCCTCGCTCGTGTACGGCTCCACGCGCGCCGCGGCCCCCCACCCGGAAAGGGTGCGGGGTCCGCGGCGGCACCGGTCCTGCGGGTCAGTGCTTGAAGGCGTCCTTCGCCTTCTCCTTGGCCTCCCGGGCGTCGCCCTTCGCCTGCTCGGCGCGGCCCTCGCCGGCCATCCGCTCGTTGCCGAGCGCACGGCCCGTGGTCTCCTTGACCGCGCCCTTGACCTGCTCGCCCTTGGCCTGCATCTTCTCGTTGCCCGACATGGTGGCTCCTCCCGGGGAAACGGTGGATCCGCGTTCCCGCGTTCTCGTGTTTTCCGTTCGTGATGGAAGGCCGCATAACCCCGAACCGGCCTCCGAAACGCGGGAGCGGGTTTCTCCGGCCGTTCCGGCCTCCCCGCGACCGGGTCCGGAGGGAGCGCCGCCGCTCCCGGGCGCCACCGGTGCCGGAACGCCGCGTCCGGCCCGCGACAATGGGCCGTCAGGGGCCGTGCCGCGCACGCGCGGACGCGGCCCGGCCGTGTCGCGGACGAAGGAACGACCATGTGGGAAGAGGGCCGGCGAGTGAGGCTGGCGGTGGACCTCGCGCTGTCCGGAGAGGCCGTCCCGGCCGGTGGGGCCGTACCGGAGGCGGGCGCCTGCTTCCTGGCCCTGGGAGCGGGCGCCGAGGGCACCGTCGAGCGGGTGGACGAGGAGCGGGAGCCGGACCGGGACGTCCGCGAGTACGAACGGCTCACGTCGCTCCTGGACGCCTTCGGCCACCAGATGCCCCCGGGCAGCAGGGGACAGCTCGAAGAGCGGATCGCCTCCCTGGAACCCGCGTGGACCGCGTACCGGCAGCGGGGGCCCCGTGCGCGCCTCCGCGTCCGCTTCGACAACGGGTTCGTCGCGGACGGGGCGTCGGGGGACCTCTTCACGGCCCTCTGATCCCTCCGCCGCCCGGCGCCCCGCGACCGGACCGGGGCGGCGGAGCGCCGCCCCGGTCACGGGGCGGGCGTCAGGCGTGCCGGGCGAAGACCTCGCGGACGTGGGCGAGGTCCGCCTCCCTCTCCTTCTCGTCCTCGTACGGGCCGTCCTCGTCCCGCGCCGCCACGACGGTCTCCGGGGTGAAGTCCCGGCCGAAGCCGTAGACGTCCAGGCAGTAGTCGAAGCCGGACTCGCCGAAGAGGTCCACGTCCTCGCGGCGGCAGTGCTCCGCCAGGCCGTCGGACACGTGCCAGCGCGTGCCGTCGTACCAGAAGACGCCGCCCGCGTAATGGACCGTCCGGCCCGTCGCGGGGTCCGTGAGGTTCAGCGACTCGTAGTTCTCGGGACGGTCGCGGACCAGGGCGACGAGGGACTCGGGGACGCCCTCGTAGAAGGACTCCTGGAGGGCGAAGTCCTCCTCGGCGTACAGGTTCAGCTCCGACTCGTGGTCGAAGGTCAGCAGCAGGACGCGGCCGTCCTCCGCGAAGTACCAGACCGCGGACTGGCCGCCGCCGTCGTTCCAGGCCGGACGGCACGCGCCGGGCACCGTCACCGGTTCGACCCCGGTGAGCTCGTCCACGACGGCCGCGCGGCGCCGCACCTCCGGAAGGGGGGTCGCCACCAGGGCGTCCCACATCGCGTTGTTCATCCCCGCAGGGTATCCACCGCCTGTGACAGGACCGTTGCCCGGCAGCCTGCCGGCCGTCCCCGCACCCGGGCGTACCGCCGCTCCCGCCCGGCCGGCGCGGCGGTCACAGCTCCTTCAGGCAGTCCTCGAACTCGGGAAGCGTCACCAGGCCGTCGCCGTCGACGTCGGCCTTGCGGAACAGGTGCCGCAGGGCCTCGTCGTCGTGGTCCCGCCCCGTCAGCCGCCTCACGGCACGGCCGAACTCGCCCACATCGAGCCGCCAGTCGTCGTCGGTGTCGAACTCCCCGAACACCGCGCGGACTTCCGTCGGCGCGCCCCCGTCGCTCATGCGGTCTCCTCGTCGTCGCTCCGGTCCCGTCGCCGGATGCGGACCGGCTGCCCGTTCCCCGCACGCGCCAAACGGTGCCGCCCGGGAGCGGCACCGTCCGGCGCGCGACGGGGGTCCGCCGCCCCGGCGGCCCTTCCCGGACGGGTCAGACGCCCAGGAGGGTCCTGAGGTGGGCGCAGGCGTCCGCCTCGGCGGGGTGCACGGCGACCGGTTCGTACGCGCCCCGCTCGTACACCCCGGTCTCCCAGCCGCTCCCGTCCGGTGCCCTCCGCAGATAGGCGAAGTCGGTCGGGACGGGGGACGGTTCGTGGACGCCCTCGATCCAGTAGTAACCGGCGGGCACACCGGCCTCGTCGAGCGCCCGCTCCAGCGCGCGGAGGCCGGTCACGCGGGAACACGCGCCAGGTAGCCGTGGTCCAGGAGCCACTTCACGTCGAGGCGCTGCCCCTCGCCCGGGTCCAGGAAGGCCGGGTCCAGTTTGATCTGGCGGCCGCCGCCCGGCTGTTCGAACCAGGGGGCGATGGAGCCCTCCCACGCCACGAACGCCCGCCGCACCTCGTACAGGTGGTAGTCGCAGGGGAAGGCGGCGTCACGGGTGTTGAGGTTCTGCGGGGGCAGCGCCCGCTCGGCGTAGGCGTCGCCGGCGGGGGCGAGGTAGCCCCCGTACTCCGAACCGAAGCGGTCCAGGCGTTCGCCCCGCACCAGGACCTCGGGGGACTTGTCGACCTCGCCGTTGACCTCGCCGAAGCCGTCGTTCGGCGGGTACTTCCAGCTCCCGGTTCCGGCCGGGCCCTCCCAGTACTTCTTGAGGAAGGCGGCGGGGGAGAGCTTCCCGGTCCGGTGGTACCCGTCGAGCAGCGGTCCGACCGGCTTCTGGTTCTTCTTCGGCAGGTACCGGGGTCCGAGGCGGGCGTCGCCCCCGAACTCCCCGGTGCAGGGGGCGTGCGGCGCGGCCCGGTGCTCCCCGGCGGACGCGGCGGGCGCGGCCTGCGCGGCGGGGGCCGCCGTGAGGGCGGCGGTGACGCCCGTGGCGGCCAGGACGGCACGGATTCTGAGGACGGTACGGCTGTGCTCCACGCGGAGGTCTCCTCGGGACGGAACGGCCAGGGGTGCGACACAACGTAGTGGAGCGGGCGCGAGGAGTGACGGAGGGGGCGGGGTGGAAACCGGCCATTCGGACCGGGGTGCGGGTCGTTCGGGCGGGGCGGGGTCCGTCCGGGGCGTTCCGGGGCCGGTGCGGGGGCCTGCGAGGTGTTCCGGGGCCGGTGCGGGGGCTTACGGGGTGGCCGTTTCCGGGTCCCGGGCCCGGCTCAGGTCTTGCGGAGTCCGCTGAGGAGCAGCTCGGCCAGCTGGTCGTACGCCTCGGCGTCGGCCAGGCCGGTCGCGGCGGCGACCTGGCGCCGCTGGATGCGGACCATCACGGAGGAGATGACGTCGGCCGCGAAGGTCACGTGCACCTCGCGGAAGACGCCGGTCCGCACGCCCTCCTCGATGAGCTGCTGGACCCGCCCGGCCGCCGCGCGGGTGTTGCGCTCGTACACCTCGGCCGCCGGTTCGAAGGCCGCCACGTCGTCGAAGAACCGCGGCGAGACCGGCGCCAGCTCGGCCGAGACGGCCCGCAGGTAGGCGGCGAGCCGTTCGGCCGGGCCGGTGGCGGCCGCGAGGACGGCCTCGACGCGGGCCGTGGCACGCCGGAAGAAGTGCACGACCGCCGCGCGGACCAGCTGTTCCTTGCTGCCGGCCAGGCCGTACAGGGTCCGCTTCGAGCAGTGCAGGCGGGCGGCGAGATCGTCGAGCGTCAGCCGGGCGAAGCCCTCGTCGACGAGGAGGGCGACCAGCTCCTCGAAGAGGGCGGAGCGGCGTGCCGCTCCGCGGCCCGTCAGGTGCGGGGTGTCGGCGGCGGAGGTCTCGATCACCCCGCCAGTATTCCAGGCCGCCGTTCCGGGGGGTTGCGGCGGCTCCCGGCTGCGCTACTCTCAGCGGTACTGCAGTACCTCTGCCAGTACCACTTTGCGCGCCGCTGGAGTCGCCATGGATGTCGACCGCCTGCTTCCCACCCCCGAAGCCGCGGACCTCATCGCCCTCACCCGGGAGATCGCCGACAAGGAACTCGCTCCCCGGGTGGACGAGCACGAGGCTGCCGAGACCTATCCCGAAGGGCTCTTCGCGAAGCTCGGGGAGGCGGGGCTCCTGGGCCTCGCGTACCCCGAGGAGTACGGCGGCGGGGGCCAGCCCTACGAGGTCTACCTCCAGGTCCTGGAAGAGCTGGCGGCGCGCTGGGCGGCCGTGGCCGTCGCCACCAGCGTCCACACGCTGGCCTGCCACCCCCTCCACGCCTTCGGCACCCCGGAGCAGAAGGAACGCTGGCTGCCCGCGATGCTGGAGGGCCGGACCATCGGCGGCTACAGCCTCTCCGAGCCGCAGGCCGGCTCCGACGCCGCCGCCCTCACCTGCAAGGCGGAGCGGCAGGACGACGGCAGCGGATACCGCGTCACCGGCACCAAGGCCTGGATCACCCACGGCGGCCGGGCCGGCTTCTACACCCTCTTCGCCCGTACGGCCCCCGGCAACCGCGGCGTCTCCTGCTTCCTCGCCCCCGGCACCGCGGAAGGCCTCAGCTTCGGGGCGCCCGAGCGCAAGATGGGCCTCCAGGCCGTCCCCACCACCGCCGCCTACTGGGACGGCGCCCTCATCGAGGAGGACCGCCTCGTCGGCGAGGAGGGGCAGGGCCTCCAGATCGCCTTCAGCGCCCTCGACAACGGCCGCCTCGGCATCGCCGCCTGCGCCACGGGCCTCGCCCAGGCGGCCCTCGCCGCCGCCGTCGCCCACGCCAACGAGCGGACCACCTTCGGCCGCCGGATCATCGACCACCAGGGCCTCGGCTTCCTCCTCGCCGACATGGCCGCCGCCGTCGACGCGGCCCGCGCCACCTACCTGGACGCGGCGCGCCGCCGCGACCTCGGCCGCCCCTTCAGCCGCCAGGCCAGCGCGGCCAAGCTCATCGCCACCGACACGGCCATGAAGGTCACCACGGACGCGGTCCAGGTCCTCGGCGGTTACGGCTACACCCGCGACTTCCCGGTGGAGCGCTACATGCGCGAGGCGAAGATCATGCAGATCTTCGAGGGGACCAACCAGATCCAGCGGCTCGTGATCAGCCGGGGGCTGGTGCGGGCGGAGAAGTAGCGGGCCGACGGGGTCCCGGTGGGGCCTTCCCGGCCCCGGGGACCGGCGTCACGCCCGGCGGGCGGGGCGGCGCACCGCAGAGGACCCGGGCCCTGAAGCGCGTCCGCGTTCCCCGCCCGCACGGGGGCGGACGCGCACCCGGCCGACCCGCCCCGGCGGCGAGGCACACGGCTCGCGCCGTGACCGCCGCCGTCCGCGACGACGGCGGATCGAGCACACCCCCGGGACACGGGCGCGTCGGGGCCGTTCGGGAGACGGCCCACCAGATCCGCCGGAAGGGCCCCGGGGCCCTCCACCAGGGGAGGGCCCGTCGGCGCGGGCCCGGTCCACGCGGGATCAGTCCACGCGGGCCCGGTCCATGCGGTCTCAGTCCGCGTGGGCTCGGTCTGTGCCGGTCAGGGTGGCGTAGACGACCGTGTTGGCCCGGTAGCCGGTGTCGCCGGACCAGTCGCCGCCGCAGGTGATCAGCCGCAGTTCCGGGCCGCCGGAGCCGCCGTAGACCCTGTCGTCGGGGAAGCGGTCCTTGGCGTGCTCCTCCACCGCGTCGACGGTGAAGAGGGCCGTGGTGCCGTCCGCGCGTTCGACGGCGATTCCGGCGCCCCGCGTCAGGGTCCCGAGCCGGTGGAAGACGGCGGGGCCGGCCGGGGTGTCCAGGTGGCCCGTCAGGACGGCCGTTCCCGCCGATCCGGGCGGGGTTCCCCGGGCGTACCAGCCGGCGAGGTCCGGGAGGTTCGGCGGGGGCGGCTCCAGCCTTCCCTCCCCGTCCAGTTCGAGGCGCATCAGCCGGGCGTCGACCCCGATGAGCGGGATGCGGACCCGTACCGGGTCCGACGCGGGAAGCGGCTCGGCCGTGGAACCGGAGCGGCCCGGGACGCCCGCCCCGGCGGCCCGCGCCTCCCGCGGCGGGACCTGCGCGACGGGCGGCGGGGCGTCATGGCCCGCCGGCGTGTCGACGAGCAGCAGCACCCCGGCGAGCGCGGCCCAGACCGGCAGCGGGACGTACCGCGGGCGCGGGCCGCCGGTCCGCGTCAGGCCCGGTTCCCCGCGCCCGCGCCCGTGGCGCGCCGGCGCAGCCCGAACGCTCCGGCCGCGACGGCCGCGCCCACCAGGAGCCAGCCGGCACCGGACTCGCTCTCCTTGCCCGCGGTCCCGCCGAACCCGGCGTCGACGGCGCCCTTCGGACGGCCGGAGATCCGGTACGTGGCGGTCATCTTCTTCCGGGGCGGGCACTTGAGCGTCACGGTGTCCGTACCGGAGGAGACGTCCTTCGGCAGCCGGAACTCACCCGTCAGGACGCCCTTCCGGTCGCCCGGGAGCAGGTGGAACGCGCCGCCCGCCACGGACTCGCCCTTGCCGTAGGTCTCCTTGCCGCAGGCCGTCGTGCTGACGGTGACGGTACTGCCGGGGGAGGCCGTCCCCGGAGCGACGCGGACGTCCTCCGACGCGGTGGCCCCACCCCCGGTGGCCACGGCGGTGGAGGCGGGCAGGACCAGGGCGCCGGCGATCAGGACGGCCGTGGCACCGGTACGGGCGAGACGCATGGTTTTCTCCTCGGACGGAGCGATTCCCGCCCGGTTCGTCCGCGCGGCTCCTGTGCTGGGCTCCGAGCACGAGGGAAAGGCCCGCCGTTGATCACCGCAACACGAGCGGCGCCGGGAGGTGTCGCCCGGTCGGCCGCCCGTCCGCCGTCCGTGCCGTCGTCGCCGCAGGTCACGGCGGTGGAACCGCCGTACCGGAAGCGTCCGTGTCCGGGGGATGAACGGGTGAGGGCCCGACCGGCCCCGGTCCGCCGGACGGGCCCCGGGCCGGGCGCGGGGTCACCTCTGGGGCGGGCCGATGACGCGCCGGCCGATCCGCTCCGCCAGCCAGGAGGCTTGCCGTTCCCCGGACCCGCCGCGGTCCCCGCGCCGCACGTGGACGAGCACCGTGTGGTCGTCGGAGCGCCGGTCGAGGTCCTGGTCCCGGCAGTTGAACAGCAGAGAGACCCGGGCGTTGTCGGCTTCGCCGCGGATGCCGCGGTCCGGTACGCCGGGCCAGATCAGGTTGGACCACCAGATCTCGCCGGCGTTCGGGCCCACCAGGGCGGTGAACTCCTCCTCGACGCTGCCCACGGGCCGGTATTCCATCGACGCCCGGAGCGGCAGGTGCGAGGAGAGGAAGTCCGGGTCCGTGGAAAGCCCGGACGCGTGGACTCCGCCGTACAGACCCGTCGGGTCGGAAGGGTCGCGCGCCCAGCCCTCGACGTCCTCCTTCCGGAACCAGGCGTCCGGCAGCGCCTCGCGCATCCGCGTCACCTCCGGGACGGTGCGCAGCTCGACGTCCACGGACACCTCCGCGTACCGCAGGTCGCCCACCGCCACGAGCCGGCGCGCCACGCGCAGCGCCAGTACCGGGTCGGTGGTGCGGAAGACCGGGTACGCGAGGGGGCTGGACACGTGAGCACCTTGCCACAGCCGGCGGTGGGCGAAGATCCATTTCCCGCGGGGCCCCACACGATCGTTTCCGCCGAACCGTCCCGACGCCCGGTCCTCCCCTCCCGTACCGCGGTGGGCCCGGCCGCGCGGCGGGGAGGGAGCGGTGCCCGGCGGCCCGTTGCGGGACGGGCCGCCGGCCGGGGAGCCGGTCGTCCGGCGTCGTCCGGGCGCGTCTCAGCGGAAGTGGGCGGCCAGTTCGATGCGGGAGCGCACCCCGAGCCGGGCGAAGACGTTCCGGAGGTGGTACTCGACGGTGCGGACGCTGACCATGAGCACCTCGGCGATCTCCTGGTTGGTCGCGCCCCGGGCCACCAGTTCGCAGATCCGCGTCTGCTGCGGCGTCAGGTCGGCGCCCGCTCCGGGCCCGCCGCCGTCCGCGCGGGCCGGGGCCGGCGTGCGGGCCCCGGTGGCGCGGAGTTCCGCGGTGGCCCGCCGCGCCCAGGAGGCCGCACCGAACTGCTGGAAGATCTCCAGCGCCTCCCGCAGCAGCTCGCGTGCCGGACGGGGCTTGCGGGCGCGCCTCAGCCGATGGGCGTGGAACAGTTCCGTCTTGGCCAGCTCCAGGGCGGCCCCGTCACGGTGGTGGAGCCGCGCCGCCTGCCGGAACTGCTCGTCGGCCGCCGCGTCGTCACGCGCCAGCAGTCCGTGGCAGCGGTGCGCCAGGGCGAGCCGGGCGGCGCTCGTCCCGCTGGCCGCCCAGGCGTGGTAGGAACGCAGCGCCCCGGCCGCCTTGGCGTCCCGGCCGCACCGCACCGCGGCCTCCACGAAATGCGGTGTGGCGAGCTGCCGGATGAGCAGGTTGGTCTGGTTGCCCGCGGCGGCGCGGGCCATGCCGGCCAGCTGGGTCAGCGCGTCGGCGGGCCGGTCGTCCGCGAGATCGGCGCACGCGGACGCCCAGCGGCCGAACGCGGCCGGCCGGCCCAGCCCCCGCGCGGACACCTGCCGCGTGATGGACCGCAGCCTGACCGCCGTACCGTCACCGTCGCCCCGCAGCGCCGACACCAGCGCGAGCACCGCCAGGTGATCCACGGCGAGGTTGCGCTGCCCCGTCCGGCGGGCCAGCCGCAGCCCGTCCAGGGCGGTCTCCTCGGCCGCCGCGCACCGGTCGGTCAGCAGGGCGGCGAGGGCCTGGTACACGAGGGCGGCGGGCACCAGGGAGAGCGCGCCCTCGCGGCGGGCGAGGTCCGCCGCGGCGGCGGCGAAGGCGTGGGCGCGGGCGGCGTCGCCCAGGGTGTAGGCGGCCTGCCCGGCCCACAGCGCGCAGTACGGGTCCGGGATCGTCTCCGCCAGCCGCATCACCCGCCGCAGCGCCGGGACCGACTCCCGGTGCCGACCTTCGAGGGTCGCCGTCGTCCCGGCGAAATGGTCCAGGACCAGACGCGTGACGGGCGCGTCGCCGTCGTGCCGCAGGAGCGTCACCCGCCGCGCCAGCGTGAAGTACCCGGCGAAGTCGCCCGCGAGGCAGGCCGCCTCACCGGCCAGCATCAGCGCGCGCGCCGCCGGCTCCCGGCGCTCCGCCAGGAGCAGGTCGGCCGCCGCGGTCAGCTCCCGGCACGCCTCGGCGGGCGCGCCGTCGCGCAGCAGGCGTTCGCCCTCGACCAGGCTCCGCAGCGCGTGGACCCCCTCGGGCACGCCGTGCGGCGGCACCCGGCGCAGCAGGTTCCGGGTGCGGGCGGGTTCGCCGGCCAGGAAGGCGTGCCGGGCCGCCAGCGTCAGCCACCGTTCCCGCACCTCCGGCCGCGGCGCGAAGTCGGCCGCGTCCTCCAGCACCTCCCCGGCCGTCCCGTGCCCGGCCTCCCCGACCGCCCGCTCCAGCCCCTCCGCGTCCTGCTCGGCGGTACCGGTGCCGCAGGCCAGCCGGTGCAGCGCGCGGCGCGGCCGGGACCTGTCGGGATCGAGGCACCCGGCCAGGAGCCGGTGCGCGGCGTCCTGTTCGGCCAGCGGGATCTCCGCGCGCAGCACCTGGCGCAGCAGCCGGCCCGGTACGGCCGCCGTGCCGTCGTCCCGCGTCACGATCAGCTCGCGGGCCCCGGCCGCGTCGATCGCGTCCGGGCCGAACCCCGCCCGGCGGACGGCCGCGCGCAGCACGTCCGGGCCGAGCGGGCCGCCGACGACGACGGCGGCGACCACCGCGCGGGCCCCGTCGGGCAGTTGGCGGAAGCGGAGGCCGTGGCCGGCCCGCCACCGGCTGTCCGCCGGCAGACGGAGGGGGCCGCGGCGGCCGTCGGCGTGGGCGACGGCCGCCAGCTCGGTCAGCGCCAGCGGATTGCCGGCCGCGAGGCCGAGCACCTCGGCCTCGGCCGCCGGGCACAGGCCCGCCGTCCGGCCCGGGGGCGCCGCGTCCGCCAGCAGCCGGCGGGCCGCCGTCCCGTCCACCGGGGGCAGCCGCAGCGTGTCGATCCCGTCCAGGTCCGCGAGGGCCGGATGCCCGGCGACCGCGGTGAGCAGCAGGGCGGCCCGCAAGGCCCCCGCGCGGCGTGCCAGCAGTCCCAGCACCCGCAGGGAGACGTGGTCCAGCAGGTGCGCGTCGTCCACGCACAGCACCAGCGGCCGCCCGGCGGAGGCGGCCGCCGTCGCCCGGCGCAGCGCCGAGGCCACCGCGAGCACCTCCTCCGGCGCGCACCGGCCCGCCAGGACCCCGGCCAGGACCTCCGCGTCGCTCCCGGACGGCGCCGGCGGACCCTCGTCCAGCCGCAGCAGCAGACGCTGGCACCACGCCCACGGCACCGCGGTCTCCGACGCGACGCCCCCGACGTGGCGCACGGCGCATCCGGCCGCCGAACGCGCGGCGTCGGCCAGGAGCGCCGAGCGCCCGGCGCCGGGCGCGCCCGTCACCAGGACGGCGGCGCCCCGCCCGGCGCGCGCCCCCGCGATCGCGTCGCGCAGTGCCCGTTGCTCCCCGGCGCGCCCGTGGAGGCGGACGGACGCGTTCCTGTCGCTGTCCATGACGGCAGTGTGAGGTGGCGCCCGCCGAAACGGAAGGGAACGGCAGGGAGTCGGCGGGGGCCCGCCGCACCTCCCGGTCCCGGGGCGTGCCGTCGCCGCGCCCGGCGGAAGACTGGTGGTTCCACCGGTCCGCGGCGCACCGGGCCCCCGCACACTCCTTCCGACCGTCCCCTCGTCCGGGGACAACGAGAAGGGAGTCACCCGTGCGACGCCTCCGTACGATCCTGCTCGCCACGCTCTCGGCCGTGGCACTCGCCGTGTTCGGGATGGCCGCCCCCGCCGGCGCGGCGACCAGCGGCCGCACCCCCGTGGTCTTCGTCCACGGATTCAGCGGCAACGCCGGCAACTGGGACACCGCGCGGGCCGTGTTCAAGGCCGAGGGCTACTCCGACGGCGACCTGTTCGCCTATCAGTACAACTGGACGCAGTCCAACGCGACCAGCGCGGCCGGCCTGTCCGCGTACGTGGGGCAGGTCCTCGCCGCCACCGGCGCGCAGCGGGTCGACATCGTCAACCACTCCATGGGAGGCCTGGTCAGCAACTGGTACGTGAAGAAGCTCGGCGGCCAGCCCCGCGTCCGCCACCTCGTCTCCCTCGCGGGCGCCAACCACGGCACCACCGCGGCCGGCGCCTGTCTGGTGAACCTGTCCTGCGTGGAGATGTACCCCGGCTCCGCCTTCCTGGCCACGCTCAACCAGGGCGACGAGACCCCGGGGGACACCAAGTACGCCACCTGGTACTCGCCCTGCGACGGCGTCATCCTTCCCTACACCAGCACCCCGCTCGCCGGCGCCGTCAACAACCGGCTCCTCTGCCAGACCCACCTCGGCTTCCTGGCCGACGTGTCGACCTTCCGGGCCGTCAAGCACTTCCTCGACAGCTGAGCCGCCCGCCCCGGCTCCCGGAGCGGTGACCGGGCGGCCGGACGCGTCGCCCGCCACCGGTGACCGGGCGACGCACGGCCGGGGGGTCGTCCCGAAAGGGCCGCCCCCCGGCCCGTCGGCGTTCCGTTCCCCGTTCCCCCGGTGGCCCGGCAGCTCGGCGGCGCGCGGGTTCCGGGGCGGGACAGGGCGGTCCGGGGGAGGGCCGTTCCTCTCCTTCAGCGGGATTTCATCCGCCCCGCAGCGGCCCGGGGCAGAGTGGGTGACGCCGTGCCGGCGCCGCGGGGAGATCCGCGGGAGCACGACCCGCTCCGAGAGGAACCACCCGTGAAGATCCGACCGAAGTACGCCGCCCCGCTCGTCCTTTCCGCCCTCCTCCTCACCGCCTGCTCCTCCGGGCAGGAACTTTCCTACGGCGGGAAGGCCACCGGCGAGAATCTCGAAGTGACCGTCCTGAAGGTGGAGCAGGGCGACGCCGACGACCTGTCGGTGCTGCGGGACCCCGGGAAGTACGCCGGCCGGACGCCGTACTACGTCCACTACCGCGTCACCAAGACCGCGGACGGGGCCGCCGAGTGGCCCGACCTCGACGTCAGGAGCGACAAGCGGCGGCTCACGGCCCTGAGCATCCGGCCCGGCTTCCCCACCCCGACCGTCGGCGCGGACGGCAAGGTCACCATGAGGGTGGCACCGGAGTTCGAGCCGTGCGGCGCCGGCGACACGGACACGAAGGACTTCGGCGGCGCCCCGAAGGGCAAGACCTACACGTCGTGCACCGTCTACCTCACCGACGAGGACGGAAAGGGCCCGACCCACGTCGAGTGGGTGCCCGCCTCCCGCAAGGGCGACCCGATCGCCGTCTGGAAGTGACGCCCCCGGCCCCCGCTCCGTCCCGCCTCAGGAGACCGACCGGCCGAAGAACTCCAGCTCCGCGACGGCCACCTGCTTGCGGGGGTCCGCCCGCCAGGCGGTGCGCAGGACCAGCCGGACCGAGAGGGCGTCGCGGACGCGGAGGTCGACGCGCTGGGTCCCGCCGTCGTTGACGAGGCGCTGGAAGACGTGGACCTCGCCCGACGCGTCCTTGACCACGAGCTCGAAGGTGCGCGGGGTCGCCTGGCCGTCCGCCTGCGTGGTGTTCTTCGAACTGCCCGGGGTGATCAGCAGGTTCAGCAGGTCGGTCGGTTCCGCGAAAGCCGCCTCCAGGTACTGGCCCGCCGAGTCGCCCGCGTACCCCGTCCCCCACCAGGTGTTGGAGTAGCCGTCGCCCGCCAGCTTCGGGTCCTGGCCGGGCGCCGAGTGGGAAGCCGTCCAGGAGACGGGGTGGACGGGGACCCGGGTGGCGAAGTGGTCCTGGACCGCGCGGGCGGCCGGCGGGCCGCCGATCACCCCGGCGGTCACCACGGTCGCGATCCCCACGGCGACCAGGGCGCGGACGATCCAGCGGCTCCGGTCGCGGGCGAGGCCGGGGCGCCGGCCCGCGTAGGGGCCCTCGGCCGTGGAGAGCCGCTCGGGGACCATCGGCGTCGCGCAGAAGCGGCAGAAGTGCCGGCCGGGCGTGTTCGTGAGCGAGCAGGCCGGGCACGGGAGGCCGCCCGGGACCGGGGTCGCCGTGTCGGCCGCCCGCACCACCGGGCGCGCAGCCTCCGGGCGCGCCGGGAGCACCGGGGCCGCGACCGCCGGTTCCTGGGGGCGGTGTCCCGGGACCGGGACCAGGAGCGAGCGGGCCACCGTGTCGGAGGGGGACGAGGAGGAGGGCGCGGGAGGCCCGGAGGGGGCGGGTGCCGCCGTGTCCGGGGCCGGCTCCCCCGCGGAGCCCCGCCCGGCCTCCCGTGCCGGGGCCCCCGCCTCCGGGTCCACGACGGGCAGGGAAGCGGTGTCCTCGTCGGGACCGATCGCGGGACCGGACGCAGGATGGGAAGCGGGGGGACGGGAGGCGGACGCCGGGGAGGCCGTCGCCGGGCCGTCCGCGCCGCCCGCCGCCGCGCCGTTCCCCGGGGCCGTCGCCGGGGCGTCCGCCGTGCCCGCCGCCGGGCGGGCGGGTTCCGGTTCCTCGCGGGGCGTCGCCGCCGGGGTGTCCCAGCGCAGGAACGCCCCGCAGCTGTCGCAGAACGACTGGTTCCGCGCGCGCACCGGACTCGCGCAGTCCGGGCAGGGGCGGGACGCGGGCGTGTCACTCATGGGGTCGGGCTCCTTCGGGCGTACGGGAAGTGGTCACCGCGACCGTGAACGGCAGGTGCGCGGGGCGGGCCGCGGCCACGACCGCGCGCAGCCGCTGCGGATCGACGGAGGCCGGGTCGGCGGTCCGCAGGACGACGCGCAGCCCGGCCACGGGCTCTCCGGGGAACGGGCCGAGCGGACGGGCGGACCAGCTCGCCCCGCCGCTCTCGGTGATCTCCGGCGGGACGCCGAAGGCGAGCCGGACCGCCGCCGCGAGCCCCTGGCGGGTGCCGCGCACCCGGTGCAGCGCCACGGCCGAGGCGACCGCGTGCCGCCGCAGCGGAAGCGGCTCGGTGCCCTCCAGCTCCGCGCCGACCCACGTCGCCAGGTAGTCCACGAAGTCGGCGGGGGCGAGCGCGGGCGTGAAGTACGCCTCCAGCGAGTCCAGGACGTTGAACAGCGGGGCGAGGACGACGTCCAGACCGGACACGAACCGCTGCCCGAAGTCGTCCTCCGCGTAGACGGCGGGCAGCACCGCCCCCAGCGGGTGCGGGGTCGCGAGGCCGGGGACCGTACCCCGCGCGGAACCGCTCACCGGGCCCCCCGGGGCGCCGCTCACCGGGCCTCGATCACACGGACGCGGTGGTCGAACGGGAACAGCAGCGCCGACGGCGCCAGCTCGATCCGGTCCGTCGTGTCGCCCCGCCGGCCCGTCAGCGGATCGGCCGGGTGCAGCAGCACCTCGTCCACCAGCTCCACCCCCGGCACCCGCTGGAGCGCCGCGAAGACCTCACCGGCCCGCAGCGGGCGCCCGAACGGCCACCCCTCGCCGTGCGCCCCGCCCGTCAGCGGGTCCAGGTACGCGTACAGCACGTCCAGGGCCCCGGCCCGCACCCGCTCCGCCTCCGCCGCCCGGAAGGCGTGCAGCGTCGCCACCACCGTCACCCCCTGGTAGAACGGCGGACCCACGGCCAGCCGGGTGCCCAGCGGGCGCCGCTCGTCCAGGAACCCGGTCACCCGGGACAGCAGCTCCTCGCCCGGGACGAGCTGCTCGAACCGCAGCCGCCCGCCCCGGTCCGGCACCGCCTGCGGCACCACCAGGACCCGGACCGCGTTGTCGCCCGCCTCGGCCGCGTCCGCCGCCAGGCAGGCGATCCGCGCGGCCTCCGGCGCCGCCCGCCGGGCCAGCTCCTCGTAGTCGCGCGCGGTCACGGCCCGCTCCTGCGCCCGCAGCGTGACGGGCGCGCGGGTCTTGGCCTCCTCGACGGTCTCCCCGTCCACCCCGCCCCGCGCCGCCTCGCGGTTCTCGACCCGCGCGATGTACGGGATGGAGCTGCGCAGCACGCTGATCGTGGACCGGGCCACGTTCCCCGCCCGGCCGCCCCCGGTGCCGTAGCGGACCGCGCGGATCGCCGCCCCCTTCGGCGGGACGGCCCCGAACTGCCGCATCGTCCCGTCCGGCCGGCGCACGCTCGGGCCGAAGGCGATCTCGCCCGTCGTCGCGTCCAGGGTGAAGTGCCGGTCGCCGGGGCGCGAGGACGCGAAGTCGGGGACGGCGGTCCACTCCGTCCAGCCGGACTCCGGGTCCTCCCCGTCCCCGCCGTCCGCGCGCTCCGCGACCTGGAGCAGCAGCGGGGGCCGGTCCACGACCGGGACGCGCGTGAGCCGCACCCGCTGCCCCGGCACCCCCTCCGACTCGCCCAGGAACTCGTCCCGCACCGTCTCGGCGTGCGCCGCGCGGACCGTGCCGCCGATGGTGAACGCCCCCGCCGCCCGCACCGTCGGCGACTCGCTGTACGACGGCAGTCCCTCCGCCGGCTCCACGACCCGGCAGCGCACCCAGCCCGCCTCGTGCCCGCCGAGCCGTGAGAGCGCGTGCCCGGACGGCATGTGGAGCACCACCTCGCCCGGCCGGTTGAGCCCGCCGGTGGTGTCCTCGTCGACCTCGCACGCGGTCCAGCCGTCGGCCGCCGACCACGCCTCCCACACCAGCGGAGGCCTGCGCGGGTCCACGCCGACGCCGTCCACCCGGCTGTCCAGGTCGAGCACGAGCACACAGTCCGGCACGGCCGCCGAGAGCCCCAGGAGCAGCAGGTCGCCGACGCGCGGCAGCGGTGAGAACGCCTGTACGTCCTCGCCGCCCGCCATCGCCTGGAAACGGTCCTCGGGCGCGCCCCCGGCCTCCTGGCGCAGCAGGTGCGTCAGCGAGCAGGGCACCACCGTCAGGTCGTCGGTGGTCGCGAAGACGACCGCCTCCTCCGTCTCCGTACGGCCGGTCGACACCTCCGTGCCGGCGGGCAGCAGCACCGGCTCCGGCTGCGGCGCCGAGAGCCGGAACGTGATGTCGGCGCGGGCGGCGGCCGGCGGGAAGAGCGTCACGCCGAGCAGGTCGAGGAAGGCCAGGTGGTTCTTCTCCGGGACCCGGTTGAGACGGTAGACGAGCTGGTCCGCCATGTGCGCGACGGCCTCGACCAGGGTGACCCCCGGGTCCGAGACGTTGTGGTCGGTCCACTCGGGACACGCCTGCTGGATGTAGCGCTTGGCGTCGTCGACGAACTGCTGGAAGCGCCGGTCGTCGAGATGGGGTGCGGGCAGGGCCATGGCGGCTCTTTCAGTCCTCGGAGGGGATGACGTAGAAGGGGAAGACGAGGTTGCGCGGGTTGTTGGCGCCGCGCACCCGGTAACGGACGTCGATGTACAGGGTGGTCGGCTCCCCGGGGGCGGGGGCGACCGTGACGTCCTCCACCTCGATGCGCGGCTCCCAGCGGTCGAGCGAGGACATCACCGCGTACCGGATGCGCCCCATCGTCGTGTCGTTGACCGGAGCGAACACCAGCTCGTGCACCGCGCAGCCGAATTCGGGGCGCATCGGCCGCTCGCCCGGTGCCGTGGCCAGCACCAGCCGCATCGACTCCTCGATCTCGCGGTCGCGCCGGACCAGCGCGATGGAACCGCTCGGCCCGGTGCGCAGCGGGAAGGCCCAGCCCGCGCCGACGAAGTGCTCACTCAAGGGAAGGTCCTCCTCGGAGGGTCGGGATCGGAAGGGACGGGGGGAACGGCGGGACGGGGACGGCCGGTCAGAACGGCAGGTTCGCCACGACCGGGTTGGGCATCGGGACGGTCGAGGTGATGAAGGACGGGGCGTTGACGACGGCCTGGGTCACCGCCGACACCTTGAACTTCGCCCCCGCCTTGATGTCCACGCCCAGCCCCGCGCTCAGCTCGATCCGGCCCGCCGCCGAGAGCTTCAGGTCCGTCCCCGACTCGACCGTGACGCCCCGCGCGCCCGTGATGGTGACCGTGCCGTCGCTGTCGATGGTCAGGGTGGTGCGGGCCTCGTTCAGCTCGACGCTCAGACCCCCCTTCGAGGTGCGCAGCCGGATGCCGTGCGAGGCGCGCGTCCGGCCGCCCTCCTCGCGCAGCTCCACCGTGTGGCCGGTGCGGGACGTCAGGGCGCGCCACTGCACCCGCCCGCTCGTCGGGTCGACGGGCGGGACCCGGTCGGTGGCGGGGGTGTGCCGGTCGATGCCGTTGTAGAGCCCCGCCAGGACGTACGGGTGCTCCAGGGAGCCCCGGTCGAAGGCGCACAGCACCTCGTCGTCCACCTCCGGCAGGACCAGGCCGCCGCCCCCGCGCCCGCCGAGCTGCGCCACCCGGCACCAGCCGCTCTCGTACGTCGCCGACAGCCACGGGAAGCGCAGCCTGACCCGGCCGAGGGAGAGGGGGTCCTTGGTGTTGGTGACCAGCGCGACCGCCACGCCCGGCATGGGCGGCGCCGGTTCGCCGCCGCCCGAGGCCGTCCCGTACAGCGAGCGGAACTGCCGGCCCGACACGGTCAGCCAGGTGGTGAACTGCCGCCCGGACGCGAAGACGTGGCGCACCCCGGTCGCGGTGTACCGGCCCTCGAAGGGGAAGCCCGCGCCCTTCACGGCCACCGGCTGCCCCGGCTTCAGCGCCGGGTTGCCCGTGACGGCCACCTCCACCTCCGCGAACGAGCCGGTGACGTCGTCGGCGAGCGCCGCGGCCGCCTGGCTCACCTCCGACTGGGTCGTGAACGGCGTTCCCGTCGAGGCCAGTTCGGACGCGCCGAAGAGCGCGGACAGCTGCGCCGGGGTGATGTCGGAGACGATGTCCCTGCTCGCCACGGCCGGTGTCGGCGCGGTCAGCGCCTGCTTGGTGCGCGGGTCCCAGCCCCGCACGTCGACCTTCCCGACCTGTCCCGCGGCCGTGACCGACACCCGGCTGTGCAGCGTGTTGGACCCGAAGTCCAGGACGTACGGGCTGGCGGCGGCCGGGGTGGTGTCGGAGGGCGCGGCGGAGGCGGGCGGCAGCGCGGCGAAGACGAGCCGGCCCGCCGGGTCCAGGGACAGCCGCACGTCGTTCTCCCGCGCGAGCCGGGACAGGAAGTCCCAGTCCGTGATGTTCGGCTGGGTCGCCAGCTCGTACACGGTCGGGGTGGCGTCGATCCTGCCGATCGGGACGCGGTTGAGCCCGGCGAGCTTCCGCACGATGTCGGAGGCCGTCATGTTCGGGTAGCCCTCGACGCGCCGGTTGCGCAGCAGCCGGTGGCCCGGGTCGTAACCGCGCAGGATCAGGTACCGGCCGTGGCCCGGCGCCGCGTCCACCTCGACGGCCGTGACCTCCCCGGTCAGCATGGGCTCGCCGAGCCGCCCGTCGGTGAACGGCGAGAGCACCGCCATCGCCCCGACCTTGAGGTACGGGAACTTCTCGGTGAGGGTGCCGTCCTTGTCGCTGAACGTCAGCTGGAACGCGGACGGGACGTTGACGCTGGCGTCCACCCAGCCCTCGGTGAGCCGGACCGCCAGCGGGTCCGGCAGCGGCGTGCCGTCGAGCTGCACGTGGAGGACGGTGGTGAAGGTCTTCTCGCTCATGGGGCGCCCTGGGTCTCCGGCATGTCGGTGGTGGACGGGAGCAGCAGTTCCGTGCCGGGACGCAGCCGCATCGGGTCGTCGATGCCGTTGGCCTCGGCGATCACCCGCCACCGGGTCGCGTCGCCGTACTCCCGCCAGGCGAGGGAGGCGAGCGAGTCCCCGGCGACCGTGCGGTGCGCGCGGCGGGCCGAGAGCGCGCCGGAGGTCGGGTTCTGCTTCTTGGTCGCGGTGGCGACCTCGGTGAGGGAGAGGGAGCAGGTGGCGCGGATCGGTATGCCGCTGGGGCTGAAGAGGGTGTACGTCGCGGAGACCGAGGTCACGTACGCCACGAACCGCACGGTCGAGAACGACCCCCAGGAGAACTCCACCCACGGCGGCGACGGCGCCTTCGCGCCGATGCTCTGCGAGGTCACCTCGCAGCACGACAGCAGGAGTTCGACCTGCTGCTGCACGTCGTTCGAGGAGGGGTCGTCGGACCGGTCCAGGAACACCTCCAGCTGGAGCCGGGCCGGCTCGCTGCCGGTGAACTTCGGCGGCGCGCCCCGCGTGTACGCGACGGCCGGCTCGGTGTGCCAGTTCGCGGACCGGCTCAACTGGAGCTGGTCCGGGTTGAACTGGAACTTCACCTCGCCGATCCGGCCGCCCATGGAACCGCCGAGGTCGGTCGGCGGCTGGTGGATGGAGAGCGTGGCCCGCGAGAGCCCGCGGGCCACGCCGATGAGGGGAGCCATCTCAGGCGCCTCCCGCGTCGGTGAAGCCGTGGTGCGCGATCTCCAGCGTCTCGGTGGCCACGGCCGGGCTGGCCGGGTCGAGCGTCGGCCCCGTCCAGCGGACCGGCAGCACCTCGACCAGACCCCACTGGGCGACCGTCGACCCGTCCGCGCGCAGGGCCGCGATCTGCGCCGTCGGGCGGGTGATCCCGGTCGCGAGCGACGAGATCCAGGTGGCGACCTTGGCGGTGTCAGCGGTGAGGGGGCGGGAGAGGCGGATCGTGGAGAAGGTGACGCGGGTCGGGAGCTGCCAGACGAAGCCGTTGTTGCCGCCCTCCCGGCGCTGCTCCACCTCCACCTCGGAGGAGAGGCCGTCGCAGCCGTTGAACAGGCCGAGGTCCTGGCCGTCGATCGTGAGCTTGAAGAAGACGGTGGACGCGGGGTCCGGCTGGGTGGGCATGAGGAGGTCTCTCGGGTCGGCGGTGCGGGAGGGAACGGATCGGGGGCGGACGGGCCGGACGGGTGGACGGGTACGGAAGCGGTCGGCGGTGCGGGCGGGGGCGGGACGGGTTCCGGCGGTCAGTGGCCGTGGTCCCGGAGGCGGCCCACCCGCTCGCGGTCGGCGCGGAGTTCGGCGCGCAGGAGCCGCGAGAGGGGGGTGACGAGCCGGCGGGCCAGCTCGTCGAGCTGAGTGGGCGACGCGGTGTCGGAGGCGGCTTCCGCACCGCGCTGCACGGAGGGCGGCGCGGACGCGGTGCGGGTGACGGGAGCGGGGTCGGTCCGGACGGAGGAGGTGCTGGGAACGGCCGGGGGCTGCCGGGACGCCGTCCGCTGGAGCGGGGCGGACGCGGGCGCCTGCGTGGGCGCGGTCTCGGGGGCGTTCCGGCGCTGTGCGACCACCGGCCGTGCGACCGGCCCGGCGGCGGCGGGCGCGGAGAGGGGGACCACGGGCCGGGGGGCCGGGGCGGAGGGGACGGCGCGCTGGACGGCTGGAGCGGGCGTGCCCGGGGAGAGGGGGACGACGGGCCGGGGCGCGGTGGGAGCGCCGGAGGCGGCACGGGGCGCGGCAGCGGTGAGGGGCGCCGGGACCGGGGCGGTGAGGGGCGCCGGGCGGTGAGGGGCACGGGAGCCGGGAGCCGTGTTCGCGGTGCCGGGGGCGGGCGTGCCCGGGAGACCCGGGGCGTCCGGGAGGCGCGGGGTCAGCGGGCGGCCGGTGGCCAGGGGGAGCGAGGCACGCCGCTGGACCGGGGGAGTGGAGGACCGGGGGAGGCCGGCGGGGGCGACCAGGGGGACGGAGGGCCCGGCGGGCAGCGCGGAACGGCCCGGGGACCGGCGTTCGGGCGCCGGGACCGGCTCGTGGCCCGGGGCACGGGAGGGTTCCCCGGCGCGCGGCGCGGCGGGGAGCGGACGGGCGGCGGGGGGCGCCTGCCGGGCCGGGGCGGGAACGGGCGTGCGCGGCGCTTCCGGAGCGCCCGCTCCGGGGGCGCCGGGCGCGGCGGCGGCCCGGGAGGACCGCTGGACCGGGCCCGGGAGGGGGACGGTGCCGGGGGAGTGCGGCGCGGCCGGGGACGGTACGGGGGCGGCGGGAGGTGCGGCCGGGGCGGACGCGGGCGGTACGGGGGCAGCCGGAAGCGCGGCCGGGGCGGACGGAGGCGGTGCCGCCGGGGAGGCCGTGGCGCGCTGGACGGGAGCGGCCCCGGAGGGACCGGAGGCCGTGACCGGCCGCGTGAGGGGCGCCCCGATCGGGGAGCGCCGCGGCACGGGGTTCGCTCGCGCCGCCGGTACGTCGCCGGTGGTGCGCCGCACGGGGGCGCCGAGTCCGGGCCGGACGGGGGACGGGGCGGCCGGGGACGGGGCGGGGGAGGCAGGGGTGGCCGGGGACGAGTCGGGGGAGGTCGACGCGCGCGGAGCCGGGGGAGCGACCGGGTTCTCCCGGAGCGGCTGGACGGACGGGTGCGCGGGGGTGGCGCCGGACGCCGGGCCGACGGGACGGGACGGGGCCGTCCTCGCGGTCTGGACCACCGGGGGCGCGGAGGTCACCGGAGGCGCGGAGGCCGCCGGGCGCGCGGGAGGCGCGCCGGGCGCCGGGCTCGGGTGCGCGGGCGAACCCGTCGGCGGGGTCCGGGGCGCCGAGGCGGGTGCCGGGCTCTTCTGGACGGCCGGACGCACGGGAGCGGCGCCGGGCGCCGGGTTCGTCCGGGCGGACGGAGCCGCCTGCGGGGCCCGGCCCGCCGGGCGCACGGAAGCGTTCGGGGCCGTCGGGGCCACGGGAGGGGTGGTGGACGCCGGGCTCTTCGGGGCCGACGGAGCAGATGAGGCCGACGGAGCCGACGGGGCCGACGGAGCCGACGGGGCCACGGGTGGAGCGGCGGACGCCGGGGCCGCCGGAGCCACGGGCGGGATGGCGGGCGTCGGGCTCTTCGGGGCCGACGGAGACGCCGGGGACCCGGACGCGGAAGGAGCGACGGGCCCCGGCTTCCTCTGGACGGCCGGAGTCGACCGGGCGGCCGGGGACGACGGAGGCTTCGCCGGTGCCGGTGTGGGTGCGGCGTTCCCGGCCGCCGGGCGCGCGGACGCGGCCGGGGACGCGGGGGACGTGGTGGGGGCCGGGGCCTTCCGGTCCGCCGGGTTGGCCCGGGAGGCCGGGGCGGTGGGACGCGGCGGCGCGACCGGAACGGCCGGCGGTGCGGGTGCCGGGCCCGGCGCGGGTGCCTGGGGCGCGGAGGCCGTCGTGCTCCAGTCCGCGCCCGGGGCACGCCGTGAACGGCGCACGGCGGGGCGGCGCTGGACCGGCGCGCCCTGCGTGCCGGTGGAAGTCCCGGGCCCCGCGGGGGAGTCGGGGCCCGGGACGATCTGGGGCCGTTCGGCGGCCGGGGGTTCCGGCGCGACGGCGGGCCGTGCGGCCGTGGGCGTCTCCCCGGCCGCGGGCGCGGGCGAGGACGCCGGGACGGTGGGGCGGGGAGCGCCCGCCGGGGCGAGGAGGCGCGACGTCCGGACGGGCGGAGCGGAGATCAGCGGCGAACGCCGTACGGGACTTCCACCGGCGGGGCCGGGAGTTCCCGCGACGGCCCCGCGTGCGGGGGTCGCCGGGGGGCGCGCCGGAGCGCCCCCGGGCGCGGCGGCGCGCTGGACGGCCGGGGACGCGCCGGAGGAGCCCGCCGCGCGTACCGGGCCGTCACCCCGTACCGGGCCGTCACCTCGCACCGGACCGCCATTCCGCACCGGAGCGTCACCCCGTACCGGAGCGGCGGTCCCGCTCCGGACCGCGTGCGGCCCTCCGGCCCCGTCGGCCGGGTCCGGGCCGGTGCCCGGCTCCGCGTCCGGGGCGACGGACCGTGCCACCGGCAGCCGCAGTCCCGGCAGTTCGGGGGCGGTGGTGCCGGTGGCCGGGCGGACGGTCCGCGCCGCGTCAAGGAGGACGCCGGCCGGGGCGTCCGGGAGGGCGCCGTGGCCCAGGTCGCTCTGGAAGGACGGGTTCCAGTGGGTCGCGAGGGAGGAGGCGAAGCCGTGCTCCGCCACGGTGCGCGGCGCGTCGAGGACCCGCTGCACGGGCGGCAGCGCCCGCCACGCGTCGCCGGACGCCGCCCCGGGGGCCGCGCCCCCCGTGGGGGCACCCGCCTCCGCGGGAGCGTCCGCCCCCGTACCGCGCGGCTTGCGCGTCCGCCACTTCCCGAACATTCCCACCGTCTCCGACCTCCCTTCCCGTCCTGCTCCTGCTCCGGCCCGGGGGCCCCGGCCGTGATCCCGGTCCCGGCCCCTACTCCTGCGACCGCTCCACCAGCGACGCCACCTGTGCCACGTAGCGGCGCCGGTCCGCGTGCTCCAGGTCGAGGATGGCGTCCATGCCCCAGTGGAAGTGGAAGGCGAGGTACGCGGTCTCCTCCTCGATCCGGTCGGCCGCGTACGTCACGATTCCCCCAGGCGGCTCCCGGCCAGTTCGACCTCGAAGGACTCCTCGCAGTGCGGGCACGCGACGGCGGCCCTGGTGTGGCCCTCCGCGTTGATCTGCCGGTAGAAGTCCTGGAGGAACGCCAGGTCGGAGGCGAACATGTTCTCCACCGTCCCGTCGTGGACCGACGGGAGCGTGCCCAGCCGGGTGATGACCCGCCCGAGCAGCACCACGGACAGGTACGCCGGGTTCTCGCGGACCCGGATGTCCCGCAGCGGGACCAGCTCGTCCCTGGCCGTGGCCAGCCGCATCGCCCCGTTGCGGTGCACGGTGCCCGCCTCGTCGACGAACCCGCGCGGCAGCTCGAACTCGAACTCCGTACGGAGCGGCTCGTGTGGGCGGTCCTGCCGCGTTCCCGCCGATCCCTCGCGTCGCATCAGCCGAGCGTCAGCTCTTCGAAGGTGATGGTGACCTGCTCGGTCAGGGCCGCCGCGTCACCGGCCTTGACCCCGCTCACCTCCACCTTGGTGCACCAGGCGTTGCGCAGGTTGTACCGCTTCACCGGGTTCAGCTGGTAGTCCATGAAGATGATGGAGGCGTTCTTGCGGGCCGATCCCATGTCGCCCGCGATGGAGGCCGCGATCCACTCGGTGAAGGCGGCGGACTGCGTGGCGCCGCGGGTCACCGTGCACTCGCCGGCCTTCTTCACGCCGGGGAGCTTCTTGATGATCGGCTTGCCGTCGGCCGAGACCTGCTGGAACTCGATGACGTCCTGCTCCATCGAGAGGCTGCTGACCTCCTGCAGGGTCTCGACCATCACCCCGTCGATCTGCAGGCCGAAATTGTGGGCGGCGAGGGCGTCACCGGTGTCGAGGGACATGAGGGGTCACTCCTGTTCGGGTGGGAACCGCGGGGCCGGCTCGCGACGGCCCCGCGTGGTTCCGCGGAGGGTTGGGGCGGGGGAGGGCGTACGGGTGGGGCGGCGGGGCGGAGGTCTACTCCTCCAGCTCGCCGCCACCGCTCTGGAACTGCGCCAGGCGGAAGACCACGAACTCGGCGGGCTTCACCGGGGCGATGCCGATCTCGCAGACCACGCGGCCGAGGTCGATCGACTCCGGCGGGTTGGTCTCCGCGTCGCACTTCACGTAGAAGGCGTCCTCGGCGCGCTGGCCGAACAGGGCGCCCTGGCGCCACTCGTTGACGAGGAACGCGGAGATGTTGCGGCGGATGCGGGCCCACAGCGACTGGTCGTTGGGCTCGAAGACGACCCACTGGGTGCCGACGAGGATCGACTCCTCCAGGTAGTTGAAGTAGCGGCGCACGTTCAGGTACCGCCACGCCGGGTCGGACGCGAGGGTGCGCGCGCCCCACACGCGGATGCCCCGGCCCGGGAAGGCGCGGATGCAGTTCACGCCGATCGGGTTGAGCAGGTCCTGCTCGCCGCGCGTGATCTGGAGCTCCAGGTCGACCGCGCCGCGCACGATCTCGTTGGCGGGGGCCTTGTGGACGCCGCGCTCCGAGTCGTTGCGGGCCCAGACGCCGGCCATGTGGCCGGACGGCGGAACCGTACGGGTCTGGCCGGTCGCCGGGTCGAACGACTTGATCCACGGGTAGTAGAGGGCCGCGTACCGGGAGTCGTAACCGGCGATCTCCTGGCGCCACTTGCGGACGTCGCGGGCGTTCAGGGCGGGCGGCGGGTCGAGGATCGCCATCCGGTCGCCCATCAGCTCGCAGTGCGCGATGAGGCCGAGCTGCACGGCCTTGACCTGCTCCAGGTCGATGAGGCCCTGCTGGTAGGCGGCCATCAGGTCCGGCACGGCGACCATGTTGATCTCGTCCAGCGCCTCCAGGCCGCCGAAGCCGGTGCGGTCGGCGGAGTCGCCGATGAACTGCCCGGACTCCATCGCGGCGGGGCCCGCCGCCTGCGCCGGGACGGCCACGGGGGCCTGCGCCGGCGGGGCGAGGGTGACGGCCTGCGCGTCGGGCCTGGCGAGCTGCCCGCCCGCCACGGCCTCCTCCAGGACGATGGTCTTGGAACGCTGCTTGACCTGCGCGACGACGTAGTTGCGGGCGCTCTTCTTCGCGGAGGCGTCGAAGCTCTCGACGACCTTCTCGCCGTCCTTGACGACCAGCTTGAAGCGCTCGGTCTCGCCCTCGACGTCCTGCACCTCGACGGTGAGCGCCCCGTCGGCCCCGGTCCCGGCCGTCAGGGCGGCGACCCGGAAGGAGCCGAGCGCCACGGCCTCGCCGGCCACCAGCTCGCGCGGCGCGTCGGCGGCGGAGGCGACGGCCCGCGCGGCGCCCTGGGCGTCCCCGCCGCCGACGCGCACGACGTACGCGGCGCTGCCCCCGTTGTTGAAGAAGCCGTACACGGAGTGGGCGAGGTAGTACCCGTCCGTGAAGTCCCCGAACGCCGCCACGTACTGGGACCAGTTGGTCACCAGGACCGGCTCGTTGAGCGGCCCGGCGGGTGCGAGCCCGACGAACGCGGCGACGGAGGTCCCGACCCCCTCGATGGGGCGGGAGCCGCTGGCCACTTCCTCGACGTAGACGCCGGGGGACAGGTACGTGGGCATGGGTGTGGTGCTCCTAGGGAGTGAGGGGCGGTTCAGGGGTTCGGGACGGTTTCCCCGGGCCGTGCGGTGTTTCCCGGAAAGGGCGTCCGTGCCGGGCGGTCGTCCCGGACCGTCCTGGTGACGCCGTGGTGCGCCGCCCTCATCCCGCTTGCCCTCCCCTGCGTTCCCGGCCGGTGGTCGTACGCTTCCGACTTTCGCCGGACTCCACCGCCGCGACCAGGGAAGAAGGGGCGCTCGCGAGGGCAGGGGCGGTTGCCCTCGCGGACACCGCCCTCCGTTCGCACGTCCGCACGTCCGCGGAGGACCGCCGGGCCCGGGAGGGCCGGGACGCGGGGACGGCGGGGGCCTTCGCCTCCACCGCCCGTACGGGCCGGTTCCACGGACCGGCCCGTGCGGTCCGGGCCGTGCGGACCGGCCCGTACCCACAGGACGAGACTGCCGGGCGGGCCGGCGGGCGGGGAGGCGCGCGCGGGAAACCCCGGGGGCAGGCCCCGGTGCCCTTTCGCCCGGCCGCCCACGGGGTTTTCGTACGCCCGGGGCGGGTAGGCGTGCCACCGGCACCACCGGCACCACCGGCACGGGCCGGGCACGGGCTTCGGCGCCGGCGGCCGCGAGCGCCTCCGTTTCGCGGGGCGGCCCGGCCGGGGCCGTACGGCCGGGCGGAGGGACCCCCTTGGTGGCGCGGCCCGCGCGTGCGAAGGTACGACCCGGGGGCACGCCCCGGTTCACGGCCGGAACCCGCCCCCGGGCCGCTCCGGGGCGCGCGGAGGCACGCCGTGCTGCCCCCGAACAGGTACGTTCGGGCAACCGGACGCCGCCCCTTCACCCCTAGCCTTCGCCCATGACCATGTGGACCTCTCTGGACCCGGCCGAGGCGACCGTCGAGCCAGGGGCCCGGACCTCCGCCCGCCTGCGGGTGCGGAACACCGGCGACACCGTCGAGGAGTACCGGCTCTCCCTGGTGGGCAGGCCCGCGGGCTGGTCCCGGGTGGAGCCCGACGTCCTCCGCCTCTACCCGGGCGCCGAGGGGACCGCCGAGATCTCGTTCGCCCCGCCCCGCTCCTCGGACGTGGAGGCCGGGCCCGTCGCGTACGGCGTCCGCGTCGATCCCCGGGAGAACTCCGGCGCCCGCGACGTGGTGGAGGGCCGGCTGACCGTCACCCCCTTCACCGAGACGCGCGCCGAAGTGCTGCCGCCCGCGCTCTTCGGCCGTTTCCGGGGACGTGCCCGCATCGCCGTGGACAACCTCGGCAACACCCCGCTGACCGCCTCCCTGGTGGTGCGCGACGAGGCGAACCGGCTCACCTTCGACATGCGGCCGAACGCCGTGCAGATCGCCCCGGGCCGGGCCGCCTTCGGCGACCTCGTGGTGCGGCCGCAGGCCGTGCGCTGGACCGGAGCCGAGGAGTCGCACCGGTTCACCGTGGCCGTCCGGCGGGCGGGCGACGACACGCCCCTCGACCTGGAGGCCACCTTCGACCAGCGTCCCGTCTTCGGGACCTGGCTGATGGTGGCGGGCGGGCTCCTGATGACCGCCGCGATCGCCTTCTGCGTGCTCTGGTTCGGCTTCTCCCCGAAGGTCGTCAGCGCGGCCAGGGACCTCGGGGCGACGGGCGCGCCCCGCCCCGCCCCGCAGGGCGCCGGGACCGCGCTCCCCGCGGCGCCCCCGCCCCCGCCCTCGGAGACCGGCGGCCCCGTGCCCGGCGGGAACCAGCCCGGCGGCTCCCCGCCCCCCGTGGGCGGCGGAACGCCGCCGCCCGCCGGAGGCGACCCCGGCACGGGCGACGGGCCGGGCGGGGCGGGTCCCGGCGGGGGCGGACCGGGCGCCGGCGGGTCACCCGGCGGCGCGGGCGACGGCGGTTCGGGCGGTGCCCCGGGAGGGGGCGGCGGAGGGGGCGGACAGCCCCCCGCCCCGCCCGCACCCTCCGTCACCGTGCCGCCGTGGAAGGCCGGGTACCCGAAGGACGACGTCGTCGAGTTCGCGCAGGCGCGCCTCGCCGCCCTCGGCAGCAAGAACCGCTGCACGCTCAAGCCGCCCTGGAGCAAGGGCGTGATCGACGGCCCGACCCGCGCCTCCCTCGCCTGCTACCAGCAGGCCGTCGTCGACGACGGCCTCGCGAACAACCAGAACTCCGCCGCGATCTTCGAAACCGACAAGAAGGGCGAACTCGGCCGCGCCACCCTCACCTCGCTGTGGGTCCAGGGCGTCACGGCCGACCGGCTGAAGCCCGGCGGCTCCAGCTGGGAGACCACCCGGGTCGTGGCGGCCTTCTGGTGGGCGTACAACCGCGAGCACAGCGACCAGGACCTCGCCCGGGACCGTCTGTACGCCCGGCAGGGCATCGCCTACTTCGCCACCGGGCAGACGGCGCCCACCGCCTACGACAAGAACGTCACCCGGTACATCGGCCTGTACCAGCAGGCCGTCGGACTGGGCGTCACCGGCGTCGTCGACGGGCCGACGCTCCACCGGATGCGCGGCGGCAGCGTCATGTGAGCCGGAACGCGGACCGCGGGGAGGGGACCGGCCGCACGGCCGGTCCCCTCCCCGCGCCGGGCCGCCGGAACGGTCAGGGAGCCCAGGGGAGGCCCGCGTCCGGCACCAGCCGGCCCGCCTTGCGGTACTCGCGCCGCGCCCCCGCCCGTACGTCCGCGCCGGTCACCGCCGAGCCGCGGGCCGCCGCCAGGTAGCCGGCCGTCACCGCGGCCGACCGGATCGCGCCGCCCGCCAGCTCGAACTCCCGGGCGCAGCGGGCGATCTCCGCGTCCACGTCCGCCTCCTTCGGCGCGCCCGCCAGGCACGCGTGCCAGAGGGAGAGCCGCTGCCCGGGATCGGGGAACGGGAACTCCACGACCAGGTCGAGCCGGCGCGTGAACGCCTCGTCGATGTTGGCCCGGAGGTTGGTGGTGAGCACCGCGATCCCGTCGAACGCCTCGAGCCGCTGGAGCAGGTACGCGCTCTCCAGGTTGGCGTACCGGTCGTGCGAACTCTTCACCTCCGAGCGCTTCCCGAAGACCGCGTCGGCCTCGTCGAAGAGCAGGACGCAGTCCGTGCGGTCCACCTCGGTGAAGATCCGCTCCAGGTTCTTCTCGGTCTCCCCGACGTACTTGTCGACCACCGACGACAGGTCCACCACGTAGAGGTCGAGGCCCAGTTCGCCCGCGACGACCTCCGCGCCGAGCGTCTTCCCGGTGCCCGACTCGCCGGCGAACAGCGCGACGACGCCGCGCCCCCGGCCGCCCCCGGTCCGCAGCCGCCACTCGCCGAGGACCCGGTCCCGGTCGCGGGCCCGCCCGGTCAGCTCGCGCAGCAGCCCCAGCGGTTCCCCGGGGAGCACGAGATCGGCGAACCCCACGGCGGGCCGTATCCGCCGCGCGTGGCTGTCGAGCAGCGGCGCGGAGACCAGCCGGGCACTGCGCCGCACCTGCGCGAGGTTCGGACCGGTGCCCTCGAACGCGGCCAGCGTCCGCGCCGAACGGGCGGCCCGGCGGATCTGGTCACCGCTGAGACGGTACGGAGCGGTGGCCTCCGCCAGGTCGAGGCCGGCGTCGCAGGTGCCGAGTTCGCGCTGCCACAGGTCGCCGGGGGCCGTCGTGCCGCCCGGCGCGTCCAGCGCGAGCAGGTCGGCGTCCGGCGCCCACCGGGGGTCGGGCGCGCCGGTGCCCGCGAGGACCACCGTCACGGCGGGCGAGGCCAGCGCGCGCACCAGCGGCCCCGGCCCCGCCGGCAGCGGCTCGACGACCACGGCGGCACCGCGCAGCCGGGCCTCGCGCAGCAGCGCCCGCGCCACCGGGACGTCGACGGACTCCGGCCGGTACCGCAGCACGGACCGTCCGGCGTCCCGCAGCGCGGCCACCACCGGATCGGCACCGGACCCGGGCACGCGTTCCCGCAGGTGGACGGTGACGGGACCGGCGGCCGCGACCCGCGCCCCGACCGAGGCGGGCTCCGGGGGCGTCCCGGCGGCCTCGGGTGGCAGCAGCTCGACCCCCGCGCCGATCAGCGCGGCGTCGAGGCGGCCGTCGTCGCCGAGGAGGTGCGCCACCACCCGTTCCGGCACGCGCAGCGCCCGTCCCGGCAGCGGCCGGTCCTCGTCCTCGACCTCCAGGAGTCCGCCGGAACGCAGCGGCGCGGCCGGGTGGAAGCGGTCGCGGCCGGCCGGGTCGTGGGGGCCGCTGCCCGCGAGGTCGAGGGCGAGCGCCACGGTGGCGCGGCGCCGGCCGACGTCGTCGTTGAGGTAGCCGTAGAGCGCCTCGAACCCCCGGTCCACCTCGGGCGCGAGGGCCGCGACGAGGAGATGGACGTCGAGCGGGGAGAGCCCGAAGGCGCGGGCGAGCCCGGCGGCCCGGTCCGTCCCGCCGGCGTCCGGCGGCACGACGTCCTCCTCCCGCGCCGCCGGGGGCGGGCCCGCCGCGATGATCCGGCGGGCCGTCTCCCCGGTGACGTACAGGCCCCGCAGCGGATCGCCCGCCGTGGGGTCCCCGGCGCTGCGGGCGTCCACGAGGGCGGCGACCCGGGCGCGCAGGGCGGCGATCCGGGCGAGCACGCCGTCCCCGCCCGGACGGCCCGTGTCCGTGGTGTCCGTGTCCGTAGTGTCCGTGTCCGTGATGTCGGTGTCCGTGGTGCCGGTGTCAGCGCCGGAGGCCATGCCCGTCCCCGTCCTTCCCGCCGGGGGCCGCCGCTCCCGGCGCCGTCCCCGTCCGCCGCGACATCCGGAGCCCGGAGTCGTCCGGCACGCCGTCGATCCCCCGTACGATCAGGCCCGCGCCCTCGGTGACCGGCGGCGCCGGCTCGTACACCGGGGTGACGGGGAACGGCGTGGCGACCACGAGGTCCAGGGACGGCTTGAGTTCGCCGCCGAGCGCCGACCAGATGTCCGCGAGCGACCGCGACTCGGCCGGCGGCACCGCGACGGAGAGCGGGAGGGCCGTGGCGATCGGGCGCACCGACTCCGGCACCGCGTCGCCCGACAGCGCCTCGTGGGGCAGCAGGAGGGCGAGCGCGCCGGCGAGCAGCCGGTGCTCGTCCTCGGGCCGCGAGGTCCAGGCGGTCACCAGGTACGAGAGCCGGAACCAGCGCGGAGGCCGGCGCACGCGCGTCACGATCCCCCGGGCGTCCCGCTCGGCCAGCGTGCCCCCCTCGCGCCGCGACACGTCCTCCCGGATGTCGTACAGATAGGCGTTCAGGGTCGGCTCGTTGCGGCGGGCCGCCCAGTCGCGGGTCGGCGCGTCGAAGGCGACGTCGCCCGTGACGGCGGGTGCGAGGAGACGGCGCAGCGCCTCGTCGATCTCGTGGATCATCAGATGTAACCTTCGCGGAGCGCGTACGCGACGGCATGCGCCCGGTTGGTGAGCTGGAGACGCGTCATCAGCGCGTGCAGGATGTTCTTCACGGTGCGTTCGGAGTAGGCGAGCTTCTCGCTGATCTGCCGGGTGTCCAGGCCCTCGGCGAGCAGCCGCAGGACGTCCACCTCGCGCGGGGCCATGCCGAAGAGCGGCGCCGTCCCGCCGGCCGCCGCGCCCGCCGCCGTCGCCCGCTGCAGCCGGCCCACCTGGTTCAGCAGGCGGCTGACCAGGTCCGGCGGCAGTTCCCCCTCGCCGCGCGCCGCGCTGTGCACGGCGCTCAACAGCCGCTGCTCGGTGGCCTGGTGGCGCCAGATGATGGCGCGCACCCCGTACTCGACCACCGACAGCAGGTCCGGCTCGCGCAGTTCGCCGGCGACGAGGACGACGCGCTGGTCCCGGCCGCGCAGCAGGCGCCGCAGTTCGGCCGTGGTGGGTTCGTCGATCCGGTCCGCGAGCATCACGGCGACCGCGGGGGCGTTCCGTGCCCGGTCGTCCCCGTCCCCGCCGTCCCGCTCGCCGCCGTCCTGTTCCGGCACGACGTCCAGGGACGGCTGGTGCCGCAGGTGGCTGATCAGACCGGCCCGGCTGAGCGGATCGGACGCGTGGACGGTCACCGTCACCCGTTTGGTGAGCACTTCCGCTACCTGCCCCTTCTCACACGCCCCGACCGCACGGGCGTGGTCGGGCGCCCGGGTGCGGAAGGCAAGGCGGCCGCGCCGGTGCCCGTCGGCCGGTGTCCGGCGCGCGTGGCGGTCCCCGCGGTCTGGTGTCCGTGGCCGGCCCGCCGGCCACGATGGTCCCCTCCACCTTGGCGTGCGGTGCTCACGTCCCGCTGCCGTCGCGCTAACGCCCCGCTGACACAGGATTTTCGGCCAACCGGTTCGGGCCACGCGTCCTTCCCGGGTCCCGTGCCGGCGGACCGGCGGAGACGCGCGCCGCCTCCGCTTCCGGGAGCGCGGCACGCGGTTCTATGGTGGGCGGCGCAGATCGCGCGGACCGCGCGGTCCTCCGCGGGCACGCGTCCGATCCGGCGGCCATCCCGGCGGCGGGGTCGCACCCGCACGACACGAACGAGGAGTTCCATGGACATCGCCGGCTCCGCCGCTCTCGTCACCGGCGCCGCCTCCGGCCTCGGCGCCGCCACCGCCGCCGCGCTCGCCGCGCGCGGCGCCACCGTCTACGGCCTGGACCTGGACAAGGCCGTGGCCGCCGCCGGGCCGCTCCCCGAGGGCGTCCGGCTGCTCGCCGCCGACGTCACCGACGAGGAGCAGGTCCGCGCGGCCCTCGCCGTGGCCGACGCCGACGGGGCCGAGCTGCGGCTCGCCGTGAACTGCGCCGGCATCGCCCCCTCCGCCCGCGTCCTGGGCCGGAAGGGCCCGCACGACCTCGACCTGTTCCGCGCGGTGCTCGACGTCAACCTGATCGGCACGTTCAACGTGATGCGGCTCGCCGCCGAGGCCATCGCCCGGCACGAGCCCGACGGGCACGGACAGCGCGGTCTCGTCGTCAACACCGCCTCCATCGCCGCCTTCGAGGGCCAGGTCGGCCAGATCGCGTACGCCGCCTCCAAGGCGGGCGTCGCCGGCATGACCGTCACGGCCGCCCGTGACCTCGCCCAGTTCGGCATCCGGGTCGTCACCGTCGCCCCCGGCATCGTCGACACCCCGATGATGGCCGGATTCACCGAGGAGGTCCGGGCCGGGCTCGCCGCGAGCGTCACCTTCCCGCAGCGCCTCGCCCGTCCGGAGGAGTACGCCCGCCTCGTCACGATGATCGTCGAGCACGACTACCTCAACGGCGAGACGATCCGCATGGACGGCGCGCTCCGCATGACCGCCCGCTGATCCCCGTACCCCGCGAGGGCACTGGGTGCCGTATCTCTCTGGCACCTAGTGCCGCGCCGGGTCCGCCCGGGTGTTAGGTTCGGGCCATGGGAACAGCGTCGACGCACTCCACGAAGCCCGCGATGCGGGACTCCCTCATCGCCGCCGCCTTCCAGCTCTTCCTGGAGCGGGGCTACGAGCAGACCACCGTGGACGACATCGTGACGCTCGCGGGCGTGGGCCGGCGGTCCTTCTTCCGGTACTTCCCGTCGAAGGAGGACGTGGTCTTCCCCGACCACGAGCAGTGCCTCGCCGACATGACCCGCTTCCTGGCCGCGAGCGCCGACACGGACGACCCGGTCGTCCGCGTCGGCGACGCCGCCCGGCTCGTCATGCGGATGTACGCCGAGAACCCCACCTTCTCCGTCCAGCGCTACCGGCTCACCCGCGAGGTCACCGGCCTCCGGACGTACGAGCTGTCGGTGGTCTGGCGGTACGAGAAGACCCTCGGCGACTACCTGCGCGCCCGCTGGGCCGACCGCAGGGACGGCACCCTGCGCGCCAACGTGGTCGCGGCGGCCGTGGTCGCCGCCCACAACCACGCCCTGCGGCACTGGCTGCGCTCGGGGGGCGAGGGCGATCCGCTCGCGGCGGTGGACGAGGCCCTGGAGTTCGTGCGCGCCACCTGGGGACCCGCCCCGGCCGCCGCCGAGGAGACGGAGGACGTGGTGGTGGTGATCACCAAGCGGTCCACCCCGATGTGGCGCGTGGTGCGCGAGGTCGAGGCGAGCCTCGGCGAGGGCTGAGGGGCGCCCGGGACGGAACCGGGGGAGGCCCGGGGAGGCCCGAAGGAGCCCGTGGGAGTCCGGGGGAGGCCCCGGAGCAGCCCGTGGGGAATCCGGGAGGCCCGGAGCGGCCCGGGACGGGACCACGGAGGGCGCCGCGGGGCGCACCTGAGCGGGGCCGGACGGCGCCCGGGGGCCCCGGTATCTTCGATTGAGGGAACTCAGGTCTTTATTTGATGGCACTCAGTGCCATATCTTTGCCTCGTGCACGGTCGAGCCGTCGAGTGCAAGGAGAAGGCATCGTGTTCCACACGGGATTGAGGAGCGGGACCGCCGTCCAGGCCGAGGAGTCGGCCCCCGACTCCGAGCTCTACTTCCAGCGCTGCCGCTGGTGCCACACCACCACGTTCCAGCGGCTGCTCTGTCCGACCTGCGGGTCGACCGACCTCGCGCCCGAACTCAGCGACGGAGAAGGCGTGATCTCCGTGCGGCGCGGGGTCGCCGCCGCCGACGCGGACCTCTGGCCGGTGCACATGACGGAGGGCTTCGTGGTCCGCTGCCGGGTCGACGGACCGCTGCACGCGGTGCGTCCCGGGGTCCGGGTCAAGCTCGCGTCGGGCGCCGGCGTGTCCGGCCGCAGGCCGGTCGTCCGGCTCTGCGAGGAGGTCCCCCTCGACGGCTGGCTGTGAGCCGGCACCGTTCCGCGCCGCGCGAAAGGGGCGGTGGGGTGGCACAGAGTGCCACCCCACCCCCCCCATAACCGGCCCCGGGGCAC
>NZ_JBVHEG010000010.1:2841-100974 GCF_055562975.1 Streptomyces sp. NPDC014907 | reverse complement strand
GTGGGGGGGGGGGGGGGGGGGGGGGGGGGGGGGGGGGGGGGGGCCGCCCCGGGGGGGCGGGGGGGGGGCGCCCCCCCCCCCCCCGCCCGGCGGGGGGGGGGGGGGGGGCCCCCCCCCCCCCCCCCCCCCCCGCCCCTTTCCGGTGCCGGAGGGATCAGCGGGCGCCGATCTCGTCCGTCAGCCGGGGGAGCACCTCGAAGAGGTCGCCGACCACGCCGTAGTCCACGAGGTCGAAGATCGGGGCCTCCGGGTCCTTGTTGACCGCGACGATCGTCTTCGACGTCTGCATGCCGGCCCGGTGCTGGATCGCGCCGGAGATGCCCGCCGCGACGTACAGCTGCGGCGAGACCTGCTTGCCGGTCTGGCCGACCTGGTGGGCGTGCGGGTACCAGCCCGCGTCCACGGCGGCCCGGGAGGCGCCGACGGCCGCGCCGAGCGAGTCGGCCAGCTTCTCGACGACCCCGAAGCCCTCGGCCGCGCCGACGCCGCGGCCGCCGGAGACCACGATCGCGGACTCGGTCAGCTCGGGACGGCCGGTGGAGACGCGCGGGGTGCGCGAGACGACCTTCGCCGCGTTGCCGCCGAAGGCGACGGCGACGTTCTCGACCGTGCCGGCGGCCGGAGCGGCCTCCGGGGCGGCGGAGTTCGGCTTGACCGTGATGACCGGGACGCCGCGCGAGACCGTCGACCTGACCTGGTACGAGGCGGCGAAGACGGACTGGGTGGCGACCGGGCCGTTCTCGCCCGCCTCCAGCTCCACGGCGTCGGTGATCAGACCGGAGCCGAGGCGGAGCGCGACGCGGGCCGCGATCTCCTTGCCCTCGCCCGAGGAGGTCACCAGAACGGCGGCGACCCCCTTCTCCCGGGCGATCCCGGTGAGCGCGTCGACCTTCGGCACGACGAGCCGCTCGGCGAACTCGGCGCCGTCCGCGACGTACACGGTGGCCGCGCCGTACTCGCCGGCGGTCGCGGCGATCGACGCGGCGGCCTCGCCGGCGCCGAGCACGACGGCCGAGGGCTCGCCGATGCGGCGGGCGATCGTGAGCAGTTCGAGGGCCGGCTTGCGGACCGTGCCGTCGGCGTGGTCCACGAGGACCAGGATCTCAGCCATGATTCGTTGCTCCTGTGTGGGTGTCCGGCCGGCGGCGGATCAGATGAACTTCTGGGCGGCGAGGAAGGCGGCGAGCTGCTTGCCGCCGTCGCCCTCGTCGGTGACGATCGTGCCCCGGGTGCGGGGCGGACGCGCGGTCGCGGAGTCGACCAGGGTCCAGGACCCGGCGAGGCCGACCTCGCCGGCGTCGATGCCCAGGTCGTCCAGGTCCAGCTCCTCGACCGGCTTCTTCTTGGCGGCCATGATCCCCTTGAAGGAGGGGTAACGGGCCTCGCCGGACTGGTCGGTGACCGACACGACGGCCGGCAGCGGGGCCTCCAGGAGCTCCGTGGCGGCGTCGCCGTCCCGGCGGCCCCGCACGGTGCCGTCCTCGACGGAGACCTCGGAGAGCAGGGTGACCTGCGGGAGGTCCAGCCGCTCGGCGAGCAGCGCGGGCAGCACGCCCATGGTGCCGTCGGTCGAGGCCATGCCGCAGACGACCAGGTCGAAGCCGGTCCTCTCCAGGGCCTTGGCGAGGATCGCGGAGGTGGCGAACACGTCGGAGCCGTGGATGTCCTCGTCGTTGACGTGGACGGCCTTGTCGGCGCCCATCGACAGCGCCTTGCGCAGGGCGTCCCTGGCGTCGTCCGGGCCCACGGTGACGACGGTGACCTCGGCGTCGTCGGCCTCCTCCGCGATGCGCAGGGCCTGCTCGACGGCGTACTCGTCCAGCTCCGAGAGCAGGCCGTCGACGGCCTCGCGGTCGGTCGTCAGGTCGTCGGCGAAACCGCGGTCGCCGGACGCGTCGGGGACGTACTTCACACAGACAGCGATCTTCAGGGTCACGGCCTGTCTCCTTTCAACAGCTCAACGGCCTGGTGGTTACGGGAGGTTGCGGGCCATGACGATGCGCTGGATCTGGTTGGTGCCTTCGTAGATCTGGGTGATCTTGGCGTCGCGCATCATGCGTTCGACGGGGTAGTCGCGGGTGTAGCCGTAGCCGCCCAGGAGCTGGACGGCGTCGGTGGTGACCTCCATGGCGGTGTCGGAGGCGAAGCACTTGGCGGCGGCGCCGAAGAAGGTCAGGTCGCCGTCGACGCGTTCGGACTTGGCGGCGGCGGCGTAGGTGAGCTGGCGGGCGGCTTCGAGCTTCATGGCCATGTCGGCGAGCATGAACTGCACGCCCTGGAAGTCGGCGATGGGCCTGCCGAACTGCTTGCGTTCGGTGACGTAGCCCTTGGCGTAGTCCAGGGCGCCCTGGGCGATGCCGATGGCCTGGGCGGCGATGGTGACGCGGGTGTGGTCCAGGGTCTTCATGGCGGTGGCGAACCCGGTGCCCTCCGCGCCGATCATGCGGCTCGCGGGGACGCGGACGTTGTCGAGGTAGACCTCGCGGGTCGGGGAGCCCTTGATGCCGAGCTTCTTCTCCGGCGCCCCGAAGGAGACCCCCTCGTCGTCCTTGTCGACGACGAAGGCGCTGATGCCCTTGGAGCGCTTGTCGGGGTCGGTGACGGCCATCACCGTGTAGTACTGCGAGACGCCGGCGTTGGTGATCCACCGCTTGACGCCGTTGAGGACCCAGGAGTCGCCGTCGCGGACCGCGCGGGTCTTCATCCCGGCCGCGTCCGAGCCGGCGTCCGGCTCCGACAGGGCGTAGGAGAACATCGCCTCGCCCCGGGCCAGCGGGGCCAGGAACCGCTGCTTGAGCTCCTCCGAACCCGACAGGACCACCGGCAGCGACCCCAGCTTGTTGACCGCCGGGATCAGCGAGGACGACCCGCACACCCGGGCCACCTCCTCGATCACGATCACCGTCGCCAGCGCGTCCGCCCCCGCGCCCCCGTAGGCCTCGGGCACGTGCACCGCGTGCAGGTCGTTGGCGACCAGCGCGTCCAGGGCCTCCTGCGGGAACCGCCCCTCCTCGTCCACCACCGCCGCGAACGGCGCGATCTTCGCCTCCGCCAGCGCACGCACCGACTCCCGGAGCATCTCGTGCTCCTCCGAAGGCCGATACAGGTCGAAGTCCTTGCCCATGATGTGGAGCTCCCCTAGACGCGTGTGGCACTGAGTACCCTCAGCAAAGCACACTCAGTACCACGACGCCAGAGCGCCCCGGCGCGGTGTGCGGCGGGGCGCTGGAGAAACCGACCGGTCGGTTTACTGGGTGTGCGTTTCCGCGAGATTTCCTTCTTCGTGACGGAGCCGGCTCGCGTCGTATTCTGCGGCCAATTGCCGTGCGCGGCTTTCGCTCATCTCCAGACGGGTCAGCAGGGCCGGGGTGCATATGGTCGGCAGTACATGCCGGAGCAGGACCAGGACTCGGTGGGTCAGATCATTCCGCTCGCAAAGGATCTGAGACATCGTCTGGATTCCCGCGAAGGCGCCGGCGAACAGTTCGGCGGTGTCCGTCACGTCCACGTGGACGAGGAGTTCGCCCCGCACCTTGGCCACCGTCAGGACCTCCGACACCTGGTCGATCCAGGCCCGGAACGGGGCGGCCCGGTCGACGCCCGTGGCGCCGCTGTCCAGGGCCAGGGCGACGCTCGCCCGCACCAGGGGGTCGCGCTGCAGCCGGTGGGCGAGGAGGAAGCCCTGGTCCACCAGCTCCTGCACCTTGATGGGCTGCGGGCTGAGCGGCTCGTCGAGCATCTGGGCGTCCAGCACACCGAGAGCGAGGTCTTCCTTGGAGGCGAAGTGGAAATAAAGCGCTCCCTTGGTCACCCCGGCGCGCACCAGGATCTCCCCGATGGTCGTCCGCTCGTAACCGCGCTCCGCGAAGACGGCGGCCGCCGACTCCAGAATCATCCGCCGGGTACGGATTGCACGCGCTTGCTGCGCCAAGGCGCCTCCCGCTGTCTCGCTGTCTGTGCTCAACGTGTGACGTGAAGCATTGAAAAGAAAACCGCGCTGTACGTATCCTACGCCGGGTGGATTTGCCACCCGGGGCGTGCCGTGACGCGAGGGGAAGCCATGGAACAGAGCCGTCGAGGGGCGACGACACCCGTCCCCGGGGAGTTCGTCCATCGCGCGGACCCGGCCGACATCATTCCCACAGGCTGGACGCGGCGGCAGGAGAACCGTTACTCCGTCTCCGCGCGCTGGTCCGCCTCGCATCCCTTCTTCTCTCCGGTGGCCGGGGGCCGTTACGACCCCGTCCTGGTGGCCGAGACGATACGTCAGGCCACCATGCTCGTCGCTCATGCCGAACTCGCGGTACCCGTGGACGACCAGTTCGTCATGTGGGAGCTGAATTACGCCGCCGACCCGGAGGCGCTCGTCCTCGACGGGCCCTCCTCCGACATCACGGCCGACATCACCTTCCCCGAACTCGACCGGCGCGGAGACCGGGTCCGGAGCCTGCGCACCGGCGTCGTACTGACCCGGGACGGACGGCCGTTCGCCACCGGGGGCGGCACCGCGCGCTGCACCTCGGCCCCGGCGTACCGCCGCGTGCGGGGCGGACGGATGGCGGCCCTCGGCCGCCCGGTCCCCCTGATACCCGGCGTGGCCCCGCACCTGGTCGGCCGCGAGGACGCCAAGGACGTCGTCCTGGCGCCCGGCGACCGCCCCGGCCGGTGGCGGCTGCGGATCAACACCGCCCACCCCACGCTCTTCCGCCGCCCGAACGACCACGTCCCCGGCATGCTCCTCCTCGAAGCGGCCCGGCAGGCGGCGATGCTGGCGACCGGCGACACCGCCTACCTCCCCGCCGTCATGGAGCTCTCCTTCTCGCGCTACGTCGAACTCGACAGCCCCTGCTGGATCGAGCCCGAGGTCGTGGCCTCCCCCGCCGGCCCGCCGGCCGCCGTCCGGGTCACCGGGCGGCAGGACGGGACCCCCGTCTTCCTCTGCACACTCGGCTCTCCCTCCCCGTCCCGGGAACCGGTGGTGGCCGGACTCGGCCCCGCCGCCCGGTCGGCGGCCTGAACCGGAACGGAACGATGGGCGCTCGCATTCTGATCACCGGCGCGACCGGATTCATCGGCGGCCGGGTGGCGGCGGCCGCGGCGAAGGAGGCGGAGTGCGCGCGCGTACGGCTGCTCGCCCGCCGCCCGTCCGCCCCGCCGCCGTCCGCCCCGCCGGGCGCCCCGGACGTCGAGACCGTCCGGGGCGACCTCCGGGACCCCGCCTCCCTGCGCCGCGCCTGCGAGGGGATCGACGTCCTGGTCCACTGCGCCTCCGCGATCGGCGGGGACGAGGAGACGGCCCGCGCGGTCAACGACGAGGGCACCCGGGCCCTGGTCGACGCGGCCGTACGGGCCGGGGTGACCCGGATCGTCGCCCTGAGCACGGCCTCCGTCCACGGCCGCGGCCCCTTCCGCGCCGCCGCCCCCGGCACCCTTCCGATCGCCCCCGTCTCGGCGACCAGCCGCACCCGCGCGGCGGGCGAACGGCACGTCACGGAGGCCGGGGGGACCGTCCTGCGCCCCCACCTGGTGTACGGCACCGGGGACCGGCAGCTGGTGCCCGGTGTCGTCCGGCTCCTCTCGGCGCTGCCCGGTCCCCTCGACGGGGGCGCCTCGCTGCACTCCCTGATCGACGTGGAGAGCCTGGCGGGCGCCCTGGTCGGCGCGGCGCTCTCCCCCCGCACCCGGCCCGGGGCCTACCACGTGAACCACCCCGCGCCGGTGCCCGTCGCGGAACTGCTCGCGGTGGGGGAGGAGTTGCTCGCCCGCCGGGGAACCCCGCGACGGGGGCCCGCGACGGACACCGCCGGTGCGCGCGCCCTCCTCGCGGACGATCCCGTCGCCCTGCACCACCTCGCCCTGCTCGCCACCGACCACTGGTTCGCCGACGACCGCCCCTGGCGGGACTTCGGCCGCGACCCGGGGCCGGACTTCGCCACGGGGTTCGCGGACCACGCGGCGTGGTACCGGGACCTGCTCGCCCCCTCCTGAACGCATCCCGACCGCACCCCGACCGCCCCTCCCGAACACACCCCGACCACTCCCGCCCGAACCGAACCGAAAGAAGGCGTCACCGACATGTCCGCGCTGGCCGGCAGGACCGCGATCGTCACCGGGGCGAGCCGCGGCATCGGAAGGGGCATCGCGGAGCGGCTCGCCGCCGACGGCGCCCTGGTCGCCGTGCACTACGGCAGCAACGAGGAGGCCGCCCGCGAGACGGTGCGGGCCATCGGGGAGAAGGGCGGCCGGGCCTTCCCGTTCCGCGCGGACCTGGAGGCGCCGGACGCCGTCGACACCTTCTACGCGGGGCTGGCGGCCGGCCTCGCGGAGCGGGACGCGGGACCCGGGTTCGACATCCTCGTCAACAACGCGGGCGCCAGCGGCTCCGGCCGCATCCACCAGCTCACCACCGAGGTCTTCGACCGGCTGGTCGCGATCAACGTCAAGGCCCCGCTCTTCCTCATCCAGCGGGGCCTCGGCCTGCTGCGGGACGGCGGCCGGATCGTCAACATCTCCTCGGCGGTGACGAAGCACGCCTTCCCCGACTCCGTCACGTACGCGATGACCAAGGGGGCCGTCGACACGATGACGCTCGCCCTCGCCAAGGAGCTGGGGCCCCGGGGGATCACGGTCAACGCCGTGGCGCCCGGGTACATCGCGACGGACATGAACGCGCGGCGCAGGGCGACGCCCGGGGCGAGCGCCGCCCTCGCCGCGCTCTCGGTCTTCAACCGGCTCGGGACGCCCGCGGACGTGGCCGACGTGGTCGCCTTCCTCGTCTCGGACGACGCCCGGTGGATCACCGGCCAGTACCTGGACGTGACGGGCGGCAGTGCGCTCTGAGGGCCGCGCCCCGGGGGTCCGAACCGGCCCGGAGAGCCCGTGCGGGCCCCTGCTCGGGGCGGTGTCCGGTCGATAAAGTGAGGGGACGATGACACGTTTCCGCGAGAGCGTCCGCTCCCTGCTGCGCGAGCAGGTGCTCGACGCCGCTCACCGCCTCGTCGCCGCCGAGGGCTGGGGCGGGCTGCGCATGACCTCCGTCGCGCGGGACGCCGGCATCAGCCGTCAGACCCTCTACAACGAGTTCGGTTCGAAGGAGTCCATCGGCACCGCCCTCGTCCAGCGCGAGCTGGAGGGCTTCCTGGTCGGCATCGAGCGCGAACTCGACGGCCACCGGGGCGAGTTGGAGGCGGCCGCGGTGGCCGGGATCGGGTACACGCTCCAGCGGGTCGTGGACGATCCGCTGATCAGGAGCGTCCTGGTCGCGGCGCGGGAGGGCGGGGACGACCTGCTCGCCTACCTCACGACCCGCCCGGAACCGGTCTTCGGCACCGCCATGGCGATGCTCGACGCGTACGCGGCCGAGGCGTGGCCCGACGTGGACGAGGAGTCGCGCGGACTCGCCGTCGAGGCGGTCGTGCGGCTCACCGTCAGCCACATCGTCCAGCCGGTGGACCCTCCCCGGGAGACGGCGGCGCGCATCGCCAGGATCGCGGCGCGGATCGCGTACCCGGGCGGGGGCACGGGCGGGACGCGGGGGGCGAGGTCCGGTGCCGGACACGGGGGATCTCCCGCACCGGACCTCTGTTGAATATTCTACGAGATGTCCGGGACTGCTCGGCGCACCGGCGGGCGAAGCCCGGACGGGCGGGGTAGATCTCCTCTGAGACGCGGTCCCGGCCGGACCACCCGGCCGGGACACCCCGATCGCGTCACCGGCACCGAGGAGGAGGCCGCGGTGGAAGAAAGAAGCAAAGGGTTCGTGCACTCCTTCAACCGTCTCGGCGGGTACGGGTTCGTCGTGCCCGTCGGTTCCGATGAGCAGATCTGGTTCAGTGCCGACGACATCGAGGACGAGAGCCGGACCCTCTCGGAGGGGCAGCAGGTCTCCTTCGTCCTGGTCCTCGGGGAGGGCCGGTTCGAGGCCAGGCAGCTGCGTCTTTGACGGGCCCGGCCCGCGCGCGGACCCGCCCTGGCCACCCTTCCGGACGCACCCGGACGGGTGCGCGCACGGACGGGCGGGCGCATGGACGGGTGCGCGCCCGGACCGCCGGCGGCCGGTGCCGCCGGCGGTCCGGGCCGCCCCTCCGGGGACTCCTCAGTCCCCGGAACCGGGCTCCGGCGCCAGCGCGTCCATGAACGAGCTGACCGAGAACACCGCGCGCCCGGGACCGGCCGGCCCGTAACCGGGCGGGGCGGTCAGCCCGTGCTCCCGCAGCGTCTCCGTGTACGCCTCCAGGAGCCGCAGGTGGTACTCGAGCGGGGCCCCGTCCGGGTTCTCGCGGCCCAGCGGCGTCGTCGGCTCCGGGCACCAGGTGGTGAACCGGGGCGTGATCCCGCGCGACATGAAGAACCGCAGCCCCTCGCGGGTGGAGGCGATGGCCTCGTCCACGGTGAGGAAGCCCGAGGGACGCGCCATCTCGACCCCGGCGACGAAGTTCGGGATGACGTTGCGCGGCCCGAAGACCTCGGCCGAGTCCAGGATGCGGCGGTGCCACTCGTCCCGGCCGATGTAGCGCTCCTTGCCGGGGCAGTACAGCTCGAACAGGCGCCGGTCCCACACCTCGTAGTTCGGGTGGTAGATCCGGATGCCGTAGTCGTGGAAGCGCTGCACGTCGGCCTTGGGCAGGGCCTGCGCGACGACCTTGCCGATCCAGCGGCCGGGGAAGCGCTCCTCGATCGCCCGCGCGTACTGCCCGTAGAAGTCGGCCTCGTCCTTGCCGCCGACCTGCGAGGTGACGGCCCCGCCGGTCAGGGTGTACGCGGTCGAGGCGCGGGCCGTGTCGTGCCGGTCGATGATCTCCAGCGCCTCCAGGACCTCGTCCACCGGCTTCACCCCGGTGTACGGGCGGCCCGCCGCCTTGTGCTGGCGCCAGTTGTGGTTGATGTCGCAGTACTGGCACTCCTCCTTGGCACCGAAGTACTGGCACACCCGGAAGACCGTCAGATAGATCAGGTAGCCCCACTGGATGGTCGGCGCCACCTCCATCACGGACTTGCCGTTCGACAGGGGATGCCGGTAGTACTCCGGCATCGGCGGCAGCCCGACGTCCGCGATCCGCGCCCCGTCCAGGAACAGCGCGAGCGCCCCGTCGGCGTCCGGCGCGACCCGGTACGGCGACGACGGGTTGACCCGCACCGACACCACCGTGCGGCGCAGCCCGTACGGGCCGCCGGTCAGCACGATCTCCTCCGGCGGACGGTTCAGCGCCGCCTCCCCGAGCTCCGGCAGCGTCCGGTGGTCGAAGGAGAAGATGAAGTACGACTTCGGTTTCACCTCGCCGCCCTCGTTGCCGGACAGCGCGGAAGGGTCGAAGGCGAGCCCGCCGCGCAGCAGGTCCTCCTTGAACACGGCTTCCGGGGGAATCCCCGGGAAGCGCTCCATGAGGGACTCCACGACGGAGGTGCGGGTCGGTGCGGCGCTGGTCACAGGCGGATCTCCAGGGGTGAGGGGCTATGGAGCCGACGTGCGCCCCACGCTACGCGCGCGTGCCGCCGGCGGGTCGGCCGGGTCCCCGGTCCCCGCCGCGCGGCCCGTCGGCCCGTCGGCGAGGGCATCCGCCCGCCCGCGTCCGCACCGTCACCCTTGCGGACCGGAACTGTCCGCAAGGGTGGGTAGCGTGCCCGCCATGGCCCTCAGGACGACCCCTCCCGTGCTCGGCACCCGTGCCCTCAACCGCGCCACCCTCGCACGCCAGCTGCTGCTGCGGCGCTCCCCGCTCGGCGCCGGGGAGGCCGTCGACCACCTCGTCGGACTCCAGGCCCAGGAGGCCGGACCCCCGTACTACGCGCTCGCCGCCCGCCTCGACGGCTTCCGGCCCGAGGAGCTGTCCGCACTCATGGAGTCCCGCGCCGTCGCCCGCATCGTCACCCTGCGCTCCACCGTGCACACCCACACCGCGCGCGACGCGGTCGCCCTCCGCCGGCTCGCGCAGCCCGGCGCCGTCGACCGCGAACTCGCCCTCTTCGTCTCCCGGGGCGGTCTCGACGGCGTCGACCTCGGCCGGCTCGCCGCCCTCTCCCGCGCGCTCGTCGAGGAACGGCCCCGCACCCCCGCGGAACTGCGCGGGGAACTGCTCAAGGAGTGGCCCGGCGCCGACCCCACCTCCCTCTCCACCGCCGCCCGCTGTCTGCTCCCCCTCGTCCAGGTCACCCCGCGCGGCCTCTGGAGGCGCGGCGGGCGGGTCGCGCTCACGACCACGGACGCGTGGTTCGGGGACGCCGCCCCCCAGGACACCGCGGACCCGGACGCCGGCCGCGACGAGGCCGTGCCGCGTTACCTCCGCGCCTTCGGGCCCGCCTCCGTCAGGGACATGCAGACCTGGTGCGGGCTCACCGGGCTCCGCACCGCCTTCGACCGCCTGCGGCCCCGGCTCCTGGTCTTCCGGGACGAGCGCGGCACCGAACTCTTCGACCTCCCCGACGCGCCCCGCCCCGACGGGGACGTCCCCGCCCCGCCCCGGTTCCTCCCCGAGTACGACAACCTGCTCCTCTCGCACGCCGACCGCGCCCGCGTCATCACGCCGGGGGACCGCTCCCGCATCTGGAAGGGCAACCGGGCCCTCCGCGCCTTCCTCCTCGACGGGTTCCTCGCCGGACGCTGGTACCTGGACGAGGGCGGAGAGCGGACCACCCTGACCGTCGAGCCCTTCGAGCGCCCCACCCGGGCCCAGGGCGAGGCCCTCGCCGCCGAGGCCGAGCGGACCCTGCGGATCACGGGCCGGCCGGGCGTGCCGTACGAGATCGTCCTCCGCGACCCGGAAGGGTGACCCGCACGGGGTCCGCGGGCCCCCGTCCGGGGATTCCTCCCCGGACGGGGGGTGGTGGGACCGGGGTCACTGATTACACGATGTCCTGGACCGGCCCGCGACGAGGAGGACACATGACGGCGACCAGCGCGACCGAGGAGTTCCGGGCCGCCCGGGACTTCCTGCTCACCCACCGGGAGGACTACGAGACGGCCCGCGAGGGCTTCGTGTGGCCCCGGCCCGAGCGGTTCAACTGGGCGCTCGAATGGTTCGACGTCGTCGCGGAGGGCAACGACCGCACCGCCCTGCACATCGTCGAGGAGGACGGCTCCGGGACGAAGGTGTCCTTCGCGGAGATGTCCGCCCGCTCCAGCAGAGTCGCGAACTGGCTCCGGGGCCGGGGGGTGCGCGCCGGCGACCGGATCGTCGTCATGCTGGGCAACCAGGCCGAACTGTGGGAGACCGCCCTCGCGGCGATGAAGCTGCGGGCCGTCCTCATCCCCGCCACTCCCCTCCTCGGCCCCGCCGACCTGCGCGACCGCGTCGACCGGGGCGGCGCCCGCCACGTCGTCGTGCGCGCCGGGGACACCGCCAAGTTCGACGACGTCCCCGGCGACTACACCCGGATCGCGGTCGGCGGCGACGGGACGGGGGAGTGGCTGGCCTACGAGGACGCCGCCCGCGAGCCGGACGCCTTCGAGCCCGACGGCGTCACCCGCGCGGACGACACGCTGATGCTGTACTTCACCTCCGGCACCACCGCCCGCCCCAAACTGGTCGAGCACACCCACGCCTCGTACCCGGTCGGGCACCTCTCCACGATGTACTGGATCGGCCTGCGGCCCGGTGACGTCCACCTCAACATCTCCTCGCCCGGCTGGGCCAAGCACGCCTGGTCCAACCTCTTCGCGCCGTGGAACGCGGAGGCGACCGTCTTCGTCCACAACTACACGCGCTTCGACCCGGTCCGCCTCATGGACGAGATGGAACGGAACGGCGTCACCAGCTTCTGCGCCCCGCCGACCGTGTGGCGGATGCTGATCCAGGCCGACCTGGGGCAGCTCACGACCCCGCCGCGCGAGGTCGTCGCCGCCGGGGAACCGCTCAACCCCGAGGTCATCGAGGCCGTCCGGCGCGCCTGGGGCGTCACCGTCCGGGACGGCTTCGGCCAGACCGAGACCGCCGTCCAGGTCTCCAACAGCCCCGGACAGCGGCTCAAGGAGGGCTCGATGGGCCGCCCCAGCCCCGGTTACCGGGTCACCCTCCTCGATCCGGTGACCGGCCGCCCGGACGCGGACGAGGGCGAGATCTGCCTCGACCTGTCCGACCGCCCGGTGGGCCTGATGGCCGGCTACCACGGCGACCCGGAGCGCACGGCGGAGGCGATGGCCGGCGGCTACTACCGCACCGGCGACATCGGCGCGCGGGACGAGGACGGGTACATCACCTACATCGGCCGGAGCGACGACGTCTTCAAGGCCTCCGACTACAAGATCAGCCCCTTCGAGCTGGAGAGCGCCCTCCTGGAGCACGAGGCCGTCGCCGAGGCCGCCGTCGTCCCCGCCCCCGACCCGGTGCGGCTCGCCGTCCCCAAGGCGTACGTGGTGCTCGCGGCGGGCTGGGAGCCGGGCGAGGAGACCGCCAAGGTCCTCTTCGCGCACGCGCGCGCGGTCCTCGCCCCGTACAAGCGCATCCGGCGCATCGAGTTCGCCGAGCTGCCCAAGACCGTCTCCGGGAAGATCCGCCGGGTGGAGCTGCGCCGTCTCACCGCCGAGGGCGGCGGCACCGAGTACACCGAGGGGGACCTCGCGTGAGCACGCCGAAGGAACTCTCGTACGCCCACGGCACCTCCACCACCCCGCTCCTCGGCGACACCATCGGCGCCGACCTGGACCGGGCCGTCGCCGCCTGGCCCGACCGCGAGGCGCTCGTCGACGTCCCCGCCGGACGCCGCTGGACCTACGCGGAGTTCGGCGCGGACGTGGACCGGATCGCCGGCGCGCTGCTCGGCAGCGGTGTCCGCAAGGGCGACCGGGTCGGCGTCTGGGCGGTGAACCGCGCGGAGTGGGTCCTCGTCCAGTACGCCACCGCCCGCGTCGGCGCCGTCATGGTCACCGTCAATCCGGCCTACCGCGCCCACGAGTTGGCGTACGTGCTGAACCAGTCGGGCGTCTCCCTGCTCTTCGCCTCGCTCGCCCACCGGACGAGCGACTACCGGGCGATGGTCGACCGGGTACGGGGAGAATGCCCGGGGCTGCGCGAGGCGGTGTACTTCGGGGACGCGAGCTGGGACGCGTTCCTCACCCGCACGCCCGGGGAACTGTGCCCGGAACCGCTCTCCTGCGACGAGCCCGTCAACATCCAGTACACCTCGGGGACCACGGGCTTCCCCAAGGGGGCCACGCTCTCCCACCACAACATCCTCAACAACGGTTACTTCGTCGGGGAGATGATCGCCTACGGCGAGGACGACAGGATCTGCGTCCCCGTGCCGTTCTACCACTGCTTCGGGATGGTCATGGGCAATCTCGCGGCCACCTCGCACGGCGCCTGCATCGTGATCCCCGCCCCCTCCTTCGACCCCGCCGCCACCCTCCGGGCGGTCCAGGAGGAGCGCTGCACCTCGCTGTACGGGGTGCCGACGATGTTCATCGCGGAGCTGAACCTCCCCGACTTCGCGACGTACGACCTGTCCACCCTCCGCACCGGGATCATGGCCGGCTCGCCGTGCCCGGCGGAGGTCATGAAGCGGGTGGTCGCCGAGATGAACATGGCGGAGGTGTCGATCTGCTACGGCATGACCGAGACCTCCCCCGTCTCCACCCAGACCCGCCGCGACGACGACCTGGAGCGCCGCACCGGCACCGTCGGCCGGGTCATGCCGCACGTCGAGGTGAAGATCGTCGACCCGGCGAGCGGACTGACCGTGGAGCGCGGCACGGCGGGGGAGCTGTGCACCCGCGGCTACGGCGTGATGCTGGGCTACTGGAACGAGCCGGAGAAGACCGCCGAGGCGATCGACGCGGGCCGCTGGATGCACACCGGCGACCTGGCGGTGATGCGCGAGGACGGCTACGTGCGGATCGTCGGCCGCATCAAGGACATGATCATCCGGGGCGGGGAGAACGTCTACCCGCGCGAGATCGAGGAGTTCCTCCACGGCCACGCCAAGATCGCGGACGTCCAGGTGGTCGGCGTCCCCGACGAACGGTACGGCGAGGAGATCCTGGCCTGCGTGATCCCGCGCGACCCGGCCGACCCGCCCACCCCGGAGGAGATCAGGGACTTCTGCCGCGACCGGCTCGCCCCCTACAAGGTCCCCCGCCGGGTGGAGATCCTGTCCGGGTTCCCGATGACGGTGAGCGGCAAGGTGCGGAAGGTGGAGCTGCGGGAGCGGTACGCCGGAAGCCGGTGAGCCGAGGCGGGTGGATCATGACGCCGCCGGCCGTCGGGACGCATCGTGCGGCGGGGGCCATGCGCTCGGCGAGGACGAGTTCGACGGCCTCGCCGGTGGAGGCACTCCGCCGGAGAGGGGCGCGGCCGTACAGGACTGTCCCGGGCTCGTCGGGGGTGCCGGTGAGGCGGAGCACGGGACGCGGGCCTCCCGCACCGCTCGCACCTCAGCCGGACCCCGGTCCACTTCTTCCGCCCCATGCTCGTGCCGGCGCGCCGGCGGCACGGAAGACACGGCGGCGGACCCGTCTCCCGTGCCGCCGCTCAGGCACGGGAGACCCGGATCACCCGGTACTCGGGCCGGTGGACGGTGTTGTACGGGACGTTGGACCGGACCCCCAGGTCGACCGGCTGGCCCTCCTGCACGTTCTCCTCGGTCACGGTGTAGGTCAGGGGGACGTAGTCCGGATCGCCGGCATGGGCCGCGTTGATCGCGTCGATGTTGTCGATGAGCGTCTGTCCGAACCCCTGGGTGGGTTCGTTGTCGGTCAGCACGGAGGCATGGCTCGACGGCCCCATCACATGCTCCAGACAGGTGGCGAGGTCGTGGGGCGGCGCCAGGTGGACCCAGGGGCCCGGGTGCGGCACGAAGATGTCGGTGTGCGACCGGTGGTGGCCGAACCCGGTGATGGAATCCCTGTTCGCCACCACCGACCCGGGGGCGAGCCCCCTCCCCAGCGAGATGTTGTCGAGGATTCCCTGCGCCACACCCGTCATGTCCGGGTCGTAGGCCGACACCCCACCCATGCGGTTCTTCGCGAGATCGACCAGGAAGTTGGCCTCCTGCGGGGTGATGACGTTGATCGCTCCGGTGACGGCGTTCCGTGACATCGTCATCGCCTCGTCCTGCGTCAGGAACTGGTCCTCGTTCCCCGCCAGCGCCGCCAGCCGGTCCACCACCTCCTGGGGAACGCCCCGGCTCTCGTAATGCGCGCGAGCCTCCTCCTCGGTCTCCAGGAACAGTTCCTCGGTCGCGCCGTTGTCCACGGAGTCATAGATGAGCCGCTGGACCTGCGGCCCCCCGGAAGCGGCGGCGGACCGCTGCACGTCCTGCTGGTGCCCGCACCCGGCACCGTGCCGGTGCTGCTCCTCCCCCTGCGCCTGGCGCTGCACGGAGGGCTGGGCGTACGCGTGTCCGCTCCGCTGGAGCACGCGCAGCACGGCGGCGTTCCCCACCGAGCGCTGGAGGCCGAGGATGCCGGCCTGGCGGGAGGGAACGGGCGTCCGGGGAGCCGGGGCGTGCCTGTCGGCGGCCCGGCCGGCGGGACGTTCGTACTGGGTCAACGGGGTGATTCCTTCCACGAAGCGGCGCCGCCCATGGAACATGCCCGCCGCCGCCCCCGCCAGCTCCGGCGGGGCAGTCCTTCGGGCAAACCTTCCGGCCCTTCCGTCCCCGCCGGACCGCCCGCCTCTGGCGACCCGGGTCGGGGACTCGCCGGCAGTGGGCGGCCGCTTCGTGGAGGAACTCGTCCACGATCCACGGCCCCGGGGCCGGCGCCCGGGCCGTCGTGCGACGACGCCACCGGCCCGCCGGTCACCGGCCCGCCGGTCACCGGCCCGCCGGTCACCGGCCCGCCGGTCACCGGCCCGCCGGTCACCGGTCACCGACAACGGTGGAATCCCCGGACCGGGACGACTCGTGCCCGACTGGCGAGGAATCTTCGACCCGGGTCACCGGGGCACGGCGGTGAGGTCCCGGCGCATGCAGATCCGGGGCCAGGCCGCCAGGCCGTGGGCCGCCTCCGCCCTGAGGACGGCGCGCAGCCCCTCGGTGAGGGCCGGGTCGGAGTCCGCGAGCGGGCGGAAGCCGAGCCGGGCGTAGTACGGGGCGTTCCAGGGGACCTCGGCGAAGGTCGTCAGCGTCAGCGCCGGCAGGCCTTCGCGCGCGGCGTCCCGCGCCAGGTGTTCGATCAGGGCGCGGCCGACGCCCCGGCGGGCGGCGTCCGGACGCACCGACACCTGCTCGATGTGGGCGGCGCCGTCGACCGTGTCGGCGATCAGGTACGCCACCGGACGGTCGGCGCCGTCCACCGCCACCCAGGCCCGGCCCGCACGGCGGTACGTCTCCAGGACGTCCAGGGCCGGCGGGTCGTCGTCGGCGACCGCCGCCATGCCGAGGGAGCGGAACGGCTCGCCCGCCGCCCGCTCGATGTCCTGGAGCAGGGGGAGTTCGGCCGGGGCGGCCGCTCTGATGCGCATGCGCCAGTATGACGCGGGACGGCGCGGGCGGACACGGCGCGACGTGCCCTCACCGCGCGGGGCCGCCGGCCGCCGGACGGTCCCGCCCCTCCTCCCGGGGCCGGTCGAGCAGCCCCCCGTCCCGTGAGAAGCGGGGCAGGAACAGGGCGAGGGCCGGATCGCCGTACAGCGCCACGTACAACTGGACGAGGCCCCCGTCCGTCACCTCCTGCCGGTGGGCCGGCAGCGGGTACCGCTCCCGCAGCCCGGCGAGCAGCCGCCGCGCCGCCCCGGTCGTGACGGGCAGCCGCAGCAGCGCCACCGCGCCCAGGGCCGGCGGCGCCCCGGCCGCGAGCGCCACCGCGAGGTCCGCGCCGGACGCCCCGGTCGCGAACGCCCCCACGAGGACGGTCGGCGGCACGCAGCACAGCAGGACCCGCGCGGCCCGCAGCCTCGGGACCGGCCGCAGCAGCCCGGCCCCCCGCAGTTCGCCGCTCAGCGCCTCCACGGCCCGCCGCGCCTCCGGCCGCTGGGCGATCTCCCCCAGCGCGAGGGCGCGGCGGAGCGACCCGTGCACGCCGAGCTGTACGGGGTCACGGGTCCGGCCCGGCCCGCCGTTGGCCCGAATCGTATGTTTGCGGCCCGCCGCGACCGCTCCGCGCTGGTGCAGCGCCACCAGCGCCACGGTGACGGCGGCCCGCCGCCCGCCCCGCAGCAGCGCGAGCGCCTGCGGTGTCGGCACGTGGTCCGTGTCCCGTTCCCCGCTCTCCCCGCTGCGGGTTCGCAACAGCGCGGCGGCGAGCAGCAGTCCGCCCCAGGCCGCTCCGATGAACCACCACGTCCCCGTCCCCATGACGTCCACCCCCCAAGGGTGTTGTGCCCGGCGGAGCGTGATCGTCACGCGTGAATGGCCGATTTCGCATGCCGAGGTGGTGCGGAGGGGAACGGAGGGGCGTGTTCCCGGTGCGCGTCCCGGCGTGCCTCCGGTGCGCTCCGTGCGTGCTCCCGGCGCACCACCCGTACGTCTCCGGCGCGTTCCGCGCGTGCTCCCGGTGTGCCCCCGTACGTTCCCGGCGCGTTCCCCGTCCGTCCTCCGTATGCCCTGCGTATGTCCTACGGTGAGCCGGCGCCGCCCGCGGCCAGTTCGTCGGCTGCGTGGTTGACCGGCTGCGGGGTCCCGGTCAGATCGAGCACGAAGAGCGGCAGGCCGATCTCGGCGGCGCGGGAACGGGCTTCCGGGGTGTAACCGGCGAGCGAGAAGAACACGCTCACGGCGGACGCGTTCAGGCCGTTGAGCCAGAGGCACTCGACCGCCCGCAGCCCGGCGGGCCGGGTGGTCGGGTCCACCTGGGCGACGAGCCCCGGGGCCCGCAGGTCCACCCCGGACGCGGGGCGCTCCTCGGGCTGGACGACGTCCCGGAACCCGAGCCAGCGCAGGTACCCGGCGGCCGCGGCCACCGCGTCCCGCGCCGTCCTGATCGTCACGGGCCGGAACGCGCCCCGTCCCGGTCCCGGGCGCGGGACCACGGGAGGCGGCGGGATGTGCGCGGGCGGGCGCCCGGCGAACGCGCGGTGCGGCCCCGTGCGCGGCGGCCCGCCGGGACCCCGCTCCCCGGGGGCGCCGCCGTCGCCGGCCCGGACCGGGCCGGCCCCGCTCGTACCGTCCGGACGCGTACCACTCGCGTTCGTACTGCCCGTGTTCGCACCGTCCGCGCTCATGCCGTCCGGACGCGCACCGCCCCCGCTCGTCCCGCCCGGACGCGCACCGTCCGGTCCGCTGCCGTCCGCACGCGCACCGTCCGCGCGGCCGGACTCCGTCCTCCCGGACCCGGAGCCCGAGCCGGGGCCGCCGGAACGGAGCGGGCCGGGGCCCGTGCCGAACCACTCCGAGCCGGGTCCCGCCGCACGGCGCCGGGCGGCCCCGGAGGACGGTCCGTTCCGGGGGCCGTCGGGGGAGGCCGCCGGCCCGCCGGGTCCGTCCGGTCCCGGTCCCGCGCCGTACCGCCCGGGTCCGGCTCCCGCGCCGGGCCCCGCGCCGGAGGGGTTCCTCCCGTCCGGCGCGTGTCCGCCCGGGGGACGCGACGCCTCCGCGGTGGCCGCCGGGGCGGCGTCGTGCTCCGGGCCGCCCGCGGGCCCCCCTCCCGCCGTACCGTCCCGGCCCCCGTCGTCCGCCGTCCGGACCGGCACCCGCAGGACCGTGCCGCACGGGCAGGCGAACTCCGGGTGGGGCCAGTCGCCCCGCCGGCCGCAGGCGCCGCAGCGGACGGTGACCCACTCGTCCGCCCAGTTCCGGCGCGTGATCGGCTCCGCCGCGCCCGCCGCCACCGGGGCGGCCACGGGGCTCCCGCACGCGCAGGGGAAGGCGGGTGCCGCGTACGCCCGTGTGCTCAGGCACTCCGGGCAGCGCACCGGTACGGAATCGCCCACAACCCAACCCCCTGTCGCTCGCTCCCATCGTCCACCCATCCGCCGTCCCGGGGGAGGCTGTTCGGCCACTTCGGTTCCTCCGGGCGGCGCGGGCGCGCCGCCCGTCCCGGCGGGCGGACCTCTCTTGACGGTTCTTCGCCACCCCGCCTACATTGCTTCCGTATAGCAGAACAGTATTTCCGCATTACGGAAACAGCGAGGTGAGCCTCCCGGCGGAGGGAACCTCCTGGATCCGCCCGGCCGAAGCAGGAGTACTCCCATGCCCCGTATGACCGCCGCCGCAGCGGCCGTCGAGATCCTCAAGCGCGAAGGCGTCACCCAGGCGTTCGGCGTCCCCGGCGCGGCGATCAACCCCTTCTACCGCGAGCTCAAGAACGTGGGCGGCATCGGCCACACGCTCGCCCGCCACGTCGAGGGCGCGTCCCACATGGCCGAGGGCTACACCCGCGCCAAGGCCGGCAACATCGGCGTCTGCGTCGGCACGTCCGGCCCCGCCGGCACCGACATGATCACCGGCCTGTACTCGGCGAGCGCCGACTCGATCCCGATCCTCTGCATCACCGGCCAGGCCCCGGTCTCGAAGCTCCACAAGGAGGACTTCCAGGCCGTCGACATCGCCACCATCGCCAAGCCGGTCACCAAGGCCGCCACCACCGTCCTGGAGGCCGCGCAGGTCCCCGGCGTCCTCCAGCAGGCCTTCCACCTCATGCGCTCGGGGCGCCCCGGCCCGGTCCTCGTCGACCTGCCGATCGACGTCCAGCTCACCGAGATCGAGTTCGACCCGGAGACGTACGAGCCGCTGCCGGTCTACAAGCCGCGCGCCACCCGCGCCCAGGCCGAGAAGGCCCTCTCCTTCCTCCTGGAGTCCGAGCGCCCGCTGATCGTCGCCGGCGGAGGCGTCATCAACGCCGACGCCTCCGACCTGCTCGTCGAGTTCGCCGAGCTGACCGGCGTCCCCGTCATCTCCACCCTCATGGGCTGGGGCACGATCCCGGACGACCACGAGCTGGCCGCCGGCATGGTCGGCGTCCAGACCGCGCACCGCTACGGCAACGCCACCTTCCTGGAGTCCGACTTCGTCCTCGGCATCGGCAACCGCTGGGCCAACCGCCACACGGGCTACAACCTGGACGCGTACACCGAGGGCCGGAAGTTCGTCCACGTCGACATCGAACCCACCCAGCTCGGCAGGATCTTCGCCCCGGACTACGGCGTCGCCTCCGACGCCAGGGCCGCCCTGGAACTCTTCCTGGAGGTCGCCGGGGAGTGGAAGGCCGCCGGCCGCCTCCCCGACTTCACCGCCTGGGCCGCCTCCGCGCAGGAGCGCAAGGCCACCCTCCAGCGCCGCACGCACTTCGACGACATCCCGATGAAGCCGCAGCGCGTCTACGAGGAGATGAACAGGGCCTTCGGCCCGGAGACCCGCTACGTCACCACCATCGGCCTCTCCCAGATCGCCGCCGCGCAGTTCCTGCACGTCTACAGGCCGCGCCACTGGATCAACTGCGGCCAGGCCGGCCCGCTCGGCTGGACCGTCCCGGCCGCCATCGGCGCCGCCACCGCCGACCCGGAGACCCCGGTCGTCGCGCTCTCCGGCGACTACGACTTCCAGTTCATGATCGAGGAGCTGGCGGTCGCCGCCCAGCACAAGGTCCCCTACGTCCACGTCCTCGTGAACAACGCCTACCTCGGCCTCATCCGCCAGGCGCAGGGCGGCCTCGGCATCAACTTCGAGGTCAACCTGGAGTTCGAGAACATCAACAGCCCGGAGATCGGCGTCTACGGCGTCGACCACGTCAAGGTCGCCGAGGGCCTCGGCGTCAAGGCCATCCGCGTCCAGGACCCGGACGAGCTGGGCGAGGCCCTGGAGCGGGCCAGGAAGCTGGCCGTCGAGCACCGGGTGCCGGTCGTCGTCGAGGCGATCCTGGAGCGCGTCACCAACATCGCGATGAGCCGGACGGCCGACATGAGCGACGTCACCGAGTTCGAGGAACTGGCCACCGAGCCCGGTCACGCGCCGACCGCGATCAGGGCCCTCCGGGTCTGATCCCGCGCCCGCGGCGCGCCGCGGCCCGCCGGAACCACGGCCCCCGTCCCCCCGAACGCCGGGACGGGGGCCGCCCCGTGCTCACCCCGGCGCCCGCACGAGCACCGCGCCCGCCTCCGTCCACGCGTACAGCACCGACCGGCCCGCCCGGCCCCGCCGCACGAGTCCCGCCTCCCGCAGCACCTTCAGGTGCCGGCCCACCGAGCCGAGGCCCTGGCCGGTCAGGGCCACCAGCTGGCTCGTGGACAACGGGGTTTCGAGACGCACGAGCACCCCCGCCCGCGCCGGGCCGAGCAGCGCGCCGAGCGCCTGTGGCACGACCGGTCCCGAGGCGTCCGCCAGGACGCCCGCGCACGGGTACACCACCGCGAACCGCTCCGTGCCCTCCCAGGACACCCAGCCCGTGGCCGGGGTCACCGGAACGAAGAACAGCCGGCCGCCGTCCACCGAACGCGGCGGGTGGGCGCGGGTGTTGACCTGGAGCCGGCCGTCGCCCAGCCAGCGCGTCCTCCCCGGGCACAGTTCGTCCAGGGCCGCCGCCCAGCCGCCCCGGCCCAGCCGCGCGGTCCGGGCCGTCACGTCCGCTTCGAGGACCCTCCGCCGCCGGGGCCACTCCGGCAGCACGGTCTCCCGCCACACCCACGTCAGGACCTCCGCCATCCGTCCGGGCAGATCGCGCGCCGAACACAGCGGTTCCGGCACGGGCCCGCCGAGCGCGACGGCCAGCTGCGGCACCGCGCCGGCCGGGTCGGCGGCGCGCACGGCCTCCACCTCCTCCTCGAAGGACGGCTCGCCCCCGCCCAGGGGCGTCGGGGTCAGGAAGTCCGCGTTCCAGGTGCGGCCGATCGCCGACCGCACCAGCAGGGCGTCGAGGGGTTCGGCCGCCAGGCGCGCCCGGTAGGAGGGCAACGACGCCTCCAGCCAGGCGCGTTCGCCCGGATGGGACGCCGCGGCCGCGTGCAGGACCTTGAGCGCGGCGATCGTCTCGGCCAGCGGCGAGAGCACGAAACGGCCGCCCGCGAGCGAGTCGGTCCCGATCCGCCACCAGCCCATTCCGCCGCCTCCCGCACCCTGTGTTTCGCCTCCGCGCGAAAAGATAACGGTGCGCGCCGGGTCTCTCCGAGACTTCCCGCATGTCCCGCTACCGCGCCCTGTTCCGCACCCCCGGGTTCACCCCGCTCTTCCTCACCGGCTCCGCGCACACCGCCGCGCAGACGGTGGCCGGGCTCGGTCTCGCCACCCTCGTCTTCCACGCCACCGGCTCCCCTTTCCTCTCCGCGCTCGCCCTCTTCGGCCCCTCGCTCGCCCAGCTCCTCGGCGCCACCACCCTGCTCTCCGCCGCCGACCGGCTGCCGCCGCGCGCCGCGCTCTCCGGAATCGCCCTCTTCTTCGCGGTGGGCACCGCCGTCCTCGCCCTTCCCGCCCTGCCGACCTGGGCCGTCTTCGCGGTCCTCCTCGCCGAGGGGCTCGCCGCCTCGCTGGGCGGCGGGGTGCGGTACGGGCTCCTCGGCGAGATCCTTCCGCGCGAGGAGTACCTGCTCGGTCGCTCGGTGACGAACATGGCCGCCGGCGCCTGCCAGATCGGGGGCTTCGTGGCCGGCGGGCTCCTCGTCGCCCTGCTCTCGCCGCGCGGCGCGGTCCTCGCCGGCGCCGTGCTGTACCTCGCCGCCGCCCTGCTCGCCCGCCTCGGCCTCGCGGCGCGCCCGCCGCGCGCCGGGGGACGGCCCTCCGTCGCCGAGACCTGGCGCACCAACGCGCGGCTCCTGTCCGCGCCCGCCCGCCGCCGCTGCTACCTCGCGCTCTGGGTGCCCAACGGGCTGATCGTGGGCTGCGAGTCCCTGTTCGTGCCGTACGACCCCGGGCACGCCGGGCCGCTCTTCGCCTGCGGCGCGTTCGGCATGCTGGCCGGGGACACCGCCGTCGGCCGCTTCGTACCGGCGCGGCTGCGCGGCCGGCTCCGTTTCCCGCTCCAGGCGCTGCTCGCGGCCCCGTTCCTCCTCTTCGCCCTCGACCCCGGGCTTCCGCTCGCGCTCGCGCTCGTCACGGTGTCGGCGGTGGGGTACGGGGCGAGCCTGCTGCACCAGGAACGGCTGATGGAGCTGGTGCCGGAGGAGCTGGGCGGTCACGCCCTCGGTCTGCACTCCTCGGGAACGCTCGCGTTCCAGGGGCTGAGCGCGGCGCTCGCCGGCGCCCTCGCCCAGTACGCCTCGCCACGGACCGGAATGGTGCTCCTGGCCCTGGCCTCGCTCGCCGTGACGTTCCTGCTGGCGCGGGCGGACCGGGAGGGGGGAGGAAAGGGGAAGAGCGCGGAACCAGGGACCGTGGGTCTGGTTCCGCGCTCTTCCGCTCGATGACCGCCCGGTGGTGCGAGCTGGGCGGGCGCGACAGGACGTTCGCACCACCGGGCGGAGTCCCGGGGTTCCCCCGGCAGGGGGGGCGTTGGGACCGCGGCGGCGCCGACGGGCGTCACGGCCGCCCCTTCCTTCAGGTCAGGAAGGGGGGCCGGGTGCCCTGGCCACCGCACTGGCTCGGCGCCGCCGCGGTCCTCACGCTGTCCGGATCGCCGGCCACCCCTCATGCGGGCCGGTGTTCCGGACCGCGTACGGCACTGACCTCCCGTCGGGTGCCGTACGCAGCCTGGGTGTCTTCGTGGATCAGTGCTCGCGCAGGGCGTCGACCGCCTCGGCCACGCGCCGGCCGTACTCCGGGTCGGCGGCGGCGAAGTGCGCGACGTTCTTCTCGATGACGTCCTCGCGCGACACCTGCGCGAGGCTGCCGGCGATGTTGGCGACGAGCCGGCCCTTCTCGTCCTCGGACATCAGGCGGTACAGCTCGCCGGCCTGGAAGAAGTCGTCGTCCTTGACGTGCGCGGGCGCCTCGTGGGTGCCGGTCCAGCCGTGGACCGCGAGCGGCGCGGAGAGCGGCGTGCCGGTCTGGGCCGGGCCCTGGTACGAGTTGGGCTCGTAGTTCTTGTCGTGGCGCGAACCGTTGCGGGTGGCCATGAGGCCGTCCCGGCCGTAGTTCTGCGCCGTGGTCGCCTTCGGGGCGTTCACCGGCAGCAGGGTGTGGTTGACGCCGAGGCGGTAGCGGTGGGCGTCCGCGTAGGCGAAGAGGCGCCCCTGGAGCATCTTGTCCGGCGAGGGGCCGATGCCGGGCACGAAGTTGTTCGGGGAGAACGCGGCCTGCTCGACCTCGGCGAAGACGTTGTCCGGGTTGCGGTCGAGGACCAGGCGGCCCACCCGGCGGAGCGGGTAGTCGGCGTGCGGCCACACCTTGGTGAGGTCGAACGGGTTGAAGCGGTAGTCCGCCGCCTCGGCCGCCGGCATGATCTGGACGTAGAGGGTCCAGGAGGGGTTGACCCCGCGCTCGATCGCCTGGAGCAGGTCGGTCTGGTGCGAGTTGGCGTCCTTGCCGACCAGTTCGGCGGCCTGCTCGGCGGAGAGGCTGCGGATGCCCTGGTTCGTCTTGAAGTGGTACTTGACGAAGAAGGCCTCGCCGGCCTCGTTGGTCCACTGGTAGGTGTGCGACCCGAAGCCGTGCATGTGGCGGTACGAGGCGGGGATGCCGCGGTCGCCGAAGAGCCAGGTGATCTGGTGGGTGGCCTCGGGGGAGTGGGCCCAGAAGTCCCAGACGTTGTCCGGCTCCTGGCGTCCCGTGAAGGGGTCGCGCTTCTGGGAGTGGATGAAGTCGGGGAACTTGAGGGGGTCCTTGATGAAGAAGACCGGGGTGTTGTTGCCGACGAGGTCGTAGTTGCCCTCCTCGGTGTAGAACTTCACCGCGAAGCCGCGCGGGTCGCGGACCGCGTCCGCGCCGCCGAGCGAGTCGGCCACGGTGGAGAAGCGGACGAAGGTCTCGGTCCGCTTGCCGGTCCCGGAGAGGAAGGCGGCCTTCGTGAAGCCGGTGACGTCGTCGGTGACCTCGAAGTACCCGTACGCGCCGGAGCCGCGGGCGTGCACCACGCGCTCCGGGATGCGCTCGCGGTTGAAGCGCGCGAGCTTCTCCAGCAGGTGCTGGTCCTGGAGGAGGAGGGGACCACCGACGCCGGCGGTGGCGGAGTTCTGGTTGTCGGCGACGGGGGCGCCGGACTCGGTCGTAAGCACGCGCTGCGTCATTTCGTCGGGTCGACCTTCCGTACGGGATGCACTGCTGAAGTGGTGAGGAGCGTAAGGACGCCACTCGAAAAACGTCAACAGTTTGTTGAAATCGAAGTGTGGTGTTCCGGCCGGCGGCGGCGCCTGGGCGCGACAGGACAAGTGTCGGCACCGCCGCCGGCCGGAAATCGGGGGCCCCGGGAGCGGGGCGGGGGATCAGACCTGCCGGCCGGAGAGGCGCTCGACGGCGCGGAGCAGGGCCGAGTGGTCCAGGCCGCCGTCGCCCTGCTCGCGCAGGGACGCGACGAGCTGGGTGACGACCGCGCCGACCGGGAGGGCGGCGCCGACGGCGCGGGCGGCGTCGGTGACGATGCCCATGTCCTTGTGGTGCAGGTCGATGCGGAAGCCCGGCTTGAAGTCCCGGTTCAGGAAGTTGTCCTTCTTGCGGGTCAGGACGGTCGAGCCGGCCAGGCCGCCGTTGAGGACGTCGAGGGCGGCGCCGAGGTCCACGCCGGACTTCTCCAGGAAGACCACGGCCTCGGCGCACGCCTGGATGTTGACCGCGACGATGAGCTGGTTGGCGGCCTTCACCGTCTGGCCGGAGCCGTGCGGACCGCACAGCACGATCGTCCTGCCGAGGGCCTCCAGGATCGGCAGGGCCTCGTCGAAGTCGGCCCGCTCGCCGCCGACCATGATCGAGAGGACGGCCTCGACGGCACCGGCCTCGCCGCCGGAGACCGGGGCGTCGAGGACGCGTATCCCCTTCTCCGCGGCGTTCTCGGCGAGGTCGACCGAGGTCTGCGGGGTGATCGACGACATGTCGACGAGCAGCGCGCCCCGCTTCGCGTTCTCCAGGATGCCGTCGGGGCCGTAGGCGATCGCCTCGACCTGCGGGGAGGCGGGCACCATCGTGATGATGACGTCGGCGTCCCGGACGGCTTCGGCGATCGAGCCCGCGGCGGTGCCGCCGGCCGCGGCGAGGCGGTCCAGCTTGTCCTGCTCCAGGGTGAAGCCGGTGACCGGGTAGCCGGCCTTGAGGAGGTTCTCGGACATGGGGGAACCCATGATGCCGAGGCCGATCCACGCGACCTTGGGAAGGGTGCTCATGAGGGTGCCTCTCGGAAAGCTCTGGTGGTACGGGGAGGGGGTGCTGGTCAGCGGGCCGCGCGGGCCTCGGCCGGGAGCCACCCGAAGGACGCGGCGGCGTCGGCGGCCTTGTACTCCAGGCCGATCCAGCCGTCGTAACCGGCCTTCCTCAGCTCGCCGAGGAGCCGCTCCAGGGGCAGGTCGCCGGTGCCCGGCGCGCCGCGGCCCGGGTTGTCCGCGATCTGGACGTGGCCGGTCCTGTCCGCGTACTCCGCGATGACCCGGCTGACGTCCTCGCCGTTCATCGACAGGTGGTAGACGTCGAGGAGGAACTTGGCGTTGCCGAGGCCGGTGGCCGCGTTGACCTTGTCGATGACCTCGATCGCGGCGGGGGCGCTCACCAGCGGGTAGAGCGGCGACTCCGGCTCGTTGAGGGTCTCGACGAGGAGGATCGCGCCGACGCGGTCGGCGGCGCGGGCGGCCAGGACCAGGTTCTCCAGGGCGAGGGCGTCCTGGACCTGCGGATCCACGCCCTCGACGCGGTTGCCGTAGAGCGCGTTGAGCGCCTTGCAGCCCACCGAGGCGGCGAAGCCGGCGGCCACGTCGACGTTGGCGCGGAAGCGGTCCGACTCCTCACCGGGCACGGAGAGGGCTCCGCGGTCCGGGCCGGGGAGCCGTCCGGCGTAGAAGTTCAGGCCCACCAGCTGGGTGCCGGCGTCGTCGAGGGCCTTCTTGAGCGCGTCGAGTTCGCTCTGTCCGGGGGTGGCGTCGTCGATCCAGGGCCACCACAGCTCGACCGCGGTGAAGCCCGCCGCGGCGGCGGCCGCGGGTCGCTCCAGGAGCGGGAGTTCCGTGAAGAGGATCGACAGGTTCACATCGAAGCGCTGGTCCGTGACGGCGTCCGTCGGGAAGCGGGTCATGAGGGGTGGGCGCTCCTTCCGTATCGCGGAAGTAAGTTTCTGTCTGACGGAATGCTGCAAGGTGCCGGGCGTGCTTGTCAAGAGGTCCCCGCAGGTCCGGGGCTCCCGCCGGGCCGGGCGGGGGCCGTAGCGTGGGGGCATGGTGCGTTTGAAAGTGGAGTTCACGACCGAACCCTTCGACCTCGACGAGGCGCCGGCGCACGCGGTCGTGGCCCGTGAGGTCCTCCGGTCGGCCGACCTCGACGCGGTCGACGTCGGCCCCTTCGGCAACACGGCGGAGGGCGGCGCGGACGCGGTGCTCGCCGCCGTCGGCGCGCTGCTCCGCGAATCGCTCGCGGCCGGCGCCACCCGCGTCTCGCTCCAGGTCAACGTGATCGGGGAGGGCGGGGCCGGGAAGAGCGGCGCGGCCGAGGGGGGCGAGAAGTGAACGAACACCCCCTGATCGCCGCGGTGAAACCCCTGGTGGACGCCATGGGCGCCGAACTGCTCGAACCCGGGCGGGCCGAGGCCGACGACGTGGTCCTGTCCTGGGAGGGGGAGGACGTGCTCGCCGTGCGCCTCCCGCAGCTCTCGGAGTCCCTGGACCACATCCTGGCGGCGATGGAGCGGCGGCACGGGACGGCGCTGTCGGAGCTCGACCGCAAGTCCAAGCAGGAGATCGTCCGCGTCCTGGAGGCGCGCGGCGCCTTCTCCGTGCGCCACGGGGTGGAGACGGTGGCGGGCGCGCTCGGCGTCAGCCGCTTCACCGTCTACAACTACCTGAACCGGGAAACCGCTCTGAACAGGGAAAAGACCGCCGGGAAAGACTAGTTGGGCACGCGTGACCGCAAGCCGTCGTCCGGATGTCGGGACGACGGCTTTTGCGTGACCAACTTTTCAACAAACTGTTGACGTCGTGTGGCGGAGGGCGTTAGCTATCCGCAGCCCGTCCGACGCACAGCGAAAAACAGCCACGGAGGCTTCCCGTGACTTCAGGTACGACACCGGGCCTCACCCGGTTCAACACCTCGGCGGAGAGCGAGGCCGCCGCCGCGCTCCACGAGGTGTGCGCCAGCTCGGCGTGGGGGAGCAAGATCCTCGCCCGCCGCCCGTACACCACCGCCGAAGCCCTCTTCCTCGCCAGTGACGCCGCCATGGCCGAGCTGACCGCCGAGGACCTGGCCGAGGCGATGGCGGGGCACCCGCCGATCGGTCGTCCGAAGGCCGGGGACCCGACCTCCTCCCGCGAACAGAGCGGAATGGCCGGCGCCTCCGAGGAACTCAAGGCCGAGATGCTCGAACTCAACCTGGCCTACCAGGAAAGGTTCGGGCACGTCTTCCTCATTTGCGCCACCGGCAGGACCGGAGAACAGATGCGGGACGCGGCCCGGGAACGGATCGCCCACTCGCCCGAGGAGGAGCGGGAAACCGTCCGCACCGAACTGGGCAGGATCAACCGCATCCGGCTGGCCCGTCTCGTAGAGGAAGAGAACACCGCATGAGCACCGACACCACCGCCTCGGTGTCCACCCACATCCTGGACACCAGCGCCGGCCGCCCCGCCGGGGACGTCGCCGTCAGGCTCGCGGCCCGCGCCGGCTCCGGCGCGGAGTGGACCGCGCTCGGCGGCTCCGCCACCGACGCGGACGGACGCTGCAAGGACCTGCCGGCCCTGCCGGAGGGAACCACCCACGTGCGCCTCGACTTCGACACCGAGGCGTACTTCCTGAGCAAGCAGAACAAGCAAGCCGAGGCGCAGCAGGACGCCCCCGCGAATCGGGACAGCGGTACGGCCGGTGCGTTCTTCCCGGAGGTGGCGATCACGTTCGCCGTCGTGCCGGGCGAGCACTACCACGTACCGCTGCTGCTCAACCCGTTCGGCTACTCCGTTTACCGAGGGAGCTAGCAGACATGACACCCCTTTCCCGCCCTGCCCACCCTGTGATCCTCGGCCAGAACCAGTACGGCAAAGCGGAGAACCGCGTCGTCAAGATCACGCGGGACGGCGCCACCCACCACATCAAGGACCTGAACGTCTCCGTCGCCCTCTCCGGCGACCTCAGCGACGTCCACCTCACCGGCTCCAACGCCCACTGCCTCCCCACCGACACGACGAAGAACACCGTCTTCGCGTTCGCCAAGGAGTACGGCATCGAGTCCGCCGAGCAGTTCGGCATCCACCTCGCCCGCCACTTCGTGTCGAGCCAGGAGCCGATCAAGCAGGCCCGCATCAGGATCGAGGAGTACGCCTGGGAGCGCATCGCCTCCTCCGACGCCAACTCCCGCTTCATCGGCGCCGACGAGGTCAACCACTCCTTCGTCCGCAAGGGCCAGGAGACCCGCGTCACCCAGGTCACCTACGACGGCGAGAAGTGGGAGGTCATCTCCGGCCTCAAGGACCTCGTCGTCATGAACTCCACCAACTCGGAGTTCTGGGGCTACATCAAGGACAAGTACACGACGCTCCAGGAGGCGTACGACCGCATCCTGGCCACCCAGGTGTCCGGCCGCTGGCGGTTCAACTGGACCGACGACGACCAGCGCATGCCCCACTGGGAGCGGTCCTACGAGCAGACCAGGAAGCACATGCTCGAGGCCTTCGCGGAGACCTACTCGTACTCCCTCCAGCAGACGCTCTACCAGATGGCCACGCGGATCATCAACCACCGCCCGGAGATCGACGAAGTCCGCTTCTCGCTCCCCAACAAGCACCACTTCCTGGTCGACCTCGAACCCTTCGGCCTGAAGAACGACAACGAGGTCTACTACGCCGCCGACCGCATGTACGGCCTCATCGAGGCCACCGTCCTGCGTGACGGAGCCACGGCGCAGATCCCGGTCGACATGACCAACCTCTAAGCGGCATCCGAGTGGCCGGTCCCCGCCCGCAACCGGGCGGGGACCGCACCGGACCGGAGGGAATCCCATGGCACAGCCCGCAATGGGGCCGGCACCCGCCGAAGGCCCGTGTTCCACCCCGCCGTCCACCCCGGCAGCCTGCCACCCGGTGGACGAGAAGCTCCCCGCCCCGCGGCTCGTCCCCGCGGCACTCCAGCACATCGCCGCCATGTACGCCGGCGTCGTCACCCCTCCGCTCATCATCGGCCAGGCCGTCGGCCTGGACACGGCCGGCATGACCCGGCTCATCGCGGCCAGTCTCCTCGTCGCGGGATGCGCGACCGTCCTGCAGACCCTCGGCCTCGGACGCTTCGCCGGCAACCGGCTCCCGTTCGTCAACGCCGCCTCGTCCGCCGGCATCGCCCCGATGCTCGCCATCGCCGAGACGAGCGCCCCCGGCCACCAACTGCCCGCCATCTACGGCGCGGTGATGGTCGCCGGAGTCTTCTGCCTCGCCGTCGGACCCTTCTTCGGCAGGCTCCTGCGCTTCTTCCCGCCGCTCGTCACCGGCGTCGTCATCACCCTCATCGGGGTCACCCTGATGCCCGTGCCCGTCGGCTGGGCCCAGGGGGGCGACCGGCTCGCCGCCGACTTCGGCGCCATGAAGTACCTGGCGCTGGCCGCCTTCACCCTCGTCGTCATCCTGCTCTTCCAGCGCTTCGGCAGGGGCTTCGTCCGGCAGATCGCCCTCCTCCTCGGCCTCTTCGCCGGCACCCTCGCCGCGATCCCCTTCGGGATGGCCGACTTCGGCGCCCTGCGCGAGGCGCCCGTCGCCGCCCTGCCCGCGCCCTTCGCCTTCGGCGCCCCCGAGTTCCAGCCCGCCGCGATCCTCTCCCTGTGCATCGTCATGCTGGTCCTGATGACGGAGTCCAGCGCCGGCATGCTCGCCCTCGGCGAGATCTGCGAGCGGCGCACCGACGGCCGGACCATCACCCGGGGCCTGCGCACGGACGGCGTCGCCACCCTCCTCGGCCCCGTCTTCGGCGGCTTCCCGACCTCGGCCTTCGCCCAGAACGTCGGCGTCGTCTCGCTGACCCGGGTCCGCTCCCGGTACGTGGTCGCCGTCGCCGGCGGCGCCCTCCTCGTCCTCGGCGCCTTCCCGGTCCTCGGCGCCGTCGTCTCCACGGTCCCGATGCCCGTCCTCGGCGGCGCCGGCATCGTCCTCTTCGGCTCGATCGCCGTCAGCGGCATCCGCACCCTCTCCGAGGCCGGACTGGACGACAGCTCCAACATCGTCCTGGTGGCCGTCGCGCTCGGAGCGGGCATCATCCCGCTCGCCGCCCCCACCTTCTACGCCGGCTTCCCGGCCTGGGCGCAGACCGTCCTCGGCTCCGGCATCAGCGCGGGCGCCCTCGTCGCGGTCCTGCTCAACCTGTTCTTCCACCATCTCGGCGCCCGGAGCCGCACGGCCCCGGCACTCGAATCCTCCTAGGGTCCCGCCGTGCCCGCCCCACTTCCGAGGAATGAAGGAAGCACCGTCATGGCAGCACCTTCGACAGTTCCCCAGCGGATCGTCGTCGAGAACGCGGCGATCGCGACCGTCGACGCGGAGGACACCGAGTACGCCTCCGGACACCTCGTCGTCGCCGGCAACAGGATCGAGTCCGTCGGGGCCGGCGCGGCCCCCGCGGGCCTGGAGAACGTGGTCCGGCGGATCGACGCCACGGGGCACCTCGTCACACCCGGCCTGGTCAACACCCACCACCACTTCTACCAGTGGATCACCCGGGGCCTCGCGACCGACCACAACCTCTTCGACTGGCTGGTCGCGCTCTACCCGACCTGGGCGCGGATCGACGAGCCGATGGTGCGCGCCGCCGCCCGGGGCTCGCTGGCGATGATGGCCCGCGGCGGCGTCACCACCGCCACGGACCACCACTACATCCATCCGGCGGGCTCCGGCGACCTCTCCGGAACCGTCATCGCCGCCGCCGCCGAGACGGGCGTCCGCTTCACCCTCGCCCGGGGCTCCATGGACCGGGGCGAGAAGGACGGCGGCCTGCCGCCGGACTTCGCCGTCGAGACCACCGAGGGCGCGCTCGCCGCCACCGAGGAGACGGTGAAGCGGTACCACGACGCCTCCTCCGACGCGATGACCCAGGTCGCCGTCGCCCCCTGCTCCCCCTTCTCGGTCTCCACCGAACTGCTCCGCGAGAGCGCCGCGCTCGGCCGCCGCCTGGGCGTGCGCCTGCACACCCACGGCTCGGAGACCGTGGAGGAGGAGGCGTTCTGCCGCGAGCTGTTCGGCAGGGGACCGACGGACTACTTCGCGTCCACGGGCTTCCTCGGCGAGGACGTGTGGATGGCGCACTGCGTCCACATGAACGACTCCGACATCGCCGCCTTCGCCCGCACGGGGACGGGCGTGGCCCACTGCCCCTCCTCCAACGCGCGCCTCGCCGCCGGCATCGCCCGCGTGCCGGACATGCTCGCGGCGGGCGTCCCCGTCGGCCTCGGCGTCGACGGCACCGCCTCCAACGAGTCCGGCGAACTCCACACGGAGCTGCGCAACGCGCTCCTGGTCAACCGGCTCGGCGTCCACCGCGAGGCCGCGCTGAGCGCCCGTCAGGCCCTGCGCCTCGGCACCCACGGCGGCGCGCGGGTCCTCGGCCGCGCCGGCGACACCGGTTCCCTGGAGGCGGGCAAGCTCGCCGACTTCGTCCTCTGGAGGCTCGACGGCCTCGGCCACTCCACGATCGCCGACCCGGTCGCCGCCCTCGTCCTCGGCGCGCCCGCCCCGGTCACCGCCTCCTTCGTCGACGGCCGGCAGATCGTCGAGAACGGCCGGCTGCTCACGGTCGACGAGGACGCCGTCGCGCGCGAAGCGCGCACGGAGGCACGGCGCCTGGCCCGCATCGCGGCCCGGCCCTGACCCTCCCCACGGAATCCGGCCGAGGGGGGACGGCCCCCGGCCGGTCGCCGCGGACCCGAACGGGCCCGCGGCAGCCCGACCGGGAGGCACCGTACGCGGAAGACGTACGGCGCCTCCCGGGACGGTGAGCCGTGCCCGCACCCCCACCGGGCACCCGTCCGCCCGCCGCGCCCCTCCCGCGACGGCACCGCCCCACCCCGCGAGGCACCGTCCGCCGGACACCCCGTACGCGACGAGCCGCATCTTCCGCACACCGCGCCGCACCGCACCACACCGCACCACCTCCCTGACACCCACGTCACCGCCGACGTGCACCCGACCGGAGGAACCGCCGTGGCCGCCAAGCCCCAGGTTCGCAACGCACAAGACGCAGGCTCCGCCCCCGACGACCGAGAGAGGCATCCCGTCGACGAGACGCTGCCCCCGCTGAAGATGCTCACCAGCGGTCTCCAGCACGTGGCCGCCATGTACGCGGGCGTCGTCGCCCCGCCCCTGATCGTCGGAGCGGCCGTCGGCCTCTCCGGCACCGAACTCACCTTCCTCACCGGCGCCAGCCTCTTCACCGCGGGTCTCGCCACCTTCCTCCAGACCCTCGGGGTCTGGAAGATCGGCGCCCGCCTGCCGTTCGTCAACGGCGTCACCTTCGCCGGCGTCGCCCCGATGCTCGCGATCATCGACACGACCGAGAACAAGACCGACGCGCTTCCCGTGATCTTCGGCGCGATCATCGTCGCCGGGCTCCTCGGCTTCCTCGCGGCGCCCTGGTTCTCCCGGCTCGTGCGGTTCTTCCCCCCGGTCGTCACCGGCACCGTCATCACCCTCATAGGCGTCTCCCTCCTCCCGGTGGCGTTCGGCTGGGCCCAGGGGCCCAACCCCAAGGCCCCGGACTACGGTTCGGCCACCTTCCTCTCCCTCGCCGGCATCACCCTCGTCGTCGTCCTGCTCCTGCGCCGCTTCACCCGGGGCTTCCTCAAGCAGATCGCCGTCCTGCTCGGTCTCGTCGCCGGCACCCTCATCGCCGTACCGTTCGGCGTCACCGACTTCTCCCCGGTGACCGGGGCGGACATCGTCGGCTTCCCGTCGCCGTTCCACTTCGGCGCCCCGCAGTTCGCCCTCGCCGCGATCGTCTCCATGTGCGTGGTCATGCTGGTCTCCATGACCGAGTCGACCGCCGACATGCTGGCGCTCGGCGAGATCGTCGAGCGGCCCGCCGACGAGAGGACCATCGCGGCCGGACTGCGCGCCGACACCCTCGGCTCCGCGCTCAGCCCCCTCTTCAACGGCTTCATGTGCAGCGCCTTCGCCCAGAACATCGGACTGGTCGCCATGACCCGCATCCGCAGCCGCTTCGTCGTCGCCTGCGGCGGCGGCTTCCTGGTCCTGATGGGCCTCTCGCCGGTCGCGGCCTCGCTCATCTCGGTCGTCCCCCGGCCGGTCCTCGGCGGCGCGGGCGTCGTCCTCTTCGGCTCGGTCGCCGCCAGCGGCATCCAGACCCTCGTCAAGGCCGGTCTGGAGAAGGACAACAACGTGCTGATCGTGGCCGTCTCCCTGGCCGTCGGCATCATCCCGATCACCGAGCCCGGCTTCTACCACTCCTTCCCGGAGACCGCGCGGATCATCCTGGACTCCGGGATCTCGACCGGCTGCGTCGCCGCCGTCCTGCTCAACGTGGTCTTCAACCACCTGGGCCGGCGCCAGAACGACGACGAGGTCACCGCTCCGATGGAGCCCGGCGAGGAGATCTCCGGCAGCCGCGCGGTGAAGGCGGCGCACGTCCACTGACCCCGCTCCCCGTCCCGGCCACCGTCCCACCGGCCACCCCGGTCCCCGCGCCCGCCACGGGGCCCGGGGCCGGGGCGCGTACGGGACGGCGGGGGAGGCGGGGCGGCCGGGGAGACGGGACCCGGGACCACGGCGCGCGCCACCGGGGCCCGGGCCGCGCCGTCCGCCCCGGGCCGCGACCGTCCCCCGGCGCCCGCGCGCTCACCCCTCCACCGCCGTCCGCCGCCGGCACTCCCGGGCCAGCGACGGGTAGGCGGCGGCGATCGCCTCGTACAGCCGCCGGCGCAGGAGCCGTTCGGCCTCACCGCGGCCGGTCTCGCCGTACAGCCCGTCGAGCAGCGTCTCGTACCGGGAGAGGGCGTGCCGCAGATAGCTCACCTGCCACCGCACGAGCGCCCCGGCGGGCACCCCGGCCCGGCCCGGTGCCGCTCCCGCCTCCCTCCCGGCCCCCGCCCCCGGACTCCGGGCCCCCAGCGCGTGCCGGTGGCGCACCGCGCGCCGCTCCAGTTCGGGGCGGGGGAGCCGGGGCACCTCGATCGGTTCCGCGCGGATCGCGGCCAGGACGGCGGCCCGCCGCCGCTCGGCGTACGCCCCGGCGGCGGAACGGGCCCGCGAGAGCGCCGAGACCCCGGCGAACTCGGGCGTCCGCTCCACGGTCTCCACCCGGGCGAGCAGGTAGAGCCGCACCGGCGCGAGGGACCAGCGGCGCGGATCGCGTCCCTGCACGTCGGGCGTGCCGAGCAGGTCCCGCACCATCGCGTCGGTCCAGCCGCGCCCGCGCACCCCGGCGAGCGACACATAGGTCGTACGGTCCGTCATGTTTCCCCCAAGGATCGACTACGGAGAGTGACGAATTAAGTGAAGCGCACGCCACTGACAACGCCCCCGACGGCCTTGTTTCCGTGGGGCGCGCTCCCGTCCGCGGCTTCCTTCCCGACGGCGCCCCCTTGTCGGGCCCGGTCAGGCTGTGGGATATAGGTCTGGACCTTTCCGACGGACGGAGGCCCGCCCGTGCGACACCCGCTCTCCACCAGGCTCCCGGCGACCCTGGGAGCGCTCCTCGCGCTCGCGCTCACCGCCTGCTCCACCACCGCCCCCGAGCCCGGGGACACCCGGCCCCCCACCGCACCCACCGGCGTCACCGCCACGGCGGGCAGCGCGAGCACCGTCCACGTCATGTGGAGCGCGGCCACCGACGACCGCGCCGTCACCGGTTACGAGGTCCACCGCGACGGCCGCAAGGTCAAGGACCTCCCCGCCACCACCCTCATGACCGACGTCACCGGACTCGCCCCGGCCACCTCCCACCGCTTCACCGTCCGCGCCCGCGACGCCGCGGGCCACACCTCGCCCAGCAGCGCCACCGTCACCGCCACCACCCTCCCGGCCGCCGCCGAGGACCGCACGCCCCCCACCGCCCCGTCCGGCCTCCGCGCCGCCCCCGACGGCAGCCGAGCCGTCACCCTCCGCTGGTCCCCGGCCCGGGACGACACCGGGGTCACCGCGTACGACGTCTACCAGGCGGACGCCCGCGTCCACACGGTCCCGGGCACCGCCACCGACGCCCACGTCACCGGCCTGCGCCCCGGCACCGCCTACGCGTTCACCGTCCGGGCCCGTGACGCCGCCGAGAACTCCTCCCCGGACAGCGACGCGGTCGACCTCACCACCGCCCCCGCTCCGGGCGCGCCCCCGAACACCGCCCCCACCGGCCTCGCCGCCACCGCCGCGAAGGGCGGCGGGATCACCCTCGCCTGGACCCCGCCGAAGACGGGCGCCCCGGTCACCCACCACGAACTCCACCTCGACGGCCGCTTCGCCACCACCATCGTCTGGGGCACCGAACCGCCCCGGGGCCGTGCCGCCTACACCTTCCAGGTCACCGACCCCCCGGGCACCCGCCACACCGTCACCCTCCGCGCCCGGCTCCCGGACGGCACCTGGGGCGACTTCTCGGCACCGAGGACGGTGGTGGTGCGCTGAACCGGCCCGGACCGGCCGCCCCCCCGTGCCCCCGGCCCCGACCCCTGGTGTCCCGCCCCCGATCCCCGGTGTCCCGCCCTCCGCCTGCCGCGCTTCCTGTCCCCACCCCGCCCCGCGCGCTTCCTGTCCCCGCCTCCGCCTGTCCCCGCCCCGCTTCCGCCTGTTCCTGCCCCGCCTCCGCCTGTCGCGCCCCCACCTCCGCCTGTCCCCGCCCCGCCTCCGCCTGTCGCGCCCCCGCCTCCGCCCCGTTGCTCCTCCGTCCCCGCGACACACCTGCCCCCCGGTCCTTGCCGCCCGGAACCGCCCGCCCGGAACTACCCTGGTAGGCGTGGCCGAGACCGTTCTCACCAACACCGGGCTCGACGGCTTCCTCGACGGGCAGCCCGAGCGCCGCGACCCCGCGTTCGCGCGCGCCGCCGAGGCGGTGTTCGGACTCCTCGCGCTCCGGGGGGCCGACCGGGGGACGGGCGTGCCCGAGCCGACGCCCGAACTGGCGCGGCAGCTCCTCGTGGAGGACCTGCCGGCGTTCGTGTACCTGCCGCCCGGTGACCTGACGCTCTGTCCCGCCGTGCTCGGAGCGCTCGCCGCCCGCTTCGACGAGGAGTGCGCCGAGCGGATCGCCCGGGCGGTCGCGGACGCCGTGCCCGACTTCGAACGGGCCATGAACGACCCCGGGAACCTCACCTGGCACCGCTGGTACGCCTCCCTGCTGCGGACCTGCGGCGCCGACCTCACCGACCCCGAGGACGTACGGCGCAGGCTGCCCGCCCTCGACGGCGCGCCCCTCCCCGACGGCGTGCACCGGGCCGGTCTCATGGGGCGGACCGCCCTCGCGGAGACCCTGCTCACCGAGGCGCTGACGCGCGCGTACGTACGGGACGCCGAGGCGCCGCCGCCCGCGGGGCCGCTCCTCACCGACCACGCCGTCGCGGCCGGCATCGGGCGGGTGGCCGCCGCGCTCCAGGACCGGTGGACCGCCGCCGGGCTCGCCGAACAGCTCGCCGGACCGTACGCGCACTACGCGCCCGGACCCGGCGCCTTCCCCCACCTCGACCTGGCCGACGCCCTCCTCGACGAACACCTCGACCACCACGGTGACCCCGCCGTCCCCGTGCCCCCGCCGCCCGCCGTCGAGCCGGGGCCCGTCGAGGACGACGCGGACGCCCTCCTCGCCGCCGTCGAAGAGCTGGCCGAGGAGGAGTTCGAACCGTACGGGGGAGAGGCCCCGCACCTGCTGTACGTGGTCTACCGGCGCGGCTGCTCCGCGGAGTCCGTCGCCCGCAAGGCCGCCGAGTACGAGGACTGGAACGTCGACCCGGCCCTGGAGGACCTGCCCGTGGCGGTGCCGGACGGCGTCTCCGGCGCGTACGCCGTCCCGCCCGTGCCGGAACTGGCCCGGCTGCTCGGCACGCCGGACCTGGACGAGGCCGGCCGGGCCCGGCTCGAAGGACCGGCCCGGGACCTGGCCGCCGTCCTCGACCGGCTCGCCGCCACCGGTCTGGTCTTCCGCGCCGGCGACGCCTTCGGGCTCACCCCGCGCGGCGCGGGCACCGTGCGCTACCTCCTCGGCGTGCGCGGGGTCGCCGCGCCCGACGCCGCCGGGGCCGCCGCCTGGTCCGCGCCCGTCCTGGTGGACGCCGCCGCGGGCTGGCCCGCGCACGTCGCCGCGCGCGTGTTCGCCGCCTGGCTCCACGCGCGCGCGAACACCGCCCACGCCTGGTCCCGGCTCCTCGGCGCGCTCGGCACCGTCCACGCCGGCACCTCCGAAGCGGCCGCCGTCCGGCGGCTCTTCGCCGCACTGGACACCTCCGCCGCCCCGCCGGACGCGCTGCGGGCCGCCCTCCGCGATCCGGTGCTCGGCGCGTACGCCCTCCGGGCCCTGGAGGCCCGGGGCGAGGAGGCCGATCCGATCCAGGTGCCCCTCTCGGCGCGGGCGCTGTGCGTCCTCGACTCGCTCCCCGCCAAGAAGGGTCCCCTGGAGGCCCGCCGCGCGGCCTTCGACCGGGCCGCGGCCACCTGGCCCGGCGGCTCCGCCGCCCTGGTCCGCGCGATGGCGGCGGCGGACCGCCACGAGACCGGGCGGGTCCTCGGGCCGCTCGGCATCACGCTCCCGTGACGGTCACCGCCGGGGCCGCCCCGCCGTGAGGCGCCGGGGCGCCGGCTCCCGGCCGGGTCCCGCGTGCCCCGGCCGCCGCTCCGGTACGCCCGTTCGTCACCGCCGTCACCGCCGTCGTCAGGGGCGCGGACGGCGTCCTCCGCCGGCGCGGCACCCGCGCGGAGGCGGGACGTGCGACGGGGCTCCGTCCCCGGTGCCCGCGCGGGCACCGGGGACGGAGCCCCGTCCGGTGGAGTGTCCGGCCGCCGTGCGGTCAGCCGGCCAGCTGCTCGTACGCGGGGAGCGTCAGGAAGTCCGCGTAGTCGGCGTCGAGGGAGACGCGCAGGAGCAGGTCGTGGGCCTGCTGCCACTTCCCTGCCGCGAAGGCCTCCTCGCCGATCTCCGCGCGGATCGCGGCCAGTTCCCCGGCCGCGACCTCGCGGGCCAGCTCCGGGGTGGCCTTCACCGTTTCTCCGGCGTGCTCGAATTCGACGCCCGCGTTGATCCACTGCCAGATCTGGGAGCGGGAGATCTCGGCGGTGGCCGCGTCCTCCATCAGGTTGAAGATGGCGACGGCGCCGAGGCCGCGCAGCCACGCCTCGATGTAACGGACGCCGACCTGGACGGCGTTGCGCAGGCCGTCGTAGGTGGGCTTCGCGTCGAGGGTGTCGATCGCGATCAGGTCGCCGGCCGCGACGGAGACGTCCTCGCGGAGGCGGTCCTTCTGGTGCGGCTTCTCGCCGAGGACGGCGTCGAAGGAGGCCATCGCGATCGGCACCAGGTCGGGATGGGCGACCCAGGAGCCGTCGAAGCCGTCGCCGGCCTCGCGGTCCTTGTCGGCCTTGACCTTCTCGAACGCGACCTTGTTGACCTCGGCGTCCTTGCGGGACGGGATGAAGGCCGCCATGCCGCCGATCGCGTGCGCGCCCCGCTTGTGGCAGGTGCGCACGAGGAGTTCGGTGTACGCGCGCATGAACGGGGCGGTCATCGTGACCGCGTTGCGGTCCGGGAGGACGAACTTGGCTCCGCCGTCACGGAAGTTCTTGACGATGGAGAAGAGGTAGTCCCAGCGGCCCGCGTTCAGGCCGGAGGCGTGGTCGCGCAGCTCGTAGAGGATCTCCTCCATCTCGTACGCGGCCGTGATGGTCTCGATGAGGACCGTGGCGCGGACGGTGCCCCGCGGGATGCCGACGTGGTCCTGGGCGAAGACGAAGATCTCGTTCCAGAGGCGGGCCTCCAGGTGCGACTCCGTCTTCGGCAGGTAGAAGTACGGGCCCTTGCCGAGGTCGATCAGGCGCCGGGCGTTGTGGAAGAAGTACAGGCCGAAGTCGACGAGCGCGCCCGGCACGGGCCGTCCCCCGACGGTGAGGTGGCGCTCCTCCAGGTGCCAGCCGCGCGGCCGCATGACGACCGTGGCCAGCTCCCCGGCGGGCTTGAGGGCGTACGACTTGCCCGAGCGCGGGTCCGTGAAGTCGATGTTCCGGGTGTACGCGTCGATCAGGTTGAGCTGCCCCAGGACCACGTTCTCCCAGGTCGGCGCCGAGGCGTCCTCGAAGTCGGCGAGCCAGACCCGCGCGCCGGAGTTGAGCGCGTTGATCGTCATCTTGCGGTCGGTGGGGCCGGTGATCTCGACCCGGCGGTCGTTCAGGGCGGCCGGGGCCGGCGCGACCCTCCAGGAGTCGTCGGCGCGGATCGCGGCGGTCTCCGGCAGGAAGTCCAGGGTGGAGGTGCGGGCGATCTCGGCGCGGCGTTCCGCCCGGCGGGCGAGGAGTTCGTCCCGGCGCGGGGTGAACCGCCGGTGCAGTTCGGCGACGAAGGCCAGGGCGGCCTCGGTGAGCACCTCCTCCTGGCGCGGCAGGGGCTCGGCGTCGACGACGGCCAGGGGGGACGGCGCTGGTGCGGACATGAACGGTCACTTCCTTCGGCGGACTTCGCGGGCGGTGCCGTGCGGCCGCCGGGCGCCACCGGACGGCACGGAGTGCCACCGGTGCCGGGACGCGGCCGCGAGCGCCGTCCGGGGTAGCAGGCGCTTCTGATCAGTGGATACTAGTTTCCTCATCGTGGAAGTTCAATCGTTTGTTGATGTCGAGATTCTCCGGATCGACAGAACATGGCGCCCGGTGCCGGGCGCGCGCCCGGCCCGGGTTCACTCCAGGCGCGCCAGATCCGCCCGGGTGTCGATGTCGTGGGGGTCGGCCACGTCGGAGCAGTCCACCGGCGTGACCGCGTCCCGGTGCGCCGCCAGGTAGTCCCGCGCGCCCCGGTCGCCCGTCGCCGCCTCGGCGACGCCCGCCCAGTGCCCGGCGCCGAGCAGTACCGGGTGGCCCCGCCGCCCGTCGTACGAGGCCGCCGCCAGCGAGTCCCGCGAGGCGTACGCCGCCCGGACCCGGGCCACCGCCTCCACCCCGATCCCCGGCTGGTCGACCAGGAGGACGAGCGCCGCGTCCGCTCCGCGCGGATCGGCGGCGAGCGACGCGAGCCCCGCCCGCAGCGAGGAGCCCATCCCCTCCGCCCAGTCCGGGTTCTCCACCAGGACGCATCCGGGCAGTCCGGCCCGTTCCCGCACGGTGCCGGCCGCCGCTCCGAGTACCACGTGCACCACCTCGCACCCGGCCGCGCGCAGTACCCCCGCCGCGTGTTCCACCAGGGGGCGGCCCCGGTGGGTGAGGAGCGCCTTGGGGCGGCCCCCGAGCCGGCGTCCGCCCCCGGCGGCGAGCAGGAGTCCGGCCACCCCGGAGAAACGGTCAGAAAATCGATCGTGTGTTCGGTAATCTGTGGTCGTCACGGGAACTGCATACCCCGGCGGACGTGACGGCGCGGGCCCCCGAATCAGCCTTGCGGGGGGTGGCGCGGAGGGTGGCGAAGGAGTTTACTGGCCCGACTCGCGGCGCCCGGCCGCCTTTTCGCGGGCCGGTCCCGAGCGTGCCGGGTGGTCGGGGTGTGTCGTTCTGCGCACAAGGTCGTGCGAGGGGGAGAGCCATGTTGCGAAGCGCGGGGCAGAGGCGAGTGGGCGGCGAGGTCGTGGACCCCAGGGTGGCCGAACTGCGGATCGCGGTGTCCCGGCTCCGGCGTGAACTGGCGGCACACCGCGCCGAGTTCGCCGACCGGGAGATCGCCGAGGGGGAACTGGCCGCACTCGACGCCATGGCGCTCGCCGGCGCTCCCGAGGTGCGGCGGCTGCGCCGCTCCCTGCTGATCGTCGCGGGCTGCGTCGGCTCCGTCAGCGCGCTCGCGGACGGCCTCGCGGGAGTCCGCCGGGCCGTCGAGCTCTTCGGCCCGCCGCCGGAGCGGGGCACCGGAGGCTGACGGAACGTCAGCCGCCGGCCGGAAGCCGTGGGCCCCGGGCCGGGCGGAGACGGGAGAGCCGCCGATCGGCCCCCGGGGCCGGACCCCTGGGACCGGGCCTCCAGGACCGACCCCCAGGACCGACCCCCAGGACCGGGCCCCAGGGCCGGACTCCCGGTCCGGGGATTCCGGTCCGGGGATTCCGGGAACGCCGGCCGGCCCGCCGGTCGCGGTGCCGTCCCCTACCGCCGGATCAGGCGCCGCGCCGTCGCCGCCGCCACGGCCGCCGTGCGGGAGTCCACGCCCAGCTTCGCGAAGACGTGCACCAGATGGGACTTCACCGTCGCCTGGCTCAGGAACAGCGCCTTGCTGATCTGCTGGTTCGACAGGCCCTCGCCGACCAGCTGGAGCACCTCCAGCTCACGCTTGGTCAGCGCCTCCGCCGGGGTCCGCATCCGGTCCATCAGCCGGTGCGCCACCGCCGGAGCGAGGGCCGACTGCCCGGCCGCCGCCGTCCGGACCGCCGCCGCCAGCTCCTCCGGCGGCGCGTCCTTCAGGAGGTAGCCGGAGGCCCCCGCCTCCACCGCCGCCAGGATGTCCGCGTCCGTGTCGTACGTCGTCAGGACCAGCACCTTCGGCCCGCCCGGCGCCGCCGTGATCGCCGCCGTCGCCTCCGAACCGTGCGCCCCCGAACCGAACTGCAGATCCATCAGGACCACGTCCACGCCCCCGGCGGCGGCCAGTTCCACCGCCCGTTCGGCGGTGGCGGCCTCCCCGACGACCGCGAAGTCCGGTTCGGTGTCGAGGACCGCGCGCAGACCCGCCCGCACCACCGGGTGGTCGTCGGCGAGCAGGAGACGGATGGTCATGCGGAACCTCCGGCGGAAGCGGGGGCCCCGGGGCCCCCGGCGGGGGAGGAGTGCCCGGAGGCCCCGGGCCCTCCGGCGGGAAGGGGCAGCGAGACGGCGACGGCGGTGCCCTGGCCGGGCGCGGACTCGACGGTGAAGGTGCCGCCCAGCGACTCCGCCCGCGAACGCATCGCGGGGAGCCCGAAGCCGCCCTCGGACGAGGGGCGCACGGAGCCGGGATCGAAGCCCCGCCCGTCGTCCACCACGTCCAGCGTCACCGACGCGCCCATGAACGACAGGGTGATCTCCGCCCGCGACGCCGAGGCGTGCCGGACCGTGTTCGCGAGCGCCGACTGCGCGATCCGCAGCAGCGCCACCTCGTACGGCGTCGGCAGCTCCACCGGCGTGCCGCTCGCCGAGAACCGGACCCGGGGGCCCGCCCCCGGCCCGTACGGACCGGAGCCCGCCCCCGGTTCGCACAGCCGCTCCAGGGCCGCCGCCAGGGAACCGTGCTCCAGGTCCGAGGGCGAAAGCGCCCGCACGAAGCGCCGCGCCTCCGTCAGGTTGTCCTGCGCCGCCCGGCGCGCCCGGTCGATGTGCCCGGCGGCCGGGGAGTCCGGCGGCAGCGCCCGCTCGGCCGCCCGCAGCAGCAGCTGGATCGAGGACAGGCCCTGCGCGAGCGTGTCGTGGATCTCCCGGGCGAGCCGTTCCCGTTCGGCGAGCGTCCCCGCGTGCCGCTCCGCCGCCGCCAGCTCCGCCCGCGTCGCGATCAGCTCCTCGATCAGCCGGCGCCGCCGCTCGCTCTCCCGGTAGAGGGCCTGGTAGCCGAGGACCGTCGCCACCGCGACGCCCGCGCCGAGCAGCGGCCCGATGAAGACCCCCGGGTTGAGCGCGGCGCCGTGCCCCACGTAGGAGAGGATCGCCGCGCCCGCCGTCAGCGCCACCGAGGGCAGCGACCAGCGGGCGGGCAGCAGGTGCAGCTGGAGGAAGTAGAGCGGGAAGGCCACCCAGAGCGCCTCGGGCGTCAGGCAGAGCATCGCCAGCCAGGACGCCCCCAGGGCCCCCAGCCAGACGCCCGCCGCCCGCTGCGAGCTCCGTACCGGCGGCAGGTGCGACCCGGCCGCGTAGACCGCGCCCGTCACCGCCGCCGCGGCCGTCCCGGCGGCCGAGTGCGCCCGCACCGCCGCCAGGACGAGCAGGCCCGCCATCAGGAGGTGCAGGCAGAGGCGCAGCACGAGCGGGGCGGGGGTGAGGGAACGCGGAGCCATGATTCCCCAGCGTAGACAGCGGGAGGCGGTCCCGGCTCAACCGAAAGTTTGACCGCGGGGCCATCCGCGGCGCGATGCCCCGGAGGAGGGGCGCGGGCCACTCTGGTCGACATGTTCGTGGCATGGAGAGACATCGGATTCGCCAAAGGGCGTTTCACCCTCATGGGAACGGTGATCGTACTGATCACCCTGCTCGTGGGACTGCTGTCGGGACTGACGGCCGGGCTCGCGCGGGAGAACGTCTCCGCGATCACCGGCCTGCCCGCCGACCGGCTGGCCTTCGCCGCGCCGCCGGCCGGCCGGTCGGCCTCCTTCACCCAGTCGGCGGTGACGGAGGAGCAGTGGCGCCGGTGGGCGCGGCGGCCCGGGGTGACGGGCGCGGCGCCGCTCGGCATCCGCACCCTGAACGCCGTCGCCGGGGACCGCACCGCCGCCGTCTCCGCCTTCGGCGCGGAACCGGGGTCCGGACTCGCCCCCGGTCCCGTCGCCGCCGGGAAGGCGGTCCTGTCGGAGTCGGCGGCGCGGGAGCTGGGCGCGGGCCCCGGCGACTCCGTACGGCTCGGCCCCCTGGAGGTCGCCGTCGCGGCCGTCTCAGGGGACGCCTCGTACAGCCACACCCCCGTGGTGTGGACCTCCCTCGACGACTGGCGGAAGCTCGGGAACGGCGGCGGCGCGGCCCGGGAACAGGCCACCGTCATCGCCCTGAGCGGGGGAGGAGGGGTCGACTGGGCGGCCGGCGACGAGGCGGCCGGCACGGAGGCGCGGACCCTCGACGACGCCCTCGCCGCCCTGGGGTCCTACCAGGCCGAGAACGGCTCCCTCCAGCTCATGCGCGGCTTCCTCTTCGCCATCTCCGCCCTGGTCATAGGGGCCTTCTTCACCGTCTGGACCATCCAGCGCAGCGGTGACGTCGCCGTCCTCAAGGCGCTCGGCGCCTCCACCCCGTACCTCCTGCGGGACGCGCTCGGGCAGGCCGTCCTCATGCTCACCGCGGGCACCCTGCTCGGCACCGCGCTCGCGGTCGGCATCGGCGCCCTGATCGGCGGGGGGGACGTGCCCTTCGTCCTGGAACCGCTCACCGTCCTCGGCCCGGCCGCCGTCATCGTGGTCCTCGGCGTCCTCGGCGCCGCCCTGTCCGTCCGGCGGATCACCGCCGTCGACCCCCTCACCGCCCTCGGGAGCGTCCGGTGAACCCGACCGTTCCCCTCCGCCGCCGCCCTCCGCGGCGCCCGGCGGCCCGCCCCGCGCTCCCCGCGCTCCCCGTCACCCCCCGGAGCATCCGATGAGCCTCGTCCTGGACGACGTCACCCTCACCTATCCGGACGGCGACGGCCGGCTGACCGCCCTCGACGCCGTCTCCCTCACCGTCCCCGCCGGCGTGCTCACGGCGGTCGTCGGTCCCTCCGGTTCCGGCAAGTCCAGCCTCCTCGCGGTGGCCGCCACCCTCGTCACCCCGGACCGGGGGCGGGTCTCCGTCGCCGGTACGGACACGGGGGCGCTCACCCCGGCCGCCAGGGCGGAGCTGCGGCGCGAGCACATCGGAATCGTCTTCCAGCAGCCCAGCCTGCTGCCGTCGCTGAGCGCGGCGGAGCAGTTGCAGGTGATGGCGCACCTGGCGGGGCGTTCTCCGGGGGCGGCGCGGGGAAGGGCACTGGACCTGCTCGGCGCGGTGGGTCTCGCGGACCTGGCCGACCGCCGGCCGCACCAGTTGTCGGGCGGTCAGCGGCAGCGCGTCAACATCGCGCGGGCGCTGATGAACGAGCCGTCCGTCCTCCTGGTGGACGAGCCCACCAGCGCGCTCGACCACGAGCGGGGAGCGGCGGTCATGGACCTCCTCGTCCGCCTCACGGCGGAACGGGGCACGGCGACGGTCCTGGTCACCCACGACCGCGCCCATCTGTCCCGGGCGGACCGCGCGGTCACGGTCCGGGACGGGCGGCTCGCGGAACCGGTGGCGACGGGCTGAGACCGGGCCTCCGGGCCCGCCCCGCCCTTCGCCTCCTCCGCCCCGTCCTCCGTCTTCTCCGCCCTCGTGTCCGCCGTTTTCTCCGCCCTCGTGTCCGCCGGTCCCACCGGTGGGCACGAGGGCGCGTACGGACCCGGTACCGGCGCGGTCACCGCTCGCCGGGGGCGCCGTTCCCGGGAAGGACGCGTCGCCCCGGGAGGCTACGCCGCCCCGCCGCCCACCGTGTTCGCCAGCGCCGCGGACAGGTCGCGCGCGACCTCCTGGAGGACCGGGACGATCTTCTCCGTGGCCGCCTCGGTGACCCGGCCCGCCGGGCCCGAGATGGAGATCGCGGCGGCGGTGGGGGAGTCCGGCACGGAGACCGCGAGGCAACGGACCCCTATCTCCTGCTCGTTGTCGTCGATCGCGTACCCCGCCTCGCGGACCGCGGCGAGCGCGTCCAGGAAGCCCTCGGGCGTGGTGATCGTCTTCTCGGTCGCGGCCGGCATGCCGGTGCGGGCGAGCAGCGCGCGCACCTCCTCCGCCGGGGTGTGCGCGAGCAGCGCCTTGCCGACGCCCGTGGAGTGCGGCAGGACCCGCCGTCCGACCTCGGTGAACATGCGCATCGAGTGCTTGGACGGCACCTGCGCCACGTACACGATCTCGTCGCCGTCGAGCAGCGCCATGTTCGCGGTCTCGCCGGTCTCCTCGACGAGCCGGGCGAGGTACGGCCGGGCCCAGGTGCCGAGGAGGCGGGAGGCGGACTCGCCGAGCCGGATGAGCCGGGGGCCGAGCGCGTACCGCCGGTTGGGCTGCTGGCGCACGTAGCCGCAGGCGACCAGGGTGCGCATCAGGCGGTGGATGGTGGGGAGCGGCAGGCCGCTGCTGGCGGAGAGTTCGCTCAGGCCCACCTCGCCCCCGGCGTCGGCCATCCGCTCCAGGAGGTCGAAGGCGCGCTCGAGGGACTGGACGCCTCCGCTCGCGGCGGGTTTGGCGGCGTCGGTGGTGCTGGCGCTGGACGTCGGCACGTCACGGTCCTTTCGGGGCGGGCGGGCAAGGCAGCAGCCTACCGGGCCGACGGTCGGCGCACACGGCCCCGGTCCCGGCGTCGGTGCCGGTCAGGGGGTGTTCGTCCGGTGTCGGCGGTGGCCCGGTGCCCCCTGGTCCGTGCGGAGCTACGTTCTGCCTTGCGAAATTTGCATTCCACTTTGTGGAAAGATACAAGCCGGTCCCGGCGGCCGTCCGCACCGGGGGAGGACTCTTGACGGCGCGTCGTCCGGAAGTGAAGACTCCTTCAACAGTTCGTTGAATTTCTCCGTGGGGCACTTTCCCGGAGCGTCCTCCCGCGCGCCCTCCGGGCCGCTCTCCCGGAGCACGGGACGGCACGGGGCCGCACGGGAACAACCGGAAGAAGGGGTACGGGTGGACGTCAACCTGGTCCTGCGCTCGACGCGCGTCATCACCCCCGAGGGGACGCGCGCGGCGTCGGTCGCCGTCTCCGGAGGGACGATCGCGGCCGTGCTGCCGTACGACGCCGGGGTCCCCGCCGGAGCCCGGCTGGAGGACGTCGGCGACGACGTCGTCCTGCCCGGCCTGGTCGACACCCACGTGCACGTGAACGACCCCGGCCGCACCGAGTGGGAGGGCTTCTGGACCGCCACCCGCGCCGCCGCCGCCGGCGGCATCACCACCCTGCTCGACATGCCGCTCAACTCGCTGCCGCCGACCACCACGGTGGAGAACCTGCGCGTCAAGCGGGACGTCGCCCGGACCAAGGCGCACATCGACGTCGGCTTCTGGGGCGGCGCCCTGCCCGACAACGTCAAGGACCTGCGGCCGCTCCACGACGCCGGGGTCTTCGGCTTCAAGTGCTTCCTCTCGCCCTCCGGCGTGGAGGAGTTCCCCGAACTCGACCAGGACCGCCTGGCGGTCTCGCTGGCCGAGGTCGCCGGCTTCGGCGGCCTGATGATCGTGCACGCCGAGGACCCGCACCACCTCGCCGCCGCACCCCAGCGGCCGGGTGGCGCGTACGCCGACTTCCTCGCCTCCCGCCCCCGCGACGCCGAGAACACGGCCATCGAGAACCTGATCGACCAGGCCCGCCGGCTCGACGCCCGCGTCCACGTCCTGCACCTCTCCTCCTCCGACGCCCTTCCGGTCATCGCCGCCGCCCGGGCCGAGGGCGTGAAGGTCACCGTGGAGACCTGTCCGCACTTCCTCACCCTCACCGCCGAGGAGATCCCGGACGGCGCCACCGAGTTCAAGTGCTGCCCGCCGATCCGCGAGGCCGCCAACCAGGACGCCCTGTGGCAGGGCCTCGCCGACGGCGTCATCGACTGCGTCGTCTCCGACCACTCGCCGTCCACGGCCGACCTCAAGACGCCCGACTTCGCCTCCGCCTGGGGCGGCATCTCCTCCCTCCAGCTCGGCCTGCCCGCGATCTGGACCGAGGCCCGCCGCCGGGGCCACACCCTGGAGGACGTCGTCCGCTGGATGTCCACCGGTCCCGCCCGGCTCGCCGGGCTCGACCGCAAGGGCGCCGTCGAGGCCGGCCGCGACGCCGACTTCGCCGTCCTCGATCCCGAAGCCACCTTCACCGTCGATCCGGCCGAGCTCCAGCACCGCAACCGGATCACCGCCTACGCGGGCCGGACCCTGCGCGGCGTCGTCACCTCCACCTGGCTGCGCGGCGAACGGATCGCCCACCGGGGTGTCCTCGCCGAGCCCTCCGGCCGCCTCCTCGAAAGGAACAACTGACCCGTGAGCACCGGCATACCCTCCTTCACCGGCGACGCCCGCCCCTACGGCGGCGGCGACCCGTACGCCGACTACCGCACGGCCGACTTCCCCTTCACCCAGTACGCGAACCTCGCGGACCGGCGTCTGGGCGCGGGCGTGATCGCGGCCAACGACGAGTTCTTCGCGGAGCGCGAGAACCTGCTCAAGCCCGGCGCCGCCCAGTTCGACCCGGAGCACTTCGGCCACAAGGGCAAGGTCATGGACGGCTGGGAGACCCGCCGCCGCCGCGGCGTCTCCGCCGAGGAGCCCCACCCCACCGAGGACGACCACGACTGGGCCCTCGTACGGCTCGGCGCGCCCGGCGTGATCCGCGGCGTCGTCGTCGACACCGCCCACTTCCGCGGCAACTACCCGCAGGCCGTCTCCGTCGAGGCCGCCTCCGTGGCCGGCTCCCCCTCGCCCGGGGAACTCCTCGCCGACGACGTGAAGTGGACGACGCTCGTGCCGCGCACCGCCGTCGGCGGCCACGCCGCCAACGGCTTCGCCGTCGACGTCGAGCAGCGCTTCACGCACCTGCGGGTCAACCAGCACCCCGACGGCGGCGTCGCCCGCCTCCGCGTGTACGGCGAGGTCGCCCCCGACCCGGCGTGGCTGGGTGCCCTCGGCACCTTCGACCTCGCGGCCCTGGAGAACGGCGGCCGGGTGGAGGACGCCTCCGACCGCTTCTACTCCCCGGCCACCCACACCATCCAGCCGGGCCGCTCCCACAAGATGGACGACGGCTGGGAGACCCGCCGCCGCCGCGACAAGGGCAACGACTGGATCCGCTACGGCCTGGCCGCCGAGTCCGAGATCCGCGCCGTCGAGATCGACACCGCCTACCTCAAGGGCAACAGCGCGGGCTGGGCCGCCCTCTCGGTCGCGGCCGAGGGCTCCGAGGAGTGGACCGAGGTCCTGCCCCGGACCCGCCTCCAGCCCGACACCAACCACCGCTTCGTCCTGGACGCCCCGGTGGTCGGCTCCCGCGTCCGGATCGACATCTACCCGGACGGCGGCATCTCCCGCCTCCGCCTCTTCGGCTCCCTCACGGAGGCCGGCGCGGCGCGGCTGACCGCCCGTCACCAGGAACTGGGCGGCTGACCCCGGGCCCGCCCACCGCCGGGCGTCCCGTCCGCCCCCCCCCACGAACCGGGCGGGACACGACACCCCGCCCGGCCCACGGGGGCGCACCGGCCCGGCACCACCGGTGCGCCCCCGGCCCCCTCCCGCTGGTGTGCTCCCGGCCCTCTCCCGCCGCCGGGAGCGACCGGCCGGCCCGTGCCCGTACCGCCGGGCCGTCGCGGACCCCTCCCCGGAGGCGCGGCCGTGCGGCGCGGTGCGCCCCGCTGTCCCCCGGGGGACGGGACCGCCGCGTCAGTTCCCCAGCAGGGCGGCCACGAGCCCGGTCATCAGGGTGCGCGGATCGGGTGCGTCCGGCCGGCCGGTCATCAGGAGGTGGTGAGCGGTCCCCACGACGGCGAGGGCCACGACGGACGGCTCCACGGTGTCCGCCACCCTGCCGAGACGCCGTTCCGCTTCCAGGTAGGCCGTGATGGCCTCCTGGATCGCGGCGAAACCGGGCGCCCCCGCCTCCAGGGCCTCGCGGACGCGCAGCGCGGCGGCGGGGCGGGACATGGCGAGACCGGAGACCGCGGGACCGCCGGGGCCGAGCAGCACGAGGACGACGGCGTCGAGGTTCGCCTCCACCGTGCCCCCTCCGACGAGCGCCGCCAGCCCCTCCGCCTTCGCGGCCGTGCGCGCGAACCGGTCGAGACAGAGCTCCGCGACGAACTCGTCGAGACCGGCGAAGTGCGCGTGCAGCAGCCCCTTGGCACACCCCGCCTCGGTGGTGACCGCCCGGCTGGTCAGCGCGCCGGGACCGCCGTTCGCCAGAACCCGCTCCGCGGCCGCGAACAGCCGCTCGCGCACGTCCGGCGTCGCCACTCCGCGCGGTGACATGAACCCTCCCCGTACCGCCGCCGGTCTTCCCGGCGGGCGTGTTGTCCGACCAGGCGGATCGTAGCCGGGATTGCCAGTACGGGCGTGTGCCCATACTGTTTGGGCGCGCGCCCATTCTCTGTCGTCCCGCAGGAGGCATCCGTGTCCGGAACCGTCAACACCGAACAGGCACAGGCGTGGAACGGTCCCGAAGGGGCACACTGGGCCCGCCACCAGGACCGCTGGAACGCCGTGAACGAGGGCTTCGACGCGCCGCTGCTCGACGCCGCCGGAGTCACCGGCGGCCACCGGGTCCTCGACGTCGGCTGCGGTGCCGGGCAGACCACGCGGCTCGCCGCGCTCAGAGCACCCCGGGGGAGCGCGCTCGGCCTCGACCTGTCCGGTCCGATGCTGGCCGAGGCGCGCCTCCGCGCGGAACGCGAGGGCGTCACGAACGTCACCTTCGAGCAGGGAGACGCCCAGGAACACCCCTTCGGTGAGGGCGCGTTCGACGTGGCGATCAGCCGCTACGGGACGATGTTCTTCGCCGATCCCGTCGCGGCCTTCGGCAACATCGGCCGGGCCCTGCGGCCCGGCGGCCGCCTGGCCTTCGTCTGCCCGGCCGACGCCGCGCTCAACGAGTGGGCCGTGGCGATGACGGCCCTGCGCGGTCTCCTTCCGGTCGGTGACTTCGGGCGGCCGGGCCTGCCCGGGATGTTCTCGCTCGCCGTCCCGGACGAGATCCGCAGCGTCCTTGCCGGGGCCGGGTTCACCGGCGTCACCGTCGAACGGGCGCGGGCCTACGGGACGTGGGGGAGCGGGGCCGGGGACGCGGCGGACTTCCTCCTGTGCACGGGCCCCGGCCGCCACCTGAAGGAGCGGGCCGGCGAGGAGGTGCGGGCCCGCGCCCGCCGGACCCTGGAGGAGCACCTGCGCGCCCACGAGTCGGCGGACGGCACCGTCCGGCTGCTCGGCACGTCCTGGCTGGTCACGGCGGACCGGCCGGCCTGAACGGGACGCCCGGTCCGGACGGAGGCGCGGCCGGCCCCGGGGCCCCCGTTCAGGCCGGCCATGCCGCCCGCCGGGAGCTACGCCGCGTGGCCCCCGTCCACCGAGAACTCCGCCCCCGTCACGTACCGCCCCTCCGGACCCGCCAGGAACGCGACCATCGACGCCACCTCGTCCGGGGTGCCGAAGCGGCCGAGGGCGGTGAGGGCCGCCTGGCCGTCCGCGTACGGGCCGTCCGCCGGGTTCATGTCGGTGTCGACGGGGCCGGGGTGGACGAGGTTCGCCGTGATGCCGCGCCCGCCCAGTTCGCGGGCGAGCGCCTTCGTCAGGCCCACGAGCGCGGCCTTGCTCGTCGTGTAGAGGGTCGCGCCGGGGCCCGGTACCCGCTGGGTCACGCAGCTGCCGATCGTGATGATCCGGCCGCCTTCCGGCAGGCGCTCCGCCGCCGCCTGCGAGGCGAGGAAGACCGCCCGGACGTTCACGGCGAGGACCCGGTCCACGTCCGCGAGGGCCAGCGACTCCAGCGGGCCGAGGAGCCCGACGCCCGCGTTGTTCACCAGGACGTCGAGCCGCCCCAGGGCGTCCGCCGCCCGGGCCACCGCGCCCGTCGCGTCCCCGGCGTCGGCCGCGTCCGCCCGCAGGGGCAGCGCCTTCCGGCCGGCCGCCCCGATCCGCGCGGCGACCTCCGCGGCCCGCGCCTCGTCCCGGACGTAGGTGAAGGCCACGTCGGCGCCCTCCCGGGCGAGCCGTACCGCCGTCGCCGCGCCGATCCCCCGGCTGCCGCCCGTCACCAGGACCGCCGTGCCGTTCATCGTGGACATCCCGAACCTCCGCGAGAAGTACTGAGTGGTTTCGGGTTCAATGAAAGTCGGCGGGGCGTCCGGACACCGGCGGCAATCGGACATCCACCCCGGCCCCGGTGGAACGGCGGGCCGAGGGGCCGGTGGAGCGGTGGAGCGGCGGAGCGATGAGTTCCGCCCGGCGGAGCGGTCACAGCTTCCGGAACACCACGTTCCGCGGAAGCGGGAGGAAAACCGCCATGGCCACGCTCAGTCTCACCCAGTTCCTCACCCTCGACGGCGTCCAGCAGGCACCCGGCGGCCCCGACGAGGACCCCGGCAACGGCTTCGAGCACGGCGGCTGGTCCGTGCCGTACGGCGACGAGGACTTCGGACGGTTCATGACCGGGATCTTCGCCCGGCCGGCCGCCTTCCTCCTCGGCCGCCGCACCTACGACATCTTCGCGGGCCACTGGCCGCAGCGGACCGACCCCGACGACCCGATCGCGAGCAAGCTCAACGGCCTCCCCAAGTACGTCGTCAGCACCACCCTCACCGAGCCCGGCTGGGCCGGGACCATCCTGCTCCGGGGCGACGTCCCCCGCGAGGTCGCCGCCCTCAAGGAGCGCACCGAGGGGGAGATCCAGACGCACGGGAGCGCGGGGCTCGCCCGCACCCTCCTCGACCACGACCTCGTCGACACCCTCCACCTGCTGGTCTTCCCCGTGGTCCTGGGCACCGGCCGGCGCCTCTTCACCGACGGGGTCCGCCCCACCGCCTTCCGTCACACCGGAGCCCGCACCACCGGCGCGGGCGTCGCCCTCCACACCTACGAACTCCAGGGGCGTCCTCGGTACGGCAGCTACTGAAAGGCGTGGTCACCGCCCGCCCCGCCCGGTACGGTGATCGCTCCACGTGCGAGCCGCCGAAGTCTCCACCCCCCCGGAGAGTGGAAGAGACCCCGTCATGACGGCTCCGCCGATCGCCGCCCCCGTCCCCCTCGGCGCCCCGCGCCCGGCCTGGGCCACCGACCTGCCCGTCCTCCTCGTCGCCGCCGTCTGGGGCGCCAGCTACCTCGCGGCCAAGGGCATCACCACCACCCACACGGTCATCGCCGTCCTCGTCCTGCGCTTCGCGGTGGTGCTGCCCGCCCTCGTCGTCGCCGGGTGGAACGGGCTCCGGTCCCTGACCGGGGCCCAGTGGCGCGGCGCGTGCGTCCTCGGACTCGTCCTCGGCGGGATCTTCCTCCTGGAGACCCACGGCCTCGTCCGGACCTCCGCCACCAACGCGGGCCTGATCATCAGCCTCACCATGATCTTCACCCCGCTCGCCGAGGCCGCCGTCACCGGCGTCCGGCCGACGCGCGCCTTCCTCGCCGCCGCCGCGCTCTCCGTCGCGGGCGTCGTCCTGCTCACCCAGGGCGGCGGCTTCACCGCCCCCTCCGCCGGCGACCTGCTCATGCTGCTCGCCGCCCTCGCCCGGACCGTCCACGTCCTGGCCATGTCCCGGACCGGGGCGATCCGCTCGGCCGACTCGCTCTCCCTCACCACCGTGCAACTCGGCTCCGCCGTAGCCGTGTTCGCCGTCATCGCCGCCTTCCCCGGCACCGGCGCCACCCCCTGGTCCGTGGCCCTCGGCTTCGGCCCGCGCGAATGGGCCGGGCTGCTCTTCCTCTCCGTCCTCTGCACGCTCTTCGCCTTCTTCGTGCAGATGTGGGCGGTCCGCCGCACCTCCCCGTCCCGGGTCAGCCTCCTCCTGGGCACGGAACCCCTCTGGGCCGCCGCCGCGGGCATCGCCGTCGCCGGCGACCGCCCCGGCGCCCTCGGCCTCGCGGGCGCGGCCCTCGTGCTCGCCGGCACCGCGTGGGGCCGCCGCGCGGCCGCCCGGGACGCCGGACGGGACTTCCGCCCGGCGGGGCCGTCCGCACCGGAGAGCGCCGCGCCCGCCGACCCGCCCCCCGGGCACGGCGGCCGCCCGGATCACGGCGACGCCGCGACCGTCGCCGAGCCGGCCCGCCCCCGGGCACGGCGGCCGCTCGGATCACGGCGACGCCGCGACCGTCGCCGAGCCGGCCCGCCCCCGGGCACGGCGGCCGCTCGGATCACGGCGACGCCGCGACCGTCGCTGAGCCGTCCCGCCCCCGGGCCCGCCGGCCGTTCAGGACTTCGGCACCCGGTCCGACGCGACCATGACGGCCACGCCGAGGGCGGCGATCACGAGGTTGGCGAACACCTCCCGGCCCTCCAGGAACCCCACGTTCTCCGTCAGGAACCGGGTCAGGCCCATGAACCCGAACCAGCCGTCCGTCAGCTCGCGGACCACCCCGCAGACGCCGAACACGGTCAGCAGGAACCCGGTGGTCTCCAGAAATCTCTTCACGCGCCGATCATGGCCGGACCGCGGGACCGGTCGCGTCCGTCCCCGGTCCACGACCGCCGCTACCGAAGTACCGGCCTCCGCGACTTCGGTACCGCCCCGGCCGCACGCGCTCCCCGCGCCGGCCCCGGCTGCGTACATTGCGGGCATGACCCGTACGGACCGGCGGCGCCGGCCGCTCCCCTCCCACCCGGCCGAACCGGGCGGGGACGGGGCGGGGCGGCCCCGCCGTACCGTTCGCGACTGGATCGTGGACGCCTCGCTCTTCCTGCTCGCCGCGCTCTTCGGCCTCGTCGCCGCCGACACCAGCGCGCAGTACACCAGCATGACCGTCACCCTCCTCGACCAGCTCGCCGGCGCCGCGGCCTGCTGCGCGCTCTGGCTGCGCCGCCGGTGGCCGGCCGGGCTCGCGATCGTCCTCTCCCTGGTGAACACCGTGGCGCCGGTCGCCGCCGGAGCCCTCCTCGCGAGCCTGTTCGGCGTCGCCGTGCGCCGCCCCTTCCGCGAGGTCGCCCGGATCGGCGCGCTGGCCGTGGCCACCTCGACCGCCCAGACGTTCCTCCGCCCCGATCCCACCACCGACCTCGCGCTCTCCCTCGCCCTCGGCTTCGTCCTCACCCTGCTCGTCATCGCCTGGGGCATGCTCGTCCGCTCCCGGCGCCAGCTCGTCGAAGCCCTCAGGGAACGCGCCCGCCGCGCCGAGGCCGAGGCCGGACTGCGCGCGGCCCAGGCGCAGCGGCTCGCCCGCGAGGCCATCGCCCGCGAGATGCACGACGTCCTCGCCCACCGGCTCACCCTGCTCAGCGTGCACGCCGGAGCCCTGGAGTTCCGGCCCGACGCCCCGCCCGAGCAGGTCGCCCGCGCCGCCGGCGTCATCCGCGACAGCGCCCACGAAGCCCTCCAGGACCTGCGCGAGATCATCGGCGTCCTGCGCGCTCCCGGCGAGAACGGCGACGGCGACCGTCCCCAGCCCACCCTCGCCACCCTCGGCGCGCTGGTCGGCGAATCCCGCGAGGCCGGCGCCGAGGTCGTCCTCGACACCACCGTCGACGACCCGGACGCGGTCCCCGCCGCCACCGGCCGCACCGCCTACCGCATCGCGCAGGAGGGCCTGACCAACGCCCGCAAGCACGCCCCCGGCGCCCCGGTGACCGTCACCGTCCGGGGCCGCCCCGGCGAGGGCCTCACCGTCGAGGTCCGCAACCCGGCCCCCGCCGGACCCGTCCCGCACGTGCCCGGCTCCGGCCAGGGCCTCATCGGGCTCGCCGAGCGCGCCGCCCTCGCCGGGGGCCGTCTTGCCCACGGTCCGGCCCCCGACGGCGGATTCACCGTGCGCGCCTGGCTACCGTGGCCCCCATGACCATCCGGCTGCTCATCGTCGACGACGACCCCCTCGTCCGCGGGGGCCTCGCCCTCATGCTCGGCGGCGCCGACGACCTCGTCATCGTCGGGGAGGGCGCCGACGGACGGGACGTCCCCGAGCTCGTCGCCCGGCACGCCCCCGACGTCGTCCTCATGGACGTCCGCATGCCCCACGTCGACGGCCTCACCGCCACCGAACTCCTCCGCGCCCGTCCCGGCTCCCCCGAGGTCGTCGTCCTCACCACCTTCCACGCCGACGAGCAGGTTCTGCGCGCCCTGCGGGCCGGCGCCGCCGGGTTCGTCCTCAAGGACACCCCGCCCGCCGAGATCGTCGCCGCCGTCCGCCGGGTCGCCGCGGGCGACCCCGTCCTGTCCCCGGCCGTCACCCGCCGGCTGATGGCCCACGTCGCGGAGCGGCGGGAGCCGCCCCGGCGCGCCATGGCCGCCGGCCGGATCGCCGGACTCACCGACCGGGAGCGGGAGGTGGCCGTCGCCGTCGGGCACGGCCGTTCCAACGCGGAGATCGCCGCCGGGCTGTACATGAGCGTGCCGACCGTCAAGACGTACGTCTCCCGCGTCCTGGCCCGGCTCGGCCTCGACAACCGCGTCCAGATCGCCCTCCTCGTCCACGACGCGGGCCTCCTGGACGAACCGGAGGACACGTAGGGGGACCGGAGCGCGGCCGGCTCCGCCCCGTACCGGCCGGTCCGGCGCGCGTGCCCCCGGCGCGGGCGGTACCGTCCGCACGGCCGGGGACCCGGCGGCGCGGCCGGGCGCGACGGCTTTCCGTCGCCGACGCCCCGGGCTACGCTCCCTCCGTGCCCCGCGCCCCGGTCTTCTCCTCCGCCCCGGGCGGACCGCGCCGGCCCGGCCGGCGGCCCGCCCGCGCCCCCTGACGTGCCCCGCGGCGAACGCCACGACCCGCATGACCGATACTGCAATGCACGCAGAAGGACACAAAGGAGGGCACGGCCTCGTGACCAGGGTTCGGACAGGAGGGGTACGCGCCGCGGTCGGCGCCGTGCTCGCGCTCGCGCTGACGGCGGCGCTCGCCGGATGCAGCAGCACCGGCGGCAAGCGGGCCGAGGACGCCCGCAAGGCCGCCCAGGCCCAGGGCCGGGCGGCCGTCGACACCCCCCGCTGGACCTTCGCCATGGTGACCCACTCGGGCGACGGCGACACCTTCTGGGACATCGTCCAGAAGGGCGCCAAGCAGGCCGCCGTCAAGGACAACATCAACTTCCTCTACGCCCACAACGACGAGGCCCAGCAGCAGGCGCAGCTGGTCGACTCGTACATCGCCAAGGGCGTCGACGGCCTGATCGTCACCCTCGCCAAGCCCGACGCCATGAAGGCCGCCGTGGAGAAGGCCGTCAGGGCCGGCATCCCGGTGATCACCGTGAACTCGGGCGCCGAGCAGTCCAAGGCCTACGGCGCCCTCTCCCACATCGGCCAGGACGAGACCGTTGCCGGCGAGGCCGTCGGCGAGGAGCTCGACAAGCGGGGGAAGAAGAAGGCGCTCTGCGTCCTGCACGAGCAGGGCAACGTCGGGCACGAGCAGCGCTGCGCCGGCGCGAAGAAGACCTTCGGCGGCGAACTCGTCAACCTGTACGTCGACGGCACCAACATGCCCGACGTCAAGGCCTCCGTCGAGGCCAAGCTCCAGTCCGACAAGGACATCGACGCCGTCGTCACCCTCGGCGCCCCCTTCGCCGACACCGCCGTCCAGGCCGCGAAGAGCGCCGGCAGCAAGGCCGAGATCGACACCTTCGACCTCAACGCCAAGGTCGCCGCGGCCCTCAAGGCGGGCACCCTCGGCTTCGCCGTCGACCAGCAGCCCTACCTCCAGGGGTACGAGGCCGTCGACCTGCTCTGGCTGTACCGCTACAACGCCGACGTCCTCGGCGGCGGCAGGCCCGTCCTCACCGGCCCCCAGATCATCACGAAGGACGACGCCCCGGCGCTGGTCGCCTACGCGGATCGGGGCACCCGATGAGTCCCACCGCCCCGTCCGGCGTCGACCACGTGGACGAGCGGCTGCTGCGCACGACCCCGCTGAAGAAGCTCCTCGCCCGCCCCGAACTGGGCTCGGTCGTCGGAGCGGTCGCCGTCTTCGTCTTCTTCGCGGTCTTCGCGGACAGCTTCCTGCGCGCCTCCAGCCTCGGCACCGTCCTCTACGCGGCCTCCACCATCGGCATCATGGCCGTCCCCGTCGCCCTGCTGATGATCGGCGGCGAGTTCGACCTCTCCGCCGGAGTCATGGTCACCAGCTCCGCGCTGATCTCGTCCATGTTCAGCTACCAGATGACGGCCAACGTCTGGGTCGGCGTCGGCGTCTCGCTGCTCGTCACGCTGGCGATCGGCGTCTTCAACGGCGTCATGCTGACCCGTACCAGGCTGCCCAGCTTCATCATCACGCTCGGCACCTTCCTCATGCTGACCGGCCTGAACCTCGGCCTCACCAAGCTGATCAGCGGCACCGTCTCCACCAAGACCATCGCCGACATGGAGGGCTTCTCCTCCGCGCGGAAGCTCTTCGCCTCGCAGCTGACCCTCGGCGGCGTCGAGTTCAAGGTCACCATCCTGTGGTGGTTCGGCCTCGTCGCGCTCGCTACCTGGATCCTGCTCCGCACCCGCTTCGGCAACTGGATCTTCGCGGTCGGCGGCGGCGCCGACGCGGCCCGCGCGGTCGGCGTCCCCGTCCACCGCACCAGGGTCGGCCTCTACGCGGGCGTGGCCCTCTGCGCCTGGATCTCCGGCCAGCACCTGCTCTTCTCCTTCGACGTCGTCCAGTCGGGCGAGGGCGTCGGCAACGAACTGATCTACATCATCGCGGCCGTCATCGGCGGCTGCCTGATCACCGGCGGCTACGGTTCGGCCATCGGCTCGGCGGTCGGCGCCCTCATCTTCGGCATGACCAGCAAGGGCATCGTGTACGCCGAGTGGAACCCGGACTGGTTCAAGTTCTTCCTGGGCGCGATGCTGCTGCTCGCGACCCTCCTGAACGCCTGGATCCGCAAGCGCGTGGAGGCGACCAAGTGACGACCGGCACCCCTCCCCTCGTGGAGCTGGACGACGTCAGCAAGTACTACGGCAACATCCGGGCCCTCGAAGGGGTCTCCCTGGAGGTCCGCGCGGGCGAGATCACCTGCGTCCTCGGCGACAACGGCGCCGGGAAGTCCACCCTCATCAAGATCGTCGCCGGACTGCACCGGCACGACGCCGGGACCTTCCGCATCGAGGGCGAGGAGGTCACCCTCGCCAACCCGCGCGACGCCCTCGACCGGGGCATCGCCACCGTCTACCAGGACCTCGCCGTGGTCCCGCTGATGCCGGTCTGGCGCAACTTCTTCCTCGGCTCCGAGCCCACCAGGGGCAGGGGACCCCTCAAGCGGCTCGACGTCGGGCTGATGCGCGCCACCACCCGCGAGGCCCTGCTGCGGATGGGCATCGACCTGCGCGACGTCGACCAGCCCATCGGCACCCTCTCCGGCGGCGAGCGCCAGTGCGTGGCCATCGCCCGCGCCGTCCACTTCGGCGCCAAGGTCCTCGTCCTGGACGAGCCGACCGCCGCGCTCGGCGTCAAGCAGTCCGGGGTGGTCCTCAAGTACGTGGCCGCCGCCCGCGACCAGGGGCTCGGCGTGGTCCTCATCACCCACAACCCGCACCACGCCCACCTCGTCGGCGACCGTTTCGTCCTCCTCAAGCGGGGCGCCATGGCGGGCAGCCACGCCAAGGGCTCCGTCACCCTGGACGAGCTGACCCGGCAGATGGCCGGCGGCACCGAGCTGGAGGACCTGCGCCACGAACTGGAACGGCCCTCCGCCGCGTAACGGCTCCGCACATCCCACCTGGCAGAATCGAAGCCGATGAGTACCTACCGTGACCTCGCCCACCGCGGCTCCGCCCGGGGCACCGTGCTGCGGACCGTCGGCACCCGGGAGCGGCGCTCCCACCTGACGGCGCCCCGGGTGCCGACCGTCGGCATCGACATCGGCGGCACCAAGGTGATGGCCGGCGTCGTGGACGCGGACGGGAACATCCTGGAGACGCTGCGCACGGAGACCCCGGACAAGTCCAAGAGCCCCAAGGTCGTCGAGGACACCATCGTCGAGCTGGTCCTGGACCTCTCCGACCGGCACGACGTGCACGCCGTCGGCATCGGCGCGGCCGGCTGGGTCGACGCCGACCGGGCCCGGGTCCTCTTCGCCCCCCATCTGGCCTGGCGCAACGAGCCCCTCCGCGACTCCCTCCAGGGCCGCCTCGCCGTCCCCGTCATGGTCGACAACGACGCCAACACCGCCGCCTGGGCCGAGTGGCGCTTCGGCGCCGGGCGCGGCGAGGACCACCTCGTCATGATCACCCTCGGCACCGGCATCGGCGGCGCGATCCTGGAGGACGGGCAGGTCAAGCGGGGCAAGTACGGGGTCGCCGGCGAGTTCGGCCACATGCAGGTCGTCCCCGGAGGCCACCGCTGCCCCTGCGGCAACCGCGGCTGCTGGGAGCAGTACAGCTCCGGCAACGCGCTCGTCCGCGAGGCCCGCGAGCTGGCCGCGGCCGACTCGCCGGTCGCGTACAACATCATCGAGCGCGTGAAGGGCCACGTCCCCGACATCACCGGCCCGCTCATCACCGAGCTGGCCCGCGAGGGCGACGCCATGTGCGTCGAGCTGTTCCAGGACATCGGACAGTGGCTCGGCGTCGGCATCGCCAACCTCGCCGCCGCCCTCGACCCCTCCTGCTTCGTCGTCGGCGGGGGCGTCTCCGCCGCCGACGACCTCCTCATCGGCCCCGCCAGGGAGTCCTTCCGCCGCCACCTCACCGGCCGCGGCTACCGTCCCGAGGCCCGTCTCGTCCGCGCCCAGCTCGGCCCCGAGGCCGGCATGGTCGGCGCCGCCGACCTCGCCCGGCTCGTCGCCCGCCGCTTCCGCCGCGCCAACCGGCGCCGGGTGGAGCGGTACGAACGGTACGAGCGCTACGCCCAGGCCCTGCGCAGCGGGACTCCGGGCCGGGCCGCCCGGGCTCCCGAGGACCCCCCCTCGTGACCCCGGCCCGCCCGGTGGCCCCGCCGCGCCCGCCGCGCGACGGGCTGCCCGAGGACCGCCGGCACATGATCCGCCGCCGCTGGCTGACGGCCGTCATCATCGTGCTCCTCGTCGGCATCCCGGCCGGCTACCTCGTGATCTCCGCGGGCCAGAGCCGGGACAGCGGGCGCGACAAGGAACGCGAGTCCTCGGTGGCCGGCCTCCAGGCCAACTGGCCCTCCCAGATGAAGCGCCGGATCTTCGAGGTCCCGATCCCCACCGGGGCCTGGGACGTCGCCTACTACGAGACCAGCAACTGGAAGACCAGCCGGCTGTACGTCCGCTTCACGACGACCGCCGCCGGCCTCGACGCCTTCCTCGCGGACTCCGGCACCGGCCGCGCGCGGCTCACGCAGGGGCGGGTCACCGTCGGCGACCGCGACGCGGAGATCGCCGGCTGGTCCTTCGGCGAGGGCACGGCCTGGGCGGGGACGACCGTCGGGCGCGAGAAGCCGCGCCCGGTCACCGACATCACCGTCGACCTCACCGAGCCCGCCTTCCCCCGGGTGTACGCGGTCTCCGCCACCAGCCCCTGACCGGGCGGACGCGTCACCCGCCCCGGCGGGCGTTGAGCCGGGCGGCCCGCCGGTTCAGGTGGTCGCGTTCGGCGAGGCTGGGCGCCTCGCGGGCCGCCTCGGCGTACAGCCGTGCCGCCGTCTCCTCGTCACCGGCGCGTTCGTGGAGGTGGGCCGCCGCCGCCGTACGGCGGGGCAGCGGGCCCTCCAGCTCCGCGAGCGCCGCGAGACCCGCGCGGGGCCCGTCGGCCTCACCGACGGCGACCGCGCGGTTGAGGCGCACGACGGGGCTGCCGGTCAGGCGCACGAGTTCGTCGTACCACTCGACGATCTGCGTCCAGTCGGTCTCCCCGGCGGTGGGCGCGTCGGCGTGGAGGGCGGCGACGGCGGCCTGCGCCTGGAACTCGCCCAGGCGGTCGCGGGCGAGGGCGGCCTGCAGGACGGCGACGCCCTCGGCGATCAGTCCGGTGTCCCACCGGCTCCGGTCCTGCTCGTCGAGCGGCACCAGGGCGCCGTCGGGTCCGGTCCGGGCCGCGCGCCGGGCGTGGTGGAGCAGCATGAGGGCGAGCAGCCCCGCCACTTCCGGGTGGTCGACCGCGGCCGCGAGCTGCCGGGTGAGCCGGATGGCCTCGGCGGCGAGGTCGACGTCCCCGGAGTAGCCCTCGTTGAAGACCAGGTAGAGGACCCGCAGCACGGTGGCGACGTCCCCGGGCCGGTCGAACCGCACGCCGGAGACGGTCCGCTTGGCCCGGCTGATCCGCTGCGCCATGGTCGCCTCGGGCACCAGATAGGCCCGGGCGATCTGGCGGGTGGTCAGTCCGCCCACGGCGCGCAGCGTGAGCGCGACCGCGGACGACGGCGACAGCGACGGGTGGGCGCACAGGAAGTAGAGGCTGAGGGTGTCGTCCGCCGCGGGCGCGGGCCCGGGGGCCGGCTCCTCGTCCACGAGGCCCTCGCGCCGCCGCCGGGCGGTGTCCGCGCGGGCCGCGTCGAGGAACCGGCGCCAGGCGACGGTGACGAGCCAGCCCTTCGGGTCCCGAGGGGGGTCGGCCGGCCAGACGCGGACCGCCTCGATCAGCGCCTCCTGCACGGCGTCCTCGGCCGCCGCGAAGTCGGCTCCGCGGCGGACCAGGACGGCGAGGACGCCCGGTGTGAGGTTCCGGAGCAGGGCCTCGTTCATCCGTGGGGGCATTCCGGGACGGTGGGCGGCGCCGCCAGGAAGGGGCGCAGTTCGAGCCACTCGTGGATCGGCTTTCCGCCGGCCCCGGGCGCCGCCGACAGTTCCCCGGCCAGCTCGACGGCCCGCTCGTGGCTGTCGACGTCGATCACCATCCACCCGGCGATGAGGTCCTTGGTCTCGGCGAACGGCCCGTCGGTGACCGGGGGACGCCCCTCGCCGTCGTAGCGGACCCACGATCCCTCGGGGGCGAGCGCCTGGCCGTCGACGAACTCGCCGCTCTCCTCCAGGCGGGCCGCGAAGTCGTGCATGTACTGGATGTGGGCCGAGATCTCCTCCGGCGTCCACCGGTCCATCGGTACGTCGTTCACCGCCGCCGGGGCGCCGCGGTAGTGCTTGAGCAGCAGGTACTTGGCCATGGTGTCTCTCCTCGGTCCTGGTGCGACCCATTGTGGTCGCCTTCACCCCGGGGACGGAGCCGGCCGCGGGTTCTCGACATGCCCGCCCGACTTTTTTCCGGATTCCTCGGGAGCACCGGAGGACATCGCATCCGTAAATCCTACGGAAGGACGAAATGGCGAGATGGTGAGGGGAAAATAGGCCCCGAAGTGCACTCTTTCGGGGACATGCCTGTGCGGGCGCCCCCTCCTACCCTTGCATGTGCGGGGCGGACGGTTCCCATATGGGAACGCGCCACGTCGGTGGCCGGAAGGCCCCGGACGTCGAACGGAGAGGACGGTCATGTCGGTGCTGGAGAACGGTGTCCCCGGGAACGCGATCGAGGGCGTCGCCTGGCGGAAGGCGCGGGCGAGCATCGGGGCGGGCGAGTGCGTCGAGGCGGCGGGGCTGCCCGGCGGCGGGGTCGCGCTCAGGAACTCGCGGCACCCCGACGGCCCGGCCCTCGTCTTCACGGAGGCCGAGTGGGGGGCCTTCACCCAGGGGGTCAAGGGGGACGAGTTCGACGATCTCACCGTCTAGGGCGAGCGCCTCGTAAAGCGTTGGCCATGGTTTGTGGCGGCGGGCTCGCCTCGGGCATTCTGACGTGCGAACCGGCATTTCCCCGACCCCGGAGCCCGCATGCCCGCCGCCCCCAAGCACCGGTCCGACTCCGGCGCGCCCGTGGTCTCCCTGCAGGACACCGCCGGCGACCGTCTGAGCGACCGCATGCTGGGCGACGAACTGCGCTCCCACCGCGAGCGGCGCGGTTACACCCTGGCCGACGCGGCGCGGGTCATCCGTGCCTCCACGTCGAAGATCAGCCGGATGGAACTGGGCAAGAGCCCCGTCAAGTACCGGGACCTGAACGACCTCGCCCTCTTCTACGGAGTCTCCCGCGAGGACCGCGCCCACCTCGACCAGCTGCACCAGCAGGCGGGCAACGAGGACCTGTTCGCCAAGTTCGCCGACGTCACCCCCGCCTTCCTCCGGCGCCTCATCCGGCTCGAACGGACCGCGCGGCAGATCACGGTCTACGAACCCCGCGTCGTTCCCGGCCTCCTGCAGACCGAGGCGTACGCCCGTGCGCTGGTCCGGATGATAGAGATCGGCCGTTCCGAGAGCGACATCGAACTCATCGTCGCCCTCCGGATGCAGCGGCAGCTCATGCTCGACGGAGGGATGCCCAGGCTGGCGGCCCTGATCGGCGAACGGGTGCTCTCCCAGCCCTACGGCACCGCCGGCATGATGGTCGAGCAGATGCGTTTCCTCCGTACGGCCACCCTGACCGAGAAGGTCAACGTGCGCATCGTGCCGGAACACGTCATCGCCCCGCCCACCCCCGTCTTCCACCTGTCGTTCGCCGACGGGGAGCACCAGGAGCTGGCGTACGTGGAGCACGCGGACGGCGCGCACTACATCACGCAGAAGGTCCAGCTCGACCGCACGCGCAAGCTGCTGCTCAACGTCCGGGCGAACATCTACGACCGCGCGGACAGCGTGCGCGCGCTGGAGCGCGCCATCGCGTACTGGGAGAAGCGGGCCGCCGCGGAGCGGCCGGAGTAGGCGGCGCGCCCGCTCCGCGGCGGTGGGGTCACCGGGGTGTCCGGACGCGCCCCACTCCGCCCCACTCCACCCAGTCGGTGGACCGCAGCTCCATGGGCGGGGGCGGCGAGTCGGGGAGCCAGTCGATCACGTCGACCAGGCCCGGGGGGTCCACGATCTCCAGGGAGTCGAAGTAGCGCCTCACCTCGTGGGGTTCCCGCACGCGTCCCCAGTTGCCGCCGGTCGCGCCCTCCATGAGCCGGGTGACTCCGTCGCGGACGGCCGGATCGTCGCTGACGAGCTGGCAGATGACCATGTGGCTGCCCGGCGCCAGGAGTTCGGACACCGCCCTGATGACGGCGGCCGGGTCCCTGTCGTCGTCGCTGTCGGGGATGCAGTGCAGGACGGAGACGAAGAGGGCCGCGACGGGCCGGTCCCAGTCGAGGAAGCCGTCGGTGGCCTCCCTGATCCTGCGGGTGTCCCGCATGTCGTGGTCGACGACCATCGTGTTCGTGTTGTCGTCGAGATGGGTCCGCGCGTGGGCGAGCACCATCGGGTCGTTGTCGACGTAGACGACCCTGGCGTCACGGGAGACGCGCTGGGCGACCTGGTGGACGTTGTCCTGGGTGGGCAGGCCGCTGCCGTGGTCGAGGAACTGGGTGATCCCCTTCTCGACGGCGAGGTAGCGCACCACGCGCCGCAGGAAGTCGCGGTTGTTGCGGGCGAGCTGCTGCGTGCTGGGCGCGATCCGGAGGAGCTCGGCGCACGCGTCCCGGTCGACCTCGAAGTTCTCCGTTCCGCCCAGGAGCCAGTCGTACATGCGCGCGGCACTGGCCCGCTCGGTGTCGATGACGCGCGTTCGGGATTCCTCCCCGTTGGCCATACACGCTCCCCTGAACCCCTGTCCGGGCCGGCTGTGCCCGGACACGAGGGCTCATCCTAGGAGCGCGCGCGGCTGACGGCTAGTCACCCCGAAGGGTGTACGGGGGAACGGACGGCCTCCGCGCGACGGGCGGGAGGACGGCCGGCGCGCGGTCCGCGGGCGGGGTGCGCACCGGTCCGGCGAGGACGGCCGCGCGGCCGTCCGGGCATCCGGGCGTCCGGCCGTCCGGGCGTCAGCGGTCGCGCTCCGCGCGGGGGTCCCTTCCGGCGCGGAGGTCCCGTTCGGCGCCGCGCAGCAGGGCGCGCGCGTCGGGGACGTCCAGGCCCATGAGGTGGGCGGCGTCCTCGACGGACAGCCCCAGGTCGCGGTGGAGGAGCACGATGTCGGCCTGGTCGTCCCGGAGGGCGGTGTGGAACCGCCTCGTCCGGCCGCCGGAGTCCGTTGCCCGGCGCGCGGCTTCGGCGCGCAGTTCTCCCCAGACCCGGGCGGCGGGGGAGTGGGAGCCGAGCACGCCGACCCAGCGGTGTTCCAGGGCGACGAGCACCGCCTCGACACACCGTTCCGCCTCCACCCGGTCACGGGTCCACTGCTCGGCGTATCGGACGTAGGCGCCCCTGTTCGCCTCGCGGAACGCCTCGAACCCGACCCTCAGGGCGGCCAGGGCCGAACGGGAGGCAGGGGGGCCGTTCACGGCCGCCCCGCCCCGGCCGCCGGGCCGTTCGTCCCGGCGGGTCCGGCGGGTCCGGCGGGTCCGGCGGGTCCGGCAGGGCTGGCGGGGCTGGCGGCTCCGTTCGTCCCGGCGGGTCCGGCAGGCCCGGCGGTCTCCGTCCGGTCGCCGCCGCTCCGGGCGCGGCCCCGGAGGCACGGGAGCCGTCGCCGGCCCGCCGGTTCGCGGTGGCCCGGTGGGCGGCCGTTCCTCTTCCTCGGTTCGGCGGGGCCACCGCGGTGCTCGCGGTGCGCTCCCTCCGGTGGCACTGTCATGGGGTTCTCCCTTCGCCGTTCCGGGTGCGGGCGTCCGCCGGCCCGGGACGCCGGCGGCCGGGGCCGGACGGGGCCGCCCGGGGGCGTCCTCCGTCCGGCCGGGGGCTCGGACCCGGCGGAGATCCGTCAGTGGGGGGCCGGGGGTTTCGCCGCGGCGGGAGGAAGGGATGATCCCGTGGGGACCGACCGGGGGAGCGGTATCGGGCTCCTGGCTGCTCCGAGGGTCATGCTCGACTTCTTTCTGGTCGTCGACGGACGGTGCCGGGGCCCCGGGGCGTACCGTCCAGGGGCATGCGCATCACGGTCCGTCGCCGAGGGATCGCGTGCGGTGACGCCACGATATCGTCAGATCAGATGTATTCGCTTCGCATGGCGTGACGTTCCCGCCGTGCAAGCCGATTCCCTTCTGCGAGCCTCTTGCGCGGGACTGGTTATGGCCTTCCGATGTCAGATTGTCATCCGTCTCTGCCCGCATATTGGCGATACAGACGGGCTGTCGACCTGCCATATCTGACCGATTTTGATCGGAAGAGAGAAGTCCCAGGTGGGACCCTGTGGTGATCGCCTCCCTCTCCTCCCTGGGGGCTCAGGGGTGGCACCGGGGCGAATCGGTTCGTGCGGATGGGAAAAAAGCGAATGTGCGGGAGCTAATTTCTGCCGCTCCGGAAGAGGTGTCGACGTCCTGCGGGTGCCGTCGACCCCTGGGTGGGGACGCTTTCGCGGCGCCCGTTCGCCCGCCCGGAAGCTTTGCCGAGCGAACCCGCCCGTACGGGACCGGGGGGACCGGACGGGCGCCCTCCGGGTGACGTGGCAGTCAAATCACTCGTGCGTTCGACAGGGTCCCGTGGCGGGTTCGGGGCCGGACGGCCGGGCCCGGGCCGGAGCTTCCGGGGCCCCGCCCTCTTGCCGGGCCAAGCGGCCCCGCCTACCTTACTTAGAAGTAAGTTTACTCTGTGGTAAGGAGGTTGCCTTGGCTGCCTACCGGACGGTCATGGTCGGTACGGACGGTTCGGAGTCGTCGTTCGCGGCGGTCGAGACGGCGGCGCGGCTCGCCGCGGTCTGCGAGGCCGAACTCGTGATCGCCTGCGCGTACCTGCCGATGCGTGGACCCGAACTCGCCCTCGCTCAGGACCAGTTGGGTGCCGAGGCGTACCAGGTGGTGGGTTCCGCGCCCGCCGAGGACACCCTGCGGACCGCCGGGGACCGGGCCCGCGCGCAGGGCGCGGCGAACGTGCGGACGGTCGCCGTGCAGGGCGAACCGGTCGCCGCGCTCGTACGGATCGCCCGGAAGGCCTCGGCCGACCTCCTGGTCGTCGGGAACAGGGGCCTGCGTTCGCTCGCCGGACGCATCCTCGGCTCCGTGCCCGCCGACATCGCCAGGAAATCGGGCCTCGACGTGCTGATCGTGCACACCACGTGAGCGGGGCCCGACCGGACGGGGAGCCGGCGGAGCCGCCCGGTGCCGGCCGGCCGCGGCGGACCGTCGAGGAGGTGCTGCTCGGCGGCGGCCGCGTCTGGACGAGACGGGACATCGCCGAGCGGACCGGTGTGGACCCCGGGCGCACCGTGCGGATCTGGCGCGCGCTCGGGTTCCCGGCGGCGGACGAGGAGGCGCGGGTGTTCACCGACGCCGACGCCGACGCGCTGCGCGCGGGGGAACGGCTCATCGGGACCGGGCTCATCACCGAGGAGAGCGAGACGATGATGGCGCGGGCCCTGGGGCACCATCTGTCCCGGCTCGCCGAATGGCAGATCGACACCCTCTGGGCCTGGATGGCGGGCCACGGCTCCGCGCACCCCGTGGACGAGGAGGAACTGGTCCGCCACGCCGCGACGCTGCTGCCGGAGATGGAACTGCTCCAGAGGCACGTGTGGCGCCGGCACCTCGCGGCGCACGCCGCGAGACTGCTCGCCGGGGCCGGGGAGGGCTCCGGCGGTCCGGGCTCGGGTCCGGGTTCGGGCTCGGGTCCGGAGTCGGGTCCGGGGCCGGGGAAGAACGGCGCGGGAGGCGCGACGGCGGGCGGGGGGACACCGCCCCGCGCGGGCGCCGAAGTCCGCGACCGGGCGGTGGGGTTCACCGACATGGTCGGCTACACGCGGATGACCCGCGGGCTGGACGCCGCCGAACTCGCCCGGGTGATCGACCTGTTCGAGAACCTGACCGGTGACGTGGTCGCCGAGGGCCGGGGCCGGGTGGTGAAGACCATCGGCGACGAGGTCCTCTTCGTGTGCGACTCGGCCTCCGAGGCCGCCGGCATCGCCCTGGAACTCACCGCGCGCGCCGGGGCCGAGCCGGACCTGCCGCGCGTGCGGACCGGACTCGCCCACGGTCCCGTCCTCAGCCGTTTCGGCGACGTCTACGGGGCGGCGGTCAACATCGCGGCCCGGCTCACCGCGGTGGCCCGCCCCGGCACCGTGCTGGTCGACACGGCGTTCGCGGGCGAACTGGCGGGCGCGCCGGCGTACGAACTCAAGGCGCTCCGCCCCGTGTCGGTGCGCGGGTACGAGAGGCTGCGCCCGGTGCTCCTGCGGCCGAACCGGTCCGCCGGGTGACCCCGGGGCGGTGAACGCGGCACCGGACCGCGCGCGACGGCCGGGCGGCCCCCGGCCCCCGGCCCCGGACTCCGGCCCCCGGCCTCGGAATCCGGTCCCGGACCTCGCCCCCCGGCCCCCGGCCCCGGACGCCGACCCCGGACCTCGGCCCCGGCGGAGCCACCGCGTTCCCCGGCCCGCCCCGGCCCTCGTAGGAACCTATGAAGCGTCGGCCCCGTGCCGCCCGTATTTCATGCCTTCGGCGCCTGGCCGGTTCCCGCCGCCCGGCTGTGTACTGCTCGCACGAACCCGGACGGCGGAGAACGAACGGGAGGCCCCGCCGGAGGTGCCGTTCGTACCCGGCCCCCGTGCGGGCGGACGCCGTACTCCTTCCCGGCGGCCCCCGCGTCCTCCCCCCCCCCGCATGCGACAAGGAGCAATCGTGACCGCGACCCCCGCGACCACCGACCAGGACGAGCAGGCATGGATGCGGCGGGCCATCGCCGTCGCCACCGACAGCGCGCGCGGCGGCGGCGGCCCCTTCGGCGCCCTGGTCGTCAAGGACGGCAGGGTCGTCGCGACCGCGCACAACCAGGTCACCGCGACGAACGACCCGTCCGCGCACGCCGAGGTCAACGCCATCCGCGCCGCCTGCAAGGAGCTGAACACCTTCACCCTCGATGGCTGCACCCTGATCACCTCGTGCGAGCCGTGCCCGATGTGCCTGTCCACCGCCCTCTGGGCACGCGTCGACCGGCTGGTGTTCTCCGCCGACCGCGACGACGCCGCGGCGGCCGGCTTCGACGACCGCAAGTTCTACGACCTGTTCGAGAAGAAGCACCAGGAGGCGTGGCCGATGGAGGTCGTCCGCCTGGACATGCCCCAGCGCACCGAGCCGTTCGAGGCGTGGACCGCGAAGTCCGACCGCGTCGAATACTGACGAAAGAATCCGCCCGGATTCCGAAAGGCCGGACCGGGACCCTTGACCCCGGTGTTCCCGGCCATTAATTTGCGGTGGACGTCGATCCCTGATTCCCGGAAGGAGGCGACCGGCAGATGTACACCCTCTCTGACCTCGGTCGCCTCGCCCGCCGCACGGCCTGGGCGCCGGGCCGGATCGCGCACGGCTGCTGAAAGCGCCGTTCCGGCGTGCCCGTTCGCGGCACGTCCCGGTTTTTCCTTCACCACGCCCCGGCACGCCGTCGCCGCGTGCCCCCGCGCGCCCCCTTCTTTCGCGCGGCGCGTCCGGACACAGAAATCTGCCTGAAATTGGTGAACACGATGAATCGACCGATCACGGACCGGAACGAAGGCCCGTCATGGTAGCGGCGCGCATCACGGTCAACGGAAAAGAAACCCCCCTCGCGCCGGCCGCCCCCCACACCACGGCCCTCGACTTCCTGCGCGAGCGCGGCCTCACCGGCACCAAGGAGGGCTGCGCCGAGGGGGAGTGCGGCGCCTGTTCCGTCCTGGTGGCCCGCCCCGGGGTGGACAAGCCCACCGACTGGGTGGCGGTCAACGCCTGCCTGGTCCCGGCCGCGGCGCTCGACGGCCAGGAGGTCGTCACCTCCGAGGGCCTCGCCACCGCCGGCGAACCCGGCACGGCACCCGTCCTGCACCCGGTGCAGGAGGAGATGGCGGTGCGCGGCGGCTCCCAGTGCGGCTACTGCACGCCGGGATTCGTCTGCAGCATGGCCGCCGAGTACTACCGGCCCGACCGCTGCGCGCACGCCCCCGCGGACTCCGACGCGGCCGGCGGCGCCGACGCAGAGCACGGTCCGAACGGCTTCGACCTGCACGCGCTGAGCGGCAACCTGTGCCGCTGCACCGGCTACCGCCCGATCCGCGACGCCGCGTTCGCCGTCGGCACGCCCACCGACGAGGACCCGCTGGCACGGCGCCGCGAGCAGTCCCCGCCCCCGCCCGTCACCACCGAGTACGTCCAGGACGGCAGGTCCTTCCTGCGGAAGGAGACCCTGGCCGAAACGCTCCTGCTGCTGCGCGAGCGTCCCGACGCGGTGGTGGTCGCCGGTTCCACCGACTGGGGCGTGGAGGTCAACATCGGCTCCCGCCGGGCCGATTGCGCCGTCGCCGTCGATCGGCTGCCCGAACTCCGGGAGCTGCGCGTCGAGTCCGACCACATCGAGATCGGCGCGGCACTGACGCTCACCGAGATCGAGCGCCGTCTCGACGGCGACGTCCCGCTGCTCGCGGAGCTGTTCCCGCAGTTCGCGTCCCGGCTCATCCGCAACAGCGCGACCCTCGGCGGAAATCTGGGGACCGGCTCTCCCATCGGTGACAGCCCGCCGGTGCTGCTCGCGCTGGAGGCGTCGCTGGTGCTCGCCGACGCCGACGGCGAGCGGGTGGTCCCGCTGGCCGAGTACTTCACCGGTTACCGGCAGAGCGTGCGCCGTCCGGGCGAGCTGATCCGCGCGGTGCGGATCCCGCTGCCGCTGTCGCCCGTCACGGCCTTTCACAAGATCGCCAAGCGGCGCTTCGACGACATCTCCAGCGTGGCGGTCGCCTTCGCGCTCGACATCGAGGACGGCGTCGTCCGCAAGGCGCGCATCGGCCTGGGCGGCGTGGCCGCCACCCCGATTCGCGCCCTCGCCGCCGAGGCGGCCCTGGAGGGCAGGCCGTGGACGACCGGGACCGTCGAGGCCGCGGCGCAGGTGCTGCGGGCTCAGGGCACCCCGATGAGCGACCACCGCGCCAGCGCCGGCTACCGCACCGCGATGCTCGGCCAGAGCCTGCTGAAGCTGTACGCACAGACCCGTGAGGCGGTGTCGTCATGAGTCGGCTGTCCGAGCGACCCGAGAAGCCCGTCGTCGGCGTGCCGATGCCGCACGAGAGCGCGGCCCTGCACGTCACCGGCACCGCGCTCTACACCGACGACCTGGTCCACCGCACCAAGGACGTGCTGCACGCCTACCCGGTGCAGGTCATGAAGGCCCACGGCCGGATCACCGCGCTGCGCACCGGGCCCGCGCTCGCCGTGCCCGGCGTGGTACGCGTCCTGACCAAGGCCGACGTGCCCGGCGTCAACGACGCCGGAATGAAGCACGACGAGCCGCTCTTCCCCGACGAGGTCATGTTCCACGGCCACGCGGTCGCCTGGGTGCTCGGCGAGACCCTGGAGGCGGCCCGGCTCGGCGCGGCGGCCGTCGAGGTGGACGTCGACGAACTGCCCGCCCTGGTCACCCTCCAGGACGCGATGGAGGCCGACAGCTACCACGGCGCCCGGCCCGTGATGGAGGCCGGCGACGTCGACGCGGGCTTCGCCGACTCGGCGCACGTGTTCACCGGCGAGTTCCAGTTCGCCGGCCAGGAGCACTTCTACCTGGAGACGCACGCGGCGCTCGCCCAGATCGACGAGAACGGGCAGGTGTTCGTCCAGAGCAGCACCCAGCACCCGTCCGAGACCCAGGAGATCGTCGCGCACGTACTGGGGCTGCCCAGTCACGAGGTGACCGTGCAGTGCCTGCGGATGGGCGGCGGCTTCGGAGGCAAGGAGATGCAGCCGCACGGGTTCGCGGCCGTCGCCGCGCTCGGCGCCAAACTCACCGGCCGGCCGGTGCGGTTCCGGCTCAACCGGACCCAGGACCTGACCATGTCCGGCAAGCGCCACGGTTTCCACGCCGCGTGGAGGATCGGCTTCGACGCGGACGGCCGCATCCGGGCCCTGGACGCCACCCTGACCGCGGACGGCGGCTGGAGCCTGGACCTGTCCGAGCCGGTGCTGGCCCGCGCGCTGTGCCACATCGACAACACGTACTGGATCCCCAACGCGCGCGTCGCCGGCCGCATCGCCAGGACCAACACGGTCTCCAACACCGCCTTCCGCGGCTTCGGCGGACCGCAGGGCATGCTGGTGATCGAGGACATCCTGGGCCGCTGCGCGCCACTGCTCGGCCTGGACCCCATGGAGCTGCGCGAGCGCAACTTCTACCGGCCGGGCCAGGGCCAGACGACGCCGTACGGGCAGCCGGTCACGCAGCCCGAGCGGATCTCCGCCGTCTGGGAGCAGGTCAAGGAGAACGCGGGCATCGCCGACCGCGGGCGCGAGATCGCCGCGTTCAACGCCGCGCACCCGCACACCAAGCGGGCGCTCGCGCTCACCGGCATCAAGTTCGGCATCTCGTTCAACCTCACCGCCTTCAACCAGGGCGGCGCGCTGGTGCTGATCTACAAGGACGGCTCCGTCCTGATCAACCACGGCGGCACCGAGATGGGCCAGGGCCTGCACACCAAGATGATGCAGGTGGCCGCAACCGCGCTGGGCATCCCGCTGCACAAGGTGCGCCTGGCACCGACGCGCACCGACAAGGTGCCCAACACCTCGGCGACCGCGGCGAGTTCCGGCGCGGACCTCAACGGCGGCGCGATCAAGAACGCCTGCGAGCAGCTGCGCGAGCGGCTGCTGCGGGTGGCCGCCTCCCAGCTGGGCGCCAACGCCTCGGACGTGCGCATCGTCGAGGGCGTCGCGCGCGCCCTGGGCGGCGACACGGAACTGGCCTGGGACGACCTGGTGCGCACCGCGTACTTCCAGCGGGTCCAGCTCTCGGCGGCCGGCTACTACCGGACGGAGGGGCTGCACTGGGACGCGAAGGCCTTCCGGGGCTCGCCGTTCAAGTACTTCGCCCACGGCGCCGCGGCGGCCGAGGTGGAGGTGGACGGCTTCACCGGCGCCTACCGCATCCGGCGGGTGGACATCGTGCACGACGTCGGCGACAGCCTGTCCCCGCTGATCGACATCGGCCAGGTCGAGGGCGGGTTCGTGCAGGGCGCGGGCTGGCTGACGCTGGAGGACCTGCGCTGGGACACCGGTGACGGCCCGCACCGCGGCCGGCTGCTGACCCGGGCGGCGAGCACGTACAAGCTGCCGAGCTTCTCGGAGATGCCCGAGGAGTTCCACGTCACGCTGCTGGAGAACGCCACCGAGGAGGGCGCGGTGTACGGGTCCAAGGCGGTCGGCGAGCCTCCGCTGATGCTGGCGTTCTCGGTACGGGAGGCGCTGCGGCAGGCCGCCGCCGCGTTCGGGCCGGACGGCACCGGCGTCGAACTGGCCTCGCCCGCGACGCCGGAGGCGGTGTACTGGGCGATCCAGGAGGCCCGCCGGGCCGGCGCCTCCCGCGAGGGGGCCGCCGGCCGCCCCGCGGACGGGCGCGCCGCCGCCGGCGGGACCCGGGCCGGCGCCGAAGCGCTGAACGGTGCCTGACATGACGTGGGTCGCCGCGGTCGCGCGGCTGCGGGCACGCCGGGAGCCCGGCGTACTGGTGACCGTCGCGGCCGTGCGCGGCCACGCCCCGCGCGACGCCGGCGCGAAACTCGTGGTCGGGCGGACCGGGACGTGGGGCTCGGTCGGCGGCGGCAACGTCGAGGCCGTCGCGATCGACCGGGCCCGGGAGATGATCGCGGCGTCCGCGCCGGAGCCGGAACTGATCGACTTCGCCCTGAACGACAAGGTGGTCAACCAGCACGGCGTGCAGTGCTGCGGCGGCACGGTCTCCGTGCTGCTCGAACCCCTGCCGGTGGTGCGGGCGGTGGCGATCTTCGGCCTCGGGCACGTCGGCCTGGAACTGGCCCGCGTCCTGGCGCGCCAGGACCTCGACCTCCATCTGGTCGACAGCCGCCCGGACGTCCTCGCCGGGGAACGGCTCGCCGTGCTCGCGGACGCGGTGGCCCGGGTGCGGGTGCACCACACGCCGCTGTTGCCCGAGGAGGTCCTCGCGGAGCTGCCGGACGGCACCCACGTCCTGATCATGACGCACGACCACGCCGAGGACGCCGCCCTGTGCGACGCCGCCCTGCGCACCCCCGGCCTCGGTTCCGTCGGCCTGATCGGGTCGGCGGCCAAGTGGGCGCGGTTCCGCAAGCGCCTCGCCACCGAGGGCGGCCACGACGAGGCGGTCATCGACCGGATCAAGACCCCGATCGGGCTGCCCGGCATCACCGGCAAGGAACCCGCGACCATCGCCGTGAGCGTCGCGGCCGACCTGCTGCGCGCCTTCGAGGCCGAGGAGGACTGAACCCCCGCCCGGACCGGCGGGACGCCCCCCGCCGGTCCGGGCTCGACGGGACGCCCCGCCGGTCCCGGCCCGCCCGGTTCCGGCCGGGCGGGGCGCCTCCTCCGGCCGGGGGGCCGCGGGGCGGCTCATCCGCGTCCCGGCACGGCGGGGACGCCGGCGGAGCGCCGCATCGTGACCGCGTAGACGGCCGACGCCACGATCATGCCCACGGGCATGGAGAGGTCGATCCCGCCCAGGGCGGTGGCGACCGGCCCGGTGTAGAGGGTGTTCACGCAGAGGGCGGCGGAGGCGACGCCCGCGAGGAGCGCGAGGACGCCGGCCGGGTTGACGCCGCCGGTGTACCAGAACGGGCTGGTGCGGCTCTCGTCGGAGAGGGCGACGCCGTCGTAGCGGTTGCGGCGCAGCGCGATGTCCGTGGCGTAGACGGCCATGGCGGGGCCGAGCAGGACGACGGACAGCTGCAGGACGTTGTTCACGGTGTCCAGGAGGTTCGACATCAGCAGCCCGTACAGGGTCAGGGCGACCGAGGCGAGCCCGTCGACGACCACGCTGTAGGAGCGGCGGATGCGGATGCCGACGGCCTGGATGGCGAGACCGGCGCTGTAGGCGGTCAGGGCGTTGATGGAGATCGTGCCGAGCACCAGGGAGAGGAGGAAGACGGGGACGAACCAGCCGGGCAGCATCCCCTCGAGCGCGGTCTGCGGGTCGCTCATGTCCACCGCGGTCCCGGCGAGCGCTCCGAGGAAGCAGACGAGGGTGCCGGGGACCATCATGCCCAGGGCGGTCCAGCCGGCGATTCCCTTGGCGGAGGCCGTGCGGGGCAGGTAGCGGGAGAAGTCGGAGCTGGTGGTGTACGACAGCGCGCCCGAGGCGACGAGGGTGACCCCGGCGACGAGGGCCGCCCACAGGCCGGTGCCGGTCAGCGGCTCGGCGGGCGCGTACGAGAAGTCGGCGTGCCCGAGGACGCCGTACGCGACGACCGCGAAGGCGGCGGTCAGGACCAGCGTGATCGGGAGGTAGAGCTTCACGATCAGCGCGTGCCCGTAGACGCTGATGACCAGGGTCAGCGCGGCGATGACGACGACGACGGCGACCTTGACGCCCGTGGTCGGCGTGATGCCGGCCCTCCCGGCGAGGGAGAAGGCGGCGACCGAGGCGGCCGACAGGTTGAGGGCGAAGTAGCAGACCGAGATCAGCCAGCCGACGACCGCGTTGTTCACGCGGTTGCCGAGGACGCCGTACATCGCCCGGGTGACCACCTCGCTCGGCACGCCCGCGGCCGGCCCCGAGACGGCGAGGAACCCGGTGAGCAGACAGAAGAGGTTGCCCACGAGGATCACCGCCAGGGCCTGCCACAGCGACAGTCCCATGAGGATCAGGGTGCCGCCGACCAGCAGGCTCAGGTAGTTGACGCCCGCCGCCGCCCAGACGGAGAACAGCTCCCGGGGCCTGCCGTGGCGCTCCGCGTCGGGGATGTGGTCGATGCCGTGGGCCTCGACGCGGCCCGCCCGGTCGGGGGACGGTGCGCCGGGCTCCCGCCGGGCGTCGTGCTGCGGGTCGGGAATCGTGGACGCCATGGGCCCTCCGGTTGGTTCGTCACCCACCAGTGCTTATTGGTCGCACACTTAATAGCGACCCCGGACGGGTCGTCAACCGTTTGGGACAAAAGAATCAGAAGGCTTTACGGCGGCGGACATGCGGAAATCGTCGTCTCGGGCATGGCGGAATGCGCTTTCCTGAGAGTGGCCGGATGTCGCCCCCGGCGCGGAGAACCGCCTGGCGGCGGCCTCCGCCCGGTCAGCCGTCCCCTCCCGGCGCCCGGAGTCCCGTGGACGGCCCTCCGGGCGCGCAGCGGAATCCGAAGCCCCCGGGGCACGGGAACGCGGGCGCCACCGGTGGGACGACGCGTGCGGCCGGGCGGGGAGGGCCCGGCGGAGCCGCGGCGCGGGGCGGGACGCGGCGGTCACCACTCGGGATGGACGTCATGGCTGTCGTACCGGAGACCGGCCTCGGTCACCCAGGGCCTGAAACGGCCGGGGCCCGAGTGGTCGGGGGCGTAGGTGACGGGTTCCCCGGTGTCGTCGGTGACGACGACGGCACCGGCCTTCTGCGCGTAGCGCAGGGCGTGGGTCCAGTGCCGGCCGCGGTGACCGGTGCGGTAGTCGGGTGTCTTGCAGCGGGTCATCGGTTCTCACCGCCGTGAAGCCGCGGTCGCGTACCCGCGTCCGGAGGGCGCGGGCGTCCGACGGGTGCCGAACAGTCCGGAATACCCGCTACGAAGATTTTTGAACGTCCGTTCCCGCGTCTCTGCCGTCGCGCCCGCCGCGTCACCCCCGCGCCGCCCGCCCGGAGGGGCGTACGGTGGGGAAAACCCCGCCGGAACACCGCTTCCCCGCCCCCGGCGCCCCGTCTCGCCCCGCGCCGGAGCCCGGCCCGGACGGAGTGACGGAAGCGGGGTCGGACGGAGCAACGAAAGCGGGCCGACGGCCCCTTCCTCACCGGTCCGGCCGCCACCCCACGGAGGAACGATGCGGTCGAGTGCCACGGTCCTGGTCTACAGCGACGACGCGAACACCCGCGCGCAGGTGCGCCTCGCGGCCGGGAACAGGCCCGCGGCCGACGTCCCCCCGGTCGAGTTCGTGGAGTGCGCCACCCTGCCCGCGCTCCTCGCACGCCTGGACGAGGGCGGCGTCGACGTGTGCGTCCTGGACGGCGAGGCCGCACCCGCCGGCGGCATGGGCGTCTGCCGCCAGATCAAGGACGAGGTCTTCCACTGCCCCCCGGTCCTGCTGCTCATCGGACGCCCCCAGGACGCCTGGCTGGCCACCTGGAGCCGCGCCGACGCCGCCGTCACCCTCCCCGTCGACCCCGTCGACCTCGCGGCCTCCCTCGCCTCCCTGCTCCGCCCGTCCACCCCGGCCGACGGGTAACGGGACGGCCGGCCGCGCGCCCCGCCGCCCGGTCCCGGAGGCGAACGGCCCGTACCGCCCGCATCCGCCCACCCGGTGTCCCCGACGCCGTTCCGCCGGGGCACCGACGGAGGTGGTGACGGGGCCGCCCGGGCGCACGGGACGAGGGACGGGGCGAAGAGCTGCCCGCGCGAACCGCTCGACATCCGGACGGACCTCGTCATCCCGGGCGCCGGCCACGTGTGCGAGGCGCACGAGCGGCCGAGTGGATGCGGGCGCGGACCCACGGCGGGAGGAGCCGCCCCGTCAACAGGTCATGACCGGGCATGACGCGATGCCCGGCCGGGTCCGCCAGTTCCAGGCCGAGGGCGAGCACCCACCACATCGGTTCCGGCCGGGCCCCCGGCGGGGGCGTGGGAAGCCGGCCTTCGAGGTCGGCACGTCCCTCGCGCGGAGGAGGCAGGTATGCGGCACCCCGCCGGATCGCTGCCGTACCAGGGGTGCCAAAGTTCGTCCGCATGTACGGAAAAGTCAAACTCCACCAGCGGACGCGGCGAGTGGCACAGGCTGCCGCGGCCGCCCTCCTGATCCTGGCAGGTGCGACCACGGGCGCGGGAACGGCGCACGCTGACGTGGCGGCGGTCTCGCCGATCGGCTCGGCCGCCTACGCGCAGTACAAACTGACCGCGGAAGCGGACCTCCGCGCCGACGTCAGAACCGGACTCGAACTCAACACCGACCTTTCCCCGGCCGACCTGCGGGATCTGGCGGGTAAGGGTGCGGCCGGCAGGAGCGGTTTGTGCTATCCCGAGCCCTTTCATCCGGGCGTGGGGGCCCGCGGGTACTGCTGGGACGATCCGGGCGACGACAGCGGTACCAGTGGCTGGTACCCCCAGGGCTTCTCCGTTCCCCACGGCAAGGCCGTCACGAGTGACGGCCGGTGGCCCGAGGCCTCGCCCCGCCGCTGGGAAGTCGTCACCATGCACAACAGCGGTTCGCTGCTCAAGTTCAGGTTCGTCGACCGCGCCGGGAGCACGCCGTACTACACGGACGTGCTGCTGGTGAACGTCGACAGGGCCGGAACGATGAAGGCGGTGGGCGGGCACGGCGACAGCGTCGTGTGGTACGGCGACAACCTGATCGTCGGCTCCGGCGGCTCCCTGGCGGTCTACAGCCTCGACAACCTGCAGCGGTCCGGAAACGCGGCGGCGACCTTCGGTTACCAGTACGTGATTCCACGCACCCTCCAGTACCGGACGCCGAAGGCGGCGGGCGCCGGATGTACCCCCCTCACCGGAGTCGAGCCGTGCGTGAACTCCCTGAGCTTCGACCGGGAACACGGCGCCCTGTTGTCCAGTGAGTACAACAGGGCCGCGCCGGGCGGTCGCCTCGTCCTGTGGCCGTTCGACCTGGACACCTGGTTGCCCGCTTCCGCGGACGGCGACGACTTCGGCGACTCGACGCCCATCGGGGCGTGGACTTCGCCGGTCGGAAGCATGCAAGGTGCCGTCTTCACCGGTGGGCACTTCTTCCTGAGCGGCACGTGCCCGACCGGTTACAACAACGGGTACATCGAGAACTCCTGTGTCCACAAGGCCACTCCCGGGGGCGTGCCCGCCGTGCTGACCAGTGTGCCCGACATGACGCAGAACCTGGACTGGGACGCTTCGGCCGGACGCGTGCGGGGAGTGAACGAGGTGCACCGGGCCTCGGAGGCGCAGAACCAGCGGATGGTGTTCGACTTCAGCCCCACCGCCCAGCCGGTCGGTACGTTCCGTCTGAAGAACGTCCACAGCCAGAAATGCCTGGTTCCCTACTCCGCGGGCCTCAACAACAACACCACGGTCGTGCAGTGGGACTGCTCCGGGACGAACGCGCAGGACTGGTACTGGGACGGGTCCTCCATCCGTAACTTCCAGAGCAAGCGGTGTCTCTCCGTGAGAAACGGGAGCGGTTCGGGCAACGCGGTGCTCGAGCAGTTCGACTGCCTCGGTCACGCGACCCAGCAGTGGCGCACCGGGGCCGGCTCCGCGGGCGGCGTGCTGATGGTGAACCAGGGCAGCGGCCTCTGCGCCACGATCGTCGACGGCAGCACCGCGCATGACGCCCACGCCGTGCAGTGGACCTGCAACCCGGCAGGAACCAGCCATGCCTGGATCGGCACCAGCAAGTAACCGGGCACCGGCCGTCCGGGCTCTTCCGGCGAACGGACGAGCCCGGACCTCACGACGCACGGCAACGCGGAGGGCCCGCCGGGAAGCGTCGCCGTGACCGGGGCGTGCGCGAAGCACGTGATGTCGGCCCGGAACCGGCGCGGTGGTACGCGGGGGACCGCCGGTGCGTCAGGTTCCGGCTACGGCGTCCGGCCGGGGCGGGAGCCGCTGGGCCGTGTGTCGAAAGTGATCTTGGGCTGTGAACGATCGTGGTTCATGGGTCGGGGAGATCTCACGGACGAGCAGTGGGCGGTGCTGGGGCCGTGGTTGCCGAAGGGGGGGCAGGGCGGGGCGGCCGCCCGTCTGGCCTCGGCGGCGGTTGACCGACGGCATACGGTTCCGGGTTCGGACCGGTGTTCCGTGGCGGGACGTGCCCGCCGAGTACGGACCGTGGGCCGGGTCTACGACTTGTCCCGCCGGTGGCAGCGGAACGGCACCTGGCGGCGGATCCTCACCCGGCTCCAGTCCCCGGCCGACGCGAAGGGCTCGATCACTTGGGATCTGAGCGTCTGCTCCGCGGTGTGCCGCGCCCATCAGCATGCGGCCGGGGCCCGCAAGCGGGGCGACCTGCAGAAGGAACCACCAGGTGGCGTCTTCACCCAACCCCGTGGTCACGGGTTGGGACGCTCGCGCGGCGCGTTTACCACCAAGCTGCACCTGGCCGTCGAACAGGGGCAGAAGCCCATGTCACTCGTGGTCACGGCCGGGCAGCGCGGGGACCCTCCGCGGTTCGAACCGGTGCTGGAGAAGGTCTGCGTGCCTCGCATTGGGCCCGGCCGGCCACGCATCCGTCCCCATCGGGTGCGTGCTGACAAGGCGTACGCCTCCCGCAGGAACCGCGCCTACCTGCGTCGGCGAGGGATCCGATGCACCATTCCCGAGAAGGCCGACCAGGCGCGCAACCGCCGAAAACTCGGCCCCCGCGGTGGTCGGCCGCCTCATTTCGACCCGGTCGACTACCGCGAGCGCCACGCGGTCGAGTGTGGGACCAACCGCCTCAAGAGACATCGCGCGGTCGCCACGAGATACGACAGGCTTGCCGTTCGCCACGAGGCCGTGGTGCTGGTCGCAGCCATCGGAGAGTGGCTGTGACCAGCACCTTCGCGACACTCGGGCGCCTGACCCTCGCCGGGGACGTTCCACCCTGACCAAGGGGATCTACCCGCAGCGCGGACGGGGCGTCCGCTGGATGACCGCTCGCGCTTGCCGGCTCAGCCGAGGTGCTCGCTGAAGAACTCGGCCAGCTTGGCGACGGCGGGAGTCACGTACTGGTCGCGGTCGTACAGGTCGACGTGGGTGGCGCCCTCGACGAGGAACAGCTCGGCGTTGCCGGGGCTGTCGGCGACGGCCTTCTCGGAGAACCCGCGGGTCACCGCCTCGGTGCCGGCGATCATGAGCAGCGGGCGAGGCGCGATCTTGGCGACGTCGGCGAAGGAGTCGAACTGGTCGAGGAGGTCCGCGCTGCGCACGACCACGTCTCCCGTGGAGCGCGGGTGCCTGCCGCGGGGCGTCTTGTAGTAGTCGATGAACTCGGCGACCGGGGCGGGGGTGTCGGCATCGGCCGTCTCGGGCAGTGCGGGGAACGTCGCCGCGGGCTCGCCGGCGGCTTCGGCGCTGCGGAGGTTTCCGGAGTTCGCCACCATCTGCTGCCAGCCCTCGGGGTCGGCACCGCGGAAGAAGCTGGGAACGTCGGTCCCGGAGACGCCGGCCACGGCCCTCATCCGGTGGTCGGTCTGGGCGGCGTAGGGCGCGTAGGCGCCGGAGCCGCACACGCCCATCACGCCGATGCGGTCGGAGTCGATCTCGGGGCGGGTGGTGAGGTAGGAGACCGCCGCGCGGAAGTCCTCGGCGCGCTGGAAGGGGTCCTCCAGGCCGCGGGGCACGCCCCCGGATTCGCCCTGGAACGCGGCGTCGAAGGTCAGGACGGCGAAGCCTTCCTTGACCAGGCGTGTGGCGTACACCGCCGGGGACTGTTCCTTGACCCCGGTCGTCTGGTGGCCGATGACGATGGCGGCGAGCGGGCCGTCGCTGTCCTCGGGAAGGTAGAGGTGGCCGGCGAGCTGCAGGCCGTTGGTGGGGAACCGGACGTCGGTCCTCATGTTCTGCTCCTGGGGGAATCAGTGCCGGCCGGCGATCTGCGGGCCTGTGTCCACTGTCCGGCCGACGGCCGGGGCCCGGGAAGGTCGGGCTGCTTCCTGGGAAGGATCTCTCCCAGGCAGAGCTTTTCCCTCGGTGCCATGCTGGAGGAATGGCTGATTCCGCGCATCTTCGTGAGCTCGGTGAGTTCCTCAAGCATCGCCGTGGTGAACTCACACCGGCGCAGGTCGGGCTTCCCGAGCGCACCCACACCCAGCGCCGCGTGCGGGGACTGCGCCGCGAGGAAGTGGCCGAGCTCGCCACCATCAGCACCGACTACTACGTACGCATCGAGCAGGGCCGACTGGCACCGTCGCCGCCGGTACTCGAGTCCCTCGCGCGGGAACTACGGCTGGACGCCGACCAGAGGACGTACGTGGAAGGACTGGTCGACCAGGCCGCGCGCGCCGGACACCGCAAGACGCCGCGCCGGTCCCCGCGCCCCAAAGTGCACCCGCACCTGACCCGGCTGCTCGGCCAGCTCACCGGCACCCCCGCCATCGTCTTCGGCCCACGCCTCGACATCCTCGCCTGGAACCCACTGGCAGCACAGCTGCTGTGCGACTTCTCGGCCGTGCCCGAGCCCGAGCGCAACTACGTCCGCATGGTCTTCACCGACCCGGTGATGCGCGACATCTACCCGGACTGGGAGGACGTGGCCCGCACCTGCGTCGAAGTCCTGCGGATGGAAGCCGGAACGAATCCGACGGACCCGGCCCTCACAGCCCTGGTGGGCGAGCTGGCCGTCGCCGATCAGCAATTCCGGGTCTGGTGGGCCGAGCACCGCGTCGCGCACCAGGACTTCGGCAGCAAACGCATCACCCACTCCCGCGTCGGCGAACTCACCCTCGACTGGGACACCTTCCGCTACGCCGGCGCACCAGAACAGCAACTCGTGCTCTGGTCGGCCGAACCCGGCACCCCCGACGCGGAACGACTGGCCGGCCTGGCCCACGGCACGGCCCGGAGTCCGCAACCTTCGTGACCATCACTGCGACTGATCTTTTCGAGGAGCAGCGAACCGTCGCCACTTTCGATGCGTCCCCCAACATCGTTCCACGGTGTTTCGCTGCCTGTAAGCAGCCTTGTCGAAGCCGGGCGGCCTCCCGCCGTGGCGGCCTCGGCGCTTTCGGTTGGCTATCTGGTCGGACGGCTGGGGGATGACCGTCCGGACGCCGCGTCCGCGGAGGTGGTCACGGATCGCGCGGGAGGAACAGGCTTGGTCCGCCAGGACCATGGCCGGTCTCGCCCGAGGTCGCCCCAGTGGGCGAGGCACCCGGATCGTGGCCATGACCGGTTCAAATGCGGGAGCGTCACCTGCCTGCCCGGGAGCTGGCGCGAAAGCGAGAGGCCGGCAGTGGTCATCCGCGGCCACGTGGGCCTTGGTGGTCAGCCCACCACGGGACCGGCCGGGGGCATGGTCTTCCGGCTCGCCGTCCAGAGCCCCTTTTTGCGGGCGCCGGCAGCGTGCTGATGGGCGCGGACAATGGTTGAGCCGACCGCGACGACCCGACCGAGATCCCCCTCGGCGTCCGCTTGGGCGAGCAGAGCGGTGAACACCCGCGCCCAGGTGCCGTCGAGCGCCCATTTTCGCAAGCGGGTGTAGACGCCCTTCCACGAACCGAACCCCGAAAGGGACGCCCTGGACATCTCCACCACACCGGAGGTCTTCGCCATGATCAAGACCCCCGCGTGTCAACAACGCTCGTGATCAATGCGTGCGGCTTCACCGCCGCCGCCGGATCCACCTCGAACAGGCCGTCCCCGCCAGACATGCCGCGTCTCTCCCATGAGGAAGATCACGAACAAAAAGCGGCGCCGGGCTCAATTGCCTGATCGAATGTCAAGATCCGCGGACAGCGCCGCATAGATGTACTCGCTGCCCCAGCGATCCCCGTCGAGGTCGTTCTCGACCAGGTGCGCCTCCCGGCGCATCCCGAGGCGCTCACAGACCCGCACAGACGCGGTGTTCTCCACATCCAGCCGTGCGTAGAGCCGGTGCACGCCCAGCGTGTCGAAGGCAAACCCGGCCAGTGCCGCGGCCGCCTCGGTCGCGTAGCCGTGCCCCTGGTGACCGGGGTCGAGGGTCCAGCCGATCTCGGCCTGGGCGGCGCGGGCATCGGCCAGGGCGAGGCTCACCTCGCCCATGACGCCGGGCTCGTCGCGTCGGCAGACAGCGAGTGCCAGTTTGTCCCCGTCGGAGCGCCAGGCCGTCTGCGCCGCGCGCTCGGCGGCAACCTGCTCGCTGCGCTCACGCGTGTGCGCCGGCCGGTACAGGTAGCGCGCCACGCTCGGCAGGCTCTGGTAGGCGTACAGGTCGTCGGCGTCGCCGGGAGCGAACAGACGCAGCGACAACCGGGACGTGGTCAACGGCAGCAGCGAGACGACGTCCATGCGGACCTCCGGGACGCGGATGTGGATCAAGTCGCGGACTGATTTTCGCATCGCGACTGCCCGACAGCCACGCCTTTCCAAGAGCGGCGCTCGGCAGCCGCACTTCACCACGCGGCGCGGCATCCCAGGACTTGTCTACTGACCCACGCTCCTGGGTCCGACCCGGCGATGTGGGGGATCGTGGGCGACGAGAGGGGCCGGCGGGTGAGCGAGACACCGCCGAACACCCTGCAGCACCGCGTCGACGGGCCGGAACAGGCCCCGGTCCTTGTCCCGGGGCCCCCTCCCCGGGCGCCACGTTCCACAGGTCGTAGGACCCTTCCAGGACAGTCCACACAGTCCATGAAGAGCGCATGCCGCAGGGTGCGCGGCGCTCGGTCCGTCTCGCTTCGCGGGGACCGCGGCACCTCGTGACAGGACGAAGCCCCGGCCGGGAGGCGCCACCGGGCCGGGGCTTCGTCGTGTTCGGGTGCTGACGAGGCTTCGCCAAGTCGTGTCAGTCGCGAGGTACTCCCGGCCGCTGCCTCCTTCCGGCCCCTACCGGAAACAACCACACAGTGCCGTTCTGCGGCCTCGGCGGCAGTCGCCGTCGGCATGGCGCTGATCGCCCCTCCGCTTCGGAACGGGCGCATGGTTCCTCCTTCCGTCGATCCGCGCTCCTCGGACGCCGATGAGCGCGCAGTACTCGATCACGTCCTGTCGGCGCGGTTCGTCGGTGCCTCGCAACGGCGGAGACAACTGGACCGCACCGAGGTGATCGCCGCCTGGGGCCCCGGTTCCGTGGGCGTCGGCCTCCGCGTTCGGGAACCACAGGGGTGCGCCGGCGGGCGCAGTCCTCCGCCCGGATCACGGGCATGGAGAATTCCATGATTCTGGACACCGTTCCCGCCGCCGCGCGGGCGTCCCGCGTCCGGACGGTCCTCGCGCACCGGACGTCACGCGACCGTGCCGAAGCCTTGATCGGGGCGGCACCGTCGCATTCCGCGGTCGGCCGCGGGTGTCGACCGGGGAATCAGGTTCCCTGAAGTTGTCCTGAAAACGGCGATGCCCGGAGCGCGGGTGAAGTTCCCCGCATGTCATTCGTTGTGAATCGGCTCTTGGGGGTGGCGGAGGGGAGGGAGCGGTGCGGTGCGGTGCAGTGCGGTGCGGAAGTTGCCCATGTGAAATTTGCGCAGAATGCAATTCGGACACCTGTGGATTTTTCTCTTCCTTGTTCCGTGAGGGCGCGCGGAGGGAGAGGGGAGAGGGTTTGCGCAGCTCAGCTGCTCCGCATCGCCGTTCGCCACAGGTTTTGAGTGATCGGCCGGGGAGCGGATTAGTGACGGAGCAACCCGATCCGCTTGCCAGGCTCCTCTTCGGGGGCAATTCTTGGTCGTGCGAGCGGGGCGCCCCGAGAGCTGCATCGATAATGTGGCCCTTGTCGGCCGTATCCACCTGTGGATTTCGGTGTGCCGTTCCTGTCGCCGGCCGCGATTTTCCCTTCGAGGGGGTCTTCCTCTTGCCTGCCACCGAGTTCATCGACCGCGTGGGAATAAACATTCCCGATCACCTCAGTGCCAATGAGTTCCTGTCGCTGGTTCGGGAGGGGATGATCGAGAAAGAACATCTGCGGAGTTTCGCGCTGGCGGAGTTTCAGTCGCAGGAGGCGGAGTTCACCGCCTACGGCCTGCTGATCTCCCGTTTCCCGCACGAGGTCCCCGGCGGGTTCTTCTCCTTCGTCACGCGCGAGCTGATGAAGGCGCGCCGGCGCATGGTGACCGGGCTCGCGCCCGCGCTGGGCATGTCGGTCGACCGGATGCGCCGGGAGCCCCGGCGGGAGGCGGTACGGCGGTTCACCGAGTTCATCTCGTGGGTCGCCCTGCACGCCGGAGCGGGAGAAGCGGCCCTCCTGGCCCGTACCGACTTCACGCTGTGGTGCAACTCCTGCGCGGTCCTCGCCGACGTCCTCGCCGAGACGGAACAGGTGCCGGAAGCCATGGTGGCGTACGTCGACGCCTACCGGGACAACCCGCCGGAGGTGGCGGACGGCGTCCTGGAGGTCATCGAGTACGGCAGGGGGCATCACGAACCCGACGAATGGATCACCCGCAGCGCGGTGCGGATGGAACCGGCGCTGCGGGACTGGTGGCGAGCGGTCGCCGCGCTCGACTGAACGGCTCCGCACCACGACCGGACCGGAGAAGGACACAAGGCCGTACAGGGGAGTGACATGGGCCGCGAAGTCGGTCGGGTGACGTTCACGGAGCAGGACCACGCACGGTTCCGGTCCCGCCTGGCAGAGTGCGTTTCCTCGCTGGGGAAAGCGGTGACGGACCCCGGTTTCGGGGCGGCTCCGCCCACGCTGGGGGCCGAGCTCGAATTCTCCCTCATCGGGCCGGACGGCCGTCCGGCCCCGGTGAACGCGGCCGTCCGCGAAGCCGCCCGGGACGACTCGCTCACCCTGGAAGTGGCCCGTTTCAACCTCGAGGCGAACCTGACGCCGGTTCCGGCGCGAGGGCGCCCCTTCACCGCCCTGGCCGCACAGGCGGCACGGACGCTGGCGGGAACCACCGCCGCGACGCCGCGGCACCGGGGGGTCGGACCGATCCCGATCGGAACCCTGCCCACCCTGACGCCGGCCGACCTGACCGCGCGGGCCCTGACGGACCTCCCGCGCTACCACGCGCTGGAGCGGGCCTGGAGCCACCGCCGCTCCGTGCCCTTCGACCTGCCCGTGGGGGAACGGGGCCTGCTCAGGGCGGAGTCCGTGGCGGTTCAGGGCGCGGCCTGCTCCTGGCAGGTGCACCTGACGGTCGCCCCGGACCTCTTCCACCGCGCTTTCAACGCCGCCCAGCTCGCCACAGGACCGGTCCTGGCGGCCGCGGGGAACTCCCCCTTCCCGCTGGGCCGGCCCGGATGGCAGGAGGCCCGCATCCCGGTGTACGAACACGGCTTCGGCGACCGCGGCTCTCCCGGTGCCGGCACCCGGCGCCCCCGGGTCGGATTCGGTCCCGGATGGATGCGGGGCGGTCCTCTCGCGGCGTTCGAGGAGGCCGTACGCCATTACGACGTCCTGCTGCCGGAGGTCTCTCCCGCCGACGGCCACGACGCGCCCGGCGACTGGCCGGCGCTGGAGGAACTCCGCCTGCACCTGAGCACGGTGTGGTGGTGGAACCGGCCGGTGTACGACCCGCTCGGCCACCTGCGGATCGAGTTCCGGGCGCTCCCGTCCGGACCGACGCCGCTGGACATGGCCGCGAACGCCGCCTTCCTCGTCGGACTCACGCTCTTCCTGACGGCCGGCGGGCGCGACGTGGCGCGGGAACTCCCGTTCGCCCTCGCCAGGACCAATTTCTACCGCGCCGCGCGCGACGGCCTGGGCGCCTCCCTGTGGTGGCCCTCGCCCGGAACGGCGCCGCGCGAGTACGGGGCCGGAACCCTGGTCGAGGAGCTGCTGCCGAGGGCCCGGGAGGGCCTGGCACTCCTCTCGGTGGACGCCGGCGAGGCCGACGCCATGCTGGACCTGCTGCACCACCGGGTCGTGACGGGCCGTACGGGCGCGTGGTGGCAACAGCGGACGCGCGAAGCGCTGCGGCGGCGCGGCGCGGCGGACGGAGGAGCCGGACGGCCCGGACCGCCGGGCCCCCGGACCCCCGCACGCGAACGGGACTCCGCCGAACTGGCGGAACTGACGGTCCACTACGCGCGCCTCGCCGCGGGGGCCGCGCCGGTGCACACCTGGAAACCACCCGCCCTTCCCCTCCGGAGCCACCGATGAGCCCGAGCACGCCCCCGCCCGCCACCGATCTCCAGGTCGACTTCCCCTTCGACTACACCGCGCACGTCGGCGGCGGCCGACGCATGGGACGACTGCCCGAGGAGACCCCCGGGGCGCGCGTCGCCGTCGTCGGAGCCGGTGGCAGCGGGCTGGCCGCCGCCTACGAACTGCTGCGGGCCGGCTGCCACCCCGTCCTGTACGAGGCCGAGCGGAGCGCGGACGGGCCGGGTGGCCGGCGTCTGGGGGGACGCATGTACAGCCGGCGCCTCCGGGAGGAGGACAGCGCCGTCGTGGAGCTGGGCTGCATGCGCTTCCCCGACTCCGCCTCCCTGCTGCGCCAGTACGCCCGGACGTTCGGCGTCCGCCTGGAGCCGTTCCGCGACAACTACGCCGCCCCCGTCACTCCGCTGACCGTGCTGGACGTGGACGGCGTCCAGTACGCCGCCCGGGAGATCCAGGACCTGTACGACCGACACGACGGCTTCCGCGAGGCGCACACGCGCTGGCGGCGCGCCCTCGCCCGGGTCGGCCTCCCCCAGATCCAGCGGGACCTGGCCGCGCGCGACCTCACCGCGGCGCACCGCCGCTGGAACCAGGTGCTCGGCCGGTTCGAACCCTGGTCCTTCTACCGCTTCCTGCGCGAGCCCGGCGGCGCCGGCCTGAGCCACGACCAGGCACGGCTCCTGGGAACCGCGGGAGTGGGGCCCGCCGTGTGGGACTCCTTCTTCGAGATCAGCGTGATCGAGATCCTCCGGCTGCTGCTGTGCACCGAGGGGAGCGGCACCCTCTACGCGCCCGACGGCATCAGCCGGCTCGCCGAAGGATTCTGGACCTGCCCCGTCGCCGACCCACGCGGCCGGACGCGCAGCCTGGAAGCGGTCAACGAAGGGGCACCGAGGCCCGCCGTACGCCTCCTGGAGGTCGAACCGGACGCGGCGCGCGGTGTGGTGGTGCACGACGCGGACGGGCACGAGGAGCGGTTCGCGGCCGTGGTGTTCACCCCGCAACTGCGCCTGCTGGAGACCGGGGTCGAGGTGCGTTCCACCGTCCCCGGCGTTCCCGTGTTCGGCCCCCGGCTGTGGAGGGCCGTCCGCCGCCTCTCCTACTGGCAGTCCGCCAAGACCGCCCTCGTGGTCGAGCGGCCGTTCTGGGAGGCGACGACCATGGACGGGGTCACCCTCACCGACCGGCTGCCACGGGCCGCCTACACCATGGACTACGGACCCGCGCGCGGCCCCGGGGGCCGCCGGGGCGTGCTCGACCTCAGCTTCAGCTGGGCCCAGGACGCGGTGAAGGTCGCCCCTTCCGGCCTGGAGGAGAGGGTCGCCCTCTTCGTCCGCGACCTCGCGGCCGTCCACCCCGGCATGGCGGACGAACTGCGCGCCCAGGCCCGTGCGGGGGAGGCGGTGACGGTGTCGTGGGAGAACGAGAAGAACTTCCGCGGCCTGTGCCGCTGGTCCTGTCCGGGCGACTACCCCTACCAGCGGGACCTCTTCGCCCACTTCCTCAAGGACTTCACCGGGACACCGGCCGTACCGGGCGAACCGCCGAACGCCCTCTACCTGGCCGGCGACGACACCTCCTGGTCGCCGGGCTGGCTCGATCACGCCCTCGCCTCGGGCCTCAACGCCGCCTGGGGGGTCCTGCGCCGGCTCGGTGCCCGCCCCGAACCCGGCAACCCGGGGCCGGGCGACGTCTGGGGCGATCCCCGTTACACGCCGCTCCTCGCTCCCTGAAGCGCTCCGACGGCACCGCCCGGCCCACGCCGCCCGCAGGCCGCCCCCCGTACCCGTCCCGCCGTGTCCACCGATCCGGAGGCATTCGTGCGCACACCCCCCGACCGGGAGATCCTGCTGCGTCCCGACCGCGTGTGGGACGCGGTCGCGGACGCCCCCGTCGAAGGACTCTCCGTCCTCCTGAGGGACGGCCGTGTCGCGGCCGTCGCCCACGACCTCGTTCCGGGACCGGAGGCGGACGTCCTCGACATGCCCGGCTGCACGCTGCTGCCCGGATTCATCGACTGCCACGTCCACCTGCTCGACGAAAGCGCGGAGACCGGACCCGCCGCGTACCAGACCCTCACCGCCGTACCCGTCCTGCGCACGCTGCTGCACAACGGTTTCACCACCGTCCGGGACCTCGGCAGCGCCCACCTGCCCCTCAACGTGTCGCTGCGCGACGCGGTCGAGGACGGCCTGATCGAGGGACCGCGCATCCTCGCGGCCCCCAACATCCTGTCCCCGCCCGGCGGTCACGGCGACAAGAAGCCCGACCTCGCCCAGCGCTACGGACACCGGATCGGAACCCTGGCCCAGGGCGTCGAGGGACTGCGCCGCGCGGTGCGCGAGCAGTCCCGCGCGGGAGCCGACTGGATCAAGTTCGCCGGCGGCGGCGGATTCTCCTCACCGGTGGACAGCCCCACCAGCACCTCCTACTCGCGCGTCGAGGTGGAGACCATCGTCGCCACCGCCGACGACCTCGGCCTGCCCTGCGCGGCCCACGTCTTCACCGACCGCGCCGTCCTGCGGGCCGTCGCCGCGGGGGTGCGCAGCGTGGAACACGGCTGCTTCGCCACCCCGCCCACCTACCGGGCGATGGAGGAGGCGGGCACGTTCCTGGTGCCCACCCACTACGTCCAGACCCGCTTCCTCGACCGGATCGACGACGACGCCTTCTGGGACGACTCCACCGCCCTCGTCCGCGAGAACTACCGGAAACACGCCGAGGCGCTGCGCGAAGGACTCCTCCGGCCCGCCCGGACGGACGTGAAGACGGCGTTCGGGACCGACGCCGGGATGTTCCCGCACGCCGAGAACTGGCGCGAGTTCCCCACCCTGATGGACCACGGGTACACCGCCCTGCGCGCCCTGCGGGCGGCCACGAGCGTCGCGGCCGACCTCCTCGGCCGGCCCGACCTGGGCACCCTCACCCCCGGGGCCGCCGCCGACCTCGTCGCCCTCGAAGGCGATCCGTTCCGGGACATCACCGCCGTCGGCCGCGTGCGGCACGTGATCCAGCGGGGGCGCCCGGTGGTCCGGGAACCGGCCACGATCACGCCGGGCGCGCGTCCCGCCCCGGCCCTTCCCTCCCCCTCCGCACCGGCAAAGGAGAACCCCGTGGAACCCGAACAGCTCGTCGAAGCGACGAAACCGGACGTCGAACGGTTCGTCAGCGGCAACCGGCTCGTCGAACTGGCGCGGTCCGGTCGGATCCGTCCCGAGCACTTCAGGAGGATCCTGCTGGCCGAGTACCAGTGCCAGGAGGCCGAACTGTCCACCTACGCCCTCCTGGTGGCCCGGCACCGCCACGAGATACCGGCCACCATGTTCTCGTTCGTCCAGCACACCATCGCCACCGCGCGCGGCCTGCTGCGCGAGGCGGCTCCGTCCGTCGGCGTCTCCGGTCCCGACATCCCGCCGGTGCCGGTCGACCAGGGGCTCTTCCGCGTGGTGCGCGACCTGACCTGGATGGGCACCCAGGCCGGCCCCGCCGAAGCCGCCCTCTACCTCCACACGGACCTCTCGACCTGGTGCACGCTCTTCTCCCGCATCGTCGACGCCTCCCGGGAGCTGCCGGACGCCCCGCGCCCCGTCCTCACCTACATGGAGTCCTGGGGCGACCGGCCACCTCCGGAGGTCGCCGAAGGAACCCTGGAGGTCCTCGAGTACGGTCTGGCCCGTGGGGAGGAGCCCGCGCGCATCCTCCACACCGCCCGGCAGCTCGGGGCGCTCGTCGACCCGTACTGGAACTACGTCGACGGCGGTTGAAGAGGGGACGCGTCCGCCGGGAGCATCCCACCGGCCCGCGTGCCGCCCCCCGCACGGCGCTCGTCGCCCTCCACCCGCGCGGTCCTCCGCCACGACCCCGAGCGGCGCGGCTTCACGAGCGACAACTGCTCGGGCGCCCACCCGGAGGTCTTCTCCGCACTGCTCCTCGCGAACGGGGGGCACCAGGGGGCCTACGGGCAGGACGGCTACACCGCCCGCCTGAAGGACACCTTCCGCCGCCATTTCGGACCCGCCGCCGAGGTCTTCCCGGTCTTCAACGGCACCGGAGCGAACGTCGTCGCGCTGCAGGCCGTCACGAGCCGGTGGGGTGCGGTCGTCTGCGCCGAGCGGGCCCACGTGAACCAGGAGGAGGGAGGAGGGCCGGAACACGTCGCGGGACTGAAACTGCTCGGAGTCCCCTCCGCGGACGGGAAGATCGGGCCCCGGGCGGTGGAAGCCCTGCTGGAGGCTTCGGTGGACGAGCACAGCGCCCGGCCGCAGGTTCTTTCCCTGACCCAGGCCACGGAACGGGGAACCTGCTACACCCCGGAGGAGGTCCGCGATCTCGCCGCGCGCGCCCACGCGCACGGTCTCGCCGTGCACATGGACGGGGCACGCCTCGCGAACGCGGCCGCGTCCCTGGGCGTCCCCCTGTCGGCCTGCACGACGGACGCGGGGGTGGACGTCCTGTCCTTCGGCGGTACCAAGAACGGTCTCCTCTTCGGCGAGTGCGTGGTGGTCCTCGACCCGTCCCGTGTCTCGGGCACGGCCCGCCTGCGCAAGCGCACCACGCAGCTCGCCTCCAAGATGCGCTTCCTCTCCGTCCAGTTCGAGGCGCTTCTCGGCGGAGACCTGTGGCACCGCAACGCGGCTCACGCGAACGCCATGGCGGAACGCCTGGGCTCCCTCCTCGCAGGGGTGGAAGGGGTGACGGTCGTCCGGCCGGTCGAGGCCAACTCCGTGTTCGTCGTCCTCCCCGGAACCGTCCTGGCCGCGCTTTCCGGACGGTACGACCTCCGCCCCGACGAAAAGAACCGGAACGAAGTGCGCCTGATGTGTTCGTTCGACACCACGGAAGAGGACGTCCGGGACTTCGCCGCGGCAGTGGCGCGGGCGGTCGACGCGCGGGGCAAGGGTTCCCGCCGGCCGTAGGGCCGGGAACGGGCGCCGGGCGGGGAATCGCCCGGCGCCCGCCACGGGAGGCGTCATCCGGCCGACGGGGACCGGCGTCATCCGGCCGGCTCCCTCCCGTCGCCCTCGTCCGGTGCCACGGGGGCGGGGGCGAGGATGCCCGGTGGTGGCGTTCGCCTGCGGCTCGTCTCCGTCCGCGCGGAGAACGCGCCCTGGGCCGGATCGTGCGGATACGCCCGCGCTTCGGCCCGCGCACCCAGGGGTACGACGCGGGCCGTGCCAGTCGCGGGGTACTCCGCGACAGCCCGCGCTGTCCTCGTTCGATTCCCACAGGCCCAGAAGCGCCTCCGGGTGTCGCGTAAGCATCTGCTGCTCCTTCCGGGGCTCTGGCCCCGAAGCCGAGCCAGAGCCCCGGACCTGGAACCGGATGTCCTCGAGAGCGGCCTTTCCGCCATCGGTAAAAACCCCGCTGTTTTTACTGATCGTTTCCGAATGAGGTGCGGAGCCGTCGCCAGCAGATGATGCCGCAGGCGGGTCGAAGCGGTGCGGGACGGAGGCCGGCTCGTGTCTCGCGGCGGTCGGTGCACTTCTGCTCGGCGAGCCACTCGGCGAAGCCCGCCCGGCGGCCGGGCGGTCGGACAGGTCGCGGTCGTCCTGGTGACCGCAGGCGTGGTGGAACGGCCGGATGGTCTTCACGGTCACGAGGGTTCTCCCCCGGAGCTCGTGACACGGTCTTGTTGAATGGTCCTGGCCGGCCGTGACCGGTGTGTCGATTCGGCCGTTCGGGATGGCGTGACTTCCCGGCCGTGGATCGTGGACGATGACTTGCGGGCGCCGGCGCCTTCGAGCAGCCGCACCGGTTCCTGCTCGCCGAGCTGAACGCTGCCGACGATCCCACCGTGGGTCTCGACGTCCCGGTCGACGATCGCGTCGTCGGCCGGGATCTCCCGGTGTTTCCGCCGGAAGGCGTTGGCGTCGCGGGCTGCCCCGGCGCCGGTGAGGGCCGCGAGGTGCCGGGCGGCCCCGTCGAACCGGATCTCGAGGAGCGCCGGGATGTCGTCCTCGGTCAGGGACGCGGCGAGATGCCGCCGGTCACGTCGTCGGTCCTCACGCATTACGCCTTCGTGCCGGACGGAACGGCCGGTCGTCCCCCACCGGAACCGAGCCTCCGCGGGCGAACCGTCCGACGGCTCACACCCCTTTCACGGGGCACCCCTCAGGACCCCGTTCCGGCGGGTCCGCCCACGACCGTGAGCAGGTCCACGACGAAGACCAGCGTCGAGCCCGCCGGGATCAGCGGAGAGGGCGACTGCCTGCCGTAACCGAGGCGCGGGGGAACGACGATCTCGCGTCGGCCGCCGGCCCTCATCCCCCTCACCCCCCGGTCCAGTCCCTTGACGGCCTTGCCGCCGCCCACGGCGAACTTGAACGGCCGGTCCTGCTCCCAGGAGGAGTCGAACTCCTTCCCGGAGGCGAACGCGACCCCCACGTAGTGGACCCGGACGACCCTGCCCGGCCGCGCCTCGGGCCCGTCCCCGATCACCAGGTCCCGGACGGTCAGGTCGGTGGGCGGGTCGCCCTCCGGGGCCTCGGCCACGGGCTTCGTCGGTTCGCTCATCGCGGTCCCCTCGCACGGACGGCCGCACGGACCTTCCCCGCGGCAGGCGCTCACGCTACCCGCGACGCCCGCGCTCGGCGTCGGCCGGGAGCGCGGCCGGCGGTACGGGCTCCCGCCGCGTCCGCGCCTCCCGCGCGGTGCGGGCAGCGTTCGCGGCCGTCCCGCGCGGACCAGCCGAAGTCGGCCGGGGCGAGGACCGGGCCCTCCGGTTCGTCGCGGACGGCCTCGCGGTAGGCCCGGACGGCCTCCAGGCAGGGGGTGGTACACCTCGTGGAAGGCGGGGTCCGCGATCCCGGCGCCCGCGGCGACCCGCTCCGGGTCGGAGGAGGGACGCCGGTTGGGCGGGGTCCGAGACGAAGGAGGCCCGGCGTCGACCCCCTCCGTCCGTGCGGAGAACGCGCCCCGGGCCGGATCGTGCGGATCCGCCCGCGCTTCGGCCCGCGCACCCAGGGGTACGACGGGGGCCGTACCCGACAGGGCAAGACCCGGCGCGACATCGTCCGGTGCCTCGAACGTCACGCTGCTCGTGAGGTGTTCCACCCGGTCAGGACCACCCCTTCGTATCCGTCGCCATAGGGGCTGTGACAGGACGAAGCCCCGACAAGGACCACGGTGCGCCGCGCTGCATGCCCCGCCCTGCCCACCGCAGGCCCGGGCTCCGAAGACCGGGGCTGCGACGATCCCGACAGGGCATCGGGGCCCCGGTGCGAACCCCCGGGGGGCGAATCGTGTGTGGTCCGGGAATTCTCTGCAGGCGTGGCGGGCGGAGGTGTCGTGATTCCCGGTGGCCCGGTAGCCGGTTGGTGGAAGCAGGAGGTCTTGTTTCGAAGTGACGGTTCTGCTCATGAGTGGAGTGGCGCTCTCACCATTTGGGCGGCGGAGATTGAGACAGATTTGTAGGCCGTCGAGGCGGGAGGACGTCCTTCGCGCCGTTCTTGGAGGCGAATGCCGAATCGATTCTTTGATCGTCGAAGGGCCGCTTGAGATGAAGTACGCCATTTTTTGATCCCTTCGGCCAGGGCGCCGGGCGGCTCCTCCGCCGTTTCCCTGGCCGAATGATTGCGTTCAAGCGCTCCGCGTTCCGGCAGGAGGAATCGCGGCTCTGCCCGATGGGGAGTTCTCCGCACGAGACATCGCTTCCTGCCGCCGATACAGAGGAACCGCCCCCATGAGCACGCCCGCTCCCGCCCGCACCCCCCTGGCCACCAACCGGGCGCCGGACGACACCCTCCTCGTCTGGGACGAGGCCCGCTGGGAGGCCATGGTCGGCACCTGGACCGACCTGCCCGGCGCCACCATCCACCTGGAGATCGGGCAGGGTGCCGCCTCGTACGGGGCGATCTTCGTGGCGACGTTCAGTGCCGAGGCCCTCGCCTCCCACCCCGATCACAACGCGGTCGTCAACGCCACCGTGTTCTTCGGCAACGACCAGGCCGCCCCGGTCAGCACCAACCACCGGTTCGTGACGGCCCGGGGCAACCCGGAGTGGTCCTCCCACACCCTGATCCGTGTCGCCGAGTTCCAGCCGGCCTTCCCCAAACGCGACGTCACCGCCCGCGTGAAGGTAAAGGCATCGACCGGCACGACGGCGGGTTTCCAGAACTGGGTCCTGAGGATCGACCGGTACAACCTCTGACCGGACGCCCGTGCCTCCGGCCGGTGACCCGGCGCGCCGGGAACCACCACCCGGCCCGGTCCTTTCCCGCCCGGGGCAGGAGCGGGCACGGGATCCGCGGCCGGGGACGGCCACGGAACGCACCGGCTCACCGCGGTACGGCGTGCCCCGACGACGCGCGTCGCGCGGATCACTCAGGAGCGGCCCTTCCCGCCGGTGCTCCTGTGGGCGCTCCTGCGCGTTTCAAAAGACGGAACGAAGCATTCTGCGGCGGGGCGGACGAAGGGACGACGATGAGCACCACCCACGCGGAGCCCACCGGTGAGAAGGGCTTCGCTCCTCCGATCAGCACGGTCGCCGGGACCGGGGCCGGCGGATTCGAAGGGGACGAAGGGCCCGCCACCTCGGCCCGGTTGAACTATCCGTACGGGATCGCGCTGGACGGCGCCGGCACCCTCTACTTCTCCGACCACGGCAATCACCGGGTCCGGAAGATCACGGCCGACGGGACGATCAGCACGGTCGCGGGGACCGGAACCGCAGGTCCACGGGGAGACGACGGCCCCGCCGCCTCGGCGGAACTGAACTGGCCGCGGGACGTGGCGGTGGACGGCGCGGGCAACCTCTACATCGCCGACAGCAACAACAACCGGGTCCGGAAGGTCGCGGTGGACGGGACGATCAGCACGGTCGCCGGGACGGGCAGGACGGGTTTCGGCGGTGACGGCGGCCCCGCCACCGCCGCCCAGTTGAACGTCCCGTTCGGGCTCGCGGTGGACGGCGACGGCACCCTCTACGTCGCCGAGTACAACAGTCACCGGGTCCGGAAGATCACGGCCGACGGACAGATCAGCACGGTCGCGGGGACCAGGACCGCGGGCTCCGAGGGGGACGGCGGGCCGGCGGCCTCGGCCCGGCTGAACCGCCCCCAGGCCCTGGCGGTGGACCGCGCGGGCAACCTCTACGTCGCCGACAGCAGCAACAACCGGGTCCGGAAGGTCGCGGCGGACGGGACGATCAGCACGGTCGCCGGGACCGGGGCGGCGGACTTCGGCGGTGAGGACGGCCCGGCCACTGCCGCTCCGCTGAACAATCCGGTGGGGCTCGCCGTGGACCGCGCGGGCAACCTCTACGTCGCCGACAGCAGCAACAACCGGGTCCGGAAGGTCGCGGTGGACGGGACGATCAGCACGGTCGCCGGGACCGGGGCGGCGGACTTCGGCGGTGAGGACGGCCCGGCCACTGCCGCTCCGCTGAACAATCCGGTGG